>NZ_JBITFE010000006.1:285359-565987 GCF_044455745.1 Streptomyces sp. NPDC051136 | reverse complement strand
TTGGAGTGTCGGGGGGGGTGGGGGGGGTGGGGGGGGGGGGGGCGCCGCGGGGCGGGCGCGGCGGGGCCGGGGGCGGGCCCCCCCCCCCCCCCCCCCCCCCCCCCCCCCCCCGCCCCCCTTCGCCGCACCGCGGTGTCCCCGCCGCGCGGCCTCACCGGTAGACGACGACCTTGTCGCCGTTCCTCACCTGCGCGTACAGATCCGCGATCGCTCCCTCGTCCCGCACGTTGACGCAGCCGTGCGAGGCGCCCGCGTACCCGTGGGCCGCGAAGTCGTAGGAGTAGTGCACGGCCTGGCCGCCGCTGAAGAACATGGCGTACGGCATGGCCGAGTCGTAGAGGGTCGACCAGTGGTCACGGGACTTCCAGTAGACCCGGAAGACGCCCTCCCGGGTCGGCGTGTGCTGCGAGCCGAAGCGCACGGACATCGTCGACACGGTCCGTCCGTCGATCATCCAGCGCAGCGTCCGGCTGGACTTGCTGACACACAGCACCCGTCCGGTCGTGCAGCGCGGGTCGGGCGCGGCGGCGGGCTGCCCGCCCATCAGGTACAGGTCCCACTTGCCCGGCTCGCGCGACATCCCCAGCAGCCGCTGCCAGGTGACGGTGTCCGTCCGGCCGGTCCTGGGCAGTCCGCGCTTGCCCTGGAACCCGCTGACGGCGCGCTCGGTCAGGTCGTCGTACGTCCCGGTCGGCCCGTCCACCAGCCAGGCGACCTGCCGCAGCCGGGCCTGCAGTTCACGGACGTCACGGCCGGTGTCGCCCGGCTCCCACAGCACCCGGCCGGTCCTCGGTCCGGCCGGCGGCGCACTCGGCGAGCGCCGGTCCGGGGACGACGTGCTCTTCGACGGCGCCCCGGTGGTGACGTCGATGCGCACCGGCGCCCGCCCCTTGCCGTCCGGCCCCGTGCCCTGCACGGTGCAGCCGCCCGCCACCAGGGCCGCTCCCAGCGCGACGGCGACCGCCCGTCCCGTTGTCCCCCTGCCCGTCCCACGCATCACGGCCCCCCGTCGTCCCACGGCCCAGCACCGGCGTCACCTGACTAGTGCCCGCGGATGACGCGCCGCGAACGACACGGCATCGTTGTGACCGGGACCGCATCGAGGTTGTGAGCAAGGTCCCAGCGTGGGCCACTCCACCGGGTGCACGCACGCGGATACAGTCCGTCGAGATGCCGGTCCCTACCGGCGGGTCAATGACGGGTAGTTCGAGCAGTAGGAACATGTGCTCAGCGGGAGGCATCACACCATGACGCGCGAGTCCGAGTCCGGGCTGCCCATCGAACCGGTCTACGGTCCCGACGCCCTGGCGGACTGGGACGCGGCCGAGAAGCTGGGCGAGCCCGGGAAGTACCCCTTCACCCGCGGTGTCTACCCGTCGATGTACACGGGCCGGCCATGGACGATGCGCCAGTACGCCGGTTTCGGCACGGCGACCGAGTCCAACGCCCGTTACAAGCAGCTGATCGCCAACGGCACCATGGGCCTGTCGGTCGCCTTCGACCTGCCCACCCAGATGGGTCACGACTCCGACGCCCCCATCGCGAGCGGCGAGGTCGGCAAGGTCGGGGTCGCCATCGACTCCATCGACGACATGCGCGTGCTGTTCGGCGGGATCCCGCTGGACAAGGTCTCCACGTCGATGACGATCAACGCGCCGGCCTCCCTGCTGCTCCTGCTCTACCAACTCGTCGCCGAGGAGCAGGGCGTGCGCGCCGACCAGCTCACCGGCACGATCCAGAACGACGTGCTGAAGGAGTACATCGCGCGCGGGACGTACATCTTCCCGCCGAAGCCCTCGCTGCGGCTGATCGCCGACATCTTCAAGTACTGCCGGGCCGAGATCCCCAAGTGGAACACCATCTCGATCTCCGGCTACCACATGGCCGAGGCCGGCGCCTCGCCCGCGCAGGAGATCGCGTTCACCCTCGCGGACGGCATCGAGTACGTGCGCACCGCGGTCGCGGCCGGCATGGACGTGGACGACTTCGCGCCCCGCCTCTCGTTCTTCTTCGTGGCCCGGACGACGATCCTGGAGGAGGTCGCCAAGTTCCGCGCGGCCCGCCGGATCTGGGCGCGGGTGATGAAGGAGGAGTTCGGCGCGAAGAACCCCAAGTCGCTGATGCTGCGCTTCCACACCCAGACCGCGGGCGTGCAGCTGACCGCCCAGCAGCCCGAGGTCAACCTGGTCCGCGTGGCCGTGCAGGGTCTCGGCGCGGTCCTCGGCGGCACGCAGTCGCTGCACACCAACTCCTTCGACGAGGCCATCGCGCTGCCCACCGACAAGTCGGCGCGCCTCGCCCTGCGCACCCAGCAGGTCCTCGCCTACGAGACGGACGTGACGGCGACCGTCGACCCCTTCGCCGGCTCCTACGTCGTGGAGAAGATGACCGACGACGTCGAGGCGGCGGCCCTGGAGCTGATGGGCAAGGTCGAGGACCTCGGCGGCGCGGTCAACGCCATCGAGCACGGCTTCCAGAAGAGCGAGATCGAGCGCTCCGCCTACCGCATCGCCCAGGAGACCGACTCCGGCGAACGGGTCGTGGTCGGCGTCAACCGCTTCCAGCTCGACGCGGAGGAGCCCTACGAGCCGCTGCGCGTCGACCCGGCCATCGAGGCCCAGCAGGCCGAGCGCCTGGCCGGGCTCCGCGCCGAGCGCGACCAGGCGGCGGTGGACTCGGCGCTGGCGGCCCTGAAGAAGGCGGCCGAGGGCGAGGACAACGTCCTGTACCCGATGAAGGACGCGCTGCGCGCCCGCGCCACGGTGGGCGAGGTGTGCAACGCGCTGCGGGAGGTGTGGGGGACCTACGTGCCCTCCGACGCCTTCTGAGTGCGTTTCTGATCACCCGTCGGACGCGCTGCGTGCGCGTCCGTACCGACGGCTGGAACACCGGCGAGGAGTGTCGCACCCGCGTGCGACACTCCCTCCATGTTCGGCGTCATAGATCTCCCCACCTACCTCGCGGGCCTCGTCCTCATCGTCCTGCTGCCCGGCCCCAACTCCCTCTACGTCCTCTCCGTGGCCGCCCGCCGCGGCGTGCGCGCCGGGTACACGGCCGCCGCCGGGGTCTGGTGCGGCGACGCGGTGCTGATGACGCTGTCGGCCGCCGGAGTGGCCTCGCTGCTCCAGGCCAACGCCGTGCTGTTCGGGATCGTGAAGTACGCCGGCGCCGGCTACCTCACGTGGCTCGCGGTCGGGATGATGCGGGCCGCGTGGGGGATGTGGCGGACCCGGCGCGAGCAGGCGGCGACGGATTCCGCCGAGCCGGTGGCCGGGGACGAGCGGCCCTTCCGCCGGGCCCTGGTCGTCAGCCTCTTCAACCCGAAGGCCATCCTCTTCTTCGTCGCCTTCTTCGTGCAGTTCGTCGACCCGGGCTACGCCTACCCCGCCCTGTCCTTCGTCGTCCTCGGCGCCTTCGCCCAGTTCTTCAGCTTCCTCTACCTGAGCGCGCTGATCTTCAGCGGCACCAAGCTGTCCGCCGCCTTCCGCCGCCGCAAGCGGCTGTCGGCGGGAGCGACCTCGGCGGCGGGCGCGCTGTTCCTCGGTTTCGCGGTGAAGCTGTCGGTGGCCAGCGCCTAACCGGAGGATGTCGTCCGGATCCTGCCGCGGTCGCGGGGTCCGGCCCCGGACACCGCGCCGGGCGGCGCCGGGGCGCGTCGTCAGGCCGGTCCGAAGCGGGCCAGGTAGCCGCCGAGCCCGGTCGCGTCCTCGCCCGCCCAGCCGACGTAGCCGTCCGGCCGGACCAGGAAGAGGCCGGTGCCGTACATCGCGTGTCCCGGCCCCCGGACGACGGGCACCGACTCCGGCACCGGCGGCGCCGCGACGCCCAGCGCCAGCAGCGTCCAGTGCGGTCCGCGGAACGCGTCGAAGAGCCGGACGCCGTCCACGGTGCCGTCGGGCGCGCGGTCGCCGGCCCGCAGGGCACCGTCGGGGACGGCACGCGTCTCCACCGTCAGGGACGAGCCCCGGTAGCCGATCCCCATCTGCCGGGTCTCGCCGCCGCGCCGCACCTCGCCGCGGTGGACGGCGGTCGACAGGTCCAGCATCCGGGCGGCGACCGGGCGCCGCTCCTCCTCGTAGCTGTCCAGGAGGGCGGCCGGGGCGCTGCCCGACAGCACCGCGCCCAGCTTCCAGCCCAGGTTGTAGGCGTCCTGGACGCTGGTGTTCAGTCCCTGGCCGCCCGCGGGGGAGTGCACGTGCGCCGCGTCGCCGGCGAGGAAGACCCGGCCCGCGCGGAAGCGGTCGGCCAGGGCCGCCCGCGGCCGGAAGTCGGAGGTCCAGCGCACCTCGGTCACGTCCTCGGCGGCGATGTGCGAGCGCCGCGCGACGACCTCGCGCACGCCGTCCGGTGAGGTGTCCACGGCCGCGCCCTCCGGGAACCGCGCCATCACCTGGAAGTCCTCGGTGCCGGCCAGCGGGCAGACGGCGAGGAAGTCCTCGCCGTCGTGCGGCGGGAAGACGTGCCAGTTGTCGCGGTCCAGGCCGCTGATCCGGACGTCCGCCACCAGTGTCGGGCTCGGGTCGACGGTCTCGCCGGTCATGCGGATGCCGAGCGCGCGGCGCACCGCCGAACGGCCGCCGTCCGCCGCGACCAGGTAGCGGGCGCGCACCGTTGCGCCCGCGGCGAGGTGCGCGGTGACGCCCGTGCCGTCCTGCGTGACACCGGCGACCTCGTGGCGGAAGGCGACCTTGCCGCCCAGTTCGGCGAGCCGCGCCGCCAGGATCTCCTGGGTGCGCCACTGCGGCACCATCCACGCCCGGTTGTACGGCGAGTCCTCGCTCGGCTCGGCCGGCTCGAACATCTGGTGCTCGCCCACCCGCTCGCCGTCGCGCCAGACCATGCCGACCGGGTAGGGGCCGCCCGCCGCGTGGATCGCGTCGACGATGCCGAGATCGTCGAAGACCTCCATCGTGCGGGGCTGGAATCCCTTGCCCCGCGAGCCGGGGAACAGCTCTCCGGCCGCCTCCAGGACCAGCGCGTCCACCCCGCGCCGGGCCAGGTCCACGCCGAGGGCGAGGCCGGTGGGCCCGGCGCCGACTATCAGCACGTCCGTGTCCAGGGCGTGCGTATCCATGACATCCACGGGCAAGTCTCCTTAACGTCGTTAAGTTACGTCCGGGTCCGAGGATGGACCTAACGCCGTTAAGGTGTCAAGCGTGAGTACGGAACGACGCGCCCCCCTCGACCGCCGACGGGTCGCGGACACGGCGCTGGAGCTGCTGAACGAGGTCGGTCTCGACGGTCTGACCCTGCGCACCATCGCCAGGGAGCTGGACGTCAAGGCGCCCGCCCTCTACTGGCACTTCAAGGACAAGCAGGCCCTGCTCGACGAGATGGCCACCGAGATGTACCGGCGGATGGTCGCCGGGACACCCCTCGACCCGGCCGACACCTGGCGGGAGCGGCTGCTCAAGGCCAACCACGGCCTGCGCGCGTCCCTGCTCGCCTACCGCGACGGCGCCAAGGTGTTCAGCGGTTCACGTTTCACCGGCGCGGTGCACGCCGAGTACATGGAGGGCACTCTGCGGCTGTTCACCGCCGCGGGGTTCACCCTGGCCCAGGCGGTCCGGGCGACCACCACGACGTACCAGTTCACCCTTGGCTTCGTCACCGAGGAACAGGGCGTCGTGCCCGTGCCCGGCGAGCGCCGCGAGGGCTACGACGTGGACGAACGCGCCCGCCTGCTGGCCGACTACCCCCTGACGGCCGCGGCGGGCGCGGAGATCTTCACGGACTACGACCGGCACTTCGAGGAGTCGCTGGCCCTGGTGATCGAGGGCGTCGCGGCCACCTACGGCCTCGACTGAGCCGCCCTCCCCGCCCCCGCCGCCTTCGCCCGCCGGGCCGCCCGGTGGCGGCGCACCGCGCGCGTGACCAGAGGCGGCAGCAGGTCGAGCGCGAGCCGCCGGGTGCGCTCCCGCGGGGCCGGCGGGCGAACCGCCCGGGCCGGCGGACGGGCCTCGGCGGTCCGGCCCGGCACCGGTGCGGCGTCCGGCCGGCCCGCGTCCGGCGCCGCAGCCGGCGCCGCGGCGGGCGCCGGGTGCCGTGAGGACGGCAGCGAGGGCGGCCGCAGCCGCTTGCTCCTGGCGCGGGTCCGCACCAGCCGCTGTCCGGCGGCCCGCTCCACGGTCACGGCGATGTCCTCGCGCCCGCGCAGCGCCGCGAGCAGCTCCTCCTGCACGGGCTCCGGGTCGCCCCAGGTGCCGTACAGCTTCTGGCTGCTCAGGCAGACCGGGCGCAGTCCGCGGTTGAGCACCGCCTCCCAGGCCGCGACCGCGACGCCCGGGGTGTGCTCGCTGCGGAAGTCGTCCAGGACGACGATGCCGTCGGGGCCCAGCAGCTCCCTGGCCGCGCCGATGTCGCCCTCGACGTGCTCGTACAGGTGCGAGGCGTCGACGTGGACGAAGCGGCAGGAGCCCGGCGCGACCCGGTCGACGACCGCGGAACTGGGCGCCTGAATGACCGTCGGCAGGGTGTCGTGGAAGGAGAGGTAGTTGCGCTCGAAGGCCTGGCGGGTGAGGGAGGAGTACGACTTCGCCGCCTCCGCCCGGTTGGCGGCGTCCGGCGGCTCGGCCCCGAACAGGTCGCAGACGGTCAGGGTCTCGCCGTCCCGCAGGTGGTGCCCCAGCAGGATCGCGCTCTTGCCCAGGTAGGCGCCCAGTTCGAGCAGGTCGCCCCGGGTGTGCAGCCGTTCCTGGCGCTCCAGGAACCAGGAGAACAGCACCTGGTCGAGCGGCCAGAACCAGCCCGGGACGTCGTTCAGCTCTCCGGGGTACTCGTGCGTCTCTTGCGCAGTGGCCATGAGGCGAGGATGCCCCCTCCACCCCCGAAAGGAAGGGGGCGCGCGCGATCCGATGGGCAGAAAATCGCACGAATTGCCCAACGTGTCCGGCCGGGCACCGTGCGCGGCCCGCTCCTGCCGCTCGGCCCGTCAGGCCGCCCGGAGGTACGCCGAGCGGGCCGCCTTGCCCAGGAAGGTGAAGCGGGTCTTTCCCCGGAGGCGGTCGTCCAGGGCGTCCTTGATGCCCGGCCAGCGGGGATCGCCGTAGTCGTCCAGGACCACGATCGCGCCGGAAGCCGCGATCTCCTCCGCCCACTCGAGGTCCTGGGCGACACCCTTGGCCGAGTGGTCTCCGTCCACGACGATCACGCCGTAGCTGCGGTCCGCCACGGCCGCCCGGGTCTCCGGGTCCTCGGAGAAGCCCTGCCGGATCCGTGCCGCGGCGCCCGCCGGGCCGGCCAGGGCGAGGTTGGTGCGCACGGCGTGCTCGTCCACCGGCGCTCCCGTGGGGTCCGGGCGCTGGTCGGTGCCCGGCTGGAGCTGCACGCCGGCGAACGGGTCGACGATGGTCAGGTGCGGGCTGCGGCCGTCGCGCTCCATCATCCGGACCAGCCCCGTGGAGAACATGCCGTACAGCGTGCCGATCTCCAGGATCTCGTCGTTCGGCGGGTCCAGCAGGGGGATCGTGCCGAGCTTGCCGCAGATGTTCATGGTGCCGCCCGCGATCCGGCCGACGCCCAGCGACTCCAGCGCCACCAGCAGCCGGAACGCGGCGGCGACGTTGCGCACCGCCGCGTCGCGGTCCCCCGACAGCTCCGTGACCTCGGCGTACAGGTGCTCCAGCGACGCCTCGCCCACCATGCGGGAGATGCCGCGGCCGTCGGGGCCGAGCAGCAGCTCGAAGGTGAGCTGCCGGTGCCTGAGCACCTCGACGTCACGGGCCAGCCGCTCGGTGTCCGGGACGGCCGGTGCCGTCCGGGTGTCGGTCCGGCGGACCGCCGAGCGGACCTGGCGCTCGATGCGCTGGTCTATGAGGTCGGCCACCGGGCGCAGCAGACGCCGGGACACCGAGCTGCGGAGCAGGGAGCGGCTGTTCATGGAGCAGGGGCCTCTATCCGTCATGGGGGAGATGCGTCGGACACGTGGGAGGTGGCGCACAGGCTAGCCCAGGAAATGCGCAACCGAATTTCCCGGCGGGCCGTCGCGAAAGATCCCATTAACCCCCGCGCCACATTCAGGACGCATGACGTTTTCCTTTCGGTCGACGGAATGCGGCTCGAATTGATTGTTCCGTCGGGTCGTGGGCGTGATTGGTCATTGATTATTCCCCCATCGTTCACCGGCTGTGGCACAACCAGGAGGGAATAGCCCCGGTCTAATCGGTCGGACAAGCGCGCAGGGAGTGACGTCCCCACAGGAGGCGCTGTACGCGACGAATTTGCTTGGGGTCCGCCGAGAATGATTCGCCCAACCCTGCGCGGCAGACCGCGGCGGGCCGCCGCACTGCTCGCCGCGGCCGTCACCGTCATCGCGTTCTGCGCGGCCGACGCCGTCGCCCGCAGCTACCCCTTCGGCCCGCGCACCCGCGCGGTCAACGACCTGGGCAACCAGTACGTGCCGTTCCACGCCCACCTGTGGGACCTGCTGCACGGCCGGTCCGACGGCGGGCTGCTCGTCAACTGGCAGTCCGGGTACGGCTCCAGCTTCCTGCCCGACCTCGGTACGTACCTGAGCAGCCCGTTCGCCCTGCTCGTCGCGCTGTTCCCGAGGGACGAGATCGACCTGGCCGTCTACGCGGTCACCGTCCTGAAGACCGCCTGCGCCGGGGCCGCCATGGCCTGGCTGCTGCTCCGGCTGCGCCCCGGCCGCTGGTGGGCCGCGGGGCTGCTGGGCGCCGCGTACGCGCTGTGCGGCTGGTCGCTCGCCGACGCCTCGTACAACCCGATGTGGCTCGACGGTCTCGTCGCCCTGCCCCTGCTGTGCCTGGTCGGGGAATGGTCGCTCACCGGACGGCGCCGGCTGTCCGGTGTGCTGATCGTGGCGCTCGCCTGGATCGCCAACTTCTACACCGCGTACATGGCCACCCTCGGCGCCGGTCTCTTCCTGCTGCTGCGGCTGTGGCTCTCCGGCCTCCCGCGCCGCCCGGCGTGGACGGCGGCCGGCCGCGCCGCGGTCACCGTGGCCCTCGGCGTCGGCCTGGCGGCACCGATGGTCACGGTCGTCTACTTCGGCACCCGGCACGCCTACCCGGGGCGCGTCACGCACTTCGCGCCGGTCGCGACCGAGGACCTGCTCGCCCGGCTGCTTCCGACGACGTACGGATTCGGCAGCCCGGCGGTCTTCGTCGGCACCACCACGCTGCTGCTCGCCCTCGCGCTGCCCTTCCACCGGGCCGCCCCCGTGCGGGTGCGCGCCGGCTGGACCCTGCTGGTGGCCGCCGTCGCGCTGTCCATGCAGTGGACGCCGACCCACCTCGCCTGGCACGCCTTCACCACCCCCAACGGCAGCCCCTACCGCCAGACGTTCGTGCTGTGCGCGCTGCTGGTCGTGGCGGCCTGGCACACGCTGTCGTACGGCGTGCCCGCCCGGCGCGCGCTGGCGGCGGCCACCGCACTGCTCGCCCTCGTGGCGGCCGTCGCGAGCCGCAGCGGCCTGGTGCACTCCTACGCCTGGCCGGTACTGCTCGCGGCCGTCGCCGGGTCGCTCGGCGGGCTGCTCCTGCTGCGGCACCTGGAGACCGTGCGGCCCGTCACCGCCGCTTCCCCGGTCCCGGACGCGGGGGACGGCAGCGCCCCGAAGACGGACGCCCCGCGGACGGGCCCCGCCGGCCCCGGTGCGCGTCCGCGGCACCGCGCGGCGCTCGCCGGACTCGCCGCCGTCCTCCTGGTCGGCGCCCAGGTCGGCGAGGCCGCCGCCACCTCCGCGGTGGCCACCCGGCTGCGCCTGAACCACCTGGACGACTACGCGTCCTGGGGAGACCGGCAGCGCAGTCAGGCGGAGGCCGTGGCCGGGGCCGACGGCTGGCCCGCCCACCGGACCGACCCCGGCCGGGAACAGACCGTGGGCAACGACCCGATGGTGGTGGGCGGCCAGGGCGCCCAGTACTACAGCAGCCTCACCGCGGACGTCCTCAGCCGCACCCTCACCGCCCTCGGTGACGGCTGGACCTCGCGCGGGCGGAACGTGCAGAGCCTGGACAACGCCGTCACCGACGCGATCTTCTCGGTGGGCGCCCGGGTCCACTCCCCGCCCGACCAGCACCAGAGGTGGAACCCCCGCGACCGCACCCCGGTGACCGTGTCCCGGCAGGACGTACCGCCCCTGGTGACCGTCCGGCCGTCCGCCGCGACCGCCGGCACCGGCGTCTCCGCCTTCGGCCCGTCGCCCTACCGCAACCAGGAACTGCTGCTCGGCACGCGCGTCTACACGGTGCCCGAGCTGACCGTGCGCACCGGCGACGGCGGGCAGCCCGGCCGCGCGGCCGAAGACCGGGCGACCGGAGACCACGCGGCCGAAGACCGCGCGACGGGAGACCGCGCGACGGGAGACCGCGCGACGGGAGACCGCAAGGCCGGCGACGGGACGGGCTCGGTGATCGAGGCCCCCCGCACGAAGGCGGCCGCAAACCGACGGCCGACGATCACGGCCCGGTGCCCGGCGGGCAGCGAGGTCTACCTCTGGGCGCCGCACTTCTCGGGCACCGCCCGCCTCACCGCCACCCCGGCCGCCCCGCTGACCGGCCGCTTCACCTCCGACGCCGCCAAGATCGCCGCGATGCAGCGGCTCGGCACGGCCCCGGCGTCCGGCCCGGTGCGGATCGAGCTGTCGCCCACCCGGACCGGCACCGTCCCGGACGGCGCGGTCGGCTGCCTCGACACCGCGCGGCTGCGCGCCGCCGTCCGGGAGCTGAAGGACACGGGCGCCGAAGAGGTGACCGTCTCCGACGGCACCGTCCGGGCCCGGCTCCCGGCCGGCAGCACGGGCACCGCCGTGCTCGCCGCCCCCAGGATCGCCGGCTGGCGGTGCGCGGCGGACGGGGCCGGGGCCGAACCCGCCCGGACCTACTACGGGCTGGTCGCCGTCCCGCTGGACGGCTCCGCGACCAGCATCACCTGCACCTTCCACCCGCCCGGCCTGCGCCTGGGCACGGCCGTCGGGGGCGTCTCGCTCCTGACCCTCGTCCTGCTCGGCACGCTCACCGCCGTCCGCCGACGGCGCCCCGCGCCCCGCCCGGAGCCGCGCACCACCGCGCGACCGCGCGAGCGCACCACCAGCACCCTCTGACCCGCGCCCCGGAGACCACCATGCTCATATCGATCGTCGCCCCCTGCTACAACGAGGAAGACGTCGTCGAACGCTTCCACAGCGCCGTGCAGCAGGTCGCCGACGACCTGCTGCCGCTCGGCCACGACATGGAGTTCGTCTACGTCGACGACGGCAGCCGCGACCGGACGCTCAGCCTCCTGGAACAGCTCGCCGCACGCGACCCGCGCGTCCGCTTCGTCTCCTTCAGCCGCAACTTCGGCAAGGAGGCCGCCCTCCTCGCCGGACTGCGCCACGCCTCCGGCGACACGGTGGTGGTCATGGACGCCGACCTCCAGCACCCGCCGGAGCTGATCGAGCGCATGGTCGAGCTGCACGGCCAGGGCTACGACCAGGTGCTCGCCCGGCGCAGCCGGCGCGGCGACCGGTTCGCCCGCACCCTCACCGCCCGCCTGTACTACCGACTGGTCAACCGGCTCGTCGACGTCGAACTCGTCGACGGCGTCGGCGACTTCCGGCTGCTGTCCCGGCGTGTGGTGGACGCGGTGCTGGCCCTGACCGAGTACAACCGCTTCTCCAAGGGGCTGTTCGCCTGGGTCGGGTTCCCCACCACCACCTTCGAGTACGAGAACGCCGTGCGCGAGCACGGTCGCAGCTCCTGGACCCTGAAGTCCCTGCTGAACTACGGGCTCGACGGGCTGCTGTCGTTCAACAACCGACCGCTGCGCGCCGCCCTGCACCTCGGCATGGTCCTGCTGACCTTCGCCGGGCTCTACACGGCGTGGATCGTGGGCGCCGCGCTCGTCAACGGCGTGGAGACGCCCGGATACGTCACGATCATCACCGTCGTGACCGCGCTCGCCGGGGTGCAGATGGTGATGCTGGGCGTGATCGGGGAGTACACCGGCCGGATCTACTACGAGGTCAAGGGGCGCCCGCACTTCCTGGTGAAGGCGAGCAACGTGGAACGCGCGAAGGACCTCATCCGCTGATGCGTACCGTCACCACCGGCCCGATGCCGAGGCAGATCGCGACCTTCGCGGTGGTCGGCGTCGTCAACACCGGCCTGTACTACGGCCTCTACCTGCTGTTCCTCGTGCGCCTGCCGTATCTCCTCGCGCACGTCCTCGCGTTCCTGCTCAGCATGGTCGGGTCCTTCTTCCTGAACGCGCGCTTCACCTACCGGACCCGGCCGACCTGGCGGAAGTTCCTGCTGTTCCCCCTGACGAACGCCGCCAACTTCGTGATCACCACCGCCGGGGTGTACGTGATCGTGGACGTGCTGCGGGCCGGCAGCCGGTTCGCGCCCCTGCTCGCCTCCGCGGCGGCGATCCCGGTGACCTTCGTGGTCTCCCGCTGGATCATGATGCCGAAGACGCAGGACAAGCAGAACAAGCAGAACAAGCAGAGCGGGCAGGGCAAGCGGGACGCGCAGACGGCTCGGACCGCTCGGACCGTCGCGCTCGTGCCCGAAACGCAGAGGGCGCCCGCCGAGGCGGACGCCCTCCGGGAGCCGCGGCCCGGGCCCGGCGGACCCGTGCGGTCACGGCACCGCTAGCGGGTCCTCGCCGGAACCGGCCCCCGCCTCACCGCCTGATCGAGCCCCGGATGGCCCGCGCCCGCCGCACCACCTTGCGTGCCGCGGAGTTGCGCGGCAGGAAGGCCAGCCGCTCCGGGATCCCGCCGGGCAGGCCCAGCGAGGTCAGCCGCCGCTTCTTGAAGTACCGGCGGGTGCCCGCGTTCAGGTTGGCCCGGAGGTACTCCTCGGCCGCCGGGCGCAGCTCGGGAAGGATCCTGGGCTGCATCGCGAACCCGACGGCCCGTACGAGCGCGGCCAGGGCGTCGGTGTCCAGGCCCCGCCGGCCCTCGGCGACGGCGGTCCGGTCGGCCGGCCCGGGCAGCAGCGCGTCGACGATGGTGACCGGGACCCGGTTGCTGTTCTCGTACGGCGTCAGCCGGTCCAGCAGGATCTCCGTGCCGACCCGGGCGACGGGCAGCCCGTACAGCGCCGAGGCCGTCAGCAGCGCCGTGGAGAAGCAGCCGACCACCAGCGCCGGGCGCATCCGCTGGTACAGCACCTCGGCCAGGACCGGCGTGTCGAGGACGGTGAGCTCGACACCCAGCTTCTCCGCCTCCTGCTCCAGGGTGCGGACGAAGCGGGGCGGCGCCGTGGGGTGCGGCTTGAACACCACCCGGGAGTGGCCGAGCCCGACGGCGCCCGTCAGCATCTCCACGTGCAGGCTCTCCTCCTCCTCGGTGGAGAGGATGCCCAGCGCCGACAGGTACTGGCCGAGGAGCAGCGCCGACCCCTCGCCCTCGGGCAGCGCGGCGCCGGTGTCCGCCGACTCGGCCAGCACCTTGGTGAACGCCTCGGTGGGCACGATCTCCGCCGGGACGTCGAACTCGGTCAGCAGCAGGGGCGCGAGTCCCGGGACCAGGTCGAGGTGGAGCAGCCGCTCCACCCGGGTGCCGACCAGCGGGTCGAGCTTGACGCGGGTGGGGCCGTAACTCATGAGGCCGTCCGCGTACACGGTCAGGGGCGCGTCGGTGAAGATCTGCGCCACACCGAGCGCGGGGTGCACCTGGATCGACTCGACGACGAGTGCCACGTCGTCCTCGCCCAGCCCCCAGGCCAGCCGCAGGTGCCGCTCCCACAGGGGCGCGTCCTCCACCCGCGGCGACCAGCCGCCGGGATGGAAGGGGAAGATCGTCTCGTTCCAGGAGACCACGTCGTCGAACCGCGGCCGCAGCCGCTCGAACCCCGGCATCTCGTCCAGGGCGGGCGTCGTCTCGGGCGTCGCCGCGTTGTTGGAGACCAGCAGGATCCGCCGGTCGGCCGGGTCGAAGCAGCCGGCGTCCAGGGCCGCGGCGAGCGTGGCCGTGCCGTACAGCGTCGACGCCAGGAAGATCTGCGTGCTCACGCCGCCACCTCCGCACCCGGCAGGGCCCGGCGGCGCAGCCGGCGCAGCAGCGTGGCGCGCTCGGCGTCCATCGTGCCGAGCACCTCGTCGAGCGCGTCCTGCGGCATCCGCCGCAGAGCGGCGGCGCTCATCGCCTTCAGTTTGCGGGCCACGGCAGGCTCGAACCTTTCGACGGAGCCGAGATGGTGGGAGATGATCGCGCAGTACGTGCGCACGGCCTTCGGCAGCAGACGCTCGGCGTCGACGTCCCCGGCCGCCCCCGCGACGACCTCGTCGAAGGCGCGGATGAAGTCGAGCTGGCGGACGTCGCCGATCTGGGTGAGCGAGGACGCCACCCCGCGCCGGTAGAAGACACCGAGCAGCCCGGTCACCGCGAACGACTCCGCCTCCCGGTGCAGCTTCCAGATCCAGGGCCGGTCCTCGGCCGTGCGCAGCCCGTCGGTGAAGTGCAGCAGACCGCGCTCCGCCAGCCGGCGGTGGTACACGCCGGCCCACGCGTAGGCGTAGTCGACGGAGGTGGACCGGTGGGCGGGGAGGATGGCGTCGCGCGGGTGCAGCCGGACGTTGCGGCGGCCGACCGGCACCCGGTGCACGACCCGGGCCCGCGCCGTGCACTGGACGTGGTCGGTGCGCACGAAGTCGCAGCCCAGCTCCTCGATCGCGGCGACGAGCCGGTCGTAGTGGCCCGGGGCCAGCCAGTCGTCCCCGTCCAGGAACGTCAGGTACTCGCCGCGCGCCCGGTCGATGCCGGTGTTGCGGGCGGTGGCCAGGCCGCCGTTCTGTTCGTGTCGGACCAGCACCGCCCCCGGCAGCTCGGACTCGGCCCGCGCGAGAAGGTCCGCGGTCCCGTCGGACGAGCAGTCGTCGACGAGAATGAATTCGAAGTCGTCCCGCGCGTTCGCGCGCAGACTTCGCAGAGTGTCGGGTGCGTATTGCCGCACGTTGTAGAACGGCACGATGACGGAGAGCTTTGGCACGTGAATGACGTTAGGTGCCGACCCGGCACCGGGCTTTACCTGGACCTTGACACGCGGTGAACGAGGTATGGCGAAGCGGTGAAGCGCGCGCTGTCCGGGGCCCGGAGCGGGCGGATTTCCTATTCGGCGGTGTGCCGTTCACCATCTGTTGGATTCCGGTTGGGCGGTTCCTAGAAAAGCGTCCCTAACGTCTACGGCGTGCCAGCAAGTGCAACGAAGGCCCTGCGAGTCGCCGTCCTGGCGGACTCCGACACCCGGTGGAAATGGGGCGCGCTCACCGCGACCCGCATCCTGCCCGACGGCCCCGGGGAAGCGGAGATCCGCCTCGACGGCTACCTCCTGCGCGGCCGAGCCACCCCCACTGCCCGCCAGCTGCGGGAAGTCGGCGTCAGCGCGGACTCGCTCCGCGAGGTGACCGCCGTCGAGTTCCTGCGCGCCATGGACGGAGCGCGGGGCGAGGAGTCGTACGACGTCCTCGTCCTCGCCCTGGTCGGCGGCGGCGTCCAGGCCATGCTGCACGGGCTCGGCCGGGTCTGGCAGGACCGCGCCGAACGGCCCGTGGTCGTCACCGGATACGTCGGCGTCGTCTACGAGAAACTCGCCGACGGCCTGCTGCTGCGCCACGGCGCCGACCTCGTCCTCGCCAACTCCCGCCAGGACGCGGACCGTTTCCGCGCCGTGTACGAGGGGGTCGGCGCCGACGCCGCCGCGGTGACCGAGGTCGCCCTGCCCTTCCTGGGCGGAGCCGCCTACGCCGGTGAGCCGGGCGGGACGGACGGCGACGGGCAGGGCGGCGAGGACCGGCAGGACGGCGGGGGCCGCGCCCACACGGTCGTGTTCGCCGCCCAGCCCTCGGTGCCGGACAACCGCGCGGACCGTACCTACCTCCTCGACAGGCTGATCCGGCACGCCCGCCTCCACCCCGAGCGCGAGGTGCTGCTCAAGCTGCGCTCCAGGCCCGGCGAACACACCACGCACATCGAGGAACTGCCCTACCAGAAGCTGGTGCAGCGGGCCGACCCGCCGGCCAACTTCCGCCTCGTCTACGGGCACATGGGCGAGGTCCTCGACCGCACCGACCTGCTGGTCACCGTGAGCTCCACGGCGGCCCTGGAATCGCTGCACCGCCGTATCCCGACCGTCGTCCTCAGCGACCTGGGGGTGCGCGAGGCGCTCGGCAACCACCACTTCGTGGGCTCCGGCTGCCTCGCCTCCTGGGACCAGCTCGACGCGGGCCACCGTCCGGCGCCCGACCCCGAGTGGGTCGCCCGGCAGGGCGTGGCGGCCGACGGGGGCTACGACACCGCCTTCGACGCGGCCCGCGGGCGCGTCGCCGCCCTGCTGGCCCGGCCCGGCGGCCTGCCGCCGCTCGCCCCCTACTACTCCCTGGTCACCGCACCCGGCTACCTCCCCCGCATCCTCGCCCGCCACCACCTCGCCCCCGACGGCACACCACTGCCCGGGGCCCCGGCCGCCGAGCGGCCCCCCGGCCCGGTCCGCCAGGTGGTACGCCGCGCCGCACGCGGCGCCTACCGGCACGGCGTCCAGCGGGTCGCTCCGGTGATCCGGCGGATGGGGGAGCTGTGAGCCGCCCGACCCGGGTGACCGGCCCGACCCGGATGGCTGGCCCGGCACCGGGGTCCGCCCCGACACGGGGGACCGCCCCGACACGGGGGACCGCCCCGACACCTGCGCAAGGAGCAGATCCCATGTCCAACCCGCAAGCGGGCCAAGGCGCTTCGGTGCGCCGGGTGCTCGCCGTGATCCCCGCGCGCGGCGGCTCCAAGGGAGTGCCCGCGAAAAACCTGGCCCCCGTCGGCGGCGTCCCCCTGGTGGTGCGCGCGGTGCGCGAGTGCCGGGCCACCCGTCTCGTGACGGACGTGGTCGTCTCCACCGACGACCAGGCCATCGCCGCCGCGGCCCGCGAGGCAGGGGCCGAGGTCGTGCTGCGGCCCGCCGCCATCGCCGGGGACACGGCCACCTCCGAGGCCGCCGTGCTGCACGCGATGGACGCCCACGAGGCCCTGCACGGCGCCGCCGTCGACGTGGTGCTGCTCGTGCAGTGCACCAGCCCCTTCCTGGTCCGCGAGGACATCGACGGGGTGGCCGGCGCGGTCGTCGAGGACGGCGCCGACAGCGCGGTCACCGTCGCCCCCTTCCACGGCTTCGTCTGGCGCGACGGCGCCGACGAGGCGGGCGGGGCCGAAGGCGGCCACGGCGTCAACCACGACAAGTCGTACCGCCCCCGCCGCCAGGACCGGCCCCAGGACCTGCTGGAGACCGGCGCCGCCTACGCCATGGCCGCCCGCGGCTTCCGCGAGCACCGGCACCGCTTCTTCGGCCGCACCGACCTGGTCCGCACCGACCCGGCCCGCGTCCTGGAGGTCGACGACCCGCACGACCTGGCCCGCGCCCGCGCCCTGGCTCCGCTCTTCGACGCGGACCGGCCCGGCGCGCTCGCCGCCGCTCCGCCCAGCCGGCTCCCCACCGCGGCCGACATCGACGCCGTGGTCCTCGACTTCGACGGCACCCAGACCGACGACCGGGTGCTGATCGACTCCGACGGACGGGAGTTCGTCTCCGTGCACCGCGGCGACGGACTCGGCATCGCCGCCCTGCGCCGCAGCGGCCTGACGATGCTCATCCTGTCCACCGAGGTGAACCCGGTGGTCGCCGCCCGCGCACGCAAGCTGAAGCTCCCCGTGCTGCACGGCATCGACCGCAAGGACCTCGCCCTCGAGCGGTGGTGCGCGGAACAGGGCATCGCCCCCGACCGCGTGCTCTACGTCGGCAACGACGTCAACGACCTCCGGTGCTTCTCCCTCGTCGGCTGGCCCGTGGCGGTCGCCAGCGCCCACGACGCCGTACGCGGCGCGGCCCGCGCCGTCACCACCGTCCCCGGCGGCGAAGGCGCCGTACGGGAGATCGCGACCTGGCTCCTGGGCCCGTCGCTCGACGCCCTCGACCCCGTCGACACCCCCCTGACCACCTTCGTGTCCCCCACGCTCACCCAGTCCAAGTAAGGAACCTCCCGCCATGAGCAGCAACTCCCGCATCCGCACCTTCGGCACCCGCGAGGCCGGCCCCGGCCGCCCCGTCTACATCACCGGCGAGATCGGCATCAACCACAACGGCGAGCTGGAGAACGCCTTCAAGCTGATCGACGCGGCCGCCGAGGCCGGCTGCGACGCCGTCAAGTTCCAGAAGCGCACGCCCGAGATCTGCACCCCGCGCGACCAGTGGGACATCGAGCGGGACACCCCCTGGGGCCGCATGACCTACATCGACTACCGCCACCGCGTGGAGTTCGGCGAGGACGAGTACCGCCAGATCGACGAGTACTGCCGGACCAAGGACATCGCCTGGTTCGCCTCCCCGTGGGACACCGAGGCCGTCGCCTTCCTGGAGAAGTTCGACGTGCCCGCCCACAAGGTGGCCTCCGCCTCCCTGACCGACGACGAGCTGCTGCGCGCCCTGCGCGCCACGGGCCGCACGGTCATCCTCTCGACGGGCATGTCGACCCCCCGCCAGATCCGCCACGCGGTCGAGGTCCTCGGCTCCGACAACATCCTGATGTGCCACGCCACCTCGACGTACCCGGCGCAGGCCGAGGAGCTCAACCTCCGCGTCATCAACACCCTCCAGCAGGAGTACCCGAACGTCCCGATCGGCTACTCCGGCCACGAGACCGGCCTGCAGACCACGCTCGCCGCCGTGGCGCTGGGCGCGGTGTTCGTCGAGCGCCACATCACCCTCGACCGCGCCATGTGGGGCTCCGACCAGGCCGCCTCCGTCGAGCCGCAGGGCCTGACCCGCCTGGTCCGCGACATCCGCACCATCGAGGCGTCCCTCGGCGACGGCGTCAAGAAGGTCTACGACTCCGAGCTGGGCCCCATGAAGAAGCTGCGCCGCGTCACCGGCGTCGTCGCCGAGGCGGAGATCGCCGCCGCCGCGGGCGAGCCCGTCACCGTCTGATCCCCGGTCACCGAGCCACTCACGACGGGACGGTCCCCCACCGATGAGCCCCCGCGCCGGGAACGCCGGCCCCCGCACTCTCGCCTTCGTCGAGAGCCCGGTACAACTGCTGAACGTGCTGGAGTGGGCGCACACCCGCGCACCCGGCGCGGAGCTCACCCTCGTGGTCCTCTCACCCGTCGACCCGATGACCCGCGGCCAGCTGCGCCGCATGGCGGAACTGGCCCGCAAGGAGGGCCACGAGATCCGCTGGGAGGAGGCGCGCGGAGGCGCCACCGCCCCCTTCCGTACGGTCGGCGGCCTGACCGCCGAACTGCGGCGGGCGGAACGGATCGTCATGGGCGACCCGTTCTCCCGCTACGTGCAGCTGCTCCTCACCATCACCCGCGCCCACGACCTGGTCGTCGTCGACGACGGCACGGCCACGATGGAGTTCGTCACCCAACTGGCCCACGGTGAGCGCCTGGTGCGCTGGCACCGCAAGGGCAGCCGGCCCGGCCCGCGCGACCTGCTCTTCGCCCCCGTCTCCCGGTCCGCCCGTCACCGCCTCACGCCGACCCCCGAGCGCCAGGTCTCGGTCTTCTCCTCCATGCCCATCGAGGACGTACCGGACGGCGTCACCGTCGCCGCCAACGACTTCACCTGGACCAGGGCCCGCTTCGGCCCGCCCCGCATCACCAAGGGCGCCGACATGGTCGGCACCTCCCTCGTGGAGACCGGCGTCGTCGACGCCGACCGCTACGTGGCCGCCGTACAGGGCCTGGCGAAGACCCACGGAGCCGCCCGCTACTTCGCCCACCGCCGGGAGAGCGCCGAGAAGCTGCACCGGCTGGCCGTCGAGACCGGCCTGCAGATCGTCCGCCCCGACCTCCCCCTGGAGCTGATCGCCCGCCGCGGCCCGATCGGCCGCACCGTCCTCAGCTTCCCCTCCACCGTCGTCCACACCCTCCCGCTGGCCCTGGCCGGCACCGAGGTCCGCGTCGCCGTCTGCGACATCGACCCCGCCTGGCTCACCGAGACCGCCTCCCCCCGGGCCCGCGGCTTCCTGAGCGGCGTCACGGGCTCCGCACGCGACGTGCACCGCCTGTCGGCGGTGGCGGGCACCGGCTGAGGAGATGCCGGCGCGGGGCCGCCCGTATCGAACAGGTGCCCGAAGGCTCGGAGCCGCGCGGCGTCCTGGCATCCTCCACGGACCCGGACCCGGCGGCCTGGGCGCCGCCGCGTCCGGCAGGTGGAATCGGGCGCGTGGGACGGACGGTGCGTGGTAACCGTGAAGAGAGCACGGGTGCCGGAGAGCGGACGCCGGGAATCGGACGGTGTCCCTGGTGAGCCCGACGAACGACTCGGTCGGAAAGGCGGCCGAGTTTACCCAAGCGAGATGATGGCTATGCGTAGGGCGGTCGAGTTTCTTCCCCTAACGGGCTGAATTTTTGTTGATCGTGGGTCCACCGGTCGCTCGGGCGCCCTACGCTGCAAAGGGTGAACGCGTTGATGTCCCCAGAGTCCGAGGCCGACACTCCCGGTGAAGCCACGCTGCCCGGCACCTTGCCGGACACGCTGCGCGCGGAGCTCGTGGCCTTCCGCCGCGATCTGCACATGCACCCCGAGCTGGGCAACCAGGAGTTCCGCACCACCGCCGCGATCAAGGAACGACTGGAGCGGGCCGGTCTCAAGCCGCGCGTGCTCCCCGTCGGCACCGGACTCGTCTGCGACATCGGCACCGACTCGGGGCAGTGGTCGGGCGGGCCGCGCATGCTGGCCCTGCGGGCCGACATCGACGCCCTGCCCATCCCGGACACCAAGAACGAGTGCGCCTACCGCTCGCAGGTGCCGGACCGCGCCCACGCCTGCGGGCACGACGTGCACACCACCGTCGTCCTCGGCACCGGCCTCGTGCTCGCCGCCCTGCACGAGCAGGGCCTGCTGCCCCGGCCCGTACGGCTGGTCTTCCAGCCGGCGGAGGAGGTGCTGCCCGGCGGTGCCGCCGACGCCATCGAGGGCGGTGCGCTCGACGGTGTCCGCCGCATCCTGGCCGTGCACTGCGACCCCCGCGTGGACGCCGGGAAGATCGGGCTCAGGGTCGGCCCCATCACCTCCGCCTGCGACCGGATGGAGATCGCGCTCAACGGGCCCGGCGGCCACACCGCCCGCCCGCACCTGACCACCGACCTGGTCACCGCCGCCGCCCGCGTGGCCACCGACGTGCCCGCGCTCGTCGCCCGGCGCGTCGACAGCCGCAGCGGACTCGCCCTGACCTGGGGGCGGATCGAGTCCGGCCACGCGCCGAACGTCATCCCCCAGCACGCCGAACTCGCGGGCACCGTGCGCTGCCTCGACCTCGACGCCTGGCGGCAGGCGCCCGACCTGGTGATGGGGGCCATCGACGAGATCGCCAACCTGTACCGGGCCAAGTCCGAGATCACTTACGTCCGCGGCGTCCCCCCGGTCGTCAACGAGGTGACCAGCACCGAGCTGCTCCAGGCCGCCATGGTCGCCCGGCGCGGCACCGACGCCGTCGAGAGCACCGAGCAGAGCCTCGGCGGTGAGGACTTCTCCTGGTACCTGGAGCACGTGCCCGGCGCCATGGCCCGCCTCGGCGTCCGCCCGCCCGGCGAACGCACGGTCCGCGACCTGCACCAGGGCGACTTCGACGTGGACGAGCACGCCATCACGGTCGGCGTGGAGATGTTCACCGCGGCGGCGCTGATCGACGCCGTGCAGTAGAAAGTCCCCCTTCGATCCGGTCGTTCACAAGGCGGTAACCGGCCAGCGGCACGAATGGGTAACGGCGCCCCGCAACCCCGTTCCCAGGAGGTTCTACGCGCGTTAATGTGCGCCGAACCGAGCGCCCGCTGCGGGGCTTTGGAGAATGGGGAACTTCAGATGCGTCGGATTTCGAGACTGACCCGCGTCGCGGTGGGGGTCGCGTCGCTCGCCCTCGCCGCCACGGCCTGCGGCGGCACCAGCGGAGGAGACGACGGCGGCGACGACGACAAGGGTCTCGCCATCGCCTACGACGTCGGCGGCAAGGGCGACCAGTCCTTCAACGACGCCGCGTACGCCGGTCTGGAGCAGGCCAAGAAGGAGTTCGGCTACAAGACCGCCGACATCGAGCCCACCGACGGCGAGACGGACGCCGACAAGGAACAGCGCCTGACCTCCCTGGCCAAGCAGGGCTACAACCCCGTGATCGGCGTCGGCTTCGCCTACGGCCCGGCCATGACGGCCGTCGCGGCCAAGTACCCGGACACCACCTTCGGCATCGTCGACTCCGTGGTCGAGGGCAAGAACGTGGCCTCCCTCGTCTTCGCCGAGAACGAGGCGTCCTACCTGGCCGGCGTCGCCGCCGCCAAGGCCACCAAGACCAAGACGGTCGGCTTCGTGGGCGGGGTGAACGTCCCGCTGATCCACAAGTTCGAGGCCGGCTTCGCGCAGGGCGTCAAGGACACCGACCCGAAGGTCAAGGTGCTCTCGCAGTACCTCACGCAGACCGCGGAGGAGGGCGGCTTCTCCAGCCCCGACAAGGGGAAGGCCGCCGCCGAGGGCCAGATCGAGAAGAAGGCCGACGTCGTGTACGCGGCGGCCGGACTCTCCGGCCAGGGCGTGATCGAGGCCGCCGCCAAGGCGAAGATCTGGGCGATCGGTGTCGACTCCGACCAGTACAAGCAGGAAGCCCTCGCGGCCTACAAGGACTCGATCCTGACCTCCGCGCTCAAGGACATCGACGGCGCGGTCTTCGCGCTGGCCAAGTCCGTCGAGGACGGCAAGCCGCTCACCGGCACCCACACCTTCGACCTGAAGTCCGACGGCGTGGGCCTGTCCGACAGCAACCCGAAGTTCGCCGAGGTCCCCGGCGCCAAGGAGGCCGTCGACAAGGCCAAGGCGGGCATCGTCGGCGGCTCCATCAAGGTCAAGACCGAGTAGCCACGCGCCCGCCGCTCACAGCGGCACGGCACGGAACCCCGCGAAGCGGACGGGCACCCCCGGGTACCCGTCCGCTTCCGCATGCCGTCCCGCCGGCGACCGGCGCCCTCCCCGCGGGGCGCGGCGCGAGCCCCCGGCGTCGCCCCCTCCCGCGGGGCGCGGCACGAGGCCCTCCGGCGTCACCCTCCGCCACCCCGCGTTTGCGCCCGGCAAGCCCGGCACCCCCGTCGGCGTCCCCTTGCTCACGGCCGGATAACAAGGTGGACAGAAGGGGTTTTCAGGCAGGTCTACGCGCGTTAATCTGCGGCGAAGCCAGCGCCGCAGCCGAACCGTCCCCGGCGCTTGTACGACAGGAGCACCAGACATGCGCCGGATTTCCCGGATCACGGTCGCAGGCGCAGCGACCGCCTCCCTGGCCCTCGCCCTCGCCGCCTGCGGTGGTACCTCGACCGACTCCGGCTCGGAGTCCAAGGGGGACAAGGGCCTCGCCATCGCGTACGACGTCGGCGGCAAGGGCGACCAGTCCTTCAACGACGCGGCGTACGCCGGTCTGGAGCAGGCCAAGAAGGAGTTCGGCTACGAGACGGCCGACGTCGAGCCCACCGACGGTGAGACGGACGCCGACAAGGAGCAGCGGCTCTCGTCGCTGGCGAAGCAGGGCTACAACCCGGTCGTCGGCATCGGCTACGCGTACGCCACCGCCATGAAGAACGTCGCGGAGAAGTACCCGGACACCACCTTCGGCATCGTCGACGACGCCACGATCGAGGCGAAGAACGTCGCGGACCTGGTCTTCAACGAGCAGGAGGCGTCCTACCTGGCCGGTGTCGCCGCCGCCAAGAGCACCAAGACCAAGACGGTCGGCTTCGTGGGCGGTGTGAACGTCCCGCTGATCCACAAGTTCCAGGCCGGCTACGAGCAGGGCGTCAAGGACACCGACCCGAAGGTCAAGGTCGTCTCCCAGTACCTCACGCAGACCGCGGAGGAGGGTGGCTTCTCCAGCCCCGACAAGGGCAAGACCGCCGCCGAGGGCCAGATCGAGAAGAAGGCCGACGTGGTCTACGCGGCGGCCGGTCTCTCCGGTCAGGGCGTGATCGAGGCCGCCGCCGCCAACAAGGTCTGGGCGATCGGTGTCGACTCCGACCAGTACAAGCAGGAAGCCCTCGCGAAGTACAAGGGCTCCATCCTGACCTCGGCCACCAAGGACGTCGCCAAGGCGGTCTACAGCCTTGCGAAGTCGGTCGAGGGCGGCAAGCCGGAGACGGGTATCGTTCGGGGCGATCTGAAGTCCGGCGAGGTCGGTCTCTCGGACTCCAACCCGAAGTTCGCGGACGACGCCGACCTCCAGGCAGCCATCAAGACGGCCAAGGAGAAGATCATCAGCGGCGAGATCAAGGTCAAGAGCAGCTGAACGGCTGAGTAGCACCTGCAACACCTCGAACAGCGTGTAACCGCGCCGGTTGCGCCGAGCGGCGGGGTACGGGAAGAGCGGCCCGAGAGTCGTCCTCCTCGTACCCCGTCGTGTCGATGCGCCGCCGCCGCTTTTAGATGCCGTAGGGGCGCTACGCGCGTAGACGGCCCCCGTCCCCAGGAGAGTGCGCCATCAACGCGTCCAGCAGCCCTCCGGCCGGAGCGGCGGTCAACGAACCGGTGACCGCCGTCGAACTCGCCGGGATCACCAAGCGTTTCCCCGGTGTCGTGGCCAACCACGACATCCACCTCACCGTCCGCAAGGGCACCGTGCACGCCCTCGTCGGCGAGAACGGCGCCGGCAAGTCGACGCTGATGAAGATTCTCTACGGCATGCAGAAGCCGGACGAGGGCACCATCGCCGTCGACGGCGAGAAGGTCTCCTTCTCGTCGCCCGCCGACGCCATCGTCCGCGGCATCGGCATGGTCCACCAGCACTTCATGCTCGCCGACAACCTCACGGTCCTCGAGAACGTGGTCCTCGGCAGCGAGAAGCTCTACGGCATCGGCTCCAAGGCCCGCCGGAAGATCAAGGAGATCTCCGAGCGGTACGGCCTCGGCGTGCGCCCCGACGTCCTGGTCGAGGAGCTCGGCGTCGCCGCCCGCCAGCGCGTGGAGATCCTCAAGGTCCTCTACCGCGGCGCCCGCACGCTGATCCTCGACGAGCCCACGGCCGTCCTCGTGCCGCAGGAGGTGGACGCCCTCTTCGACAACCTGCGCGAGCTGAAGGCCGAGGGCCTGTCCGTCATCTTCATCTCCCACAAGCTGGGCGAGGTGCTCTCCGTCGCCGACGAGATCACCGTCATCCGCCGGGGCACCACGGTCGGCACGGCCGTCCCCGCCGAGACGACACCCCGCCAGCTCGCCGAGCTGATGGTCGGCAGCGAACTGCCCACCCCGGAGACGGCGGAGTCCACGGTCACCGACCGCGCCGTCCTCACCGTGGACGCGCTGCGCCTCGCGGCGCCCGGCGGCAAGGCCCTGCTCGACGACATCTCCTTCACCATCCACGCCGGTGAGGTGCTGGGCATCGCCGGTGTCGAGGGCAACGGCCAGACCGAGCTGGTCGACGCGCTCATCGGCCTGCGCCACGCCGACTCCGGCTCCATCCGCTTCCTGGACCAGGACATCACCGCGCTGCCCACCCGCAAGCGCCGCGAGCAGGGCGTCGGCTACATCCCCGAGGACCGCCACCGCCACGGCCTGCTCCTGGAGGCCCCCCTCTGGGAGAACCGCATCCTCGGCCACGTCACCGAGAAGCCCAACAGCAAGGGCGTCTGGCTGGACCTGAAGAACGCCCAGCAGGACACCCGCCGCATCGTCGAGACCTACGACGTCCGCACCCCCGGCATCGACGTCACCGCGGCCTCCCTCTCGGGCGGCAACCAGCAGAAGCTGATCGTCGGCCGCGAGATGAGCCACAAGCCGCGCTTCCTGATCGCCGCCCACCCCACCCGCGGTGTGGACGTCGGCGCGCAGGCCGCGATCTGGGACCACATCCGCGAGGCCCGCCGCGAGGGCCTCGCCGTGCTGCTGATCTCCGCCGACCTGGACGAGCTGATCGGCCTGTCCGACACCCTCCGGGTGATCTACGACGGCAGGCTGGTCGCGGACGCCGACCCGGCCACCATCACCCCCGAGGCACTCGGCTCGGCGATGACCGGCGCCGCCACCGGACACCTGGAGGACGAGGAGGGCGCCGGGTCCGCGGCCTCCCCGGCCGGGGTGTCCACCTCCCCGGACGCCCCCGGGCCGTCCGCGCCGTCCAAGTCGCTCAAGTCCCCCGAGGCCCCTGAGTCCCCCGAGTCTCCGGAAGACGAGGCCCGCTGATGAAGAAGTTCGACAAGGAGCGCGTGCTCCTCGCGGTGGCCGGCCCGGTCATCGCGCTCGCCGTGGCCTTCGTGCTCAGCGCGATCGTCCTGATCGCCTCGGGCAAGAACCCGGTCGAACCGTTCACCCTCATGCTGGAGCAGGCCGGATTCTCCGACATCCAGGTCCTGATCATCAACCAGGCCTCGCTGTACTACATCGCGGCCCTCGCGGTGGCCATCGGCTTCCGGATGAACCTGTTCAACATCGGCGTGGACGGCCAGTACCAGCTCGGCGCCTTCATGGCCGCCGTCGTCGGTGCCCACGCCAACCTGCCGGCGTTTCTCCAGGTCCCGCTGCTGCTCCTGACCGCCGTCCTCACCGGCGCCTTCTGGTCCGGCATCGCCGGTGTCCTGAAGGTGACCCGGGGCGTCAGCGAGGTCGTCGCGACGATCATGCTCAACGCGATCGCCACCTCGCTCATCGTCTACATGTGGAAGCCGGACGTCTTCGGCGTCAAGGTCGGCAACAACAGCACCACCGGCGAGATGCACGAGTCCGGCTGGATCCCCGGCATCGACATGGGCGCGGCCGGCGAGATCTACGGCCTGGTCATCCTCGCCGCGCTGCTCGGCATCGGCTACTGGATCGTCCTCAACCGCACCCGCTTCGGCTTCGACCTGCGCGCCTCCGGCGCCTCCGAGTCCGCCGCGGCGGCCAGCGGCGTCGACCCCAAGCGCATGGTGCTCACCGCGATGCTCATCTCCGGCGGCCTCGCCGGTCTCGCGGGCCTGCCCATCCTGATGGGCGACACCCACACCTACAGCCTCAACTTCCCCACCGGGGTCGGCTTCCTCGGCATCGGCATCGCCCTGCTCGGCCGCAACAGCCCGGTCGGCATCGCCTTCGCCGCCCTGCTGTGGGCCTGGCTCGACAAGGCCTCGCCGGAGCTGGACTACCACGGCTTCGACAAGGAGATCGCGGTCATCATGCAGGGCCTGATCGTCCTCTCGGTCGTCGTCTCCTACGAGGCCGTCCGTGAGTGGGGCCTGCGCCGCCAGCAGCGCCGGGTCGGCGCGGAGCTGGCCGCCGGTCACGTCCTCGGCGCCACCGACAACTCGAAGAAGGAGGTGGCCGGCCGATGACCGCTCCGACCACAGCGACCGACGTCAACCAGCCCTCGCTGCAGCCCGGGGCGCCCACCGGCCGCCGCATGTCGTGGCCGGTGCTGCTCCTGGTCATCGCCGGAGCCCTGGCGCTGACCTCGATCGTCCGCCTGATCACCGGCGCCAACGGCATCACCAACGTCAGTCAGATGTCCACCGCGCTCCAGCTCGCCGTGCCGATCGGCCTCGCCGGTCTCGGCGGTCTGTGGGCCGAGCGCGCGGGCGTCGTCAACATCGGCCTCGAAGGCATGATGATCCTCGGCACCTGGTTCGGTGCCTGGGCCGGCTTCCAGTGGGGTCCGTGGACCGGCGTCCTCGTCGGCATCGTCGGCGGCTGCCTAGGCGGCCTGCTGCACGCCATCGTGACGATCACCTTCAACGTCAACCACATCGTCTCCGGTGTGGCCATCAACATCCTCGCGCTCGGCGCCACCCGCTACCTCGCCCCGCTCGCCTTCGAGGGCCACCAGGGCGGCTCGGCCAAGCAGTCCCCGCCGGTCGACTCCCTCGGGCACTTCTCCGTCCCCGGGCTGTCGGACGGGCTGGAGAGCCTCAACGAGCAGCACTGGTTCTTCGTCTCGGACATCGCCGGGCTGCTGGGCGGCCTGGTCACCAACGTCTCCTGGCTCACCCTGCTCGCGGTCGCCCTGGTCCCCGCCACCTGGTGGATCCTGTGGCGCACCCCGTTCGGCCTGCGCCTGCGCTCCTGCGGCGAGAACCCGATCGCGGCCGAGTCCCTCGGCGTCAACGTCTACAAGTACAAGTACCTGGCCGTGATCATCTCCGGCGGCCTGGCCGGCCTCGGCGGCGTGTTCCTCTCCATCGTGGCCAACCCCTTCTACCTGGAGGGCCAGACCAGCGGCCGCGGCTACATCGGCCTCGCCGCGATGATCTTCGGCAACTGGATGCCGGGCGGCCTCGCCATCGGCGCCGGGCTCTTCGGCTACACCGACAGCCTCAACCTGCGCGGCGGCTCCGCCAACGTGCACGCCCTGCTGCTGCTCGGTGCGCTGCTGCTGGTCGCCGGCGCCATCTGGCTGGTGGTCCGCAAGAAGTACGTCAAGGCCGCGATCACCTTCGTCGTCGGCGCCCTGGTCTTCGCCTGGTACGCCGGCACCAACGAGGTCCCGAACCAGGTGGTCTCCGCCACGCCGTACGTCGTCACCCTCGTCGTCCTCGCCCTGTCCGCGCAACGGCTGCGGATGCCCAAGGCGGACGGCATGCAGTACCGCAAGGGCCAGGGCAAGTGACCGGGCCCGACTGGGAGGAGCTGCGCAGGGCGGCCCGGGACGCCATGTCCCGGGCGTACGCCCCCTACTCCGGGTACGCCGTGGGCGCCGCCGCCCTGGCCGACGACGGCCGCACCGTCACCGGCTGCAACGTGGAGAACGCCAGCTACGGCATCGGCCTGTGCGCCGAGTGCGGCCTGGTCTCCCAGCTGCAGGTGACCGGCGGAGGCCGGCTGACGCACTTCGTCTGCGTCGACGGCGAGGGCGAGGTCCTCGTCCCCTGCGGCCGCTGCCGGCAGCTGCTGTACGAGTTCGGCGGCCCGGAGATGCTGCTGGAGACCCCGGCGGGGATCGTCACCCTCGCGGAGATGCTCCCGCAGGCCTTCGGCCCCGACCACCTCACGAAGTGATCCCGCACACCCGTCAGAAAGGGCCAGGTATGGCCATGGACGTCATCTCCGTCATCCGCACCAAGCGGGACCGCGGCGAACTCAGCGACGAGCAGATCGACTGGGTCATCGACGCGTACACCCGCGGCGAGGTCGCCGACGAGCAGATGTCGGCCCTCGCCATGGCCATCCTGCTCAACGGCATGAACCGCGGCGAGATCGCCCGCTGGACGGCCGCGATGATCGCCTCGGGCGAGCGCATGGCCTTCTCGTCCCTGTCCCGCCCCACCGCCGACAAGCACTCCACGGGCGGCGTCGGCGACAAGATCACCCTGCCGCTCGCGCCCCTGGTCGCGGCGTGCGGGGCGGCCGTCCCGCAGCTCTCCGGCCGCGGCCTCGGCCACACCGGCGGCACCCTGGACAAGCTGGAGTCGATCCCCGGCTGGCGCGCCCTGCTCTCCAACGAGGAGATGCTGGACGTCCTGGACACCACCGGCGCGGTGATCTGCGCGGCGGGCGACGGTCTCGCCCCCGCCGACAAGAAGCTGTACGCGCTGCGGGACGTCACCGGCACGGTCGAGGCGATCCCGCTGATCGCCTCCTCCATCATGTCCAAGAAGATCGCCGAGGGCACCGGGTCGCTGGTCCTCGACGTGAAGGTGGGCTCCGGTGCCTTCATGAAGACGATCGAGGACGCGCGGGAGCTGGCCTCCACCATGGTCGGCCTCGGCACCGACCACGGCGTGAAGACCGTCGCGCTGCTCACCGACATGGCCACGCCCCTCGGCCTCACCGCGGGCAACGCCCTGGAGGTCCGCGAGTCGGTCGAGGTGCTGGCCGGCGGCGGCCCCGCCGACGTGGTCGAGCTGACCCTCGCGCTGGCCCGCGAGATGCTCGACGCGGCGGGCCTGAAGGACGCCGACCCGGCGAAGGCGCTGGCCGACGGCTCCGCGATGGACGTCTGGCGCCGCATGATCGCGGCCCAGGGCGGCGACCCCGACGCGGCCCTGCCCACCTCGAAGGAGCAGCACGTGGTGAAGGCCGCCTCCTCGGGCGTCCTGACCCGCCTGGACGCCTACGACATCGGCGTCGCCGCCTGGCGCCTGGGCGCCGGCCGGGCCCGCAAGGAGGACCCGGTGCAGGCCGCCGCGGGCGTCGAGCTCCACGCCAAGCCCGGCGACACCGTCACCGAGGGCCAGCCCCTCCTCACCCTCCACACGGACACCCCGGACCGCTTCGCGTACGCCCTCGCGGCGGTCGAGGGCGCGTACGACGTGTCCCCGGCGGGCACGGACTTCACCGCCTCGCCGGTGGTACGGGAGCGCATCGCCTGACCTGCGCTTTCCCCTTTCGGGTGAACGGGATCGGTAGACCAATGCCGGTCCCGTTCGGCGTGCTGGGATCGGTGACGCACCGATAAGGGAGAACCCCCATGAGCGCACTCACCGTGAGCCAGGAGCCCGACCAGAACTGGGACGACCTCGTCCGGTTCTGGGAGGAGATGGATTGGCCCGAGGGCAGCAAGGTGGAGATCATCGAGGGGATCATCACCGTGTCACCAGCTCCGGGACTGCCTCACAACGTGATCGCCGCACGCATCCAGCGCCGCTTGTATTCGGTGATTCCCGGCCGTTGGGGGGTTTATCAGACCCTGGCGCTCTCCGTGCCCTCCCGCCTCGGGATGCTGATCCCGGACCTCGTGGTGACACAGTTGCCGGACCATTCGGAGTCGGACACCCACATCCCCGCCGCTCTCGCGGAACTCGTCGTCGAAGTCACCTCCAAGTCCAACGCCCGGCACGACCGCATCAGCAAGCCGGCCGCCTGCGCCACCGCCGGAATCCCCCTCTACCTCCTCGTCGACCGCTGGGCCCCCGGCGGCCCCACGGCGACGCTCTACGGTGAACGGAAGGGTGACGTCTACCGGGTACTGAGCGCCGCCAAGTTCGGCGATCCGCTGACGCTCCCCGCCCCCTTCGACCTGACCTTCGACACCGGCGAGTTCCCCGGGGCCTGAGTCACCCCAAAACCGCCGCCACCCCCACCAGCACCGGCACCGACACCACCGTCGACACCAGGATCGCGTCCCGGGCCAGGCGCTCGCCGACCCCGTAGGTCGACGCGTACGTGTAGAGGTTCTGCGCGGCCGGCAGCGCCGACGTCACCACCACGTCGAGCAGTTGCGGGCCCCGCAGACCGAATACTCCCGACGCCAGCGCCCAGGCCACCGCCGGCTGGCCCACGGCCTTCAGCGCCACCGCGAGCAGCACGGGCCGCCGCTCCACGCCCCGCAGCGGCATCGTGGAGCCGCACAGGCCGATGCCGAAGGCGAGCAGCACCGCGGGGACGGACATGTTGCCGATCAGCGTCACCGGATCCATGACCGCGTCCGGCACGCGCAGGCCGCTCGCGGCGACCACGACCCCGGCCAGCGACCCCAGTGCTATCGGATTGCGCAGCGGCGTCAGCAACCGCCGCCACAGGGTGCGCTCACCGCCCCCGCGCGACAGGTCCAGGATCGTCACGGCCACCGGCGTGACCAGCACCAGCTGGAACAGCAGCACCGGCGCCACCAGCGAGGCGTCGCCCAGCACGTACACGGCGATCGGAATGCCGAGGTTGCCGGAGTTGACGTAGCCGGAGCAGAGCGCGCCGATCGTCGTACGGCCCACGCCCCAGCCGCGTACGACGCCCACCGCGACGAACGCGCCGGCCACCGCCACCGTGGACAGCGCCGTCACCAGGAGCCGGGCGGAGAAGACCACCGACAGGTCGGCCGTGGCGAGGGTGGTGAACAGCAGGGCGGGGGAGGCCACGTGGAAGGCGAGCCTGGTCAGCACCTCGCGGCCCTGGGGACCGAGGTGGCCGCGCAGGCCGAGCACGTAACCAACCCCGATCACCACCGCGATGACCGCGAACCCGGTCAGCACCCCCTGCACGGCACCTCCCCGCCGAGCGGGCGGACCTGGGACGGCGATATCCGGCAGAGCGCCGGGGGAGGGGATGCGTGGGGCATGCAGCAAACCCTCCGGGGCGGGGTCCGCGCACGTCAATGTGATCTCTGATGCGCTCTCCAGCGGCGGCCACCGATGATTTCCCGGCGCACGCCGGGTCTACCGCACGTGGACGCCGTGACACCCGCCGTACTCGTGCTGCCGGGGCCCGTCTCCCGAGGGGAGACGCCCCGGTTCTGCGCCGAGGTGCGCGCGCTGCTGGAAAGCACCCGGGCCGGGGTGGTCGTCTGCGACGTCGGCGGACTCGGACCGCCGGGGCTCGCCGTCGTCGACCTGCTGGCCCGCCTGGAGCTCACCGCCCGGCGCGCCGGGGGGCGGATCCGGCTGCGCGACCCCGACCCGGCGCTGCACGCGCTACTGAACCTCGTCGGCCTCCGCTTCGAGACGGAGCGGCAGGTCGAACAGCGGGAACCACCGCTTGGTGTCGAGGAAGCAGTGGAACCCGGTGATCCGGCCGTCTGAGATCTCCAGCACCTGGACCGCCCAGGGGGCGAACCCGCCCGCCTCCGGGTCCGGCTTGTAGTGCGCGAAGGCCGGCAGCCCGTTGGCCTCCACCCGCACCAGCCGGGAGTCGGCGCACGCGGCGCCGAGCGTGGTCATGAACCCGGTGATGTCCGCCGCACCGGCCAGCCACAGGTCGAACGGCGGCATCGTCATGACCGCGTCCTCGTGCAGGAGCGCCGTCAGCGCCGTCATGTCGTACCCCTCGAAGGCCGCCACATAACGGTCGAGGAGCTTCTGCTGCTCCTCGTCCAGCGGGTCCGACACCGCGGCGTCGGCCCCCCGGTCGGCCCGCTCGGCGAGCGTCGCACGGGCGCGCTGCAGGGCGCTGTTGACGGAGGCGACCGTCGTGCCGAGCAGCTCGGCGACCTCGCTCGCCTTCCACGCGAGCACCTCGCGCAGGATCAGCACCGCCCGCTGCTTGGGCGGCAGCTGCTGAAGGGCGGCCATGAAGGCGAGCCGCACCGACTCCTTGGCGACCGCGGCCTCCGCCGGGTCCGCGGTCTGCGGCAGCACGCGGGCGTCCGGCATCGGCTCCAGCCAGGTGTGGTCCGGGCGGGGGGACAGGGCGGCCTGGGCCAGCGGCGTCGAGTCCGTCAGGTCCATCGGGCGCGCCCGCTTGTTGCCCGCGCTCAGCATGTCCAGGCAGACGTTGGTCGCGATCCGGTACAGCCAGGAGCGCAGGCTGGAGCGGCCCTCGAACTTGTCGTAGCTGCGCCAGGCGCGGACCAGCGTGTCCTGCACCGCGTCCTCGGCCTCGAACGAGGAGCCGAGCATCCGGTAGCAGTACCCCGTCAGCTCGGGCCGGTGCTTCTCCAGCGCGGAATCCAGCTCCGTGGTCACGGTGCCCTCGGTCATCGTCCACCCACCCCTGTGGCGTCCCGGAGTGCGCGTCTTCGCGCCTCGTACTTCGGAAGCTACCGCAGGGGACTGACAATGGCCTGTGCAGTCAAAGAACGCGCAGGTCGAAGCGGGTGTGCGGAACCTCAGCGGGACAGGCCGAGCACCTTCGCCGGGGCCCCGCCGGACTGCCGGCGGGCGGCCAGCGACCCGGACACCGTGATCACCACGACGCCCAGCACCGCGAGCACCCCCACCCCGACCGTCCCGGCCCAGCCGCCGGAGTGGAAGGCCACCGCACCGACCGTGCTGCCCGCGCTGGAGCCCACGTAGTAGGCGGACTGGTACAGCGCCGAGGCCTGGGCGCGGCCGTGCTGGGCGGTCTTGCCGACCGCCGAGGACGCCACCGCGTGCCCGGCGAAGAAGCCCGCCGTGATCAGCACCAGGCCCAGCAGGACCAGCGGCAGCGACGGCGCCAGGGACAGCAGCAGACCCGCCGCCGTCGTACCGGCGCCCAGGTACAGCGCCCCGCGGCGGCCGAGGCGGCCCACCAGGCGGCCCGCCGTCGACGCCGAGACCGTGCCGACCAGGTAGACCAGGAAGATCGAGCCGATCAGCCCCTGCGGCAGCGAGAACGGCGCCTCCGTCAGGCGGTAGCCGATCACCGTGTAGACGCCGCCGAACACCGTCATGAACAGCGCGCCGATCGCGTACAGGCGGCGCAGCAGCGGGTCGGCGAGGTGGTCGCGGACCGTGCGGACCAGCACCCGGGGGCGCAGCGAGCCCGGCGTGAAGTGCTGCGGCGCCGGCAGCAGCAGCCGGAAGGCCACCGCGCACGCCACCGCGACGAGGCCGATGGCCCCGACGGCGACCCGCCAGCCCCACTCCTGGGCGACCCATCCGGTGATGACCCGGCCGCTCATGCCGCCCACGCTGTTGCCCGCCACGAACAGGCCGATCGCGGTCACCAGCGCCCGCGGCCGCACCTCCTCGGCGAGGTACGCCGTCGCCGAGGCCGGCAGCCCGGCCAGCGCCGCGCCCTGCACCGCCCGCAGCGCGACCAGCGCCGGCAGCGACGGGGCGAAGGGCACCAGCAGCCCGACGGTCACCGCGACCGCCAGCGAGGCGGTCATGACCGTACGCCGTCCGAACCGCTCCGACAGCGCGCTCATCGGCAGCACGAACACCGCGAGGCCACCGGTCGCCGCGGCCACCGTCCAGCTCGCGTCGCTCGCCGTGACCCCCAGGTCGCCCGAGATCAGCGGCAGCAGTGCCTGGGTGGAGTACAGGAGCGCGAAGGTCGCGACGCCCGCCAGGAACAGCGCGAAACTCATCCGGCGGTAGCCGGGGCCGCCCGGAGCCATGCGCGAGTCGGGCGTCCCGGGGACGCCGGCGGTGGCGGAAGCGGCGTCGGGAGCGTCGGGAGCGCCGGTGGTGTCGGGAGCGGAGACTGCGGTCGCGGCGTCCACGCTGGTGGACGCCCCGGTATCGGCGGGAGTCATGCCCCGAAGGTACGAAGCCCCTTACTCATCCGTCCAATGCATGGACTGGCCATAATCGTTCCCATGGTGCATCAGCCAAGCTCACGGCCCCGCCTGTCACCGTCCGGTGACACGGAAGACATCGTCGCGCTGCTCGCGCCCCGCCTCGCGCACTTCGCCGGGGTGGCCCGCACCGAGCACGTCACCCGGGCCGCCCAGGAGATGAACGTCCCCCAGTCCACCCTGTCGCGCGCCCTGGTCCGCCTGGAGGAGGACCTCGGCGTCGACCTGTTCGTGCGGCGCGGCCGCACCCTCGCGCTGACCGTCGCCGGACGGACCTTCCTCGGCTCCGTCGAGCGGGCCCTCGCCGAGGTCGAGCGCGCCGCCGACGAGGTCCGGGCCGACGCCGACCCGGCCACCGGCAAGGTCGCCTTCGGCTTCCTGCACACCATGGGCGCCGAGACCGTCCCCGGTCTGCTGCACGCCTTCCGCGCCGACCACCCTCGGGTCCGCTTCAGCCTCGTGCAGAACTACGGCGAGGCCATGCTGGAGCGCCTGCGCGCGGGCGAGCTGGACCTGTGCCTGACCTCCCCGGTCCCCGACGCCCCCGACCTGGTCGCCCGCCGCCTCGACGAGCAGAAGCTGCGCCTGGTCGTGCCGGCCGACCACCCCCTGGCCCGGCGCCGGCGCATCCGTCTCGCCGAGGCCGCCGAGGAGATCTTCGTGACCCTGGAGCCCGGCTACGGCCTGCGCCGCATCACCGACGCCCTGTGCAAAGAGGCCGGTTTCCGCCCCAGGGTCGCCTTCGAGGGCGAGGAGGCGGAGACGCTGCGCGGCCTGGTCGCCGCCGGACTCGGCGTGGCCCTGCTGCCGCCGCCCGCGGTGCCCCGGCCCGGCGTGGTCGAACTGACGGTCACGGCGCCGCGCGCCGCCCGCGAGATCGGCGTGGCCTGGCTGGCGGGCCGCACGGACACGCCACCCGTGGCGGCGTTCAAGAAGTTCCTGCTGTCGCGGCGGGGCAGCCTGCTGCCGTCCTGAACCTCGGGCTCGGACGGGCCGCGCGCTATCGGCGCAGCGACTTCCCGAAGCCCACCGCGAGCGGCATCCGCAGACCCAGCGGCGGGGGAGCGGCCAGGGCGTCCTCCACCGGGCGCGAGAAGGGCTGCCCGAACAGCGCCCCCAGTACGAAGTCCTCGGCGAGCGCCGCCACTTCGTCCCGGTACTGGCGCAGGCCGTGCCCGTCGGAATGCACCTCGAACCGGCACACGGCGCGGTTCGCCTTCTTCGCCCGGGAGGCCAGCCGGAACGACAACTCCGGATCGCTGCGCCCGTCGTTGGTGCCTTGCACGATCAGCACCTGCCGCCCGGCCAGCTGCTTCACCGGCTCGGGTGGCGCGGCCACGTCGTCCTCCGGCAGCCAAGGAGCGATCGCCAGCACCGAGTTGACGGCCTGGTGCCCGGCCGCCCGCAGCGCCGCCCGGCCGCCCATGCCGACACCGGCCAGGCAGACGGGCACGTCGCCGTAGCGCCGTACGGCCTCGTCGGCGGCCCATTCGGCGTCCCGGGCGAGGTGCGCCTCGGTGCCGTTCCAACCGCGGTAGCGGTAGTGCACGACATGGGGAGCCAGGCCCTCCGCCCGGCCCGCGCGCGCCAGTCGGCGCCCGAGCGGACGCACGGAGGCCGCCGCCAGCAGCGGGGACGGTCTGCGGCCGGACACCTCGTCGCCGCCGGGGAGCAGCAGCACCACGCCGCTCACCGCGGTCCCCTCCGGACCGAGCGTTCGCCCCAGCCGGGCCCGACGGACCGGCGTCGCTTGCTGTCCCATGACAGAACATTCTCAGAAAGGCGGGTGTACGCCACCCGTCCGCGCAATCACCGTTACATATCGGCCGATCCGTAAAGCCGGGCCCCCGGCCCCGCGCGTCCGGGCGTTCGCCCGGTGCTCTACGCGCGTAGGAGTTACAGTGCGGAAATGACGAGCCAGAGCACCGCGAAGACCAGTGCGAGGACGCCGACGCCGGACCACATCCGCCGGGCGCCGAAGGTTCTGCTGCACGACCACCTCGACGGCGGGCTGCGCCCCGGCACCGTCGTCGAACTCGCCCGCGCCACGGGCTACTCGGACCTCCCGGAGACCGACGCCGACCGGCTCGGCACCTGGTTCCGCCAGGCCGCCGACTCCGGCTCGCTGGAGCGGTACCTGGAAACCTTCTCCCACACCGTCGGCGTCATGCAGACCCGCGACGCCCTGGTCCGGGTCGCCGCCGAGTGCGCCGAGGACCTCGCCGAGGACGGCGTCGTCTACGCCGAGGTGCGGTACGCGCCCGAGCAGCACCTGGAGCGGGGCCTCACCCTCGAAGAGGTCGTCGAGGCCGTCAACGAGGGCTTCCGGGAAGGGGAGCGGCGCGCCCGGGAGAACGGCCACCGGATCCGGGTCGGGGCCCTGCTCACCGCGATGCGGCACGCCGCCCGCTCCCTGGAGATCGCCGAACTCGCCAACCGCTACCGCGACCTCGGCGTCGTCGGGTTCGACATCGCCGGTGCCGAGGCCGGCTACCCGCCCACCCGGCACCTGGACGCCTTCGAGTACCTGAAGCGGGAGAACAACCACTTCACGATCCACGCCGGGGAGGCCTTCGGGCTGCCGTCCATCTGGCAGGCCCTGCAGTGGTGCGGCGCCGACCGGCTCGGTCACGGGGTGCGCATCGTCGACGACATCCAGGTCCACGAGGACGGCTCGGTCAAGCTCGGCCGGCTCGCCTCCTACGTCCGGGACAAGCGGATCCCGCTGGAGCTGTGCCCCAGCTCCAACCTCCAGACGGGCGCCGCCGACTCCTACGCCGAGCACCCCATCGGACTGCTGCGCCGACTGCACTTCAGGGCCACCGTCAACACGGACAACAGGCTGATGTCCCACACCAGCATGAGCCGCGAATTCGAGCACCTTGTCGAGGCGTTCGGTTACACGCTCGACGACATGCAGTGGTTCTCCGTCAATGCGATGAAATCAGCGTTCATTCCTTTCGACGAACGACTGGCCATGATCAATGACGTCATCAAGCCCGGATATGCCGAGCTGAAGTCCGAATGGCTGTTCCAGCAGGCGGCTTCCACCAGCGGTTCTTCGGAGGACGACGGCTGAGCAGGGGGTGACGGTAATACGGATGTGCGGACGGGCTTTCACCATCCGTCCGCATTTCGATGTTTGCCGCCGGGGGTGAAGCGTGTTTACGGTCGAGCACCGCTCACATCCCCGTCACCCCATTACGAGGACGCATTTCCATGAAGCAGTCTGCTGCCAAGACCCTCGGTGTCGCCGCCCTCGGCGCCGCCTTCGCCGCCGCCGGTGCCGGCGCGGCCACCGCGGCCCCCGAGCTCCCGGACACCGCGCAGACGGTGGACTCCGTCGCCCGCACCCTCCCCGCGGAGACCATCTCCCAGGTGGCGCCCGGCGCGGGCAACGCGCTGGAGCAGGGCCGCAGGATCTCCGGCACCGGCCTGACCGCCGCGCAGCCGGTCGTCGAGCAGGTGGTCGCCGAGCAGCTCGCCGAGGGCCCGACCGAGCCGGTCGCCAAGCTGCTCGGCGGGGTGCCGCTGAAGGGGCTGCCCACCCAGGGCCTGCCGGTCAACGGTCTCCCGCTCGGCGGCTGACCGCACCGCCCCCCCCGCGCCGATGGGGCGCACCCGCTCGGCGGGTGCGCCCCATCGGTGTACCAGAGGGAGGTACGGCCGTCACCAGGCCGTGCGGGCGGCCTTCTCCTCCGACGGGAGCAGGATCCACAGGGCCAGGTAGAGCAGGAACTGCGGGCCGGGCAGCAGGCAGGAGACCAGGAAGATCACCCGCATCGTGCCGGCGGAGGTGCCGAAGCGCCGGGCCAGCGCGGCGCACACTCCGCCGATCATGCGGCCGTGGGTGGGGCGGGCGAGGCTGGACATCGCGGCTCCTTCGTGAGCGGGTGGGCGGGGCTGCCCTGCGGCTTCCCCTTCATCTGCCCTCCACGCTACGGAGACGAACGGCGCAAAGCGTCGCTCTACGGGGCGATACCGACCCTGGGAATCGTCGGGGTCCGACCCTGAGCGGGCTCCTCCTGGGGGACGTCCTCCAGCCCCTCCTGCCGGTACCGGCGGCGGAGCCACGCCCGGCCTGCAGGGACGACGGCGAGGTGGGCCAGGGCCACGCCCACCGTGTTCAGCAGCACCGAGTCGATGTCGACGACCTGACCGGGCACCCCGGTCTGCAGCAGTTCGACGCCCACCGACAGCAGGGCGGCGGCGGCCGCGGTGCGCAGCAGGGAGGCCAGCCGCGAGACGTGCAGCCGGCCGCCGGCCATCGGCAGCAGAACGCCCAGCGGCGCCAGCAGGGCCAGCCCACCGCCCAGCGAACGCACGGCCTCGCGGCCGCCGAGCGCCAGGTCGGCGCGGATTCCGGCGAACGGCTGCACATTGGGCGGCAGCACCCAGGGGACGTCCAGTGGCCGCAGCGCGTACCAGGCGACGAACACGACGTGTGCGACGAGGAGCACACCTCCTGTCACACGGATGCGGAGCGCGGCGCTGCCGCCGAGGAACCCATGACGCTGCACGCCCCCCTAGACGCGGCCCGCGCCGCGCGCGGTTCCGGCCCCTGCCCCGCAAGGGTGAGGCCTGCGCCACACGGCCCGGGGAACGGCATCCACGACGACCGCGAGCGGCTTCCACGGCCCCGGTGCGGCCTCCCTGGCCCAGGCGCGGTCTCGCCGCCCCCGGGGGTGCGGTCCCACCTCGGGGCGCGGTCCCTGGCCGCGTGCGGCCCTCCGGCCCCCGGGTGGGCGTCCACGACCGGCTTGCGGCCTGTGCGGCCTCCTCGCCCCCGTAGGGCTGCTCCGGCGCCGGGACACGGCCCCGTCCGCCTGCGGGCTCCCGCCCCCCGCGCCGCCTGTACTGCCCGGCCGTCGGCCGTGAGGGGGCCGTCAGCCGTCCTTGACCTCGTCGGACGGCGGCTCGTTGCTGCCGGGTCTGGACCGGACCTCGTCCGTGCAGGAGTAGCGGCGGACGGACCGGTCGGCCGGGCCGGCCAGGATCACCGAGCCGTCGCCCTCGGCCGCGGCGGAGTCGGAGAAGGTGCACACGACCTGGGCCAGGGCGTACGACGTGAGGCCGCCCGGGTCGGTGTCCAGCCGCAGCGTGTCCTCGGGGTCGCCGGAGCGCGGCCCCGTCACGGTGATCGGGCGGCGCACGTCCGACGTGTACCCGGCCTCCTTCTCCGCGGCCGACGGCTGCGCCGCCAGCTCGTCCAGCAGTCCTTGGGCCACCAGCACGCGCCGCCCGGAGTCCGGGGCGCCGTCCGGCACTCGCACCGTGCGGTCCACGGCCACCAGCGACGAGCCGCACAGCAGGAACACCTGCGCCGGCAGGCCGGACGCGGCCCGCGTCGACACGCCGGGCTCGGGGAGCGAGCAGCGCACCCGCGAGGGGGCGGGCCCGTAGTCCGTGGGCACCTCGGTGGCGCGGATGCCGCACCCGGTCAGCAGCACGGCCAGTCCCACGAGCCCGGAGAGGGCCGGCAGCCGGCGTACGGTCATCAGACCTGTCCCTTCGCGTCCTTGCCCTTGCTCCCGTCGCCCGCCGTCCCCGCCGGGTCCCCGGCGTCCTCGTCGGCGGGCGGGGACGGGTCCTGCGGCAGCCGCAGCGTGAACATCGCACCGCCGTCCGGGACGTTCTCCGCGGTGATCCCGCCGCCGTGGATGTGGGCGTTCTCCAGGGCGATGGACAGGCCGAGCCCACTGCCGTCGGAGCGCGGCCGGGAGGCGCTCGCCTTGTAGAAGCGGTCGAAGACGTGCGGCAGGACGTCCTCGGGGATGCCGGGGCCGTTGTCCCGCACCCGGATGACGATCTCGTCGTCGGCCCGCGACACGGACACCGTGACGGGCGAACCGCCGTGCTTGAGCGCGTTGCCGATCAGATTGGCGAGGATGACGTCCAGGCGGCGCGGGTCGAGGCGGGCGTGGATGCCGCGCTCCGCGTCCAGGTCGACGGCGTCCAGCCAGGCCCGGGCGTCGATGCAGGCGGTGATCTGGTCGGCGACGTCCACGTCGTCCAGGACGAGGCGGGCGGTGCCGGCGTCGAAGCGGGTCACCTCCATCAGGTTCTCCACCAGGTCGTTCAGCCGCCGGGTCTCGCTCACCACCAGCCGTACGGCGGGCTCGACCATCGGGTCGAAGCTCCCGCCCTCGCCCTCGCCCGCGAACTCCAGCTCCTCCTCCAGCACTTCCGTCACCGCGGTGAGTGCCGTCAACGGCGTGCGCAGCTCGTGGCTCATGTCCGCGACGAAGCGCCGGGAGGCCTGCTCCCGGCCCGCCATGTCCGCGACCCGCTTCTCCAGGTTCTCGGCGGCGTTGTTGAACGTCCGGGACAGATCGGCCAGTTCGTCGGTGCCGGACACGCGCAGCCGGGTGTCCAGCTTCCCCTCGCCCAGGCGCCGCGCCGCCACCCCGAGCCGGTGCACCGGCTTGAGCACGGTCGTCGCCAGGGCCTGCGCGAGCAGCGCGGAGCCGAGCAGGGCGAGCGCGGTGGCGATCCCCAGCGACCACGCGAGCGAGTTCAAGTCCTTGGCCTCCGGCTCCAGCGACTTGAGCATGTAGCCGGTCGGCCCACCGCCGATCACCTTCGTGCCGGCCACCAGGTACGGGGTGCCGTCGTCGGTGATCCGCTGCCAGTACAGGTGGTACGGGTGCTTGTTGGCCGAGGTGAGCTTCTGCTCCCTGGTCACCGCCGTGCGCAGCGACTCGGGCACGTCGGACAGCGCGAACCCGCCCAGGCCGCCGGAACTGCCGTAGACGGCACCGCCGTCGGCGTCCTCGGCGACCAGCAGCACGCCGAAGCGCTGGCTGCTGCTGGCCATCTGACCCGCGGTGTGCTGCAACTCGTCCTGGGAGGGGTGCTCGGGCAGCGCCCCCGCCCGGTTCTGCATCTCCTGCTCGAAGTCGCGCAGCACGGCGTCCTGGGTACGGGTGAGCACCGCCTCCCGGTTCAGCCAGTAGGCGATGCCGGACGCGGACACGGCCGCGGTGAGCGCGACCAGACCGAAGACGAGGACCAGCCTCAGGCGCAGGCTGGTGAAGCGCAGCCAGGACCAGACTCCCTTGCGAGCCGCGGCCAGGCCGCGGCTGCCCCCCTGGTGTTCCTTGGTCACTGAGGCGGATCCAGCCGGTAACCGACACCCCGCACGGTACGGATCAGCGTCGGGGACGACGGCACGTCCTCGACCTTAGCGCGCAGCCGCTGCACGCAGGCGTCCACCAGCCGGGAGTCACCGAGGTAGTCGTGCTCCCACACCAGCCGCAGCAACTGCTGCCGGGACAGCGCCTGCCCCGGCCGCCGGCTCAGTTCGAGCAGCAGCCGCAGCTCGGTCGGCGTCAGCTGGAGGTCCTCGCCGTTCTTCGTCACGGTCATCGCGGACCGGTCGATGACCAGGCTGCCGAAGCTCGCCGAGTCCGTGGACTCCCGCTCCCCGCGCCGCAGCACGGCGCGGATCCGGGCGTCGAGCACCCGGCCCTGGACGGGCTTGACCACGTAGTCGTCGGCGCCCGACTCGAGACCGACGACCACGTCGATGTCGTCGTTGCGCGCGGTCAGCAGAATGATCGGCAGCTGGTCGGTGCGCCGGATGCGGCGGCACACCTCGAAACCGTCGATGCCGGGCAGCATCACGTCCAGCACGATCAGGTCCGGCCGCTGCTCGCGCAACAGCTTCAGACCGTCCTCACCACTGGCAGCGGTGGCCACCCGATGGCCCTGGCGGGTCAGGGAGAGCTCCAGGGCCGTGCGGATGGCGTCGTCGTCCTCGATCAGCAACAGGGAAGGCACGCGCTCATTCTGGCCCATGAGGGGGTGGGTGTTCGACCTGTGGGTGCGGATGAGCCCCGACCACGCCGCCGGACCCTGTGAAGGAACGGTGGTGCGACCGTGACGGACCCCTGTGACAGCTCTGTGACAGTCGGCGGACACGGCGATGAAGTCACCCCGGCAAGCTTTTCGTCACAAGCAACACAGCAGGCAGCAACACAGCAGGTCGCAACACAGCAGGACGCAACACGACAGGCCGCAACGCGGCACGTCGCAGCACCAGGCCGAACACCGGAAGTCCACGACGGGGGGCGCGAGATGAACACGCTGAAGGGCACCAACACCAGCGCAGTGGTCACGCGTCTGCACGACGTGCACGCACACCGGGGTTCCGAGAAGTCCGGTGCCGTGAGCGGGCGGGGGTGCGCTCGCGGCACCGGGCGTCAGCACACCGGGTACATGACGGTGGTCGACGCGAACACGGGGGACACGGGGGCAGCGGGGAACACGGGGGACCGGGGGGAGACGCGCGGGGGGACCGCGTACGGGGAGGCGCAGGGGGAGCGCACGTCACTGTCGGAGGCGGAGTTCACCGCCTACGTGCAGGAGCGCCGCTCCTCCCTGTACGCCACCGCGTACCACCTCACCGGCGACCGCTTCGAGGCCGAGGACCTGCTGCAGAGCGCGCTGTTCTCGACCTACCGGGCGTGGGACCGGATCAGTGACAAGGCGGCGGTCGGCGGATACCTCCGCCGCACCATGACCAACCTGCACATCAGCGCCTGGCGGCGCCGCAAGCTCAACGAGTACCCGACCGAGGAACTGCCGGAGACGCCCGGCGACATGGACGCGATGCGCGGCACCGAACTGCGCGCGGTCCTGTGGCAGGCGCTGGCCCGGCTGCCCGAGCTCCAGCGCACCATGCTGGTCCTGCGCTACTACGAGGGCCGCACGGACCCGGAGATCGCGGACATCCTCGACATCAGCGTCGGCACGGTGAAGTCCAGCATCTGGCGGTCGCTCCGCCGGCTGCGCGAGGACGAGGTCCTCAGCTTCGGCCGTGACCGGGAGGACGCCTTCGGCGAACTGGTCGCCTGAAGGCAGGGGGCGGGGCCCCGTGAAAAAAGCCCCGTGAGAAAAGTACGGGCCGGGGTGTATCAGGGGGAGGGACCCGGGCTCTTACTCACGGGGAAGCACCACGGGGGAACAACGGGGGACGGGGATCCACGGGGGAACCTGGATCCCCGGACGGGGATCACGGGGGATCCACGGGGGAGTGGAAAGGGAGCGGGACTGGAGGGCCGGGGGGTCCGTCCAGTCCCGCTTTTTCCGTCTCCGCCCTGTTCTCCGCCCCGGAGGCCCCTAGGCCGTCGTACGGGCGGAGGCGCGGCGTCCCGCCGCCGCGGCCGCCAGCCGGCCCATCGCCTCGTCCCGGTCGCAGGCGTGCGCGCCCAGGGCCGTCTGCCGGGCGACGACCGACCGCTCCTGCCGCATCAGCCGCCAGCCCCTGCGCAGCAGGAACGGCACGGACTTGCGGCCCTCGCGCAGGTCCCGCAGGAAACGGCGGCGGAAGGTCGTCAGCGGGCCCCGGCTCAGGCACAGCGCGTCGGCCAGCACGCCCAGTTCCCGGCAGCGGTCCACCAGTTCCGCCGCGAAGATGCCCTCCGCGAGGAACAGCGGCGTCCGCCCGATGTCGACCGTCTCGGCGCCGGTGCGGGCGCTGAGCGACAGGTCGTACACGGGCACGGTGGTGCGCCCCGTGCGGCACAGCTCGCCGATGGCGGCGACCGCCACGTCCGCGTCCCACGATGCCGGGTGGTCCCAGTCGATGTCGGAACTCTGGGGCACCGTCGGCAGCGTCGGGTCGGTGCCCTCCTTGTAGAAGTCGTCGAGGCGCAGCACCGGGAGGCCGGAGTGCGCGGCGAGGAGGGACTTGCCGGAGCCGGAGGGGCCGCAGAGCAGCACGACTCGCGTCGGTATGGGCGGATGGGAGCTCACGGGACACCAGTCTGAGGCATCGAACGGCCGTCGTACGACCCCGCGGGTGGACTTTGCCGCACGCGTCACATCCCGATGGCGCTGCGGGGTGACCTGATCACGGTCCGTGCTGTTGTCAGGGCAGTCCGTAGCAATCCACATCAAGAGGTGGCAGCAGCGATGTCCCGACACGCGTCCCCCCGCACTCCGCACGCACAGCGCGCCCTGGTCGCCCTCGCGACCGCCGGGGCCGCCCTGGCCGCAGGAGCGGCGACGGCTTCCGCGGACGGCGGCGAGACGATCGCCGGCCTGGCCCACACCCGGCCCACCTCGCTGGGCAACATCGATCCGCAGGCGGGCGCCCAGGCGGTGACCGGCATCGTCGGTTACGTCACCGGCCCGGTCGCCGACCTGAGGCCCAACCCGCTGGCCGGAACCGGCGTCGACCCGCTGGACAACGGCGTCGGCACCAAGGTCGCCGACTTCCAGCCGCTGACCTCGACGGCCCTGACGGGACCGGTCGCGCAGGCCCAGTCCCTGGGGAGCGTGCCGGTGCTGGGACAGGCGACGGAGCTGCTGCGCTGACACTCCCCGGCGGCGCGGTGCACGCACGCGAGGAGCCGCGTCCTCCCCGGACGGAGGGAGGGCGCGGCTCGGTCGCGGGACGCGGGGGTCGTGGGCATCGCGGGAGTCGCGGGTGCCGCGGGTGTACCTACCGCGATGCGGTGGGGCCTAGTACGACGAACCCGACGCGCCCAGTGCGCCCGTCGGGTGCCAGACCGTCTTCGTCTCCAGGAACGCCGTCATGCGCTCGGTGCCCGGCGCCGCCGACCAGTCGACGTCGTCCACAGGCTGTGGACGCAGGACGCGCTTGAGATTGTCCGCCGCCGCGATCTCCAGCTCCTTGGCCAGCGTCTCGTCGGCGCCGGTGAGGTCGATCGCGTTGACGTCCTGGTGCGAGGCGAGCGGGGCCGCGATCTCCGCCGTACGGCCCGACAGGACGTTGACCACGCCGCCGGGGAGGTCGGAGGTGGCCAGGACCTCGCCGAGGGAGAGGGCGGGGAGGGGGGACTTCTCCGAGGCGATCACGACGGCCGTGTTGCCCGTCGCGATGACCGGGGCGATCACCGAGACCAGGCCCAGGAAGGACGACTCCTGCGGGGCCAGGACGGCGACGACGCCGGTGGGCTCCGGGGAGGAGAGGTTGAAGAAGGGGCCCGCGACCGGGTTGCCGCCGCCGACCACCTGGGCGATCTTGTCGGTCCAGCCCGCGTACCAGACCCAGCGGTCGATCGCGGCGTCCACCTGCGCCGCCGCCTTCGACTTCGACAGGCCCTCCGCGTCGGCCACCTCCGCGACGTACTGGTCGCGGCGGCCCTCCAGCATCTCGGCGACGCGGTAGAGGATCTGGCCGCGGTTGTACGCCGTCGCGCCCGACCAGCCGCCGAACGCCTTGCGCGCGGCGACCACCGCGTCACGGGCGTCCTTGCGGGAGGAGAGCGGCGCGTTCGCCAGCCACTTGCCCTTTGCGTCGGTCACCTCGTACACCCGGCCGCTCTCGGAACGCGGGAACTTCCCGCCGACGTACAGCTTGTAGGTCTTGAGGACACTGAGTCGTGCATCAGACATCGAGGTATGCCTCCAGGCCGTGGCGGCCGCCCTCGCGGCCGAAGCCCGACTCCTTGTAACCGCCGAACGGCGAGGTCGGGTCGAACTTGTTGAACGTGTTGGACCAGATCACACCCGCGCGGAGCTTGTTCGCGACCGCCAGGATGCGCGAGCCCTTCTCCGTCCAGATGCCCGCCGACAGGCCGTACGGGGTGTTGTTGGCCTTGGCGACCGCCTCGTCCGGCGTGCGGAAGGTGAGGACGGACAGGACCGGGCCGAAGATCTCGTCGCGGGCGACGGTGTGCGCCTGCGTGACGTTCGTGAACAGCGTCGGGGCGAACCAGTAACCGGAGGAGGGGAGTTCGCAGGCCGGCGACCAGCGCTCGGCGCCCTCCGCCTCGCCCTGGTCGGCGAGGGCGGTGATACGGGCCAGCTGCTCGGCCGAGTTGATCGCGCCGATGTCCGTGTTCTTGTCCAGCGGGTCGCCCAGGCGGAGCGTGGTGAGCCTCCGCTTCAGGGAGTCGAGCAGCTCGTCGTGGATCGACTCCTGGACCAGGAGGCGGGAGCCCGCGCAGCAGACCTGGCCCTGGTTGAAGAAGATGCCGTTGACGATGCCCTCGACGGCCTGGTCGATCGGGGCGTCGTCGAAGACGATGTTGGCGCCCTTGCCGCCCAGTTCGAGCGTGAGCTTCTTGCGGGTGCCCGCGACGGTGCGCGCGATCTGCTTGCCGACGGCGGTGGAGCCGGTGAAGGCGACCTTGTTCACGTCGGGGTGGGCGGTCAGCGCGGCGCCGGCGCGGCCGTCACCGGTGATGATGTTGACGACGCCCCGGGGGAGACCCGCCTGGCGGCAGATGTCCGCGAAGAACAGGGCGGACAGCGGGGTCGTCTCGGCGGGCTTGAGGACCACCGTGTTGCCGGTCGCCAGCGCCGGGGCGATCTTCCACGCCAGCATCAGGAGCGGGAAGTTCCACGGGATGACCTGGCCCGCGACGCCGAGCGGACGCGGGTTCGCGCCGTAGCCGGCGTGGTCGAGCTTGTCGGCCCAGCCCGCGTAGTAGAAGAAGTGCGCGGCGACCAGCGGGAGGTCCGCGTCGCGGGTCTCCTTGATCGGCTTGCCGTTGTCGAGGGTTTCCAGGACGGCCAGCTCACGGCTGCGCTCCTGGACGATGCGGGCGATGCGGAAGAGGTACTTGGCGCGCTCGGAGCCGGGCAGCGCGGACCACTTCTCGAAGGCCTTGCGGGCGGCCTTCACGGCACGGTCGACGTCCGCCTCACCGGCCTCGGCGACCTCGGAGAGGACCTCCTCGGTGGAGGGGGAGACCGTCTTGAAGACCTTGCCGTCGGCGGCCTCGGTAAACTCGCCGTCGATGAAGAGGCCGTACGACGGGGCGATGTCGACGACCGCTCGGGACTCGGGCGCCGGGGCGTACTCGAATGCGGATGCGGATGCGGATACAGATGCGGATGCGGATGCCATGGGGATCAGTCCACCGTCACGTAGTCGGGGCCGGAGTAACGGCCTGTGGCCAGCTTCTGGCGCTGCATCAGCAGGTCGTTCAGGAGCGAGGAGGCGCCGAAGCGGAACCAGTGGTTGTCCAGCCAGTCCTCGCCCGCGGTCTCGTTGACCAGGACCAGGAACTTGATCGCGTCCTTCGCGGTGCGGATGCCGCCGGCCGGCTTCACGCCGACCTGGACACCGGTCTGCGCGCGGAAGTCGCGGACCGCCTCCAGCATCAGGAGGGTGTTGGCGGGGGTGGCGTTGACCGCGACCTTGCCGGTCGAGGTCTTGATGAAGTCGGCGCCGGCCAGCATGCCGAGCCAGCTGGCGCGGCGGATGTTGTCGTACGTCGACAGCTCGCCGGTCTCGAAGATCACCTTCAGGCGGGCCGCCGTGCCGCAGGCCTCGCGCACGGCGGTGATCTCCTCGTACACCTTCATGTAGTGACCGGCCAGGAACGCGCCGCGGTCGATGACCATGTCGACCTCGTCCGCGCCCGCTTCCACGGCCTCGCGCACGTCGGCCAGCTTCACGGCCAGCGAGGCCCGGCCGGCCGGGAACGCGGTGGCCACCGAAGCGACCTTCACGCCGGAGCCGGCCACGGCCTCCTTTGCGGTGGGCACCATGTCGGGGTACACGCAGACGGCGGCGGTGGCGGGGGCCGTGCGGTCGGTCGGGTCGGGGCGGACCGCCTTCGCGCCGAGCGCCCGGACCTTGCCCGGGGTGTCCGCGCCTTCCAGCGTCGTCAGGTCGACCATCGAGATGGCCAGGTCGAGGGCGTACGCCTTCGCGGTGGTCTTGATGGAACGGGTGCCGAGGGAGGCGGCGCGCGCCTCCAGGCCGACCGTGTCGACGCCGGGCAGCCCGTGGAGGAAGCGGCGCAGCGTGCTGTCGGACGCGGTGACGTCGGCGAGTCCGTGTGCGGGGCCGTTCACGGGGCCCTGTGCGGCGGGTGCAGTGGTGGGCATGGTCACCAGGTGAGCATATCTACGCGCGTAGCGGTCTGTACAGCCCCGGGGGCGGATCGGGGGGATCGGGTGGGGGTCGGGTGCGGGGCGAGTGGTTTCTGGGCGCGGGTCGGGTGGGCCTTTGAGGTGCGGGTCGGGTGGGTTCTTCGGGTGTGGGTCGCGGGGTCCCTTCGGGTGTGGGTCGCTTCTTCGGGTGCGGGTCGGGCGGGTTTCTCCGGGTGTGGGTCGCTTCTCCGGGTGCGGGTCGCGGGGCCCTTCGGGTGTGGGTCGCTTCTTCGGTGCGGGTCGGGTGCGGCGGCACCGCCCGTGAGCTTCGGTCGGCCGTCGGGCACAATCGGCAGCATGACGACCCCGGAGCCCCAGTCGCCCTCGCCGCAGCCGTCGGAACCCGTGTCCAAGGACCGGGTCCACCGCTCGCCCGCAGGCATCGCCGGAGGCGTGCTGCTCCTCGCCCTCGCGCTGTGGCTCGGCATCGACGCCCTGGTCACGGGCGAGGGGAGCACCCGCTGGAAGGCGCTCGCGATGCTGGTCTTCCTCGTGCCGCTCATCGCCGCCTACACCGTGCGGCCCGCCGTCTTCGCGAACGAGGACCGGCTGCGGGTGCGCAATCCGTTCCGCGTGATCGTGCTCCCCTGGGGGCAGGTGGCAGCGTTCCGGTCCTCCTACTCCAACGAGGTCCTCGTCCCGAGCGGCGACAAGTACCAGCTGTGGTCCGTGCCCGTCTCGCTGCGGGGACGCAAGAAGGCCGCGCGGCAGGAGGACCGGCGGGCCGCGGGCGGCGGCAGACGCGGCGGTCTGCTCAGCGGCATGGGGACGTCGCAGTTCGGTCCGGGCGGCCGGGGGGCCACGGCCACCGACGGGGCGGACAGGCCGGTGCGGGCACAGGGCGACAGGATCATGGACGAGCTGCGCGACCTGCAGGAGGCGCGGAAGGACGCCGCGGCCTCCCAGGGCGAGGTGACGGTGCGGTGGGCCTACGAGATCGTCGTACCGGTCGTCGTCGGGGCGGTGGCGCTGGCGGTGCTGCTCGGGGTGGGGTGAGCCGGCTCCGGGCGGGCGGCGGGTGCTGGTGCGGGTGCTGCGTGGTGCGGGTGCTGCGTGGTGCGGGTGCGCGGTGCGGTGCCGCTCGGGGTGGGGCCGGTCGGCTGTGTGGTGTGGTGCGCTGGTGAGTGGTGTCCGGGGGCCCTTGCGGGCCCCCGGACGCGGTCAGATGCCTGCCGCTGCAGACAGGTCGCGCTTGAGCGACGTCAGGAGGTCCGTGGCCTTGGTCCGGGCCGCCGGGAGGTCGGCGTGCCCGGCGACCGGGACGACCACCTCCAGGTAGCACTTGAGCTTGGGCTCCGTGCCGCTCGGGCGGACGATCACCCGGGCGCCGTCGAGCGTGTAGCGCAGGCCGTCCGTGGGCGGGAGGGTGTCCGTGCCCCGGGTGAGGTCCTCCGCCCTGGTGACGGGGAGGCCCGCGAGGGTCGTCGGGGGCTGTTCGCGCAGGCGGTGCATCGCGGCGGCGATGAGGGAGAGGTCCTCCACGCGGACCGAGAGCTGGTCCGTGGCGTGCAGACCGTGCTCCACGGCGATGTCGTCGAGGAGGTCCAGGAGGGTGCGGCCGGCCTCCTTCAGGGCCGAGGCCAGCTCGGTGCTCAGGAGGGCCGCGGTGATGCCGTCCTTGTCGCGGACGCCCTCCGGGTCGACGCAGTAGCCGAGGGCCTCCTCGTAGCCGTAGCGGATGTTCTCCACGCGGGCGATCCACTTGAAGCCGGTGAGGGTCTCCTCGTGGGGGAGGCCCGCCTTCGCCGCGATGCGGCCGAGGAGGGAGGACGACACGATCGACTCCGCGAACGTGCCTCGTGCTCCGCGGGTGACCAGGTGGGCGGCGAGGAGGGCGCCCACCTCGTCGCCGCGGAGCATGCGCCAGCCGGCGGCGTCCTCGGCGTCGGGTACGGCCACCGCCAGGCGGTCCGCGTCCGGGTCGTTGGCGATGACCAGGTCCGGGCCGGTCTCGCGGGCCTTCGCGAAGGCGAGGTCCATCGCGCCGGGCTCTTCCGGGTTGGGGAAGGCGACGGTGGGGAAGTCCGGGTCGGGGTCGGCCTGCTCGGTGACGAGGGCGGGCGGCGGGAAGCCGGCCCGGGCGAAGGCGGCGAGGAGGGTGTCCTTGCCGACGCCGTGCATCGCGGTGTAGACGGTGCGGGCGGTGCGGGGGGAGTCGGGGGCGAGGACGGCGTCCGTGCGGGTGAGGTAGGCGTCGAGGACGTCGTCGGCGAGGGTCTGCCAGCCGGTGTCGGGGCGGGGGACGTCGTGGAGGGTGCGTACGGCGTCGATCTCGGCGGCGATGTCGGCGTCGGCGGGGGGCACGATCTGGGAGCCGTCGCCGAGGTACACCTTGTAGCCGTTGTCGCGGGGCGGGTTGTGGCTGGCGGTGACCTCTACTCCGGCCACGGCGCCGAGGTGCCGGATCGCGAAGGCGAGTACGGGGGTGGGGAGGGGGCGGGGGAGTACGGCCGCCCTGAGGCCGGCGCCGGTCATGACGGCGGCGGTGTCCCGGGCGAAGTCCTCCGACTTGTGGCGGGCGTCGTAGCCGACGACGACCAGGCCGTCGGGGTGGCCCTGCTTCTTGAGGTACGCGGCGAGGCCGGCGGCGGCGCGGATGACGACCGAGCGGTTCATGCGCATCGGGCCGGCGCCGAGTTCGCCGCGGAGGCCCGCGGTGCCGAACTGGAGGGTGCCGGAGAAGCGTGCGGTGAGCTCGGCGAGGTCCTCGGCGTCGATGAGGCGGGCGAGTTCCGCGCGGGTGTCCGCGTCGGGGTCCTCGGCCAGCCATGCCTTGGCTCGTGCGAGGAGGTCGTCGTCGTTCACGTCTTGCACGTCGGTCAGCCTCTCGGGGTCGGTGTGTGCGGGTGCCTGCGGCGGGCTGTGGGGGTTCGGTTGTGGTGGGTGTGATGCCTGCGGCGCCTGTGCGGGTTCGGTGGGGGTGCGTGTAGCGCTTTGGGTTCGGTGGGTGGTGCGGGGCCGGGGTGGGGGGTGTCCGTCCTCGGAACGGCGCGGAATCGGTCACTTGAAAGGGCTCGGGGCGTTGACGCGCCAACCGCTGCGGGCGGACACCCCCACCCCGTCCCCTCCCCGCCGTACGCGGCCGCGGGTCGCCATCCCCCGGCGGCCCGTTCCCGCCGTACGCGGGTGCCGGTCGCCATCGCCGCGCCGCGGCGGGTGGTCGCCGCCCCGCCGCCCCCAGCTGCGGGCAGTCGTGCCGCTGGGGCGGCACGGGTGGGCGCAGCGGCACCCCGGCAGCGCCGGGCCACGCGTCTCCTCGCGCCCGCACCCACCCCGGCCTACCGGGTAACGCCGGACCACGCGGTCCCGCCCGCCCCGGCCCACCGGACGACGCCGGGTCACGCGACCCAGCCCCGCCGCGCGCCGCGCAGCGCAGCGCGGGCTACAGCCGGCCCAGGACCTGGGTCAGCAGCGTTCCCATGCGCGCGGCGGAGTCGCGGCCCGCCTGGAGGACCTCCTCGTGGTTGAGGGGCTCGCCCGTCATGCCCGCGGCGAGGTTGGTGACCAGGGAGATGCCCAGCACCTCCGCGCCGGCCTCGCGGGCCGCGATCGCCTCCAGGACCGTGGACATGCCCACCAGGTCGGCACCGATGACGCGGGCCATGCGGATCTCGGCCGGGGTCTCGTAGTGCGGGCCGGGGAACTGGGCGTAGACGCCCTCCTCCAGCGTGTCGTCGACCTCCTTGCACAGGGCCCGCAGGCGGGGCGAGTACAGGTCGGTGAGGTCGACGAAGTTGGCGCCGACGATGGGGGAGGTGGCGGTGAGGTTGATGTGGTCGCTGATCAGGACCGGCTGGCCGGGGCGCATGCCCTCGCGCAGGCCGCCGCACCCGTTGGTCAGGATGATCGTCTTGGCGCCGGCGGCGACGGCGGTGCGGACGCCGTGGGAGACGGCGGCCACGCCGTGGCCCTCGTAGTAGTGGGTGCGGCCCAGGAAGACCAGCGCGCGCTTGTCACCGATGGAGTACGAGCGGACCTTGCCGCCGTGCCCCTCCACCGCGGGCTTGGGGAAGCCCGGCAGGTCGGTGACCTGGAGATCGGCCTCGGGGGCGCCCAGTGCGTCCACGGCCGGTGCCCAGCCGGAGCCCATCACGAGGGCGACGTCGTGGGTCTCGGCGCCGGTGAGTTCGCGCAGGCGGGCCGCGGCGGCGTCGGCGGCGGCGTAAGGGTCGCCCTGGATGTCGTCCGGAAGAAGAGATGCGTTCACGCCGAAGAGGGTAGCCGGTTTGCGGCTACGCGCGTAGATGTCGGAGGTCACGGGATGGGGGTTTTTGGGTTGGAGGTTTTGACAGGGGGGGTCTCAGCAGGGGCGCTTGCGGAGTTCCATGACGTAGTCGTGGGGGGCCCCGGCCGATTCGGCGGCGTCCGCGACCTCGCCGAGGTAGCGGGCGGAGGGCAGGCCGCCCTCGTAGGCGTTCAGGACGTAGGTCCAGGCACCCTCCTCGCCGTCCAGGGTGTGGATGCGCACGCGGGTCCGCCGGTAGATCTCCAGGCCCACGCCCTCCCAGCGGTCGAGGGAGTCCTCGTCCATCGGGGCGATGTCGTAGAGGGACACGAAGACCTGGGAGAGCGGGTCCTCCACGAGGGTCGCGAGCGCGCCCTCCCAGCCCATGTGCTCGCCCCCGAAGGTCAGCCGCCACCCGTTCAGCCAGCCGGTGGCGCGCAGCGGCGAGTGCGGGGCGCGGCGGGTCATCAGCCGCGCGTCGAGGTTGCCGGCGTAGGCGGCGTAGAGCGACATGGGGGGAAGCGTACGCGCCGTTCTTGTAACGGTGGCGGCCCCGGGCGGCCGGTCGTTGAAGGGTGCGGGACAATGGAGTACGTGACTCGGATCGTGATCATTGGCGGCGGACCCGGCGGATACGAAGCGGCGCTGGTGGCCGCTCAGCTCGGCGCGGAGGTGACCGTCGTCGACTGCGACGGTCTGGGCGGGGCGTCGGTGCTGACCGACTGCGTGCCGTCCAAGACCCTCATCGCCACGGCTGAGGTGATGACCACCTTCGACTCCTCCTACGAGGAGCTGGGGATCATCGTCGCCGACGACACCCCGCCCATGGAGCAGGCCGCCCGGGTGGTGGGCGTCGACCTGGGCAAGGTCAACCGGCGGGTGAAGCGGCTCGCGCTGGCGCAGTCGCACGACATCACCGCGTCCGTGACCCGTGCGGGTGCGCGGGTCATGCGGGGGCGCGGGCGCCTAGAGGGCATGCAGGGGCTCGACGGTTCGCGGAAGGTCGTGGTGCGGGCCGCGGACGGGAGTGAGGAGACGCTCACCGCGGACGCAGTTCTCATCGCCACCGGTGGGCACCCGCGGGAGCTGCCCGACGCGCGGCCCGACGGCGAGCGCATCCTGAACTGGACCCAGGTGTACGACCTGGACGAGCTGCCCGAAGAGCTGATCGTGGTCGGGTCCGGTGTGACCGGTGCCGAGTTCGCCGGGGCCTACCAGGCGCTCGGGTCGCGGGTCACCCTCGTGTCGTCGCGGGACCGGGTGCTGCCCGGTGAGGACCCGGACGCGGCGGCCGTCCTGGAGGACGTCTTCCGGCGGCGCGGGATGAACGTCATGTCGCGGTCCCGGGCCCAGTCCGCCAAGCGCGTGGGCGACCGGGTCGAGGTGACGCTGTCCGACGGGCGGGTCATCACCGGGTCGCACTGTCTGATGGCCGTGGGCGCCATCCCCAACACCGAGGGGATGGGTCTGGAGGAGGCCGGGGTCCGGCTCAAGGACTCCGGGCACATCAAGACCGACCGGGTCTCGCGGACCTCGGCGCCCGGCGTGTACGCCGCCGGTGACGTCACCGGTGTCTTCGCGCTCGCCTCGGTGGCGGCGATGCAGGGACGCATCGCCATGTACCACTTCCTGGGCGACGCGGTCACTCCGCTGAACCTGAAGACCGTGTCCGCCAACGTCTTCACCGACCCCGAGATCGCCACCGTCGGCTACTCCCAGGCCGACGTGGACGCGGGCAAGATCGACGCCCGGGTGGTGAAGCTGCCGCTGCTGCGCAACCCGCGCGCCAAGATGCAGGGCATCCGGGACGGCTTCGTCAAGATCTTCTGCCGGCCCGGTACCGAGATCGTGGTGGGCGGTGTCGTCGTGGCGCCGCGTGCCTCGGAGCTCATCCACCCGATCTCGATCGCCGTCGACAACAACCTGACGGTCGAGCAGATCGCCAACGCCTTCACCGTGTACCCCTCGCTCTCGGGGTCGATCGCGGAGGTGGCACGGCAGTTGCACACCCGCAAGGCCGGCGGGGAGGGCTAGCCGGCGGGGCGCGGCTGGAATCGACTCCCCGCTGGTCACGGGGAGTTGCGGCGCTTGCGGGCGGCATAGGCGCCCGGAGTAGGCGCGTATACCACTTCGCGTGGTGGCATGCGAACAACTTCTGTTATTCGGCGCATACTGCTGAAAGCAGACGGTCGTTGGGGTTACTGTCAGTTTCGTGTTCGCTGCAGAACGTCGCCAATTGATCCTCGAAATGGTGCGAGCGAACGGGGCCGTGTCGCTCCGTGAACTCGCCCGCGTCGTCCAGACCTCCGAAGTGACCGTACGGCGGGACGTGCGCGCACTGGAGGCAGAAGGACTCCTCGACCGCCGGCACGGCGGTGCGGTACTGCCGGGCGGGTTCACGCGAGAGTCCGGCTTCCCGCAGAAGTCCCATCTCGCGACCGCCGAGAAGACGGCCATCGCCGATCTCGCCGCGGGTCTCGTCGAAGAAGGCGAGGCCATCGTGGTGGGGGCGGGTACCACGACACAGGAGCTGGCCCGCCGGCTCGCCCGGGTCCCTGGGCTGACCGTGGTCACCAACTCGCTGCTGGTGGCCCAGGCCCTCGCCCACGCCAACCGGGTCGAGGTCGTGATGACCGGCGGCACCCTCCGGGGATCCAACTACGCCCTGGTGGGATCCGGGGCCGAGCAGTCCTTGCAGGGGCTGCGGGTCTCCAAGGCATTCCTGTCCGGGAGCGGGCTGACCGCCGAGCGGGGCCTGTCCACGTCCAACATGCTGTCGGCCTCCGTCGACCGGGCGCTGGTCCAGGCGGCCGCCGAGGTCGTCGTCCTCGCCGACCACTCCAAGCTGGGCACGGACACCATGTTCCAGACCGTGCCCACCGATGTCATCACCCGCCTGGTCACCGACGAGTCGCCGGTCCACGACGACCGTGCCGCCACCGAGTTGCAGGCCTTGGCCGACCAGGGCGTGCAGATCGCCGTGGCCGGGGCGTCGGGGGGTGGTGCGGCGAACGGCAGTGGTCCGTCGGGGGCGTCGGGCGGTGATGCGGTGGCGCGTCAGCAGCGCCGGGACGTGCCGCTTCCGGGGCCGCGCCGGCAGGTTCCGGGCGCGGGGGCGGGGTTGCGGTCGGCCACCGCCCTGGGGGAGCAGGGCGGCGGGGCGGAACGGGCGCGCGTCGCCGACATGCGTCGACGCTAGGCGTCCGTGCGGGGGCGGTCAGGGTCCGTCGCGGCAAGACGGACGGTTGGTGGCGGCCGAGTGTCGTCGGTCGTTGCCCGGGCGCGCTTGCCGTTGTCCGTGCGTTGGGGTCGGTTGTTGTCCGAGCGTTGTCGGTTGCTGTGCGTGCGTCGCCGGTTGTGGTTCGTGCGGTGTCGGTCGTCGTCCGGGTGGCGGTGGTCGGTGTGCGCCGGGCAGTGACAGGGGCGCCCGGCGGACCGTGATGCGGTCTGCCGGGCGCCCCTGGCGGTGTACCGGTGTCGTCAGTCCTTGATCTCGCAGATGGCGGCGCCGGAGGTGAGGGAGGCGCCGACCTCGGCGCTGAGGCCCTTGATGGTGCCGGACTTGTGGGCGTTGAGGGGCTGTTCCATCTTCATGGCTTCGAGTACGACGATCAGGTCGCCTTCCTGGACGTCCTGGCCTTCCTCGACGGCGATCTTGACGATGGTGCCCTGCATGGGGGAGGCGAGGGTGTCGCCGGAGGCGGCGGGCCCGGACTTCTTGGCCGCGCGGCGTTTGGGGCGGGCGCCGGCGGCCAGGCCGGTGCGGGCCAGGGACATGCCCAGGCTGGAGGGGAGGGAGACCTCCAGGCGTTTGCCGCCGACCTCGACGACGACGGTCTCGCGGCCGGACTCCTCGTCCGCCTCACCGTCGGCGGGCGCGGTGAAGGGTTTGATCTCGTTGACGAACTCGGTCTCGATCCAGCGGGTGTGGACGGTGAAGGGGTTGGTGGAGCCGGTGAGTTCGGGGGCGAAGGCCGGATCGCGGACGACGGCGCGGTGGAAGGGGATGGCGGTGGCCATGCCCTCGACGGTGAACTCGTCCAGGGCGCGGGCGGCGCGCTGGAGGGCTTCCTCGCGGGTGCGGCCGGTGATGACGAGTTTGGCCAGCAGGGAGTCCCAGGCGGGGCCGATCACGCTGCCGGATTCGACGCCGGCGTCGAGGCGGACGCCGGGGCCGGTGGGGGCGTCGAAGAGGGTGACGGTGCCGGGGGCGGGCAGGAAGCCGCGGCCGGGGTCCTCGCCGTTGATGCGGAACTCGAAGGAGTGGCCGCGCAGGGCGGGGTCGCCGTAGCCGAGTTCCTCGCCGTCGGCGATGCGGAACATCTCGCGGACCAGGTCGATGCCGGCGACTTCCTCGGTGACCGGGTGTTCGACCTGGAGGCGGGTGTTGACCTCCAGGAAGGAGATGGTGCCGTCGGCTCCGACGAGGAACTCCACGGTGCCGGCGCCGACGTAGCCGGCTTCCTTGAGGATCGCCTTGGAGGAGGCGTACAGCTCCTCCAGCTGGGCGGTGGAGAGGAAGGGGGCGGGGGCCTCCTCCACGAGTTTTTGGTGGCGGCGTTGCAGGGAGCAGTCGCGGGTGGAGACGACGACGACGTTGCCGTGGGTGTCGGCCAGGCACTGGGTCTCCACGTGGCGGGGCTTGTCGAGGTAGCGCTCGACGAAGCACTCGCCGCGGCCGAAGGCGGCCACGGCCTCGCGTACGGCGGAGTCGTACAGCTCGGGGACCTCCTCCAGGGTGCGGGCGACCTTGAGGCCGCGGCCGCCGCCGCCGAAGGCGGCCTTGATCGCGATCGGCAGGCCGTGCTCCTTGGCGAAGGCGACGACCTCGTCCGCGCCGGAGACCGGGTCGGGGGTGCCGGCGACCAGGGGTGCGCCGGCCCGCTGGGCGATGTGGCGGGCGGCGACCTTGTCGCCCAGGTCGCGGATGGCGTGCGGCGGCGGACCGATCCACACCAGGCCCGCGTCCAGGACCGCCTGGGCGAACTCCGCGTTCTCCGACAGGAATCCGTACCCCGGGTGGATGGCGTCCGCGCCCGACTCACGCGCGGCCTTGAGGACCTTCTCGATGTCCAGATAGCTGGTCGCGGGGGTGTCACCACCCAGGGCGAACGCCTCATCAGCGGCGCGGACATGCAATGCGTCCCGGTCCGGGTCCGCGTAGACGGCCACGCTCGCGATCCCGGCGTCCCGGCAGGCCCGGGCCACGCGGACAGCGATTTCGCCACGATTGGCGATGAGCACCTTGCGCACGATTGAGGCTCCCTCCTTGAAACAAGCCGAGTTTAGGGACTGCCGACACGGCACTTCGACCCGTCCCCAATGGTGAGCTTGCCCACACGGAGCGTGATTCGAGGCTCGCTCGACCCCCGAAAGCCCTTGTAGTACCGAGGTACGCAGGACTCCTTGGGCAAACCCTAGCCCTCCCATGTGGCCAAGGTCTCTGTAAGAGCGTGCTGCGGGCCACTCGGTTTCTTTGTGGAGTCCCTACTAATGGCCCAATGATTCTTTGCTCGTGCCGGAACCCTTGTGGCGAGGTTTACCCGTTAGTAGCGTTCGGAACGTCTCGAACGTACTTGGGGTAACAGCTGTCCTGTGCGGCAGCGGTCGAAAAGGGGTGGGGGCCGGTGTCGGTGCGCAGGCCGGTGGCGTGGATCGTGGCGGTCGTGCTCTTCGTGGAGGCGGTCGGCGTCGCGGCGCTGAACTGGTTCCTGGGGATCGTCGTCGACCGGCAGGACATGTCCCTGGCCGGGCTGGACCCGGACACGATGTCCGTGTCCTCGAAGATCGGCGGGGTCGTCTTCGGCCTGTACTTCGCGCTGTGCGCCCTGGTCGCCCTGCTGGTGGCGCTGCGCGACCGCCCGCCCGCGGGGCTCGGGCGGATCCTGCTGATCAGCGCCGCCGTGGTGCACGGGCTGCTCGGCGCCTTCACCTGGGGGCTGGTGGGCCCCGGCGCCTTCGTCTTCATGATCGTCGTACTGGCCCTGATCGTGCTGCTGCTGATGACGTACGACGCCCGCGAGGCGCCCGCCGCCGGGCCGCGCCCCGAGGGCGGCGACGGCGGCAAGGGCGGTGACGGCTCCCCGGTCAGCTCTCCGCCGGCGCCCACAACTCCGTGATGCCGGTGCCCAGCTCGGCGAGGAGCCGTCGCAGCAGGGGCAGGCTGAGGCCGATGACGTTCCCGTGGTCGCCCTCGATGCCGTCGATGAACGGCGCGGAGCGGCCGTCCAGGGTGAACGCCCCGGCGACGTACAGGGGCTCCCCGGAGGCCACGTAGGCGGCGATCTCGGCGTCGGTGGGCTCGCCGAAGCGGACGACGGTGGACGCGGTCGCCGAGACGTGGCGGCCGGAGGCGGTGTCCCAGACGCAGTGGCCGGTCTGCAGCGTGCCCGACCGGCCGCGCATGGCCTTCCAGCGGGCGGTGGCCTCCTCGGCGTCCGCCGGCTTGCCGAGCGCCCGGCCGTCCAGGTCGAGCACCGAGTCGCAGCCGATCACCAGGGCGCCGCGCACCTCGGGCTTCGCGGCGACCACGGACGCCTTGGCCTCGGCCAGGGCGAGGGCCAGCTCGGCGGGGGTGGGGGCGGTGACGGCCTCCTCGTCGACGCCGCTCACGAGCACCTCGGGGGCGAGCCCGGCCTGGCGCAACAGGCCGAGCCGGGCCGGGGACTGGGAGGCGAGGACGAGGCGGCGGCGGGGCTGCTGGTCGGTCATGGGGCCAGGGTATCGGCGCCGCCCGGGTCGGCGGGGCCTCAGTGCACGCCGATCACGATCATCGCGAGGACCATGGCCAGCGCCAGGAAGACGCTCAGCCGCCGCAGCATGTCCTGCATGTCGCGCAGTTCCTTGGGCGGCTCGTTCTCGGGGTCGGACCACAGCATGTCACTAGCGTGGGGCTTGGCCGTGGGGCGGGGCTTGAGTACGGGTACCTAGATCGGGGCGCGGGGTTGCACTGGAGTGCGCGGTTCCCCGCGCCCCTGGGTGGGCTGTCCTCAGCTCGGCCAGTAGGTGCGGCCCCATGAGACCGGGCCCGGCTGGGGCATGCGGTGGGCCGCGATGCGGGACGGGTCCGACCAGGCGTCGCGTGGGGCCTCGGTGGCGGGCGGCTCCTCGGATGCCGTCACCGCGCGGGCCCGGACCACCGTCAGGGCGGCGGCCAGTTCTTCCGGGGTGGGGTTGCCCCGTACGACCTTGATGGTCACAGCGGCTCCTTACAGGGGGATGTTGCCGTGCTTCTTCGGGGGCAGGGACTCCCGCTTGGTGCGCAGCTGGCGCAGGCCGCGGACGATGTGGCGGCGGGTGTCGGACGGCATGATCACCGCGTCGACGTAGCCGCGCTCGGCCGCCGTGTAGGGGTTGAGGAGGGTGTCCTCGTACTCCTGGATGAGGCGGGCGCGGGTGGCCTCGGCGTCGTCACCGGCGTCGGCGATGGTGCGGCGGTGCAGGATGTTGACCGCCCCCTGGGCGCCCATGACGGCGATCTGGGCGGTGGGCCAGGCCAGGTTGAGGTCGGCGCCCAGGTGCTTGGAGCCCATGACGTCGTAGGCGCCGCCGAAGGCCTTGCGGGTGATGACCGTGATCAGCGGGACCGTGGCCTCGGCGTAGGCGAAGATCAGCTTGGCGCCGCGGCGGATGATGCCGTCGTGCTCCTGGTCGACGCCGGGCAGGAAGCCGGGGACGTCCACGAAGGTGAGCACGGGGACGTTGAAGGCGTCGCAGGTGCGCACGAAGCGGGCCGCCTTCTCGGAGGCGGTGATGTCCAGGCACCCGGCGAACTGCATGGGCTGGTTGGCGACGATGCCGACGGGGCGGCCCTCGACGCGGCCGAAGCCGGTGAGGATGTTCGGCGCGAACAGCGGCTGCGTCTCGAAGAACTCGGCGTCGTCGAGGACGTGCTCGATGACGGTGTGCATGTCGTAGGGCTGGTTCGCCGAGTCGGGGACGATCGTGTCCAGCTCGGTGTCCTCGTCCGTGACCGCGAGGTCCGCCTCCTCCGGGAAGGCGGGGGGCTCGGACAGGTTGTTGGACGGCAGGTACGACAGCAGCTGCTTGACGTACTCGACGGCGTCCTTCTCGTCGCCGGCCATGTGGTGGGCCACGCCCGAGGTGGAGTTGTGGGTGCGGGCGCCGCCCAGCTCCTCGAAGCCGACGTCCTCGCCGGTGACCGTCTTGATGACGTCGGGCCCGGTGATGAACATGTGGCTGGTCTGGTCGACCATGACCGTGAAGTCGGTGATCGCGGGGGAGTACACCGCGCCGCCCGCGCACGGGCCGACGACCAGGCTGATCTGCGGGATCACGCCGGAGGCGTGGGTGTTGCGGCGGAAGATCTCGCCGTAGGCACCGAGGGAGGCGACGCCCTCCTGGATGCGGGCGCCGCCGGAGTCGTTGATGCCGACGACCGGGCAGCCGGTCTTCAGCGCGAAGTCCATGACCTTGACGATCTTCTGGCCGTAGACCTCGCCCAGCGCGCCGCCGAAGACGGTGAAGTCCTGGGAGAAGACGGCGACGGGGCGGCCGTCGACGGTGCCGTAGCCGGTGACGACGCCGTCGCCGTAGGGGCGGTTGGCGTCGAGACCGAAGTTGGTGGAGCGGTGCCGGGCGAACTCGTCCAGCTCGACGAAGGAACCCTCGTCGAGAAGGAGGTCGATGCGTTCACGAGCCGTCAGCTTGCCCTTGGCGTGCTGCTTTTCGACGGCGCGTGCGGAACCGGCGTGCGTCGCTTCCTCGATACGGCGCCTGAGATCCGCGAGCTTGCCCGCGGTCGTGTGGATGTCGGGCTGCTGCTCTTCCGGCTCGGACATCGGGATGCGGCTCCCTGCCTGCTCAAAAGGGGGGACGGTTACTCGTTCGTAGAGTAGTAGGGGCCCTTCCGATCGGCAGTGCGGTGTTTCCCACACCTAGGGTGGGTTGCATGACGCCCCGAGACTCCTCCGACGCATCCGACTCCCCGAACGGCCGGTGGTCCGACCTGGACCGGCCGCCCCTCAACGGCACCGCCCTGCGCCGGGGCCTGGTGCGGGAGGAAGGCCTGTGGCGGCAGGTGGACGTGGTGCAGCGCACCGGCTCCACCAACTCCGACCTCGTGTCGCGTGCCGCCGAGGAGGACCTGGCCGAGGGCGTGGTCCTGGTCGCCGAGGAGCAGAGTGCCGCGCGCGGGCGCCTGGACCGGCAGTGGACGGCACCGGCCCGCTCCGGGCTCTTCTTCTCCGTGCTGCTGCGGCCCGCCGAGGTCCCCGTGACCCGCTGGGGCTGGCTGCCGCTGCTCACCGGCGTCGCCGTGGCGACCGGGCTGTCCCGCGTCGCGGGCGTCGACACCGCTCTGAAGTGGCCCAACGACCTGCTGGTGACCGTCGGCGACGAGGAGCGCAAGGCCGGCGGCATCCTCGCCGAGCGAGCCGGGGACGACGGCGTCGTCATCGGCGTCGGCGTCAACGTCTCGCTGCGCGCCGACGAGCTGCCGGTCCCGCGGGCCGGGTCGCTGGCCCTGGCCGGAGCCGCGAACACCGACCGGGACCCGCTGCTGCGCGGGGTGCTGCGGTCGCTGGAGGACTGGTACGGGCGCTGGCGCGAGGCAGGCGGCGACCCGGCGGCCAGCGGGCTCCAGGAGACGTACGCGGCGGGCTGCGCGACCCTCGGGCGCGTGGTGCGGGCGGAGCTTCCGGGGGACCGGTCGCTCGTGGGGGAGGCGGTGGCCGTGGACGGGGACGGCCGGCTGGTGCTGGCGACGGAGACGGGAGTGCAGGAACCGGTGGGCGCGGGGGACATCGTGCACCTGCGGCCGGCGTGAGCGCGGCCCCGGGGCCCGCTCGCGGTACGGGCCGCACGGGAGTGAGCTGGGGCACACCTGACGTAAAGTTGGGGCCGGTCGAACCTGACCGCGGCAGATCGGAAAGGCAACAGGCGTGACCGTCGACGACACCGGCTCCGGCGCGGACGGGGACGGCCGGGTGGACCCCGAGCCCGCCCCGGACTCCGCCGATCCCGGCGATGACCCGCTCGCGCTGCGCCTCGAAGGGCTCATCCTGGGCGCCGAGCGCCGCTACACGCCCTTCCAGGCCGCCCGCAGCGCGGGCGTCTCCATGGAGCTGGCCTCCCGGTTCTGGCGGGCCATGGGCTTCGCCGACATCGGCCAGGCCAAGGCACTCACCGAGGCCGACGTCCTCGCCCTGCGGCGGCTGGCCGGCCTGGTGGAGGCGGGGCTGCTCAGCGAGGCGATGGCCGTGCAGGTCGCCCGGTCCACGGGGCAGACCACCGCCCGGTTGGCCGAGTGGCAGATCGACAGCTTCCTGGAGGGCCTGACCGAGCCCCCGGAGCCCGGGATGACGCGCACCGAGGTGACGTATCCCATCGTCGAACTGCTCCTTCCCGAGCTCCAGGAGTTCCTCGTCTACGTCTGGCGGCGCCAGCTCGCCGCCTCCGCCGGACGGGTCATCCAGGCCGGGGACGACGAGGAGATGGTGGACCGGCGCCTCGCGGTCGGCTTCGCGGACCTGGTCGGCTTCACGCGGCTGACCCGGCGGATGGAGGAGGAGGAGCTCGGCGAGCTGGTCGAGGCCTTCGAGACCACCTCCGCCGACCTGGTGGCCGCCCGCGGCGGACGGCTGGTCAAGACCCTCGGTGACGAGGTGCTCTACGCCGCCGACGACGCCGGCACGGCCGCCGAGATCGCCCTGCGGCTCATCGAGACGATGGCCAACGACGAGACCATGCCCGAGCTGCGCGTGGGCATCGCTTTCGGCACCGTCACCACCCGGATGGGCGATGTCTTCGGCACCACCGTCAACCTGGCCTCCCGGCTCACCTCGATAGCCCCGAAGGACGCCGTCCTCGTCGACACCGCCTTCGCCCAGGAGCTGATCCGCACCCGGGACGCCCCCGCCTCTGAGGCCGCGGCCGCCGAGGAGGCCGCCGCGGCGGAGAAGGAGGGCGAGGAGCCGCCGGTGTACCGCTTCGCGCTCCAGCCGATGTGGCAGCGCCCGGTGCGCGGTCTCGGCGTGGTCGAGCCGTGGCTGCTCACCCGCCGGGGCGAGGACGGCCCAGAAGCGTAGGCCGCTCGCCCGGCCCGTACGCCGACCGGTCGGAGCGCCGGGACCGGGGAGGAGCCGGGGTGGGCGACGGGTAGCCCGGGGCCGGATGGCCCCGAGGCACCCCGGGCCGGGTGCCCCTCAGCCGCCCAGCAGGTCGACGCAGAGGCCGATGACGGGCACGCACAGGCCGGGGTCGTCGGGTTCCGGCGCCGGGTCGGACGCCGGGGGTGTGCCGCGGTCCGGCGGCGGGGTCGGCGTGGGCCGGGGCGCGGGACGGTCGGACCGTGAGGGCTGCGGCGTGCCCGGGGGCCGGGTGCGGCCGTCGGATCCGCCCTCCCGTTCTCCCCGCTCCTGCCGGTCCGCCGGCCGTCCTTCGGCGGCGTCGGGAGCGGCGGGCGCGGACGTGGCCGCGGGCGGGAGGGGCGCGCCGCTCGCGGACGGGTCCGGCGCGAGCCCGGGTATCAGGCCCGGCCCGGGGGATCCGCCCAGGCCGCCCATGACGGACGTCGCCGACGGGCCGGCCTCGGGAGAGCCGCGACCGGTGCCCGAGGCGGCCGACGTGGACGCCGGGTCCTGCGCGGCCGCGTCCCGGCCGCCGCCCTCGACACGCGGGGCCGCCCGGGCGCCGGGGCCGCCGCCCACGTCCACGCCGGGCTCGGGCAGCAGGCGTACGAGGCTCAGGGCGCCGGCCGCCAGGGCGAGGCCGCCGGCCGCCAGCACCACCTTGCGGGGGCGGGGCCGGCGGTGCCGGCCGCGGCGGATCCACGCGTACCGCGGCTCCGGCCGCGGCCCGGCGGTCGGCCCGCCGGTCGTCGGTGTACCGGTCGTCGTCATGATCCCTCCCCGGTGCGCACGCGCCCCCGCTGCGCCCTGGCGGAGCGAGGCTACGGGCTGCCTCCGGCCGGAGGGGGGCGGTCGGACACCTGTCACCCGAACGGGTGGACGGGGTCGTGCGGGGAGCGGGCGCGTCCGGTCTTCCCCCGGGCGGGCCCGCCTGCGATGATCGGTCGGTCGACTTGTTAACACGCGTTAACCGGAGGGTGTCATGAGCGAGGAGCGGTTCGGAGAGTTCGTCCTGGTGCGGCGGCACGGGGACGGGCATGTCGCGGAGCTCGCGCTCGACCGGCCGAAGGCCATGAACGCCGTCTCGACCGCCATGGCCCGGTCCCTGAGCGCGGCCTGCGCGGCGCTGGGCGAGGACCGGGACGTGCGGGTGGTGGTGCTGACCTCGACGCACGAGCGGGCGTTCTGCGTCGGGGCGGACCTGAAGGAGCGCAACTCCTTCTCCGACGCCGACCTGCTGCGGCAGCGGCCGGTGACCCGGGGCGCGTACACGGCGGTCCTCGAACTGCCGCAGCCGACGGTCGCGGCCGTGCACGGGTTCGCCCTGGGCGGCGGGTTCGAGCTGGCGCTGGCGTGCGACGTGATCGTGGCCGACCGTACGGCCGTGGTGGGGCTTCCGGAGGTGTCGGTCGGGGTGATCCCGGGCGGCGGCGGTACCCAGCTGCTGCCCCGCCGGGTGGGGGCGGCGCGAGCGGCCGAGCTGGTGTTCACGGCGCGGCGGGTCGCGGCCGTGGAGGCGCGTGAGCTGGGGCTCGTGGACCAGCTGGCGGACGAGGGGCGGGACCGGGAGGACGCGCTGGAGCTGGCCTCCCGGATGGCCGCGAACTCCCCCGTGGGCCTGCGGGCGGCCAAGCGGGCGCTGCGGCTCGGGCACGGGCTCGACCTGCGCGCGGGGCTGGAGGTCGAGGACGCGGCGTGGCGGTCGGTGGCGTTCTCGGGCGACCGGGCGGAGGGCGTGGCGGCGTTCAACGAGAAGCGGGCGCCGCGCTGGCCGGGCGAGTGACGGCAGGCAGGTACCGCGGCCGTCGACACTCGCCCGGTTCGCCCCGCTTGAGTAACGTTTCTTCGTGAATCTCCCTAGCCTGGAGTGATGGGTGACGACAGGCGGCTCGCGGCCGTGGTGGCGCTTGCGCAGGGGATGGCCGCCGCGCACAGCGCGCGTGAGGCGTGGCGGGCGGCGGCCGTCGGCGGCTGCATGGCGCTCGGCGGCAGCTTCGCCGCGCTGTCGGTGTGGGAGCGCGAGCTGGGCCGGCTCCGGGTGCTGGTGAACGTCGGCCGGCGGGCCGAGGACGAGGAGGAGTTCCCGGAGGACGAGTCCTACCCGGTGCACCAGTTCGCGGAGATCACCGAGTTCCTGCACGAGCGCTGGGCGGGCGGCGGCGAACCCGACGCCTGGGTCGAGACCGCCGAGGGGCCGGCCACCGGGAGCCCCGGGTACGTCCACCAGCGCGTCGCCGCCCTGCGCCGCCGGGGCCGCGGCTGCTGCGTGGTCGCGCCGATCGTGCTGCACGGGCGGGCCTGGGGTGAGCTGTACGTGGCCCGCCCGGTGGGGGAGCGGGTCTTCGAGCGGGGCGACGCCGACTTCGCCACCGTGCTGGCCTCCGTCGTCGCCGCCGGGATCGCGCAGACCGAGCGGCTGGAGGAGGTCCGGCGGCTCGCGTACACCGACGCGCTCACCGGGCTGGCCAACCGCCGAGCCGTCGACTCCGCGCTCGACGAAGCCGTGGAGCGGCACCGCGAGGAGGGCGTCGTCGTCAGCCTCGTCGTCTGCGACCTGAACGGACTCAAGCGGGTGAACGACACGCACGGCCACGCCGTCGGGGACCGGCTCCTGGAGCGGTTCGGGTCGGTGCTGTCGCTGTGCGGGGCGATGGTGCCGGGAGCGCTCGCGGCACGGCTCGGCGGGGACGAGTTCTGCCTGCTCGCGGTCGGGCCGTCCGCCGACGCGGTGGTCAAGGCCGCCGAGGAGCTGTGCCGCCGGGCCGCCGAACTGGCACTGGGTGACGGCGTGGCCTGCGGGGTCGCGTCCACGGAGGACCCGGTCGGTCCGGTCCGCTCCGCCCGCCGGCTCTTCCGGCTCGCCGACGCCGCCCAGTACCGCGCCAAGGCGGAACGCTCGGCCGGGCCGGTCGTCGCCGGCCGCGAGGGGCCGGACGACCCCGTGGTGCGGCTCGCCGACGAGCCTTCGCGGGAGGAGGACGGGGAGCGTCGGCGGTTCCGCGGACGGCACTCTCCGTGACGCCGGTCCGGTAAGGGGCGCTCCGGGTGCGCATCCGTGACGTACCCCCTCGTGACATCATCGAATTCACTGCGTACGCTCCTGAATATGGATATGCACACTGTGGTGGTGGGGACGGCCGGGGTCACCGCGGCCGACGTCCTCGCCGTGGCGCGCGGCGGCGCCCGGATCGAACTCTCCGACGACGCGGTCGCCGCCCTGGCCGCGGCCCGCGGCATCGTGGACGCGCTGGCCGCCAAGCCGGATCCCGTGTACGGCGTCAGCACCGGCTTCGGCGCCCTGGCGACCCGGCACATCAGCCCCGACCTGCGGGCGCAGCTCCAGCGCAACATCGTGCGCTCGCACGCCGCCGGGATGGGCCCGCGCGTCGAGCGCGAGGTGGTCCGCGCGCTGATGTTCCTGCGGCTGAAGACCGTCTGCTCCGGCCACACCGGCGTGCGCCCCGAGGTCGCGCAGACGATGGCCGACGTGCTCAACGCCGGGATCACCCCGGTCGTGCATGAGTACGGCTCGCTGGGCTGCTCCGGCGACCTCGCACCGCTGTCGCACTGCGCGCTGACCCTCATGGGCGAGGGCGACGCCGAGGGCCCCGACGGCACCGTGCGGCCCGCCGGCGAGCTGCTCGCCGCGCACGGGATCACCCCGGTCGAGCTGCGCGAGAAGGAGGGCCTCGCCCTCCTCAACGGCACCGACGGCATGCTCGGCATGCTGATCATGGCCCTCGCCGACCTCGACACCCTCTACAAGTCGGCCGACATCACCGCCGCGCTGTCCATGGAGGCCCTGCTCGGCACCGACAAGGTGCTCGCCCCCGAGCTGCACGCCATCCGCCCGCACCCGGGTCAGGCCGCCAGCGCCGCCAACATGGCCGCCGTGCTCAAGGGCTCCGCCCTGACCGGGCACCACCAGGACGACGCCCCGCGCGTCCAGGACGCCTACTCGGTGCGCTGCGCCCCGCAGGTCGCCGGTGCCGGACGGGACACCATGGCCCACGCCGGCCTGGTCGCCGAGCGCGAGCTGGCCGCGGCCGTGGACAACCCGGTCGTCCTGCCCGACGGCCGCGTCGAGTCCAACGGCAACTTCCACGGCGCCCCGGTCGCCTACGTCCTGGACTTCCTCGCCGTCGCCGTCGCCGACCTGGGCTCCATCGCAGAGCGGCGTACCGACCGGCTGCTCGACAAGAACCGCAGCCACGGCCTGCCGCCGTTCCTGGCCGACGACGCGGGCGTCGACTCCGGGCTGATGATCGCCCAGTACACGCAGGCCGCGCTGGTCAGCGAGCTGAAGCGGCTCGCGGTACCGGCCTCCGCCGACTCCATCCCGTCCTCCGCCATGCAGGAGGACCACGTCTCCATGGGCTGGTCGGCGGCGCGCAAGCTGCGTACGGCCGTCGACAACCTCAGTCGCGTGATCGCCGTGGAGCTGTACGCCGCCACGCGCGCGATCGAGCTCCGCGAGGGTCTCGCCCCGGCCCCGGCCTCGCGGGCCGTCATCGACGCCGTACGGGCGGCCGGCGTCGAGGGACCCGGTCCGGACCGCTACCTGGCGCCCGACCTCGCCGCGGCGGACGCCTTCGTGCGCGCCGGGCACCTGGTCGCCGCGGCGGAGACGGTCACGGGGCCGCTGCGGTAACCGGCGGTGACGTGTGCGAGGGGGCCCCGGCGCGATGTCGGGGCCCCCTCGCGCCGTCCGCGCACGCCCCGGACGGCCGGGAAGATCTACCGTGGGTCAAGAAAACCAAAAGAAAGCCAAAAGACCGTCAGGTCGGCTCAGAAACCGAGGCGTTCCCGGCGCACCGAGTAGCCCACGAAGCCGGCGCCGAGACCGAGGCAGACGGCGCCGCCGACGACGTACGGCGTGCTGTCGAAGCTGCCGGTGTCGGCCAGCCGGGTGGTGCCCTCGCCGGTCGCCGCCGTGTCCGTAGCCGTGTCCGCGGACACGGCTCTCGCCTGGGCCGTGACCTGCGAGGACGGCGTCGCGGCCGCGGACTCGAGCACCGGTGCCTCGGGTGTCGCGTTGGCCGACGGGACGAACCAGAGGGCACACAGCAGGCCGCCCGCGGCGGTGGCGGTCAGCAAGGAACGGCGAGCGGATGACACGGAATATCGATCCCCTTGTGGCGCTGGCGAATTGGCCGTGTGGGCAGATGTTAGTGAAAGGCGCGGGTCACAGGAAAGTCACGCGAGGGGTCGGCCTTACGCTCCGGACATGAGCACTCCAGAGACATCACGGTTTGTACGGATTCGCGTCGAGCTGGTCCTCGAGATCGACGACGAGGAGGCCGTCACCGGAGCCGCACTCCAGGCCCTCGCCGACGACGCCGAGCTGTCCGGCGCGGAGCGGGCCGATTCCGAGCGCGCTGTGACGGAGGACACCGCAGAGGCGCTCGCCCACCTGGTGGACCCGTTCGACCTGGTCAGCGCGGTGCCCGGGGTCGAGCTCCAGCAGGCCTCCTGGAGCAGTGAGCAGATCGACTACGACCCCGACTCCCCCGAGTGGAACCTCGACGAGGATGATGGCGAGGAGAACGACCTGGAAGACGACGAAATGACGGTCGGCTGACGCGGTGTGGGGAAAATCCCGGCCCCGGGCGGCAACCGCCGTCCGGGGTTTCCTCGTCTCACGGTGCGCACTGACCGACGCCTCCCCGCGCCGCCGGAGCCCCCGCGGCAAACGTGGCATGGCCCACACCCGTGAGCGATGTGGAACGGGACGAACCGGTCGTAGCGTTGAAAGTTATTGACGGGGTATCTCGGGGTTTCGGGAATCGGCAACGATGGAGAAGCGTGTGATGACGGACGGTAAGCGGCGCAAGGGCCTGGCGGCCGCGTCCGCACTGCTCGGCGGTGTACTGGTGCTCTCTGCATGTTCCAGTGGCGACGCCGACACCTCCGGGGGTGGGGACGGCAAGACCTCGCAGGCCGAGGTCGACGAAGCGGCGGCCAAGAAGACGTCCGAGGCCCAGATCAAGATCACGCCCAAGGGCGGCTCGGACAACGCCTCCATCAACAACTCCGCCGGCGTCACCGTGAGCAAGGGCACGCTCACCGAGGTGAAGATGACCGCCTCGGACGGCACCGAGGTCAGCGGCGAGATATCCGCCGACAAGACCAGCTGGAAGCCGAGCGGCCAGCTGGAGCGCGCCACCAAGTACCAGATCACGGCGACCGCGCAGGACTCCGAGGGCCGCGCCGCCCACGAGAACGCGTCGTTCACCACGGTCTCCCCGCAGAACAGCTTCATCGGGAACTTCACCCCGGACGACGGCAAGACCGTCGGCGTCGGGATGCCCGTGTCGATCAACTTCGACAAGCAGATCACCGACAAGGCCGCCGTCCAGAAGGGCATCACGGTCAACAGCAGCAGCGGCCAGGAGGTCGCCTGCCACTGGTTCTCCACCCAGCGCATGGACTGCCGTCCCAAGGACTACTGGCAGGAGGGCTCGACCGTCACCCTCAAGCTGGCGCTCGACGGGGTAGAGGGCGCCGACGGCGTCTACGGCGTCCAGCAGAAGTCGGTCACCTTCAAGATCGGCCGCAACCAGGTCTCCTACGTCGACGCGAAGACCAAGCAGATGAAGGTCACGCAGGACGGCAAGACGGTCAAGACCATCCCGATCTCCGCCGGCTCCCCGGACAACAAGACCTACGAAGGCCAGATGGTGATCTCCGAGAAGTACAAGGAGACCCGGATGGACGGCTCGACCGTCGGCTTCACCGACGACGACGGCAAGGGCGAGTACGACATCAAGGACGTGCCGCACGCCATGCGCCTGAGCACCTCCGGCACCTTCATCCACGGCAACTACTGGGGCAAGGGCATCTTCGGCAACGTCAACACCAGCCACGGCTGCGTGGGCCTGGAGGACGCCAAGGGCGCCAACGACCCGAACACGCCCGGCGCCTGGTTCTACAACAACTCGATCATCGGTGACGTGGTCGTCGTCCAGAACACCGGCGACAAGACCGTCTCCCCGGACAACGGCCTCAACGGCTGGAACATGGACTGGGCCCAGTGGAAGGCGGGTTCGGCCGTCTGACGCCGAACTCCCGCCGGACCCGGCGCACTTCGCACGGGCGCCCGCCACTCCCCGCACGGGAGCGGCGGGCGCCCGCGCCTTTCCCGGCTTCTCATCCTTCTCTTACGCGGGCCTTATCCCTTCATCACGGGCCGTCCCTACTTTGCGGCCATGTTCTTCACCTACCTGAGGCGCGAACTGCGCCGCCGCAGAAAGGCGGCCCTCGTCGTCGCCTCCGGCCTGGCGCTGGGCATCGCGCTGGTCATCGTGGTCGGCTCCGTCTCCTCCGGCATGGGCCGGGCCCAGGACAAGGTCCTTCAGTCCCTGTACGGGCTGGGCACGGACATGACGGTCACCAAGGCCGCCGAGCCCTCGTCCGGGAGCACCGCCGAACGGCCGCGCTTCCGCTTCGACGCGCAGGACGACGGCGCCGAGAAGGAGCAGAGCACCGACCGCGTCATGGTGCAGGGCTTCCAGACCCTGGCCGGCTCGACCGTCGGCAAGGTCGCCGGGCAGAACGGGGTCGCCGACGCGGTGGGCGGCCTGAGCCTCCAAGTCGTCAAGGTCAGCGGCGAGTTCTCCCGCGGCCAGTTCCAGCAGGACGCCTCCGGCGGCACGGCCCAGGGGCAGGGGCAGGGGCAGGGGCAGGGCGGCGGCCCGGGCGGCGGGCAGTCCCCGCAGGGCCGCGTCCAGGGCGGCGGCGCCGACTTCGACGTCAACAGCTACTCCGTCTACGGCACCGACGTCACCGAGCCCGCCCTCGGCCCGCTGACCACGTCCGCCATCACCAGCGGACGCACCTTCGAGGCGTCGGAGACCGACGCGAAGGTCGCCGTCGCCGACTCGGCCTACGCCAAGGAGAAGAAGCTCAAGACCGGCAGCAAGGTCACCGTCAAGGACACCGAGTTCAAGATCGTCGGCATCGCCACGGCCGACAGCGGCGACGCGGCGGCCGACCTCTACGTGCCGCTCAAGCAGGCCCAGACGCTGGGCGACGCGAAGGACAAGGTCACCACGATCTACGTCAAGGCGACCGACTCGCAGCGGATCGACGGCGTCAAGTCCGCCATCCGGAAGAACATCCCGGGGACGACGGTCACCACCTCCGCCGACCTCGCCGACACCGTCTCCGGCTCACTCTCCACCGCCTCCTCGCTCGCCACCGGCGTCGGCAAGTGGCTGTCCGTCCTCGTCCTGGCGGCGGCGTTCCTGGTCGCCGGGCTGCTCACCTCGTCCGCCGTCTCCCGCCGGGTGCGCGAGTTCGGCACCCTCAAGGCGCTCGGCTGGCGCTCGGGCCGGGTCACCCGGCAGGTGATCGGCGAGGCCGTCGTCAACGGCCTGGTCGGCGGCGCCCTCGGCATCGCGCTCGGACTCGCCGGCGCGTACGCCTTCACGGCCGTCAGCCCGACGTTGCAGGCCCAGCTGGGCGGCGGCACGGGCGGGGGCGGCACGGGTGGTCCCGGCGGCTTCGGCGGCGGCGGTGGCATGGGCGGTCCCGGCCGGCAGACCGCCGCCAAGACCCTGGACATCGCGCTGACCGCGCCCGTCAGCCTCACCACCATCGCCCTCGCCGTCGCCCTCGCCGTGGCCGGCGGGCTCGTCGCCGGCGGTTTCGGCGGCTGGCGCGCCGCACGGCTGCGCCCCGCGGACGCCCTGCGCCGCGTCGAGTAGCTCCACCTTCCCCGTACTCCAGGAGTCGCACCATGTACCAACTCAGCGGCGTCACCAAGCGCTACACCCGCGGCAAGGCCGCCGTGCAGGCCCTCGACGGCGTCGACCTGACCATCGCCGACGGCGACCGGCTCGTCATCCAGGGCCCCACCGGCGGCGGCAAGTCCACCCTGTTGCAGATGCTGGGCGGTCTCGACCGGCCCAGCTCGGGCGAGGTCGTCCTCGACGGCACCGACCTCGCCACGCTCCCCGAGGCCCGGCTGACCCGGGTGCGCAGCGAGAGCATCGGCTTCGTCTTCCAGTCCTTCAACCTGATCCCGACCCTGACCGCCCAGGAGAACGTCGAGACCGCCCTGGTCCCGCTCGGCGTCCGGGCGGGGGACCGGCGCGAGAAGGCCGCCGAGGCCCTGGCCTCCGTCGGCCTCGGCGAACGCCTCGGTCACCTTCCCGGCGAGATGTCCGGCGGCCAGCAGCAGCGCGTCGCCATCGCCCGCGCCCTGGTGAAGCAGCCGAAGGTGCTCCTGGCCGACGAGCCCACCGGGAACCTCGACGAGTCGACCCGCGACGAGATCATGGAGGTGCTCGACCGCATGTGGCGGGAGCTGGGCCTCACGTTCGTCATGGTCACCCACGACTCGGCGATCGCCCGGAAGGCCCCACGCGTGGCCACCCTCCGCAAGGGCCGCATCACCGTCAAGGAGAACGCGTCGGCCTGACACCGGGCGCCGGCCACGACTCGGCGGGAGCCGGCACACCCGGCGGGGGATGGGGCCCGGAGCCCGGCGGGTGGGTCCGGGGGGCCCGGCGAGTCCGGTGGGACTGCGCCGGGCCCGGTGGGACTGCGCCGGGACCGGCGGGATGCACGGGATCCGTCGGGCCCCGGCGGGATTTCGACGCGGGCCGGGCGGCACCGCGTCGGGGGCTGCGGCCCGCACCGGTCGCAGCGGGAACGGAGCAGTGCGGCACGCGGCCCGGCGGATGCGGCCCGTGGAAGCGGTGTCTCCGGCGAGCCCCGTGTGCGCCCCGATGCGGGCCGGGCGGCGCCGTGTCGGGACCTGCGGGCCCCGTACCGGTCGCAGCGGAGACGGAGCAGGCCGGTCGGAGGCTTCCGTCCGCCGGCCGGACGCAGGCCGCCGGACGGAGGCCGCAGACCGGCCTGCGGTCTGCGGCCTCCGACGGGCCTGCGGTCTGCGGCCTCCGACGGGCCTGCGGTCTGCGGCCTCCGACGGGCCTGCGGTCTGCGGCCTCCGACGGGCCTGCGGTCTTCGGCCTGCGCGGCCTGCGGCCTTCTGGCGGGGCGAGCCGGCGGCACCGTGTCGGGGATTCGCGGCCCCGCGGAGACGGGGCAGGGCGGTGCCGCGCCGGTGGGCTGTGGCCGCCGCCGGGTCCTGTCGCCGACGCGGTGGAAATTCACGGGCGCGCGCGGACCGTCACGGTGGATCATGCGGCATGAGCCCCAGCGACTGGTACTTCACCGAAGACGTCGGCGACCTCCTCGCCCGCGCCACAGACTTCCTGCACTCGCGCCCCGACCTGCACACCGTGCCGCTGACGGTGACCGAGGCACTGCGTACGCACGGGGCGGCCGTGTACGGCTCCGCCGCACCCGCCTTCGGCCTGCTGGAACGGGCGGGGGAGGTCCGTGCGGTCTTCTTCCGCACCCCGCCCCACCACCTGGTCCTCACCCCCCTCACCCCCGAGGACGCCGACGGTCTCGCCGTCCGCCTGGCGCACCTCGGCCACCCGCTCCCCGGCGTCGACGGGGACCGCGACACCGCCGCGTCCTTCGCCGAGGCGTGGCAGCGGCACACGGGCGCGATACCGACGCTGAGCGAGCGCAAACGCCTGTACCGTCTGGGCGGCCTCACACCGCCCGAGCCGTCTCCTGCGGGCCGGGCGCGGATCGCGGGCGAGGCGGACCGCGAGCAGCTCGTGCTCTGGCACCGCGGGTTCGTCGCCGACGTCGGGGGAACCTCCGCCGCGGACGGCGAATCGTGGGCGGACACGCGCATCGCCGCGGGACGCGTCACGCTCTGGGAGACCCCGGACGGCACGCCCGTGTCCATGGCCGGTGTGTCCCCGCTGGTGGCCGGGCAGATCCGGATCGCACCCGTGTACACCCCGCCCCACCTGCGAGGCCGCGGTTACGGGGGCGCCGCGACGGTGGCGGCGAGCCGGGCGGCGCTCGGAGCGGGAGCGGCCCAGGTCCTGCTCTTCACCGACCTGGCCAACGCGACGAGCAACGCCCTCTACCAGCGGATCGGATACCGCCCGGTCGCGGACTTCGCGGTGTACGACTTCGCATCCGGCGCCCCGGCGGCCCGCTGAGGGCGCCGCCGCCATGCCCCACCGGGTCCGACCGGGTGGTCACACCCCGTCGGCCCGCGTCACGTCGGCAGCGAAGCCGTCGCGTCCGTCCCCCAGCTGGCCAGCAGGCGCAGCGCGTCCGCCGACGGGGAGCCGGGCTCCGCGTGGTAGGTGATGAAGGCCTGCTCGTCGTCGTCGACCAGGCGGAACGTCTCGAACGACAGGGTCAGGTCACCGACCAGCGGGTGCCGCATCCGCTTGACGCCGTAGCTCTTCTCCTTGACGTCGTGCGTGGCCCACAGCCGCCGGAACTCCTCGCTCTTCACCGACAGCTCGCCCACCAGCGCGGACAGCCGCGGGTCGTCCGGGTGCCGGCCCGCGTCCATGCGCAGGAAGCTGACCATGTCGTACGCCTTCTGGTCCCAGTCGATGAACAGCTCGCGGTAGTCCGGGTTCAGGAAGACCAGCCGCGCCCAGTTCCGCTCCGGGGCGGGCAGCTTGCCCCAGTCGCCGAAGAGGGCCGCGGCCATCCGGTTCCAGGCGAGGATCTCCGAGCGGCGGCCCGTCACGTACGCGGGCACCGTGTCGATCGACTCGAGGAGCTGGAGCAGCGCCACCCGCACCGGCTGCTTGCCCCGCGGGGCGCCGCTGCGCCTGCGCTGCTGCTTCGGCTTGGCCAGGTGCGTCAGGTGTGCCTGCTCGGCGTCGGTCAGCCGCAGGGCCCGGGCGATGGCGTCCAGGACCTCCGTCGACACGTTCTGCCCGTTGCCCTGTTCCAGACGGGTGTAGTACGCCACCGACACCCCGGCCAGCTGCGCCAGCTCCTCGCGCCGCAGCCCCGGCACCCTGCGCTGCCGCCCGAACGACTCCAGGCCCACGTCCTCCGGCTTCAGCCGCGCCCGCCGGGTGCGCAGGAACTCGCTCAGTTCGGCCCGCCGGTCAAGCTGTCCATCCATGGCTCCAGTATCACCGGACGTATTCCCGGTCGTACGCACACGAGCCTGTCCCCGTCAGTGGTACGCACGCTGGACGTACGCAAAGCCGTGGTCTGGGTGGAAGCGCAGGTCGCGGGCACAGTGGAAGCATCACCCAGTCACGTCGAGAGAATCCCGGAGAACCCGGCATGACCACTGTCGCCGCGTACGCAGCACCTGCCGCCAAGGCGCCGCTGGAGCGCACCACCATCGAGCGGCGCGAGGTGCGGGAACACGACGTCCTGATCGACATCAAGTTCGCCGGCATCTGCCACTCCGACATCCACCAGGTCCGTGAGGGCTGGGGCGAGGCCATCTTCCCGATGGTCCCCGGTCACGAGATCGCGGGCGTCGTCTCCGAGGTCGGCCCCGGCGTCACCAAGTTCGCCGTCGGCGACCGGGTGGGCGTCGGCTGCATGGTCGACTCCTGCCGCGAGTGCGAGAACTGCAAGGCCGGCCGTGAGCAGTACTGCACGGGCGGCAACGTGATGACGTACAACGGCATCGGCAAGGACGGCGAGCCCACCTACGGCGGCTACTCGGAGAAGGTCGTCGTCGACGAGAACTTCGTCCTCGGCATCCCCGAGGGCATCGCCCTGGACGAGGCCGCGCCCCTGCTGTGCGCCGGCATCACCACGTACTCCCCGCTCAAGCGCTGGAACGCGGGTCCCGGCAAGAAGGTCGCCGTCGTCGGCATGGGCGGCCTCGGCCACATGGCCGTCAAGCTCGCGCACGCCCTGGGCGCCGAGGTGACCGTGCTGTCGCAGTCCCTGCGCAAGAAGGACGACGGCCTGAAGCTGGGCGCCGACCACTACTACGCCACCAGCGACCCGGCCACCTTCGAGGAGCTGGCCGGCACCTTCGACCTGATCGTCTCCACGGTCTCGGCCCCCCTCGACTTCGCCGCCTACCTGGGACTGCTGAAGACGGAGGGCACGCTGGCCAACGTCGGTGCCCCCGAGGAGCCGGTCTCGCTGAACCTGTTCGCGCTGCTCGGCGGCGGCAAGTCCCTCTCCGGATCCATGATCGGCGGCATCGCCGAGACCCAGGAGATGCTGGACTTCTGCGCGGAGCACGGCATCGGCGCCGAGATCGAGCTGATCGCCGCGTCCGAGGTCAACGAGGCCTACGAGCGGGTCCTGGCCAGCGACGTCCGCTACCGCTTCGTGATCGACACCGCGACGATCTGACCCCGGGCCCCGGCACAGGACCGGGGCGGGGGAGCGGTACGCCGAAGGCGGAGGCAGCCTGCCACGGGCAGGCTGCCTCCGCCTTCACGGCACGCATGCCTCGGTGCGAAGCTCCGGGACTAGTTCACCAGGACGTCGAGGAGAAAGAGGAGCACTCCGAGGCACCCCAGGGCGATCCCGATCCACACGAGTCTGGCGAGCATCTTCTGCTTCCTGTCCGTCATGACGTGCAGGCGTCGATCATTCCGATGCCCGCTCCGACGAGTCCGATTCCGGTGCCGATGGCCGCCAGGGACGCCGGCGTGCTGAGCCCGCCCGAGCCGATGGCACTGGCTATCCCGGCGCCGGTCGAGATCGCCCCGCCGAGCACCGACAGCCCTCCGCCGATGCAGCCGAGGAGACTCGTGCCGGTGGGGTCGGTGTGGTTGACCGGGTCTCCGGCCGCGTACAGATAGGCGTTCTGCTCCTCACCGGCCGGGTCGGGCTGGGTGAAGCGGCCGAGGCCGGGGTCGTAGTACCGGGCGTCCATCTGGTAGAGGCCGGTCGGGTCGAGGTAGGTGCTGGTGTAGCGGAACGGCTGGTCGGTGCCGCTGTTGACGCGCGGCTCACCGTACGGTCCGTAGGAGTAGGTGGCCGTGCGCCTGCCGCTCGCGTCGACCAGGCCGACGACGGAGTTCTGGGCGTCGGTCAGGTAGTACTGGCTGGCGCCCCCGCTCCTCATGGCGACCAGCGTGCCCGAGGGCTCGCGGACGAAACCCGTGGCCGCGCCGGAGACGCTCCGGCCGGTGATGCCCACGGCGGCGTTGGTGAAGGTCGAGGAACCGGCCTTGAGACGCTGGGTGTTGTCGGTGCCCGCGTAGGTCTGGTCGGTGGTGGTGCCGGACTGGGTGTAGGAGCCGAGCTGGGTGAACGGCGTCCAGGTCTCGCCGGTACGGGTACCGGTCGGGCTCGCGGCCGAGGTCTCGTTGCCCGCGCCGTCGTAGGCGAAGCCGTCGTCGCCGTCGAACGAGGTCAGTTCGCCGGCGTCGTTGTAGACGGCCTTCTGCTCGGCGTCGTCGCAGCCGGCCGGCAGCGAGGTCCCCGAGGAACGCCCGGTGCGGTTGCCGGCCTTGTCGTAGCAGTACGACCAGCCGGCCGTCGTGGAGCCGGACTCGGTCTCCACGGCCTTGGTCAGGCGGCCCATCGAGTCGTAGGTGTAGGCGAGGGCGGCGCCGTCGGTGGTGCGCTTGCGGATCCTGTCGGTGTCCTTGCCCGCGTTCGCGTAGTCGTAGGAGATCGACGACAGCGTCGTGGAACCCGACTTGACCTCGATCTTCGTCGGACGGCTCGAGTCGTCGGAGGTGACGGTCTGCGTCGTGCCGCCGGGGAAGACGGTCTTGGTGCGCTTGCCGTTGTCGTCGTAGGTGTACGTCGTCTTCGCGCCACCGGGCTCGGTGACCGAGGTCAGTTCGTTGGCGTCGTCGTAGCCGTACGTCACCGTGCCCGCGGGGTCGGTGGCGGTGGCGACGTTGCCGGTGGCGTCGTACGTGATGGACGTCGCCGGGCTGCCGGGCAGGACCCGGGTGCGCTCGCGGTTCTGCTCGTCGTAGGTGAACGTCGACGTGCCGGCCGGGGTGGTGCGGGTCCTGAGGTTGCCGTCGGCGTCATAGGTGAAGGTGGCCGTGGCGCCGCCGGCGGTCTGGGTCTTGACGCGGTCGCGGTTGTCGTAGGTGTAGCTGGTGGTGACCCCACGGCCGTCGGTCACCGTCTTCTGGCGGCCGAGGTCGTCGTAGGTGTAGGTGATCGCCTTGAGCGGGGACGGCGGGGTGACCTTGGTCAGGTTGCCCTTGGAGTCGTAGCTGTAGCTCGTCTTCTTGTCCCGCGGGTCGGTGGCGCTGCACCGCTGGCCGGGCAGGCCGCCGCACTCCATGGTCCCGGACTCGGGGTTGTAGTCGTAGGTCCACTTGGCGCCGGTGCCGCCGGTCGTCGAGTCGGTCGAGGTCAGCAGGTTGCCGGAGGTGTCGTAGGCGTTGGTCGTCTTCTCCGCCGAGGCCGTGGTGGCGTTCTCCGGGAAGTAGCCGCTGCCCTTCTTCACCCAGGTCACCGTCGCCGACGCCCCGGTGGGGATGGTGACGGTGGTGGGGTTGAAGACGCTGTCGTACTTGTAGCTGGTGACGTTGCCGTCCTCCGGGGCCGCGCCCATCGCGTCCGTGGCGGTGGCGACGTCGTTGTCCGGTCCCCAGGACTTCGAGCGGGTGTGGCCGAGGGGGTCCTCGGTCTTCTTGGTGCGCCAGTAGCCGTCCACCGTCTTGAGCGTGTTCTTGCCGCGCGGGTCGGTGACGCGGACGACGCCTTCGGCGTCGGGGTTGTTGTCGGGGGGCAGGATCCAGCGGAACGCCGTGGTGTTGCCGGCGCCGGTGGAGTTGGTGACCACCCGGGTGACGGAGGCGACCTTGTCGCTGTCCCAGGTGAACTTCGTCTGCCGCCCCTCCGCCGTGGTCACCTTGGTCAGGCGGCCGGAGGAGTCGTAGTCGAAGGTCGTGGTCTTGCCGTCGGTGTCGGTGAACGTCTTGATCAGATCGCCGCTGTAGGTGTAGCCGACCGTCCGGCCCGTGTTGTCGGTGACCTTGGTGATGTGCTTGCCGTCGTTGGTGAAGGTCAGCGTGCGCCCGGAGGCCGACGTGATCTTCGAGGTGAAGTTCCCGGAGTAGGCGATGGTGGTGGCGTTGCCGTTCTTGTCCTCCACCTTCGACACCCGCGCGGCGCCGGTGGTGCCCGAACGGGAGAAGGTCGTCTTCTCACCGGTCCGGCGGCTGATCAGCGTGAAGGACTTCTTGTCCGACGCCTCGGTCAGGTCCTGCTTGTAACCCCTGGCCGGGGTGAGGGCCGAGCCGGAGCGGGCGAAGACGCCGACGGTGCCGGTGGGGCCCTGCACGGAGACGCCGTCGGGGGTGGGCTCCTCGACGCGGTAGTCGGCGCCGGAGGTGGCGTTCCAGCCGGCACCGTTGAGGCTGTTGAAGGTGTTGCCGTAGGACAGCCCCGGGCCGGCGTCGGCGATGTCGAAGCCGTCGACGGTCAGCAGCAGGTTGCCGTTGCCGTAGTTGACCTGGGCGCTGACACCGTCCGAGAGCTGCGCGGTGAAGAACTCCGACCAGGGCACCTGCCCGACGCCGAGGGCGTAGAAGCCGGGATCGGCCGCGGCCGACTCGACCACCGGCCGGCCGGCCTGCCCGGTCGCCCTGAACGGGGTGCTTGCCGAAGCCTTGGTCACCCCCAGCGGCGAGGGGGCCGGCCGGGCCGAGGTGGCGGCGGTGGCGGACGGGGCCGGTTGCGGTCGTGCGGTGGCCGGGACGGCGGCGGCCACGGTGGCGGTCGCGGTGGTCACCGCCATGATCGCCAGCGGCAGCCAGTGCCTACGCCGACGCGTCACGGGCATGCGAGGATTCACGAAGGTCTCTCCGATGCGTTGAATGACGAGGGAGCAGGGCCTTTCCGGGGCGGCACCCCTGCACGGGTGCCGCCCCGTCCTGCTCGGAGGAAGTCGTACGGTTTCACCTGGCCGACGTCGCTGCGCCGGCGCCGGGACCCCGCGTCAGCAGCGCTTGGACGTGCGGGTGTGCAGCTGCTGCGGGTCGTCGGGGATGCTCATGGTCCCGTCGCCCGAGGTGCACTCGTCCACCGTCTTGGCGGCGTTGCCCCAGAATTCCTGGGAGTGGGTGCCGAACACGTCCTTGCGGCCCACCAGCGCGTTGCGCTCGTAGGACCACACGCCGACCGTCAGGTCGAACTCGATGTTCTTGTCCAGGAACGACTTCCAGACCCACACGTAGCCGTAGTTCTCGTCGCACTGGGCCGAGTAGAACTGCTTGACCGAGGCGATCTTCTCCGTGCCCCGGTAGATGTACTCCGTCGTACCGATCTGCGCGGCGTCCGCGCACACCCCCGCGGCCGTCGCCGCGCTGCTCAGCGGATTGCCGGCCTCCGTACCCGCCGTCCCCGCGGCCCGGTTCGCCGCCTGCTGCTGCGGTGTCTGCCCCGGCCCCGTCGCCGCCGAGGCAACCCCGCCGCCCAGCACCGACAACGCTGTCGCCGCAGTCACGGCCGCGGCAAGACCCGTCACACGCGCACGCTTCACGTGCACTACCCCCTTGGAAAGACGCACAGCCCCCAGCCACCCGAAACCTCAGCCGGGCACCCGCGTAATGGAAGGCGCACCCGCCCGGTGCGCCTCCCTATCCTCACCACGACCCCCACCGGAACCGCACATTCCAAAGCCGGGAATACCGAGCGTAGTCAGATGACTGTCCGTAAAACCACGGATTTCCGCGCATGGAGCCTGTGTAACGCAGGAAGATGAGCGCGAGGGGCAGGGTTTCGCAGGGCGAGAGGGGTGGGCGGTGGCAGCCTCTGGGAAAGCGCTCTCTCCGTGTGACGTGTGTGACATACATGAGTCTTCGGGGGCAGGGAACGCGGCATAGTTTCGCCGGGCGGAGCGGGTGGATCGGGTGGGGGGATCGGGGTGGGGCGGTTCGAGTCGGAGCGGATCGAGTGGGTGGGCGATCCGAGCCCTCGATCCGGCCATGCCGGCCCGTTCCCGTCGGGACCTGGTGCGGCCGTACGCCGGGTACCGCCACCGGGGCACGGTGACGGTGCCGGGCCGGCCGGGACGCTGACCGCTCAGCGGGCCGCCGGGTGGCGACGGCGGCGCAGTGCCGGGTCGAGCAGCGCGGGCGGGGCGTCGAACTTCTCGTGCGCGGCCAGGTCGGTGCCGGGCGCGGCGACGGCGTCGATCGCGTCGAGGACGTCGTCGGAGAGCGCGGTGTCGGCGGCTGCGAGCTGGGAGTGCAGGTGGTCCAGGGTCCGGGGCCCGATGAGCGCGCCGGTGACGGCGGGGTGCGCGGTCACGAAGCCGAGCGCGAGCTGGATCAGGGTCAGCCCGGCCTCGTCGGCGATCGCGGCGAGCTTCTCGACGGCGTCGAGCCGGGCCCGGTTGGCGGGCAGGGCGGGGTCGAAGCGCTCGGGCAGGACCGCCGACCGGTGCGTGGCGACCGTCTGCCCCGCGCGCACTGCGCCGGACAGCCAGCCCGAGGCGAGCGGGCTCCACACCAGCACGCCGAGCCCGTACTGCTCGGCCACCGGCAGCACGTGGCTCTCGATCCCGCGCTGGAGGAGGGAGTAGCTGGGCTGCTCCGTGACGTACCGGCTCAGCCGGTGCTCGCGGGCGGCCCACTGCGCCTCCACGATCCGGTACGCGGGGAAGGTCGAGGAGCCGAAGTACCGGATCTTCCCGGCGCGCTGGAGGTCGGTGAGCGCGGACAGCGTCTCCTCGTCACTCGTGCTCGGGTCCCACCGGTGGATCTGGTAGAGGTCGACGTGGTCGACGCCGAGCCTGCGCAGGCTGTTGTCCAGCTCGGTGACCAGCCAACGCCGCGAGGAGCCCTGGTGGTTGGGCTCGTCGCTCATCGGCATGTTCGCCTTGGTGGCCAGCACGATGTCGTCGCGGCGCCCGGCGATCGCCTTGCCGACCATCTCCTCGGACTCGCCGCCGCTGTACCAGTCGGCGGTGTCGATGAGGTTGATCCCGCCCTCCAGGGCGGCGTCGACGATGGCGGTGGCCTCGTCCTGGGTGGTGCGCCCGATGGCGCCGAAGTTCATGGCGCCGAGCGCGAGCGAGCTGACCTGCACACCGGTGCGGCCCAAGGTGCGGTACTGCATGACGATTCCTCCACGGGATGGCTTGCGGGGTGGATCGAGGCATGACGTGGTGGCGGGCTCCACGCTCTGGCATCATGGAAGGCCAAGCGGAACACCGTCCCGTTTACCCGGCCAACGATACGGAACGGTGTCCCGTTTATCAACCGACGAAGGGAACGGCACGGTGCAGGACGGCGAAGCGGAGACGCGGCGGGTGAACACGGGCCAGGCGGGCGAGGGCCGGGCGGGCGAGGGTCAGTCGGGCACGGGCCGGGCGACGACGGCGCAGGCGTCCTCCCGGCCCAAGCGCGCCGACGCCCGGCGCAACGAGAGGTCCCTGCTCGACGCCGCCGCCGCGGTGTTCGTCAGGGCGGGCGTGGAGGCTCCGGTACGCGACATCGCGGCCGAGGCGGGCGTCGGCACGGCCACGATCTACCGCCACTTCCCGACCCGGGCGGACCTCATCATCGGCGTCTACCGTCACCAGGTGGAGGCCTGCGCCGAGGCCGGCCCCGCCCTGCTGGCGAGCAGCCCGACCCCGTACGCCGCCCTGGCCAGCTGGATCGACCTGTTCGTCGACTTCCTGGTCACCAAGCACGGCCTCGCCGCGGTCCTCCAGTCCGACAACACCGGCTTCGAGACCCTGCACGCGTACTTCCTCGACCGCCTGGTCCCGGTCTGCACCGACCTCCTCGCCGCGGCGACCGCCTCCGGCGAGATCCGCACCGACGTACCGGCCATCGCCCTCATGCGCGGCGTCGGCAACCTCTGCATCGGCGCGGAAAACCCCGACCCGCGCTACGACGCGCGGCAACTGGTGGGGGTGCTGATCGCGGGGTTGCGCCGGAGGGGCTGACAGCGGACCGGCGGGACGAGGCGGCGGGTGGGGTGTGCGCGCCGCGTTCGGCTACTCGGGCCGGCCGGAGGGGCCGGTGCGCGACTTCGGCATCGACGTGGACTGACGCGTCCACAGCGTGAGGTCGCTGCTCGTCGCCACGGCGATGGTGTGCCCTGAGGGTGAGAAGCCGGCCGCCCGGAAGGTGGAGTAGCAGGAGTGGAAGATGTGCCACCACTTCTCTCCGTGCGGACCGGCGTGCGGGAGCCCGCCGCCGCGGGACAGCAGCACGCGTTCGTTCGGCCAGGCCGGGGTGACGACTTCCAGACGCCAGCCGTCCCGGGTCCGGTGGTGCAGGCCGCCGCCGAAGAGCCCCGCGATGTGCACCCTGCTACCGGCGATCGGTCCGAGCCCCGGGCAGGTCAGGTCGGCGACCCCTTCGGGAGTGCTGTCCTCGTCGCGGGGGTCGCGGTTCCTGGCGAGCCTTTCCCCGGTGACGGCGTCGAAGAGGCCGTGGCCGTCGTTCGAGACGACCATGACCAGGTCATGGCCGGTGCCGGGGTCCGATGCGAAACCGATGCCGATCAATCCGCCGACCGGGACGAGGGGGAGGGCCTGCCAGGGTTCGGGGGCGGTCGTCACGGGCGCCGCGAGCAGCCGGTCCCGCATCGCCTGTTGGTACGCGGAGAGCTCCGGTCCGCGCCCCGGACGCTCGCCGGAATCGGAGGTCGTCGGCCGGGACATCGGTCTCCCTGAGGTGTGCGGGTGGATGTGCGGCCGGGGGCCGGGACGACGGTCTCACGGGCGCAGGCCGCTCAGCACGTCGTCCGCCGCGGGATACGGCCGCTCCACGGGCAGCAGGGCCCGGGCCGCGTCGAGGTCGTCCTCGCCCACCAGGGCGTGGATCTCGTGGGCGAGCGGTGTCACGTCGCGGACGGCGACCGTCCACTCGTCGGCGTAGCGGCGGGCGGCCTCGCCGGAGAGACCGAGCTGCAGGGAGCGGTACGGCAGGGGGCGCAGGCGCAGGTCCCGCTCGGGGTCCCACTGGACGCGGGTGGGCGAACGCTTCAACGCGCGCCGCCAGGCGGCCCGGTCACCGTGCACGCCGGGCACGTGGCTGGACAGGCACGCGTGGCGCAGGGCCCATTCGAAGCCCTCGCGGCTGATCTCGACGGCGAGGACGGTCTCCTGACCCGGCTTGGCGGCCCAGCCGCAGCGGTACATCATCCACAGGAACGAGGGCTTGATCCACGTCATCCTGTCCCGCTTCCAGGCGGCGGGAAAGCGTCCCTCCCGGGCGGCGGGGAGGCCGATCTCCGGGGTGTACGCCTGGTAGACGGTGACGGTGGACGCCGTGTGGTCCGCCCGGATCCGGTGTCGCGGTTCCTGCATGCCGTACAGCTTGTGGCGTGGGCCGGACGCGGGCCACCCGTTTTCCGCGGAGACGGCCGCCCCCGAGGGGAGCGCGAAGGCCGGGCGTGGAATCGTCGGGGGGCCTCGTGCGTTGCACGCAGGGTGGGCATGAAAGGCCGGTCGTGTGCGGGCCGAGCAGCCCGGGTGACCGAGCCGAGAGAGACATTGGAGGGCCGCAATGGCTGCGCAGACGCAGAGGGCCGTGCTGGCGGGCGGATGCTTCTGGGGGATGGAGGAGCTGATCCGTCGGCTGCCGGGCGTGACCGCGACCCGGGTCGGCTACACCGGGGGTGACGTGCCGAACGCGACGTACCGCGACCACGGCACGCACGCGGAGGCCATCGAGATCCTCTACGACCCCGAGGCGACCGACTACCGCGCGCTTCTGGAGTTCTTCTTCCAGATCCACGACCCGAGCACCAAGAACCGCCAGGGCAACGACATCGGCCTCAGCTACCGCTCGGCGATCTACTACGTCGACGACGAGCAGAAGCGGATCGCGGAGGACACCATCGCCGACGTGGACGCCTCCGGACTGTGGCCCGGCAAGGTCGTCACCGAGGTGGAGCCGGTCGGCCCCTTCTGGGAGGCCGAGCCGGAGCACCAGGACTACCTGCAGCGGTACCCGGACGGGTACACCTGCCACTTCCCGCGACCGGGCTGGCGGCTGCCCGCTCGCGGCGAAGGCTGAGCGACAGCGGGTGAGCGGAGGGCGGTCCGGCCGGGTCACGGCCGGACCGTCGTCGTATGCGCGTCCCCGGTGCTCAGTGGGGCAGCGTCGCCGGGCTGCCGCCGTTCGCCTCGTAACCTGCGACCGCGAGCGCGCGGTAGACCGCGAACTCCGCCGCCGGGTCGGCCGACAGCGTCCAGGGCAGGGCGCCCACGTGACCGTCTATGACCGTCAGCTGGTTCATCGCCTCGGCCCAGCGCTCGCCGCGGACCAGGAAGAAGACCAGCAGATGGCGGACGTGCGCCTGCATCGGGTCGTCCGGGCGGGCCGAGTGGACCGCGTGCAGCGCGCCGTGGACGGCCTTGGTGACGACCTCGCTCTGGTAGAAGCCGGCGACCAGGTTGACCTCGGGCAGGTGCTCGAAGACCGCGAAGAGCGGCAGCGCCGCGAGGAGCGAACCCTGCGGGGCGCGGGCGGCCGCCGCCTCCGCGAAGGAGTACGCCAGGTCGCGCGAGCCGTGCCACTTCTCGCACCAGTACTGCAGGGCGGCCAGGTGCGCGCCCATGTGATGCGGAGCGCGGTCCAGGATCTTCAGCCAGAGCTGCTCGAACTCCTCGCGCGGGTAGCCGAGGCCGCGGGCCACCGACAGCTCGACGATGTACGGCACGGGGTCACCGGGGGCAAGAAGGGCCGCCTCGCCGCAGGCCGCCCTCGCCTCCTCCATGATGATCCGGAAGTCGTCCGTGCCCGGCGTCGCCGTCCGCCACGCCTGCTGCACCAGGAACTCGGCGTGCACCGCCGCGCCGCCCGCGTCCTTCGGGACCTCGGCCCGCCACACCCGCAGCCACTGCCCGCCCGGCGTCTGCCCCACACCGCCCGGCCGCTGCCGCAGCTCCAGCGACGCGGCACCGGCGAAGGCCTGCACGCGCTGCCAGCGCCGCTCGCCCGCCGCCTCCGTGCCGGCGAGGAGCTGCTGCGCCCCCCGGTAGTCCTGGGAGCGCTGCACCAGGTCCAGGACGTCCAGCAGGTCCTGGTCGGGCCCCGGCATGCGGACGTCCAGCTCCTCTTCGCGGGCGAAGCCGTAGTTCGCCGGGTCCGCCGCGTCCGGGTGGCCGGGCGGGACCAGGCCGACCGCGCCGCGCCGGCGCCGCGAGAGTTGGAGCAGCACGAAGCCGAGCATGACCAGTGCCATCAGGACCCACAGAATCTCCATGTCTCAAGCGAACCAGACGCCGCCGACAATTGGCCAACCCGTCCCGCGCCCTGTGGAAAACGCACGAGGCGTTCCGCACGGCTACCCTCGGTGCTCATGAGCGACAGGCACATCAGTCAGCACTTCGAGACGCTCGCGATTCACGCGGGCAACACCGCCGATCCCCTGACGGGCGCGGTCGTCCCGCCGATCTATCAGGTGTCGACCTACAAGCAGGACGGCGTCGGGGGGTTGCGCGGCGGCTACGAGTACAGCCGCAGCGCGAACCCGACCCGCACGGCCCTGGAGGAGAACCTCGCCGCCCTGGAGGGCGGCCGTCGCGGTCTCGCGTTCGCGTCCGGACTGGCGGCCGAGGACTGCCTGTTGCGTACGCTGCTGCGCCCCGGCGACCACGTGGTGATCCCCAACGACGCCTATGGCGGCACCTTCCGCCTCTTCGCCAAGGTCGCCACCCGGTGGGGCGTGGAGTGGTCGGTCGCCGACACCGGCGACGCCGCCGCCGTACGGGCCGCCCTCACCCCGAAGACCAAGGTGGTGTGGGTGGAGACCCCCTCCAACCCGCTGCTCGGCATCACCGACATCGCCCAGGTCGCCCAGGTCGCCCGGGACGCCGGCGCCCGGCTCGTCGTCGACAACACCTTCGCCACCCCGTACCTCCAGCAGCCGCTGGCGCTCGGCGCCGACGTCGTCGTGCACTCGCTGACGAAGTACATGGGCGGGCACTCGGACGTCGTGGGCGGCGCGCTGATCGTCGACGACCAGGAGCTGGGCGAGGAGCTGGCGTTCCACCAGAACGCGATGGGCGCGGTCGCCGGGCCCTTCGACTCCTGGCTGGTGCTGCGCGGCACCAAGACCCTCGCGGTGCGCATGGACCGGCACAGCGAGAACGCGACCAAGGTCGCCGAGATGCTCTCGCGGCACCCGCGCGTGACGAGCGTGCTGTACCCGGGGCTGCCCGAGCACCCCGGGCACGAGGTCGCCGCCAAGCAGATGAAGGCGTTCGGCGGCATGGTGTCGTTCCGCGTCGAGGGCGGCGAGCAGGCGGCCGTCGCGGTGTGCGACCGGGCGAAGGTCTTCACGCTCGGCGAGTCCCTCGGCGGCGTCGAGTCGCTGATCGAGCACCCGGGCCGGATGACGCACGCCTCCGCGGCCGGCTCCGCCCTGGAGGTGCCCTCGGACCTGGTGCGGCTGTCGGTCGGCATCGAGAACGCCGAGGACCTGCTGGCCGACCTCCAGCAGGCGCTGGGCTAGCGGACCGGGTTCACCAGCCCTCCCAGCCGGTCACGGGCGGGGTCGTCTCCGAAGGCGGCTCCGCCCACGGCTGTGCGGTCAGCGCCCACACCGTGAACACCACGGCCGCGGCGCCCATCAGCAGCCACATCAGGCGGCGGGCCGCCCTCCTGCGCCGCAGTATGCGCCCGCCCCTGCGCACGGCCTCGGCGTACAGGTCGGGCGGCACCCGGGGCGGTGACTGCTCCATGAGCCGCCGCGCGGCCGCCTCGCGCCGGGCCCGGTTCACCGGCACCTCCCGGCGCACCACGCGCGCGTACCCCTCGTACCCCTCGCGCCGCCGGGCCGGGACCCGGCCGCGGCATGTGACCCGGTGGCGGACGCGACGCCTGCCCCGGCGTTGGCCGTAGCACTCGTTCCGGTATCGGTCGCCGCCCCGGCGCTGGTCGCAGCGGCCGCCCCACTGCCGGTCGCGGCTTCCGCCCCGGCGCTGGTCGCAGCGCCCGCCCCGGTGTCGGTCGCGGCCTCCGCCCCGGCGACGGTCCCGGCACCTGACCCGGCGACGGTCCCGGCACCTGCCCCGGTGTCGGTCGCAAGGCCGGTCCCGGTGCCGGTCGCGGGATCGCTCTTCGCGTCGTTCGCCGGATGCGTCCGCCCGTCCGTCGCCCCGCCCGTCATGGCGTCGCCGCCTCGGCTCCGGTCGGCTTCGCCGCCATCGGGCGGGCCGGCGCCGGTTGCGGGTTCAGGAGCGTGGCCGTCGCCCGGGCGCAGATCGCCCGCACGCGGTCCACGGGCAGGCCCAGCAGCGCGGCAGCCTGTTCCTCGGCCACGCCTTCGTACAGCCTGAGCACCAGGACCAGGCGTTCCTGCGGGGCGAGGCCGCCCAAGGTGCCCGCGGGGCGTCTGAGGGTCCGGGCGAGCACGCCGTACCGGTGCCAGACCTCGCGGGCGAACCGCGTGGCCAGGTACTGGCGGGCGCGGTCGTACGGGTCCTCCCCGTGCAGCCGGTCCCAGGACGCGTACGTGTGCGCCAGGCTCAGGGCCAGCAGGCGCCGCGCGTGCGGATTGGCGTCCGGGGCCTCGGCGGTGAGCAGGGTGGCGGCATGCAGCAGCCGCCCTGCCGCACCCGCGACGAACGCCTCGAACTCGCGGGCCCGACGGGCACCGTGGGACGCATGCCGATCTCGCACCGCGCCTCCCGCCCGGACGGCGACGACCCCTGAGGTCTCATATCAGGCCAGGGGCGGCCCGCCGGTCAAGGGTTCGGCGCGAACCCCGCTCCGAAAGCCGCGGAGCCACGGAGGCGGGAGCCACGGAGACGGGAGCCACGGCGGCGGGAACCACGGAAGCGTGAGCCGCGGCGGTGGGAGCCCGAGAAGCGCCGAACCGCGTGCGGCTGCGAAAGGCGTGCGATCGGGTCAGGAGCCCGAAGGCGTCTCGGCGGCCGCCACGCCGGAGGGGGCCATCCGTGCGGACAGGGCACCGTTGAAACGGGCCAGGAGGGCGCAGAACGTCTCGCGCTCCTCCGGCGCCCAGTCGCGGGTCAGCTCGGCCATGAGCTGACGACGGGAGGAGCGGACCTCGTCCAGCCGTGCCACGCCGCGCGGGGACAGCTGCAGGACCACCGCGCGTCCGTCCTCGGGGTGGGAGGTCCGCTTGACGAGTCCCGTGTCCACGAGCGGAGCCACCTGCCGGGTGACCGTGGAGGAGTCGATGCCCATGCTCGCGGCGAGCGCCTTCACGCCCATCGGGCCCTCCTTGTCGAGCCGGTTGAGCAGCAGGTACGCGGCGCGGTCCATGGAGTTGCGCACCTGTCCGACCCCGCCGAGCCGGGTCTGTTCGGCGCGGCGGGCGAAGAGCGCGACCTCGTGCTGGAGCGTCTCGAGAAGACCGGTGTCACCGGCGGTCGTCATGTCCATCGACATTTCAGGCGTTGTGGGCATGGCCGGGGGCTCACTTCGTGGAGGGCTGCTAATTGGGGGACAGGGTACGCGGCCGGGCGCCGAGGCGTACCGGCGCTGGGCAAAGCGGGTCTCGGAGGTTGGTCACAACGGCCCCGGGCGACCCGGAACTGCGATGCTGGAGGGTATGAGCTACACCACAGCGGCCCTGGTCGGTCCCGTCACCCTGGACGACGTGCGCGGAGCCCAGAAGATGCTCTCGGGCGTGGCACGGGTGACGGCGATGGAGGGCAGCCGGCACCTGTCGCAGCTGGTCGGCTCGCCGGTGCACTTCAAGTGCGAGAACCTCCAGCGGACCGGCTCGTTCAAGCTGCGCGGCGCCTACGTGCGGATCGCCGGACTGCTGCCCGAGCAGCGGGCCGCGGGGGTGGTCGCGGCGAGCGCGGGCAACCACGCGCAGGGCGTGGCGCTGGCGTCGTCCCTGCTCGGCGTGCGGTCGACGGTGTTCATGCCGAAGGGCGCGCCGCTGCCGAAGATCAGCGCCACCCGGGACTACGGCGCCGAGGTGCGGCTGCACGGACAGGTCGTCGACGAGACGCTGGCCGCCGCACAGGAGTACGCGGAGCGGACCGGGGCGGTGTTCATCCACCCCTTCGACCATCCCGACGTCATCGCGGGCCAGGGCACGGTCGGGCTGGAGATCCTGGAGCAGTGCCCCGAGGTGCGGACCGTCGTGGTCGGCATCGGCGGGGGCGGGCTCGCGGCCGGTATCGCGGTGGCGGTGAAGGCACTGCGGCCGGACGTGCGGATCGTGGGCGTGCAGGCGGAGGGCGCGGCGGCGTACCCGCCCTCGCTGGCCGCGGGGCGCCCGGTGGCGGTCGAGAACCCGGCCACGATGGCCGACGGCATCAAGGTGGGGCGGCCGGGCGACGTGCCGTTCGGGATCGTCGGCGAGCTGGTGGACGAGGTCCGCACGGTCTCCGAGGACGCATTGTCCACCGCCCTGCTGCTGTGCCTGGAGCGGGCGAAGCTGGTCGTGGAACCGGCCGGCGCCAGCCCGGTGGCGGCGCTGCTGAGTGAGCCGGACGCCTTCGCGGGACCGGTGGTCGCGGTCCTGTCCGGCGGCAACGTGGACCCGGTGCTGATGCAGGGCGTGCTGCGGCACGGCATGGCCGCGCAGGGCCGCTACCTGGCGGTCCGGCTGCGGCTGACGGACCGGCCCGGCGCCCTGGCCACGCTTCTCGGGGTGTTGTCAGTGGTCGACGCTAACGTCCTCGATGTGAGCCACGTGCGGACTCATCCGCGGCTCGGGCTCACGGAGGCGGAGGTTGAACTGCACCTGGAGACGAAGGGCCCGGAGCACTGTGCCGAGGTCGGCGGGGCGCTGCGGGAGGCGGGTTACACCGTCATCGCCTGAGCCCCGACGGGGAGCGGTGGCCGCTTCGTCGCCCGTTCGTCACTCGTTCGAGTAACTGCATTGTGAGACGCGATACATCGCGTTACGGTGTGTCGTGTGTTCGCTCGATGAGCGCGGCGAAACGTACAAACCTAGGCTTTTCCGAAGATTTCCCCGACGACGTGGAGACTCATATGCCAGGCGCCATCTATGCCGAAGGCCTGGTGAAGACCTTCGGTGACGTAAGGGCTCTGGACGGCGTCGACCTGGACGTCCCCGAGGGCACGGTCCTCGGCCTGCTCGGGCCGAACGGCGCGGGCAAGACCACCGCCGTCCGCTGCCTGACGACCCTGTTGCGACCCGACAGCGGCAGAGCCGTCGTCGCGGGCATCGACGTCCTCAGGCAGCCCAACGAGGTACGGCGTTCCATCGGCCTCTCCGGCCAGTTCGCCGCGGTCGACGAGTACCTGACCGGCCGGGAGAACCTGCAGATGGTCGGCCAGCTCTACCAGATGAAGGGCAGGGCGGCGAAGGCCCGGGCCGGTGGGCTGCTCGACCAGTTCCACCTCTCGGACGCCGCCGACCGCCCCACCAAGACCTACTCGGGAGGCATGCGCCGCCGGCTCGACCTGGCGGCCGCCCTGGTCGTCTCCCCGCCCGTCATGTTCATGGACGAGCCGACGACCGGCCTCGACCCGCGCAACCGGCAGGAGCTGTGGGAGGTCATCAAGCAGCTGGTCGCCGGCGGCACGACCCTGCTGCTGACCACGCAGTACCTGGAGGAGGCCGATCACCTGGCGCACGACATCGCGGTCGTCGACCACGGCCGCGTCATCGCCCGCGGCACCTCCGACCAGCTCAAGGCCCGCACCGGGGGAGAGCGCGTCGAGGTCGTGGTCCACGAGCGCGAGCACATGGGGACGGCTTCCGAGGTGCTGGCCCGGTTCGGCAAGGGATCGACCACCGTCGAGGAGCACACCCGCAAGCTGACCGTCCCCGTGACCGGCGGTGCGAAGCTGCTCGCCGAGGTCATCCGCGAGCTGGACGTCCGCGGCATCGAGATCGACGACATCGGCCTGCGCCGCCCCACCCTCGACGACGTCTTCCTCTCCCTCACCGGCCACGTGGCCGAGGTGAAGGACGAGACCAGTGGTCCGGCGGACGCCGCCGGCCGCGAGCAGCAGAAGGAGACCGCCCAGTGAGCGCCGCCACCGACACGACGCCGCCCGCGGCGCCGGCCAACGCCATCGGCCAGTCCGTCCGGGACTCCCTCGTCATCGCCCGCAGAAACCTGATCCGGATGACCCGGATCCCGGAGATGGTCCTGTTCGGGATCATCCAGCCGGTGATGTTCGTGGTGCTCTTCACGTACGTCTTCGGCGGCTCGATGAAGATCGGGAACACCACCGATCCGGATGTCTACAAGGACTTCCTGATGGCGGGCATCTTCGCGCAGACCGTCACCTTCGCCACCGCCGGATCGGCGGCCGGCATCGCCGACGACATGCAGAAGGGGCTCGTCGACCGCTTCCGGTCCCTGCCGATGGCCCGCGGTGCGGTCCTCACCGGCCGCACCGTCGCCGATCTCGTACAGACGGCCATCACGCTGCTCGTCCTCGCGATAGTCGCGCTGATCGTGGGCTGGCGCACCGGGTCCGCCGACCCGACCAGCGCCGGGGAGGTCCTGGCCGGCTTCGGGCTGCTGCTGCTCCTGGGCTACGCCTTCACCTGGATCGGCGCGCTGATCGGTCTGTCCGTGCGCACCCCGGAGGCGGCGACCTCGGGAGGGATCATCTGGCTGTTCCCGGTGACGTTCGTCTCGAACGCCTTCGTGGACTCCAGTCAGATGACGCCCTGGCTGCGGCACATCGCCGAGTGGAACCCGTTCAGCGCCACGGTGCAGGCCTGCCGGGAGCTGTTCGGCAACCCGGGTGTCGTGCAGTCCGACGCCTGGCCGATGCAGCATCCCGTCTGGGCCTCGCTGATCTGGTCCGTCCTGATCATCGCGGTCTTCCGGACGCTGGCGGTGCGCAAGTACCGCTCGGCGGCCAGCTGACCTCACGACCCACGGCCCCCGGGACTCACAGTCCCGCGAGACTCACAGCCCCGCGGGACTCACGTTCCCCGGGACTCACGGACCCCGGGACCCACGGGCCGCGCATCGGCAGAACGACGACGAGCCCCCGGCGTCACGGGGACACCGGGGGCTCGACCAAGCCGGTCGGCCGGCTGCGGCCGGCCGACGGGGCGCGTCAGCCGTTGTACGGCTCGGCCGTGAGGATTTTCACCGAGGCCGGCTTGCCGTTGGGCAGCTCGTACTGCGCGTCCTCGCCGACCTTGTGGCCGAGGACGCCCGAGCCCAGCGGGGACTGCGGCGAGTAGGTCTCGATGTCCGAGCTCGCGTACTCGCGGGAGGCGAGCAGGAAGGTCAGCGTGTCGTCCTCGTCACCGTCGAAGGCGATCGTGACGACCATGCCGGGTGCCACCACGCCGTCGGCGGCCGGAGCCTCACCGACCTTGGCGCTCTCCAGCAGCTGGGTCAGCTGGCGCACGCGGAGCTCCTGCTTGCCCTGCTCCTCCTTCGCCGCGTGGTACCCGCCGTTCTCGCGCAGGTCCCCCTCCTCGCGAGCCGCGGCGATCTTGGCAGAGATCTCGGTGCGCGCAGGACCAGTAAGGTATTCAAGCTCCTCCTTGAGCTTGTTGTACGCCTCCTGGGTCAGCCAGGTGACGTTCTCGCTGGTCTGGGTCACGGGTGCTCCTCGTTGGTACTGGGAATACAAATCAACGCCCTACCCAGAAGGATGTTCCTTCACGGAAGGGCGAAACCACGAGCCTAACAATTCAGTGGCCAAAGGGGGAGGACATAAGCCACCAGATTCATGTCGCAGCAGGCCAGACGGTACGTATTGGCGCCGGCGAGCCCCGTCGGATCACTCCGGATGACAGCCGAGCAGCTCCGCCGACGTCCCCGCGGCCTTGGTGCGCAGGGTGACGACCTTGTCGATCCGCGTCTCGTCCCCGTCGAAGCGGAAGTCGGCCCGGCCCACCTCGTCGCCGTCCTCCGCCTGGGAGCGCACCGTGCAGTAGCCGGTGACCCCTTCGTCCTTGCGGACCTCCAGGTGGACCTGCACCGAGTCGTCGGCGAGCTCGAAGCCGATCAGCTCACCGCTGATCTTGTTCTGGCCGACGTAGTGGTAGCCGAACCAGCCGATGAGCGCGAGCAGGAGCGCGCCGAGCACGGCTCCGACGGTCTTGAGGGTGCGATCGGCGCGTTCGTCCGAGGAGCGGCCGTACCGACCCTGAGGCGTCCGCGTGCTCGCCGTACTCATGATCGTCCTCTCGGCAGAAGCCGGTCCGTCCGGGCTTCGGAATTTTTCGTCCCCCGATTCGGTCACTATAGAAGCCTCCGATTGCGCCGATGCACACGGGCGCCGACTGACCCGAGGATTGAGTCTTGACTGACCAGCTGCGACTGATGGCCGTCCACGCCCACCCCGACGACGAGTCGAGCAAGGGCGCGGCCACCATGGCGAAGTACGTGTCCGAGGGGGTGGACGTGCTGGTGGTGACCTGCACCGGCGGGGAACGCGGCTCCATCCTCAACCCGAAGCTCCAGGGCGACGCGTACATCGAGGAGAACATCCACGAGGTGCGCAGGAAGGAGATGGACGAGGCCCGGGAGATCCTGGGCGTGGGTCAGGAGTGGCTCGGTTTCGTCGACTCCGGTCTGCCCGAGGGCGACCCGCTGCCGCCGCTGCCGGAGGGCTGCTTCGCCCTGGAGGACGTCGACAAGGCGGCCGGTGAGCTGGTGCGGAAGATCCGCTCCTTCCGGCCCCAGGTGATCACCACCTACGACGAGAACGGTGGCTATCCCCACCCGGACCACATCATGACCCACAAGATCACGATGGTGGCGTTCGAGGGTGCGGCCGACACCGAGAAGTACCCCGAGGGCGAGTACGGACCGGCGTACCAGCCGCTGAAGGTCTACTACAACCAGGGCTTCAACCGGCCCCGCACCGAGGCACTGCACAACGCGCTGCTGGAGCGCGGCCTGGAGTCGCCCTACCACGACTGGCTCAAGCGCTGGGCGGAGTTCGAGCGCAAGGAGCGCACCCTCACCACGCACGTGCCGTGCGCGGACTTCTTCGAGATCCGCGACAAGGCGCTGATCGCGCACGCCACGCAGATCGACCCCGACGGGGGCTGGTTCCGGGTGCCGATGGAGATCCAGAAGGAGGTCTGGCCCACCGAGGAGTACGAGCTGGCCAAGTCCCTCGTGGAAACCTCCCTCCCCGAGGACGACCTCTTCGCGGGCATCCGGGACAATGCCTGACATGAGTGCAAGCGCAAGCCTGGCAATGACGCACCTCGTCACCCTCGCCGAGCTGGACGAGGACAAGGTCACCCCCGGTGTCCTCGGGTTCGTCGTGTTCGCGGTGATGGCCCTGGCGGTGTGGGGCCTGATGAAGTCCATGAACCGGCACATGGGCAAGGTCGACTTCAAGGAAGCGGCGGAGCCGGACGCCTCCGGCGGCGGCGAGGCGAAGCCCCAGCGGGGTTAGCCCCGCCGGGACCAGGCCGGGACCAGGCCGGGACCAGGCCGGGACAGAGCCCCGCGTCCCGGCGGTCACGCCGTGACCGCCACGCCCATCACCTCCCTGGCCTGGCGGCCCGGGACCATGCCCAGACGCCACGCCTGCCAGCCCGCCTCCAGTTGCACGCCGCGCTCCAGGAGGAGCTGGTAGGCGTCCACGTAGTCGTCCAGCTCGGTGTCGCGGGCGGGGTGACGGGCGCGGGACAGCTGGGCCAGTTCCTCCTGCGCCACCGCCGTGCCGACCTCCACCCCGCCGGGGGCCGCGTAGGGCAGCAGCGTGCAGCGCAGGAAGCGGGCCCAGTCCTCGCCCCGCCGGTCGCCGTACCCGGCGAAGAGGGCGGCGGCCTCGTCGCACAGGGCCAGCGCCTGCGGGGTACGGGCGTTGCCCGCGTCCACGACCGCCAGTTCCAGGCACGTCCAGGCCTCCCCGTGCGCCACGCCGATGCGCTGGAAGTCGGCGCGCGCGTCGACCAGGAGCTGGCGGGCGAAGCCCGAGTTGCGCAGCGAGCCGGTCTGGGCGGCGCGCTGGTCCCGGGTGACCCGGGCCGAGTGGTGCCGGGCGCAGGCCAGGCCGTACACGTCCCGCATCCGGGAGAACATCGTGCGCGAGCGTTCCAGCTCGCGCACCGACTGGTCCAGGTCGCCGGTCTCCTCCAGGGCCTGGCCCAGGTAGTAGACGGTCCACGCCTCGCCGCGGGCGTCCTCGTTCTCGCGGTGCCGGGCCGCCGCCCGCCGCAGCTCCGCCACCGCCTCCGAGGCGTCGCCGTCCACCAGGCGGGCCCGCGCCAGCTGGGTCAGCGCCCACGCCTCCCCGCGCGCGTCCTGGGTGCGGCCGTACAGCTCCAGGGCCGCCCGCAGGTCCTCCTCCGCGCCCGGGACGTCGCCCCTGCGCAGGTGCAGCTGGCCGAGCTGGAAGTGGGCCCACGCCTGGCCGTGCAACGACTCGCCCGCGCGGTGCAGCACCAGCGACTCGGTGAGCAGCTCCAGGGCCTCGGCCAGCCGGGCCCGGTCGCGCTGGACCGCCGCCAGCGCGTGCAGCGTCCACGCCCGGTCCGTGTCCAGCTCGGGAGCGGCCTGCAGGTCCAGCGCCTCCCGGAGCTTGGCCGCCGCGTCGGTCAGGTTGCCCTGGTGGTGCAGCGTGATCCCCAGCGAGCACAGGGCACGCGCCGCACCGGCGTCGTGGTGGGCGTCCCGGTACAGGTCGACCACGGAGGCCAGTGTCGTACGCGCCTTGTCCAGCTCGCCCAGCTGTCGGGCCGCGATGCCGGTGCGCCACTGCACCGAGCGCACCAGCAGCCCCTGGTCCACGGACTGCGCCAGCTCGCTGATCTCCCCCAGCCGGTACAGGTCGCCGCGCAGCAGGCAGTAGTCGCACAGCGCGCCCAGCAGGTTCAGCACCGCGCCCTGGTCGACGCCCTCCGCGTGCCGCAGCGCCGCGGTGATGAAGCTCGACTCGTCGTCCAGCCAGCGCAGCGCCTCGTCCAGGGACGTGAAGCCGTACTGCCCGAACTGGTTGGAGCGGGTCGACATGTTGCCGTCGACCAGGCGCAGCACGGAGTCGGCCAGCTCGGCGTAGTTGGCGATGAGGCGTTCCTGCGCGGCCGTCCGTTCGCCGGGCTCCTCCTCGTCGGCGAGGCGGGCGCGGGCGAAGGCGCGCACCACGTCGTGCAGGCGGTAGCGGCTGCCCCGGACGTGGTCGATCAGACCCGCCCGCGACAGGGCCGTCAGCTGCCGGGTGGCCTCCGTCTCGTCCGTGGCGAGCAGCGCGGCGGCGGCAGCGGCACCCAGCGAGGTGCGTCCCGCCAGCGCCAGCCGCCGCAGCAGCCGCCGGGCCGGCTCGGACTGGTCGGTGTAGCGCAGCCACAGCGCCCGCTCGACCGGTTCCACGGGGCCGTAGGCGCCCAGGTCGGTCGCCAGCGCGCGCGGTGAGCGCGGGCCCAGCGACGACCCGGCGATCCGCAGGGCCAGCGGCAGCCCGCCGCACAGGTGCCGGATCAGATCGCCGGCCTCGGCGTCGTAGGGCCCCGACGCGTCCTCGGCGGCGGCGCCCAGCAACTCCTCCGCGCCGGCCGCGTCCAGCGCCTCGACGGGCAGGTCGTACACCCGGGCCGGCAGGTCGGACGGCAGCCGGAGTGCCTCGCGCGCGGTGACCAGCACCAGGCTGTCCGACCGCTCCGGCACCAGCGCCCGTACCTGCTCGGGGTCCGAGGCGTCGTCGAGGACGACGGTGACCGGCACGCCCGTCAGATGCTGGTGGTACAGCTCGCTGAGCCGCTTGACCTGCTGGTCGGCGGAGGACCGCTCCCGGAACAGCAGCTGTTCGCGCGGCGCCCCGAGCCGGTTCAGCAGGTGCAGCAGGGCGTCCCGGGTGTTCAACGGCGACTCGCCGCCCGCCCCGGCACCTCCCGCCTCCGAGCCGCCCGGTCCGCCCGCGCCCGAGCCGCGCAGATCGACCAGGCAGGCCCCGCGGAAGTAGTCCCGCAGCTCGTGGACGGCCCGCACCGCCAGCGTCGTACGGCCGCTGCCCGGCGGTCCGTGCAGCACGACCACCGTCGGCTTCGTCTCCGTGCTCGCCCGGGCCGCCTGCACCCACTGCCGCAGCCGCGCCATCTCCTGCCGCCGGCCCGCGAACGGGCCGTCCGCCACCGGAAGTTGCCCGAACGACTGCTCCAGGGCGCTGCGCCCCCGCGCGGCCGCGCTCTTGTCGGCGCCCCGCAGCTTCGGCCCGGTCCTGGCCGGCCCGGTGGACGCGGCGAGCATCCGCTGCTGGTCCAGGAAGGGCCGGATGCCGCGCACCTCCAGCGCGGTGAGCCACTGCAGCCGCAGCTGCTCGGGCCCGCCGGGCTGGCCGGCCGCCCCGGCCCGGTGATGGGCGGCCGGCACATGGACGCCGGCCACCTTCACCACCGTCGCCGCGGCGCCGACGACCCCGACCGTCATTCCCGCGCCCACCGCGGTGCCGGTCCCGGTGCCGAGCGCCACGTCGGCCACCACCGCGGCGACGGCCGCCACGGCGGCCACCAGCAGCGGCGTGCCGGCGCCCTCACGGGCGTAGCGCTGGCGGAAGGTGAGCTGCCCGGCGGCGGCCTCGTCGAGTGCGTGGGTGTAGGCCGCGTACTCCTCGCCCGCCGTTCCCGCCATGGCGTCCAGTGCCGCGCGGGCCCGGGAGAGCAGCACGTTCCCGTCCGTACGTCCGCCCGAGCGCCGGACCTCCTCCTCCACGGCCCGCCTGAGCAGCGCTTCGGCCTCCGCCCGATGACTGTCCCGCATCGCGCCCCCTCCGGCGGCATCCCTCCTCCGCCGGGACCGCTCCGGATGCCCCGGTGGCCCCGGGCGTCCCGGAGCCCTCCCGGCCCGGTCCCCGGGTCCTTCCCCGCTTCCGCGTCGGTCAAGACTCCTGCGGCGAGGAGAGCCTGCGGAGGGTCGTGCGGCGCCCGCCGGTCGTGCGGCGGCCTCTTCCCGGCCGGGAAATTCGACGAATTCCGCTCTTGACCCGGGTGGGCGCAGCCACTAATTTGCCAGGGAAGCAGACCCATGACTACCGAGAGGAGGCGACCGACGGATGTACACCAACTCCGATCTGAGTCGCCTCGCCCGCCGCACCGTGTGGGTTTCGGGTCGGGTCGCGCACGGCTGCTGACACGCCGTTCCCCGTGCCCTGACGCGGCACGTCCCGGGTTTCCTCCCTCTTCACTTCACGGCACGCCGTTGTCGCGTGCCGATGTGCGCTCGCTTTCTCTGCGCGGCGCGTATGAACCAAGAAAGCTGCCTGAAATTGGCGAACATGATGAATCGACGCGTCCCGAGTCGAAATGAAGGTCGGTCATGACAACGGCACGGATCACCGTCAACGGAAAAGAAGCACCGATCGCGCCGTCCGCGCCCCACACCACGGTCCTCGACTTCCTGCGCGAGCGCGGTCTCACCGGCACCAAGGAAGGCTGCGCCGAGGGTGAGTGCGGCGCCTGCTCGGTCCTGGTGGCCCGCCCCGGGGTGAACAAGCCCACCGACTGGGTGCCGGTCAACGCCTGCCTGGTCCCGGTCGCGGCGCTCGACGGCCAGGAGGTCGTCACCTCGGAGGGCCTCGCCACCGTGCAGGCGCCGGGCACCCCGCCCGCCCTGCACCCGGTGCAGGAGGAGATGGCGGTCCGCGGCGGCTCCCAGTGCGGCTACTGCACGCCGGGATTCATCTGCAGCATGGCCGGTGAGTACTACCGTCCCGACCGGTGCGCCCACTCGGAGCCGGGTGCCGACGCGGCGGACGGCAGCGGTGACGGCGGCGACGCCGAGCACGGCCCGAACGGCTTCGACCTGCACGCGCTCAGCGGCAACCTGTGCCGTTGCACCGGCTACCGGCCGATCCGCGACGCCGCCTTCGCCGTCGGCGCGCCCGCCGACGAGGACCCGCTGGCCCAGCGCCGCGACGAGGCCCCGCCCGCACCCGTAGCCACCGAGTACCGCCAGGACGACCGCGCCTTCGTGCGCAGGGACACCCTGGCCGAGACCCTGCGGCTGCTGCGCGAGCGGCCCGACGCGGTCGTGGTCGCCGGCAGCACCGACTGGGGCGTGGAGGTCAACATCCGCTCCCGCCGCGCCGACTGCGTGGTCGCCGTCGACCGGCTGCCCGAACTGCGGGAACTGCGCGTCGAGGACGACCGCGTCGAGATCGGCGCGGCCCTCACACTCACCGAGATCGAACGCCGTCTCGACGGCACCGTCCCGCTGCTGGCGCAGCTGTTCCCGCAGTTCGCGTCCCGGCTGATCCGCAACGGCGCCACGCTGGGCGGCAACCTCGGTACCGGCTCGCCCATCGGCGACAGCCCGCCGGTGCTGCTCGCGCTGGAGGCGTCGCTGGTGCTCGCCGACGCCGACGGCGAGCGGGAGGTCCCGCTGGCCGACTACTTCACCGGTTACCGGCAGAGCGTGCGCCGTCCCGGCGAGCTGATCCGCGCGGTACGCGTCCCGCTGCCGCTGTCGCCGGTCACCGCCTTCCACAAGATCGCCAAGCGGCGGTTCGACGACATCTCCAGCGTGGCCGTCGCCTTCGCGCTGGACGTGGACGGCGGGATCGTCCGCAAGGCGCGCATCGGCCTGGGCGGCGTGGCCGCCACCCCGGTCCGCGCGCTCGCCACCGAGGCCGCCCTGGAGGGCAGGCCGTGGACGGCCGGGACCGCCGAGGCCGCGGCCCGGGTGCTGCGCGGCGAGGGCACCCCGATGGACGACCACCGCGCCAGTTCCCTCTACCGTTCCGCGATGCTCGGCCAGAGCCTGCTGAAGCTGTACGCCCAGACCACCGAGGCGGTGCCGTCATGAGCCATCTGTCAGAGCGTCCCGAGAAGCCGGCCGTCGGCGTCTCGCTGCCCCACGAGAGCGCCTACCAGCACGTCACGGGCACCGCGCTCTACACCGACGACCTGGTCCAGCGCACCAAGGACGTGCTGCACGCCTACCCGGTCCAGGTGATGAGGGCCCGCGGCCGGATCACCGCGCTGCGCACCGCCCCCGCGCTCGCCGTGCCCGGCGTGGTCCGCGTCCTGACCGGTGCCGACGTGCCCGGGGTCAACGACGCCGGCATGAAGCACGACGAGCCCCTCTTCCCCGACGAGGTCATGTTCCACGGCCACGCCGTCGCCTGGGTGCTGGGCGAGACCCTGGAGGCGGCGCGGCTCGGCGCGGCGGCCGTCGAGGTGGACCTGGAGGAACTGCCCTCCCTGATCACGCTCCAGGACGCCATCGCGGCGGACAGCTACCACGGCGCCCGCCCCGTCATGACGCACGGCGACGTCGACGCGGGCTTCGCCGACTCCGCGCACGTGTTCACCGGCGAGTTCCAGTTCTCCGGCCAGGAGCACTTCTACCTGGAGACGCACGCGGCGCTGGCCCAGGTCGACGAGAACGGGCAGCTGTTCATCCAGAGCAGCACCCAGCACCCCTCGGAGACCCAGGAGATCGTCGCGCACGTGCTCGGCGTGCCCTCGCACGAGGTGACCGTGCAGTGCCTGCGGATGGGCGGCGGCTTCGGCGGCAAGGAGATGCAGCCGCACGGCTTCGCGGCCGTCGCCGCGCTCGGCGCCAAGCTCACCGGCCGTCCGGTCCGTTTCCGGCTCAACCGGACCCAGGACCTGACCATGTCCGGCAAGCGGCACGGGTTCCACGCGGGCTGGAAGATCGGCTTCGACACCGAGGGCCGCATCCAGGCCCTGGAGGCCACCCTGACCGCGGACGGCGGCTGGAGCCTCGACCTGTCCGAGCCCGTCCTCGCCCGGGCGCTGTGCCACATCGACAACACGTACTGGATCCCCAACGCGCGGGTCGCCGGCCGCATCGCCCGGACCAACACCGTCTCCAACACCGCCTTCCGCGGCTTCGGCGGGCCGCAGGGCATGCTGGTGATCGAGGACATCCTCGGCCGCTGCGCGCCGCGGCTCGGCCTGGACCCGATGGTGCTGCGCGAGCGCAACTTCTACCGGCCGGGCCAGGGCCAGACCACGCCGTACGGGCAGCCGGTCACCCAGCCCGAGCGGATCGCCACCGTCTGGCAGCAGGTGCGGGACGACGGCGGCATCGCCGACCGCAAGCGCGAGATCGCCGCCTTCAACGCGGCCCACCCGCACACCAAGCGGGCGCTGGCGGTCACCGGCGTCAAGTTCGGCATCTCGTTCAACCTCACCGCCTTCAACCAGGGCGGCGCGCTGGTGCTGATCTACAAGGACGGCTCCGTCCTGATCAACCACGGCGGCACCGAGATGGGCCAGGGTCTGCACACCAAGATGCTCCAGGTGGCCGCGACCACCCTGGGCATCCCGCTGCACAAGGTGCGCCTCGCCCCGACCCGTACCGACAAGGTGCCCAACACCTCCGCCACCGCCGCCAGTTCCGGCGCGGACCTCAACGGCGGGGCGATCAAGAACGCCTGCGAGCAGTTGCGCGAGCGGCTGCTTCAGGTGGCCGCGAGCCGGCTCGGTGCGAACGCCTCCGACGTGCGCATCGTCGACGGCGTCGCGCGCGCCCTGGGCGGCGACGCGGAGCTGGCCTGGGACGACCTGGTGCACACCGCGTACTTCCAGCGGGTCCAGCTCTCGGCGGCCGGCTACTACCGGACCGAGGGGCTGCACTGGGACGCGAAGTCGTTCCGGGGGACTCCGTTCAAGTACTTCGCCATCGGCGCCGCGGCGACCGAGGTGGAGGTCGACGGCTTCACCGGCGCGTACCGCATCCGGCGGGTGGACATCGTCCACGACGTCGGCGACAGCCTCTCCCCGATGATCGACATCGGTCAGGTCGAGGGCGGCTTCGTGCAGGGCGCGGGCTGGCTGACGCTGGAGGACCTGCGCTGGGACACCGGGGACGGCCCGAACCGGGGCCGGCTGCTGACCCAGGCGGCGAGCACGTACAAGCTGCCGAGCTTCTCGGAGATGCCCGAGGAGTTCAACGTCCACCTGCTGGAGAACGCCACCGAAGAAGGCGCCGTGTACGGCTCCAAGGCGGTCGGCGAGCCCCCGCTGATGCTGGCGTTCTCGGTGCGCGAGGCGCTGCGTCAGGCCGCCGCCGCCTTCGGCCCGGCCGGGGTGAGCGTCGAACTGGCCTCGCCCGCCACGCCGGAGGCGGTGTACTGGGCGATCGAGGCGGCCCGGCAGGGCGCCACCGCCGGGGACGGCCGGGAACGCGGCGAGGCCGCCCCCGACCACGGCGGGGTCCGCAGCGGCGCGGAAGCGCTGAGCGGTGCCTGACATGACGTGGATCGCCGCGGTCGCGCGGTTGCGGGCCCGCCGGGAACCCGGCGTGCTGGTGACCGTCGCGACCGTGCGCGGCCACGCCCCGCGCGACGCCGGTGCCAAGCTCGTCGTGGGGCGGACCGGCACGTGGGGTTCGATCGGCGGCGGCAACGTCGAGGCCGTCGCGATCGACCGGGCCCGGGAGATGATCACCGCGGCCAAGCCGGAGCCCGAGCTGATGGATTTCGCGCTGAACGACAAAGTGACCAACCAGCACGGCGTGCAGTGCTGCGGCGGCACGGTCGCGGTCCTGCTCGAACCGCTGCCCGTGGTGCGGGCGGTGGCGGTCTTCGGCGTCGGCCACGTCGGGCTCGAACTGGCCCGCATCCTGGCCCGCCAGGACCTGGACCTCCACCTGGTCGACAGCCGCGCCGAGCTCCTGTCCGAGGAGCGGCTCGGCGTGCTGGCCGACGCGGTGGCGCACGTGCACGTGCACCACACGCCGCTGCTGCCGGAGGAGGTGCTGGCCGAGCTGCCGCCCGGCACCCACGTCCTGATCATGACGCACGACCACGCCGAGGACGCCGCCCTGTGCGACGCCGCCCTGCGCACCGGCCACCTCGGCTCGGTCGGACTGATCGGGTCGGCGGCCAAGTGGTCGCGGTTCCGCAAGCGGCTGGCCACCGAGGGCGGCCACGACGAGGCCGCCATCGACCGGATCAAGACGCCGATCGGGCTGGCCGACATCACCGGCAAGGAGCCGGCGACCATCGCCGTGAGCGTCGCGGCCGACCTGCTGCGCACCTTCGAGACCGCGGGGGACTGACCTCCGCGCCGGACCACAGGGTGCCCCGCCGGTGTGAACCACACCGGCGGGGCACCCTTTCGGCATGAGAGCGGTCCCGCGTCACGACCCCGAGCAGCTTTTGTAGGAGTCTACGAAGCGCCCGTACCAGCCTGCTCGTTGTTCGTGCCTTCGGTCCCTGGCTGGTCCCGGCCGACAACCTGTGTACTCCCTCTACAGGTTGCAGCCAGCAGGTCCACCCACACACCGGCCAAGGAGCGTCATGACCATCCACACCGTCGAGACCGGCATCCGCGCGCACGAGCGCGCCTGGATGGACCAGGCCATCGAGCTGGCCACGACCAGCGTCGCGAACGGCGGCGGCCCCTTCGGCGCCCTCGTCGCCAAGGACGGCGTCGTCGTCGCCACCGCCAACAACAAGGTCACCTCCAGCCTCGACCCCACCGCCCACGCCGAGGTCAGCGCCATCCGCGCCGCCTGCCAGGAGCTGGGCACCTTCAGCCTCGATGGCTGCACCCTCGTCACGTCCTGCGAGCCCTGCCCGATGTGTCTGTCCTCGTCCCTGTGGGCGCGCGTCGACCGGCTGATCTACTCCGCCGACCGCCACGACGCCGCCGTGGCCGGCTTCGACGACCGCAAGTTCTACGACCTGTTCGAGAAGCGGCCCCAGGAGATGTGGCCGATGGCCGTGGAGCACCTCGACCTGCCCCACCGCACCCAGCCGTTCGATGCCTGGATCGCCAAGACCGACCGCATCGACTACTGACCGGACGCGCCGCCCACCGGACGCCCGCCGTCGGCCGCGCCGGCCCGAGGGCCGGACGCGGCTGCCCCGTCCGTGCGCTGCTCCCCGTGGCGTATGGGCGGTGCGGGAGCGAGTGCGCGAGGATGGGGGCATGGCCAACCGACTTGCGCAGGCGACGTCCCCGTACCTCCTTCAGCACGCGGACAACCCCGTCGACTGGTGGTCGTGGGAGCCGGAGGCCTTCGAGGAGGCCCGGCGGCGCGACGTCCCGGTCCTGCTGAGCGTCGGGTACAGCGCCTGCCACTGGTGTCATGTCATGGCCCACGAGTCCTTCGAGGACGAGACGACCGCCGCGTTCCTGAACAGCCACTTCGTGTCCGTCAAGGTCGACCGCGAGGAGCGGCCGGACGTGGACGCCGTCTACATGGAGGCCGTGCAGGCGGCGACCGGGCAGGGCGGCTGGCCCATGACCGTCTTCCTCACGCCGGACGCCGAGCCCTTCTACTTCGGCACCTACTACCCGCCCGAGCCCCGGCACGGCATGCCGTCCTTCCGCCAGGTGCTCCAGGGCGTGCACCAGGCCTGGGCGGAGCGGCGCGGCGAGGTCACCGAGGTCGCGGGGAAGATCGTGCGGGACCTCGCCGGGCGGGAGATCTCCTACGGCGGCGCCGAGGCGCCCGGCGAGGAGCAGCTCGGGCAGGCACTGCTCGGCCTCACCCGGGAGTACGACGAGCAGCGCGGCGGGTTCGGCGGGGCGCCGAAGTTCCCGCCGTCCATGGTGATCGAGTTCCTGCTGCGCCACCACGCCCGCACCGGCGCCGAGGGCGCGCTGCAGATGGCGGCCGACACCTGCGAGCGGATGGCGCGCGGCGGCATCTACGACCAGCTGGGCGGCGGTTTCGCCCGGTACTCCGTGGACCGCGAGTGGGTCGTGCCGCACTTCGAGAAGATGCTGTACGACAACGCCCTGCTGTGCCGGGTCTACGCCCACCTGTGGCGGGCCACCGGCTCCGACCTCGCCCGCCGGGTGGCGTTGGAGACCGCCGACTTCATGGTCCGCGAACTGCGCACCGCCGAGGGCGGTTTCGCTTCCGCGCTGGACGCCGACAGCGACGACGGCAGCGGGAAGCACGTGGAGGGCGCGTACTACGTGTGGACGCCGGCCCAGCTCACCGAGGTCCTCGGCGCCGAGGACGCGGAGCTGGCCGCCCGGTACTTCGGCGTGACACAGGAGGGCACCTTCGAGCACGGCGCCTCCGTGCTGCAACTGCCGCAGCAGGAGGGCGTCTTCGACGCCGGGCGCATCGCGTCGATCCGGGAGCGGCTGCTGGCCGCCCGGGACTCACGCCCCGCCCCGGGCCGGGACGACAAGGTGGTCGCCGCCTGGAACGGGCTGGCCATCGCCGCGCTCGCCGAGACCGGCGCCTACTTCGAGCGCCCCGACCTGGTCGAGGCCGCCGTCACCGCCGGTGACCTGCTGGTGCGGCTGCACCTCGACGAGCAGGTGCGGCTGACCCGCACCAGCAAGGACGGCAGGGCCGGTGCCAACGCCGGGGTCCTGGAGGACTACGCCGACGTGGCCGAGGGCTTCCTCGCGCTGGCGTCGGTCACCGGGGAGGGCGTCTGGCTGGACTTCGCCGGTTTCCTGCTCGACCACGTCCTCACCCGCTTCGCGGACGAGTCCGGCTCGCTGTACGACACCGCGGCCGACGCCGAGCAGCTGATCCGCCGCCCGCAGGACCCGACCGACAACGCCACCCCGTCCGGCTGGAGCGCCGCCGCGGCCGCCCTGCTGTCCTACGCCGCCCACACCGGTTCCGCACCGCACCGGGCCGCCGCCGAGCGCGCCCTGGGCGTGGTGAAGACGCTCGGCCCACGCGTCCCGCGCTTCGTCGGCTGGGGGCTGGCGGCCGCCGAGGCGCTGCTCGACGGCCCGCGCGAAGTCGCCGTGGTCGGAGCCGGCCCGGCCGACCCGGCCGCGCGGGGACTGCACCGCACGGCGCTGCTGGGGACGGCCCCCGGGGCGGTCGTGGCCTTCGGCGCCGAGGGGAGCGACGAGTTCCCGCTGCTCGCCGACCGGCCCCTGGTGGGCGGGGCGCCGGCCGCCTACGTCTGCCGGAACTTCACCTGCGACGCGCCGACCACCGACCCGGAGCGGCTGCGCGCCGCTCTGGTCGCACCCAACGGCTGAGCCGGGAGCCCCCGGCCGCCGGTGACCGTCCGGGCCGCTCAGTGGCCCCGGGCGCTCCTGCTCACGGCGCGCTCCACGATCGCCTCCAGCTGCTCGTGGTGCGCGCCCCTCCAGTAGGCGCGTCCGCACGCGGCGCACTGGGCGAAGACGTCGTACGACCGCTGCGTTCCGCCCTTGAGCTGCTGGGCCACCTCCTCCTTGGTGGCCGCCCGGAGCAGGCCGTTGCAGGCGGTGCACCGCGTCCACGGGTGCAGCGCGGGCCGGAACCGGTCCAGGACCTCCTGGAGCTGTTCGTCGGGGCGGGTGCTGTAGACGTAGGCACCGGCCCACAGCTCGCGGCGGCGCAGCAGCCCCCGGTCGCGGCTGAGCATGACCCGCTTCTCGGCCGCCGACAGCGCGGCGAGCGCCGGGTCGCCGAGGTCCGTCGACTCGTAGGCCGTGTCCACACCGAGCAGCCGCAGCCGCCGGGCGAGGGTGCCGAGGTGCACGTCGAGGAGGAACCGCAGGGGAGCGCCGGGGACCCGCTGAGGGTGCTCGACGGGCCGGACGCGCACCGACTCGCCGCCCGCCGGGACGTGTCCGGGCCCGGTCTCGCGGCCGTCGACGAGCAGGGCGCCGACCTCGGTCAGCGGGACGCCGAGGGACTCCACGAGGTGACCGAGGGTGGAGACGCCGTCGGTGGCCGTCAGGGCGGTGCCGGTGGAGCGGGCGCGGGGGACGAACAGACGCAGCTCGGGGGCGAACTCGACGCGGATCTCGGGACCGTTCACCCGGTCAGGATGCCACGGGGGCGGGGCCGGGGCCGTGGGCTTTTCCGCGGCCCTCCCGGGAGCCTTGCCGGAGCGCGGGCAGCCCGTTCTCCAGGGCGTCCAGGGCGCGATCGACCAGCTCGGTCAGGCTCTCCTCGTGGTCGTGTTCGGCCCAGTACCGCGAGACCTCCATCAGGCCGCCGACCAGGGACATCGACACGGTCCTGGCCTCCAGCGAGTCCGGGGCGAGGCCGGTGCGTTCGGCGATGGCGCGGGCGAGCACCCGGCCGGTGGCCGACATGTTCTCCAGCATCCGCGAGCGCACCGCGGGCACCTCGGCCAGCAGCCGCGTCCGCAGCCGGGTCAGCTCGGCCTCCTCGCCGGCGCCGACGCCGAGCACCGCGCGCAGGACGTGCCGCAGGGACTCCGGCCACGGCTCTCCGGCGGGCCGGGCGGCGAGCTCCGCCGCCATGACCGGGTCGTACGCGTCCGTGAGGACGATGTCCTCCTTGGTCGGGAAGTAGCGCAGCACGGTCGACGGAGACACCTCGGCGCGCCCCGCGATCTGCTCGACCGTCGTGGCCTCGTATCCCTGCTGCCGGATCAGCCCGTAGGCCGCGGCGCGGATCGCCTCACGGGTCTTGGCCTTCTTCCGCTCCCGCAGACCCGGTCGCGGACCGCCGGTGGGGGAGAGCAGGGGGGAGCGTACGCCGGTCATACGGCCATTGTCGGCCATGCGCCGCCCCCCCCGGGCGCCCGTGCCGGCGCCCGTGCCGCCCGGCAGGCGGCGCCCCTGCCGCCTAGTACGCGACCAGAGAGATTCCCACGTAGTGCGCGATGAAGGCGGCCAGCGTGAAGGAGTGGAAGACCTCGTGGAAGCCGAACCAGCGCGGGGAGGGGTTGGGGCGCTTCAGGCCGTAGATGACGCCGCCCGCGCTGTAGAGGAGCCCGCCCACGATGACCAGGACCAGGACGGCGATGCCGCCGGCCCGCATGAACTCGGGCAGGTAGAAGACGGCCGCCCAGCCCATCGCGAGGTAGCAGGGGGTGTAGAGCCAGCGCGGTGCGCCGACCCAGAAGACCCGGAAGACGATGCCGGCCGCGGCGGCCGCCCAGATGCCCCACAGCAGCCACTCGCCCTGGGCGCCGGGCAGCAGCAGCATCGTGAGCGGGGTGTAGGTGCCCGCGATGATGAGGAAGATGTTGGCGTGATCGAGGCGGCGCAGCACGCCGTCCATGCGCGGGCTCCAGTCGCCCCGGTGGTAGAGCGCGCTGACGCCGAACAGCAGGCAGGCCGTGAGGACGTAGATCCCGCAGGCGATGCGGGCCTCGGACGATTCGGCGAGCGCGGTGAGCACCAGACCGGCGACGAGGACGGCCGGGAACATACCGAGGTGGAGCCAGCCGCGCAGCTTCGGCTTGACCGGGTGCGGAAGGGAGAGCGCGACAGGGCCCTGGCCGGCGGCGGCCGAGTCCCTGGGCGCGTCGGGGACGGACGCAGTCATGGACGCATCGTACCTACGGTTCCGTAAGTTACGCATCAGTACGGCCAGCCGCCCCATGACAAGTGGCCATCGTCTCACGGGCGGTGAGGTACCGCATTCCCGGTTCCGGGACGTGGCGAGCCTCACGCCGCTCAAGTGTGATGCCCTCTGGACAGATGGGCGCACAGGTCGGATGATCAAATGAGTGCGGTCGACACCGGATGAGCGCCCAAGAGGACGACGTCACGCATCCGGGTCGCAGCCCCCACGGGGCCTGTCAACAAAAACCCCTCACTTAGGAGCAATCGTGGCGCGCGACATCGCTGCTCCCCCCGTCCCCACCGACCACCAGGAACTGATCTCGTGGGTGAACGAGATCGCCGAACTGACCCAGCCGGACGCAGTGGTCTGGTGCGACGGATCCGAGGCCGAGTACGAGCGCCTGTGCGGGGAGCTCGTCGAGAAGGGCACCTTCCGCAAGCTCGACCCGATCAAGCGCCCCAACTCCTACTACGCGGCCTCCGACCCCTCCGACGTCGCGCGTGTCGAGGACCGGACCTTCATCTGCTCCGTCAAGGAGGAGGACGCGGGCCCCACCAACCACTGGAAGGACCCCGCCGAGATGCGGGAGATCTTCACCGGTGACCAGGGAGAGGGCGGGCTGTTCCGCGGTTCCATGCGCGGCCGGACCATGTACGTCGTGCCCTTCTGCATGGGCCCCCTCGGCTCCCCGCTGTCCGCGCTGGGCGTCGAGATCACCGACTCCGCGTACGTCGCGGTCTCCATGCGCACCATGACCCGCATGGGACAGCCCGTCCTGGACGAGCTGGGCGAGGGCGGCTTCTTCGTCAAGGCCGTGCACACCCTCGGCGCGCCGCTCGCCGAGGGCGAGGCGGACGTCCCGTGGCCGTGCAACAGCACCAAGTACATCTCGCACTTCCCCGAGGACCGCGAGATCTGGTCCTACGGCTCCGGCTACGGCGGCAACGCCCTGCTCGGCAAGAAGTGCTACGCGCTGCGCATCGCCTCCGTCATGGCCCGCGACGAGGGCTGGCTCGCCGAGCACATGCTGGTGCTGAAGCTGACCCCGCCCACCGGCGCGCCCAAGTACGTCGCCGCCGCCTTCCCGTCGGCCTGCGGCAAGACCAACCTCGCCATGCTGGAGCCCACGATCTCCGGCTGGACCGTGGAGACCATCGGCGACGACATCGCCTGGATGCGCTTCGGCGAGGACGGCCGCCTGTACGCGATCAACCCCGAGGCCGGCTTCTTCGGCGTCGCGCCCGGCACCGGTGAGCACACCAACGCCAACGCGATGAAGACGCTGTGGGGCAACTCGGTCTTCACCAACGTCGCCCTCACCGACGACGGCGACGTGTGGTGGGAGGGCATGACGGAGGAGACCCCGGCCCACCTGACCGACTGGAAGGGCAACGACTGGACGCCCGAGTCGGGCACGCCGGCCGCGCACCCCAACGCGCGCTTCACCACGCCCGCGTCACAGTGCCCGATCATCGCGCCGGAGTGGGAGGACCCGAAGGGCGTGCCGATCTCGGCGATCCTCTTCGGCGGGCGCCGCGCCACCGCCGTACCGCTGGTCACCGAGTCCTTCGACTGGAACCACGGCGTCTTCCTCGGCGCCAACGTGGCCTCCGAGAAGACCGCCGCCGCGGAGGGCAAGGTCGGCGAGTTGCGCCGTGACCCCTTCGCCATGCTGCCGTTCTGCGGCTACAACATGGGCGACTACATGGGGCACTGGGTCGACGTGGCCAAGGACAAGGACCAGTCCAAGCTGCCGAAGATCTACTACGTCAACTGGTTCCGCAAGGACGACGAGGGCCGGTTCGTCTGGCCGGGCTTCGGCGAGAACGGCCGCGTCCTGAAGTGGATCGTGGAGCGCCTGGAGGGCAGGGCGGACGGCGTGGAGACCCCGATCGGCGTGCTGCCGACCAAGGAGTCCCTCGACACCGACGGCCTCGACCTGCCCGACGCCGACCTGGAGTTCCTGCTCAGCGTCGACAAGGAGGTGTGGCGCGAGGAGGCGGCACTCGTCCCCGAGCACCTGAACACCTTCGGCGACCACACGCCCACCGAGCTGTGGGACCAGTACCGGGCCCTGGTGCAGCGCCTGGGCTGAGCACCGTCCCCACCCAGCTCCGTGGCCGGTCCGACTAGCCCTGACCCGCGAAGTCGTCACGAAGGCCGGTCACGAGGGGGCCTCGCCCCGCTCCAGTAGCTCGATGTCCCGGAGCGGGGGAGATCCCGTACGGGCCGGGTCCCCGCACAAAGGCGTGCGCCGGACCCGGCCCTTCAACATCTCCACACCGACAGGGACGCGCCCCAAAGGGGCGCGGGGAACTGCGCGACCAGCCACGACGGACGGAAACCCGCCGACCGTCAGCAGCCCTACGGCGCCCCAGCGACCGACGCCGGCGGCGAGACGTGCCCCAAAGGGGCGCGGGGAACTGCGCGACCAGCCACAACGCACGGAAAGCCGCCGACCCGCAGCAGCCCCACGGCGCCGCGGCGACCCCGACCAAGCCACGCAGTGAGTGGCACCCGGTCCGCGCGTCGCTGCGGGTGCGCGCGGACCGGGGCCGTCCGGGGGAGCCCGCAGGCTCAGCGGGACGCGAGTTCGCGCGGCTCCAGGGCCGCGGCGTGGGCGTCCATGCGCTCGGCGGTCAGGATCGCGACCGCCGTGTCGGCGCGCGAGGCGGCGACCACCAGGGCGCGGGCCGCCAGGGTGTGCGCCCGCCGGTGCAGGGCCGCCGGTTGCGGCTCCGGGTGGCCGGCGGTCACGTGCAGCCGGACCGGCGCCTGACCTCCCCGCAGCCGGGTCACCTGCTCGCAGAGCCGGTCGGCGGCGGCGTCCAGGCCGGTGTCGGGCGCCAGTGCGCGCAGCTCGTCCGTGACGGCGAGCAGCGCGGTGAGATGGCCGGCGAGCTGGATGTCCAGTTCCTCGTCCCGGGACCGGTGGGGGAAGTCCGTGGTGCTGCCGGCCATCGTGCTGTGGACCGACTTGCTGCGGATCGGCTCGTACATGGGATGGCCTCCTGAGTGCTTCAGGAAACCATCCTACATTGGATTCAATCTAAAGTTGACGCCGTTCGGGACAAAGTCCTGGAACAGGGTGCGGCGGACGGCTCAGTGCTGGCCGTACCCGTCCAGGAAGGTGCCGATCCGGCCCACCGCCTCGCGCAGGTCCGCGGCCGTCGGCAGGGTCACCACCCGGAAGTGGTCGGGCTCGGGCCAGTTGAAGCCGGTGCCCTGGACGACCATGATCTTCTCCTGGCGCAGCAGGTCCAGGACCATCCGCCGGTCGTCCTTGATCTTGAAGACCTTGGGGTCCAGCCGCGGGAACAGGTACAGCGCGCCCTTCGGCTTCACGCAGGTCACGCCCGGGATGCTGGTCAGCGCCTCGTGCGCGGCGTCCCGCTGCTCGCGCAGCCGTCCGCCGGGCAGCACCAGCTCGTTGATGGTCTGCCGCCCGCTGAGCGCCGCGACCACGCCGTGCTGGCCCGGCATGTTGGCGCACAGGCGCATGTTCGCCAGGACCGTCAGGCCCTCGATGTAGGACTCGGCGTGCGCGCGCGGTCCGGAGATCGACATCCAGCCGACCCGGTAACCGGCCACCCGGTAGGCCTTCGACATGCCGTTGAAGGTGAGCGTCAGCAGGTCGGGGGCGATCGCGGCGGTCGGGGTGTGCGTGGCGTCGTCGTAGAGGATCTTGTCGTAGATCTCGTCGGAGCAGACCAGCAGGTTGTGCCGGCGCGCGATGTCCGTCAGCCCGCGCAGCATCGCGTCGTCGTAGACCGCGCCTGTCGGGTTGTTCGGATTGATGATCACCAGTGCCTTGGTGCGGTCGGTGATCTTCCGTTCCACGTCCGCGAGGTCCGGCATCCAGTCGGACTGCTCGTCGCAGCGGTAGTGCACCGCCGTGCCGCCGGAGAGCGAGACGGCGGCCGTCCACAGCGGGTAGTCGGGCGCCGGGACGAGGACCTCGTCGCCGTCGTCCAGCAGTCCCTGCATCGCCATCACGATCAGCTCGGAGACGCCGTTGCCGATGAAGACGTGCTCGACGTCCGTCTCGATGCCGAGGGTCTGGTTGTGCATGACCACGGCCCGGCGCGCCGCCAGCAGACCCTTCGCGTCGCCGTAGCCGTGGGCCGTGGAGACGTTGCGGAGGATGTCCTCCAGGATCTCCGGCGGGCACTCGAAGCCGAAGGCGGCAGGGTTGCCGGTGTTCAGCTTCAGGATGCGGTGCCCGGCCGCTTCCAGCCGCATCGCCTCCTCGAGCACCGGGCCCCGGATCTCGTAACAGACGTTGGCGAGCTTGGTCGACTGGATCACCTGCATGCCCGCGAGCTTACGGCCCGGTTACGACCCTTGGGCCGTGTTTCCCGCCACGTGAGACGTGTGCGCCGGGGTGGCCGCCGACGTCGTGCGCCGTGTCCGGCGGGCCGGATCGCGCCAACGGGCGGCCGGATAGCGCCCCTTGTTCACGCCCCTCGCTGTCATGAGAATGCTCATGACAATCCGGGTGCCGTCCGGAAGACCTCCGGCCGGTGCCCTCCATAGAGGGGACCCCCACATGAAGAAGCCTCTCCTTGCCGCGCTCGCGACCCTGGCCCTCACCGGCGTGGGCACGGCACCGGCGGTCGCGTCATCCGCGGCTCCCGCGCCGGCCGCGGCTCCGACCGCCCGCGCCGTCTCCTTCGCCGGCACCGTCTCGCTCAGCAACTGCTCCGGCTCCGTCGTCCGCCTGCCCGCGTCCGAGGACGACGACCCGGCGCTGGTCATGTCCAACGGCCACTGTCTGGAGACCGGCTTCCCGGCGGCCGGCGAGGTCGTCGTCAACCAGCCCTCCAGCCGCTCCTTCGGGCTGCTCAACGCCTCCGGCAGCCGCGTCGGCACCCTGCGCGCCGGCAAGATCGCGTACGCGACGATGACCGACACGGACGTCTCGCTCTACCAGCTCACCAGCACGTACGCCCAGATCCGCAGCTCCTACGGGATCAGCCCGCTCACGCTCTCCGACGCCCGCCCCACGGCCGGCACCGCGATCACCGTCGTCTCCGGTTACTGGAAGCGCACCTACGCCTGCAACGTCGACGGCTTCGCCTACCGGCTCAAGGAAGGGGAGTGGACCTGGAAGGACTCGGTCCGCTACACCTCCGCCTGCCAGACCATCGGCGGAACCTCGGGATCGCCCGTCGTGGACAACGCCACCGGCAAGGTCGTCGCCGTCAACAACACGGGCAACGAGGACGGTGGGCGCTGCACCGACAACAACCCCTGCGAGGTCGCCGAGAACGGCACGGTCACGGTCCGCAAGGGCATCAACTACGCCCAGCAGACCTACCGCATCCCCGCCTGCTTCGGCCTCGACAACAAGCTCGACCTCTCCCGCAGCGGCTGCGTCCTGCCCAAGCCGTAGGGAGCGTCGTCCGGATCCGGCCGCTTTCGCGGAGCCGGCCCGATCCGGACGCCACCCCGTGGCTCAGCGCGGCGTCCGCCGTACCGAACGGCCCGCCAGGACGTCCGTGCGGCGCCCGTCCTCCATCACGAACCGCCCGTCCACCAGCACGTACGGGATGCCCGTCGGCAGCACGCGCGGGTCGTCGTAGGTGCTGCCCGCCGCGACCGTCGCCGGGTCGAAGAGGACCAGGTCGGCCCGGTGACCCTCGCGGACCAGCCCCCGGTCCGGCAGCCGCAGCCGGGCCGCCGGGCGGGAGGTGAGGTGCGCGACGCACTCCTCCAGCGAGAGCACACCCAGCTCGCGCACGTAGTGCCCGAGGTAGTGCGGGAAGGTGCCGTAGGCGCGCGGGTGCGGCTTGGCGCCCTGGAGGATGCCGTCCGAGCCGCCGGTGTGGACCCGGTGCCGCATGATCGCGCGGACGTTCTCCTCGTGCCCGACGTGCTGGAGGATGGTCGGCGCCAGCCGGTCGGCCAGCAGCAGGTTGCGGGCCACCGTCCAGGGCGTCTCGCCGCGCAGGGCGGCCGACTCCTTGACGGTGCGGCCGACGTACTCCCCGAGCGCCGGGTCGCCGGTGCCGGAGATCTCGATCGTGTCCCACTCCATGGGCACGCCGTGGCAGCCGTCGGAGCCGATCTCCTCGACGTGGTGCCGGATGCGCTCGGCGGTGTCGTCGTCCGCCAGCCGCCTCATGATCTGCTCCGGCCCGCCCTCGCTCGCCCAGCTCGGCAGCATCGCCACGAGGGTGGTGCAGCCCGGGGTGTACGGGTAGGTGTCGAGCGTGATGTCGGCGCCGGCGGCGAGCGCCTTGTCGAGCAGCGTCAGCAGTTCGGGGGCCTTGCCCTTGTTGACGCCGAAGTTCATGGTGGCGTGCGCGAGGTGCAGCGGGCAGCCCGCCTCCCGGGTCAGCTCCACCATCTCCTCGTACGCCTGGAGCGCCCCGGCCCCGTACGAGCGGTGGTGCGGGCAGTAGTAGCCGCCGTACTCGGCCACCACCCGGCACAGCTCGGTCAGCTCGGCGTCCTTGGCGTACATGCCCGGCGTGTACGTCAGCCCGGACGACATGCCGACCGCGCCCTGCTCCAGGCCCTCCGCGACCAGGCGCCGCATGTGCGCCAGCTCCGCCCCGGTCGCCTCCCGGTCCTCCCAGCCGACCGCGAGGGCGCGCACCGTGCCCTGCGGTATCAGGTAGGCGGCGTTGACCGCGATACCCGCGTCGAGCCGGTCCAGATACTCGCCGACCGACCGCCAGTCGAAGTCGACGTCGTCACCGGGGCCGTTCCACCCGGCGATCGCGCGGCGCACCTCGCCGAGGGTGCGGTCGTCGACCGGCGCGTACGACAGCCCGTCCTGGCCGATGACCTCCAGGGTGACGCCCTGCGCGGCCTTGGCACTGTGGTCGGGGTCCCGCAGCAGCGCCAGGTCGCTGTGGGCGTGCATGTCGATGAAGCCGGGGGCCAGGACCAGGCCCTCGGCGTCCAGCTCCCGGCGCGCCGCGGGGCGCTGGCAGCCGGCGCCCGCCGCCTCCTTCACGATCGACACGATCCGGCCGCCGTCGACCACGACGTCCGCGCGGTACGAGTCGGCGCCGGAGCCGTCGACGACGTCCGCGTCCCTGATGACCAGCTCTTCCATGCCCGGCTCCCTTTCTCAGACGTCTCAGAAGAACGTGCGGATGTAGTCGACGACCGTCCCGTCCGCCTCGGCGACCGGGATGAGCTGCCACTTGTCGAAGGACGTGCAGGGGTGCGACAGGCCGGTCCCGAGCCAGTCGCCCACCTCCAGGTCCGCCTGTGCCGTCGTGCGCAGCCAGGCGTGCTGGTCGGACAGGCCGGTCACCTCGATGCCGGTGGCCGGGCGCTCGACGCCGTCGCGGCGCACGACCTGGGCGAAGGGCAGGTGGAGGTCGTAGGCCGCGTCCCGCTTGCCCGCGTTGGTGAACGCCTGCGCGGGGGAGGGGCGGGAGACCACCTGGCTCCACAGGCGGAAGGCGGGCTCCAGGGCGCCCTCCCCGGGCACCCGGTTGAAGGGGGTCAGCTCGCGGTAGTGGCCGTCGTCGTGGGAGACGTAGGCACCGGAACGCAGCAGTTTCAGCACGGGCACGGAGAGGGCGGGGACCTCGGCGAACACGTCGGCTACCGCGTCGAACCAGGCGCTGCCGCCCGCGCTCAGCACGATCTCCTCCAGCCCCTCGAACCGCCCGGCCTTGTCGAAGTCGACGGCGAGCGCCACCAGGCGCCGCAGCCAGGCGTGCACCTTCTCCGGATCGGCGTCCGGCACCTCGCCCTCGTACCCGGCGACACCGGCCAGCCGCAGCGTCCGCGCCCCGGCCACCGCGTCGGCGACCGCCGCGCACTCCGCCTCGGTGCGCACCCCGGTCCGGGCGCCCTCGCCCGCGGCCAGCTCCACCACGACGTCCACCGGGCGGGAGGCGCCCGCCTCCGTCAGGGCCGCGTCCATCAGGGCGACCCCGCGCACGGAGTCGGCGTAGCAGACGAAGCGGAAGTCCGGGTCGGCGTCCAGCTCCGAGGAGATCCAGCGCAGGGCGGCGGCGTCGACCAGCTCGTTGGCCAGGAAGACCCGCTGGACGCCGAAGGCCCGCGCCACCCGCACCTGGTGCGGCACGGCGAGGGTGATGCCCCAGGCGCCGTGCTCAATCTGACGCTGGAAGAGCTGCGGGGCCATGGAGGTCTTGCCGTGCGGCGCGAAGGCGAGGCCGTGCCGCGCGGAGTACGTCTCCATGAGCTTCAGGTTGTGCTCCAGGCGCTCCGCGGACAGGGCCAGTACGGGCGTGGTGAAGCCGTCGGTGAAGAGGTTGCGGCGCTGTCCGGCCAGCTCGGCGACGGTCAGCCCGTACGCGTCCGGCGGGAGGCCCTTGAAGCGGTGGTCGACGTGCTCCTCGGCCAGGCGGGCGAGTGCCTCGGTTCCGTGGGCGGGGCCGGTGTCGAGGGCCATGGAGCCTCCCTGCTCTGCTGCGTTGCGGTTGCGTTGCAACACTTGCAACGACCGTTGCGTATATCGCTTACTGCTGTCTAACATCTCGACGAACGCGGGGTCAACGGAGCCGCCGCCCGCGAGAAGCGACCAGGAGCCATGACCATCGTGACCCTCGACGGACCCCGCAGCACCACTCCCGACGTCGTGGACGTCGTCACGCTCGGCGAGTCCATGGTCACCTTCCTCCCCTCCGTACCCGGCCGCCTCGCCGACGTCCCCTCCTTCGACCGTGCCATCGGCGGCGCCGAGTCCAACGTGGCCTGCGTGCTCGCCGCCGCCGGGCACACCGCCCGCTGGATCAGCCGGGTCGGCGCGGACGGCTTCGGCGACCACCTCGTCGAGGCCATCGGCGCCTACGGGGTCGACGTGTCCGCCGTGCGCCGCGACCCCGACCGCCCCACCGGCGTCTACTTCCGCACCGCCGGGGACCGCGCCACCGACGCCCACGAGGTCGCCTACTACCGCGCGGGCTCCGCCGCCTCCGCGATGTCCGTGCGCACCATGGACCTCGACGCGATCCGCTCCGGCCGCGTCCTCCACCTCTCCGGCATCACGCCCGCGCTCTCCGCCGACTGCCTGAACCTCATGCGCGAGCTGACCGCCCGCCGCCCCGGCCGCCCCCTCGTCTCCTTCGACGTCAACCACCGGCCCGGCCTGTGGCGCGGCGACGCGGACGGCGCGCGGGTGCTGCTGGAGCTGGCCCGGGGCGCCGACATCGTCTTCGTCGGCGAGGACGAGGCCTGGGGGCTCGGCGGACCCGAGGCCGTGCGCGCCGCGCTGCCCGAACCCGACCTGCTCGTCGTCAAGCAGGGCGCCACCGGCGCCACCGCCTTCCACGGCCCCCACGTCACCTCGGTCCCCGCCCTCACCGTCGACGTCGTCGCCGCCGTCGGCGCGGGCGACGCCTTCGCCGCCGGGTTCCTCTCCGCCACTCTGCGCGGACTGCCCGTACGCGACCGCCTGCGCCACGGCCACCTGATGGCCGCCGCCGCCCTCACCGTCCCCGGCGACCTCGCCACGCCCCCGGCGCGCGAGCACGCCGACCGCCTGGCCGCCCTCGACGACGACGCGTGGGGGACACTGCGACTCGGCCCCGGCTGGACACAGCCCGCGGAAAGGGCCGAGGAGGAGGTACGCACCCCATGAGCCAGACCGTCGACCGCGCGCTGAGCATCCTGCCGCTGCTCGCCGAGGGCCCCGCCGACCTGGGCCGGGTCGCCGACCGCCTCGGCGTCCACAAGTCCACCGCCCTGCGCCTGCTGCGCACCCTCCACGAACACGGCTTCGTCTACCGCCAGCAGGACCAGCGCTACCGCCTCGGGGCCCGCCTCATAGCGCTCGCCCAGGAGGCGATGGAGAACCTGGACGTCCGCGAGATCGCCCACCCCCACCTCGTCCGCCTCAACGAGCAGTGCGGGCACACCGTCCACCTCGCCGTCCACGAGGACCACGAGGTCCTCTACATCGACAAGGTGGAGAGCCGCTACCCGGTCCGCATGTACTCCCGGATCGGCAAGCCCGTCGCCATCACGGTGGCGGCCGTGGCGAAACTCCTGCTCGCCGACCTCCCCGAGAACGAACGCCGAGCCGCCGTCGAGAAGCTCGACTACCCCATGTACACGGCCCGTTCCACACCCCACGCCGACGGCTTCCTCAAGGAGCTGGCCAAGGTGCGCGAACAGGGCTGGGCCACCGACCTCGGTGGCCACGAGGAGTCCATCAACTGCGTCGCGGCGCCCATCCGGGGCGCCGACGGCCGGGTGGTCGCCGCGATGTCGGTCTCCGCGCCGAACGTCGTGGTCACCGCCGACGAACTCCTCACCCTGCTCCCGCTGGTGCGCCGTACGGCGGACGCGATCAGCGGCGAGTACTCCGGCAGGACCCCAGTCAAGGAAGTCACCGCATGACCGAGAAGACCGCTCTCACCCCCGCGACCCACACCGTCCCCCCGGCGAAGTTCAGCCACGGCGTCAGGAAGGGCAACATCCTCCAGGTCGCCGGCCAGGTCGGCTTCCTCCCCCACGAGGAGGGCAAGGCCCCCACCCCGGCCGGCCCCACCCTGCGCGAGCAGACCCTCCAGACCCTCGCCAACGTCAAGGCGATCCTGGAGGAGGGCGGCGCCTCCTGGGACGACGTGATGATGCTCCGCGTCTACCTCACCGACGTGGACCACTTCGCCGAGATGAACGAGATCTACAACGCGTACTTCGAGGAGCAGGGCCTCACCCAGCCGCCCGCCGCCCGCACGACCGTCTACGTCGGTCTGCCCGCCGGCCTCCTCATCGAGATCGACGCGCTGGCCGTCCTGGGCTGACCCCCTCCCCGGTCCCTTCTCCGTTCCGTCTGCCTGTCTGTCGCACGGCGCGGCGCCCCTCACCCCCCGGGGGCGCCGCGCCGCGCCCCGCCCTGCCCGAAAGCAGTATGTGTTTACCCAGAGGACCCCCGTATGTCCCTCATGTCCCTCCAGCTCGCCGCCTCCGCTCCGGAGACCCCACCGCACACCGGCGGCCTGCTCACCCTGATCGACGGCACCACCGGCCTGCTGATCGTCGCCGCGATCGGCATCGCGCTGCTGCTCTTCCTCATCATCAAGGTCCGGCTGCAGCCCTTCGTCGCGCTGCTCGCCGTCTCCATAGCCGTCGGCCTGCTCGCCGGCCTCTCGGTCACCGAACTCTTCGGCACCGTCCAGAAGTCCGACGCCGTCTCCACCATCGAGTCCGGCATGGGCGGCATCCTCGGACACGTCGCCATCATCATCGGCCTGGGCACCATGCTCGGCGCGATCCTCGAAGTCAGCGGCGGCGCACAGGTGCTGGCCTCGCGCCTGCTCGGCCTGTTCGGCGAGAAGCGCGCCCCGCTCGCCATGGGCCTGACCGGCCTGATCTTCGGCATCCCCGTCTTCTTCGACGTGGGCATCTTCGTCCTCGCGCCCATCGTCTACGCCGCCGCCAAGCGCTCCGGCAAGTCGATCCTGCTGTACTGCCTGCCGCTGCTGGCCGGCCTCTCCATGACCCACGCCTTCCTGCCGCCGCACCCCGGCCCGGTGGCCGCCGCGGGACTGCTGCACGTGAAGCTCGGCTGGATCATCCTCATGGGCATCGTCTGCGGCGTCCCCGCGGTCCTCGCCGCGTGGGTGTTCTCCGCCTGGATCGGCCGCCGCATCTTCGTGCCCGTGCCGCAGGACATGGTCGAGGCCGCCGACGAGGCCAAGCAGGCCGTCATCGAGGAGCAGCGCAAGGCCGGCGTCGCGCCGACCGAGAGCCCCGTCGCGCTCGGCACGGTCCTCGGCATCATCGGCACCCCGCTGGTCCTGATCCTCGCCGCGACGTTCTCCTCCATCGCCCTGGACCCGTCCACCCTGCGCTCGGTCATCGAGTTCTTCGGCAACCCGTTCGTCGCCCTGACCATCGCCCTGCTCCTCGCCTACTACCTGCTGGGCATCCGGCGCGGCTGGTCCCGCAAGTCCCTGGAGACCGTCTCGACGGCCTCGCTGAAGCCGGTCGGCAACATCCTGCTGGTGGTCGGCGCGGGCGGTGTCTTCGGCGCCGTGCTCAAGGCCAGCGGTGTCGCCCAGGCCCTCTCCGACACCTTCAACGACGTCGGCCTGCCGGTGATCGTCCTCGCCTACCTGATCTCCCTGGTGCTGCGGGTCGCGCAGGGCTCGGCGACGGTGGCCATCGTGACGACGGCGGGCATCGTGGCGCCGCTGCTCGCCGAGGGCGACCACTCGCAGGCGTTCGTCGCCCTGGTCATCATGGCCATCTCGGCGGGTTCCATCTTCGCCTCGCACGTCAACGACGGCGGCTTCTGGATGGTCTCCAAGTACTTCGGCATCAGCGAGCGGGACACGCTCAAGACGTGGACGGTCCTGGAGAGCGTCCTGTCGCTCGCCGGGTTCGTGGTGGCCGCGGTGGTGAGCCTGTTCGTGTAGGCGGACCGCCCGGGCGGCTCCTGCGGGTGCTCGCCCGGGCGGCTCGTGTAGGCGTCTGATAACGAAGTTGGGGCTGGCTGTGCCCGGCACAGGATCGTCGACCATACTGCCCGCTGTGGAGCAGCGCAGAGGATCGACGAGCCAGCCCCTGGAAGGCGCCGGATTCGACCCGGCATTCATCCCCGGGCTCACCGCACCCGTGTCCGGTGAGCCGCAGGACGGGAGACGCGCCGAGGCGGCCGAGGACGCCGAGGCGGAGACCGAGGAGGCCACGAAGGCCGCGGTCGCGGGTGAACCGCCCGCCGTGGACACCGTGGAGGCCGAGGGTGCCGCGGAACCGGAGGACGAGGCCCCCGTGGACGGCCCGGTCTTCGAGGCCGCCGACCGCCGCGCCCGGATCGTCGCCGACCACAAGGGCGTACGTCTCTCCCTCGACGACCAGAGCTGCGAGTTCCGCTGGGACGAGGTCGGGGCCGTCGAGACGGAGACGGGCCGCTTCGGCAAGCGGTTCACGGTGACGGTGCACACGCCGGACAGCCGCTGGTACCCGATCGAGATCGAGGCCGCGTCCCGCAGCCGTTTCCCGGAGTGGGAGGCGGCCCTCGACGAGGTCCTGGACGCGTACTTCGACGACGGCGAGGCGGAGGCCGACACCGAAGCGGAGGCCGGAGAGACGGCGGACGCGGCGGACGCGGCGGACGCGGCGGAGACGGCTCACGCGGCGGACCCGGCGGAGGCCGCGGACCCGGCGGAGAAGGAAGCCGAGGAGACCAAGACCCGCACCGAGTAAGCGTTTCGGGTGAAGATCCGTGCACGCCCTCTTGTCGCCCCGGGCGGCCATGGGCTTACTTGACCCCCATGGCGGACACCACGGGCAACACCCAAGACGCAGGCCTGTCGGGCAGTGCCGACCCGGCTCCCCGCAAGTCCAGTTGGCGCTACATCGGCCCCGGCATCGTCGTGGCCGCGACCGGTGTGGGCGCCGGCGACCTCGTGGCCACCCTCATCGCGGGCAGCAACTTCGGCTACACCCTGCTGTGGGCGGCGGTCATCGGCTGCCTGGTGAAGATCTCCCTCGCCGAGGCGTGCGGCCGCTGGCACCTGGCCACCGGCCGCACCCTCTTCGACGGCTGGGCCAGCATCGGCCCCTGGACCACCTGGTTCTTCGCGGTCTACGCCGTGATCTGGGGCTTCGTCTACGGCGCCGCGGCGATGTCGTCCAGCGCCCTGCCGCTGCAGGCCCTCTTCCCGGACGTGATGGACCTCGAATGGTGGGGCATCGCCTGCGGACTGGTGGGCCTGGTCTTCGTCTGGTTCAACAAGTACGACGTCTTCGAGAAGGTCATGACCGTCCTGGTGGGCGTCATGTTCGTGGTGACGGTGTACCTGGCGATCCGCGTCACACCCCACCTGGGCGACGCCCTCGCCGGACTCCTCCCGGTCCTCCCGGACGAGAAGGACTCGGTCCTCAACACCCTGGGCCTGATCGGCGGCGTGGGCGGCACCATCACGCTGGCCGCGTACGGCTACTGGGTCAACGCCAAGGGCTGGACCGACACCGGCTGGATGAAGGTCATGCGCCTGGACAACCGGGTCGCCTACGCCACGACCGGCATCTTCGTCGTCGCGATGCTCTTCGTCGGCGCCGAGCTGCTGCACTCCGCGAACGTCGCGATCGCGAGCGGCGACAAGGGCCTGATCCAGCTGGGCGACATCCTGGAGCAGGAGTACGGCACGGCCACCGGAAAGCTCTTCCTGATCGGCTTCTTCGCCACCTCGTTCACCTCGCTGATCGGCGTCTGGCACGGCGTGAGCCTGATGTTCGCCGACTTCCTGGCCCGCCGGCGCGGTGAACGGGAAGCGCGGGGCGACGAGTTGGCCTCGGGCCGCCGCGAGCGCTCCTGGGCCTTCCGCGCCTACCTGCTCTGGCTCACCTTCCCGCCCATCGTCCTGCTCTTCCAGGACGAGCCCTTCCGCCTGATCATCATCTACGGCGTCCTGGGCGCCGCCTTCATGCCCTTCCTCGCCCTCACCCTGATGTGGCTCCTCAACTCCTCCCGCACCCCGCGCGAATGGCGCAACGGCGGCCTCAGCAACGCCATGCTCACCGTCGCCGGACTGCTGTTCCTGGTCCTGTGCGTGAAGCAGATCTGGGACCAGCCGTGGTCGGAGTTCTTCTGACCGCCCCGGCCGGCCCCACCCCGGTCCCGTCGTCGGCTCAGAAGCCCATCGACTGCATCTGAACGTCCATCGTCGTTTCGCGCGACCGCTCGCTGAGCTTCTCCAGGGAGTGCGCCTGGTGTTCCCTGACGGCCCGGACGGCCTGGGGGTGCTGCTGCTCGAACCGCTTGACCTGCTGGCTGAGTTCGGCCAGGTTGTTGCCGAGTGAAACCATCCCGGTGGCCGCGGTGACCACCTGACCGCCGGGAATGAACGCGCCCGCGAGTCGGCCCAGTATCGTACCGACGCCCATGGAACCGGCTGTTTTGGCGGCGGCATTCGTGCCGAAGGCCCGCTTCATCTCGTGCCAGTTCTGGGTGAGCCTCTCGCCTTCCTCCGGGCTCTGCGCCGCGATCTTCTGCACGATGCCGTCCGCCTTCTGGACGTCGGCCTCGGACGCGAGGTATGCGGCCCAGCGGACGCCGTCCCTGATGTCCTCCCACTTGGCCACGTTGCCGGTGAGCACGTCGGCACGTCCGGTGACAGCCCCGGCCGCCCCCTGCATCGCCGCTTCCGCGGCCGACGTACGAGGCGTGACGTTGGCGAGCTCGTCCGCGGCCCTGCCTGCCACGGTGTCCATGATGCCCCTCCGGCCGGCCCCGGCGCCGGCCGCGCCGCCGGAATGACCCATGCCGGTGGGCCTGCGCGAGAAGGGGGAGGCCGGGTTGAGCAGCGCCCCCTGGCCCATGGGGGCGCCGGTCGTGTCCGCCGTGGGTGCGCCGATCCGCTCGCAGATGTCGGCGGCCAGCCTCTTCGCGCCGCTCTCGTTGTCGTCGTAGACCCGAGCGTCACTGTCCTGCAGCATTGCGCCGATCGTCTCGTCGAGCCGATAGTGCACGGCTGCCGCGCGCGCCTCACTCACCCGGTAGCGCGTCGCGTACACGGAGCGCACCGACACCCCGTGCCCGTTGAGGAAATCCTGCACCTGCCGGGCGCTGTTCATGTTCTGTGGGGTCGCCGACTGCGGGTCCCGCACACTGATCTGCCGCTGCACCGTGGACGTACCGGGGCCGCCCGACGCTGCCGGGGTCCGATGTCCGCAGCCGGGGCCGTGCTGGTGCCGTCCCTGAGCCCAGGGGTGCCCGGCCATGCGAAGCATCTGGACGACTCCGGCGTTGCCCATCGAGGTCTGAGCCTCGGGCAGCCCACGGCTCGCGGCCTTGTCGCGTGTCGAGCGCTGACGATGCGACTGCCGACCGGCGCCGCCTGCGGTGGCCTTGTCGACGGCTTGATCGCGCAACGGAGTTACCTCTTCCTTGGCTGTGCGGTGGTGTTCAGGTGAGGACTTTCCTGGATACCTGCCCACCGTGTGCCGAGCCAGGTGCGCGCGGGCAGAGTCGGTGGTCGATCGTGCAGACTTCGCCCGCACCGCCTACCGCAACGCGTCCCACTCCTCGCTGAGCGCGATCTTCCGCAACTGCTCCATGGTCGGAGCGGGCGCGTCGCGGGTGGCGTCCGCGTTCTGGTCTGCGGTGTTGAAGGCGCTGATCACCACGCGGAAGCCCTCCGGTCCGGGACGCAGCGTGTCCACGGTCCACATGACCACACCGGAACCGGCCTTCTCGCCGGGCCCCTGCCGGGTCGCGACGCGCGTGCCGTCGGGCAGGGTCTCGCCGTCGGCGTACAACTGCCCAGCGACGTCCGCCATGCCGTACTGCACGTTGATCTGGACCAGACTGCGGCCCCGCCCGTCGTCCACGACGACGTACGCGTACTCCGACTCCTGCCCGCCGCGCGCGACGACGTCCAGGTCCTCGGGGAGCAGCGCGGCGAGCGTGTCGCCGACCGACTTCCCGGCGACCTCGGGCCGCTCGGTGCGGGGCGCGGCCGACCGCGGCGGCTTCGGGCTCTCGGGGACGGCGTCGACCACCTCGCGCCACACCCCGGCGGTGACGAGCTGCCGCAGCCGCTCCGTGGACAGGGGAGGCTCGGCACGGCTGACCGGGGCGTCCTTCTCGGCGGGGGAGTTCCACTCGGAGACGCTGACGTGCTGTCCCTCGGCGGTGACCAGGTCGGCGGTCCAGAGCTTGGTGTCCACGCGCCGGTCCGGATACTCGTAGCCCTGGTACAGCTTGAGCAGCGAGCCGTCGGGAAGCCGGTCGGAGGTGCAGTCGTCGAACTGCGTGACCTCGTGGTCGGGACACGTCGTCACTTCCCGCGCCTGGACGCTCCCCGGCTCCACCCGCCCGAAGCCCAGGCCGACGGCGGCGGGCCCGGCCCCGTCGTCGTACACGAGGTGCGCGGCCGGGCCCAGTCGGTCATCCGTGCCGCGCGCCCACTCCTCGCCGTACGTCCCTCCGGGAAGCAGGCCCTTGAGCTCTCGCAGCAGGTCGTCCCCGGTGAAGGCGGAGGCCGCGGCGGTCGCGCTGCCGCTCGCGGCTCCGGCGGAGGCGGCGGTGGACCGGCCGGCGCCCGGGTCGTCCGCCGGCAGGACGAACACCCCGCCGACCCCGGCCAGCGCCACCCCGGCCACCCCGCCCACCACGGCCGTCCTGCGCCGCAGCAGGGCCCGCCGCCCCCGGAGCCGTCCGGCGGTGACGAGGGCCTCCCGATCGGCCGGGAAGTCGTCACCGGCCTCGCGCAGGGCGGCGGACAGACGGTCCTCGAAGGGGTCTGGACGATCGGTTCCGGGCATGGCGAACCACCCTTTCCACACGTGAGTCGAACTGAGCCGCTGAACGCGGCGGGACAGGCGGCGGCCGGGAGGCGGCCGTCTAGGATCTGGCGTACTCCGAGAGGTCCTCACCCAGCATTTCCCGCAGCCGCCCGAGCGCCCGCGAGCACCGGGTCCGCACGGCCGCCGAGCTGACGCCGAGCACGTCGGCGGCCTGCTCGACCGAGCGGTCGTCCCAGTACCGCAGGACGACGACGGCCCGGTCCTTGGCAGGCAGCCGCGCGAGCGCGTCCAGCAGCGTCAGCCGCAGGGACGCGTCCCCGTCACCGGCGCCGGGCAGATCGGGGAACACGTCGGTCGCCCGCTCCCCGCTGCTGCGCCGCCGCTGATGGGCGAGGAAGGCACGGGTGAGCACGGTCTGCGCGTAGGCGGCGGGGTTCTCCGCCCGCGACACCCGCCCCCACCGCACGTACAGCCGCCCGAAGGTCTCCTGCACGAGATCCTCGGCCAGATGCGTGTCCCCAGCGGTGAGCAGACACGCGGACCGGTACAGATGCCCGGCCCGCGCCACCGCGAACTCGGCGTACTCGTCGGCCCGTCCCTGCCTCATGTACGCGCTCCCCCGAAGTCCCCACCGTCATGTACCGCCTTCACCTCACTGATGCGGTGGACCCCGGGAAATGTTTCATACGCATCCGAAACAGGGGGTCGGCCTTCCCCGCCCAGACACCGACTGTGCGCCGCAGGGCGTCCGTCCCGCCCGTCGGGGGCGGGAGTGCCCTACGGTCGTTGGGTTGAAGTGTGCGCAGGGTGAATCACAGGGGAGGGCCCGGATGACGAACCGCGAAGCCGCTGCAGGAGTTCGAGTCCGCATCACACGACCCTTCCATCCTCGGGGCTCTCGGTGCGCTCAGGATGACGACTTGAAGGGTCGATTGGCCAAAGCCGGGCTGGAGTACCTGGGCATGGTGGACCGAGCGGCCCCGCTGGTTCCACCACGTCTCGCCGCCTTCGCCAACTCCACAGCCGCGGAGGGGCATGAGTGGGCTGTGAGTGTGGAGAACGAAGCCCCGGATTTTGGTGAGCGGCTGAATCACGAGTGGTACATGCTGTGTGCGCAGCAGGGGCTGTTCGCTGTGGACGACCCTCAGTTCCTCCTGGCCGTGGCCGAGGGAACGGAAGCTTCCGGCGAGTCGTGGTGGGCGCGGGTGAGATTGCGGTCCGAGTGGGACTTCGGCGGGGCCGGGGCGGCTGCCATGGTGACGGGGCGCGGTCACGGTCATCCCGAGTTCGTCATGCTTTCCCTGGACGGCACCCTCGTGGTCAGAGGGTCGCAGGGGCAGGAGTGGACGGACATCGTCTGTCTGGAGAACCCCCACGAAGTCCCCGCGTTCAGGGAACTCGGTGCACAACTGACGGCGAGCGGATTGACCCCGGCGCGGACACGCGCTGCTCTGTCCCGCTGGCTCGAGGTCACCCGGCACTGACCCCGGCCGCCGAGACGCGGCGTCGGGCCCCTGCTGGGGGACGAGGAGACCCCCGCCCGCGTTTCGGCGGGCAGGGGCCGGGTGGTCAGAACGGTCCGGACGGGCCGGAGTTACGGCAGCGCGTGCACGTGGGCTCCCACCGCGCTCGACCAGCCGTTGCCCGCCGTCGCGTCCCAGTTGGTGGACCAGGTCATCGCGCCGCGCAGGGCGGGGTACGTCTTCGACGGCTTGAAGGAGCCGCAGTTGGTCGCCTTGGTGAGGCAGTCCAGGGCGGCGTTGACCACCGACGGGGAGACGTAGCCGCCGCCCGCCGCGCGGGTGGAGGCCGGGAGGCCCAGGCCGACCTGGGACGGGGCGAGGCCGCCCTCCAGCTGGATGCAGGCCAGGGCGGTGAGGAAGTCGACCGTGCCCTGCGAGTAGACCTTGCCGTCGCAGCCCAGCATCGAGCCGCTGTTGTAGTACTGCATGTTGACGACCGTGAGGATGTCCTTCACGTTCAGCGCGGTCTGGAAGTAGCCGCCCTGCGTCGACTGCATGTCGATGGTCTGCGGTGCCATCGTCAGGATCATGTCCGGGCCGGCCTTCGCCGACAGGGCGCGCAGGGCCTGGGTCATGTAGGTCGGGTTGAGACCGTTCTCCAGGTCGATGTCGACGCCGTCGAAGCCGTACTGCTGCATGAGGGAGTAGACGGAGTTGGCGAAGTTCGTCGCGGAGGCGGAGCTGTTCACCGAGACGGTGCCCTTCTCGCCGCCCACCGAGACGATGACCTTCTTGCCCGCCGCCTGCTTGGCCCGTACGTCGGCCTTGAACTGGTCGACCGTGTAGCCGCCGAGCCCGGCCGAGTCCAGGTTGAAGGTGACGGCGCCCGGCGTGGTGGTCGCGTCGGCGAAGGCCACCGCGATGATGTCGTACGCGGACGGCACGTCGGAGATCTTCTGGACCGTCGCCCCGTTGTTGAAGTTCTGCCAGTAGCCGGTCACCGCGTGCTTGGGCAGGTCGCCGCCGTCGCCGCCGTCGTCCGGCGCCGTGGTGCGGGCCGTGACCGCCGCCGACTTCGCCGACTCACCGGCCGCGTTCACCGCCGTGACCTGGAAGGAGTACGACGTCGACGCCGCGAGGCCGGTCACCGTCGCCGACGTGCCGGTCACCGCGGTCACCTTCGTGCCGTCGCGGTAGACGTTGTAGCCGGTGGCGCCCGACACGGTGTTCCAGGCGAGCGAGGCCGAACTCGGCGTGGTGCCGGAGACGCTCAGGCCGGCCGGGGCCGACGGGACCGTCGGGTCGGGGTTCCCGCCGTCGCCGCCGCCCCCGTCCGGGCCGAAGACGGAGAGGTCGTCGACGTAGTACGCCGACTGCCCGTACCAGCCGTGCGTGTACACCGTCACGGCGGTCGTCGAGGAGCCGGTGCTGAAGGTCGTTTTGAGCTGCTTCCAGGAGGCGGAGTCCGGCGTCCAGGTCGACACGTCGGTCGTACCGGTGCCCGTCACGCCCAGGTACGAGTAGCCGCCCTGCACCCACGCGCTCAGCGTGTACGTCGAGTTGGGCTTCACCGCGACGCTCTGCGAACAGCGCGCGTTGTCCTGCCCCGCCGGGGTGGCCTTCAGCGCGGCGGAGCCCGCGTGCGCCGGGGAGGCGACGGTGGTGCCGCTGTTCGCCGAACAGGTCCAGTTGCTCAGACCGGACTCGAAGCCGGCGTTCTTGGCGTTGTTGACGTCGGCGGCCGCCGCCGGGCCGACCGCGGTCACGGCGAGCGCCAGGGCGGCGGTGACGGCGCCCGTCAAGGAGCCGAGACGTCTTCCGCGCCGTCTGCGTACGGGGTCCACTGCTGCCTCCGGGGGGAGTGGGGCGGGGATGGGGACGGTGGCCACCGCTGACGTACAAGGTGGTCCAGACCAATTGAGAGTGTCAAGAGGTAGGTACGGACCAAGTGCGCGGACGGTTCACGACGGTCGGCTCGTCCTCGAAAATGCTCAACCTGCCCCGTTTTGGCGCACCTTGTACATCACGAGTTGTTCCACAGCTGCCGAAACGCTGTTCTCCGGTCACAGACGCGTGGATACAGTGCTCAGGTAGTCACGCAGTGAAGTCATCCGGGTGTGCCGGAGTAACTCCGGCGGACCGGCGGGCATGGGAGACGGGGAGCCGCGCGTGCCAACTGCCATTGCCGTGACCAGTGCCGACATGGCACTGCCGCCGCAGGACGAACGGACGCTGCCCGCAGCCGTGCTCCAGGACGTCGACCGGCGCCCGCTGGAGCAGGTGCTGGCCGAGCTCCAGACGCTGGTCGACCAGCACGGACACCTGATCGTGGTGTGCTCCCGGGCGGTCCCTGCAAGCGTGGAACGGCGGCTGCACACCGTCCGCGCCCTCCTGGAGACCGACCGCATCGCCCTGTTCCGGCCACCCCTGCCGCCGCTCGGCATCGCCGTGCTGGCCCGCCAGTTGCGCCAGCTCGCCTCCTGCGACCTCAGCCCCGGCGTCCTCGCCTCCGCGGGCCGCCTGCTTACCCACTACCTCCACGCCGGCGCCCTGCTCGGCTCCGTCGCCCGCCTCGACCACGTTCCCGTGACCCTGAAGGCGCACGCCAGGTCCTGGGTGCCCGGCAGCCAGTTCGGCGTCGTGGCCCACCCCGCGCCGCAGCTGGTGAAGGTCGGCTCCGAAGGCGCGCTGCACGGGCCCGAGTTCGGCACCTGGCTGCTGGTCGCCAAGGGGCAGCTCCCGTCCGACTGGGTCACCGGCACCCTCGCCCCGTCCTGGCGGGTGCAGGGACTGCGCGAGGCGGTACTGCCCGCGGAGTCCGCGCACTGGTGGGGGACGGGCCGGCTGACCGAGTTCTGCGCGTACCTCCCCGACCTCTCGGTCCTCTACCAACTGGTCACGTCCGTACGGCAGAGCGCCTGCCACTGGTGCGGCATCGACGTCATCGGCGACCGGTGCGTGTTCTGCTCCGCGACCCCGCCGGCGTACGACGACGGCAGCCGCGGCGGCGGCGACCGCGCCCTGGGGCACCGCCGCGACCCCGCTCTCGGCCACCGCCGTGAGAGACGGGCCCTGACTGGGTAGGTCGGTACCGCCCCGTCCGCCGGCCCCGGCCGCCGGTCCCGCTGCACGCCCCCCGCCCGGACACCCGCCACCCCCAATGAGGTTGCACGGCCCATGAACTCCCGTCAGCGCCGCGGCGTCATCCTGCTGATCCTGTCGGTCCTCTGCGCCCTCGGCGCGTTCGCCGGTGTGCTGTCCGTCATCGACGACGTGAAGTCCAAGGTCGGCCCCGAGGTCGCCGCGTACCGGCTCAAGGCCGACATCGAGCCGTACACGGAACTCGGCGCGACGCAGTTCGAGAAGATCGAGATGCCCGAGCGCTGGCTGTCCGAGAACGCCGTCACCGACCTGTCCCAGGTCCGCGGCAAGATAGCCGTGACCCGGCTGAAAGCGGGATCGCTGCTCCAGACCGACATGATCGTCGACACCCCCGCCCTGCGGCCCGGGCAGCAGGAGGTCGCCATCATGATCGACGCGGCGACCGGTGTCGCGGGCAAGATCACCCCGGGCGCCACCGTCAACGTGTACGCCACCTTCGAGGGGCCGCGCGAGGGCGACCCCGACCAGTCCAAGATCATCGTGACCAACGCCAGGGTCATCGACGTCGGCGAACTCACCTCGCTGGAGCCCGACGAGGACAGCCGCGACCGCGAACCCACCGACGCCGTCCCCATCACCTTCGCCCTGTCCACCATCGACGCCCAGCGCATCACCTACGCCGAGTCGTTCGCCCGGCGCGTCCGCCTCGCGCTCGTGGCCCCCGGCGGCGACACCACGGTCCCCGACAAGGACCGGACGTACGAACTCGCGAAGGACAAGTGAGAGCCGCATGGCCACGAGGATCCTCCCGGCAGTCGGCGACCCGGACGCCGTACGGTCCCTCACGACCCTGCTCAGCCAGCTCCCGGACGCCGAACCGGTCACCCCGGTCGCCGACTCCACCCAGCTCGTCGACACCCTCGCCCGCCTCGCGGCCGAGTCGGTGGACGAGCTGCCCGAAGTCGTGATCGTCCACGAGCGCATCGGCCCGGTCCCGGCCCTGGAACTCATCCGCGACGTCGCCCTGCGCTTCCCGGCCGCCGGCGTCATCCTCGTCACGTCCGACCCCGGCCCGGGCCTCTTCCAGGCCGCCATGGACCACGGCGCCCGCGGCCTGGTCGCCCTCCCGCTCGGCTACGAGGAACTCGCCAGCCGCGTCCAGGCCGTGGCCCAATGGTCGGTGGGCGTGCGCCGGCACCTCGGCAGCGCCGTCGACGTGTTCACCGGGACCGGCGGCACCGTCGTCACCGTCAGCGGCGCCAAGGGCGGCGTGGGCACCACCCTCACCGCCATCCAACTGGCCCTGGCCGCCCAGGCGTCCGGCCGCTCCACCGCCCTGCTCGACATGGACCTCCAGACCGGCGACGTCGCCTCCTACCTGGACGTCCAGTTCCGCCGCTCCGTGGCCGACCTGGCCGCCATCACCGATCTGTCCCCGCGCGTACTGGCCGACGCCGTCTTCCGCCACGACAGCGGCCTCGCCCTGCTGCTCGCCCCCGGCGAGGGCGAACGCGGCGAGGAGGTCACCGACCGCGCCGCCCGCCAGATCGTCGGTGCCCTGCGTTCCCGCTACGAGGTCGTCGTCGTCGACTGCGGCGCCCAGCTCGGCGGGGCCGGCGCGGCCGCCGTGGAGACGGCCGACACGGCGCTGCTGATCACCACCCCCGACGTGGTCGCCGTACGGGGCGCCAAGCGGGCGGTGCGGATGTGGGACCGGCTGCAGATCCGCAAGGCGGAGGAGACGACCGTCGTCGTCAACCGGCACACGCGGGGGACCGAGATCCAGCCCCCGCTGATCCAGAAGATCACCGGCACGGCGCTCGCCGCGACCACCGTCCCCGCGAACTTCAAGGAACTCCAGGGCGCGGTGGACGCCGGCCGGGTGCACGAACTGGACGGCAGGAGCACCGTGAAGCAGGCCCTGTGGGCCCTCGCGGGCGAACTGGGCCTGGCCGGCGTGCCGGAGGGGGGCCGCAAGGGCCACGGGCGCCTGCGGCCGGACCGGGGCGCGGCCGGCTTCCGACGCCGGAAGGAGAGCGCGGGGTGAGCGGGTCACGCGCCCGGCGACAGGTCCGGGACGGGGAGAGCGGCCAGGTCACCATCGAGTTCCTGGGCATGACCCCGGTGATCGTCGCGACGCTGGTCGTGCTGTGGCAGCTCGTGCTCGTGGGATACACGTACACCCTCGCGGGGAATGCTGCCGACGAGGCGGTACGGGCGGCGACGGCGGCCGAGCGCGGGGCGCGGGACGGCGCGTGCCGTCAGGCGGGCCTGGACAAACTGCCGGGCTCCTGGGAGGGAGGCGCCGAGGTGCACTGCGGCGGCGCGGGCGGCTACGTCACCGCCGACGTGCGCATCGAGGTCCCCGTCCTCTTCCCGGGCACCCTCAGCGTCCCCTTCACCGTGCACGGACACGCCGGGGCCGTGGAAGAGGAGGACGACTGAGATGCCGCACGCGCGCACGGGAGGCCGCGCCAGGGACCGCGGCCAGGTGGCCATCGAGTACCTCGGCTTCCTCCCGATCCTGGTCCTGGTCGGCATGGCCGTCGTCCAGCTCGGCCTGATCGCCTACACCGCCCAGCAGGCCGGCACCGCGGCCCGCGCGGGCGCGCGCAGCGCCTCGCTGGGGGAGAGCGCGGCGGGAGCCTGCGCGGCGGCCGTCAGCAGCTGGCTGGCGGACGGCACCGACTGCCCGCCGTCGGAAGGCGCCGACGAGGTGACGGTCACCGCCAGCGTCCACATCCCCACCATCGTCCCCGGCTGGGACTTCGGGGACGCCACCCGGACGGCCACCATGCCGCTGGACCACTGACCGAGGAGCCCGAGGACGCATGAGCCTGCGCGCACGCATCCACTCCCCCGAGGAGCACGGCAGCCGGGGCGAGGACGGCCACCTGGTCGCCTCCTACCGGGCCAAGCTCCTGGAGGAGATCGACCTCGCCGAGATGAGTTCCCTGGCGGCGGCCGAGCGCCGGGCCCGCCTGGAGCGGGTCCTCGGGCACATCATCAGCCGGGAGGGCCCCGTCCTGTCGACGGTGGAACGCGCCCAGCTGATCCGCCGGGTCGTCGACGAGGCCCTGGGCCTCGGCATCCTGGAGCCGCTCCTCGAAGACGCCTCGATCACGGAGATCATGGTCAACGGTCCCGAGGCGATCTTCGTGGAGCGGGCCGGCCGCGTCGAGCAGCTGCCGCTCCGCTTCGCCTCCCACGACCAGCTGATGCAGACCATCGAGCGCATCGTCTCGACGGTCAACCGCCGCGTGGACGAATCGAACCCGATGGTCGACGCCCGCCTCCCCTCCGGCGAGCGCGTCAACGTCATCATCCCGCCGCTCTCCCTCACCGGAGCGACGCTCACCATCCGCCGCTTCCCGCGCTCCTTCACCCTCCAGGAGCTGATCGGCCTCGGCTCGCTCGACGAGAACATGCTCTACCTGCTGGCCGGCCTGGTGCAGGCCCGCTTCAACATCATCGTCTCGGGCGCGACCGGCACCGGGAAGACGACCCTCCTCAACGCCCTCTCCGGTCTCATCCCGGAGTCGGACCGCATCATCACCATCGAGGACTCGGCCGAACTCCAGCTCCAGCAGGCGCACGTCATCCGCCTGGAGTCCCGCCCGCCGAACGTCGAGGGCCAGGGCCGCGTCACCATCCGCGACCTGGTCCGCAACTCGCTGCGCATGCGCCCCGACCGCATCGTCGTCGGCGAGGTGCGCGGCGGCGAGTCCCTGGACATGCTCCAGGCCATGTCCACGGGCCACGACGGCTCGCTGGCCACCGTGCACGCCAACAGCGCCGAGGACGCCCTGATGCGTTTGCAGACCCTGGCCTCGATGTCGGACGTGGAGATCCCCTTCGTCGCCCTGCACGACCAGATCAACAGCTCCGTCGACGTCATCATCCAGCTCACCCGCTTCGCCGACGGCGCCCGCCGCATCACCGAGATCGCCATGCTCGCCAGCCACGGCGGCGAGCCGTACCGGCTGGCCACGGTCGCCCGTTTCAACGCCCGCCCGATGACCGCCGACGGCCGCGTCGCCGGCGTGTACGAGTACCACGCCCTCCCGCGCCGCACCGCCGAGCGCCTCTACCTGGCGGGCCAGCCCGTCCCGCAGGCCTTCGGCGTGGCCCACACCCCGGACCAGCTCACCACCCGAGAAGCCAGGTAGGACCGCCCGATGGAACCGGAACTCGACACGCTCGTCACGCTCACCACCGGCGTCACGCTGCTGACCTGCGTCCTGGCGGTCGTCGGCCTGCACTCGTACGCTGCCGGGAAGGCGCAGCGGGCGGCCCTGGTCGACCGCCTCACCGCGGCCGGGCAGAGGCGTGCGAGCGGACGCCGGCGCCGTTTCCCCGCCCTGGACCGCAGGCTGCGCCGCACCGGGCTCGGCAGGAACCTGGAGCGGCGCCTGTCGGCGACCGGCCTGGACGTGACCCCCGGCGAGTTCTTCGCCTACATGGTGGCGACGGTCGCCGGCCTGTGGCTGATCGGCCAGGCCGCCCTGGCCCCCTTCTTCGGCCCGCTGGCCGGGCTGCTGGGCATCGGCGTCGCCCTCCAGTTCCTCAACTGGCAACGTCAGAAACGCATCGAGAAGTTCATCAACCAGCTCCCCGAACTCGCCCGCATCCTCGCCAACGCCACCCAGGCGGGCCTCGCCCTGCGCACCGCCATCGGCATGGCGGCGGAGGAGCTGGAGGCCCCGGCCGGCGAGGAACTGGCCAAGGTGGCCGACCAACTCGCCATCGGCGCCACCATGGACGACGCCCTCGGCGAACTCGCCGGCCGCCTCCCCTCCCGCGAGCTGGTGGTCCTGGTCACCACCCTCGTCCTGTCCAACCGCGCGGGCGGCCAGGTGGTCAGCGCGCTGCGCAACCTGACGGAGACCCTGGAGGAACGCAAGGAGACCCGGCGCGAGGTCCGCACCCAGCTCTCCCAGGTCACGATGACGTCGTACGCCGTCCCCGTCCTGGGCATCGGCTCGTTGCTCCTCATGAACGGGGTCAAGGACGGCGCCCTGGAACGCATGACGGGCTCCTCGGCCGGCCAGGCAGCGGTGATCACCGCCTTCGCGCTGTACGCCGTCGGCTTCGTCCTCATCCGCCGCCTGTCCCGCATCGACGTCTGAGAGGAGGTGAGCGACGACATGGGAATCCCGCTCCCCGGCCTGCTCCTGGCCCTCCTCATGGGCCTGGGCGTCTGGGGCGTCTTCGCCGGCATCCGCATGTACCGGGCGGACGCCAAGCTCCCCGACGACCTCGCCCTCGCCCTGGAGGTCGGCGCCACCCGCACCGGCGCGGCACACTCCCTCATCGACCGCATGGGCATGCGCTACGCCCCCGCCGTACTGCGCCTCATGGGCCCGGCCCTGGTCGCCCGCTACCGCCGCCGGATCGACCTGGCCGGCAACCCCGGCGGCCTCACCATCGACCGCTACGCCGCCCGCCGCGCGGTCTACGGCTTCCTGGGCGCCCTCGGTTTCCTGGTCTTCGTCCTCCGGGGCCAGTACCTGGTGGCCCTCCTCCTGCTGGCCTTCGGCGCGTTCTGGACGGAGGTGGGCATCTGGTCGGCGATCCGCATCCGCCGGGACGTCATCGAGCGCACGCTCCCCGACTTCCTGGACGTCCTGGCGGTCGTCGTCAGCGCGGGCCTGGGTTTCCGCCAGGCGCTGGACCGGGTGTCGACGCGCTACGAGGGCCCCTGGGCCGACGAACTGCGCATCACACTGCGCCAGATGGACCTCGGCATGAGCCGCCGAGAAGCCTTCACCGAGCTGCGCCGACGCAACGACTCCGAGCAGGTGGCGATGTTCGTGACGGCACTCCAGCAGGGCGAGGAACTGGGCGCCCCGATCGTCGACACCCTGGTCTCCCTCGCCAAGGACATGCGCCGCACCGACGCCCAGAACGCCCGCCGCAAGGCCGCGCGCGCCGTCCCCAAGGCCACGCTCATGATCACGACCTTCATGGTCCCGGCCACGATGATCCTCCTCGGCGCGGGCCTGATCCTGGGCTCGGGGACGGACTTCGGCACCATCACGGGCGAGTAGGGGAGGAGGAGCGGCGCCATGACGGTCCAGCGTCCAGGAGGGGAGGAACACGTACGCAACCAAAGTGCGACTGCACACGCACCGTCCACGTCAACTGGCACGGGAGTAACGCCCAGTAGGGCTACTTTCGCGCGAATCCTTTCGCACTTGCAACCAACTGTGGGACAGTCGAGGCCTGGTATTCCCGCCGGGCCGAGGTCCCGACCGAGCGCTGGGGAGGTGGAGATCACGAACGCCGCGACATCCGGCACGACCAGCCGCCGCCCGATCCCCACCGCCCACCCGCACGTTCCGCACGAGGAACGCGGCTTCGCCCACCCTGGAGGGGAACACCATGACCAACTGGCTTCACACCGCCGCCGCCCACCTGCACACCCACACCGCCCACCGCGACGACAAGGGCCAGACGGCCGTGGAGTACCTGGGCATCATCGCGGTGGTGGTGGCGATCGTGCTGGCGATCACGGGGACGGACATCGGGCAGACGATTTACGACGCCATCGTGGACAAGGTCGACGAGGTCATCAACGGTTGATGTGCCGCCTTGGGCGCGGCGACGCAGGGCAGGCCTTTCCCATCTACATCACAGTGGTGGGAGGTCTGCTCTTTCTTGCGCTCGCCTACTTCGCAGTCGGCCAGGCCTCGGCAAATCGGAACGGGGCTCAGACAGCCGCTGATGCTGCCGCTCTTGCGGCAGCGCAGGACGCGCGCGACCAACTGGCGGATATGTGGATCAATGACGTGCTCGATCCGACGAAGTGGGAACGCATCTTCGAAGGCGACGTAGCGGGGCTCGGGCCCTCGTGCTGGCGTGCCGAGCAATTCGCCTCCCGTAATGCCGCCCGTGTGCTGAGCTGCACCCCGGAAGGGTTGCTCGGCTTTACGGTGAAAGTGGAGGCGATCAGGCCGGTAGGGGACTCCATCGTGCCTGGCACAGAGAACAAGCGATCACAAGCTTCCGCAACTGCAGAGATCGAATCCCGGTGCACTTTCGTCCCGCCCACCGATGAGTCGAAGGATGGTGATCTGACGGAACTAGCGTGCGGGGCCGAGCATTGGGTGATCGATCCGGAGGAACCGGTTGATCTGCCGACGGCCGATGAACTGTTCGATGTCCATCTGGTCGACTGACAACCGAGCAATGAGGACGAGGAAAGCAGGGGGCATGATCATTCGGTTCACCACCAGGGCTCGCAAGGGGATGGTTGCAGTGGGTGTCGCTGCTGGCCTCGCCTTGAGTGCGGTCGGTTGCAGCGGGGACGGGGAGGGAGAGGGAAAGGCGGAAACCTCGACATCCGCAACTAATGACACTGGCTCTGATCCGAGCACTCAAGAGGGTTCGGAGGAAGCAATGGCAGAGGTCAAGGGCGAGGAAGGGCTCATGCTCAAGATCACATCTGCCACGAGAGACGCCGGAGGATTCGTCACCGTCAATGGTGAGCTGAAGAATGACGGCGACGAACCGGTGCGGGTATCCGTACGTACAGCGGGCGACGAGACAGAAATTATCCGGCATGGTTCCTCCTTGGGCGGAGCAACCCTCGTTGATGCCGCGAAGAAGAAGCGCTACTACGTGCTGCGTGACACGGACGGTCGCCCCCTAACCACCACCAATTTGCCCAGGATCAAACCGGGTGCATCTGTTCCTGTCTTCATGCAGTTCCCGTCACCTCCTGAGGACACCACAAAGGTCAACTTTCAACTACCGACCTTCACCAGCGCGACCATCTCGATCTCCGGGTGAGGGCAACATGACCCCGAAACCCCGTCTGCTGGCCGCCGTCACCCTCGTGCTCGCCACAACCCTCTACGGCACCACCACGGCCCACGCCGAAGACGACCCCAACGACCCCCCGGGCACCGAACCCTCCGCCTCCGCCCCCGTGGAGGTCGACCCCAACGACCCCGACCTCAAGCTCCCGGACGGCGCCACGCTCGCCCAGGCCAAGGTCCTGGACATCAAGTCGGTCGTGGAAGAGCAGAGCGGCGACGAACGCCGCGAGGACACCAACACCAGCGTGACGCTCGCGCTCCAGGCCGAGGTGCTGTTCGGCAAAGACAGCGCGAAACTGGGCGCCGAGGCGAAGTCCCGCATCAGGGGCATCGCCGACGAGATCAGGACCCAGAACGCCACCCGCGTCCGCGTCTTCGGCTTCACCGACGACCTCGGCTCCTCCGCCCACGGCGACGTACTCTCCAAGCGGCGCGCCAACGCCGTGCACGACGTGCTGTCCCAGTCCCTCAACGACGCCGGCATCACCTACGAGGTCCGCGGCTACGGCGAGCAGTACCCCATCGCGGACAACGCGACGGAGGCCGGCCGCAAGAAGAACCGCAGGGTCGAGGTCTCCTTCCCCCGCACGGAGCCCTGACGCACCATGAGCAGACACACGCGCACACGCACGGGCACACGCACGCGCCCAGGCCCGAGCCCCGCCCGCACGGCGCTGACAGCCCTAGCGGTGCTGACGGCCGTCGCGACGGCGGCGTGCAGCAACGCGCCGGAGTCCGACGGGAAGCCCGCTCCCCGGAACCGCCCCACGACGTCCCGCCCCGCCCCCGAGCCCCCCGCCCCGTCGGCAGCGGACGGCAGCGACATCAACGCCTGCGCCGACGGCGACTGCGAGATCACGGTGACCGAGCCGGTGACCATCCCCTTCCAGGGACCGGCTGACGGCAGCCGGGCAACGTTGTCGGTGACGGCGGTAGGCCCGGACGAGATCGAGTACGAGGTGAAGTCGGGCCACAACCGGTCCCAGGGCAGCGCGAGCGGCCCGGGCCAGGGCTGCCTCACCTACCTGCGCGAGACCGGCAGCGGCAATTCCTGCGGCCCCCTCGACGCCACCCGCCCGAGCCCGCAGCCCGACGCGGTGGTGATCCAGGCGACGACGGCCACGAACGGCACGGCCCTCCTGCGCATCGTCTCGCCCTGAGGCACCCGCCCGCTCACAGCGTCGCGGCGGACGTCACCGGCGACCGGCCCCACCGTCCGGCACCTCCTCCTCCTCCTCCTCCTCGATCTCCACCCGCGCCCCCACCCGCACCCCCCACTCACCCATCGCCCCCGCCTCGGCCTCCAGCACGTGCCGCGCCCGCAGCCGGGGCAGCCCCAGCCGACCCGGCCGCATGGTGCGCACGGCGACGACCGTGAGCCTCCGATCCAGGTAGGCCACGTCGATGGGCATCCGCATCCGAAAGGTGTGCACGCTGTTGGCGGGCGTCAGCAGCATCGCCCCCTCGACGGAGTCACGCCCCAAGAGCCCCCTGGAACGCGCACGATACGAAGCAGCGATCTCCAACGGGACGCGAAGCCCCGCCGCCCCGCCCCGCCCCTCCACGACCAAGACACCCACCCCGTCCCGCCGACGCCTCCGCCGCCCCCACCCCATAGCGATCCCCTCACCCCGACCCGTCGGTCCAATCTTCCTGCCGAACGTATCCGGCCGGGGAACAGAATCGACACGCCTTCGGGGAACCACGCGTGGCACGGTTGCTCGTGCCGCGGACACGGCGCATGCGGGCCGCCCCTCTGGATAGCGTCAGTGTCGCCGAAGAAGCCTCGCCCCCCAGGAGCTGACCGTGAACCGCCACTTCACCCGCCTCGCAGCGCTCACACTGACCGCCGTTGCGGCCTTGACGCTGTTCGCGTGCGCAGGCGACGACAGCTCCGGCAAGGGGGAGGACAAGACCGCGGGGGCGGACACCGGCAGCTCCAGCCCATCGGCGTCATCGACTGCGTCGGCGTCGGCGGATCCCGGCCGCCCGAAGATCGAACTGCCCTCCGACCTCTCGTACACCTTCGACTGGCCCAGAACCCGGGACAAGGACAAGAACGCCGTCCTAGCCGACGGACAACAGTCCATCAAGGCCGTGGACCTGGCCATCGTCAATCAGGACCCGCTCGACAAGGCGTACCTCTTCTACTACGAGGGTGAAGCCGCAGCCGGCACGGAGGAGTTCATCCAGGCGTATGTCAAAGAGAACGCACGAGTGACGGGCGCGTACCGCTTCTACGACGTGGTGGTCAACATGCGCAGCAAAAGCGAAGCCTCACTTGTCTATTGCGAGGACCAGAGCAAAGCCTACGACATGTATCTGAAGCCGAAGAAGGTCCACAAGACGCCCGTGACCAGGAACAGCTACGTGCTGTACAACACTCAGTTGCGCAAGAATGACAAGGGTGTCTGGGTTGTGCAGGAGATTCACTCCCAGAGGGGCAGCGACAGGTGCCAGCCCTGACCGTGTGCGGTCCCGAATCTCTCCTCTGGTGTACCTCTGCCCCGGTGGATAGCGTTGCTTCGCTGAAGAGAACCCTCGTCCCACTCTGGAGCCGACCGTGAATCGCCGCCGACCCACCCTCATCACAGCGCTCACGCTGACCGCCGTCGCGGCCTTGACGCTGTCCGCGTGTGGAGGCGACGACAGCTCCGGCAAGGGGGAGGGCACGATCGCGGGGGCGGACACCGGGAGTTCAACCCCGTCCGCGTCACCGACAGATACGGCTTCGGCGCAGCCTGATAGGCCGAAGATCGCCCTGCCGGATGACGTGACGTACACATTCGAGTGGGCCAAAACCGGTGATCCGGACAAGGATGCAGTACTGCGTGATGCCGAACAGCGCATCAAGGCTGTGGACATGGCCATCGCGGAGCAGGATCCGCTGCACGCGGCCTATCGGTACTACTCTGAGGGCGAAGCGGCCGCCGACAGCGAGAAGTACATTCAGGAATTCGTAGATCACAAAGCTCGTACGACGGGCCTGACTCGCTACTACAGTGAAAGTGTCAACCTCAACGATGACGGTACCGCGGCACTTGTGTACTGCGAGGATCAGAGCAAGTCGTTCAACAAGTTCCTCAAGACGGGGAAAACGGACGTCACGCCGGTGACAGATGACAGCTACGTTGTCTACGCCGGTACGCTTCGGAAGAACGGCAACGGCGTCTGGGTGACGGAGCGGCTGTCTTCGGAGCGAGGGAGTGCGAAGTGCCGTCCATGAGTCGCTGAACGAGTTGCCTCCTGCCTGTCGGAGTTGCGGTGATCCGGGCGACGACGGGCGCGAACGGTACGGCCCTTCTGCACATCGTCTCGCCCTGAGGCACCCGCCAGCTCGGAGCGTCGCGGCGGACATCACCGACGACCGGCCGACCGACACGGCTTCGGGGAACCACGCGTGGCAGGGTTGCTCGTGCCGCAGCTGCAGCGCATGCGGGGCGATCGGCTTCACATGGTGCCGCTCGGCCCCGCTGGATAGCGTCAGCGTTGCCGAAGAGATGCCTCGCCCCTCAGGAGCTGACCGTGAACCGCCACTTGACCCGTCTCGCAGCGCTCACACTGACCGCTGCGGCGGCCTTGACGCTGTCCGCGTGCGCAGGCGACGACAGCTCCGGCAAGGCGGAGACCGAAAGCGTGGGAGCGGACGCGGGCGACGACGCGGCGAAGGCGCCGACTCCGTCCGCTTCCTCCACTGTGGCGGCAGGCCGGCCGCACATTGAGCTTCCGGCGGACCTGAAGCTGACCTTCGAGGGTGTTACTACTGGGGACCCCGTGAAGGACGCCGTACTCGTCGACAACGCGGAGCGGATGCGTGCCGTCGATGCCGCAATCGCCGGAACGGACCCTGAGGGTAAGGCGATCCGCTTCTACAACACGGGCAGGGCCTTGGAAGCAGCCGTGTCGTGGATCGGCCAGTTCGAGAAGGCCGACGCCACTGTGACCGGGCGGGTTCGCTACTTCGACCGGAAGGTGACGCTCAAGAGTCCGACCTCGGCTGTCCTGACGTTCTGCGCGGACGAGAGCAAGGGTTTCAGTAAGGACAAGAAGACCGGCAAGGTCGCCAAGACGCCCGTCACCGAGAACAGCTTCGTCTACTACAACACCAGGCTCGACAAGAACGCCGACGGTGTCTGGCAGACATCCCAGATCGTCTCTAAGAGAGGGCTGGCCCAATGCCAGCCGTAGCCCGGGGCGCCCGGGTGTTCGACGGCGGTTCGTGTCCGCCGAAAGTCTCGCGGTCGACTACTCCTGCGGGTGTCAACGTGCGCTCCGGGTCTGAGCCTTCGGCCGACGGATCCCGGTGAGTGTCCGGGTCGTCTCGTAGACACAGCATGATCACGAGGTCAGCTCTGGTGTCCCTCCACCCCGATGGATAGCGTTGCTTCGCTCAAGAGAAGTCTCGTCCCCCCAGGAGCTGACCGTGAATCGCCGCCGACCCACCCTCATCACAGCGCTCACGCTGACCGCCGTCGCGGCCCTGACGCTGTCCGCGTGCGGAAGCGACGACAGTTCCGGTGACAACGACAAGATCACGGGGGCGGACACGAGCAGTGCCTCACCGTCGGTCTCGCCGACCGTTTCCGAGTCACCGGAGGCCGCCAGGCCGAAGATCGAGTTGCCCGCCGACCTTTCCTACAAGTTCGAGTGGCCCAAGACGGGGGACAAGGACAAGGACGCGGTCCTTGCGGACGGCGAGCAGTCCATCAAGGCGGTGGACCTCGCGATCGTGAACCAGGATGCCCTCGACCAGGCGTACCTCTACTACTACGAGGGAGAGGCAGCCGCCGGCACGCAGAAGTTCATTCAGAACTACGTGGACCAGAAGGCTGGGATCACGGGAAGTTACCGCTTCTACGCCCCCGAAGTGACGGTCGACGAGGACGGCACCGCTTCGTTCACGTACTGCGAAGACCAGGGCAAGGCGTACGTGAAGTACCTCGAGACCGGCAAGGTACGGAAAACCGAGGTCTCTGCAAAGAGCTACGTCATTTATCACACGTCACTGAAGAAGAACGGTGAGGGCGTGTGGGAGATCCAGAAGATCGCCTCGCAGAGTGGGAGTGACCGGTGCCAGCCCTGACTCGTGCGAAGAAGGCGGTGCAGGTCACGCTCATGGTGAGCGGATGTCTGTCACTTCTCGTCCTGCCCGGGGCGGCACACGCCGACGACATTCTGGACGGCAATACGGAGAACACGGCCACGGAGCAGCGCGCCGACGCCGGCGGCGACGGCACCGTTTCGGTCACCGTGGGCGGTGTCGTCTTCGACCGTTCCAAGAACGGGAGTGGCGCATCGGTCGGCCCGGTGACCTCGTCCACCTCGTGGTCGCCGCCGGCGTGTTGGTACGCCCCGAAGTTCTCACCCAAGGAGTTGCAGGATTACCTGGAGCCGATCTGGGAGGCCGAGTCCACGGGGTATCAGTGGGATGCCGAGCAGCGGGAGAAGTACAACGCGAAGGATGAGAAGAAGGGCTTCAACAAGGACAAGACCGGCGAGGGGTACTGGTGGGGCTCGTACGTGAACAAGAGCTACCCGCCGGGCTGGGACAAGTGTGACACGGACTACTTCTGGGTGGACCTGGGCGACCCGCCGCCGGCGGACAAGGAGAACGCCGTCACCCCGGAGGTCCTCGCCGAGCTCGCCTACGCGGAGATCCGCGTCCCGGGCACGAAGGTGACGCTGGCGCCCGCCGGGGCGACCAAAGTGAACCTGCCGACGTGGGCGTGGCTGGACGGCGCCGAGTTCAAGCCGGTCTCGGTCACCGCGTCCGTGCGGGAAATCGGCATCAAGGCGACGGCCACGGCGGAACCGGTCTCGCTGCAGATCGAGTCGGGCACTCCCGATGCCGAGACGTACCCCGCATCGGGGGCGTGCGAGATCCATGACGGCCGTATCGGTGAGCCGTACGCGAAGGGAAAGGCGGACGAGACACCGCCGTGCGGCGTCAAGTACCTGCGTTCGTCGGGGGACGGGTCCTACCAGCTCAAAGCCACGGTGACTTGGAAGATCCACTGGACGGGCACCGGTGTGGCCGGCGAGCGGCGGCTGCCCGACGGTGACTTCGGCGGGGAGCAAGACGTCGTCGTCCAGGAGATCCAGGCCGTCAACCGCTGAGCAGTTCCGCCAGTCTCCAGGGCGGCGGCGGCCACCAGGGCGCCACGAAAAGCGGACCTTGTCGTTCCTCTCATCGGTGCAGTGGACCGGTGAGAGGGGACGGGCAGGTGGCGGAGCGGCTCGCCGTTGACGGGGACGAACTCGGGCGGTTCATGAAGTCGCTGAAGACGTCGTCGAGTTCGCTCAAGGGCGTGCGGAAGGCGCTGTCGGACGCGACGATCGTCGGTCTCGGCACGGACGAGCTCGACTCGGCGTGCGAGGCGTTCCAGGAGGACTGGAAGTACGGCTCCGAGGAGATCGGGAAGCAAACAGAGGACCTCGCCGACATCATCGGCAAGAGCAAGGACGGCTACCTCGAGGTCGACAAGGCACCCGAAGCGGCGCTGCGGCAGTCCCGTGAGGCCAAGGGCGGCGGACAGTGACCGTCACGACCGGCCACGACCAGTACGGCGCCGCCCTCGACCCGCAGTCGCGCGCCGACCTGGGAAAGCCGCAGGGACTCAAGTCCGCGCCGCCTATCCCCAACCCGTCGTATCCCCACCTCGGCTTCAACCCGGTGCCGGGGGACACGGAGACCGTGCGCGGGCTGGAGAAGAAGCTCAGCGGATGCGCGAAGGTGCTCCAGGAGGCGTACGACCTCGTCACCAAGCTGCTCGACGGCAGTTACTGGAAGGGGGACGCCGCGGTCGCGTTCCGCGAGCAACTGGACGGCGGGCCGCTGTCGCTCAACCTGAAGAACGCGGCGCACTCGGTCCGCAAGGCGGCCAGGCAGCTGGACCGCTGGGAGGGCGAACTCGACGACTTCCAGCGGCGGGCCGGGAAGCTGGAGGGCGACGCGAAGGACGCGCAGGCCGCGGTGGAGCGCGCGCAGGGGCGTGCGGACACGGCGGGCCGTGCTCCCGGCCTGAAGCAGGAAGGGGCCGAGGGGGACGCCGCGCAGAAGGCGCTCACGCGCGCGAACGGTGACCTCGTCGACGCGCAGGCCGAGCTGAAGGAGATCATCGGCAAGGCGAAGCGGCTGGCCGAGGAGCATGAGGAGAAGGCCGGCTACCGGGCGCGGAAGATCCGCGACGCCACGAAGAAGCTGGTGCCGCATGAGCCCGGGTGGTTCGACGAGGTCCTCGACTGGCTGGGCGACAACCTGCCGGACATCCTCAGTTTCGTGGCGGGGCTGGTCGGCGTGGTGGCGCTTCTCTTCGCCGGGCCTCTGGGGCTGGCGACAGTGGCGGCGTTGATGCTGGTGGCTTCCGGGCTGAGTGCCACGGCCCTTGGGCTGCGCCTCAACGACCCAGAGGTGCGAGCGTCCCTCGTGGACGGCATCACCAAGGGCGAACTCGACGCGGATTTCTGGAGCAACGCCGTCTCAGTGGGCGCGGACTTCATGGGGGTGCTGCCTGGGCTAGGCGCTGTGGCGAAGGGGGGAATCGAAGCTACAGATGCCATTCAAACGGGTGCAAGATCGCTGGATGTCTGGCAGAAACTGGGAACCTACGGCTCGAAGACCCTCGATGAGGCTGGGCACATCGCTAGTCTGGACAACCAGCTTGTTGCGCGAGCCGTGCGCGGTTTCAGTAATCCGGATAAGGCTGCGAAGATTGTGTCGGCGGCATCAGGTTTCACTGGGATTGCCACCGGAGGTTTCGGCCTCTACAACAAGGCTGTGGATGCCGACGACGACGGCATCAAGGACGGTGCTGTGGCCGGGATCGACGGCTCCCGTCTCATCATTGACAACGGTGGATTGATCGCTCTCGTTCGCCACGTATTCTGACTTCGTTCGGAGGGAGTATCAAGTTGCATCCTGCGAATAATGCGACGGCCTGGGACCACCGCTCGACGCGATGGGCTTGGGTGGCGCATGTGGTCTTGATCGTCACCGGGCTGGTCGGATGGATCGCAGCGTGGGTTGTGTTGTTGCAGGTGTCGCTCTGGACGCCCAACTGGGTCGTGTGGGTGTTCATGCCGTACTTCATCTACGGTCCGTACCGAGCGGTGGTCCAGCTCAAATACTTTCCGGCCGCCTTTTTGATGTTGCGAATTCTGCGCGCATACCCGTGGAGGGTTGTGCGGGATGCTCCGCGAGGGTTGACCAGACGCCCAGAAATCGTGAGCAAGCAGTATGGCTGGTTCGAATTTCCCAATCCGTCCTGCCCCGAGCAGTGGCTAGCACTTGTCTTTCCCAGTCACCTGCGCAGACGATGGTGGTCCCGTCGCATGTCTCCTCTTGCCAGGAGAAGCCTGAAGGCAGAGATTGAAACCATCTGGTTCGCGGGCGACCCCCGGTTCATCGGGATCATTTCCGCGCCACCCCGGTGGGGAGCAGTTCCCCGTCGGTTGCGCGTCGTTGAGCAGCGAACCGACGCGCGTAGTGGTGCACGCTTCGCCGACTGGGGAGCCACGCCGGACGACATTGAGCGTGGGCAGCGCGCTGGCGTCTACCCCGCCAATCCGTAGATGCTGAGAAGAGACTCACCTTGAGGCCTGCTGTACTTACCGCACACGACTCCCTCCAGGACCCTCACGCAGAGTTGTGGTTTGTTGAACCGGCAGGCTTCACCGCCTTGCCCCTGGAAGTCCTGCTTGCGACACCCGAAACGCCAGAGGCCGATCGATTGCGCGCGGCTGCTAAACCCCTGCTCACGGCGGCCCCGAGCGAGCTGGTCCGGCAGGAGTGCATGGCGCTCCTGACATCGGGTCAGCGCATGTTAGGAGCGCTGCGTGAATGCGGCACGGTTCACTGTGCGGTCGGTTTGCACCGTGATGATGTCGGGAGCAGCGTCCGGCCCCTGCTCTCCCTCTTCACCATCTCCTGGCAGGAGACGAACGTCGCTCCGCGTGGTGTGACGGCGGCCCGTGCTGTCACCGCGGCCGGGGGGCACACGCGCATCGCCTTCGAGGAGGTGCCCTGCGGCCCGGTCGTCCTCAGTGAGACGACGGTGCGCTGCGCCGCGGAGAGCGGGCTCCCTCAGCACCCCGTCCTCCAAGTCCACGCCCACCTCCCTCACCCCGACTGCAGGCGGCTGGCCGTGTTCACCATCAGCGCCGTCTCGGGCGCCCGGCGGGAGGAGTACCGGGCGGTGTTGAGAGGGATCGTCGGGACCGTTCGTTTCGAGGACCCGCTGGGGGCGGCGTCGTAATGGTGTTGAACGGGGGCCCGGCCGACGATAGGAAGGCACCATGACAGGACTCGGCGCCGTATTCCGCCCCCAGCTCGCCCCCGAGCGGCTCCGTGCCGTGGCTCGGGCCGCCGAAGAGGCGGGGCTCGAGGAGCTGTGGCTGTGGGAGGACTGCTTCCGCGAGGGTGGGATCTCCACGGCCGCCGCCGCTCTCGCGTGGACCGAGCGGGTGCGGGTCGGGGTCGGGCTGTTGCCCGTGCCGTTGCGCAACGTGGCCGTCACCGCGATGGAGGCCGCCACGCTGCACCGGATGTTCCCCGGCCGGGCGATCCTCGGCGTGGGGCACGGGGTTCAGGACTGGATGGGTCAGGTGGGGGCGCGGGTCGAGTCACCGGTCACGCTGCTGCGGGAGCATCTCCTCGCGCTGCGGTCGCTGCTGAGGGGGGAGCGGGTGACCGTGGAGGGGCGCTACGTGCGGCTCGACGACGTCGCGCTGGTCCCCGGAGCAGGCCGCCGAGGTGTTCGCCGGCGCCACCGGGCCCCGTTCGCTGCGGCTGGCCGGTGAGGCCGCCGACGGGACCGTCCTCACCGCGAACACGCCGCCCGACGGGGTGCGAAGGGCCCGGCGGCTGATCGACGAGGGACGCGCGGCGGCGGGGCGGACGGGTGACCCGCACCGGGTCGTCGTGTACCTCCTCACCGCCACCGGTCCCGGCGCCCACGAGCGGCTGCGGGCCGAACTGGTCGCCGAAGGCGTCGCGGACGTGCCGGAGCTCGGGGTCGCCGGGGACGCGGAGGCCGTGGCCGACGTCGTGCGGCGGCTGGCCGGGGCCGGGGCCGACACCGTGATTCTCCAGCCGACCGGCGACGAGCCCGATCCGGAGGGGTTCGTGCGGTTCGCCGCCGAGCAGGTCCGGCCCCTGGTGGTGGCCTAGCCATGTCCGACTCCCGTTCTTTCGACGATCTCGTGGCCGAAGGCGCCTCCGTACCCACCGAGGGCTGGGACTTCTCCTGGTTCCAGGGGCGGGCCACCGAGGCGCGGCCGTCCTGGGGATACGCGCGGTCCATGGCGGGGCGGCTGACCGCGGCCACCGCGGTACTGGACGTGCAGACCGGGGGCGGGGAGGTGCTGGACTTCGCCCTCGACGCCGCCGGACCGGACCGGGCCCCGCTCGTCGTCGCCACCGAGGGCTGGGCGCCCAACGTCGTGGAGGCCACCCGGCTGCTGCGCCCGCGCGGTGTCCCGGTGGTCGCCTCGGCCGACGACGCGCGCCTTCCCTTCGCGGACGGCGCCTTCGACCTGGTGGTGAGCCGGCATCCCGTCGAGCCGCACTGGGAGGACGTCGCCCGGGTGCTCGCGCCCGGCGGTACCTACTTCGCCCAGCACGTCGGGCCTGCCAGTGTCTTCGAGCTCGTCGAGTACTTCCTCGGGCCGCTGCCCGAGACCACTCGTCGGCAACGTGATCCCGAGCGGGAGCGCGCCGACGCCGAGGCGGCGGGCTTGGAGGTCGTGGAGCTGCGGGCGGAGCGGCTCCGGATGGAGTTCCTCGACGTCGGTGCCGTCGTCCACTTCCTGCGCAAGGTCGTGTGGATGGTCCCCGGGTTCACCGTCGAGGCGTACCGCGACCGGTTGCGCGACCTGCACGAGCACATCCGGGCCAACGGGCCCTTCGTCGCCCACAGCTCCCGTCATCTCTTCGACGCGCGCAAACCGTAGAGCGCGAGCCGTAGGGCGCAAGCCGTGCAGCGCACGCCGTCACACCCATACACCCATACACCCATACACCCATACGGTGGCCGCGACCGCGACCGCGGCTACGACCGGCCTGCTCGGACGGGCGCATTTTGGCCAGGAACCGTCGCCGTCCGCGTCCGCGGAAGGCGCGGGTGCCCGTTCCCGTACAAGGAACCCCGGTCGTCGTCGGCGTGAGCCGACGTCAGGGGAGGGTGAGGCGAGGACAGGTCGTTCCGGGGCTGCGTGCCGTCCGGAGGGTGGATCTTCCGGGCGTAATGGGCGCATCTTCGCACACCTTCGCAAATATCCGCGTGATCGGAGCAGGGTGCCTCGGGGAGCGGAATCGCCCCCCGATCCTCACAGGGCGCCCACATCGTTATTCAGCGGTGTCCTTCCAGGGTCGAATCCGGACCGCGGGGTGACGTAAGTTCAGATCCATGTGATTCGCGTGAGCAAAGCTACGCGCGTGGCACCGCGCAGTGGAGGGGGCTGCGCGGTGCCGGGTCAAGTCGGAGTGCGCCGTCGGCGTCACCCGGACGGGGGAGGCGTCACCCCGCTCCGCGCGTGCCCGGCGCCGATCCGGCCGGCGGTCGGACCGCACCTTCCGCCACTCCGTCCACCCGCGAATCGGGCGCTCACCCGGGGTTCACCGCGTTCCGGCCATGATTCAGGGCGGAATGGGGGCGTCCGGGCCATCCGGGCGTCGCCGGACGACTCCGGAGAGTAGTTGTGGCACGCCGATGCACGCAGCATCACTTACGAAGGGTTATGGTGGAACCCCCCCCTCGGGCCGGTCCGTCTCCCCCCCCACGGACCGGCCCGTTTTTCTGTCCCGCCTCCAGGACACTCCTCCGCCCCCCTGACCCTGGTGCGCCCGTAACGAGGAGTTCACCGGTGCGCCGCCCCGGGGCGTGGCATGGCGGCGCTCGTTCCAGGGCATAAGGCAAGCAGGTCGACGCCCGAACCACGGGTGTCGGATCTCAGCGGACGGCACGGAGCCGTCCGCCCGGGAGGCCCTTTGCACCAGCCCCACCGTGCGGTCACGGCACGGAAGACGCGGCGGAGGGCCGGTCCACGGCCCGCGCCAGTGCAGGGCGGCCTGGAGGACCTGCCTGACGGCTTCCGTCCGGCAGGCCCTGGACCGGTCGGCTCGTTCCCGCCCTCCGAGTGCGGCTCGTTCCCGCTCTCCCGGCGCGGCTCGTTCCCGCCCTCCCGGCCCAGCGTCCACTCCGTCGCTCCCCGACCTCTTCCGAGGGGGTACGTCCTTCCGTGGTGACCAGCACAAAGCGCCACAAGCCCGATAGGCGCACCTACGTTCTCGACACCAGCGTCCTGCTGGCCGACCCGAACGCCCTGAGCCGCTTCGACGAGCACGAGGTCGTGCTCCCCATCGTCGTGGTGACGGAGTTGGAGGCCAAACGGCACCATCCCGAACTGGGCTACTTCGCCCGGCAGGCCCTGCGCCTGCTCGACGAGTTCCGGGTACGGCACGGTCGCCTCGACGCCCCCATCCCGATCGGGGACCTCGGCGGCACCGTCCGTGTCGAGCTCAACCACTCGGACCCCAGCGTGCTGCCCACCGGCTACCGCCTGGGGGACAACGACTCCCGCATCCTCGCGGTCGCCCGCAACCTGCAGGCGGAGGGCTTCGACGTCACCGTCGTCTCGAAGGACCTCCCGCTCAGGATCAAGGCGTCCTCCGTCGGACTCCTCGCCGAGGAGTACCGCGCCGAGCTGGCCATCACGGACGCCTCGGGCTGGACCGGGATGTCCGAACTCACCCTTCCGGGCGAGCAGGTGGACGTGCTCTTCGAGGAAGGGCACATCCACGTCCCCGAGGCCGCCGCGCTGCCCGTGCACACCGGGCTGACGATTCAGTCCGAGCGCGGCAAGGCCCTCGGCCGGGTCACGCCCGACGGCGACGTCCGGCTGGTGCGCGGCGACCGGGAGGCGTTCGGCATCAAGGGCCGCAGCGCGGAGCAGCGGATCGCGCTCGACCTGCTGCTCGACCCGGACGTCGGCATCGTGTCGATGGGCGGCCGGGCCGGCACCGGCAAGTCGGCGCTCGCGCTCTGCGCCGGTCTGGAGGCGGTCCTGGAGCGCCGGCAGCACCAGAAGGTGATGGTCTTCCGTCCTCTGTACGCGGTGGGCGGTCAGGAGCTCGGCTATCTGCCCGGCTCCGAGGCCGAGAAGATGAGCCCCTGGGCGCAGGCGGTCTTCGACACGCTGTCGGCCGTCACCAGCCGGGAGGTCATCGAGGAGGTGACCGCGCGCGGGATGCTGGAAGTCCTGCCGCTCACCCACATCAGGGGACGCTCGCTGCACGACGCCTTCGTGATCGTCGACGAGGCGCAGTCGCTCGAACGCAACGTCCTGCTGACCGTGCTGTCCCGGATCGGGGCCAACTCGCGGGTGGTCCTCACCCATGACGTGGCGCAGCGGGACAACCTGCGGGTGGGCCGGTACGACGGAGTGGTCGCCGTCGTCGAGAAGCTGAAGGGGCATCCGCTCTTCGCGCACGTCACCCTGACGCGTTCCGAGAGGTCCCAGATCGCGGCACTTGTCACCGAAATGCTGGAGGAAGGGCACATCTGACCCGGCCGCGAGCTCCGGCCCGACCAGGGTCGGTCACCCACCAGTCGGCGCCGCCCGAAAGGCCGAGAGCCTAGCCGGGCGGCGCCTCGCTGTGTGCGACTTTCCGGGAATCCCTTGGGCCAAACGAGATGTGAGCTTTCACACGCAACGCAGAATTGCCTCACCCCGTCGGGTTGCGGCAGAGTCTCATTCCTGTCAGGCCCCGCATACGACACAGCCGTACCCCCAGCGGTACAGCACCACAGAAGCACCACGCCAACTCCATAGCAGAGTCGTATGCCGCCCGAGCATCACACGGCGCCTCCCGCAGGGGAGTTGTCCACCGGGCCCGTGCCTCCCGTGACCCGTAGTTGGGGAGGTCAGTGCCAGGGGCACGATTGCGTCCGCGAGGGTCACCGAAGCGGGCGATGCTGGAAGGAAACCGTGTGAGCCGGATCTCGGTCCGGGGATTCGCAGTGGCCTCGGCCACGGCGGTCACCGCCGTCGGAAGCGTCGTCGGCGTTGCCTCGGGCAGCGTCGCGCAGAGCAACGACGACGCGGAGGCGACGGCAGCAGGCACGACCCTGCTCGCCGACATCCCCATGGGTGAGCAGGCGCAGGTGCAGACCGCGTCCCTGACGCAGCAGGCCGACGTGCAGGCCATCGCCGCGGACGCGAGCGCCAAGAAGGACGCCGAGGAGGCGGCCCGCAAGGCAGCCGCCGAGACCGCCGTGGCCAAGCAGGAGAAGGCCAAGAAGGCGGCCGCGGACGCCAAGAAGCGTGAGGCGGCGAAGGAAGCGGCCAGCCGCGACGCCGAGCGCGACGCCACCAGCTTCGCCGTCCAGAGCTCCTACAGCACCGGCCAGATTCAGGCGATGGCCCGTCAGATGGTGCCGAGCGGCCAGTTCCAGTGCTTCAGCAACATCGTGAACCACGAGTCGAGCTGGAACTACCAGGCCGTCAACGCCTCCTCCGGCGCCTACGGTCTCTTCCAGGCCCTCCCGGCCGGCAAGTACGCCTCCGCGGGCGCCGACTGGCGGACCAACCCGGCCACCCAGATCAAGTGGGGCCTCAGCTACATGAACAACCGCTACGGCAGCCCGTGCGAAGCATGGGGCTTCTGGCAGGCCAACCACTGGTACTGAGCCCGGCACCAGGCCCCTGAGCCGACCGCCGTACCCCGTCGGGACCCACGCTCAACCTCGCGCAGCCCCTCGCCGTCTCACGGTGAGGGGCTTTCGCGCTCCCGCCCTGTACGGTCGGACCGGAAGGACTCCGGGGGGAGTGGTGGGGAAAGACGGGGGAAGAGGACGGATCATGTCACGAGTGCCAGGGTGGCTCGGCCGGCTCGGTGCCGGACTGACGCAGGTGAGCGAGCGGTTGGAGCAGCGTCGCGAAGAGGCGCGCCGGCGCGACGTCGACGACGGGCCGGGGCCGGTCTCCGGTCCCGGGCGGCGGCACCCGCACGACACGCCTGACGACACGGCCGCGGGCGCGGCCGAGGAGCACCTCGACGCGCACGGCCCGGTCGCCGTCACCGACCGCCCCGACCCGGCCCTAGCCGTGCCCTGGGGAGTGCGGGTGGCCGCGGAGGCCGGATGGCGGCTGCTGGTCCTCGCGGGCACCGTGTGGGTGCTGATGCGGATCATCAGCGCCGTACAGCTGGTGGTGCTGGCGTTCGTGGCCGCGCTGCTGATCACCGCGCTGCTCCAGCCGACCGTGGCCTGGCTGCGCCGGCACGGGGTGCCCCGGGGCCCGGCCACCGCCCTGACCGCGATCCTCGGGTTCGTGGTGATGGGGCTGATCGGCTGGTTCGTCACCTGGCAGGTCATGGAGAACATCGACAACCTCTCCGACCAGGTCCAGGACGGCATCGACGAGCTGCGCAACTGGCTGCTGAACAGCCCCTTCCACGTCACCGACAAGCAGATCAACGAGATCGCCAAGAACCTGCGCGAAGCGGTCGGCGCCAACACCGACCAGATAACGTCGGCCGGACTCGAGGGCGTCACGGTCGTCGTCGAGGCGCTCACCGGCATCCTGCTGGCCGCCTTCTCGACGCTCTTCCTGCTCTACGACGGCAAGCGCATCTGGCAGTGGTCGCTGAAGCTGGTGCCCGCGGCCGCCCGGCCGGGAGTGGCCGGCGCCGGCCCCCGCGCCTGGCGGACGCTGACCGCCTACGTGCGCGGCACGGTGATCGTGGCGCTGATCGACGCCATCTTCATCGGTCTCGGCATCTACTTCCTGGACGTGCCGATGGCCGTCCCGCTGGCCGTGTTCATCTTCCTGTTCGCCTTCGTCCCGCTGGTCGGCGCCGTCGTCTCGGGCGCCCTCGCGGTCGTCGTGGCGCTGGTGACGCAGGGCATGTTCGCGGCGGTCATGACGCTCGTCGTGGTGCTGGTGGTGCAGCAGATCGAGGGCCACATCCTGCAGCCGTTCATCCTCGGGCGCGCGGTACGGGTCCATCCGCTGGCGGTGGTGCTGTCCGTGGCCGCGGGCGGCATGGTGGCCGGCATCGGCGGCGCCGTGGTCGCCGTACCGCTGGTCGCGGTGACCAACACCGTCGTGGGCTACCTGCGGGCGTACTCCCGCGAGGCCGCCCTGCGGCAGAAGCCGCGGCCGCACGGTGCCACGTCGACCGACGCCGCCCCGGCCCTCGACCGGGGCCCGGACGCCCCCGAGGCCCAGGACCCACCGGAGGCCGGTCCGCCGTCGGACGCCTCCCCGGCGTAACGGAAGGCGGTGCGGGGCACCTGTCCCTGCCGCCTGCCGCCTGCCGCCTGCCGCCTGCCGCCTGCCGCCTGCCGCCTGCCGCCTGCCGCCTGCCGCCTGCCCCAGGCACTCCGCCTCGGCCCCGCCCCGGTACGGCACGGCAACGCGAAACGGGCCCCGCCCACCTTCCGGTGAGCGGGGCCCGTGCCGCGCGTGCCGGGCGGGCGCGCGACTACTGGCCGGCCAGGACGGCCTCGGCGTCCAGCGTGACGCCGACCGCCTCGACCACGGCGGCGATCTTGAACGCCTCCTGGATCGTCTCGCGGTCGACACCGGCCTTGCGGAGCACCTGCTCGTGCGAGTCCAGGCACATGCCGCAGCCGTTGATGGCGGACACCGCGAAGGACCACAGCTCGAAGTCGACCTTGTCGACGCCCGGGTTGCCGATGACGTTCATCCGCAGGCCGGCGCGCAGGGTGCCGTACTCGTGGTCCGACAGCAGGTGCCGGGTGCGGTAGAAGACGTTGTTCATCGCCATGACGGCGGCGGCCGACTTGGCGGCCGAGTACGCCTCAGGCGTGAGGTTCGCCTTCGCCTCCGGCTCCAGCTCGCGCAGCACGATGGGGGAGCGCGAGGCGATGGCGGTCGCCAGCACGGTGCCCCACAGCTGCTGCGCCGGGAGGTCGGAGTTGCCGATGACCGAGCCCAGGTTGAGCTTCAGGTCCTTGGCGTAGTCCGGTACGGCGGACTTCAGGGAATCGAGCGACATGTCAGATCACTCCCCCGACAGCAGCGCGACCGGGTCGAGGGTCTCGTCGCCCTTGCTCCAGTTGCACGGGCAGAGCTCGTCGGTCTGGAGGGCGTCGAGGACCCGCAGGACCTCCTTGGGGTTACGGCCGACGGAGCCGGCGGTGACCATCGTGAACTGGATCTCGTTGTTCTGGTCCACGATGAAGACCGCGCGCTGCGCGAAGCCGTCCTCGCCCTCGATGCCGAGGTCACGCATGAGCTCGTGCTTCGAGTCGGCCAGCATCGGGAAGGGCAGGTCGGTCAGGTCCGGGTGGTCCTTGCGCCAGGCGTGGTGCACGAACTCGGAGTCGCCGGAGAAGCCGAGGATCTGGGCGTCACGGTCGGCGAACTCGTCGTTCAGCTTGCCGAAGGCGGCGATCTCGGTCGGGCACACGAAGGTGAAGTCCTTGGGCCACGCGAAGACGACCTTCCACTGACCCTCGTAGGTCTTGTGGTTGATCTGCTGGAACTCCTTGCCCTTCTCCAGCGAGACGCAGGCGGTCAGATCGAACTCGGGGAACTTGTCACCGACAGTGAGCACGCGCTCTCCAATAAGTGCAGCGAAGAAACACCCGCTTTGCGAGCGTTTCCCATGGGTTGGACGCTGATGATGTTGGCACAGGGTGCATTGATTAGTGAAATAGCTACACTCGGTCGAGTTGATCGGAGGTGGCTATTAGTGTCCAACAAGAAGAGGCAGCCCAGCCTCGCTCAGCTGCGGGCTTTCGACGCGGTCGCCGAGCACCTGCATTTCCGCGACGCCGCAGCGGCGATCGGCATGAGCCAGCCGGCGCTCTCGGGCGCCGTGTCCGCCCTGGAGGAGGCACTGGGTGTCACGCTCCTGGAGCGTACGACGCGCAAGGTGCTGCTCTCACCGGCGGGTGCACGGCTCGCGGTGCGGACCAAGGCGGTCCTGGCGGAGGTCGGCGCGCTGCTGGAGGAGGCGGAGGCGGTACGGGCGCCCTTCACCGGCGCGCTGCGGCTCGGCGTCATCCCGACCGTCGCGCCGTACCTCCTGCCGACGGTGCTGCGGCTGGTCCACGACCGCTATCCCGACCTCGACCTCCAGGTCCACGAGGAGCAGACCGCGAGCCTGTTGGAGGGCCTGACGTCCGGCCGCCTCGACCTGCTCCTGCTCGCGGTCCCGCTCGGTGTCCCCGGCGTCAGCGAACTGCCGCTCTTCGACGAGGACTTCGTCCTGGTCACGCCGCTCGACCACCGGCTCGGCGGCCGGGAGGGCCTCGCGCGCTCGGTGCTGCGCGAGCTGAAGCTGCTGCTGCTCGACGAGGGGCACTGCCTGCGCGACCAGGCCCTCGACATCTGCCGCGAGGCCGGCCGCGCGGACGTCCCGGCGACCACGACGGCCGCCGGACTGTCCACCCTGGTGCAGCTGGTGGCGGGCGGCCTCGGGGTGACGCTGCTGCCCCGCACCGCCGTCCGCGTGGAGACCTCCCGCTCCAGCCAGCTGCTCACCGCGTCCTTCGCCGACCCGGCGCCCACCCGCCGTGTCGCCCTGGCGATGCGCACCGGAGCGGCCCGCGCGGCGGAGTACGAGGAGCTGGCGGTGGCCCTTCGCGAGGCGATGGCGGACCTCCCGGTGCGGACGGTGCACGACTGAGCGACCGCCCGTCGGAGCGGTCGCCCGGTCACCTGCCGGTGCGGCTATTCGGTCCGCAGTCCCTCCGGCCGCATCAGCCGCAGCAGCGGCGGCAGGCTGCACAGCGTGACGACCAGGACGACCGCCGCGCCGATGCCGGTCATGGACAGGACGCCGGTCCAGTCGACGTGGACCGGGGTGTTCGTCATCTTCAGCAGCACCGTGCCCAGTGTCAGGCCCACCGCGGAGGCGAGCAGCAGGCCGAGCACGATGGGGATCGCCGTCTGCCACAGCACCGACAGGCTGAGCGTGCGACGGCGGGTGCCGAAGGCGACCAGGGCGGACAGCAGTTTCTTCCGCTCGCGCAGCTGCTCCAGCTGCGAGACCAGCAGACTCGCGCCGATCAGCGCCAGCACACAGGCCGCCCCCACGAACAGGCCGGTGCGGACGGCGTCGAACCGGTCGGTGCGTTCGGTCTCGGCCCAGGTCACGGTGTCCGCCAGCGGGTCGATGGACGCCGTGGTGTTCCGTACCAGGTCGTGCACGTCCGGCACCGACTCGTCCAGCCGGAGGTAGGCGTGCCCGTCCAGCGCCGGCACGAGCGCGTCCGGCATCGCCTCCCGCGTCATCAGGAACCCGCCCCGGTCGGTCCCGGCCAGCAGACCGGTACGCGGCTTCGCGGCCTTGACGCCCTCCGGCATCGTCCAGGGGACCGCCGGACGCTTCGGGCCGCCCTCGTAGGACGGGTCCGCGTAGAGCTTCCGGCCCGGCACGGCCAGCTTCGTCACGTCCTCGTCGCCGTCCCACTCGGCGCCGTGGACGACGAACACGTCCCCTTCGGCGCACGAGGGCAGGCGGGCGATCTCCCGCAGCGCGGTGCAGTCGCCCACAGTCAGCGTCGTGCCGTTGTTGGGGTCCTGGGGGCGGTCGCCCAGCCAGCCCTCGGAGTAGCCGAAGACCTCCTTCACGCCCTTGGTGTCGCGGAACTTCCCGGCCGCCCGGTCCGTCGGGGTCCCGCTCGGGAAGGTCGCCTCCATCTGCGCCCACGACACGTCCTGCCCGGTGGACTTGGTGTAGTCGTCGTCCACGCCGGCGAACAGCATCTGAAGCGCGATCGCCCCGGCGACCGCCACCGCGATGCCGTTGACCATCCGGGCCGCCGTACCGCTGCTCAGCTGCAGCCTGCGCACGGCCAGCTGCCAGGCCACACCGCCGGAGCCGAGCCGCGCGACGACGCTCTCCACGACCCACGGCAGCAGCGCGGTCACGCCCACCAGGAGCAGGATCACACCGCCGGTCACCAGGTACTGGTTGAAATCGCCGTTCTCGCGCCCGTTGCCGATCATCGGGTAGAGCATCGCCAGTCCGGCCAGCGGCAGGATCAGCCGCCACCACAGCCGGCGCCGGGCGGGCCGGCCCGCGCGCACCACGCCGAGCGGCTCGATGACGACCCCGCGCAGCGCGAACAGCGTCACCAGCACCGCGGCCGCCGGCACCGCCACGGCGACCAGCAGGGCCAGCACCGGGGAGGGGTTCAGGTAGCTGGGGAACACGCTGATGCGGAACACCTCGGCGTTGCCCGCCAGTTGCCGCCCGACCATGAAGAACCCGGCGCCGAAGACCAGCCCGAGGACCGCGCCGGCCAGGGCCTCACCGGCGGCGATGCGCCGGGTCATGCGGCTGTCGGAGCCCACCAGGCGCAGCGCCGCGAGCCGCCGGTCCCGCCGCTCGCCGCCGAAGCGCACGGCTGCGGCGATGAACACCGCGACCGGCATCAGCAGCACCACGAAGACGACGAGGATCAGCAGGAGCAGCACCGGGTCGGACTGCTGCTCCCCGGGCTTCGGGTCGCCGAAGCGGTCGATGCGCTCGATCCGGCCCGCGGTGATGTGCTCCGCGAGTCCTTCCGCGCCCTGGTAGTAGGCGAGTTCGGCCGAGCCGATCAGCCCTTCCTCCGCGATGGTGCCGACGATCCGGTCCGGCAGCCGCTCGCGCAGCAGCGCCCCGGAGTCCGAGTCCAGCAGCTCCTTCAGCGCGGGTGAGACCACCATCTCGCCCACCGCGGGGAACTTCTCCACCCCGGGCGGCAGCGGTGCCCGCGGCCCCTCGGGCTCCAGGGCCCGGCCGCGGACGTCGTCGTCGCGGAAGTCCTCGTCGACGTGGGCGACCACGAGCGTGTCGTCCGCCTTCGGCATCGGATCGATGGCGAAGGTGATGTCGGAGCGCGCCGCCTCCCGGTCGTGCCGGACGGTGAGCGCGTTCGGCAGGGCCGTCGTCAGCAGCAGCAGGGCCACGCCGAGCCCGACGCCGACGGCCGTCAGCACGGCCCGGGTCCAGCCCTCCCGGCCCCCGGTGAAGGCGAAGCGGACGCCCAGCATCAGGTCCGCGGCCCACTGGCGCACGTTCATACGACGCGCTCCATGTCCCGGGACTTGCCGTCGCGTACGACGATCTCGCGGTCGGAGTAGGCGGCCACCCGTGCCTCGTGCGTGACCAGCACGACGGCGGCGTTGGTGGAACGGGCCGCGTCGGTCAGCAGCTCCATCACGCGCTCCCCGTTGAGGGAGTCCAGCGCGCCGGTCGGCTCGTCGGCGAAGAGCACCCGGGGGCTCGTGACCAGCGAGCGCGCCACCGCGACCCGCTGCCCCTGGCCGCCGGAGACCTCGCCGGGCCGCTTCTTCCTGAGGTCGTCGACCTCCAGCCGCTCCATCCAGGTCAGCGCGGTCCGCTCGGCCTCCTTGCGGGAGGTGCCGTTCAGGCGCAGCGGGAGGGCGACGTTCTCGACGCAGGTCAGCTCCGGCACCAGCTGGCCGAACTGGAACACGAAACCGAAGTCCGAGCGGCGCAGCGCACTGCGCCGGGCGTCGGACATCGCGGACAGCTCACTCCCGTTGTACGTGATCGTCCCCGAGTCGGGCGTCACGATGCCGGCGAGGCAGTGCAGCAGCGTCGACTTGCCGGACCCGGAGGGGCCCATGACGGCGACGACCTCGCCGGGGTGGATGGAGAACTCCGCGTCGTCGAGGGCGAGGGTCGGGCCGTAGGCCTTGCGGAGGGACTCGGCCGACAGCAGGGAACCTGCGGGAGGAGTCATCGGGTCACCGCCTCACGGAGCTTGTCGAGGCGCGCGGCGGTCAGTTCCAGCCAGCGCAGGTCGGCCTCGAGGTGGAAGAGGGCGTGGTCGCAGATGAGCTGGTCCGCGAGGTCGCCCTTGCGCTTGCGGTCGGTGAGGATGCGCATGCTGCGCAGGTGCTCCGAACGCTGGGTGTCGAGGATGTCGGCGGCGTCGCGGTGGGTGAGCAGCGCGAGGACGACCTTGGTGTACAGCGTCGACTGGAGGTACGGCTCGGGTTTCTCCGGCGTGGCGAGCCACTGCTGTACGTCGGTGATCCCCTCGTCGGTGATCGCGTACCGCTTGCGCTCGGGACCGCCGCCCGCCTCGATGCCGTCGACCACCACGAGGCCGTTCTTCAGCAGGCGGGACATCGTCGAGTAGACCTGGCCGTAGTGCAGCGGCCGGTCGTGACCGAACTTCTCGTCGAAGGCGCGCTTGAGGTCGTAACCGTGGCGCGGACCGGACTCCAGGAGCCCCAGGAGGGTGTGACCGATGGACATGACGAGCACTCTACACACGGTGTATACGCGCTATGTATACGCACCGTGCAGAGGCCGTGGCGGCCGGTGCAGGGAGGGGGCGGCGCCGCAGGTCGGGGCCGATTGTCACGGTTCCGCTACGGCGGGGGCGGCGCCTCGCGGAGCGCCCCCGCCCAGCCGTCAGGACGGCGGCGCGTTGTCGGGTCCGCCGCTCCTCGGCGGGCGGCCCCGGCGCGGCAGCGGCCCGGTGTCACCGGGCAGCCGGCCCGCCTCGGCCAGGGCCCGGCGGAGCAGGAACTCGATCTGGGCGTTGGCCGAGCGCAGCTCGTCGCCCGCCCAGCGGGCCAGTGCCTCGTACACGTGCGGGTCCAGCCGCAGCAGCACCTGCTTGCGCTGCTGCGGCCGGCGCTTGGGGGCCGGGCCCTCGGGCGCGGAGTCCCCGGACGGCGCGGAACCCTCGGACGGGGGTGTCACTGGTAGAGCGTCCCCGTGTTCAGGACCGGCTGGGCGGCGCGGTCCCCGCAGAGCACGACCATCAGGTTGGACACCATGGCCGCCTTGCGCTCGTCGTCCATCTCCACGATGCCCTGCTCGCTGATCCGGGCGAGCGCCGCCTCGACCATGCCGACCGCGCCGTCCACGATCTGGCGCCGGGCCGCGACCACCGCGCCGGCCTGCTGCCGCTGGAGCATCGCCGAGGCGATCTCCGGCGCGTAGGCGAGGTGGGTGAAGCGGGACTCGATGATCTGCACGCCGGCCGCCTCCACGCGCGCGTGCAGTTCGACGGCGAGCTTCTCGGTGATCTCCTCGGCGTTGCCGCGCAGCGAGAGGCCGTCCTCGTCGTGGGCGTCGTAGGGGTACTCGATGGCGATGTGCCGCACGGCGGCCTCGGTCTGGGTGGAGACGAACTCGATGTAGTCGTCCACCTCGAAGGTGGCCTGCGCGGTGTCCTCCACCCGCCACACCACGACCGCCGCCAGCTCGATGGGGTTGCCGTAGGCGTCGTTGACCTTCAGGACGGCCGTCTCGTGGTTGCGCACCCGCGTCGAGATCTTGGTGCGGGAGGTGAAGGGGTTGACCCAGCGCAGGCCGTCCTGGCGGATCGTGCCCCGGTACCGCCCGAAGAGCTGCACCACGCGGGCCTCGCCCGGCGCGACCATGTTCAGCCCGCACATCGCGAGGAACGCGGCCAGGGCGATCAGGATGCCCCCGATGATCAGCCCGGCCTTGCCGCCGGCCGAGTCGACCGCCGTGGCGGTGACGACCAGGCCCGCTCCGACGAGCAGCCCGACCAGACCGAGCAGCAGCGCGAAACCGCCGCCGATGCTGTGCGCCTGCTGCTCCCGTACCCGGGGCGCCGGCATTTCGGGCACATCCGCGGTGACCTGCGGGGCATCGTGCGTGGACATGGGTGTCCCCCGTTCTCGCCGGGCGGGCCAGGGCGCGCCGCGGCATCTGTGTGTTCGTCTATCGCTTGTCTAGCTAAGTGATATCACTTTACCGCGGAATCACAACCCTGAACCCCTCTCGTACGTCGGTTCCTGTGGAGCGGGTGCTGATTCTCACGTCCGTACAAGGCCGGATCAGTTGCCGTTTGTCATATCTCCCGGTGTTAGCTTTCTGAGCTGACCTGAGCGACGAACCTGTGTGACACGTGAGCGAGACGTGCCCACAGATGACCGAAGCGGAGCGGATCGGACCCATGGGACGAGCGGAAGAGAGAAGAGCGCGGCAGCGCGGTGGACGCCGCGCGGCGCCGAAACGCCGCCGTTCGTCGACCGCGGGCGGTGCCGCGGGCGGCAAGAGCCGCATACGCCGGCTGTTCACCTGGAAGAAGATCCTCGGCACCTTCTTCGGCCTCTGCCTGCTCGGCATGGGCGCCTTCATCGTGCTGTACATGATGATCGACATCCCCGAGGGCAACCCCGAGGCGGAGCTGCAGAGCAACGTCTACAAGTACAGCGACGGCAGCGTCATGGCCCGCACCGGCGACCGCAACCGCGAGATCGTCGACCTCGCCAAGATCCCCAAGGACGTCCAGCGCACCTTCGTCGCCGCCGAGAACAAGACGTTCTACAACGACGCCGGCGTCGACCTGAAGGGCACCGCGCGCGGTGTGCTCAACACCCTCTCCGGCAAGGGCGCCCAGGGCGGTTCGACGATCACCCAGCAGTACGTCAAGAACTACTACCTGACCCAGGAACAGACGGTCTCGCGCAAGCTGAAGGAACTGGTCATCTCCCTGAAGCTGGACCGGGAGAAGTCCAAGGACTACATCCTGGCCGGCTACATCAACACCAGCTACTACGGCCGCGGCGCCTACGGCATCCAGGCCGCCGCCCAGGCCTACTACCGGGTCGACGCCGAGGACCTCACCGTCGAGCAGGGCGCCTACCTCGCGGCCCTGCTCCAGGCCCCGAACCAGTACGACTGGGCGATCGCCAGCGAGACCGGCAAGAAGCTCGTCCAGCAGCGCTGGAACTACGTCCTGGACAACATGGTCGAGCAGAAGTGGCTGGGCGCGGGCGACCGGCAGGGCATGAAGTTCCCGGAGCCCAAGGAGCCCAAGGCCGCCGCCGGCAAGGAGGGCCAGGTCGGCTACCTGGTCGACGCGGCCGACCACGCGCTCAGGAAGCAGCTCGTCGCCCAGGGCGCCGCCGAGGACATGGAGCAGGCCAAGGCCCTGGTGGACCTCGGCGGCTACACCGTCACCCTCAACATCGACAAGAAGAAGCAGGCCGCGCTGGAGAAGGCGGTCAAGGAGAAGCTCACCGGCAAGCTGGACCCCGACAAGCGCAAGGTCGACGCGGACGTCCAGGCCGGAGCCGTCTCGGTCGACCCGAAGACGGGCTCCGTCGTGGCGATGTACGGCGGCGTGAACTACCTGAAGCACTACACCAACAACGCCACCCGCGACGACTACCAGCCCGCCTCCACCTTCAAGCCGGTGATCCTCGCCGCCGCCGTCGACCACGACGCCGAGACCCAGGACGGCGTGCCGATCACGGCCAACACCCTCTACGACGGCGACAGCGAACGCCCCGTGATGGACGGCGACCAGAAGGTCGGCTTCGCCCCGCCCAACGAGGACGACCGGGACTACGGCGAGATCGACGTCCAGGAGGCGATGAACAAGTCCGTCAACTCCGTCTTCGCGCAGATGGGCACCGACGTCGGCATGTCCGAGGTCATGAAGGTCGCCGCCGACCTCGGCATGGACACCGAGGGCGAGCAGGCCGTGCCCGCGCAGACCCTGGGCAGCATGGGCGCCAGCCCCCTGGAGATGGCCGGCGTCTACGCCACCTTCGACAACCACGGCAAGAAGGTCACCCCGGCGATCGTGAAGGCGGTCGAGCACAAGGACCGCACGATCGAGATGCCCGACCCCGTGGGTGAGAACGTCATCAGCCGGGAAGCCGCGGACACCGTGACCTCCGTGCTGACCGGCGTGGTCGACGACGGTACGGCCAAGACGTCCGTGCGGGAGAACCCGCTGCGCGACGGTCAGCAGGTGGCCGGCAAGACCGGTACGTCCGACAACAACAAGTCGGCCTGGTTCACCGGCTTCACCCCCGGCCTGGTCACCTCGGTCGGCCTGTTCGGCGAGGACGACACGCCCCCGCACAAGCAGGTCCCCATGTACAAGGCGGCCGGCGTGGACTACCGCGTCAACGGCGGCGGCCCCCCGGCGGAGATCTGGTCCGCGTACACCTTCGGCGTCATGGACGAAGTGACCAAGTTCGAACTGGAGACCAAGCAGGGCGCCGCGGTCAAGCCCAGCAAGTCGCCGACGGTCTCCGAGTCGCCGAGCAAGTCGCCCTCGCAGGAGGAGACGAGCGAGGAGCCGCCGCCGTCCGACGACCCGACGACCAAGGCGCCGCCGTCCAGCGATCCGACGACCGAGGAACCGCCCGAGTCGCCGTCCCAGTCGCCGTCGAACAGCGCGTCCAGCGGCGAGACACCGCCCGACGGCGGCGGCTCCACCGAGTCGGGGGAACCCGACTTCCCCGGCGCGGACCTGGTGCCGTAGACCGCCGACGACCACTCCACGCGCGAAGGGGCGCCCGGTGCTCACCGGGCGCCCCTTCGCCCTTCGCTGCTCCCGCGCGCCTCCGCCTCAGCCGCGGTTCAGCTCGAACCACACCACCTTGCCGGTGCTCAGCCGGGTCGCGCCCCAGCGCCGGGCCAGCCGGTTCACCAGGTACAGCCCACGCCCGCCCTCGTCGGTCGCCCGCGCCTGCCGCAGCCGGGGCAGCTGCGGCACGTCGTCGCCGACCTCGCAGCGCAGCACGTCGGTGCGCAGCAGCCGCAGCGTGACCGGCTTCGACGCGTAGCGCACCGCGTTGGTCACGACCTCGCTGACGAGCAGCTCCACGGAGTCCGTGAGGTCCTCCATGCCCCAGCGGGCGAGCGCCCGCCGGGCCAGACGCCGCGCCTTTCCGGGAGCCGCGTCCTCGGGATCGAGGAACCAGTACGCCACGTCGCTGGGCGCGATGCCGTCGAAGCGGGCGGCGAGCAGCGCGATGTCGTCGTCCCGGTCGCCCGGGCCGAGCATGTCCAGCACCTCGTCGCACAGGGCTTCCAGGGGCGGCGGATGGTCGGGACCGGTCAGCTGCGCGGTCGCCGCCAGCCGCTCCCGCAGCTGCTCTATGCCGGTCCACACGTCCCGCAGCCGGGACTCGACGAGCCCGTCCGTGTACAGGAGCAGGGTCGCGCCGGCCGGGGCGTCCAGCTCCACGGCCTCGAAGTCCACGCCGCCCACCCCGATCGGGGCGCCGGCCGGCACCCGCAGCACCTCGGCGTGGCCGCCCAGGTGCAGCAGGACGGGCGGCGGATGCCCGGCGTTGGCGACGGTGATGCGGTGCGAGACCGGGTCGTACACCGCGTACAGGCAGGTCGCCATGCGGTCGGTGCCCAGGCGCTGGGCCTGCTCGTCCAGGTGGTGCAGCACCTCCTGCGGCGGCAGGTCGAGCCCGGCCAGGGTCTGCGCGGTGGTCCGCAGCTGACCCATGATGGCCGCCGACGTCATGGAGTGGCCCATCACGTCCCCGACGACCAGCGCGACCCGGCTGCCGGGCAGCGGGATGGCGTCGTACCAGTCGCCGCCCACCCGCGCCGTCTCGGCGGCCGGGAGATAGCGGGAGGCCAGCCGCACGCCGGTGCAGCGCGGCAGGTTCTCCGGGAGCATCGTGCGCTGCAACTCGTCGGCGATGTACGCCTCACGCCCGTACAGCACCGCCTTGTCGATGCCGAGCGCGCTGTGCGTGGCGAGCTGCGCGGCCACCAGCAGGTCGTCGGCCTCGAAGGCGACGCGCTCCGGGCCGCGCAGGAACAGCGCGGCGCCGATCACCCGGCGCCGGCCGCGCAGCGGCGCGAGGATCGCCCTGCGGCCGTCGGGCAGCGCGAAGTCGCGGTCCTCGCCCAGCAGTTCCGGCAGTGCGGCGCGGGCGGCGGGCGCGTCCGTGAACACCGGGCGCACCCCGCGCAGCACCTCGGCCAGCGCACTGCCCGGCCGCACCTCGCACAGCTCGGCGCCGACCGTCTCCAGCTCGGACGGCTCGGGCGGGGCCGCGGGCGTGAAGGCCCCCTCGGTGTCCCGCTCGGCCGGTATCCGGTCGGTGCGCCGCAACCGCAGCACCAGCGGGCCGGTGGGGCGCTCGTCGCCGACCGGCAGCGGCTCGCGCAGATAGACGAGGATGGCGTCCGCGAACGTCGGCACGGTGGCCCGGCACAACCCCATCACGATCTCGTCGAGGTCCATGCCGCGGGCGATCCGCCGGGTCGCGGCCCCGACGAAGCGCAGCCGGTCGCCGTCCCGCCGCATGGGCGTGGGCTGCCCCGGCGCGGTGGGCTGCCCGGTACGCCGGTCCTGCTCCGGCGGCGCCCCGCGCCGGACCGCGGCGCCGGCCGGTGCCCCGGAGCCGGACCGCAGCAGTCCGGCCCGCCCGCCGCCGCCCGGGGAGACGCCGTCCGAGGGGGAGTCGCCGGGGTCCGCACCGCTCGGCGGCGCGCCGCCCTGCCGCCCGCCGTCCGGCTGGACCGGGACGCCCTCGGCCACGGGCCGCGGACGGTGCGCGTCGGACTCGGCGGCGTGCTCGGCGCCCGGCTGGGCGTGCTCGAAGGTCCCCGGGGCGTCCGCGCCCGCGCCGGGCGGCGGATCCCCGGCGGGCCCCTGGGCCGGTAACGCGGACCCGGAGGCGCCCGGCGCCCCGGGGGCACGCAGGAGCGCCCCGCGGGGATCCGTGGGGTCCGCGCCCGTCGTGGGGCGGTCGAAGGAGGTCGGGTGCTCCGTCACGCGTGTCGAATCCATCCGTCCGGGACTGCGCGCGTCGCGTGCAGTTCGTCCCGCAGAAATCCCGATACCCGCAATCCGTGCCCACGGAACGGGATTCCCGCGTGGTCAGAGGCAGTTCCTGTGTCACCGGCGGACCGTCTGCGGCCCGTCTCCGTGTTGCCCTCGTACCCCTCGCTCACGTCCTGCCGCCCCTCGGTGACGATCGGTCAAGCACAGTGCACACTCCGCAGGTTGCCGCTGCCGCGCTCGTTGCGGAGGACGATCCTACGTTTCCTGCCGGGGGGCACTTCAAGGGTCTCACGAGGAGACGTGCGCGGGCGTGCGATCCCAGTCGGCCGGCAGGGGCGGTACCGGCCACGCCGGATCGGGCCGCCAGTCCTCCCAGCCGTCGGCGAACGGCGAACCCCAGGCACGGATCTCCGCGACCGCGGCGCGGCCCGCCCGGCGCACCCGCTCGGCCTGCGCCGGGTCCATCAGCCGGTCCCGCTGCGCCTGCGCGAACTCGTCCTCGTCCCGCCAGTGCCAGGTACGGTCCGGGTGCACGGAGATGTCCAGGAAGTGGTCCTCGGAGTCGACCCCGCCCTCCCACCGGGTCAGCGGCTGCTCCAGGTTCACGTACCAGTTCTTGAACCGCCAGCCCGGGTCCCAGAACAGCCACACCGACCAGGCCTCACCGGGCCGCGCCAGCTTCAGCACGCCCGTGCCGAACCACCGGTCGCGCTGCACCGTGCGCGGCTTGGTGTAGCGCGAGGCCAGCGGCTCCAGGTGCACGGGAGTGCCGTCGACGAGGACCGGCTTCACGCACTCGGTGCCGGGCGCCAGCCACACGGCGAGCAGTTCGGCGTCGTCCCGCACCACGGTGACCGGACGGGCGATGTGCACGTGCGGACCGCCGTTCTCCCGGTACCGCCACAGGATCCGGCTGCCGGGCGCCCAGAAGTCCACCGGGCCCGCCGGACCGTCCGCTCCCCGTCCCGCCGTCGCGCTCACCGCTTCACCGTCTGTCATGCGGAGATATTAGGTGCCGTGGCCACGCGGCGCGCCGCCGATCGCCGCAGCGCCCACCGGTCCCCGCCCCGGGCCCGGCCGGCGACCCTCACGGACGGGTCATCCGCAGCACGTCCAGCGCCTCGTCCAGCTGCTCGTGCGTGAGGTCGCCGCGGTCGACGTACCCGCCCTCCAGGACGACCTGACGGATCGTCTTCCGCTCGGCCAGCGCCTTCTTGGCGACCCTGGCGGCCTCCTCGTACCCGATGTACTTGTTGAGCGGCGTGACGACGGAGGGGGACGACTCGGCGTACTCGCGGGCCCGCTCGCGGTGCGCGACGATGCCGTCCACGGTCCGGTCGGCCAGCAGCCGGGAGACGTTGGCCAGCAGCCGCACCGACTCCAGCACGTTCTTGGCGATGACCGGCAGCATCACGTTCAGCTCGAAGTTGCCGGCCGCTCCGGCGGCGGCGACCGTCGCGTCGTTGCCGGTGACCTGGGCGGCGACCATGAGGACCGCCTCGGGGATCACCGGGTTGACCTTGCCGGGCATGATGGACGACCCGGGCTGGAGGTCGGGGAGCGCGATCTCCGCGAGTCCGGTGCGCGGCCCGGACGCCATCCACCGCAGGTCGTTGGCGATCTTCGTCAGGCCGACGCCGATGGTCCGCAGCTGTCCGCTCGTCTCGACGATGCCGTCCCGGGCGCCCTGCGCCTCGAAGTGGTCGCGCGCCTCGGTCAGCGGCAGCCCGGTCACCCGGGCCACCTCCTCGATGACGGCGGCGGAGAAACCGGGCGGGGTGTTGATGCCGGTGCCGACGGCGGTGCCGCCCAGCGGCAGCTCGGCGAGGCGGGGGAGCGACGCCTCCAGCCGCTCGATGCCGTACCGCACCTGGGCGGCGTACCCGCCGAACTCCTGGCCCAGCGTGACCGGCGTGGCGTCCATCAGGTGCGTACGCCCCGACTTCACCACGTCGGCGAACTCCGCCGCCTTGCGCTCCAGGGCGCCGGCGAGGTGGTCGAGGGCCGGGACCAGGTCCCGGGTGACGGCGGCGGTCGCGGCGATGTGGATCGAGGACGGGAAGACGTCGTTGGACGACTGGGAGGCGTTGACGTGGTCGTTGGGGTGCACGTCACGGCCGAGCCGCTCACCGGCCAGGGTGGCGATGACCTCGTTGGCGTTCATGTTGGACGAGGTCCCCGACCCCGTTTGGAACACGTCGACGGGGAAGTGCTCGTCCCACTTCCCCTCGGCGACCTCGCCGGCCGCCTCCCGGATCGCGGCGGCGACGTCCTGGTCGAGCACGCCCAGCTCGGCGTTGACCTTGGCGGCCGCGCCCTTGATCCGCGCGAGCGCCTCGATGTGCGCGCGCTCGATGCGCTGCCCGGAGACGGGGAAGTTCTCCACCGCACGCTGCGTCTGCGCCCGCCACTTGGCGTGGGCGGGGACCCGGACCTCGCCCATGGAGTCGTGCTCGACCCGGTAGTCGGTGTCGTCGGTTCCGCTCGTCGTCATCGTCGTACCTCCAGGAAGATCAGCACAGGGTCGGACGTACCTATTCCCCGTCCGTACGGGCCGACCCGCGCCGTACCGCCACACGCGGGCGGCCCCCACCCCGTCGCCGGGTGGGGGCCGCCTCACGCGTCGCGGGGGGTGTCAGGCCAGCCCGGGGCCCCGTACCGGGATCGTCGTGAACGTGGGTGCGGGGGCCGGGTCCTGGAAGAAGTCGTTGCCCTTGTCGTCCACGACGATGAACGCCGGGAAGTCCTCGACCTCGATCTTCCAGACCGCCTCCATGCCGAGTTCCTCGTACTCGACGACCTCGACCTTCTTGATGCAGTCCTGCGCGAGCCGGGCCGCCGGGCCGCCGATCGAGCCGAGGTAGAAGCCGCCGTGCGCGTCGCAGGCGTCGGTGACCTGCTTGCTGCGGTTGCCCTTGGCCAGCATCACCTTGGAGCCGCCCGCCGCCTGGAACTGCTCCACGTAGGAGTCCATGCGCCCGGCGGTGGTCGGGCCGAAGGAACCCGAGGCGTAGCCCTCCGGCGTCTTCGCGGGGCCCGCGTAGTACACCGGGTGGTCCTTCAGGTACTGGGGCATCTCCTCGCCCGCGTCCAGCCGCTCCTTGATCTTGGCGTGCGCGATGTCGCGGGCCACGACCAGCGGACCGGTCAGCGAGAGCCGGGTCTTGACCGGGTGCCTGGCCAGCTCGGCGAGGATCGCGTCCATCGGCTGGTTCAGGTCGATCTTCACGACGTCGCCGGACTCGTCGAGGTGCTCGTCCGTCGTCTCCGGCAGGAAGCGCGCCGGGTCGGTCTCCAGCTCCTCCAGGAAGACGCCCTCGGCGGTGATCTTCGCGACGGCCTGCCGGTCGGCCGAGCACGACACGGCGATGGCGACCGGGCAGGACGCCCCGTGCCGGGGCAGCCGCACCACGCGCACGTCGTGGCAGAAGTACTTCCCGCCGAACTGCGCGCCGATGCCGATCTTCTGGGTCAGCTCGAAGACCTTCTCCTCCAGCTCCTTGTCCCGGAAGCCGTGCCCGAGCGCCGAACCCTCGGCCGGGATCTCGTCCAGGTAGTGCGCGGAGGCGTACTTCGCGGTCTTCAGCGCGTACTCGGCCGACGTGCCGCCGACCACGATCGCCAGGTGGTACGGCGGGCAGGCGGCCGTGCCGAGCGAGCGGATCTTCTCCTCCAGGAACTTCATCATGGAGGACTCGTTCAGGACGGCCTTCGTCTCCTGGTAGAGGAAGGACTTGTTGGCCGAGCCGCCGCCCTTCGCCATGAACAGGAACTTGTAGGCGCCGCCGTCGGTCGCGTACAGCTCGATCTGGGCCGGGAGGTTGGAGCCGGTGTTCTTCTCCTCCCACATGGTGAGCGGAGCCATCTGCGAGTACCGCAGGTTCAGGTTCTGGTAGGCGTCGTAGATGCCGCGGCTGAGTGCCTCCTCGTCGCCGCCCGCCGTCAGCACGTTCTGTCCGCGCTTGCCCATGACGATCGCCGTGCCGGTGTCCTGGCACATCGGCAGCACGCCTGCCGCCGCGATGTTCGCGTTCTTCAGCAGGTCGAGCGCCACGAACTTGTCGTTGCCGGACGCCTCCGGGTCGTCGATGATGCGGCGCAGCTGCGCCAGGTGCGCCGGGCGCAGGTAGTGCTGGATGTCGTGGATCGCCTCTTCGGCCAGCTTGCGCAGCGCCTCCGGCTCCACCTTGAGGAAGGTCCGCCCGTCGGCCTCGAAGGTGGACACGCCCTCGGCGGTCACCAGCCGGTACGGAGTGGTGTCCTCACCCTGGGGGAGCAGATCGGTGTACGCGAACTCAGGCATCTCGCCCATTCCTCACTCGACATCACGCGCGGCTGGATTCCTCAGCAACGACGGCTGGCCTCCATCGGCAGCGCCAACCAGCGTAGAACCTGGCCGCGGCGCCGGGCTTGTGAGGTAAGGCTCAGTCGGCCGCCGCCCGTCCTCGACAAGGTCGTCCACAGGGCTGGTCGCGATCTATCGCGTTTCGGTACGCTACGGCGGTGGACCTTCACAAGCACGCCCCAGCCGTCCCGCGTACCTCCGAGCTGCGCGCCTCGGACGCCGACCGCGACCGTGTCGCCGACATGCTGCGCGAAGCCCTCGCCGAGGGGCGGCTCACCGCCGACGAGCACGCCGAGCGCGTCGAGGGCGTGCTGGCCGCCAAGACCGTCGGCGAGCTGGACGTCTTCGTGCGCGACCTGCCCGCCGCCCACCGGGACCGGGAGCCCGCCGCCCCGGCGCCCAGCCGGCCCACCCCGGGCGCCGTCCCCGCGGAACCCGACGAGAACGTGGTGGCGGTCTTCAGCAGCGCCGTCCGCAAGGGCCGCTGGCGGGCGAACCGCCGCATCCACGCCTACGCGGTCTTCGGCAGCGTCGAGATCGACCTCAGCGAGGCGGTCTTCGAGTACCAGCAGGTCGTCGTCAAGGCGTTCTCCGTCTTCGGCAGCGTCGAGGTCCGGGTCCCGGAGAACGTGTCGGTGCGCGGTGCCGGGGGCTGCGTCCTCGGCAGCTTCGAGGTCCACACCCACGACTCCGCCGAGGCCGAGGCCCCCGTCGTGTACGTCGACGGCTGGGCCGTTCTCGGCAGCGTCGAGGTGCGCCCGAGGCGCGGCAAGATCGTCGCGGACATCCTCGACCGGGTGCACCGCCGCGTCGAGAAGGGGATGCGCAAGCACCTGTAGCGCGGCACCGCCGGCGGTCGGGGACTCAGTGCATAGGCACGCGTACAACGGGTAAGCCTTGACGCATCGTCTCTCGCTAGCGAAGCCGTCGTCAGGAGTAGACCCGTGCTGCAACCGCCGCATTCGTCCCTGCAGGTAGCTGCCGTTCCGGCCCAGCGGGGGCCCGTGCGGGACAGGGACCAAGACGCTCCGTGGCACACCGAGGCGGTGTGCCGGCGCGACGAGGCCGGACTGTTCTTCGCCCCCTCCAAGGAACCGACCGCCGCCCGGCTCTCCCGCGAAGAGGCGGCGAAGCGGGTCTGCGCGCGCTGTCCGGTCATGGTCGAGTGCCGCGAGCACGCCCTGCTGCAACCCGAGCCCTACGGCGTCTGGGGCGGCCTCACCGCCGCCGAGCGCCGCGTGGTCCTGGCCCGGCGCCGCCGCCGCGAGGTGGAACTCAAGAACGCCGCCCGCCAGACGGGCCGCATAGCCGCGGCCGGCTAGACCTCAGGCGACCGAAAGGGCACCCTCTCCGCACCGAGGGTGCCCTTTCGACGCCGGGGGCCGCCGCCGACCCGGGGGGCGCGGGGCTGTGCCCGATCTGCGGCTCCGCCCCGTGGGCGCGGCGGGCGGCAACTTTCTGACGCCGGGGAGCGCAGCCGCCCAAGGGGCGCGGGGAACTGCGCGACAAGCCACGACGCACCCGCACCCGCCTTGCGAAAGGCGCCCCCAGCTCAAGAGGCGCCCCGCGAAACCGACGGAGTCACTTCGCCCGGTCGAAATCCACCGCGCTGTACGCCCGCAGCTTGCTCAGCCGGTGCTCGGAGTCGATCCGCCGCACCGTGCCCGACTTGGACCGCATCACGATCGAGTCGGTCGTCGCCGTCTCCGACCGGTAGCGCACCCCGCGCAGCAGCTCGCCGTCGGTGATGCCGGTGGCGACGAAGAAGACGTTGTCCCCGGAGACCAGGTCGTCGGTGGTCAGCACCCGGTCCAGATCGTGCCCGGCGTCCACCGCCCGCTGCCGCTCCTCGTCGTCCTTGGGCCACAGCTTGCCCTGGATGGTGCCGCCCAGGCACTTCACGGCGCAGGCCGAGATGATGCCCTCCGGCGTGCCGCCGATGCCGAGCAGCAGGTCGATGCCCGTGCCCTCGCGCAGGGCCAGGATGGAGCCGGCCACGTCGCCGTCGGAGATCAGCTTGATCCGGGCGCCGGTCTCCCGGACCTCCTTGATCAGGCCCTGGTGCCGGGGGCGGTCGAGGATGACGACGGTGACGTCCTCGGGCGTGCGGCGCTTGGCCTTGGCGATCCGGCGGACGTTCACGGCCACGGGCGCGTTGATGTCGACGAAGTCGGCGGCCTCGGGGCCGGTGACCAGCTTGTCCATGTAGAAGACCGCGGACGGGTCGAACATGGAGCCGCGCTCGGCGGCGGCCAGCACCGCGATCGCGTTGGTCATGCCGTTGGCGGTCAGCGTGGTGCCGTCGATCGGGTCGACGGCGATGTCGACCTCGGCGCCGGTCCCGTCCCCGACCCGCTCCCCGTTGAAGAGCATCGGGGCTTCGTCCTTCTCGCCCTCGCCGATGACGACGACGCCGTTCATCGAGACGGTGTGGACGAGGGTGCGCATGGCGCGCACGGCGGCACCGTCGGCGCCGTTCTTGTCACCGCGCCCGACCCAGCGGCCGGCGGCCATCGCCGCGGCCTCGGTGACCCGCACCAGCTCCATGGCGAGGTTGCGGTCGGGGGCCTCGGAGGGGACGTCCAGCTCGGAGGGGAGATGATGCTCGGTCATCGGAACGCACCTTTCTGATACGACGACGGCCGGATGAGGGTGTGGCCACGACTCTATCGTCAGTCCGACAAAATGAGCAGGGGACCCCACGTATGAGCACATGAGGGACCTGCGACGATGGGGGCGTGGCAGGTACGAACGGCAAGCAGAAGACGGCCCGGGACATGGTCCTCTCCCTGGGGGTCATCGTTCTCGCGGGACTGGTCATGTATCTCTTCATCCCGCACGACGACGACGGCGGGCCCGACCTCAAGCGGGTCGACTACACGGTCGAGCTGACCACCGCGCGCCGCGCCGCGCCGTACCCGGTGGCGGCGCCCGAGGGGCTGGCCGAGGAGTGGAAGCCGACCTCCGTCCGCTACCGCGGCACCGAGGGCGATTCCTGGCACCTGGGCTACCACGCGCCCGACGGTGAGTACGTGGCCGTGGAGCAGTCGACGCGGAAGCCGGACGACTTCATCGAGGAGGCCAGCCAGGGCGGGCGCAGGACCGGGACCACCGAGGAGATCGGCGGCCGGACCTGGACCCGCTACACGGGTGGCCGGTACGAGGCCCTGGTGCTGCGGGACACCGACGGCGTGAAGGGCGCGACGACGGTCGTCGCCGGCACCGGGTCGTTCGAGCAGCTGGGCAGCATGGCCGCGGCGCTGAAGCTGGCCTGAGCCGGCGCCGTACCCGCACGGTTCTGCGCGGGGCCGTCCCCGCGGGCATGACGAAGCCCCCGGTGCGTGACCGGGGGCTTCGAGACGTGCGCGGGTCCCGGAGGACCCCGGCGCGCGGACCGCGGTGCTCAGACCGTGGTGACGACCTGGTCGTAGGCCAGGCGCGGGGAGCGCGGGAACCAGGCGTCCGGGCCCGGGCGGCCGATGTTGACGACCATCAGCGGGGTGTGGTCGTCGTCCAGGAACTCCTTGCGCACGCCCTCGAAGTCGAAGCCGGTCATCGGTCCGGCGGCCAGGCCGGCGGCGCGGACGCCGACGATGAAGTACGCGGCCTGAAGGGCGGCGTTCAGCGTGGCGGCGCCCTCGCGCACCGGGCGCTCGCTGAAGAAGGCGTCCTTCGCGGCGGGGAAGTGCGGGAAGAGCTGCGGCAGCTCCTCGTGGAACTCGTTGTCCGCCGAGAGGATCGCGACCAGCGGGGCGGTGGCGGTCTTGGGCCGGTTGCCCTCGGCCATGTGCGCCACCAGGCGCTCGCGGGCCTCGGGGGAGCGGACCAGCGTGATGCGCAGCGGCGACTGGTTGAAGGCGGTCGGGCCGTACTTGACCAGGTCGTAGATCGCCTGCACCTGCTCCTCGGTCACCGGCTCGTCGGTGAAGGTGTTCGCGGTGCGGGCCTCGCGGAAGAGCAGGTCCTGGGCGGCGGGGTCAAGAACGAGAGACATGCGTGATCTTTCTCGGGGGGTGCGTCGGCTCCGCGTCCCGTGGGTCCGGGAGCCGTTGACGGGCACGACACTACGGCAAGGAAGTTCAACATTCAACCAAAACGGGAGGGTGGTGATCCGCTTCACACCGCCGCCGGAGTGAAGGGGGTCTGGCGAGTGCGGCGCCCCGTGTGTCGGGACGGCGGGGCCAAGGCGAACTGCGTCTATATGACGATGTGAAATTCATGCCGAACAGCGCGGACCATCACGTATCCGGACCGACCGTCGCGGTCGTGGGACTCGGCTATGTCGGACTGCCCACCGCACTCGCCCTCTCCGACGCGGGCGCCACCGTCGTCGGCGTCGACAGCAGCCCCGGCCGGCTGCGGGACATCGCACGCGGTGCCGTGGACCTGCTGCCGCTGCACCACGCGCAGCTCGCCTGCGCCTCGGCCGGCGACCGCTTCCGGCTCACCTCGGACGCCTCGGCGGTGCGTGGCGCCGACGCCGTGGTCATCTGTGTGCCGACCCCCGTCGACGCCCGGCGCGAGCCCGACCTCACCGCGCTGTCCGCCGCCTGCGCCTCGGTGGTGGAACACGCCGTGCCCGGCCAGCTGATCGTGCTCACCTCCACCAGCTACGTCGGCACCACCCGTGACCTCCTGGTCGAACCGCTGCGGGCCCGCGGGCTCACCGCCGACGAGGACGTGTACGTGGCCTTCGCCCCCGAGCGGATCGACCCCGGCAACGAGCACCACACCCCCGAACGCACCCCGCGCCTGGTCGGCGGCGCCGGACCGCGCAGCAGTCGCGCCGCCGCGGAGCTGCTGGCGCCGACCGCCTCCGTCGTCCGGACGGTCCCCGACCCCGAGACCGCCGAGATGGCCAAGCTCTGGGAGAACACCTACCGCGCCGTCAACATCGCCCTGGCCAACGAACTCGCCGACGCCTGCCACTCGCTCGGGCTGGCGCCGGTGCCGGTGATCGAGGCCGCGGCGACCAAGCCGTACGGTTTCATGCCCTTCTATCCCGGCCCCGGTGTGGGGGGTCACTGCATCCCGTGCGACCCGCACTACCTGCTCTGGCAGCTGGGCAGGATGCGGCAGCAGGCGCCGCTGGTCGCCACCGCCCTCGCCGCCAACAGCGACAGGCCCGCGCGGATCACCGAACGCGCCCTCGACCTGCTGGCGGCCTCCGCCGTCCCCGCCCGGAGCGCCCGCGTCCTGCTGATCGGCGTCGCCTACAAGGAGGGCGTGGCCGACGTCCGGGAGAGCCCCGCCCTGGAGATCCTCGCCGGGCTGACCCGGGCCGGCGCGCACGTCGCCTACTGCGATCCCCTGGTGCCGTCGCTCCGTGTCGGCACCGACGCGCTGCACCACGTGCCGGACCCGCACACCCGCCCCTGGGACCTGGTCGTCCTCAACACCGTCCACCCCGTGCACGACCTGACCTGGCTGTGCGCCGCCGACGCCCCGCCCGTCCTGGACACCCGCGAGCGCGGCCCCCTCGCCCGGGCGGCGGCACGGGCCGGGACCGGCGTCCCTCCCGCGGCGGAGGCCACCGCATGACCGTCCTGCGCCCCGGCCACGGGCCGGTCACCCCGCTGCGCGCCGGCGCCCGCCACCGGCTCGGCGCCCGCCTCGACGGCCTCGCCCCCGGCGTCCGCCGCGACGTCGTACGGCTGCTCACCGTCCTCGCCCTGCTGCCGCTCCTGCTGCTGCTGGCGCGCAGCGCCGTACGCCTGCCGCACGCCTTCGACCCGCTCACCCTCTACGGCCTGGCCGTCCTGTCCGGCACCGTCTGCCTCCTGCACGTCGCCTACAGCCACTACGACGACCCCGCCCTGCGCCCGCTGCGCAGCCGCCCCCGCCACGCCGAGGCCTTTCCGCCCCTGCCCGCGCGGCCCCGGGTGAGCTTCCTGCTGGCCGTGCGCAACGAACGCGCGCACATCGAGGACTGCGTGCGCTCCATGGCCGCCGTGGACTACCCCGACGTCCAGCTGATCGTGGTCGACGACGCCTCCGACGACGGCACGCCCGACGTACTGGAACGCCTCGCCGGGGAACTGCCGCTCACCGTGATCCGGCTGGCGGAGAACCTCGGCAAGAAGGGCGCGCTGGTCCGCGCCTGCGCCGTCGCCGACGGGGACGTGCTGCTGTTCACCGACTCCGACTGCGTCGTCGCGCCGGACTCCGTACGGCACTGCGTCGCCGCCCTGGTGCGGCACCCGGAGCTGGGCGCGGTCGGCGGACACTGCCGGGCGCTCAACACCGACGCCGGCCTGCTGGCCCGGGTCCAGGACATCTGGTACGAGGGACAGTTCCGGATCAGCAAGGCCGCCGAAGCCGCCTTCGGGTCGGTCACCTGCGTCTCCGGACCACTCGCCGCCTTCCGTCGCGAGGCGGTCTGGAACTACCTGCCCGCCTGGGCCGAGGACCGCTTCCTCGGGGCCCCCTTCCGCTTCGCCACCGACCGCCAGCTCACCGGCTACGTCCTGGGCCAGGCCTGGCACGGCCGCGCCCTCAAGGACCGGCACGCCGACTCCCCCTTCGTCCGCGACCACGACTACCCCGAGCGGCGCTGGGAGGTCGGCTACACCCGGGCGGCCCGCGTGTGGACCCGGGTCCCGTCCCGCCCCGGCTCCTTCCTGCGCCAGCAGGTCCGCTGGAAGAAGAGCTTCATCAGGAACCTCTTCTTCACCGGCCGCTTCATGTGGCGCCGGGGCCCGGCCGCCGCCGCCCTCTACTACGGCCACGCCCTGTGGGTGATCGCGGCACCCGCCCTGGTCGTACGGCACCTGCTGTGGGCCCCGCTGCACCTGGCCGGCCTGCTGACCCTGCTGTACCTGGGCGGCGTCGTCCTCAAGGGCTGCGTCTGGGGCCTCGCCTACCGGATCGACCACCCCGGGGACCGCGCCTGGCGCTACCGCCCCCTGATGAGCCTGCTGTCCTGCTGCGTACTGGCCTGGCTGCTGCCGTACGCCCTGCTCACGCTGCGCCGCGGCGTCTGGACGAGGAGTGCCGCATGAGAGTCCTGCTGCGCGGGCTGGGCCGCTCGCTCGCCGTCGGCCTCACCTGTGCCGCCGTAGCCCTGGTCTACCTGTTCGTCGTCACCCGGGGACGGTGGATGTGAAAAGCGACGGTTCCAGCGGACACCGGCTCCTCCGGTCCAGCCGGCTCCGGGACGGGCGACCGCTGCTGCGCGCCGCCCTCGGACTGCTCACGGCGGCCGCCGTGGCCCTGCCCTTCACCGCCGCCTGGCAGTACGACGCCCTGCGCCGGGCGGTGGCCGACCAGACCGCGCCGCCCGCGCCCGGCGGCCCCGGCGCCGACGCCGACGCGAAACCGGCGCCCGCCGCGAGCGCGCCGGTCGTCCTCGCCTACCACGACATCGGTCCGGACGACCGGAGTCGCTACACCGTCTCGCTGGAGCACTTCGACGCACAGCTGCGCGCCCTGCGCGACGCCGGCTACCGCACCCTGTCCACCCGGGAGTTCACCGACTTCCTGCGCACCGGCCGCACCCCGGGACCGCGCACCGTCCACCTCACCTTCGACGACGGCACCCACGGACTGTGGACGCACGCCGACCCGGTCCTGGCCAGGTACGGGATGAAGGCGGCCGCCTACCTGATCACCGGGCAGGTGGGCACCCACCGGCCGTACTACCTCTCCTGGGCCGAGGTCGGACGGATGGCGCGGTCCGGACGCTGGGACTTCCAGGCCCACACCCACCTCAGCCACGAACGTGCCGCGGTGGACGCCGCGGGACACGAGCGCTCGGTGTTCACCAACCGGCTGTGGCTCGCGGACGAGGGGCGCGTGGAGACCTCCGCCGAGTACCGGCGCCGGATCGCGGCCGACCTCGACCGGTCGATCCGCGACCTCCTCGCGCACGACCTGCCCCGCCCGCGGCTCTTCGCCTACCCCTTCTCGGAACGGCTGGACCAGTCCAACCTGGACGAGCGCGACGCCGAGGCCCTGCGGTCCATGCTGCGCAAGCGTTTCACGGCCACCTTCACCAACAATCCGGCACGGCCGCTGCCCGCCGGACCGCACGCCGTCGCCGTCGGCCAGGTGCAGCGCCTGGAGGTCACCCGGGACACCGACCCGGCCGGACTGCTGCGCGAGCTGGCCCGCTGGGCCCCGGTGGCGCCGCGGGACGTCGACCGGCCGCTGTCCCACCCGGGGCACTGGCAGGCGACCGGCGACACCGAGCAGCTCGCCCTCGGACTGCTCACGGGCGACCGCCGTCCCCGCGGCGGCACCGCGCACGCGTCGGCCGACTACCGCCCGCTCGGCACCGCGGGGTGGACCGACTACCGCCTGCGGGCCACCGTCGGCGGTCTGCACGGCACCTCCAACAGTGCCGGCATCACCTTGCGGGCGGGCAGTGAGCATCCGGTGTCGCTCTCCGTGGGCCGCAACACGGCGAGCCTCGCCACGGACGGCCGGAAGGACACCGGCGACCGGCGCGGCTGCCGGCTCGACCCCTCCGCCACCCACCGGATCACCGTCTCGGTGACCCCGCGGCGGGTGCGGGTGAGCGTCGACGGCGAACCCTGTACGACGGTCCGCGCGGGCCGGTGGCCGGCCACGGAGAGCGCCGGCGGTTTCGCGCTCAGCGTGCACAACGACGGGCCGGAGCGGCAGTGGCCCCGCTTCACCTCGCTGAAGGTCGGGTGACGTGCATCACAGGCGGTCGGCGATCAGTTCTCGCGCCGGCCGCGGTCTACAAGGGCACAACACCACGCGGACCCGTACCTCGGCACCCTCGCCGCCTCGCACACAAGGAGCCCATCGACATGACCGCCACCGTGAAGGGCCCGGCCTCCTACTTCCCGTCCATCGAGAAGAAGTACGGCCGCCCGGTCGCGGAGTGGAAGGACCTCGTCCGGTCCTCGCCGCTCACCAAGCACATGGAACTGGTCACCTGGCTCAAGACCGAACACGGCCTGGGCCACGGGCACGCCAACGCGCTCGTCGCGCACACCCTGGCCGAGGACACGGCGAAGGAGGGCTAGAGGGCTAGGGGGTGTCGTTCGGATCAGGCCGGCTCCGGGAAGCGGTCCCTCGTCGCCGACCCCGGACCCCGCGACCGCGGCAAGATCCGAACGAGACCCGCTAGGGGGTGTCCCCGCCGGCGGCCGTGTCCTCCGCGTCCGCCTCCTCCTCGGCCAGCGCCGCGTCCAGGCGGGCCCGGGCGCCGTCCAGCCGGCGGCGGCAGACCTTCGCCAGCTCCTCGCCCCGCTCCCACAGGGCGAGGGACTCCTCCAGCGTCGTACCGCCGGCCTCCAGCCGCCGGACGACCTCGATCAGCTCGTCCCGCGCCTGCTCGTACCCGAGCGCCTCGGACATCGCCGTCGGCTGCTCCACCTCGCTGGTCATCCACCCACCCTATGCGTCGACTCGTACGGAGAAATCGCCCTCGGAGACCCGCGCACGCAGGGTCTCGCCCGGCTCCACCTCGCCGGGGTCCCGGACCGCGTGGCCGTCGGCCCGCTGCAGCACGGCGTACCCGCGCTTGAGCGTCGCGGCGGGGGAGAGGGCCACCACGCGCGCGTGCGTGTGCGTCAGCTCGGAGTCGGCCCGGTCGAGGTGGTGGCGCAGGGCACGGCGGCCCCGGTCGAGCAGCGCCGTCACCTGCTCGGCCCGCTCCTCGATCATCCGGTGCGGATCCTGTATCGACGGCCGGGCCAGCGCGTGCGCCAGCCCCCGCTCCTCACGGTCGACGAACGCCGCCACACAGCGCCGGGCGCGGTCGCGCAGCAGGCGCACCCGCTCGTACTCCTCGCCGACGTCCGGCACCACCTTCTTCGCGGCGTCGGTCGGCGTGGAGGCGCGCAGGTCGGCGACCAGGTCGAGCAGGGGGCTGTCCGGCTCGTGGCCGATCGCCGAGACGACCGGCGTACGGCACTGGGCGACCGCCCGCACCAGCTGCTCGTCGGAGAACGGCAGCAGGTCCTCGACGCTGCCCCCGCCGCGCGCGACGACGATCACGTCGACGTCGTCGATCGCGTCCAGCTCCTTCACCGCCTGCACCACCTGCGGCACCGCGTGCACCCCCTGCACGGGGACGTTGCGCACCTCGAAGCGGACGGCGGGCCAGCGGTGCCGGGCGTTCTCCAGGACGTCCCGCTCGGCCGCCGAGGCCCGCCCGCACACCAGGCCGATCAGCTGCGGCAGGAACGGCAGCGGCTTCTTCCGCTCCGCCGCGAACAGTCCCTCGCGCGCGAGGGACTTCTTCAGCTGCTCCAGACGGGCCAGCAGCTCGCCGACGCCCACCGGCTTGATCTCGGCGGCCCGCAGCGACAGCTGCCCCCGCGGCGCGTACCACTCCGGCTTGGCGTGCACGACCACCCGGGCGCCCTCGCCCACCACGTCCGCCACGGCGTCGAACACCTGCCGGTAGCAGGTCACGCTCACGGAGATGTCGTACGACGGGTCGCGCAGCGTCAGGAACACCACACCGGCGCCCGGCCGCCGCGACAACTGCGTGATCTGCCCCTCGACCCACACCGCGCCGAGCCGGTCGATCCAGCCCCCGATCAGCCGGGACACCTCGCCCACGGGCAGGGGGCTTTCGGGGGTCGAGTTGGCAGCCATGCGCCCGAGCGTAACGGCCGGGTCCGACAATCCGGCCCCGCGCGTCGGTCCCCCGTCACACGCCCGCCGGGTCCGCGTCCCTGCGGCCCCTCCACTGCACCGCCAGCACCAGCAGACCCACCACCAGCCAGACCGCCCCGACCACCTGAGCGGTCCCCGACGCCTCCACGATCACCGCGATGGTGATCGCCGCGCCCAGCACCGGCACCAGCAGGTGCCGCCACCAGCTCACCGGCCCCCCTCGGCGCCGGACCGCGAACCAGCCCACCACGCTCGCGTGCAGCAGCGTGAACGCGGTCAGCGCGCCGACGTCGACTACCGAGACCAGGTGGTCGAGGCCGTCGTCCCGGCGGGCCGCCCACACCGCCGCCGCCATCGTGATCACCGCCGACGCCAGCAGCGCCACCCGCGGCACTCCGGCGTCCGTCCGGGCCAGCACGCCCGGCAGCCGCCGGTCGCGGCCCATCGCGAACAGCAGCCGCCCGGCCGCCGCCTGCCCGGCCAGCGCCGCGAACGCCGCGCCGATCGCCTTGCTCACCGCCACCAGGTCGTGCAGCCACGTGCCCACCGAGGCGTCCACGGCGTCGTAGAACGCCGACCCCTGAAGCTCCGGCTCCGCCGCCAGCCGCGCCGACGACACCGGCTCCAGCAGCGCCACCAGGTAGGTCTGCGCCACGAACAGCACACCGGCCAGCGCCAGGCAGAACAGCAGCGCCCGCGCGACCTTCGCCGACCCTCCGGTGACCTCCTCCGCGAACGTGGCGATCGCGTCGAAGCCCAGGTACGACAGCACCGCCACCGACACCGCGCCGACCACCGCCGACAGCGCGAACGCCCCCTGCGTGCCGTCCCCGGACAGCGGCGACAGCCAGTCCCGCTCGGCCCCGTCCTGCGCCAGGACCACGATCGCCGTGGCCACGAAGACGAGCAGGACGACGATCTCCATGGCGAGCACCAGGAAGCCCACCCGGGCCGCCGTCCGCACCCCCCACAGGTTCAGCAGCGTCGTGACGACCACCGCGATCGCCGTCCACACCCACCGCGACACCTCGGGGACCAGCGCCTCCATCGCGATGCCGGAGAACAGGTAGGCCACCGCCGGGATGAGGATGTAGTCCAGCATCGCCATCCAGCCCGCGACGAACCCGGCCCCGTCGCCGAGCCCCGCGCGCGCGTAGGCGAACACCGACCCCGCCTGGGGGACCACCCGCACCATCTGGGCGTAGCTGAACGCGGTGAACGCCATGGCGACCGTGGCGACGACGTAGACCAGGGCCACCGCACCGTGGGACTTGGCGTCCAGCGTGCCGAACACGCCGACCGGCGCCATGGGCGCGATGAACAGCAGCCCGTAGACGACCAGGTCCCTGAAGCCCAGGCTGCGCCTCAGCTGCTGCTGCTCACCGGCCCCCGGGGCCGTCGTACCGTTCTGCGACATCGTTCCTCCGCCTGCGCCTCGGACTCCGTCTCCAGACGTTCCCGCCAGTCTCCCCGGCAACGCCGCACCCACGCGATCTTTGACCCGCCGAACGCGGCCTTACGATGGGTGCCATGACTGCTTCGCCTGGCCGCCGTGTCCTGCTCGCCGCCCCCCGTGGCTACTGCGCGGGTGTGGACCGCGCCGTGATCGCCGTCGAGAAAGCCCTGGAGCAGTACGGGGCTCCGGTGTACGTCCGCCACGAGATCGTCCACAACAAGTACGTCGTCCAGACCCTGGAGAAGAAGGGCGCGATCTTCGTCGAGCGGACGGAGGAGGTGCCCGAGGGGAACATCGTGATGTTCTCCGCGCACGGCGTGGCCCCCGTCGTCCACGAGGAGGCCGAGCGCGGCCGGCTCGCCACCATCGACGCCACCTGCCCGCTGGTCACCAAGGTCCACAAGGAAGCCGTACGTTTCGCGAACGACGACTACGACATCCTGCTGATCGGCCACGAGGGCCACGAGGAGGTCATCGGCACCTCCGGCGAGGCCCCCGACCACATCCAGCTCGTCGACGGACCCGAGGACGCCGCGAAGGTCGAGGTCCGCGACCCGTCGAAGGTGGTCTGGCTCTCCCAGACCACCCTCTCCGTCGACGAGACCATGGAGACCGTCGACGCGCTCAAGGACAAGTTCCCGCAGCTCATCTCCCCGCCGAGCGACGACATCTGCTACGCCACGCAGAACCGCCAGCTCGCGGTGAAGCAGATGGGCGCCGAGGCCGACCTGGTGATCGTCGTCGGCTCCCGCAACTCCTCCAACTCCAAGCGCCTCGTCGAGGTCGCCAAGCAGGCCGGCTCCCGCGCGGCGTACCTGGTGGACTTCGCCGACGAGATCGACGAGACCTGGCTGGACGGCGTCACCACGGTCGGCGTCACCTCCGGCGCCTCCGTCCCCGAGGTGCTGGTCGAGCAGGTCCTCGAGTGGCTCTCGCAGCGCGGCTTCGAGGACGTGGAGATCGTCAAGGCCGCCGAGGAGTCGATCACCTTCTCCCTCCCCAAGGAGCTGCGCCGCGACCTGCGCGAGGAGGCGGCGTCCCTGGTGGCGGAGCGGGGCGGCTCGGGCACGGCGGGTACGCCCGGGGCGTGACCGTCAGTCGTCCGTCGTAACGTGGGGCCATGCAGATCTTCGGCGTGGACATCGGCGGATCCGGTATCAAGGGCGCCCCTGTGGACCTCGACAGGGGCGACCTGACCCAGGAGCGCTGCAAGGTGCTGACCCCGCACCCGGCGACCCCCGACGGCGTGGCCGACGGGGTCAAGGAGGTCGTGGAGCACTTCGGCTGGACCGGCCCGGTCGGTCTCACCTTCCCGGGCGTGGTCACGAGCGGCGCCATGGTGCGCACCGCGGCCAACGTCGACAAGAGCTGGGTCGACACCGACGCGCGCGCCCTGTTCAGCGAGCGGCTGGGCGGACTGGACGTGACGGTCGTCAACGACGCGGACGCGGCGGGCGTCGCCGAGATGCGCTTCGGGGCCGGCCGCGGCCGCAAGGGCACCGTCGTCCTGCTCACCTTCGGCACCGGCATCGGCAGCGCGGTCTTCACCGACGGGGTCCTCGTCCCCAACACCGAGCTGGGCCATCTGGAGCTGGACGGGCACGACGCGGAGAAGCGGGCCTCCAGCAAGGTCAAGGAGGACCACGACATGTCGTGGGAGCACTGGGCCCACCGCGTCCAGAAGTACCTCGCCCACGTCGAGATGCTGTTCTCGCCCGAGCTGTTCGTCATCGGCGGCGGGGTCAGCCGCAAGGCCCACAAGTTCCTGCCCCACGTCGAGGGCATCCGGGCGGAGATCGTCCCCGCTCAGCTCCAGAACAACGCGGGGATCGTGGGGGCGGCGATGCACGCCGCCGGCTGAGCACCGCCCGTCACACCGCGGGGCGGTTGCGCGCGGCGGCCCGTCGTCGCCGCACCAGCCGGATCCGGCGGACGATGACCGCCGACCCGGCGACCAGCGTCCCGCCGTACAGCCACCCGGCCTCGGTGGCCAGCGCGGTCACGAGCCCCATCAGCCGCCCGCCGAGGCCGTCCCCGCCGTCGGCGACGGGCACCAGGCCCACGGCGAAGGCGATCGGCACCACCACCGGGGCGGTCAGCAGGTCACCCCTGCGCACCCAGAGCGCGGTGAGCAGGCTCACCGGCACGAACAGCACCCCGTACACGGTCAGGGACGCCCCGAACAGCAGCTCGTCCACGAAGCCCAGCAGCGTCATCAGGGCCGCGCAGAACAGACCGCTGCCCAGCCCGGTCAGCCGTGGGTTGGGCATCCCGCGCAGGGCGCGCACCACTCCGGCCACCGGCGAAACCGGCCCGGGGGCGGGTCGTGCCGGGACCGTGCGCTGCCTCACCGGCCGCCCGAGGGGCCGCCCGGCGGCGGCGCCGTTCCGGCCCTGCGAGGGCAGCGGCGCCCCGTTCCGTCGCGGTCCGTACTGTGCAGGTCGCGTCCTGTGTTGCTCCACTGGACCAACTTAGGTCGGTTTATGTGCTGAACGGCCCGACAGACACGCCGTAGGACGCGCCTTGGCCAAGCGTTCGACTCCGGACGAGGCCGGCGCGGCACACCCCGTAGACTGGTGGATCGGCCCACGCCTGGCCCTGTCACTCCCCTCCAGCCTCCGCATCTCACGTACGGGAAGTCGCAACGTGTCGCTCACGATCGGAATCGTCGGTCTGCCGAATGTCGGCAAGTCGACCCTGTTCAACGCCCTGACCAAGAACGACGTGCTCGCGGCCAACTACCCGTTCGCCACGATCGAGCCCAACGTCGGCGTCGTGGGCGTCCCCGACCCCCGCCTGACGAAACTGGCCGAGATCTTCTCCTCCGAGAAGGTCCTCCCGGCCACGGTCGACTTCGTCGACATCGCGGGCATCGTGCGCGGCGCGAGCGAGGGCGAGGGCCTGGGCAACAAGTTCCTGGCCAACATTCGCGAGTCCGACGCGATCTGCCAGGTCATCCGCGCCTTCAAGGACGAGAACGTCGTGCACGTCGACGGCAAGGTCTCGCCCAAGGACGACATCGAGACGATCAACACCGAGCTGATCCTCGCCGACCTCCAGACCATCGAGAAGGTCCTGCCGCGCCTCCAGAAGGAGTCGCGCATCAAGAAGGACGTGGCTCCCAAGGTCAAGGCGGTCGAGGAGGCCAAGGAGATCCTGGAGAAGGGCGACACGCTCTTCGCCCACGGCATCGTCCAGGGCACCGAGCGCAACGAGCTGCTCCACGACCTGCACCTCCTGACGACGAAGCCGTTCCTCTACGTCTTCAACGTCGACGAGGACGAGCTGACCGACGACGACTTCAAGAACGAGCAGCGGGCCCTGGTCGCCCCCGCCGAGGCGATCTTCCTCAACGCCAAGCTGGAGGCGGACCTCGCAGAGCTGGACGAGGACGAGGCCCTCGAACTCCTCCAGTCCGTCGGCCAGGACGAGCCCGGCCTCGCCACCCTCGCCCACGTCGGCTTCCGCACCCTCGGCCTGCAGACCTACCTGACGGCCGGCCCCAAGGAATCCCGCGCGTGGACCATCAAGAAGGGCGCCACCGCCCCCGAGGCCGCCGGTGTCATCCACACCGACTTCCAGAAGGGCTTCATCAAGGCCGAGGTCATCTCCTACGGCGACCTGGTCGAAACGGGATCGGTCGCGGAGGCCCGCGCGAAGGGCAAGGCCCGCATGGAGGGCAAGGACTACGTGATGCAGGACGGGGACGTGGTGGAGTTCCGCTTCAACGTCTGACGCTAGTCGGTACCTGTGCCCGACCCTCCTGTTGGTGGGTCGGGCACAGCTTTGTGTCCGCAGTGATCCCCCGGTCCCGCGATGCGGTGAGAGCGTCTGGCCGGGCGGCGTGGCAGCGACGCGGTCTCAGACCTTGACGACCTCCACGGAAGGACCGCAAAGGAGTGTCAGATCCTCGGGGTCGGAGGTGACGACGGTGACCGGTTGGGGCGCGTTGCGGGCGATGGCGGCGAGAGCGGCATCGACGGCGTACTTGTGGCCGTGAAGGTGATGGGTGCGAAGGAGGACTGCGGCCCGGTCGGTGATCTCCTTGGTGACGTCGTGGACGTCGACGCGGGAGAGGACCCACTTGATGCGGGCCGGGTGAATGCGCTCGTAGTCGGCCTCAAGCGTGGTCATGGCGCTGGTGACGACTCGGACGCCCTCCTCCGACGCCGGCTGGACCCGGGCCACCACGGTGCGGTCCTTGCGGCAGAGCTTGGAGAGTCCTTCGCTGTCGAGCAGGAGGGTGCCGGGCATCAGGCGGCGGCCCCGGGAGCTGCGACTGCCCGTCGAGGCCCCGATCGGGCGGTGGAAAGATGCGGGGAGGGCCAGAGAGGGGCGGGAAGCGTGGGGCGTGGCGAGCGGGACACAGTCGCGAGGGGAACGCGACTGTACGAGGCGGCGCAGGCAGTGGTCGGTGACCATGAAAGGGCAGTGGAGGCGGTACGGGCGGCACTGAAACCGATCCATGATGCGGCGGTGAAGCGGGAGCTCGACGCCATTCCCGTCGCCCGGCTGCAGGACGTCACCGAAGGGCGGCTGAGGCTGGGGAGCGTCGAGAAGAGCGGACTGCGCACCGTGGGCAGTGTTCTCGATGCGGGCCCCTACCGGCTGCGGCAGATTCCCGGTGTAGGGCAGCGCACCGTCGACCAGATGCTCGCCGCCGCCCGCCGGCTCTCCGAGGCCGTGCACGAGACCGTGGCCGTCCACATCGACGTGGACCGGCCGGAACCGAGCACCACTGCGCTCGTCATGGCCCTGCATGTCCTGGTGGAGGCCGGCCCCAACGCCCAGCGTGCGGTCGACAAGGCCACCGTCCTGGCGGAACAGCTCGGTCCGCTGCTGGCCGACGCCAGGCCCGCCGCAGGAAGGGTCCGGATGCTGCTGGCCGGCCGGGAGAAGAAGGCTCGCGCGTGGGCGACGGTCGCCGAGACCCGGTCGCTGGTGGACGAGGCGGAGCAGGCCGGCCTGCCGGAGCTGTTCGCCCAGGCGTCGGTGGACCTGCTCCGGGGGCTCTCGTCCGACGTCGCGGCCTGGGTGGACTTCGAACTCCGCTCCGCCGAGTACTACAGCCTGCTCGCCGAGATTTCCGGGCGGCAGCCGGACGCGGCTGCCGCAGAGGGCTTTCTGCCGGATGAGATTGCGGAGCGGGTACGGACCCAGCACCTCGACGACACGCACCGACGGGTTTCCCTGCGCGGATACCAGTCGTTCGGCGCACGGTTCGCGCTTGCGCAGCGCAAGGTGATACTCGGCGACGAGATGGGTCTCGGGAAGACCATCCAGGCGATCGCCGTCCTCGCGCACCTGGCCGCCGAGGGGCAGAGTCACTTCATGGTCGTCTGCCCGGCGAGCGTCCTCGTGAACTGGACACGGGAGATCGAGGCCCGCAGCGCCCTGCGCGTCGCGGTGCTCCATGGTCCCGACCGGCACTACGCGTTTGCCGACTGGAAAGGGAGGGGCGGCGTCGGGGTGACCACGTTCGACGCGCTGCGCGGCTTTCCGGCACCGGGCGGCGGGGAGGTCGGGCTGCTGGTAGTCGACGAAGCGCACTCCGTGAAGAACCCGAAGACCAAGCGGTCTCAGTCGGTCGCCCTGTGGACGGAGCGTTGTGAGCGCCGCCTCTTCATGACCGGAACCCCGATGGAGAACCGGGTCGTGGAGTTCCGCAACTTGGTCCAGATGCTCGACGGCAACGTCGCGGACTCCCTCGGTGAACGGGACGCGTTGGCCGGATCGGTCGCCTTCCGCAAGGCGGTGGCCCCGGTCTACCTGCGGCGCAACCAGGAGGACGTGCTGACGGAACTCCCGAGCCTTCAGCAGACCGACGAGTGGGAGGAGCTGAGCGCTTCGGACGAGGAGGCGTACCGCGAAGCCGTGCGCGCGGGCAACTTCATGGCCATGCGCAGGGCCGCGTACATGCGCCCCGAGAAGTCGGCCAAGTTGGACCGGCTCCGGGAGATCGTTCAGGAGGCCGGCGAGAACGGGCAGAAGACGGTGGTCTTCTCCAACTTCAAGGACGTACTGGGCGTGGTGAAAGATGCCCTCGCGGCCAGAACCGCCAGGGCCACTCCGGTGTTCGGCCCGCTGACCGGCGGCGTCCCGGCCCAGCGTCGCCAAGAGATCGTCGACGACTTCGCCGGTGTCCAGGGCCCGGCGGTGCTCCTGGGGCAGATCCAGGCAGCGGGCGTCGGCCTCAACATGCAAGCTGCCTCCGTAGTCGTCATCTGCGAACCCCAGATCAAGCCGACCATCGAACACCAGGCGGTGGCCCGGGCCCACCGCATGGGCCAGATCAGGCCGGTTCGCGTGCACCGTCTCCTCGCCACCGGAGGCGTGGACGAACGCATGGTCCAGATGCTGGAAGCCAAGACGCGCCTGTTCGATGCCTATGCCCGCCGCAGCGCCGTGGCGGAAGCCACCCCGGACGCGGTCGACGTGTCGGACACCGAGCTGGCACGTCGGATCGTCGAGGAGGAACAGGCACGTCTGGGTATGACGGACGAGAGGCTCATGTCGGCCGAGTGAGGGTGTCCTCCGGTCCGCAGTCAAGTCCGCAGGCCGACAGGGGTGAGCGGCGCAGGTCGGTGCCCTCGCCGTTCGTCGTGGCGAGGGCACCGTTCGTTCGTCCGTCGGGCGGTGCGGCGCGCGCCGCGCGGGGAGGTCAGCCCTGCGTGCCGGTGCCCTGCAGTGCCTGGTCCGTCATGTCGGCCACCTGCCCGGCCGGCGGGGCCTCGGCGTCGACCTCGGTGCCGAAGTCCGAGTACTGCATCACCGTGGTCATCTTGAGCTGCTCGGGGGACCCGCTGCCGTCCGGCGCGGCGGACGCGGAGGCGGGAGCCTTGACGGTCATGTCGATCTGCTGGCGCCGGAGGCGGCCCTCGTCGTCGAGCCAGACCTGCATGGGCAGCGTCGGGCCGAGCTGCTTGGCCAGCTGGTCGCCGCCCGGAATCCTGGAGACGTCCACGGAAACCCTGTAGTGCGTGGTGTCGACTCCGTCGATCTTCTCGGTGCCGACCTTCTCGACGTTCTTGTCGGTGATCGCCTTGGCGTAGGCCGCGGTCTGCGCGGGGTCGCCGATCTGCTGGTTGCTCACCCCTTGCCGCGCGGCCACCTTCTTCAGGTCGATCTTGATCCAGGACTTGCCGCCGGGAGCCTTCTGACCGGGAACCTTCTGGTAGAGGACCTGCTCGACCACTCGCTGCTCGATGCTCTTGTCCTGCGCCGTGACGGTCATGACGCTGTCGCCCTCGGCCAGGTCGATGACGCCCTTGGCGTCGGACGTGATCGTCCTGCCCTTCGCCGAGAGCTTCATGTCCACGGTCATCCGTGCCGACTCGGCTTCGGCCGTCTTGTCGTAGGCCGCGCGCACCTCCACCGTGCCCTGCTCGCGGGCGCCGGTGGTCCTGCTCGCGCTCGTGCTCGGTGACGCGTCGCCCCCCTTGGCCCCGGACTCACCGTCCCCGCCGCACCCCGACAGGACGACGCTTCCCATGAGCGCGGAAAGCACGATCGCACCGGTCTTCGTCCGCTTGACACGCATGTGACTCCCCATATCCTCATCGCCTTCGACGAGCTGCGGCCGTGGTCGTCTCGCCCGCACGATGTGCCGGATGCCCCGGACCAATCCCAACACACCTGTATATGAGGGGATTTGGGCAACGGCTCTTAGTTCAGGGCCACCACCAGCATGGTTATGGCGGCGACGAGTACGACCCCTCCCACGACCCGCTGCATCGTGTAGCCCGCAGGGGAGGGCTCCGAGGCGTCGTAGTCCTTCACGAACGGCTTCTGGAGGGGCCGGTTCAGCCTCCACAGGAGTTGTGGTCTGACCACTTGGACCAGGGCCATCACGATGAACAGGCACAGGATCACTACGCTCATGAAAGGGACCTCTCCTCGCCGGTGCAGTGCAGTTCGGCTGCCCCTGGGGTGCCTGTTGAATCTCCCGCCCGCGACCGCGGTGACCTGGTCGGACGGGTTGAACGGGGCGGCGGGGGGAGAAGCGGTCGACGCGCTTTTCCCGCTGGGTGCGTGGGCATGCGGGCCGGAATCAGACCCGCCGCTTCGTCGGGACCGGGCGGGCCATTCACCGCGAAAGCGCATGAAAGGCGCGAGAGTTGCCGCGTTCGGCCGGTGAAGGGGTGGGATGGCCTGACCGGAATCGCTCGGTGGTGACGATTGCCGGTCCTTCGGGGGGCCGCGAAGGCTGATTTTCGGTCAGGTTCAGACCGCAGTGCCACTCCGCGTCGGCCCAGGAAGTGGATGTTCTCGCTGGTCACGGCGGGGAACGGTTGAGCCGTCAAGTTGTCTCAGAGGCTGTGGGGGAGCTGAGACGCTGCTGCGTGCGTGACTTCACGAAATGCACACTTGGTCCGTCCTGCATGCGTGGTCCCCCAGCCCGCGGCAACCACTCAGTCGCGAAGGACTACCTCCCATGAGCGCACCGGGCAGACGCATGCCCTGCTCCTCGGCCACCCGTCGGCACCACGTTCCGCCGCACCGGCTCACCCGTTCCGTCCAACGGGCCGGCCGGCTGCTGTGCTGGAGCCTCGCCGCCGGCATGGCCACCGCCGCCACCGATCTGCTCCTCGCCCCACGAGGTGACTGGTGGCGGGTGCTGTGGCCGCTGCCCTGGTTCCTCACCTGTGCGGCCGCCGTCGCCTGGGCCTGCCTGCGGGCCAGGGAGAAGGCCGCGAACCAGGACGGGGAGGAGGACGTGCCCGACGAGTGGGACCAGGCCGCCTGACGGTCCGGGACACGTCGCCGACGGCTGAGCGGGACACGTCGCCGACGGCTGAGGGGGCACGTCGCCGAAGGCTGAGCGGGGCACGGCCTCCACCGTGCTGCGGAGGCGGAGGCGGAGGCGGAGGCGGCGGCGTCCTGCGGTCCACCTCCGCGCCCCCTCCCCGTACCCCCGTCTCCGCACCGCCGTAGCCGAGGGGCCGTCTCACAGCTCCAGCGCGCACTCCGCCGCGGCCACGACCGCCCGGGTCTGGAGCTCCACCTGGGTGGGCACGGGGACCGGGCGCAGGCGCAGCGACTCCTCGAACTCCGTGCACCAGGCGGTGAGGAGCCCGTCCAGTTCGTGGTGGAGACCGGCGGCCGCCGGATCGTCGGCCGCCGCCAGGAGCCGCAGCAGCAGTCCCGCCGCGCGGAGCGGCTGGCGGCGCGCGACGACCTCGAGGGCGCTGATCCCGGCCGTCGTCAGCGCGGGTGAGGCGGGGGCGGGGGGTACCGCCTCCGCCTGCCGGACGAGGGGCTCCCAGGAGTCGGCCACCAGGTCGTACAGGTCGTCGGCCATCCACTCCAGTACGCGTCTGGGTGGACTGTCCTCGGCCGTCGGCAGGAAGCCGCGGGCCTTTTCGAGGACGGCGGTGACCTGCCGACCGCCCTCGCGGACCAGCCCGGACAGCTCGCGCAGGGCCCGGGCGGGGTCCGGGTGCGGGGACGGATCGTCGGCCGGGCCGGTGGCCCACAGGGGTACCTCGACGATCGCCGTGACGCCGCCGTACCGCTGGGGCGCGCACCAGGTGGACCGGCCGATGTTCTCGGACCCGGCCGCCAGCCGTGCGGTGCTGTGCGGCGGCGGCAGGACGTGGATGCCGGGGGCCGGATTCTCCCAGTACAGGGCGTCGTACGTGCCGTGCTGGACCGGGACGCCGGCCTCGGCCGCGGCCGCCGCGTAGGGCGCGGCGAGTCCGGGCAGGTCGCGGGTCAGCTGGATCCAGGTGCCGCCCGCGTCGACGTTGTGCAGGGAGGCCTGGAGCACGGGGCGCAGGTCGTCGATCGTGTCGAACAGGGCGCGACTCTCCGGGAGTTGCCGCCCGACGATCGGAGCCCACTCCGGCTGTTCCGCCGCGACCGGGCGGAACGCGGCACGGTAGTAGCGGGCCAGGGCGGGGCCGGGTCCGGCCGTCGCCGCCTCGACGTCCTCGCTCAGTGCGGCGCCGTCCGGGTCGAGGCACAGGACGATGTCCCAGGTGACGGCGGCGGGATCGGTCGCCGGGGACCGCCGGTCACCGGCTGCGACCCGCTCCGCGAGCGCCAGCGCCGTGGCGCCGCCCACCGGCTCGTCCGGGTGCGGCCGGGCCACCACCAGGACGTGGCGCGGTCCGTGTCCCACCGACAGCATCCGGATCGGCCGGCCGCCCCGGGACGTGCCGATACGGCGCAGGCGGCCGGACCCGGGGAACCGGGTGACCAGCCGCCGCGCCGACTCGGTGACTTCCGCGACCGTGAGGTGGCGGTGCATCGGGCGCGTCCGCTCAGGCGCCGCCGTTGCCACCGCTGTCGCCGGTGGTCTCCTTCTTGTCCAGCGGACGGATCTCGATCTTGTTCGCCATGCCGTCTCCTTCCGGTGGTGGCCGTGACGGCCGTGAGGGCCGTGGCGACCGTGGTGCTGGTGGCGTGCGAGGCACGTTGTGCTCTTGTCAGCGTTGGCCGACCGGGTCACTGTTGTCAATGTCCGTTGTGCCGTACGTGGTTGGGGGTGGCGAGGTTGGCGCGAACATGACGGTGCACGCGATGCGCAGACCCCGGATCAAGCCGGAGCACCGCGCCTACCGGACCGTGGACGGCCACGTGAGGATCGGCAGCGTCGTCCACGGCATCGGCGCCGAGGTCCAGGACGCCGACGGCTGGATCTGGACGCTGGTCCAGGCGATGGACGGGACGCGGGACGCCGCGGACGTCGTCGCCGTGGTGTCCCGGCGCCACCCGGAACTGCGGCTGCCCGACCCGGACATCGCCCAGGCGATGACGGACCTGACCGAGGCCGGGTTCGTCGAGGACGCGGGTGCCGAGCCGCCGGCGGAGCTGTCCGAGCGCGAACGTGAGCGATACAGCCGGGGCATGACGCTGCTGCGCTGGATGGACCTGAGCCCCAGGGGCAGTGCCTGGGAGCCGCAGCTGCTGCTGCGCCGGTCGAGCGTCCTGCTCATCGGCGTCGGCGGCACCGGCTCGGCCGCCGCCCGGGACCTGGTGGCTTCCGGAGTGGGGCACCTGCACTGCGTCGAACCGGACGTGGTCGAACTGTCCAACCTCAACCGGCAGACGCTCTACCGCGAGCAGGACCTCGGCAGACCCAAGCTCGACGCGGCGCTCACCGCCCTGCGCGCGCTGAACCCGGACACCGAGGTCACCGGCGAGCGGCGCGAGGTGCGCGGCCCGGCGGACCTCGAAGACCTGCTCCGCGCCGGCGCCCATGCCGGTGCCGGCAGCACCGACGGCCCGTACGGCACCGACGCCACGGGTGACAGGGCCGGCTGCGAGGGCACCGGTGACAGCGCCCTTCGCGACCGCACCGTTGACGGCGACGCCACCGGGGACACCCGGGCGTCGGGCTACGACGTCCTGCTGCTCGCCGCCGACCGGCCCGCCGAGATCCGCAGATGGGCCAACCGGGTCTGCCTGGCCACGCGCACGCCGTGGGCCGAGGCCGGCTACCGCGGGCCGCTGGTCGGCGTGGGGGTCTTCACCCCCGGCCGGGGCGCGTGCTGGCAGTGCCTGCGCGACGCCGAGGTCGAACGGCGCGACCTGCGGCTCGGCCCCGGCCAGGACGAGGACGCGGCCTCGCCCCGAATGCCCTGGAACCCGGCCAACGCCGTGACCGCGGGCCTGTCCGGCGGCCTGCTCGCCCACGCCGCCCTGATGCTGCTGTGCGGCGTCCCGCCCGTCGAACCCGGATGCCGGTTCGGCCTCAACCTCATGATGCCGGGCGACCCGGTCATGCAGCGCTCGCAGCGGCGCCCCGACTGCCCGTCCTGCGGGGTGGGCCCCGACCCGGCCCCGGTGGCGTTGGGGGTCGCGGGCCCCGCAGCGGCCGCGCGCCCCGGCTCCGGCGACCAGGGCCCGTCGTGACGGACACCGCCGCCGACGTCCCTCCCCGGATCGGGCCGGCCACCCGCGTCGCCCTGCACGACCTGGCGGTACGGCGGGACCGCGACGAGTGGATCGTGGGCCGCATGGCCACCCGGACCTTCGTCGCCCTGCCGGCGGCCGGGGCCCGCGCGGTGGAACTCCTGGGCGGGGGGCTGAGCGTGGCGCGCACGGAGGAGACGCTGCGTGCCGAGACCGGGGAGGAGTTCGACATCGCGGACTTCGTCGGGGACCTGGCCGCGCTGGGGTTCGTGGCGCGGATCGGCGACCGTACGGTCCCGGACGCCGAACCGCCGCGGGCGTCCCTGCCGCGGCTGCGCCCCCACCACGTCCGCCTCGCCTTGCACCCGGTGCTCCCGCTGCTGTTCGGGGCCCTGCTGACGGCCGCCGTCGTCGCCCTGGTGCGCCGCCCCGACCTGCTTCCCGGCTACCGCGACCTCCTGTGGAGCCGGCACGGCAGCGCCGTCCTGCTCACCGGGGCGGCGGCCGGCTGGACGCTGCTGCTGGCCCACGAACTGGCGCACCTGGTCACCGCCCGCGCGGCGGGCGTGCCGGGGAGGATGCGGCTGGGCACCCGGTTGCAGTTCCTCGTCATGCAGACCGACATCAGCGGCATCGAACTCGCCCCCCGCCGCCACCGCCTGACGGCCTACCTGGCCGGCATCGCCCTCAACCTGTCCGTGGCGTCGTCCCTGGTCCTGGTCCTCGCGGTGACCGAGCCCGGGACGACCGCGCACCGGCTGCTGGCGGCGGCCCTGCTGCTTGCCCTGCTCCCGCTGCCCTTCCAGTGCATGGTCTTCACCCGCACGGACCTCTACTTCGTCCTCCAGGACCTCACCGGCTGCCGGGACCTGTACGGCGACGGCCTGGCGTACGCCCGGTACCGGTGGTGGCGCGCGGTGGGCGCGGTGCGTCGCGGCGCCGGTGCGCGGGCCGCGGCCTCGGGACGGGACGATCCGAGCACCCGGCTGCCCGCACACGAGCGTCGGGCCGTGCGGCTCTACAGCGTCGTCCTCGTGATCGGCACGGCGGTCTGCCTGGCCTTCATGGCCGCGGTCACCCTGCCTGCCGACATCGTCCTCCTGGTCCGCGCCGTACGGGGCCTGGGACCGGAGCACGGCCTGGCCGGCAACGCCGACGCGGTGACGGTGCTGGTGGTGCTGGGCGGGGTCAACGTCCTCTGGCTGGTCACCTGGTGGCGCAACCGCCGGGCACGCCGGACCACGAGTGCCGTCCGGCGGTGAGGGCCTCCGCCCGAACGCCCGAACGCCTGAACGCCTGAACACCTGGACGCTGGGCACCGGGAAGCCTGGACCTCCGAGGGCGCCGAGACACCGGGGCGGTCAGCGTCCCGTACCGCCGTCGATCAGCTCGCGCAGGATGTCCGCGTGGCCGGCGTGGCGGCCGGTCTCCTCGATCATGTGGGTGAGGGCCCAGCGGACGCTGGGCGCCGGACGGTCCGGACGGGCCCGGGGGAGCGGTGCCCCGAGGTCGGTGCAGGCGTCGAGGACGAGGTTCGCCCGCCGGACGGCGTCCCGGTAGCGGGCCACGACCTCGGCCACGCCGTCCCCGGGCGCGGCCCGGAAGGTCGCGGGCCAGCTCCGCACCTCCTCCCCGAGGAAGAGCGCGCGCTCGACGTGGGCCAGGTGTTCGAGCAGCCCGAGCAGGTTCGTGCCGGACGGCACCGCGGCCGTACGGACCTGGGGTTCCGGGGCGCCGTCGACCTTGCCGGCGACCGAGGTCCGCAGATAGTCGAGAAACCCGCGCAGCGTCTCCGCCTCGCTGCCTCCGGTCCGGGGCGGCGGGGTGTCCCGGCGGCGGGTTCGGGGGGTGGTGGACATGGTGACCTCCTGGTGGACGGGCGTCCGGTGGGCGGCGCCCTCGTCTACGGGCGCGGTCAGGCCGTGCGGCGGACGAGCAGGACGTGGTCGACGACCTCGGCGGTGCGCCCGTCCGGTCCGGTAGCGGTCCGGCGCGCGGCCTCCGCCCGTTCGACCCGCCACGTCGCCGGGTCCAGAGCCAGGTCCGCCGCGACCTCCTCCGGAGCCGGGTACCGGACGTCGGGGTCCTGCTCCCACGACCACGGCGCGGTCGAGCCGTGGTCGACGACCAGCAGCCGCCCGCCGGGACGCAGCGCGTCCGCGGCCGCCCGCAGGACCTCCGCACGGTCAAGGCCGAAGGGCGTGTGCAGGTAGTGGGCGCACACCAGGTCGAACCGGCCCGCGGGGAAGGACGCGCGCAGATCGTGTCGTACGGCGTCGACCCGGTCGCCGAGTCCGTGCGCGCGGGCGTGCGCCGCGAGCCGCTCGGCCGCCACGCCGGAGATGTCCACGGCCGTGACCCGCCAGCCCTTACGAGCGAGCCACAGCGCGTCGCCGCCGCTGCCGCACCCCAGGTCGAGCGCGTCGCCGGGAGGCAGGCCGGCGACCGCCCCGACGAGACGGACGTTGGGCCGCGGGGCGTCGGGCGCCGTACGGGCGGCGTACACACCGTCCCAGAACGTGGCCGCTTCCGTGGCACTCATGGGGACTCCTCCGGTCGGTCGCGGACCGCCGGTCGCGCGCGGCGGATGCGGCCAGTCTCGACAGCGGCGGCCGGATCCGGCACGGAAACTTGCCGTTGTGGCAAGGTGGCCCGATGGACGCCCGTACGGACGACGTGGACGACGTACTCGACGCGGTGGGCCCGCGACTGCGTGCCCTGCGCCGCGAGCGCGGCATCACCCTCGCCCACCTCTCGACGGCGACCGGGGTGTCGGAGAGCACCCTGTCGCGGCTGGAGAGCGGGCAGCGCAGGGCGACCCTGGAACTGCTGCTGCCGCTGGCCCGGATCTACGGCGTCCCCCTGGACGACCTCGTCGGCGCACCGCGCACGGGCGACCCGCGGATCCACCTGAAGCCGATCCGGCGCTTCGGCATGGTCTTCGTGCCGCTGTCCCGGCGGCCGGGCGGCACCCAGGCCTTCAAAATGATCATCCCGAGCCGTCCGGCGCCCCTCGAACCGACCCCGCAGACCCACGAGGGCTCCGAATGGCTGTACGTGCTCAGCGGCCGGCTGCGGCTGCTGGTCGGCGAGCGCGACCTCACGCTGGCGCCCGGCGAGGCGGCCGAGTTCGACACCTCCCTGCCGCACTGGCTGGGCAGCGCCGACGGCGGCGCGGTCGAACTGCTCGTCCTGTTCGGCCTGCAAGGGGTGCGCGCCCACGTGCGCAGCGGCCGTGCCACAGGGGGAGACGGCGACGGTGACTGAGGGCCCACCCGGCCCTGCCCGGCCCCGCCCGCCCGGCCCCGCCCGGCCGGCGTGCCGAGCCGCCGTCAGCCCCGTCGCGTCACCCGGCGGCAGGCCTCCACGTAGCCCCGCACCAGTGGCCGCTCCTCGTCCTCGCGGCGCCGGGCCAGCGCGTAGCGGCTCGGGGACAGGCCGCGGACCGGGCGGGTGGTCACGCCGCCCAGGGTGATCAGCGGGGCGTTGCCCGTGGCCACCAGGCACACGCCGAGGCCGGCGACCAGCGCCTCGTACGTCTCCTCCGTGCCGGAGATCTCGGCACCGACGCGCGGTGGGCCGGCGGCCAGGGCGCGCCGTTCGTCCAGCGCCAGCCAGAAGTCGCGCAGCACGCCCGCCTCCTGGGGCAGGGCGAGGAACGGCTCGTCGGTCAGGTCGGCGAAGTCCAGCACCGGGCGGGCGGCGAGCGGGTGGGTGTCGGGGAGGGCGACCAGCCGGGGTTCCTCCGCGACCACCGTCCAGGCGTAGCGGTCGGCGTCGGGCAGCGGCAGCCACACGTAGGCGACGTCGGCGGTGCCGTCGGCGAGGCCCGCGGTCGAGTCCTCCCAGCTCAGCTGCCGCAACCGCAGGGCCGCCCCGGGGTGGGCCGCCGTGAAGCGGGAGCGGATCGCCGGCAGCAGACCACCGCGGCCGGGGCTGGTGCTCATGCCGACCACCAGGGTGCCGCGCCGCGCCTCCCGGGCCGCCTCCACCGCCGCCGCGCCCTCGGACCAGTCGGCCAGCACCCGCCGGGCGTGCGGCAGCAGCGCCGTCCCCGCCTCGGTGAGGGTCACGCCCTGCGGATCGCGGCGGAACAGCTCGGCCCCCAACTGGCGCTCCAGCGCCCGGATCTGCTTGCTCAACGCGGGCTGGGAGACGTACAGGCGCTCGGCCGCCCGGGTGAAGTGCAGTTCCTCGGCCACCGTCGCGAAGTAGCGCAGCTCGCGCACGTGTACGTCCGTCGTCATAACCATGGGTTATCACTCTGGGTCTTGGACGGACAACCGGCTTTCGCGAGAGGGTCGTTGACGTCGGAACGGCAGACACGAGGGAGACGACGATGAACAAGGTGTGGCTGATTACCGGGGCGAGCAGCGGCTTCGGGCGGGCGATCGCCGAGGCGGCCCTGGTCGACGGTGACGTCGTCGTCGGCGCGGCCCGGCGCCCCGAGGCGCTCGACGACCTGGTGGCCGCCCACCCCGACCAGATGGAGGCGCTGCGCCTGGACGTCGCCGACACGGCGGCCGCCGGGGACGCCGTGCGGGACGTGGTGGCACGGCACGGACGGATCGACGTCCTGGTCAACAACGCGGGCCGCACCCACGTCGGCGCCTTCGAGGAGACCGGCGAGGACGAACTGCGCGCCCTGTTCGACGTGCACGTCTTCGGGCCGGCCGCGCTGACGCGCGCGGTGCTGCCCTTCATGCGGGAGCGGCGCTCGGGCGCGATCGTGCAGATGAGCAGCATGGGCGGGCAGATGTCCTTCGCGGGCTTCTCGGCGTACAGCGGCACGAAGTTCGCACTGGAGGGCATGTCCGAGGGGCTCGCCGACGAGGTCCGGGACTTCGGCATCAAGGTGCTCATCGTCGAGCCGGGCTCCTTCCGCACCGGCCTGTTCGAGGCGGGCAACGCCGGGATCAGCTCGGACAGCGGCGTGTACGCCAAGGTCGGCGAGACCCGCGGGATGATCGCCGGGAGCGACGGCAGCCAGCCCGGCGACCCCGCCAAGGCGGCGGCGGTCATCCGGGCCGCCCTCGCGGCCGAGCACACCCCGCTGCGCCTGCCCCTGGGCGACGACGGCGTCGGCGCGGTCCTCGGCCACCTCGACCAGGTCCGCGAGGACGTCGAGGCGTGGGAGAAGCAGACCCGGGCCACCGCGTTCGACGACTGAGCCGCACCGGGCTGCCGTCGGCGGTCTCGACGCCCTGTGGCCGGTCGACGCGGTGTTCGGACGGCCGCGGAGCAGCGACGACGCCCGGCGCGCCCGTGCCCCGCGCACCGGTGGCCGGGCGGGCCGCGCTTACGATGCGGCGGGGCAGCTTCCGAAGGCTCCGGAACCGTCCGAACCCTCGAAGAGGAGCACGGAACCCGTGTCGATACCGCCACCGCCGGGGCCCCAGGGGCACTACCCGCAGGGCCCGTACGCTCCGCAGTGGGGCCACCCTGGCGGGCCCTACCCCCGGCAGGCGCCCCTGAACGGGCTGGCCGTCGCCGCCTTCGTGCTCGGCGTGCTGTGCTTCGTGCCCGCGGTCGGCCTCGTGCTGGGACTGGTCGCGCTGGCCGGGATCCGCAAGCGCGGGGAACGCGGCAAGGGCTTCGCGGTGGCCGGATGCGTCCTCTCCGCCCTGGGCCTGGTGCTGTGGGCGCTGAACCTCTCCACCGGCGTCGCCGCCGACTTCTGGGGCGGCTTGCGGGACGCCGCGCGCGGCGAGGGCACCGCCTACTCCCTGCGCGAGGGCCAGTGCTTCACCACTCCGGGCGGCTCCCTCCAGGGCGTCACGTACGACGTGGACCAGGTGCCCTGCGACGAGGCCCACGACGGCGAGGTGTTCGCCTCCTTCGACCTGCCCGACGGCCGTTACCCGGGCGACGGGGAGATCACGCGGGCCGCCGACGACCGGTGCTACGCCCTCCAGGACGCCTACGCGATGGACCGGTGGGCACTGCCGGCCGACGTCGACGTGTACTACCTGACCCCGACCGCCGCGAGCTGGCGCACCGGCGACCGCGAGATCACCTGCCTGTTCGGGAACACGGACGAGCAGGACACGCTGACCGGCTCGCTGCGCAACGACGGCGCACGGCTCGACCCCGACCAGCACACGTACCTGCTGGCGGAGGGCCACCTGAACCGGGCCATGGACGAGGCGCCCGCGGCGGACACCGTCGAGGACGACCTCGCGGGCTACCGGGTCTGGGCGGGGCAGGTGTCGGAGGCGCTCAGGGAGGAGACCGCGATGCTGGACCGGCGGGACTGGGGCGCGGGCGCCCGGCGTCCGCTCGCCGAGCTGACCGGCGACCTGCGCGCGGCGCAGACGGAGTGGGCCCTGGCCGCGAAGGCCGCCGACCCCGACGCGTACTACGACCACTACGGCAAGGGCTACGACCTGATCGTGGCCGACAGCACGGTCACCGCCCGCAAGGCCCTGGGGCTGGCCACCACACCGCCGGACCACGAGGGCGACGGTGACGGCGGGGGAGACGACCCCGGTATGGAGGTGTGAGAGCGGCCATAGCGGGGAGAAAGTGCCTGCGTAAAGCCCTCGGGCCGCACAAGTCATCACATCGAGTGATTCTTTGGCCTTTGCTTGCCCCGTCCAACCTACGGTTGCCACGCTGTTGCTGTCTGTACAACCTGATGGGAGCGGCCAGTGACATTCGGTGAGCAGCCGGCATATCTGCGTGTCGCGGGTGATCTCCGCAAGAAAATCGCCGACGGCCTGCTGCCGCCCCATACCCGCCTCCCCTCCCAGGCCCGCATCCGCGAGGAGTACGGCGTCTCGGACACCGTCGCCCTGGAGGCCCGCAAGGTGCTGATGGCCGAGGGTCTGGTCGAGGGCCGCTCCGGGTCCGGCACCTATGTGCGCGAGCGGCCCGTCCCGCGGCGCGTCGCGCGCTCCGGGTACCGGCCGGCCGGCGGTGCCACGCCCTTCCGGCAGGAGCAGGCCGACGGCGACGCCCGCGGCACCTGGGAGTCGCGCAGCGAACAGGCCGAGGCGAGCGGTGCCGTGGCGGAGCGGCTCGGGATCAAGTCCGGTGACCGGGTGATGTGCACGCGGTACGTCTTCCGGGAGGCCGGCGAGGCCGTGATGCTCTCCACGTCCTGGGAGCCGCTGGACCTGACCGGGCGCACGCCGGTGATGCTGCCCGAGGAAGGCCCGCTCGGCGGCATGGGCGTCGTCGAGCGGATGGCCGCCATCGACGTCGTCGTCGACAACGTCACCGAGGAGGTCGGCGCCCGCCCCGGCCTCGCCGAGGAGCTGCACGCCCTGGGCGGCGTCCCTGGACACGTGGTGCTGGTGGTCCAGCGCACGTTCTACGCCTCGGGCCGCGCGGTGGAGACCGCCGACGTGGTCGTCCCGGCCGACCGGTACCGGGTGGCGTACCACCTGCCCGTGAGGTAGCCCGGGGCCCGGCGGCCTGATGGGTCGTCAATCGATGCGCTCCCGAAGGTCGTTCACGCGCCCTCGTGGTGTGAGATGGCGCACGCCCGTCGTGCGCCTCCCGCGCCTCTTTCCTCCGCACGCGCACCTGCCGGCCCCGGGGTCACCTCGTCCGGCAGCGTCCGTACGGCGCCCGAATCCGGCCGTTCCCGCAGGTCGCTCGTATCCGCTCCGTCATGCCTGTGACCGGAGGCGTCGGTGTGCGTGGACGGCGCGTTCCGCATCGTGCGCCCCCTGCGTTCTGGCTGGTTGCGTACCTCTTTGTGCAAAGTCGTATTCGCTCCGTGAAGGTTGGGCGTAGGCTCGGGCATATGCGGATTGCGGTTTCCTCGGCGGGCGGGGCGCAGAAGGTGCCGTGGACGGCGGGAACGGGAGGTGGAGGGGCGCGATGAACGACAGCACGGTCACTCTTCCCTGGCTGGTCTTCCGGCAGGACGACAACGGCAATCGCTACCGCGTGGGCAGGTACGCGACCCGGGCGGAGGCCCAGCAGATCGCGGACACCCTCGACGGCCGCGGACACAAGCAGCTCTACTGGGTCGAGAAGCTGGGCGCGGCCGCCCCCGGCGCGGCGGACTGACCCGCGCCGGCGCCGGGCGGCGCCCGGATCCGGTGGCCGTGCAGGCCGTAGGCTCCGGCGCATGACGGAACGGATCGTGGTGGGCGCCGCCCTGTTCGACGGCGGGCGCCTGCTCGCCGCACGCCGCAGCGCACCGGCCGAACTGGCCGGACGGTGGGAGCTGCCCGGCGGCAAGGTCGAGGCGGGCGAGACGCCCGAGGCGGCGCTCGTGCGTGAACTGCGCGAGGAGCTCGGGGTGGCGGCCGAGACCGGTGAGCGCGTCCCGGGGCAGTGGCCATTGAGGGCGCCGTTCGTCCTGCGGGTGTGGACCGCCCGCCTGCGCCCCGGCTCCGCTGCCCCCGAACCGCTGGAGGACCACGACGCCCTGCGCTGGCTGGCCCCCGGCGAGATCTGGGACGTGCCCTGGCTCGACCAGGACGTACCGGCGGTCGAGGCCGTGCTCGCCCACGTGGGGCCGGAGGCGGAGGCTGCGGCGAGCGGTACCGAGCCCGGATAAAGGGTATGTGCCCATTAACCCCACGAAAAGGGACGGCGGTGGGGGTGGCGGCCGGGGAAGTGATCGGCGTGAGCGGCAGCGACGGCGACTGTGCCGAGTGGGTCTTCCCCGCGGCGCCGGACGCCGTGCGCGGCGCCCGCTCCCTGGTCCGCCGCACCTTGGACGAGTGGCGGCTCGACAGCGTCGAGGACCTCACCGTCCTGCTGGTCAGCGAGCTGGTCACCAACGCCCTGCGGCACGCCACCGGGCCCATCGGCGTCCGCCTGTGCCGCCCGGCCGCCACCCCCGGGATCCTGCTGGTGGAGGTCTCCGACCCGCTGCCGGAGCTGCCCCGCGAGCGAGTCGCCCGTCCCGACGACGAGGACGGCCGGGGTCTGCAACTGGTGGCGTCCGTCACGCACCGCTGGGGCACCCGCCCCGGGGAGGCCGGGAAGACGGTGTGGTTCGAACTCGCGGTGCCGCGTTAGGGCCACGCCAGGCCGCGGCGGGGTGACGGTGGGGGCGACCGCCTTGTGACGCACCGTCGCCACCAATCCCGCGTCCGTCCGGAATGTGGGGGAATCCGCCGCCCGTTCGTCCGCCCTCCGGTACAGGCCGGTGGCAGTTGTGGAACTGCGTGGTTCGATGCCGTGTCCGCTGGTTAGAAGACTGGAAGTGTTGTCACGGTCCGGACCGAAAAGCATCGGGACCGTGCTGTGATCGTGAACACCGTGTCGTGCGGCGCCGTAGTGCTGGATACTGCGGGCAGCCGCCTCCGGTGACCGGTGCCGGACGCGGTGAGCTGGAGGGGACGGTTCGCGTGAGCGAGATACCAGCGAGGGCCGAGGAGCCCACGGAGTCCACGGCGTCCGGGGGCCCGTCGCACGGCGCGCCACTCGGTGACGCGGTGTGGCAGAGCAGCCCGCCCGGCTCCATCTACGACTACATCAAGGTCGCCTCCTTCTCCATCGGGCCCGACGGTCTCGTCGACCAGTGGAGCCTGCGGGCGGAGCAACTGCTGGGCATCCGCGCCGAGGACGCCGTGGGCGCCGATCCCATCGAGACCTTCATCGACCCCGACCTGCGCGAACGCGGCCAGCGCAAGATGACCGAGATCCTCGACGGCCGGGAGTGGACCGGAGTGGTCCCGTTCAGGGCGCCGGCCGACACCGGGGGGCGCGGGCCGCGAGAGGGCGGGCGGCGCGGGCTGGCCGAGGTGTACGTCATGCCGACGCGCACCGAGGACGGGGAAAAGGCCGCCGTCTGCATCGTCGTCGACGTCCGCGTCCTGCGGAGCATCGAGACCGATCTCGCCGCCTCGCAGGCCATTTTCGGCCAGTCTCCCTTCGGTTTCCTGCTGATCGACCCCGACCTGACGGTGCGCCGCGCCAACCAGCGCTTCGCCTCCATCTTCGGCGGCACCCCCGACGACCACCGCGGCAAGGGCGTCCACGACTACCTGCCGCGCGCCGAGGCCGACCGGGTCTGCGCGACCCTGCGCCGGGTGCTGGAGACCGGCGACTCGATCACCGACATGCACGTCACGGGCTTCGTGCCGGGCTCGGAGGAACGGCGTCACTGGTCCGTCAACCTCTACCGCGTGCACAGCGGTTCGGGCCGGCCCATCGGCGTCGCCTGGCTCGGCACCGACATCACCGCCCGGCGCCAGGCCGCCCGCGAGGCCGCCGCCGCCCGGCGCAATCTCGCCCTCCTGAACGAAGCCGGTGCCCGCATCGGCAACTCCCTCGACCTGGAGACCACCGCCCGCGAGCTCCTCGACGTCGTCGTCCCCGGCTTCTGCGACCTGGCCACCGTCGACCTCTACCAGGGACTGCTGGTGGGTGACGAGACCCCGCCCGGCCTCGCCGACGGCAGCGCCGAACTGCGCCGCGTCGCCTTCTCCAGTGCCGTCTCCGACGCCCCCTTCCACGGCACCGGTGAGCGGGTCGAGCTCGGCGCCGTCCACCACTACCCGTTCAACTCGCCCTGCGCCGACGCCCTGCGCACCGCCCGCCCGGTCACGGTCCCCGCCGAGGACGGCGGCCTCGTGCAGTCCACGCTCGCCGTGCCGATGGTCGCCCACGACACGGTGGTCGGACTCGTCCAGTTCTCCCGCACCAAGGGCAGCGAACCGTTCGGCGACCGCGACCGCGACCTCGCCGTGGAACTGGCCGCGCGCGCCGCCGTCTGCATCGACAACGCCCGCCTCTACCGCCGCGAGCACGAACGCGCGCTGATCCTCCAGCGTTCCCTGCTCCCGCCCGGCGACCCGGAGGCGTCCGGACTCGACATCGCCTGCCGCTACCTGCCCGGCAACGCGGCCACCGGCCGGGCCAGCGAGGTCGGCGGTGACTGGTTCGACGTCATCGAACTCCCCGGCCACCGCACCGCGCTCGTCGTCGGCGACGTGATGGGCCGCGGGCTGCGCGCCGCCGTGGCGATGGGCGAACTGCGCACCGCGGTACGCACCCTGGCGCAGCTCGACATCGAACCGGCCGAGGTGCTCTCCCAGCTGGACGAGATCGCCCGCGGCCTCGGGGCGCCCTCGGGCGTCCAGCAGGCCACCCGGGCCGCCCGCCGCCCCCGCGAGGCCGACCTGTCCGAGGTCTACCTGGCGACCTGCGTGTACGCCGTCTACGACTCGGTGACCAGGCGCTGCACCTTCGCCAACGCGGGCCACCTGCCGCCCGTCCTGGTCGAGCCGGGCGAGTCCGCGCTGATGCTGGACGTGCCGCCCGGCCTGCCGCTCGGTGTCGGCGGGGAGCCCTTCGAGGAGGTGGAGGTCGAGCTGCCCGAGGGCTCCCTGCTCGCCCTCTACACCGACGGCCTGGTCGAGAGCCGCGACCACCCCCTCGACGAGGGCCTCCAGGCATTCGTCGGCGCCCTCGCCGACCCCGCCCAGCCGCTGGAGGACGTCTGCGACCACGTCCTCAACACCCTGGACAGCCACCACGGTGAGGACGACATCGCCCTGCTGATGGCCCGCGTCCAGGGCCTGCCCAGCGAGTCCGTCGGCGACTGGACCCTGCCGCGCGAGCCGCGCAGCGTCGGCCGGGCCCGCGAGTACGCCCGCGCCCAGCTGCTCGCCTGGGACATGGAGCCGCTGGTCGACACGACGGAACTGCTCGTCAGCGAACTCGTCACCAACGCGCTGCGCTACGGCGAGGGCGAGATCCGCCTCCGCCTCCTCCTCGACCGCACCCTGGTCTGCGAGGTCTGGGACTCCGGCCTGGTCCAGCCCCGCCGGCGCCGGGCCCGCGACACCGACGAGGGCGGCCGCGGCCTGCAACTGGTCGGCCTGCTCAGCGCGGCCTGGGGATCGCGCCGTACGCCGCGCGGCAAGACCGTGTGGTTCGAACTGCCCCTGCCGGGCGCCGACACCCAGCTCACCGACCCGGCGGAGGCGCTGCTGAGCCTGTTCTGACCCGGCCCGGAGTCGTCCGGGTCCGGGCCCGCCGGGTGCGGCGTCTGCGGCCGTACCCGGCCAGCAGCAGGGCCGCCCCGGCCGTGACCAGGGGCGGCACCAGATCGGCGGAGATCATCACCGCGCACCCCTGACCGCAACCGGAACACCGGTTCGACTCGTCCCCGCTGGCAACACGCTCGGAGCGTAAGCGCGGCGCACGGCGGACGCGACCGGGACGGGCCACAGGGAGGGGACACCGTGGAGGACACGGAGCCGGGGAAAGCCCATGCGGCGGCCGAGCCGGGGAAAGCCGATCCGGCAGCGCAGCCGGGGACCGGCCCGGCTGCGGAACGGAAGACCGGTCCGGCAGCGGAACCGGAGACCGGCCCGGCTGCCGCCGACGGCGATCAGCCCGAGCCGGGGCCACCCGCCCCCGACGACGAAAGCCGCACGGGCGGCGCGGGTGGGGCAACGAAAAAGAAGAAGCGGCTTCGCCGCACCCGCCGCATCGCCCTGACCGTCCTCCTCGTCCTCCTCGTCCCCCTCCTCACCGCCGAGGCCGCCCTCCGGGTCACCTACATGGGCGACCCCGCCGACGGCACGTACACCAGGAACCGCGACGCGATCTGGCTCGGCCACGCCTGGGTCGACGGCCGCAAGACCGACGCGGACCTCGCCGCCTTCGCCCGCCGCGTCAGGACGACCGGCATCCGCGACCTGTACGTCCACACCGGCCCGATGGAACACGACGGCACACTGCCGAAATCCCTGTACCCCAGGGCTCACTGGCTGATCGACGCCGTGCACAGGCAGTTGCCCGGCGTCCGGGTTCAGGCCTACCTCGGCGACGTGCTCGCCACCGAGAGCCCCGACGGCATGCGCCTGGAGAGGGCCGCCACCCGCGCCGCCGTCGTCGACTCGGCCCGTCAGGTGCTGGACGTGGGCTACGACGGCGTCCACCTCGACCTGGAGCCCCTGCACTCGGGCGACCGGAACTACCTCTCCCTCCTGGACGACGTCCGCGCCGTCACCCGCGCCCGCGACGCACAGCTCTCCGTCGCCGCCCACCAGATCGACCCGCTGCCGGGCTTCCACTCCTTCTGGGGCACGGTCGCCGGGCACCCCAAGTGGTGGTCCCAGGCGTTCTTCGGGCAGGTCGCCCGCCGCGTCGACCAGGTCGCCGTGATGTCGTACGACACGATGCAGCCGCTGGAGAGCCTGTACGGCGGGTACGTCGCCCAGCAGACCGCACTGGCCCTGGAGGCCACCCCGCCGACGACCCACCTCCTGATGGGCCTGCCCTTCTACCACGAGAACCGTTTCGGCCACTGGAACCACGCGGAGACCGTGGCCGCCGCCGTGCGCGGCGTCCGCCTCGGCCTGTCCCGCACGGACGCCGACCGGGAGCGGTTCGGCGTCGCCGCGTACATCGACTTCGCGGCGACCGAGGAGGACTGGACGTCGTACCGGGACGGCTGGGTGCGCTAGGACCCGTCCGGGGACCGGCGGCGCCCGATCTTCGACCCCAGCCACACCAGCGGGTCGTACTTGCGGTCCACGGCCCGTTCCTTCAGCGGGATCAGCGCGTTGTCCGTGATCCTGATCCCCTCGGGACAGACCTCGGTGCAGCACTTGGTGATGTTGCAGTAGCCGAGGCCATGGTCGTCCTGGGCGGCGCGGGAGCGGTCAAGGCCGGTGTCACCGGCGGCGTCCAGCGGGTGCATGTCCAGCTCGGCGACGCGCATGAGGAAGCGCGGGCCCGCGAAGGCGGGCTTGTTCTCCTCGTGGTCGCGCACCACGTGGCAGGTGTCCTGGCACAGGAAGCACTCGATGCACTTGCGGAACTCCTGCGAGCGGTCCACGTCCTCCTGCATCATCCGGTACTCGCCGGGACCGAGGTCGGCGGGCGGTACGAAGGCCGGGACCTCGCGGGCCTTGGTGTAGTTGAAGCCGACGTCCGTGACCAGGTCCCGGACCACCGGGAAGGCACGCAGCGGCGTGACGGTGACGGTCTCCTCGCGGGTGAAGACGGACATGCGGGTCATGCACAGCAGCCGCGGCCGCCCGTTGACCTCCGCCGAGCACGAACCGCACTTGCCCGCCTTGCAGTTCCAGCGCACCGCGAGGTCGGGGGCCTGGGTGGCCTGGAGGCGGTGGACGATGTCCAGGACCACCTCGCCCTCGTTCACCTCGACCGTGAAGTCCTGGAGGCCGCCGCCCTCCACGTCACCGCGCCACACCTTGAAGCGGGCCTCGTAGCCGCTCATTCGGACCGGCCCTCCAGTTCGTCGTCGGCGAGGTACTTCACCAGCTCCTCCTTGTCGAACAGGGCGAGCAGGTCGGGCCGGATCGGCTCGGTGGGCTGCCGCTCCAGGTCGATCCGGCCGCGCTCCGGGGCCGCCGCCGCGAGTTCGTCCGCCGGGCCGGCCAGCGAGCAGAGCAGGTTGACCGGGCGCCAGCGCCGCTCCATCGACGGGTGGTCCTCGCGGGTGTGTCCGCCGCGCGACTCGGTGCGCTCCAGCGCCGCCCGGGCCACGCACTCGCTGACCAGCAGCATGTTCCGCAGGTCCAGGGCGAGGTGCCAGCCGGGGTTGAACTGCCGGTGCCCCTCCACCCCGGCCCGGCGGGCGCGCACCCGCAGCTCCGCCAGCTTCTCCAAGGCCTGCTTCATCTCCGCCTCGCGGCGGATGATGCCGACCAGGTCGTTCATCGTCTGCTGGAGTTCCTGGTGGAGGGTGTACGGATTCTCCGGCGGCCCGGCGTCCGGCTCGTGCGTCTCGGCGGAGAACGGCCGCAGCGCCTCCGCCGCGGCGGCGTCCACCTGCGCGTCGTCCACCCGGGCCCGCGTGCCCCCGTCCGGCCGCCCCGCCGCGTACTCGGCCGCGTACCGCCCGGCCCGGCGCCCGAACACCAGCAGGTCGGACAGCGAGTTGCCGCCCAGCCGGTTGGAGCCGTGCATGCCGCCGGCCACCTCGCCCGCCGCGTACAGCCCCGGCACCCCGCGGGCGGCGGCCGTGTCGGAGTCGACGGCGACACCGCCCATCACGTAGTGGCAGGTGGGCCCGACCTCCATGGCCTCCGCCGTGATGTCGACGTCGGCCAGCTCCTTGAACTGGTGGTACATGGAGGGCAGCCGCCGCCGGATCACCTCGGCGGACATCCGGGTCGACACGTCAAGGAAGACCCCGCCGTGCGGAGAGCCACGGCCCTCCTTCACCTCGGCGTTGATCGCGCGGGCCACCTCGTCGCGGGGGAGCAGCTCGGGCGGGCGCCGGTTGTGGTCCGGGTCGTCGTACCAGCGGTCGCCCTCCTCCTCCGACTCGGCGTACTTCTCCTTGAAGACGTCGGGGACGTAGTCGAACATGAACCGCTTGCCCTCGGAGTTCCGCAGCACCCCGCCGTCGCCGCGCACCGACTCGGTGACCAGGATGCCCTTCACCGACGGTGGCCAGACCATGCCCGTCGGGTGGAACTGCACGAACTCCATGTTGAGCAGCGGCGCCCCGGCCAGCAGTGCCAGGGCGTGCCCGTCGCCGGTGTACTCCCAGGAGTTGGACGTCACCTTGAAGGACTTGCCGATGCCGCCGGTGGCGATCACCACCGAGGGAGCCTCCAGGACGAAGAAGCGGCCGCTCTCGCGCTCGTAGCCGAAGACGCCCGAGACCGTCCGGCCGTCCTTGAGGACACGGGTGACCGTGCACTCCTGGAAGACCTTCAGCCGGGACTCGTGGTCCCCGGTCTCGCGGAAGTCCCCCTGCTGGAGCGAGACGATCTTCTGCTGGAGGGTGCGGATCAGCTCAAGACCCGTACGGTCGCCGACGTGGGCGAGGCGCGGGTACTCGTGGCCGCCGAAGTTGCGCTGCGAGATCCGGCCGTCCTCCGTGCGGTCGAACAGCGCGCCCCAGGTCTCCAGCTCCCACACCCGCTGCGGAGCCTCCTGGGCGTGCAGCTCGGCCATCCGCCACTGGTTGAGGAACTTGCCGCCGCGCATGGTGTCGCGGAAGTGGACCTGCCAGTTGTCGCCGGAGTTGACGTTGCCCATGGAGGCGGCGATGCCGCCTTCCGCCATCACGGTGTGCGCCTTGCCGAACAACGACTTGCAGATCACGGCCGTACGGGCGCCCCGCTCGCGGGCCTCGATGGCGGCGCGCAGTCCGGCGCCGCCCGCGCCCACCACGACGACGTCCCACTCCTGCCGGTCGACCACGGACATCAGAAGGCCTCACTCATCGGGACTCGTCAGAAGAAGCGCGGATCGTCGAAGACGCCGGACGCCACCAGGTACACGTAGAAGTCGGCGAGCGCCACGCTCAGCAGCGACGCCCAGGCGAGCTGCATGTGCCGGGCGTTGAGCCTGCCGACCAGCTGCCACATCCGGTAGCGCACGGGGTGCCGGGAGAAGTGCTTGAGCTTGCCGCCCACGATGTGCCGGCAGGAGTGGCAGGAGACGGTGTACGCCCAGATCAGCACGATGTTGGCCAGGAACACCAGGGTGCCGAGACCCATGTGGCCCCACCCGTAGTGCTCGTCGCGGAAGGCGAGCACGGTGTCGTAGGTGAGGATGCCCGCGACCAGGAGCGCCGCGTAGAAGAAGTACCGGTGGACGTTCTGGAGGATCAGCGGGAAGCGGGTCTCGCCGGTGTACTTCTTGTGCGGTTCGGCCACCGCGCAGGCCGGCGGGGACGCCCAGAAGCCCCGGTAGTAGGCCTTGCGGTAGTAGTAGCAGGTCAGGCGGAAGCCGAGCGGGAAGATCAGGATGATGATCGCCGGGGAGATGCCCCACCAGGTGCCGAAGAGGCCCCAGTTGGGCCCGGAGCGCATCGGCTCGCAGTTCTCCGCCAGGCACGGGGAGTAGAAGGGCGAGACGTACGGGGCCGCGTAGTAGTCGGCGTTCGCGAAGGCCCGCCAGGTCGAGTAGACGACGAAGGCCAGCAGGCCCGCCGCGGTGGCGGCCGGTGCCAGCCACCAGCGGTCGGTGCGCAGGTGCGGGGCGCGGATCGCGGCCCGCGTCGGGGTGTGGACGCCGCCCGGCGGACGGTCTTCGGTGGCTGGCGGTTCGGTACCAGTGGCCACTGGGCGGCTCCGGTCGGTCGGGTCGGGGTGGAGGGCCTGTCTCGGGTCGCGGAGCGGGCCCTACGGGGCGCGGCGGTCGCGGGCGCCGAGGCCCTCGTCGTCCGAGTCCGTCCACAGCGAGCCGTCGTACGGCGTGTCGGGGATCGAGACGAGGTCGGGGCGCCTCGGCGCGCCCGGCGCGGCGGCGGCCGCCCGGAGCAGCGCGAGGCTCTCGCGCAGGTGGTCGGCGTCGGTACGGACCCGGCGGACCTCCAGGCCGCCGCTGCCCAGCTGCTGTTCCAGCCGGGTCACCGTCCGGGACAGTTCGTCGAGGCAGCGCTGCACCGATGACAGATCGTCGTGCACGGACAAGACGTGACCTCACTTCCGTCGGACACGGCAGGGAGCGGCCGGGCGGGGTCTCACGCTCATGCGCCTGAGAGTGTCGCGCGTCACACCTGTCGCTGGGAAGGGATGTGCCGCGATTGGCCGGGGCGCGTCGGTGCACGGCGGGTGGCGTTGGGCCGGCCGGGTGAGCTTACGCACCGTTGCCGCCGTGTCTCCCAGCGTCGCCGAACCGTTTCCCCTTCAGTGGCCGCATCCCCGTCCGGATACAAATGATCAACCTGAATACGGCAAATACCGCAAACGCGGCCTTCCGGAGGTAGCACAGATGTCCCACGTCGGCGTCGCACCGCGCGCGGTCATGCGTTCGGTCGCCTTCCTCACCGCGGGTGTCCTCGCGGTCCCCGCGCTGGCCGGCTGCACCTCCGACGGCCCGGCGAGCAAGCCGCTCGCCGGACAGGACGTCGCCGCCGCGGCGCGCGCCAAGGTCTCCGACGGCGGCACCCTGCGCTGGGCCGTGGACTCCGTCCCGGACACGCTGAACGCCTTCCAGTCGGACGCCGACGCCACCACGTCCCGCGTCGCGCAGGCGGTGCTGCCCTCGATGTACACGCTGGACGAGGCCGGCAGCCCGGTGCGCAACCCCGACTACCTGGAGTCGGCCGAGGTCGTCGACACCGAGCCCAAGCAGGTCGTCGTCTACAAGCTGAACCAGCAGGCCGTCTGGAGCGACGGCCGGGAGATCGGCGCCGCGGACTTCGCCGCCCAGTGGCGGGCCCTGTCCGGAAAGGACAGCGCCTACTGGACCGCCCGCAACGCCGGCTACGACCGCATCGAGAAGATCGAGCGCGGGGCGAACGACCTGGAGGTCAAGGTCACCTTCAGCCGCCCCTACGCCGACTGGAAGGCCCTGTTCACGCCCCTGTACCCGAAGGACGTCATGGGCACCCCAGACGCCTTCAACGACGGTGCGCGGCGGACGCTCAAGGTCACCGCCGGGCCCTTCGCGGTCAAGAAGGTCGACACCAAGGGCGACCGGGTCGTCCTCACCGGCAACCCGCGCTGGTGGGGCGCGCCCGCGAAGCTGGACGAGATCGTGCTGCGCGCCGTGCCCCGCGACGAGCGGGTCTCCGAGCTGGTCGCCGGCGAGCTCGACCTCGCGGAGATCGACCCGGAGAGCGCCGACGAGGTCGCCGTGGCCGCCGCGCCCCCCGGCCCGGCCACCGGTACCCCGCTGATGGGCCCCGAGGGCTCCCCGGCCGCCGGCCCGCAGGGCAGGTCCGCCGCTCAGGAGCTGCGCTCCTGGGCCGTGGCCAACGGCTCCGACGAGGAGGCCGCCGAGGAGGAGGTCCTCGCCCGCGAGGAACGGCGCGAGGCCGAGGCGAAGGCGCTGCGCCGGCAGAAGGCGCTGAGCGGCTTCGAGGTCCGCAAGTCGCTGGAGCCCGCCTACACCCAGCTCGCCCTGAACGGCTCCGACGGCCCCCTCGCAGACGAACGCGTCCGCAGGGCCGTCGCCCGTGCCCTGGACCGCGGGAAGCTGGCCGAGGCGGTGCTGAAGCCGCTCGGCCTGCCCGCCGAGCCGGTGGGCAGCCACCTCGCCCTGTCCGGCCAGCCCGCCTACGCCGACGGCAGCGGCGCACTGGGCGAGCAGAACGCCAAGGAGGCCCGGGCGCTGCTCGCGGACGCCGGCTGGGTCCCCGGCGGGCCGCTGAAGAAGGCCGAGGACGGCGAGGAAGCGGCCGGCGCCGAGCAGGAGAAGAAGGACAAGAGCGAGAAGAGCGACCAGGACGGCGAAGGCACCGACGCGGAGACCTCCGGCGACGGCGACGACGGCACGTACATCGTCGGCGAGGACGACAAGAGCGGCGACGACGGCGACCGGGCGGGCGGCGACGAGGACAGCAGCGGCAAGAACACCGCGCAGGGCGGCGCGCCCGGCGCCTACGCCCCCAAGGGCACCGCGGCCCCGGCCGGCTCGGCGGCGGCCCCGCTGGCCAAGGACGGCAAGGCGCTCACCCTGCGCTTCGTGCTCCCCTCCGGCCCCGGCTCCGAGACGCTGCGCACCGTGGCCGACCACGTCACGGACATGCTGAAGGAGATCGGCATCGGCACCGACATCACCAAGGTGCCGGACGAGAGCTACTTCAAGGACCACATCGCGGCCGGCGAGTACGACCTGGCGCTCTACTCCTGGCCCGCCTCCGCCTTCCCCGCCACCGACGCCCGCCCCATCTACGCCAAGCCCGTCCCCGCCGCCGACGGCTCCCTGAACGTCGCGCAGAACTACACCCGGGTCGGCACCGACCAGGTGGACCAGCTGTTCGACCGGGCCATGGCGACCCTGGACCAGAAGGAGGCCCGGGACCTGCTGCGCAAGGCCGACTCGCGGATCTGGGCGGCGGCCGGCTCCGTCCCGCTCTACCAGCGCCCCCAGCTGACGGCGGCCCGCAAGACCCTCGCCAACGCGGGAGCCTTCGGCTTCCGGACGCCGGTCTACGAGGACATGGGCTTCCTGAAGAAGGGCGCCCAGGGCTCCCGCCCCACCGCCCCGTCGACGTCCTCGCCGTCGTCCTGACCCCTCCCGGCAAGCCGCAGTCCCCGGAGCCCCGTACCATTGGGTGAGGCCGTGGCATGTACCGCCCGGCAGGCCCGCGTGACACGGACGTCCGCGAGGGCCGTCATCACACCCTCCGGGAGTACGCCTCATATGACCGCGTCCACAACGCGTCACGACATCCGCAACGTCGCCATCGTTGCCCATGTCGACCACGGCAAGACCACGATCGTCGACGGCATGCTCAAGCAGGCCGGCGCCTTCGCCGCGCACCAGCTCGAAGGTGTCGACGACCGCATGATGGACTCGAACGACCTGGAGCGTGAGAAGGGCATCACGATCCTCGCCAAGAACACCGCGGTGAAGTATCACCCGAAGGACGGCGGGGACCCGATCACGATCAACATCATCGACACCCCCGGCCACGCCGACTTCGGCGGCGAGGTCGAGCGCGGTCTGTCGATGGTCGACGGTGTCGTGCTGCTCGTGGACGCCTCCGAGGGCCCGCTGCCGCAGACCCGCTTCGTGCTGCGCAAGGCGCTCTCCCAGCGGCTGCCGATCATCCTGTGCATCAACAAGACGGACCGCCCGGACGCCCGGATCGACGAGGTCGTCAACGAGACGTACGACCTCTTCCTCGACCTGGACGCCGACGAGGAGCAGATCGAGTTCCCGATCGTCTACGCGTGCGGCCGGGACGGCGTCGCCTCCCTGACCAAGCCCGAGGACGGCACGGTCCCGACCGACTCCACCAGCCTGGAGCCGTTCTTCTCGACGATCCTGGACTACATCCCGGCGCCGACCTACGACGCCGAGGCCCCGCTCCAGGCGCACGTGACCAACCTGGACGCCGACAACTTCCTCGGCCGCATCGCGCTGCTGCGCGTGCACCAGGGCGAGCTGAAGAAGGGCCAGACCGTCGCCTGGATGAAGCGCGACGGGTCCGTGCAGAACGTGCGGATCTCCGAGCTGATGATGACCGAGGCGCTCACCCGCAAGCCCGCCGAGAAGGCCGGCCCCGGTGACATCTGCGCGGTCGCCGGCATCCCGGACATCATGATCGGCGAGACCCTGGCCGACGTGGAGAACCCGGTCCCGCTGCCGCTGATCACGGTGGACGAGCCCGCGATCTCCATGACCATCGGCACCAACACCTCCCCGCTGGTCGGCCGCGGCGCCACCGGCAAGGGCGCCGACAACAAGGCGGTCGTCAAGGACCGCAAGGTCACCGCCCGCCAGGTCAAGGACCGGCTGGACCGCGAGCTGATCGGCAACGTCTCGCTCCGCGTCCTGGACACCGAGCGCCCGGACGCCTGGGAGGTGCAGGGCCGTGGTGAGCTGGCGCTGGCCATCCTGGTCGAGCAGATGCGCCGCGAGGGCTTCGAGCTGACCATCGGCAAGCCGCAGGTGGTCACCAAGGAGGTCGAGGGCAAGACGTACGAGCCCGTCGAGCGCATGACGATCGACGTGCCCGAGGAGCACATGGGCGCGGTCACGCAGCTCATGGGCGTGCGCAAGGGCCGGATGGACAACATGTCCAACCACGGCTCGGGCTGGGTCCGCATGGAGTTCGTGGTGCCCTCGCGCGGCCTGATCGGATTCCGGACGGAGTTCCTGACCCAGACCCGCGGCACCGGCATCGCCCACTCCATCCACGAGGGCCACGAGCCCTGGTTCGGCACCCTCACGACCCGGAACAACGGCTCGCTGGTCGCCGACCGCTCCGGCGCCGTCACCGCGTTCGCGATGACGAACCTCCAGGAGCGCGGCGTGCTCTTCACGGACCCCGGCACGGAGGTGTACGAGGGCATGATCGTCGGCGAGAACTCCCGCGCCGACGACATGGACGTGAACATCACCAAGGAGAAGAAGCTCACGAACATGCGGTCGTCCTCGGCCGACTCGTTCGAGGCGATCGTCCCGCCGCGCAAGCTCTCGCTGGAGCAGTCGCTGGAGTTCTGCCGTGACGACGAGTGCGTCGAGGTGACCCCGGAGGCCGTCCGCATCCGCAAGGTGAACCTGGACGCCCGCGAGCGCGCCCGCGCCGCGAGCCGCGCCAAGCACGGCTGACGGCCGGTCGCGCCGCACGCCGGCGCACCGACGAACGGCACCGCCCACCACGCATCCTGTGGTGGGCGGTGCCGTTCGTCGTGGGGCCGGTGCGGGGGTAGGGAAAACCCTCGATTTCCCGGTGCGGCTTCGCAGAGCGGCCGGGACCGCACTAATCTGCGCGCAAACACCTCGCCCGGAATGCCGGCGGGCCCCCGGCACCGGGAGCCGATCGGCCGGATTCGACGGGTGGGCTTGGCGCGAGACATACCTGCGGGTCAGCTTGCACTCCGGCAGACCTTACGCGCAATCAATTTTCGAGTTCCGGACGTCCGTTATACGGACAGTGACCTCCGTTAGATGTGTAACAAGTCCGTTTCGCAGCGATCTCGCACCAAACCCTTTGTCCGGATTTTGAAAGATCTGGCCTCTATCTGTGATCGAACCGAGACCTCGAACCTGTGGTTCGTTCCCCTGAACATGGCAGATAGTTAGGCGCGTAGAGCTCGGACTAACGGGTCACGCGCTGACGGCGCCGACTCACGAGCGTGGGGGCACCTGACAATCTCCGACACCGGCGACGGGCAGTGGACGGCGAGATGGCATGTGCTCCTCTTTGCGGTGAACCAATGGACTCATGAGGAGGAACCCATGCGCGGTGCCAAGAGCGCCAAGTGGGTCGCGGGTGCGATAGTCGTCGCGCTGGCCGCTACTGCCTGTGGTGGCAGCGACGGTGACAGCGAGGGCAAGAGCAAGGGTTCCGGCCCCGCCGGGTACGTCTCGATCGACGTCGGCGAGCCGCAGAAGCCGCTGATCCCGGCCGACACCAACGAGTCCAACGGCTCGTACGTCATCCAGTCCCTGTTCACGCAGCTCCTGGACTTCGACGCCAAGGGCGACATCGTTTACACGAACGCCGAGTCGGTGACCACCCAGGACTCCAAGACCTGGACGGTCAAGCTCAAGGACGGCTGGAAGTTCCACAACGGAGAAGACGTCACCTCCAAGTCGTACATCGACGCCTGGAACTGGTACGCCAACATCAAGAACAACCAGCAGAACTCCTTCTGGTTCCAGGACATCAAGGGCTACGACGACGTCCACCCGGAGAAGGGTGACCCGAAGGCCGACACCATGTCCGGCCTGAAGGCCGTGGACGACCACACCTTCACCATCGAGCTGAAGTACAAGATGCCGTACTTCAACTACAAGCTGGGCTACGCGACGTGGGCCCCGCTGCCCAAGGTCTTCTACGACGACCCGAAGGCGTTCGGCCAGAAGCCGGTCGGCAACGGTCCCTACACGTTCGAGAAGTGGGACCACAAGAAGCTCATCCAGGTCAAGGCCTACGACGACTACAAGGGCCCGAACAAGGCGAAGAACAAGGGCGTCCAGTTCAAGGCCTACACGACGCTCGAGGCCGCCTACAAGGACGTCGTCTCCGGCAACCTGGACATGATCCGCCAGGTCGGCCCGACGGACCTGCCGAAGTACAAGCAGGACCTGGGCGACGGCGCCATCGAGCAGCCGTACGCGGCCATCCAGACGCTGACCCCCGCGTTCTACTCCAAGACCTTCAAGGACATCGACCCGAAGGTCCTCCAGGGTCTGTCGATGGCGATCGACCGCGACACGATCACCAAGACCGTCCTGAACAACACCCGCACGCCGGCCAAGGGCTTCACCCCGCCCGGCGTCAAGGGTTACCAGGACCTGGACACCGACGTGTTCACGTACAACCCGGCGAAGGCCAAGCAGCTCATCAAGGAGGGTGGCGGCGTCCCGGGCAACAAGTTCACCATCCAGTACAACACCGACGGTGGGCACAAGGAGTGGGTGACCGCGGTCTGCGAGTCCATCCGCAACGCCACCGGCGTGAACTGCGCGGGCGACCCCAAGCCGGACTTCGCGACGGACCTCGAGGCCCGTGACAACGACCAGGTCAAGGGCATGTACCGCGGTGGCTGGGTGGCCGACTACCCGGTGAACGCCAACTTCATGAAGGAGCTGTACCACACCACCGCCGAGGCCAACAACGGCCGCTTCTCCAACAAGGAGATCGACGGTCTGATGAACAAGGCCGACCAGGCCAATTCCCTCGAGGAGTCCGTGAAGGACTTCCAGGAGGTCGAGAAGAAACTGGTCGAGCACATGCCGGCGATCCCGCTCTGGTACTACCGGATCAACGGCGGCCACGGCAAGAACGTCGACAACGTCGAGGTCGACTTCCACGGTGACCTCGAAGTGTGGGCCGTCACCACCAAGTAAGAGGGGCCGCAGGGCTCTTCCAACTCGGCCGTAAGTCCGCCGCCGCCGCTCAGACAGCGGTGGGAGGTGTGGGGGGCCGTCCTCGTCACGCAGAGGCGGCCCCCTCGCCTGCGTTAACCCCTCACGGAGGCACCTATGGGGCGCTATGTCGCACGACGACTGCTCCAGATGATCCCGGTCTTCATCGGGTCAACCTTGATCATCTTTTGTATGATGTACGCCCTGCCCGGCGACCCCGTCCGGGCGATGATGGGGGATCAGGCGTACGACCCGACGGTGGTCGCGAGCATCAAGAAGGACCTCGGTCTGGACCAGCCGCTGCTGCAGCAGTACGTCCACTACATGACCGGGCTGTTCCAGGGTGACTTCGGTACCCAGATCGCCAGCCAGAGGCCCATCAGCGACGTCATCGCCGACGCCTTCCCGGTGACGATCCGGCTGACGATCTTCGCCTTCACCTTCGTCACGGTCGTGGGCATCTCCCTCGGCGTCATCGCCGGCCTGCGCCCCGACACGCTGCGGGACCGCGGACTGCTGACGCTGACGCTGGTCCTGGTCTCGATGCCGTCCTTCGTGCTGGGCTTCCTGCTGCAGTACCTGCTCGCGTTCAAGTGGTCCGTCACCACGCCGACCGTGACCGACTCGACGAACTTCGGCCAACTCGCGCTTCCCGCCATCGTGCTGGGGTCGCTGTCCCTCGCCTACGTGGCGAGACTGACCCGCACGTCGATCGCGGAGAACCTCCGTTCCGACTACATGCGCACCGCCATCGCCAAGGGGCTGCCGCGCCGCCGGGTCATCGGCGTCCACCTGCTGCGCAACTCGCTGATCCCCGTGGTCACCTTCCTCGGCATCGAGCTCGGCAGCCTGATGACCGGCGCCATCGTGACCGAGGGCATCTTCAACGTGCGCGGTATCGGTGTCGAGATCTACGAGGCGCTCACCCGGCGTGAAGGCGCCACGGTCGTGGGCATCGCCTCGCTGATGGTGCTCATCTACCTCGCCGCGAGTTTGATCGTCGACCTGCTTTACGCGGTCCTGGACCCGAGGATCCGGTATGCCTGACAAGACCATCGAGCCCAGGGTCGACGCCCTGCCCGGCGACACCGCGAGCACCGCCGGCGTCATCGTGACCGACGCGGGCCCGGCGCCCGAGAAGCCGCGCAGCCTGTGGTCCGACGCCTGGCACGACCTGCGGCGCAATCCGCTGTTCCTGGTGTCGGCCGTGCTCATCGTGTTCCTGCTGGTGATGTCGGCCTGGCCGGGACTGTTCACCGACACGTCGCCGAACCACGCCGACCTGGCCAAGCACTACCTGGGCAAGCCCAACTGGGGACACGTCTTCGCCGGGGACTGGCTCGGTTACGACGTCCAGGGCCGCTCGATCTACGCCCGTGTCGTCTACGGCGCCCGCGCCTCGATCACCGTCGGTGTGGGTGTCACCGTCGCCGTCACCGTCGTCGGCACGATCATCGGCATGATCGCCGGCTACTTCGGCGGGTGGACCGACACCCTGCTCTCGCGGCTGACCGACATCTTCCTCGGCATCCCGTTCCTGCTCGGCGCCCTGGTGATCCTCAACTCCTTCGACGACCGCACCGTCTGGGTCGTCATCATGGCCCTCGCCTTCCTCGGCTGGACCCAGATCGCCCGCGTCGCCCGCGGCGCGGTGATCACCATCAAGCAGGCGGACTACGTGGTGGCCGCCAAGGCGCTCGGTGCCTCGACGTCCCGGATCCTGTTCCGGCACATCCTGCCCAACGCGGTCGCGCCCATCATCGTCGTGGCGACCATCGCACTCGGCGGCTACATCGCGGCCGAAGCCACCCTGTCCTTCCTGGGCGTGGGCCTCGGCGACTCGGCCGTATCCTGGGGTGGCGACGTGGCGCGCGGACGGGAGCAGCTCCGTATCGCCCCCCACACCCTGATCGTTCCGTCGGTGATGGTCTCGATCACGGTGCTTTCGTTCCTCATGTTCGGCGATGCGGTACGCAACGCCCTCGACCCCAAGCTGCGCTGAGGGAGGCGTACGTGACCATCATCGATGAAACGGCCGAGAGTTTCGGGCCGCAGGGCACGGGCCAACCGCTGCTCGAGGTCCGCGACCTGCACGTGGAATTCAGCACCCGCGACGGGGTCGCCAAGGCCGTCAACGGCGTCAACTACTCCGTCGGCGCGGGCGAGACGCTCGCCGTGCTCGGCGAGTCCGGCTCCGGCAAGTCCGTCACCGCGCAGGCGATCATGGGCATCCTCGACATGCCGCCCGGCCGCATCCCCAAGGGAGAGATCTTCTTCCGCGGCCAGGACATGCTGAAGATGTCCGGCGAGGAGCGCCGGAAGATCCGCGGCAACAAGATCGCGATGATCTTCCAGGACGCGCTGTCCTCGCTGAACCCGGTGCTCTCCGTGGGCTACCAGCTCGGCGAGATGTTCCGCGTCCACCAGGGCATGTCCAAGAAGGCCGCCAAGGCGAAGTCGATCGAGCTGATGGACCGGGTGAAGATCCCGGCCGCCGCGGCCCGGGTCAACGACTACCCGCACCAGTTCTCGGGCGGTATGCGCCAGCGCATCATGATCGCGATGGCGCTCGCCCTGGAGCCGGACCTGATCATCGCCGACGAGCCCACCACCGCCCTCGACGTGACCGTCCAGGCCCAGGTCATGGACCTGCTCGCGGAGCTCCAGCGCGAGTACCACATGGGTCTGATCCTGATCACCCACGACCTCGGCGTCGTCGCCGACGTCGCGGACAAGATCGCGGTCATGTACGCGGGGCGGATCGTGGAGACCGCGCCCGTGCACGAGCTGTACAAGCGGCCGGCGCACCCCTACACCAGGGGGCTGCTCGACTCGATCCCGCGCCTGGACCAGAAGGGCCAGGAGCTGTACGCGATCAAGGGACTGCCGCCCAACCTGACGCGTGTCCCGTCGGGCTGCGCCTTCAACCCGCGGTGCCCGCAGGCACGGGACATCTGCCGTACGGACATCCCGCCGCTGTTCCCCGTCACCGAGCGGGACGGCGGCGAGCTGGCCGGCCGCGGCAGCGCGTGCCACTTCTGGAAGGAGACGATCCATGGCTGAGCTGAGGAAGTCGGACGAGTCCATGGACGCCACCCCCAACGTCACCGACGTGGAGACGGTCGACGCCGCCACGGAGGAAGAGGCGGTGGCCGCGGTCGACGCGCCCGTCGACCGGGGCGAGCCGATCCTCCAGGTGCGCAACCTGGTGAAGCACTTCCCGCTGACCCAGGGCATCCTGTTCAAGCGCCAGGTCGGTGCGGTCAAGGCCGTGGACGGGATCTCCTTCGACCTCTACCAGGGCGAGACGCTCGGCATCGTCGGCGAGTCCGGCTGCGGCAAGTCCACGGTCGCCAAGCTCCTGATGATGCTGGAGAAGGCGACCGCGGGCGAGGTCTTCTACAAGGGCCAGGACATCACCAAGCTGTCCGGGCGGGCGCTGAAGGCGGTCCGGCGGAACATCCAGATGGTGTTCCAGGACCCGTACACCTCGCTCAACCCCCGCATGACGGTGGGCGACATCATCGGGGAGACCTTCGAGATCCACCCGGAGGTGGCACCGAAGGGCGACCGGCGCCGCAAGGTCCAGGAGCTCCTGGACGTGGTCGGTCTCAACCCCGAGTACATCAACCGCTACCCGCACCAGTTCTCGGGCGGTCAGCGCCAGCGCATCGGCATCGCCCGCGGCCTGGCCCTCAACCCCGAGATCATCATCTGCGACGAGCCGGTCTCCGCGCTGGACGTGTCCGTCCAGGCACAGGTCATCAACCTGATGGGGAAGCTGCAGGACGAGTTCAACCTGTCCTACCTCTTCATCGCGCACGACCTGTCGATCGTCCGGCACATCTCGGACCGCGTGGGCGTGATGTACCTCGGCAAGATGGCCGAGATCGGCACGGACACGCAGATCTACGACCACCCGACGCACCCCTACACCCAGGCGCTGCTGTCGGCGGTCCCGGTCCCCGACCCGGACGCCCGCGAGGGCCGTGAGCGGATCATCCTCACCGGCGACGTGCCGTCCCCGGCCAATCCGCCCTCGGGCTGCCGCTTCCGCACGCGTTGCTGGAAGGCCCAGGACAAGTGCGCCGAAGAGGTCCCGCTGCTGGCGGTGCCCGAGCGCTTCAAGACCTCGGACACTCCCGCGGCCCACGAGTCGGCCTGCCACTTCGCCGAGGAGAAGGACGTCGTCCACGCGGCCTGACCGCACCTGACGGCACGAGCCGGTTCCCGGCACCCCGCACGGGGTGACCGGGAACCGGCTCTTCCCGTTCAGGCCCCGGGCCGCACGGTCCGGACCGCAGGACGGGGCGCGGCGGCGGGGGCCGCCGGCCGCCGCGTGCCGAGCCGGTCCAGGACGCGGTCGCGCAGCAGCTCGTACTCCTCGCGCAGCCTGCGTATCTCGGCCGGGCGGGGCACGACGACGCCTCCGACGACGGTCTCCCGGGGCCCGAACTGCTCGCGGGTGAGGTCGATCTCGACGCCCATGCCCAGGCGGTTCCACCAGTGGTAGTCCACCCGCTCTCCGCCGACGTGGACCTCTCCCCGGATCAGCTCGCCTCCCAGCAGGTCGTTGAGCACCATGGCGGTCACCCCGCACTGGTCCCGGGCCGGATTGTCCCCGGTCCAGCGCGACCGGTACTCGGGGGTGCACGTCTCGGCACTCCAACTGGCGCGGACGGCCTGCTCGATGTCGGTGAGAAGCAGCGGTGTCATGCCGGTGATCCTGTCAGGGGGCACTGACACCCGGGGGCGAGGCCGCCGCCGTCCTCCCTCCGTGCCCGTGCGCCTTCAGCACCCGTCCGGAGGACACCCGCAACCCGTATGGACCGGTCGGGTGTGCGCCACCGGGCGGACCACCCCGAGCCTGGACGGAACCGATCAGCGGACGAGTCAGGCCACGAGGAGGCACTCCATGCGCGGAGTCACGCACGCCGGAAGGGTCGCCTGTGCGGCGGCGGTGGTGCTCGCGGCATCGGCCTGCGGCGGCGGGGGCGGGGACGGCTACGGCGGCGGGGACGGCGGCGGGGTGCTCAGCTCCTCCTGGGGCGACCCGCAGAACCCGCTGGAGCCGGCCAACACCAACGAGGTGCAGGGCGGCAAGGTCCTCGACATGATCTTCCGAGGGCTGAAGAAGTACGACCCGAAGACCGGCGAGGCCAAGGACATGCTCGCCGAGAAGATCGACACCACCGACTCGCAGAACTACACCATCACCGTCAAGGACGGCTGGACCTTCAGCAACGGCGAGAAGGTCACCGCCCAGTCCTTCGTGGACGCCTGGAACTACGGCGCGAGCCTGAAGAACAACCAGCGCAACGCCTACTTCTTCGCCTACATCGACGGCTACGACAAGGTGCACCCCGAGAGCGGCGGGCAGAGCGCCGACACGCTCTCCGGTCTGAAGGTGACCGGCCCCCTCACCTTCACCGTCAAGCTCGGCCAGAAGTTCTCCAGCTTCCCCGACACCCTCGGCTACAACGCCTTCGCACCGCTGCCCAAGGCGTTCTTCGACGACCACGACGCCTGGCTGAAGAAGCCGGTCGGCAACGGCCCCTACCAGGTCGACAACTACACCCGGGGCTCCCAGATGTCCCTGCGCAAGTGGGACGACTACCCGGGCAACGACAAGGCGCAGAACGGCGGCGTCGACCTCAAGGTCTACACCGACAACAACACCGCCTACACCGACCTGATCGCGGGCAACCTCGACCTCGTCGACGACGTCCCGGCCTCCCAGCTCAAGAACGTCAAGAACGACCTAGGCGACCGGTACATCAACACCCCCGCCGGCATCATCCAGACCCTCGCCTTCCCGTTCTACGACGACGACTGGAACAAGTCCGGGTCCGAGAAGGTGCGCAAGGGCCTGTCCATGGCGATCGACCGCAAGCAGATCACCGACACGATCTTCCAGCAGACCCGCACCCCGGCCACCGACTGGACCTCACCGGTCCTCGGCGAGGAGGGCGGCTACAAGCCGGGTCTGTGCGGCGACGCCTGCGAGTACAACGCCGAGGAGGCCAGGAAGCTGGTCAAGGAGGGCGGCGGGCTGCCCGGCGGCCAGGTCAAGATCACCTACAACGCCGACACCGGCTCCCACAAGCAGTGGGTCGACGCGGTCTGCAACTCCATCAACAACGCCCTGGACAACGACCGCGCCTGCGCCGGCAACCCGGTCGGCACCTTCGCCGACTTCCGCAACCAGATCACCGGGAAGAAGATGAGCGGTCCCTTCCGCGCCGGCTGGCAGATGGACTACCCGCTCATCCAGAACTTCCTCCAGCCGCTCTACTACACCAACGCCTCGTCCAACGACGGCAAGTGGTCCAACGAGGAGTTCGACGGGCTCGTCGACAAGGCCAACGGCCAGACCGACACCGCCGAGGCGGTGAAGACCTTCCAGCAGGCCGAGGAGGTCGTCCGGGACAACATGGCGGCCATCCCCCTCTGGTACCAGAACGGCAGCGCGGGCTACTCGGACCGGCTCTCCGACGTGGAGCTCAACCCGTTCAGCGTGCCGGTCTACAACGAGATCAAGGTCGGCTGAGGAGGCGGTCTCCATGGGACGCTACGTCGTCCGGCGGCTGCTCCAGATGATCCCGGTCTTCATCGGGGCCACGCTGCTGATCTTCCTGATGGTCAACGTGATGGGCGACCCCATCGCGGGCCTGTGCGGCGACCGGGAGTGCGACCCCGCCACGGCCGCGCAGCTACGGCACGAGTTCGGCCTCGACCAGCCCGTGTGGCGGCAGTACCTCACCTACATGGGCAACGTCTTCACCGGCGACTTCGGCACCGCCTTCAACGGCCAGCCGGTCACCGAGCTGATGGGCACCGCGTTCCCGGTCACCATCCGGCTGACGATCGTCGCGATCCTCTTCGAGATCGTCGTCGGCATCGTCCTCGGCGTCGTCACCGGTCTGCGCCGCGGCCGCCCCGTCGACACCGGGGTGCTGCTGCTGACCCTCGTCGTCATCTCCGTCCCCACCTTCGTGACCGGCCTGCTGCTCCAGCTGCTGCTCGGCGTCAAGTGGGGCTGGATCGACCCGGCCGTCTCCTCCGAGGCGCTCTTCGGCGAGCTGATCGTCCCCGGCCTGGTCCTCGCCTCCGTCTCGCTGGCCTACGTCACCCGGCTGACCCGGACCTCGATCGCGGAGAACCGGCGCTCCGACTACGTCCGCACCGCCATCGCCAAGGGCCTGCCCCGCCACCGGGTCATCACCCGGCACCTGCTGCGCAACTCCCTCATCCCCGTCGTCACCTTCATCGGCACCGACATCGGCGCCCTGATGGGCGGCGCCATCGTCACCGAGCGGATCTTCAACATCCACGGCGTCGGCTACCAGCTCTACCAGGGCATCCTGCGCCAGAACACCCAGACCGTGGTCGGCTTCGTCACCGTCCTGGTCCTCGTCTTCCTCGTCGCCAACCTCGTCGTCGACCTCCTGTACGCCGTACTCGACCCGAGGATCCGCTATGCCTGACCAGGAGCCCTACGAGCCCGAGCGTGCCATCGCCGGCACCGGCATGGGCGGCACGATGGACCTCGGCGCCAGCGAGGCGGTCACGCTGGAGCAGCCGCCGGGACCGGACGGGGCCGACCCGCGCGACAAGCCCCGCAGCCTGTGGTCCGACGCCTGGCACGACCTGCGCCGCAACCCCGTCTTCATCATCTCGGCGCTGGTGATCCTCTTCCTCGTCGTGATCTCCATCTGGCCGTCCCTGATCGCCTCCGGCAACCCCCTCAAGTGCGACCTGGCCAAGGCCCAGGAGGGCTCCCAGCCCGGCCACCCCTTCGGCTTCAACGGCCAGGGCTGCGACGTCTACACCCGTACCGTCTACGGCGCCCGCACCTCGGTCGCGGTCGGCATCCTCGCCACGCTCGGCGTCGCCGTCCTCGGCAGTGTCCTCGGCGGCCTCGCCGGGTTCTTCGGCGGCGGCGGGGACGCGGTGCTGTCGAGGATCACCGACATCTTCTTCGCGATCCCGGTCGTCCTCGGCGGTCTCGTCCTGCTCTCCGTCATCACCAGCAACACCATCTGGCCGGTCATCGGCTTCATCGTGCTGCTCGGCTGGCCGCAGATCTCCCGCATCGCCCGCGGCTCCGTCATCACCGCCAAGCAGAACGACTACGTGCAGGCGGCGCGGGCGCTGGGCGCCTCCAACTCCCGGCTCCTGCTGCGGCACATCGCGCCGAACGCCGTAGCCCCGGTCATCGTCGTGGCGACCATCGCGCTCGGCACCTACATCTCGCTGGAGGCGACCCTGTCCTTCCTCGGCGTCGGCCTCAAGCCGCCCAGCGTCTCCTGGGGCATCGACATCTCCTCCGCCGCCCCCTACGTACGCAACGCCCCGCACGCGCTGCTGTGGCCCTCCGGAGCCCTCGCCATCACCGTCCTCGCGTTCATCATGCTCGGCGACGCGGTGCGCGACGCCCTCGACCCGAAGCTGAGGTGAGCCGTCGCCATGCTGCTCGAAGTGCGCGACCTGCACGTGGAGTTCCACACCCGCGACGGCGTCGCCAAGGCCGTCAACGGCGTCAGCTACGGCGTGGACGCGGGCGAGACCCTCGCGGTGCTCGGCGAGTCCGGCTCCGGCAAGTCCGTCACCGCGCAGACCGTCATGGGCATCCTCGACGTCCCGCCGGGCCGGATCACCGCGGGGGAGATCCTCTTCGAGGGCCGGGACCTGCTGAAACTGAAGGAGCAGGAACGCCGGAAGGTCCGCGGCGCCGAGATGGCGATGATCTTCCAGGACGCCCTGTCCTCGCTGAACCCCGTCCTGACCGTCGGTGCCCAGCTCGCCGAGATGTTCACCGTGCACCGCGGCATGTCCCGCAAGGACGCCCACGCCAAGGCCGTCGAGCTGATGGACCGGGTCCGCATCCCGGCCGCCAGGGAGCGGGTACGGCAGTACCCGCACCAGTTCTCCGGCGGCATGCGCCAGCGCATCATGATCGCCATGGCGATGGCCCTGGAGCCCAAGCTGATCATCGCCGACGAACCGACCACCGCCCTCGACGTCACCGTCCAGGCCCAGGTCATGGACCTGCTCGCGGAACTCCAGCGCGAGCTGCACATGGGCCTGATCCTCATCACCCACGACCTCGGCGTGGTCGCCGACGTCGCCGACAAGATCGCCGTCATGTACGCGGGCCGGATCGTGGAGACAGCCCCGGTCCACGACATCTACAAGGCCCCGGCCCACCCGTACACCCGCGGTCTGCTGGAGTCGATCCCGCGCCTGGACCAGAAGGGCCAGGAGCTGTACGCCATCAAGGGCCTGCCGCCCAACCTCACCCGCATCCCGCCCGGCTGCGCCTTCCACCCCCGCTGCCCGATGGCCCAGGACGTCTGCCGCACCGACGTACCGCCGCTGTACGACGTCACGGAGTCCGACGCCGAGCGGGGCAGCGCCTGCCACTTCTGGAGGGAGTGCCTGCATGGCTGAGACCACCGAGCCGCTCCTGGAGGTCCGCGGCCTCGTCAAGCACTACCCGCTGACCTCGGGCATCCTCTTCAAGAAGCAGGTCGGCGCGGTGAAGGCCGTCGACGGCGTGGACTTCGAACTGGCCCGCGGCGAGACCCTCGGCATCGTCGGCGAGTCCGGCTGCGGCAAGTCCACGGTCGCCAAGATGCTGGTCAACCTGGAACGGCCGACGGCCGGCGAGATCCGCTACAAGGGCGAGGACATCACCCGCCTGTCGGGCCGGGCGCTCAAATCCGTGCGCCGCAACATCCAGATGGTCTTCCAGGACCCCTACACCTCCCTCAACCCCCGCATGACGGTGGGCGACATCATCGGGGAGGCGTACGACATCCACCCCGAGGTGGCCCCCAAGGGCGACCGCCGGGGGCGCGTGCAGCAACTGCTCGACGTGGTCGGCCTCAACCCGGAGTACATCAACCGCTACCCCCACCAGTTCTCCGGCGGCCAGCGTCAGCGCATCGGCATCGCGCGCGGCCTCGCGCTGCGCCCGGAGATCATCGTCGCCGACGAGCCGGTCTCCGCCCTCGACGTCTCCGTGCAGGCCCAGGTGATCAACCTGATGGGCCGCCTCCAGGACGAGTTCGACCTCTCCTACATCTTCATCGCCCACGACCTGTCGATCGTGCGGCACATCTCGGACCGGGTCGGCGTGATGTACCTGGGCCGCATCGTGGAGACGGGCCGGGACGCGGAGATCTACGACCACCCCACGCACCCCTACACCCAGGCGCTGCTGTCCGCGGTGCCGGTGCCCGACCCGGAGGCCCGGGAGCACCGCGAGCGGATCATCCTGGCCGGCGACGTCCCGTCCCCGACGAACATCCCCTCCGGCTGCCGCTTCCGCACCCGCTGCTGGAAGGCCCGGGAGCGGTGCGCGCTGGAGGTGCCCGCCCTGGCCGTCCCCGCCGAGTTCCGCTCGGTCTCCGGGCCCGCGGCCCACGACTCGGCGTGCCACTTCGCGGAGGAGAAGCGGGTGGTGCCGCCCGAGGGCGAGGGCAGCGGGCCGGAGTGACATGGTCCCCGGCCCGCTTACGGCACCCGCACGGCCGTACGCGCATCAGCGTCGCGCGGCCGTGTGTCGGGGCCGCTTCGGTGCGGTTACCCGCGTGTCAAAGGCGTCGGCACGCGGGTGACGCGGCAGGCGTCACGCCGGTGAGGGCAGCGACCGCTTGAGGAACTCCACCTGGAGCAGCAGCAGGTTCTCGGCGACGGACTCCTGCGGGGTCATGTGCGTGACGCCGGACAGCGGCAGCACCTCGTGCGGCCGGCCGGCCGCCAGCAGGGCCGAGGACAGGCGCAGCGAGTGGGCGACCACCACGTTGTCGTCCGCGAGGCCGTGGATGACCATCATGGGCCGGTGCGGCTCGACGGCGTCGACCAGTCCGGCGTCGTCGATCAGCGAGTTGCGGCGGTAGACGTCCGGCTGCTCACCGGGGTCGCCGAGATACCGCTCCTGGTAGTGGGTGTCGTAGAGCCTGAGGTCGGTAACCGGGGCGCCGACGACCGCGGCGTGGAAGACGTCCGGCCGGCGCAGCGCCGCGAGGGCGGCCAGGTACCCGCCGAAGGACCACCCCCGGATGGCGACGCGGTCCAGGTCCAGCGGGAAGTCGGCGGCGAGGGCCTGGAGGGTGTCCACCTGGTCCTGGAGGACGACCGCGGCCAGGTCGTCCTTGACGGCCTTCTCCCAGGCGGGCGAGCGTCCCGGAGTGCCCCGCCCGTCGGCGACGACCACCGCGAACCCCTGGTCCGCGAACCACTGCGAGGTGAGGTGGGCGTTGTGCGCGGCCACGACACGCTGGCCGTGCGGGCCACCGTAGGGGTCGAGGAGCACGGGGAGGGGGGTGTCACCGTGGTAGTCCGTTGGCATAAGCACGGCGCACGGGACACGTCGTGCGCCCCCCAGGGTGAGCGTCACGCGCGGGGACAAACCGGGGTCTTCCGCGTACGAGGCGATGGTCCCCGCCGGCTTCCCGTCCCGCAGCACCCGCACCCGCGCCCCCGGCCGGTCGAGCGTCGCGGAGACGAGTACGGTCACGCCCCCCGCGCGCACCGCCGAGTGCACGCCGGGCTCCTGCGACACGCGCTCCATGCCGAGTTCGTTCACCCGGTACACGTGCACCTCGCCGATCTCCGGCTCGGCCGCCTCCTCGCCCGCCGAGGCGGAGACCAGCACGTCGTCGGCGCCGACGTCCAGCACCGCCCGCAGGTGCAACTGGGCTCCGGTGAGCGGGCGTTCACCTACCGCGAGGACCCGTGCGCCACCCTCGTCGGCGATCCGCACCAGGTGCCCCGAGGGGCTCCAGCAGGGCACGCCGGGGAAGAGTTCCAGCCAAGTTGGATCTTCGTCGGCGTGCACCATGCGGGTCGTGCCGGACCCGGCGTCGACCGCCAGGAACAGCTGGCTGCGCTGGTCGCGCGCCTGTACGAGAAGCAGCGGCGCACCCGCCGCTGACCAGTGCACTCGCGCCAGATACGGATACCGGGCCCGGTCCCAGAGAACCTCCGTGCGCCCCCCGTCGAGACCGACGACGAACAGGCGTACGTCCGCGTTGGGCGTGCCCGCCGCCGGATACGGCACGTGTTGTGGGTCACGTCCGGGGTGGGCCGGGTCGGAGATCCACCAGCGCTGCACCGGCGTGTCGTCCACCCGCGCCACCAGCAGCCGGTCCGACTCGGGGCTCCACCAGAAGCCGCGGTTGCGCGCCATCTCCTCGGCCGCCACGAACTCGGCGAGCCCGTACGTGACGCCCTCGCCGTCCGCCTCGGCCAGCGCCCGGTCCCCGTCGCCCTCGGCGCCCACGACCCGCAGCGCGCCCTGGGCGACGTAGGCGATGTGCCGGCCGTCGGGGGAGGGACGGGGGTCGATCACGGGCCCCGGGGTGGGGAGTTCGCGCGCGGTGCCGATCCGCAGCTCGGCCGCGAACAACCGCCCCGACAGCGCGAAGGAGGCCAGCTCGACCGCCGCGTCGGTGGCGTAGCCGACGATGCCGGCGCCGCCCTCGCGGCTGCGCTCGCGCCGCGCCCGCTCCTCGGGCGACAGGTGCTCCTCGGCGCCGTCCAGCAGGGCGCGCGGGTCGGCGGCGACGCGCTCCTCGCCCTGCTCGACGTCGAGGATCCACAGGGCGTTGGCCCGGTCCGTGCCGGTGCCGGAGCGCAGGAAGGCGACCCGTGAACCGTCGGGTGCCACGGTGAACGAACGCGGCGCGCCGAGCGTGAACCGCTGGGTGCGCGCGTGCAGTTTGGGGAAGGAGTCGGACTCGGTCGTCATGCCTTGACCATATTGGCCATGCGCCCCCTTGTGCGGCCGTGCGCCGAGAGATGCGCGCGCACGGATAGTTATGATCACTAGCGCATAGTGGGTATCAACCAGGTGCCCGCTGCGTGGATTTATCTGCTCCGAGCTCCGACTGCGACCGACCCCCCGTGTCCCTGGGCCCATTGGAGGTGAGCCGCCGTGGCACTCTCGATTTCGGCGGTTGTGCTGCTGGCGATCATCGTCTTCCTGCTGGTCAAGAAGTCAGGCTTGAAGGCGGGGCATGCGGTGGTGTGCATGCTTCTCGGCTTCTACCTGGCCTCGTCGACCGTCGCTCCCACGATCAGCGAGCTGACGACGAACCTTGCGGGGATGATCGGGAGCATCAACTTCTGACCGTGCCGGCCACGAAGCAGACCCAGGCCTCCGGCGTCAGCGCGAGCCGGGGGCCGGTGTCCGGCAGGTTCTTCGAGTCGCGGACGTGGACGGCGCCGGGGTCGAGGGCGACCTCGACGCAGGAGTCGCCCTCGCTGCCGCTGCTGTAGCTGCTCTTGAACCAGGCCAGACCGGTGGTGTGGTTCATGTCTCCCCCAGCAGTTGCTCAATGAAGGCCGTTGACTGCCGCGGCGTCAGGGCCTGCGCACGGATGATTCCGTACCGCAGGTCCAGGATACGTAGCTGCCTGGGGTCCGAAAGGGGGCGGCCGTGAGCCACGACCGGTGAACGGCCCAACGCCGAACCGTCCGCGAATTTCAGGACCTCGATGCCGCCGTCCACTCCCGCATGCTCCACGCGGTCCATCGGCATCACTTGAAGCTCCACGCTCGGGAGGGCGCAGATCTCCAGCAGATGTGCCAACTGGCCGCGCAGTACCCGCTTCCCGCCCAGTGGACGTCGCAGAGTCCATTCCTCCAAGACGAAACCCAGCTCAGGCGCGGGGACGCGTTCAAAGATCGCCTTGCGGGCCTCCCGAGCCGCCATGAACCGCTCGACCTCGTCACTCGCGTATGTCGGGCGCCGCATCAACAGCAGCTGGCGCGAGTATTCAGGAGTCTGCAACAGCCCGTGGACATGCAGCGGGTCGTAGAGCTGAAGCTCCACCGCCCGCGCCTCCATCTGCGCGAGATCCCGCACCTTCTTCGGGTACCTGACCCGCTTCACGTCCTCCTTCATCGCCGCGACGAGCCCGCCGGCGTCCAGCACCTCGTCCGCCCTGTCCAGGTACTCGGGCCGCGGGATCCGCCTGCCGCCCTCGACCTTGTAGACGAGGTCCTCCCCGTAGCCGATCGCCACCGCGAAGTCGGGGGCCCGCAGCCCCGCCGCCTCGCGGCGCAGCCGGAGCTGCCGGCCCACCGTGGCGATCACGGCCAGGGCCCAGTCGTCGTCCGGGTCCACCTCCCACCCCGGCTCGTCGACCTGGTCCGTCCCCGCGTCCACCGACATGTCGCACCCCTCCTTGGTCCCGCCTCGCACGGCCGTGCCCTACCCGGAACAACGCCGACGACAGTGCCGACGGCACTGGACAAGCCCTGGACAGTTCCGTACGGCCCGTGCGGGCGTGAGGACGGCGGCCGGGCCTCATAGGGTGGGGGCATGACGGAACTCCCCGGCCGGCGTCTGCTGCTGGTGCACGCGCACCCGGACGACGAGTCGATCAACAACGGCGTCACCATGGCCCGGTACGCGGCCGAGGGCGCGCACGTGACGCTGGTGACCTGCACCCTCGGCGAGCGGGGCGAGGTCATCCCGCCCGGCCTCGCCCACCTGTCCGGGGCCGCTCTGGGCGGCCACCGCAGGGGCGAGCTGGCGGAGGCCATGCGCGCGCTCGGCGTCGACGACTTCCGGCTGCTCGGCGGGCCCGGGCGGTTCGCCGACTCCGGGATGATGGGCCTGTCCGACAACGACGACCCCGGCTGCCTGTGGCAGGCGGACGTCGACGCCGCCGCAGCCCTGCTCGTCGACGTGATCCGCGAGGTGCGGCCCCAGGTGCTCGTCACCTACGACCCGGACGGCGGCTACGGCCACCCCGACCACATCCAGGCCCACCGCATCGCCATGCGGGCGGTGGAGCTGGCGGCCGAGGCCGGGTGCCCCGTCGCCAAGGTCTACTGGAACCGCGTGCCGCGCTCCCGCATCGAGGCCGCTTTCGCCCGGCTCCGGGACGACCTGCCCGGCCTGCCCTTCGAGAAGACGGCCGGGGTCGAGGACGTACCGGGCGTCGTCGACGACGAGAGGATCACCACCGAGATCCAGGGCGAGGGCACCGCGTACGCCGCGGCCAAGGCCGCCGCGATGCGCGCGCACGCCACCCAGATCACGGTCGCCGAACCGTACTTCGTCCTCTCCAACGACCTGGCGCAGCCCCTCCTCACCACCGAGTACTACGAACTGGTGCGCGGTGCGCGGGACGGCGGTGCGGAGCGCGAGAGCGACCTGTTCGCCGGGATCCCCGCGACTTCCGGGAGCGGGGTGGCCCGGTGAGCGGCCGCAACGAGCCGGCCGGTTCCGCACTCGCCCAGCCGCTGCGCCCGCCCTCGCCCGGCCGGGCCGTCCTCTACGTGGGGCTGTTCGTGCTCGGCGCCGTCCTGGGCGTGGCGGGCGCACTGGTGCAGCCGGCCTGGTTCCCGGGCGGGCTGCTGCTCGCGCTGGCCGCCGAGGCGGGCCTGTGCGTCGGGGCGGGCCGTGCCGTGGGCCGCCGTGGCGGAGCCGCCGCACCCGCCCTCGGCTGGGCGCTCGCCGTGGTGCTGCTCACCACCAGCCGCCCGGAGGGCGACTTCGTCTTCGCCGCCGGAAGCGGCTCCTATCTCTTCCTGCTCGGCGGGATCGCCGTCGCTGTGATCTGCGCCACCTTGGTGCCGGTGCGGCAACCGGACGGCGACTCCGTCCGACTTCGCAAGTGACGTACCGCTTCGCCGTGCCGCGGGCGTGCGAGTCCCGTGTGGGTTTCCCCGGCGGTCACGGGATACGCGTAGGAGGTGGCCAGTATGGTGGTGCGCGCCGCCGAGCCGCCCGCTGAAGGTGTGACGGGCGGCGGAGCCAACCGGGAGAACCTGCCTTGAGTCGTGAAACTGACAGTTCGTCCTCCGGGCCCCACGGGCGCGGCGGAGCCGCTTACCCGTCGGGCACCCCGCCCTACGGGACACCCACGGCTTCCGACGCCGGTGCGGACGCGGGCCGTTCGGCCACGCGACCGGAGGAGCGCAAGACCGAGACGACGCTGACGACCCGGATCCGGATCAACATCCCCGGGTCGCGGCCCATTCCGCCGGTCGTCGTGCGCAAGCCCGTCGCGGACGGTGCGGACACCGCCGCCGACACGGAGGCGACGACGACGGCGGAACGGCCCGCGCCGACGCCGAGCGCGGCCGCGCCCACGCCCGCGCCCGAAGCCCCCGCGGAACCCGCCCAGCCCGCGCAGTCCGGCGAGGACAAGCCGACCAGCGACTGGTTCGCGCCCCGCAAGTCGGGTCCCGGCAAGGGCGCCCAGGGCGGCGGCTCGACCAACGGTGCCGGGCTGCCCGGCGGTTCGGCGGCGGGCGCCGGCACGACGGGCGCACCCGGCGCCCCGGGCACCCGCGGCGCGGGTCCGACGGGAACGGGCGCTCCCGGTGCCGGTGCCGGTGCGCGACCGGGCGGCGGGAGTGGCCGTCCCGGTGGTGTCGTCGGCTCCATGAACGCACCCGGCGTCTCCCGGTCCGGTTCCGCGGGCGGCGCCGCCCGCTCCGGCGCGACCGGCGGTCCCGTGGCCCCCGGCCACGGTGGAGGCACCGGTTCCTTCGACGTGACCGAGGCGCTGGCGGCCGGTCCGCTGGGCGGCAACGGCAACGGCAACGGCCCCCGGCCGGGCACCGACGCCGGTGCCGGATCGCGCCGCGAGGACCTGCCGTACGGCGCGGGGGAGGGCCGGAGCGAGCAGGACGCCGGCGCCTCCGGCGGGCAGCACAACGGTCTGAACGGGCAGTCCCCGTACGGCGGCGGCCCCCAGGGTCCCGCCGGTCCGACCAGCGGTCCGGCCACCGGCGAGGGCCGGCTGACGCCGCCCCCGGCCGGCGACTTCGACTTCCAGGCACCCGGTGCTCCCGGTGCGCCCGCCGGACAGGCCCCGCAGGACCTGCGCGGTCCGGGGGGACCCGGCGGGCCCGCGGGCCGCGTTCCCGGGGCGGGCCCCGACGCCGCCCGCCCGGGCCCCGGTGGCGGGCTCAGCGACGACACCGCGATCCTCACCCCGCAGCGGCCGGCCCCGCCCGGCATGGGCAACCCGGACAACGTCTCCGGCAACACCGTGACCAGCGGCATCCCCGTCGTACCGGGCGGGCGCGGCACGCCGTTCCAGGACCCGTCCGGCGACGGACCGCGGCCGCACACGCCGCCGAAGCTGCCCGAGCCGGTCTCCCCGCCCCCGGCGGGCTCCGCCAAGGCCGCCAAGCCCGCCAAGAAGAAGGGGCGCAAGAAGCTTCCGCTGCTCGTCGGCGGCGTGGTCGTCGTCGCCGGTGTCGCCTACGGCTCCGGTCTGCTGATGAACCGCTCCGAGGTGCCCAAGGGCACCAGCGTGCTCGGCGTCGACATCGGCGGCGGCACCCGCGACGACGCCGTGGAGAAGCTGGACAAGGCCCTCGGCGCCCGTGCGGACAAGCCGCTCAAGCTCACCGTGGGCGGCGACACCGTCTCCCTGAAGCCGGACCAGGCGGGACTCCAGCTCGACACGCAGGCCACGGCGAGCGACGCGGCGACGAGCGACTACAACCCGATGTCCGTGATCGGCTCGCTCTTCGGCCAGAAGCGGGTCGTCGAGCCCGCCATGCCGGTCGACGAGGAGAAGCTGCACGCCGCCCTGGAGAACGCGGCGGGCGGGGCCGGGTCGGTCGCCGAGGGCACGGTCACGTTCGAGTCCGGCAAGGCCGTCCCCGTGTACGGCAAGGCCGGCCAGGGCATAGACGTCGCCAAGTCGACCGAGGCGGTGCGGGCCGCGTACCGCTCCCAGGTGGAGACGGGCACCGCCGCCGCGGTGAACGTGCCGACCACCACGAAGCAGCCCACGGTCTCCAACGCCGAGGTCGACCGGATGCTGAAGGAGTTCGCCCAGCCGGCGATGTCGGCCAGGGTGACCGTGCAGACGGACGCCGCGCACTCCATCCAGATGAGCCCCGAGAAGTCGCTGTGGAAGTTCCTCAGGGTCACGGCCGTCGACGGCAAGCTGGTCGACAAGCCCGACCTGAACGCCCTCAAGGCGCTCTACGGCCAGACCTTCGACGGTGTGCTCATCACCCGGGCCAACGGCCAGAAGACGGCCGTCACCCCGCAGGACGTCTACGGCGCCATGCGCCAGGCGCTGAAGAGCAAGACCGACCGGGTGGCCGTCATCGACACCGACCCCAGCTGACGCAGGCACAGGAGAGAGGGGCGCCCGGCACTCGCCGGGCGCCCCTTTCGGCCGGTCGATGAGGGGAAGGACGCCATGACACCTGTCACGCCCAAGCCGGGACCGCCGGCACTGCCCGGCGCACCCGCCCTCTGCCACGCTGACCGGTATGACGAGGACGACGGCCCGGCCGTACCGGAAGGACGTGCTGCACGCGTGAGCGGCGTCAACATCGGGCAGCGCCCGGAGAATCGCACGCAGAAGGCGATCAAGGTCATGTGGACGGCCATCTGGCTGGCCTTCCTCGGCGCCCCCGTCGACGACCTGCTGCACGGAGGACACGCCCTCGGCGTACGGGTGCTCGGCTGGGGCGCCCTGGCCGTCTTCGTCGTCTGGTACATGCTGCTCGTCTTCCGCACGGGCCGCGGTGACCGGTCCGGCGTCGTCCTCGGCTCACTCGCCGTCCTCGCCGCCGAGTCCACCGCCCTCGCCCTCACCCTGGGCCGCTCCTGGCTGGTCCTGCTCGTCTACGTCTCCATCGCGTCCGGCGCCGCCCTGCCGCCCAGGCTGGCCCGCTGGACGATCCCGGGCGCGTCCGCGCTGATGGCGGCGCTGGCCCTGCTGGTGCCCGACGGCAGGGCGTTCCTCGGCGGGCTGCTCGTACCGGCTCTGCTGGGCGGCTTCGCCATGACCGGCGTACGCGAGCTGATCCGCACCACGATCGCGCTGCGCGAGGCCCGCGCCACCGTCGCCCAGCTCGCCGCCAACGAGGAGCGGCTGCGCCTCGCCCGTGACCTGCACGACCTGCTCGGCCACTCGCTCTCCCTGATCACCCTGAAGAGCGAGCTGGCCGGCCGCATGCTCCCCGACCACCCCGACAAGGCCGCTCAGCAGGTCGCCGACATCGAACAGGTCAGCCGTCAGGCCCTCGTCGACGTCCGCGAGGCCGTCACCGGATACCGCCGTGCCCGCATAGCCCCCGAACTCGCCGGGGCGAAGGTCGCGTTGTCGGCGGCCGGAGTGGCCGCGGAACTGCCCGGCGAACCGGACCCGACCGGCCTGGACGAGGAGTCCGAGGCGGCCCTCGCCTGGGCGCTGCGCGAGGCGGTCACCAACGTCGTACGGCACAGCGGCGCCCGGCGCTGCGTGGTCGAGCTGCTGCGGCGCCAGACGCTGGACGGCGCGGTGCTGGAGCTGTCGGTGGAGGACGACGGCTCCGGCGGCCCCGCCCCCGTGAACGCCCCCGGCAACGGCCTCACCGGCCTGGCCGAGCGCCTGGCGAAGGTGGGCGGTGCGCTGGAGGCGGCCGGGTCCCACCGCGGGTTCCGGCTGGTCGCCCGCGTCCCGGCCGGTGTGGCCACCGACGTAGGATCCGGGGCATGAGCCGCACGATCAAGGTCCTGCTGGCGGAGGACCAGGCGATGGTCCGCGAGGCACTGGCCGCCCTGCTCGGCCTGGAGGAGGACATCGACGTCGTCGCCCAGGTGGCCCGCGGCGACGAGGTGCTGGACGCCGCCCGGACGCACGGCGTGGACGTGGCCCTGCTGGACATCGAGATGCCCGGAGCGACCGGCATCGAGGCGGCGGCCCTGCTCCACCGGGAGCTCCCGGCCGTGAAGCTGGTCGTCCTCACCACCTTCGGCCGCCCCGGTTACCTGCGCAGCGCCATGGAGTCCGGTGCCGACGCCTTCCTCGTCAAGGACGCCCCGGCGGCCCAACTCGCCGAGGCGGTGCGCAAGGTGCTGGCAGGGGAGCGGGTCATCGACCCGACCCTGGCGGCGGCGGCCCTCGCCGACGGAGCCAACCCCCTCACCGACCGCGAACGCGAAGTCCTCCGCGCCGCCGCCGACGGCTCCACCAACGCCGAACTCGCCCACACCCTCCACCTCTCCCAGGGCACGGTCCGCAACTACCTCTCCACGGCCATCCAGAAACTGGCGGTGCGCAACAGAGCAGAGGCGGTCCAGGTGGCAAGAAACAAGGGCTGGCTGTAGGAGGAAGGCCCCCGCAGCTGCGGTGGCTGTCGCGACGCCGCCCCCAACCCCCGGCCCACGCCCCCGACGTTCAGTTCAACATCGCCCGAGCCGCCCGGGCCTCCCCCCGCACCTCCTCCGCGACCGCGAGATCCACCGCCCCCACCATCTCCGCGTACGCCTCCAACTCCCCGGCCCCCGCCACGAACTCCCCCCGCTGCACCAGCAACCGCGCCCGCTCGTACCGCAACCGCGCCGCATGCGCCGGCAACAGCAGCGCCAGCTCGATCGCCCACAGCCCCACCGCCGACTGCTCCGGCCGTCCCGCCGCCCACGCCCGGACGTTGTTCAGCACCCGCGACACCACCTCCAACGGCGCCGCGGGCTTCAGCATCGACGGCCGCAACTCCGCCCCTGTCGCCCCGGCGACCAGCACCTCCGCGTCCTTGCCACTGAGCAGCCGCCCCCCGTCGAACGGATCGACGAGCACCCGCCCGTCCTCCGCACCCGGTGCCTCCGCCCCGGCATCCGACCCGAGCCCGACCACGAAGTGCCCCGGCAACGCGACCCCGTAGACCGGCGCCCCCGCCCGCCGGGCCACCTCCAGCCACACCACCGACAGCAGGATCGGCAGCCCTCGCCGACGCCGCAGCACCTCGTGCAGCAGCGACGACTCCAGCCGCTGGTAGTCCGCGGCGACCCCGTGGAACCCATACCGCTCGCCGAGCAGGTCCCGCAGCGCCACCGCCCACGCCCGCGGCGTACCCGGCCGGAACGGCAGCTCCCCGGCCAGCCGGTCCAGTTCGACCTGCGCGGCGTCCAGACCCGCCTCGTCCAGCGTCCCGTCCGCCTCCGCGCCCATCAGCAGGCACAGGGTGGCCAGGTCGGGCCGCTCGGACCGGGCCTCATCGGCGAACCGCCGCCGCACTTCGGCGGAGCGGTCGGACGACGGGGGCTGGAGAGGGTGAGGGTGGTGCATTCCGGCTCGTGCCCTTTCTCGGTGCGGTCGGGTTGCGGTGCCGTAGCGGCGGTCGGCTACCGGTCCGTCCCGGTAGGCCCGGGCTCCCGGTAGTGGTGGTAGGCGTGGTGCGCCGCGAAGCCCATCCCGGCGTACAGCGCCCGGGCCCCGGCGTTGTCCGTCTCCACCTGGAGCCACGCCGCCGACGCGCCCTCGTCGAGCGCCCGCCGGGCCAACGCGGCCATCACCTCGGTCGCGAGCCCCCGGCGCCGCAGCGCGGGATCCACCTCGACCGCCGCGAAGGACGCCCAACGCCCGTCCACGACACACCGCCCGATCGCCGCGGGCGTGCCCGGGGCGTCCGCGTCCGCGTCGGCGCCGGGCACCTTGGCGAACCACACCGACGGCCCGCTGCCCAGCACCCGCAGCGCCACCTCGCTGACGCCCTTGCGCTGGTACCGGGCCAGCCAGGCCTCGTCCGCCTCCCGGGACAGGACCACACCGGAGCCCTCGGCCAGATCGGCGACCGGCGCGAGCGGACCGGTCCACACCTCGGCCGTCACCTCACGGACCCAGCCCCGCCGCTCCAGCTCCGCGCACAGCAGCTCCTCCGTGCCGACGGCGCCGGTGGCGGTCTGCACGTACGCGGGCAGCCCGCGCTCGCCGTACCAGCGCCGTACGGCCGTCAGCGCCTCGTCGAGCGGCAGCCCCGGATCGCCGAGCGGCAGCACGGAGTTGGCCCGCCGGGTGAAGCCCGCCGCCGCCCGCAGCTCCCACGCCCCGAGCCGCTCGCTCTCCACGGGACGCCAGGCCCGCGCGGCGACCCGCGCCAGCTCCTCGTAGGACGCGGCGGGACCGCGCCGGCGGGCGGGCGCGGCCGGTACGACCTTCCCGGCGACCAGGTCGGCCTCCGCGACACGGACGCTCTCGCCACTCTTTCGTGTGATCAGCAGCACACCGTCGGTCCATGATGTGAGAACGCCGACCGTGTCGGTGAACTTCTCACCCGCGACACCAGCTTCGCTCAAGCGCCGTACGGAGACTCGTTTGCCCACGTCAGCAGCGGTGATACGGACCTCAAGTCGCCCTGCGGCAGAGATTTCCACAGGTCTGTCCACCCCTCCTGTTCGGATCATGCCCAAGAACGGAGATACTAGGGGCGGGCATCGACGACGCCGCGCTCCCGCGCGCCAGGCGGCGGAGCCTACGGAGGCCCGCCAGCGCCCTATCGAGGAGGAACGACAGCGTGACCTACGTCATCGCGCAGCCTTGTGTCGACGTGAAGGACAAGGCGTGCATCGAGGAGTGCCCGGTCGACTGCATCTACGAGGGCCAGCGGTCCTTGTACATCCACCCGGACGAATGCGTCGACTGTGGTGCCTGTGAGCCGGTCTGCCCGGTCGAGGCGATCTTCTACGAGGACGACACTCCCGAGGAGTGGAAGGACTACTACAAGGCGAACGTCGAGTTCTTCGACGAGCTCGGCTCGCCCGGCGGCGCCAGCAAGCTGGGGCTGATCGAGCGCGACCACCCCTTCGTCGCCGCGCTGCCGCCGCAGAACCAGTAAGAGCGGCCCGCAACGCGCCGCCTCGGTCCCGTACGGCCCGGTCACCCCGATCGGCGCCGCACGGGACCGAGGCGTTTGCCGTAGCACCGCGCGCCGCCGAGGAAAGGGAGCCACCCACCGTGTCCGCAGTCTCCGACCGTCTTCCCACCTTCCCCTGGGACAGGCTGGAGCCGTACAAGAAGACGGCCGCAGCCCATCCCGGAGGCATCGTCGACCTCTCGGTCGGCACCCCGGTCGACCCGGTCCCCGAGCTGATCCAGAAGGCCCTGGTCGACGCGGCGGACTCGCCGGGTTACCCGACCGTCTGGGGCACCCCGGCGCTGCGCGACGCGATCACCGGCTGGGTCGAGCGCCGCCTCGGCGCCCGCGACGTCACCCACCGCCACGTACTGCCCGTCGTCGGCTCCAAGGAACTCGTCGCCTGGCTCCCGACCCAGCTGGGCCTGGGCCCGGGCGACCGGGTGGCCTTCCCGCGCCTCGCCTACCCGACGTACGAGGTCGGCGCGCGCCTGGCCCGCGCGGAGTACGAGGCGTACGACGACCCGACCGAGCTGGACCCGGCGGGGCTGAAGCTCCTCTGGCTCAACTCCCCGTCGAACCCGACCGGCAAGGTCCTGTCCAGGGCGGAGCTGACCCGGATCGTGGCCTGGGCCCGCGAGCACGGCGTCCTCGTGGTCTCCGACGAGTGCTACCTGGAGCTGGGCTGGGAGGCCGACCCGGTCTCGGTCCTGCACCCGGACGTCAACGGCGGCTCGTACGACGGTCTCGTCGCCGTCCACTCGCTGTCCAAGCGCTCCAACCTCGCGGGCTACCGCGCGGCCTTCCTGGCCGGCGACCCGGCGGTCCTCGGCCCGCTCCTGGAGATCCGCAAGCACGGCGGCATGATGACCTCGGCGCCGACCCAGGCCGCCGTCGTCGCGGCCCTCGGCGACGACGAGCACGTCCGCGTCCAGCGCGAGCGCTACGCGTCCCGCCGCACCGCCCTGCGCGAGGCCCTGCTCGGCCACGGCTTCCGCATCGAGCACAGCGAGGCCAGCCTCTACCTCTGGGCCACCCGCGACGAGTCCTGCTGGGACACGGTCGCCCACCTGGCCGACCGCGGCATCCTGGTGGCCCCGGGCGACTTCTACGGCCCCGCGGGCCAGAACTTCGTCCGCGTCGCCCTCACGGCAACGGACGAACGCGTCCAGGCAGCCGTCACCCGCCTGAAGTCCTGACGGCGTCCTGACGGCGTCCTGACGGCCCCGGCCGCGGCCACCGCCCCGGCGTAGGACAGCAGAACGCCGGGGCCCGGGGAAGAATCCCCGGGCCCCGGCGCCGCTCAAGCCCGGCGCTCAGCCGATCGGCAGACCCTGCACCGGCAGCCCACCCTTACCCAGCGCGTCCGTCGGCAGCCCACCCTTCGTGGCGGTCGAAGCCGTGTCACCCACGAGGTCCCCGGCGGAGCCCGCCGCGTCCCCGGCGGCGTTCTGCGCGGCGGGCGTGGCCTTCTTGACGACCGACCCACCGGTCTTGCCGGCGGCCGGCACGGCCTTCTTCACGGCCTTGCCGCCGGTGTCCCCCGCGGTCTCGGTGACGTTCTGGGCCGCGGAGTCGACGGTGTTGCCGACGTTCGCCCCGTCCAGGGCGGTCAGTCCCCCGAGGTTCGGGGCGGCCGGCAGTTCGGGAGCCGCGCTCGCGGAGCCGGCCGCACCGACCCCGGCAGCCGCTCCTGCAGCGACGAGCAGCGCGGCACGGGCGATCCTGCGGGTCAGGGGGAGGGACATGATGCTCCTTCGACGGAAGTCGACGACAACGATGGGAATCCGACCGTGCCCGGAGCGATCGGAGTGTGATCGACCGGGCTCGGACGCAGTGACTACCGCTCGAAGGCCACGAAGGTTGCGGCGACCCAACGTAAAGAGTTGGTAATGCGTCGCATTATCAGGTGCACAGAAAAACGGGCAAAAGGGCGCCGGTCGGAAAGTCTGCCGAATCCTTACGGCCCTTGATTTTCCTGGCCTCCGGCGCCCGCGACCGCGACCGCTCCCCAACCCGTGCGCCACGTCGATCCCGTGCCGACGCGGGCCACTCCCCGGGGTGACGGCTCGTACGGGTGAACGCCGGACGGGGGTGCGGGCTACCGGACGGAGGTGATCCGCACCGGTCCCGTCGTCCGCTCCGCGCCCTTGGTGCCCCCGGCGTCCGTCGGGGACCACTTGCTGTCGGTGTTGCCCGCGGTCCACTCCCGGCCCGCGTAGGCGACCCGCTGGATGTGCAGCGAGGAGGCGTTGGCCACCGCCCAGTGCGCCAGCTGCCAGCCGCGTCGCTCGGCCGCCCGCCCGCCCGTCGGCTCCGCGCCCGGGCCGGCGTCGGTCACGGGCACCGTCACGGTCCGCCCGTCCGAGGCGCCCGCGACCCGCGCGGCACCCGTGCCGGTGTCCCCGCCGTCGGCCACCTCCGCCCCGGCCGGCCGGAGCACGGTGTGCCCGAAGTCCCGCACCAGTGCCGCGCGTACCGCGTCCGGGCCCTTCTCCGGCGTCGAGCCGGGGCGTCCGTCGCAGGTCAGCGTCGCCGCGGACCGCCCGGTGAGGGCGGCGGCGAGCAGCTCGGCGTCCGGCTCGTGCTTGGCGTAGGCGTCCGGGAAGGCGCTGCGCTGCACGCGCTGCGCGGCGTCCGTCAGCGGAAGGTCCAGATAGCCGGGGATCTCGACCAGGTGGTCGTAGAACAGGCCCGCCGAGTACGCCGGGTCCATGATCTCCTCGCGCTTGCCCCAGCCCTGCGAGGGGCGCTGCTGGAACAGGCCGAGCGAGTCCTTGTCGCCGTGGTCCAGGTTGCGCAGCGCCGACTCCTGGAGCGCGGTCGCCAGCGCGATCGTCACGGCCCGCTCCGGCAGCTTGCGCGCGGTGCCCACGGCGGTGATCGCCGCCGCGTTCACGGCCTGCTCCGGCGTGAACTCGTAGGTGGTCCCGCCGCCCTCGCCGGAGGCCACCCTGCACCCCGGGGCGCCCGCGCCCCCGGTGACGTACTGCACGGCCAGATAACCGGCGACCGCGAGGAGAGCCACGGAGGCGGCGCCCGAACGGGCGAGGCGGCCACGGCGTTTGCGGGGTGGGGACGGCTGAAGCACGCGTACAAGGTACTGGAGGGTAGGGTCCGGTGTCCGCCGGGTGCGGACACTGCCCGAAGGGGCAGGGAGTTAGGGTCGGGGCCATGGCCGATACCCCGCTTGACCTCACGTTGGACGCCGCGGAGCTTACCGCGCGGCTCGTCGACTTCCCGTCCGAGAGCGGCACCGAGAAGCCGTTGGCGGACGCGATCGAGAGCGCGCTGCGGGCCCTGCCGCACCTGTCGGTCGAGCGGTACGGCAACAACGTCGTCGCCCGTACGGAGCTGGGCCGCGCGGAGCGCGTGATCCTGGCCGGCCACATCGACACGGTGCCGATCGCCGGCAACGTCCCCTCCCGGCTGGACGAGGACGGAGTCCTGTGGGGCTGCGGCACCTGCGACATGAAGGCGGGCGTCGCGGTCCAGCTGCGCATCGCGGCCACCGTCCCCGCCCCCAACCGCGACCTCACCTTCGTCTTCTACGACAACGAGGAGGTCGCCGCCGAGCTGAACGGCCTCAAGCACGTCGCCGAGGCGCACCCCGACTGGCTGGAGGGCGACTTCGCGGTGCTGCTCGAACCGTCCGACGGCCAGGTGGAGGGCGGCTGCCAGGGCACCCTGCGGGTCCTGCTGAGGACGACGGGCGAGCGGGCGCACTCCGCGCGCTCCTGGATGGGCTCCAACGCCATCCACGCCGCCGCCCCGATCCTCGCGCGCCTGGCCGCGTACGAGCCCCGCAACCCGGTCATTGACGGCCTGGAGTACCGCGAGGGCCTCAACGCGGTCGGCATCACCGGCGGGGTCGCGGGCAACGTCATCCCCGACGAGTGCGTGGTCACGGTCAACTTCCGCTACGCCCCGGACCGCAGCCCCGAGGACGCCCTCGCCCACGTGCGCGAGGTCTTCGCGGACTGCGGGGTGACGGACTTCGTGGTCGACGACCACAGCGGCGCGGCCCTGCCCGGACTGTCCCACCCGGCGGCGGCGGCCTTCATCGAGGCGGTGGGCGGCACCCCGCAGCCCAAGTACGGCTGGACGGACGTGTCCCGCTTCTCGGCGCTCGGCGTCCCCGCGGTCAACTACGGCCCGGGCAACCCCCACCTGGCGCACAAGCGCGACGAGCGCGTGGAGGTGGCCAAGGTCCTCGCGGGGGAGGAGCGCCTGCGGTCGTGGCTGACGGCATGATCCACGGCCCGGGCGACGGGTTTATGTCGCAGCGTGGCGGACATGCTCAGGTCCCTCGTACGTAACCCGCGTAGATCTACGCTGAGGTGGAAGAACCTGCGACTGGAGGGAGCGCGCATGGCTACCGGCAACCCCGAGGGCAAGAAGCGGCCACCGGAGGAGCAGCGCCTGGGCCCCGTCCTCCGGCGGCGGGACAAGGTGCAGGAGAGCACCACGGACCAGCGCCTGCTGGACGAGCGCGCTCCGACGGACTGGGTCCACACCGACCCCTGGCGCGTCCTGCGCATCCAGTCGGAGTTCATCGAGGGCTTCGGCACCCTCGCCGAACTGCCGCCCGCCATCAGCGTCTTCGGCTCCGCCCGTACGTCGGTCGACTCACCGGAGTACGAGGCGGGCGTCCGGCTGGGCCGCGGCCTGGTGGAGGCGGGGTTCGCCGTCATCACCGGCGGCGGGCCCGGCGCGATGGAGGCGGCCAACAAGGGCGCCCTGGAGGCGAAGGGCACCTCGGTCGGCCTCGGCATCGAGCTGCCCTTCGAGCAGGGGCTGAACCCCTACGTCGACATCGGGCTGAACTTCCGCTACTTCTTCGTCCGCAAGATGATGTTCGTGAAGTACGCGCAGGGCTTCGTCGTGCTGCCCGGCGGCCTCGGCACCCTGGACGAGCTGTTCGAGGCCCTCACCCTGGTGCAGACCCAGAAGGTGACCCGCTTCCCCATCGTCCTGTTCGGCTCCGAGTACTGGGGCGGCCTGGTCGACTGGCTCCGCGGCACCCTGGTGGCCCAGGGCAAGGCCGCGGAGAAGGACCTCCTGCTCTTCCACGTCACGGACGACGTGGAAGAGGCGGTGGCCCTGGTCTCCAAGGAGGCGGGCCGCTAGCAGCCGGTCACCGGCGGGGGAGGCGGAGCCTAGGCCAGCCCCCGCCGCGCCACCGCCGGCTCCCGGTGCCCGGCGATCGTCGCCACCATGTCCAGGACCTGCCGTGTCTCCGCCACCTCGTGCACCCGGTACACCCGGGCCCCGAGCCAGGCCGACACGGCCGTCGTCGCCAGCGTGCCGATGACCCGCTCCTTCACCGGCCGGTCCAGCGTCTCCCCGACGAAGTCCTTGTTCGACAGGGACACCAGCACCGGCCACCCCGTCTCCACCATCTCCCCGAGCCGCCGGGTCGCCTCCAGGCTGTGCCGCGTGTTCTTCCCGAAGTCGTGCCCGGGGTCGATCAGCACCGACTCGCGCTTCACGCCCAGCTCCACCGCGCGCTCGGCCAGCCCCAGCGTCACCCGCAGGATGTCGTCCACGACGTCGTCGTACGTCACCCGGTGCGGCCGCGTCCGCGGCTCGGCGCCGCCCGCGTGCGTGCACACCAGGCCCACCCCGTGGCGGGCCGCGACCTGGGCGAGCTTCGGGTCGACGCCGCCCCACGCGTCGTTCAGCAGGTCGGCCCCGGCCTCGCACACGGCCTCGCCCACCTCGTGCCGCCAGGTGTCCACGCTGATCACCACGTCCGGGAAGCGCCGCCGCACCTCGGCGACGAAGCCCACCGTGCGCCGCGCCTCCTCCTCGGCCGACACCTCGTCCCCGGGACCGGCCTTCACGCCGCCGATGTCGATGATGGCGGCGCCCTCGGCCACCGCCTGCTCCACGCGCGCGAGGGCCGGCTCGTCGCGGAAGGTCGCCCCCTGGTCGTAGAAGGAGTCGGGGGTCCGGTTCACGATCGCCATGACCACCGGCTCGTGCGCCGCGAACTCACGCCTGCCCAGCCTGAGCGTCCCCTGTGACATCTTCTCGTCCATACCCGTTCTCTCGTCCCGCCTCGGCCCCGGGCGCGCGGTCCTTCGACGGCCGCGCTCCCGACTGTCAGACTCGCATGGCACGATCGGACCCGGCACAACCGACTCCGACTCAGACAGACTCCGGCACGACCGGCTCCGGCCCGGACCGGAGTCCGACCCGACCATGGGGGCCCCAGCGATGGTCATGTTCCTGTTCCTCGTCATCGCGCTGGCCGTCGTCGTGGCCGCGGTGACGCTCGCCGTGGTGGGCGGCGGCGACAGCGGGCCGCTGCCCGACGCCGCACCCGAGCGGGTGCGGGACGCCCTGCCGCCGGACCGCCCGGTGGGTCGCGGCGACGTGGAGCGGCTGCGCTTCCCGCTCGTGGTCCGCGGCTACCGCATGGCGGACGTCGACGACGCCCTCGGCCGCCTCGGCGCCGAGCTGGCCGAGCGCGACGACCGGATCGCCGGCCTGGAGTCCGCGCTCGCGGGCGCCCGGGCCGCCGCGGCCCACCGGCACGCCGTCATGGACAAGCCGGCCCCCGAGGAGCAGCAGTGAGCACCGGGGAGGCCCTCGCGGGCCCGGACGGCGCGCCGCGCTGCCCCTGGGCGGTGTCCACCGAGGACTACCTCGCGTACCACGACGACGAGTGGGGCCGCCCGGTCCGCGGCGACGACGCGCTGTACGAGCGGCTCAGCCTGGAGGCCTTCCAGTCCGGCCTGTCCTGGATCACCATCCTGCGCCGCCGCACCGGCTTCCGCCGCGCCTTCGCGGGCTTCGAGATCGCCGAGGTCGCCGCCTTCACCGACGCGGACCGCGAGCGCCTGCTCGCCGACGCCGGCATCATCCGCAACCGCGCCAAGATCGACGCGACCCTGGCCAACGCGCGCGTGCTGGCCGACTGGGCGCCCGGCGACCTGGACGCGCTGATCTGGTCGTACGCCCCGGACCCGGCCGCGCGCCCGGTCCCGAAGACCCTCGCCGACGTCCCGGCCGTCACACCCGAGTCCACGGCGCTGTCCAAGGCCCTGAAGAAGCGGGGCCTGCGCTTCGTCGGACCGACGACGGCGTACGCGCTGATGCAGGCGTGCGGGCTGGTCGACGACCACCTGGCGGCGTGCGTGGCCCGCCGGAGCTGAGCCGCCGACCGCCCGCCGCCCGCACCTGCGGCCGCCCGCCCGCCGGGTGCTACCGGCCCAGGTACTTCGGCTTCGCCTTCTCGACGAACGCCCGCACCGCGATCGCGTGGTCCTCGGAGGAGCCCGCCCGGGACTGCAGCTCGTCCTCCTTGTCCAGCGTCTCGGAGAGCGAGTGGGTCAGCCCGTACGCCATCGCCTCCTTCAGCGCCGCGTACGCCACCGTCGGCCCCTCGGCCAGCGCCCGCGCCGTCTTCTCGGCCTCGGCGCGCAGGTCCGCGGCGGGGACGACCCGGGTGGCGATGCCCAGCTCGTACGCCTCCTGCGCGCCGATGCTGCGCGGGAAGAACAGCAGGTCGGCGGCGCGCCCGGGGCCGACGACCCGCGGCAGCGTCCAGGACACGCCGGAGTCGGCGGTGAGCGCCACGCCCGCGAAGGACGTGTTGAACGCCGCCGTGTCCGCGACGATCCGGTAGTCCGCCGCGAGCGCGAAACCGAGGCCCGCCCCGGCCGCCACGCCGTTCACGGCGGCGACCACCGGCTTCCCGGCCCCGGCGAGCGCCCGCACGATCGGGTTGTAGTGCTCACGCACCGTGCTCATGGTCTGCCCCGAGCCCGTCTCCCGGTCGGAGGCCAGCAGGCCGATGTGCTCCTTGAGGTCCTGGCCGACGCAGAACGCCCGCTCCCCGGCCGCGGTCAGCAGCACCGCCCGTACGGCGTCGTCCGCCGCCGCGGAGCGCACCGCGTCCCGGAGCGCGACCTTGGTCTCGATGTTCAGCGCGTTCATCGCCTCGGGGCGGTTCAGCGTGATCGTCGCGAGCCCGTCGCTCACCTCGTAGAGCACGGTGTCGGCCATGTGATCCCCTCCGCGTAGTGGCATGCCTTGGATGGTGTCCGTCAGACAGCATGACGGAGATCACCGGCTGCGGATCGCCCGGACGATGTGACCTGCGTCAAAGGATTCCGGTCCGTTTCCGTTCGGCTGAGGTGCGCGGGGGCGCGCAGTATCGCAGTCACATCGCCGAATTGAGTGGTTTTGCTCGCGCGCGTTGCCCAAGCGATGCCGACCGATGTTGGTCATCGGGTCCTGGGATGCGGGATAATGGCTGGGAAGCAATGTGTTCGATGCCGGTGTCGCGCGTCCAAGCCGGACTGCGCGTGCCCTCAGGGGCCGTCGGCGGTGACGGTGAGCTGGTATCAGGAAGGGGAACGAGCATGGCGGCCATGAAGCCGCGGACGGGCGACGGCCCGCTCGAGGTGACCAAGGAGGGGCGGGGCATCGTCATGCGCGTTCCGCTCGAAGGCGGCGGTCGACTCGTCGTCGAGCTGACCCCCGATGAGGCCGACGCGCTCGGCGACGCCCTCAAGAAGGTCGTCGGCTGACGCGCGAGCGACCATACCCGTTCAGTCGCCCCGGTACCGCACCTGGTGCCGGGGTGATTGTCGTCCGGCGGCGTCACTCGGCGCGCCGCACGGCAGGTCAGCGCTTCACGGCGCACAGCAGCCCGTCGCCCACCGGAAGCAGCGACGGCACCAGCTCCTGGCTCTCGCGCACCGCGCGCAGGAGTTCCCGCAGCCGCAGCACCTCGGTGGGCTGCGGACCCGAGTCGATCGTGCGGCCGGCACCGAAGACCCCCTCGAAGGCGACGAGACCTCCGGGACGCAGAAGGCGCAACGATTCGGCGAGGTAGTCCAGGTACTCCAGACGGTCGCCGTCGCAGAAGACGAGGTCGTAGCCCGCGTCCGCGAGCCGGGGCAGCACGTCCAGGGCCCGCCCGGGGATGAACCGTGCCCGGTTGCTGGCGAAGCCCGCGGCCCGGAAGGCCTGGCGGGCGAACTGCTGGTGTTCCGGCTCCGGGTCGACCGTGGTCAGCACGCCGTCCGGCCGCATGCCGTGCAGCAGATGGATCCCGGAGACGCCGCAGCCGGTGCCGATCTCCGCGACCGCCTTGGCGTCCACGGCGGCGGCGAGCAGGCCCAGGGCGGACCCCGTGCCCGGGGTCACCGAGCGCAGACCCGCCTCGCGGGCCCGGTCGCGTGCCCAGAGCAGCGCGTCGTCCTCGGCGACATAGGCGTCGGCGAACGCCCAGCTCGTCTGCCGGTTGCCGGTAATGACCCTCTCCTGTCCCCGTCGTTGCCTCGGCGTGACTGTATCCGTTGGCGTCGGGAACCCGCAGATGGGACCAGTCGTTTAAAGGGGCAAGCAAAGAGACGACTGAGCGGCCGCGGCCGCGACGGGGAGGACGGCGGATGAGGCAGGGCGTCGAGCTGGTGCCGACGCGGCCGGACGAGCCGTACCGGCCCCGATCAAATTCTCGTAAAACCGCTTATCCGGAGCTAACGGGCGAGGTGGCTATGGTAGGGGCTCCACTGGACACCACCAGAGCCGACAGGGGAGGTGCGGCCGCACCCGCGGATCGGGGCGGAGTGCTGCGGCGCTTCCTCGGATCGGCAGGCAGGCCGAAATCCGTGAACGACACCGCTGCTGACCACAGCCACGCCGGTCCCGCCAAGGGACCCGCCCAGACCGCGACCTTCACCGGCGACGCGGACGGGCCTGCGTGGACTCCGCCCACCTGGGAGGAGATCGTCAGCACCCACAGCGGCCGGGTCTACCGCCTCGCCTACCGCCTCACGGGAAACCAGCACGACGCCGAGGACCTCACCCAGGAGGTCTTCGTCCGTGTCTTCCGTTCCCTGTCGACCTACACGCCCGGCACCTTCGAGGGCTGGCTGCACCGCATCACGACCAACCTGTTCCTCGACATGGTCCGCCGCAAGCAGCGCATCCGGTTCGACGCGCTCGGCGACGACGCGGCCGAGCGGCTCCCCAGCAGGGAGCCCACCCCGCAGCAGCTCTTCCACGACGCCCACTTCGACGCGGACGTCCAGCAGGCCCTGGACACCCTCGCGCCCGAGTTCCGGGCCGCCGTCGTCCTGTGCGACATCGAGGGACTCTCGTACGAGGAGATCGCCGCGACCCTCGGCGTCAAGCTCGGCACGGTCCGCTCCCGCATCCACCGCGGCCGTTCCCAGCTGCGCAAGGCGCTCGCCCACCGGTCCCCCAAGGCGCGGGCCGACCGCCGCTCGTTCGCGACCGGTGTGCCCGCGCTGGGAGGAGGGGGCGCGAGCGCGTGAGCGGATCACGGCCTCAGTCCGAGGGACACCTCGCAGAGCAGCATCTGGGAGACCGACTCTCCGCCCTGGTGGACGGAGAGCTCGGTCATGACGCGCGGGAGCGCGTGCTGGCCCACGTGGCGACCTGCCCGAAGTGCAAGGCGGAGGTCGACGCGCAGCGCCGGCTGAAGAACGTCTTCGCGGAAGCGGCTCCGCCGGCCCCGTCCGAGAGCTTCCTGGCCCGCCTCCAGGGACTCCCCGGCGGCGGTGACACCGACGGCGGCGGCTCACCGTTCGCCGGGCTGCCCGGAGGGATCGGAGCCACCGCGGCCTCCGGCGTCTTCGGCACGCGGCGGGGCGAGCGGTTCGAGTTCGGCTACGTCCCCGCCCGGCCGCACGCACCCGTGCTGCCGGCCTCCTCCCCGAGCCGGGGAGGCTTCCGGATCCACGACGTGGGCCGGGCGGAGTCCGAGCGTTCGGCCTCACGCGGCCTGCGGTTCGCCTTCGCCGCCGCCGGCGCGGTGTCGCTGGCCGCGATCGCGCTGGGCGGCGTCACCCTCGGCACCCCGGACACCACCGCCGACGCCCGCGGCTCGGGCAGCGGGAGCAACGTGACGCCCGTGCGCACCCCGGGCACGGCGGCGGCCACCGGCTCCGAGAGCCAGCGCCGCCGCACGGGCGGCCCCCTGCTCGGACAGGGCCAGCGGGCGCTGGGCGATGCCCCCGTGGCCTCCACCTCGGCCTCCGCGCCGCTGCTGCCCGGGATGCCCGCCCCCTCCGGGGGCGACGCACGGCAGCAGGCGGTACGCGCGCTGACCACTCCGGTGACGGCCGGCGCCGCCGCCATGTCCCCGCTGATACGACCGCTGGAAGCCGTCGCGCCGCTCGCCCTCAGCGCCTGGCCGGCGAGTCCGGAGGGCAGGCCGCCCGCCCTGCTCGCCGCCCCCGACCCCGCTCCGTCGTCCTACCCGGTGGCTTCCCCGGCCGCCTCCTCCGCTCCGGTTCGCTGAGGGCGTCTGCGCGCCGGTCCGCGAACCTGATTGAATCCGGGGTGGCGCCAGAGCCCTTGGAGCCGACGATCTGCGGCCAGCTGCGGGGGAGAACATGAACGAGGCGAAGCCCACGAAGGTGAAGTGGTGGAGTCGTCCCCGCTCGTCCGAAGGCACGCCCGACGGCGACTTCGAACTGGAGCGCCCCCGCCCGGCCCCCGCCGCGGGCACGGGTACGGCCACCGACGCCCACGGGACGGACGGAGGCGACGCCGGACCGGCGCGTCCGCCGGCGTCCCGCGCGACCGACCAGGGCGACTACGAGCTGGACCTGCCCCGGCCTTCCCGGGACCGGCCGGCGGACACGGTGGGCACCCCGCCGCACCCGCGCCCGGCCCCCGCCGCCGACGCCGCCCCGACGGTGGACGCGGGCGCCCAGCCGCCCGAGGGGGCGGCTGGGCCCGCCGGCTCCGCCCCGGCTGTGGATCCGGCCCCGCCGGCCGGCCCCGCCCCGGTCGCCGAGCGTCCCAAGCCGCTGCACGATCCCGACCCGTACAGCACCCCGCCGTACGGTGAGCCGGGCCCGTGGGCCCCCGCTCCGCCGGTCCAGCACCCGACGGCCACACCGGCACACGGCACGGTGACGGAGGCGGCCACACCCGCACCGGGCGTGCCCGCACCGGCCACACCCGCACCGGCACCGCAGGCACCAGCAGTGCCCGCTCCCGCGCCGGCCCCGCCCGTACCCGCGGGCGCCTCGCCGGTGTCCCCGCCTCCGCCCGCGGCGCCCGCCCCCGCGTTCGCGCAGGCCCCGGCACCCGTAGCCCCCACCGCCGCCGCGGCCGCAGCGCCCGCCACAGGCCCCGACGGCGTACCCGCCGCCCCGGCGCCCGCCGTTCCGCCGCCCTCCGGCCCGTCGTCGGCGGCTGCCGGCGACCCGTGGGCGGGGCCGCCCGCTCCCGCGCCCGGTGCCGAGTCCGGCGCCGACCCGTGGGGACGTTACGACCCCTGGGCCGCCTCCGTCGCCCAGCACCGCGAGGCGGCGGAGCGGACACCGAAGCGACGGCGGACGGCGAGGACGCTGGTCGGCGGCGCCCTGCTCATCGCCCTGGTCTCCGGCGGCATCGGCGGCGGCGTGGGCGCCTACCTGGAACGCAACGGCGGCGTCGGCACGGTCGAGCTGCCGCAGGCCGCACCGGAGGCCGCCGAGCGGGCGCCGGACAGCGTGGCGGGCATCGCCGCCCGCGCCCTGCCCAGCGTGGTGACCCTGCACGTCAGCGGCAGCGAGGCGGCCGGCACCGGCACCGGGTTCGTCCTCGACGACCGGGGCCACATCCTGACCAACAACCACGTCGTGGAACCCGCCGGGACCGGCGGCGAGATCACGGTGACCTTCAACAGCGGCGACACCGCCGAGGCCACCGTCGTCGGCCGGGACAGCGGGTACGACCTCGCCGTGGTGAAGGTCAAGGGCGTCAGCGGCCTCACCCCCATGCCCCTCGGCAACTCGGAGAGCGTGCGGGTCGGCGACCCCGTCGTCGCCATCGGCGCCCCCTTCGACCTGGCCGGCACGGTCACCTCCGGCATCATCAGCGCCAAGGAACGGCCCATCACCGCGGGCGGCGAGGAGGGCGACGGCAGCGACGTCTCGTACGTCGACGCCCTGCAGACCGACGCGCCCATCAACCCCGGCAACTCCGGCGGCCCTCTCCTGGACGCACAGGGCCGGGCCATCGGCATCAACTCCGCGATCCGCTCCGCCGACAGCGGCAGCGCCGACTCCGACGGCGGCCAGGCCGGCTCCATAGGGCTCGGCTTCGCCATCCCCATCAACCAGGGCAAGCGCGTCGCCGAGGAGCTGATCAACACCGGCAAGGCCGCCCACCCGGTCATCGGCGTCACCCTCGACATGGGCTACACGGGCGACGGCGCCCGTGTGGGCGCCAAGGGCGGCGACGGCGGTCCCGCGGTCACCGCGGGCGGCCCCGGCGCCAAGGCCGGCATCGAGCCGGGGGACGTGATCACCGCGGTCGACGGACAGCGCGTGCACTCCGGTGAGGAACTCATCGTGAAGACCCGCGCCCACCGCCCCGGGGACCGGCTGGAGCTGACCCTGGAACGCGACGGCAAGGAGAGGAAGGTCTCACTGGTGCTCGGCTCCGCCGGTGGCGACTGACCGTCGTACAGGTCTCCCCGAGGCGCCAGGAAGGCAAACAATCCGGAAAGCGCTCACCCACACGCGCTCGGGGCTCACGGGACGGTACCGGTCGGGCGGGGTCGGCGGGTACCGTGGTGGCGGCCCGGACATTCCAAGGAGCTTCAGGTGTTCAATGACATAGGCGCACTAGAGCTCGTGACGCTCGTCGTCCTCGCCGTGCTCGTCTTCGGTCCGGACAAGCTCCCCAAGGTCATCCAGGACGTGACGCGCACCATCCGGAAGATCCGCGAGTTCTCGGACAGCGCCAAGCAGGACATCCGCCAGGAGCTGGGCCCCGAGTTCAAGGACTTCGAGTTCGAGGACCTGAACCCCCGCACGTTCATCCGCAAGCAGCTGGACAACGACGAGCTGGGCCTCAAGGAGCTCCGCAACGGCTTCGACCTGAAGAAGGAGATGGCCGAGGTCACCGACGCGGTCCACGGCCGCGACAGCGACTCCTCGTCCTCCAAGTCGTCGTCCGGGTCCTCCGGCGGCGGCCGGATCGACATGTCGAAGAAGCCCGAGGAGTCCGGTCAGTCCGGCAAGCCCGCCGACGACCGCCCGCCCTACGACGCCGACGCCACCTGATCCCGGCCCGCGGACCGCGGCCCACGCGCCGCGAGGACGACGTGCCCCGTACTCCGGACGGGCCGCACCGGCCCTGAGGACGACGCCCGCGCGGCCCACGCGCCGGGCGGCTTCCCTGCTGCCGCCCGCGGTGTGGCTATGCTTCCCAGGTTGTTGTGCGGACCGGACGAGTGCGCCCGAAGGGGGGCGGGCCGTTCCTGTCCGACGAGAGCGAGGAGGCGTCCGGGCACATGGAGACGACGAGTCGGGCAGTCGCGCAGGCGCCGGCCGCGGAGGGCGGACCACAGTCCCCTTCCGGCCGGCAGACGGTCGACGGCTACCTGCGTGCGCCCTTCCCCTGGTACGGCCTCGACGAGGCGTTCACGGGGCCCCGCCGGCTGATGCAGATCGGTACGGCGGCCGACGGGGCAGTGGAGCACGGTTCGATCGGGCACGGCGACGAACCGTCGGTGCGCAACGAGCACGTGGCGGGCGACGAGCAGGACGCCAAGGAGAAGTTCGCGGTCGTCGTGACCGTCGCGGCCAACCCCGACCGGCGCAGCGCCGACGGCACGGGCCTGCTGGAGGCCACCTCGGTCTCCTCGGCGGCCTGGCTCGCCGGGGTGGGACTGCTGTCCTTCACCTGGCCCGGCCAAATGGACCACTCGCTGCGCGACGAATGGCTGGAGCAGCAGACGGAGACCGCGTGGGTCCTCGCGGACGACCTGGAGGGTGAGGACTGGACGACGCTGTCCCTCCCGGTGGACGGCGTGCCCACGCCCTTCCACTACCGGGAGTCCGAGTTCGGCTGGGTGCTCGCCGGTTCCACCGGGCAGGGCGTCCACCTCGGCGCGTACGGACGGGGCATGAGCGCCTACGGGCTGGCCTTCGCCGTCGTCAAGGACATCGCCGCGTACGCCTGACCGGCGGCCGTACGCACGACGAGGGGCGCCGTCCCGGTGGACAGCGCCCCCACTCCCGTACGGGAGGTCAGAACTTGTTCTTCGGGGTGATCCCCAGCGACAGCCCCGAAAGGCCACGCTGACGGCCGCCGAGCTTGCCCGCGATCGCGCGCAGGGCGGCGCCCGCCGGCGAGTCCGGGTCGGACAGGACGACGGGCTTGCCCTCGTCGCCGCCCTCGCGCAGCCGGACGTCGATCGGGATGGCCCCCAGGACCGGCACCGACGCACCGGTCGTGCGGGTCAGGCCGTCGGCGACCATCTGCCCGCCGCCGGTGCCGAAGACGTCGACCATCTCGCCGCAGTGCGGGCAGGGCAGCCCGGACATGTTCTCCACCACGCCGACGATCTTCTGGTGGGTCTGCACGGCGATGGCGCCGGCCCGCTCCGCCACCTCGGCCGCGGCCTGCTGAGGCGTCGTCACGACCAGGATCTCGGCGTTCGGCACGAGCTGCGCCACCGAGATCGCGATGTCACCGGTGCCGGGCGGCAGGTCGAGCAGCAGCACGTCCAGGTCGCCCCAGTACACGTCGGCGAGGAACTGCTGGAGCGCGCGGTGCAGCATCGGGCCGCGCCAGACCACCGGCGCGTTGCCCGGGGTGAACATGCCGATCGAGATGACCTTCACACCGTTGGCCGAGGGCGGCATGATCATGTTCTCGACCTGGGTGGGACGCCCGTCGGCACCCAGCATGCGCGGCACCGAGTGGCCGTAGATGTCGGCGTCCACGACACCGACCTTCAGGCCGTCGGCCGCCATCGAGGCCGCCAGGTTCACCGTCACCGAGGACTTGCCGACGCCGCCCTTGCCGGACGCCACCGCGTACACCCTGGTCAGGCTGCCCGGCTTGGCGAACGGCACCTCACGCTCGGTCTGCCCGCCGCGCAGGGCGGTGGCCAGCTCCTTGCGCTGCTCGTCGCTCATCACGTCCAGCTCGACGTCGACACGCGTGACACCCTCGACCCGCGACACCGCGTCCGTCACGCGCTGCGTGATCGTGTCCCGCATGGGACAGCCGGAGACCGTCAGGTACACGGCGACCGCGACCGCTCCGTCCGCGCCGATCTCCACCGACTTGACCATCCCCAGCTCGGTGATGGGCCGGTTGATCTCGGGGTCGTTCACCGTCGCCAGTGCTTCGCGCACCGCGTCTTCCGTAGCCATGAAGACGATGGTACGGCGCCGCACACGGGGCACGGAAAGCCCCGTCAGCGGTCGTGTACGTCACGCCCCGCGGTCCGGTCTGCCGGGAATACCCCGCGGTCGGGGTGGTGACCGTTCTGCCGGTCCTCCAGATCCTTGACCAGGTCCTGCAGCTCGGAGCGGATCCAGTCCCGCGTCGCGACCTCGCCGAGGCCGATGCGCAGCGCGGCGATCTCCCGGGTCAGGTACTCGGTGTCGGCGATCGACCGCTCGTTCTGCTTGCGGTCCTGCTCCAGGTTGACCCGGTCGCGGTCGTCCTGCCGGTTCTGCGCGAGCAGGATCAGCGGGGCGGCGTAGGAGGCCTGGAGGGAGAGCATCAGCGTCAGGAAGATGAACGGGTACTCGTCGAAGCGCAGACCGCTCGGCGCCGAGACGTTCCACACCACCCACAGGATGATGACCACCGTCATCCAGACGATGAACCGCCCGGTCCCCAGGAAGCGCGCCACGCGCTCCGACAGCCGGCCGAAGGACTCCGGGTCCCACTCGGGCAGCAGCCTGCGGCGCGGCGGCCGGGGCTGGTCGAGGCGGGCGCGGGCCCGGGAGGACGCGGTGGCCCCCGACGTGGCGCGCTCCCGTGTCGTCGTCTCGCGCTCAGGCACCATCGGCGCCCGCCTCCCCCGTCGTCCCGGCCGCGTCGTCGGCGTCGTCGGCGTCGTCCAAGTGGTATTCGGTCTCCCGCCAGTCGTCGGGCAGCATGTGGTCCAGCACGTCGTCCACGGTGACCGCGCCCAGCAGCGCCCCGGAGTCGTCGACGACCGGCGCCGCGACCATGTCGTACGCGGCGAAGAACCCGGCGACCACCGGCAGCGCGGCGTCCGGCTCCAGGGGCTGCAGGTCGTCGTCGAGGATCGAGCCGACCAGCGTGTACGGCGGGTCCCGCAGCAGGCGCTGGAAGTGGACGGTGCCCAGGTACTTGCCGGTCGGGGTCTCCTCGGGCGGCCGGCAGACGTAGACCTGGGCGGCGTGCGCCGGGGACAGGTCGGGGTTGCGGATGCGGGCCAGCGCGTCGGCGACGGTGGCGTCGGGCCGCAGCACGATCGGCTCGGTCGTCATCAGACCGCCGGCCGTGTGCTCCTCGTACGCCATCAGGCGCCGCATGTCGGCCGCGTCGGCGGGCTGCATCAGGCTCAGCAGCCGCTCCTTGTCCGCCTCGGGCAGCTCGCCCAGCAGGTCGGCCGCGTCGTCGGGATCCATCGCCTCCAGGACGTCCGCGGCGCGCTCCTCCGCGAGCTTGCCGAGGATCTCGATCTGGTCGTCCTCGGGCAGCTCCTCCAGCACGTCGGCCAGGCGGTCGTCGTCGAGGGCGGCGGCGACCTCGGCGCGGCGCTTGGCGGACAGGTGGTGCAGGACGTTGGCGAGGTCGGCGGGGCGCAGCTGCTCGAAGGTGGCCAGCAGGTTCTCCGCGCCCTGCCCCTGCTCCTCGACGGAGAACCCGGTGACGCCGGACCACTCGACGGTGAGCGTCTCGCCCTTGTTGCGCCGGAAGGCGCCGCCCTTCCTGCCCTTGCGGACGAAGACCTTGTCGATCTCCCAGTCCCGGCGGGCGGGCAGCTGCTGCACCGACAGGTCGAGCACCGTGGCCTCCTCACCGGTCTCGGTGAGCGTGACCCGCCGGTCGAGCAGCTCGCCGAAGACGAGGCGCTCGGTGGGCCGCTGCTCGAAGCGCCGGACGTTGAGGACGCCGGTGGTGATGACCTGGCCGGACTCGATGCCGGTGACCCGGGTCATGGGCAGGAAGATGCGCCGGCGGGTGGTGAGTTCGACGACCAGCCCGAGGACGCGCGGGGGTTTGCGGCCGACGCGGAGCATGACGACCAGATCGCGGACGCGTCCCACCTGGTCGCCGGCCGGGTCGAACACGGCGATGCCGGAGAGGTGGGAGACGAAGATCCGGGGGGCGCCAGCCGCCATGGCCGCGGCTCCTTTCCTCACGCTGCGCGGGTCCGGGCGAGCGCGCGTGAAGGTCGTCGGGTGAGAGTGCGTGACAGCTGATTCGTACGGAGTCCCTTTTCCGAATTGCCCGCTCGGACGCGCTTCAGGCTAGCCCGTCCCGATCGGCCGTGCCCTGGCGGCCGGTCCGGACGGACTGGCTCCGTTCGCCGTCGGCGGCCCCGGTACGCTGCGCCCTGGCCCGGTCGGTCCGCCGCCGACGTCCGCCGGCCCCGTGTCAGCCCCGACAGAAAGGCAGTCCCACCTGTGTCTGTGACTCCCCGGCGCCGAATCCGCAGGGCCGCCTGGCTGGGCGCGGTGTGCGCCCTGGCCGTGACGGGAGCCGGGCTGACGGGATGCGGCAGCGAAGACCCCGACGCGGGCACCAACGGCCTGGGGAAGCTCACGGCGGACCAGATCCACGCCAAGGCCCGTACGGCCGCCGAGACCGCGGACACGGTACGTCTGCACGGCTCGGTGGAGGCCGGCGGCGACACGTACACCCTCGACATGCGGCTGAAGGCCGACGGAGGGACCGGGACGGTCGCCGCGCAGGGGACGACGTTCGGACTGCTGCGGGTCGGCGAGCAGCTCTTCCTCAAGGCCGACGCCGGGTTCTGGAGCCACGACGACGGTGACGCCAAGGCGGCCGACAAGCTCGCCGGCAAGTACGTGAAGGTGCCGCAGAACGACCCCGCGTACAAGAAGTTCAGCGGTTTCACGGACAAGGACGTCCTCCTCGGCGGTCTGCTGACCCTGCACGGCACGGTGAAGACCGACGGCCGGCACGAGCAGGCGGGCGTGCGCACCATCCGGATCACCGGGGACGACGGCGCCGGCGGCTCGCTCGACGTCTCCCTGGAGGGCAGGCCCTACCCGCTGCGCCTGGTGCGTGCGGGCAGCGCGGGCACGATCGGCTTCTCGGACTGGAACAAGGGCTTCGCGCTGGAGCAGCCGGCGAAGGACGACACCCTGGACTACGGCAAGCAGCTGCCGGCGTCCTGAGGAGAGCCGGCAGGGCCTGTCCGTGAGGCGGCCCCCGGACCTCAGCGGCGCTTGCGGCGCTTCAGGAGCAGCCTGGGCAGCCCCGCCGGAGCGGGGCGGCGGGTCGTCGCCGGGCTGGGCAGCGGCGCCTCGGCCAGCGAGGTGTCGGGCAGCGGCGCAGTGTCTCCCGTCGGCTCCAGGCGCAGCACCCGGCACTCGCGGGCCCAGCGGTCGGTCATGGCCTCGCCGTCGGGGGCGTTGAGCCGCTTGCCCTTGAGGTCGCCGACCGCCGCCTGCCACGCCTCGGAACCGGAGGGCAGCTCCACGACCCGCGCGGCCCAGGAGACCAGCCGGCCGCCCTTGTCCTTGCTGCGCACCGTCACCTCGGCGGCGGCCCCGTCGGTCAGGCCCGGCAGCGGCTGCTCGCCGGGTCCGTCACCGACGACGCAGGCCGCGCCCTCGTGCCAGACGTGCCACAGCGCCCGTGCGGGCACCCCGGGGCCCTCGACCCAGATGAGGCCGGACTTCTTGGTGGCCTCCTCGACGAGGGCCTGGCGGAGCAGCTCGCTTGTCATGCGGTCAGCCTATCCAGGAGCCCGCGGGCCGCTTCAGAGCCAGCCGTTGCGCTTGAGCGTGCGGTGGATGCCCAGACAGATGACGACCGTGACGGACAGGACCATCGGGTAGCCGAACCTCCAGTGCGTCTCCGGCATGTAGTCGAAGTTCATGCCGTAGACACCGCACACCATCGTCGGCACGGCGATGATCGCGGCCCACGAGGTGATCTTGCGCATGTCCTCGTTCTGCGCGACGGACGCCTGGGCGAGGTTGGCCTGGAGGATGGAGTTCAGCAGTTCGTCGAAGCCGATGACCTGCTCCTGCACTCGCGCCACGTGGTCGGCGACGTCCCGGAAGTACTTCTGGATCTCCGGGTCGACCAGCCGCATCGGCCGCTCGCTGAGCAGCTGCATGGGGCGCAGCAGCGGCGCCACCGCCCGCTTGAACTCCAGCACCTCGCGCTTGAGTTGGTAGATCCGCCCGGCGTCCGTGCCGCGCGGGGTGCCCTTGCGGCCCGGCGAGAACACCTCGGTCTCGACCTCGTCGATGTCGTCCTGCACCGCGTCGGCGACCGCGATGTACCCGTCGACGACGTGGTCGGCGATGGCGTGCAGCACCGCCGAGGGGCCCTTGAGCAGCAGCTCGGGGTCCTCCTGGAGCCGGCACCGCAGGGCACGCAGCGACCCCTGCCCGCCGTGCCGGACGGTGATGAAGAAGTCCCGACCGGTGAAGCACATGACCTCACCGGTCTCGACCACCTCGCTGTTGGCGGTGAGCTGGTCGTGGTCGACGTAGTGGACGGTCTTGAAGACCGTGAACAGGGAGTCGTCGTAGCGCTCCAGCTTGGGGCGCTGGTGGGCCTGGACGGCGTCCTCCACGGCCAGCGGGTGCAGCCCGAACTCCCGGGCGATACCGGCGAACTCGTCCTCGGTGGGCTCGTGCAGACCGATCCACACGAAGCCGCCGTCGCGGCGCACCTGGCGCATCGCGGTGTGCGGGGTCAGCGGCACGTCGGTCTCGACGCGGGTGCCGTCGCGGTAGACGGCGCAGTCCACCACGGCGGAGGCGGTCGCCGGGTCGCGGGTGGTGTCGTAGGTGCCGCCGTCCTTGCGCAGGGAGACGCGGGACGGGCGGACCACGGCGCGCAGGTCACGGATCATCGACATGGCAGGCTCCTTCGCGGCGGGGCAGCGAACGAGGCCGGTGACGGGTGGAACCGCCCGGAATGGGGACGTCCTGGCTACGCGTGCTCGGCGCGTCCACAAAGCGGGGGGCACCGCACCGTCGCGGTGGCCGACTTCGCTGCTGATTCAGCTGCTGACACGGATCGACGCGGTCGACGGGATCGGCGGTGACCGCGTCGACGGATCGGATCAGACAAAAGATCAGGCAAAACGGGACGAAGTGCTCTTCCGTGTGAAGGCGCGCGAACGGAAAGCGGCAGCGGGAAGAACCGGAACGGCTCGGTCAGCGGCCGGAAGAGCGGGTGGTACTGCACGGTCGACTTCGGTCCATGCCAGCCCCACCTCCTCCGGCCGGTCCCTCGTGAGGGACGATCCATTCCCCTTGTTTGGAGGGGTTCCCCGTAGGGGAAGTACCACAGCGTCGGGGACTCGATCGCGACGCTCTGCGTGCTGCCCCGAACCGCTGGGCCAGAGTATCAGCCACCGACGTGTCAAGGCGCCGCTTTGCCTCTTCACGACGAGTTCTATGCTCGCCGCATGGCTGATGTTCTTCCTCTGGTCGAGGCCCGGCTGCACAGCGCGCTGGGCGAGCCGGACGCGCGCGCGGCGGTCACCTTCCTCGGCACCGACCGCATCGAGGTGCTGCGTTTCCCCGCCGCCGGCCAGGAGGGCGACGTCGTCCGCTACGCCACCCTCGGCATGTCGGCCCAGCCCATGGCCGACCCCACCGCCGCGCTCGCCGACCCGGTCAAGGGGCCCCGCGCCGAGCTGCTGCTCTCCGTGAGGGCCGGAGCGGCCGACACCGACAAGGTGCTGCGCCCGCTCGCCGTACTCGCCGCTTCCCCGCAGGTGGAGGGCGTGATCGTGGCCCCCGGCGCCTCGCTCGACGTCGGTGAGCCGCTGTGGCCCGGAGCCCCCTTCACGTCGGTCCTGGTCGCCGAGCCGGGCGGCCTGGTCGAGGACCTGGAGCTGGACGCCCCGATGGAGGCGGTGCGGTTCCTGCCGCTGCTGCCGATGACGCCGAACGAGGCCGCCTGGAAGCGCGTGCACGGCGCATCGGCCCTCCAGGAACGCTGGCTGAACCACGGAACGGACCTGCGCGATCCGTCGCGCAGGTCCGTTCCCCTGGACTGAGGCGGGCGACCGGCCCACGGGACCGGCACGCCGGGGTGACACAACTCACCGGAGCGTCTCGCCGGTCGGCCGGTCGGCCGGTCGGGTGGTCGGGTGGTCGGGTGGTTGGCGGGTCGGCCGGTCGGGCGGTGGGCCGGGCCGGTGGCCCGGCGGGGCTTCACTCGGCGAAGACCGTCACCGAGTCCTCGGCCGCGTGCTTCGGCTCCAGCTCCTCGGCCTCGTGGGTGAGCGCGCGGCGCCGTACGCCGACCACGACCGCGCCGAGCACGGCGGTCACCGCCGCCACCACGAACGGGATGTGGACGTCGGTCCACTCCTCGATCTTCGGTGCGAAGTAGGGCGCGGCCGCCGCGGCGAACCAGCGCACGAAGTTGTAGCCCGCGCTCGCCACCGGGCGCGGCGCGTCCGAGACTCCGAGGGCCAGCTCGGTGTAGACGGTGTTGTTCACGCCGATGAACGCGCCGGACAGGATCGTGCAGACGATCGCGGTGGTGTGGTTGCCGTAGCCGAGGACCAGGACGTCGGCCGCGAGCAGCACCAGCGAGCCGCCTAGCACCTTCAGCGAGCCGAAGCGCTTCTGCATGCGCGGTGCCACCAGCACCGAGAAGACGGCGAGCAGCACACCCCAGGCGAAGAACACGGCACCGGACTTGTACGGCGTCATGTTCAGCACGAAGGGGGTGAAGGCCAGCACGGTGAAGAACGTGTAGTTGTAGAAGAACGCCGAGACCGCGGCGGAGGCGAGGCCGCCGTGACCCAGCGCCCTGATCGGGTCGAGCAGCGAGGTCTTGCGGGCCGGCTTGGGCTGTTCCTTCAGGAACACCGAGATGCACAGGAAGCCGATCGCCATCAGGAAGGCCGTGCCGAAGAACGGGTAGCGCCAGCTGGCGTCGCCGAGCAGTGCGCCCAGCAGCGGGCCGCAGGCCATGCCGAGGCCGAGGGCCGACTCGTAGAGCAGGATCGCCGCGGCGCTGCCGCCGGCCGCCGCGCCGACGATCACCGCGAGGGCCGTCGAGACGAACAGCGCGTTGCCGAGACCCCAGCCGGCCCGGTAGCCCACGAGCTGGCCGACGGTGTCGGAGGTGCCGGCGAGGCCCGCGAAGACCACCACGAAGGCGAGGCCGAGCAGCAGCGTCTTGCGGCCGCCGATGCGGCTGGAGACGAAGCCGGTGACCAGCATCGCCAGCGCGGTGATGAGGAAGTACGAGGTGAACAGGAGGGAGACCTGGCCGGCGCTCGCGTCCAGGCCCTTGGCGATGGACGGCAGGATCGGGTCGACGAGCCCGATGCCCATGAAGGCCACGACGGACGCGCCCGCGGTCGCCCACACGGCCTTGGGCTGCCGCAGGATGCCGCCCGCACCCGCGTCGAAGGTGTCCATGCTTGCTCTCCAATACCGACGAGACGGTGCCAGATGGTTGGCGTTTACACATAGTAAGTTAGCTGTGCTAATTAATGCAAACTACATCTAACTCGTCGGGATCCGGCCCGGTCGGCGCACCCGCCACCGGATGGGTGATCGTCCTTGACGTGGGGGAGTGAGGGTAGGACCGTGGGGCTCTATGAGGGGCGAACCCAGTTGCCCGAAGTGTGGTGGCCGGGTCAGGGCTCCCGGCCTCTTCGCCGATTCCTGGCAGTGCGACCTGCACGGCACCGTGCACCCGCTGCAGCCCGTGCTTCCGCCCAGCGTCGAGGCGCTCGGCGTCGTGGTGCACCGCACCCGGGTGCCGGTCTGGATGCCCTGGCCGCTGCCGGTGGGCTGGCTGTTCACCGGCGTCGCCTGTGCGGGTGACGACCGCAGCGGGGGCAGGGCCACCGCCGTCGCCTGCTCCGGACCCGGTCCGCTCGGCGGCATAGGCGAGCTGATCCTGATCGCCGAGGAGCTGGGCGTCGGCCTCGGCGCGCGGTACGCGGGCCTCGACGCCCCCGACCCCGGGCCGTACATGGACGTCGAGAAGCCGCCCCAGGCCAAGGTTCTGGCGGCGGGCCGCCCCACCCCGCTCTGGCACGTCTCCGGCGGCCCCGTCGACCGCGCCGTCTTCGCCGGGGAGGCCCTGGGGATGTGGCTGTGGGCGGTCGTGTGGCCCGAGCGGTCGGGGCTGCTGATGTACGAGGAGCTGGTGCTGACCGACCTGCGGGACGCGGGCGCCGAGGTCGACCTGGTGCCCTGCGGGGCCCTGTCGCCGCGGCTGATCGAGCCGACGGCGCGGTGATCGCGCGGGGTGCCGTGCGGGTGCGGGCGTCCGTGCCCGCGGAGAGGCGCCGCTGCGGGCGTCGGGGTGCGTAGGGGGCGCAGGGGCGTTGCGGGTGTGACGGTGGCGGGTCGAGTTCCGGTTATCCTTGAGCGTCCCCGTCCGCCCCGTCACCGCCTGGAGTCAGCGTCGTGCGCATCGATCTGCACACCCACTCCACCGCGTCCGACGGCACGGACACCCCGGCCCAGCTCGTGCGCAAGGCCGCCGCGACCGGACTCGACGTCGTCGCGCTGACCGACCACGACACCACCCGCGGCCACACCGAGGCCGTCGCCGCGCTGCCCGAGGGCCTCACCCTCGTGACCGGCGCCGAGCTCTCCTGCCGCCTCGACGGCATCAGCATGCACATGCTGGCCTACCTCTTCGATCCCGAGGAGCCCGCCCTGCTCGCCGAGCGGGAGCTGGTCCGGGACGACCGCGTGCCGCGGGCCCGCGCCATGGTCGCCCGGCTCAACGAGCTGGGGGTGCCCGTCACCTGGGAGCAGGTCGCCAGGATCGCCGGTGAGGGCTCGGTCGGCCGTCCGCACGTGGCCTCGGCACTCGTGGAACTAGGCGTCGTGCCGAGCGTGAACGACGCCTTCACCTCCCAGTGGCTGGCCGACGGCGGCCGCGCCCACGTGGCGAAGCACGAGACCGACCCCTTCGAGGCGCTCCGGCTGATCAAGGGTGCGGGCGGCGTCGCCGTGTTCGCCCACCCGGCCGCCGCCAAGCGGGGCCGTACGGTGCCCGAGAGCGCGATCGCCGACCTGGCGGCTGCAGGCCTCGACGGCATCGAGGTCGACCACATGGACCACGACGAGCGGACGCGGGCCCGGCTGCGCGGGACGGCGAAGGAGCTGGGGCTCCTGGTGACCGGCTCCAGCGACTACCACGGCAGCCGGAAGACCTGTGTGCTCGGCGAGTACACGACCGACCCCGAGGTGTACGGGGAGATCACGCGACGGGCGTTCGGGGCGTTCCCCGTGCCGGGAGCCGGCGGGGCCTGAGCCTCACCTCCCACGCGACCTCCCTCCATCCTCCCCTCTTTCGCAAGGCCAGTGGCTCACCCATGTTCGACGTCGCCGTCTTCGGCTCCCTCTTCCTGACCCTTTTCGTCATCATGGATCCCCCCGGGATCACCCCGATCTTCCTCGCGCTGACCGCCGGCCGCCCCGCCAAGGTGCAGCGGCGGATGGCCTTCCAGGCCGTCTGCGTCGCCGGCGGCGTGATCACGGTGTTCGGTCTGCTCGGGCACCAGATCCTGGACTACCTGCACGTCTCCGTGCCCGCCCTGATGATCGCGGGCGGGCTGTTGCTCCTGCTGATCGCCCTCGACCTGCTCACCGGCAAGACGGACGAGCCCAAGCAGACCAAGGACGTCAACGTCGCACTCGTACCCCTGGGCATGCCGCTGCTGGCCGGGCCCGGGGCGATCGTGTCGGTCATCCTGGCCGTGCAGAAGGCGCACAGCGTCACCACGCAGGTCTCGGTGTGGGCCGCGATCCTCGCCATCCACGTGGTGCTGTGGCTGGTGATGCGCTACTCGCTGCTGATCATCCGGGTCATCAAGGACGGCGGCGTGGTCCTGGTGACCCGCCTCGCCGGCATGATGCTCTCCGCGATCGCGGTGCAGCAGATCATCAACGGCGTCACCCAGGTCGTCCAGGGCGCGTGACACGAGCGGCGGGGCCCCCGCACGGTTCGTTCCGTGCGGGGGCCCCGGCGTGTGTGAAGGGTCCGCGTTACAAGGCCGAGGTGTCGGCGGGGCGGATCCACAGGCGCTGCCCCACGGCAGCGGCCTGCTGAACGATACGGTTCACGGAGGCGGCGTCCACGACAGTCGTGTCCACGGGGGTCCCGTCGACGTCGTCGAGTCGCATGACTTCAAAGCGCATGGCCTCTCCCTTGATCTGGTCATCCTCCTGCGGAGAACTACTGGTGTGGCTCCTGGGTCGTCGGTGCCCGGGCTTCCGTAGTGGTCAACGGGATGCCCTGTGCAAACATTCCCTACGCTAAGGAAATTTTTCGCACGACTAATTACTGACAAGTAAGCCGCTTGTTACGGGTCCCGGGGACCCGGGGGTGGGGCGAGGCCGGGCGCGAGGAGCCGGGACGGGACGGGGCCGTCCGGACAAGACTGACGGGGACCGGTTGTGTTCGTAGCGTGACCGCCGGGACAATGGACGCGATGAACGACGACCTCGCGCCCCTGAACGCTCGTATCGATCGCACGAACGAGCTGCTCCAGCGCATGCTCGCCGAGGTGGCGAAGACACCCTCGACCCACGCGATCTTCGTCGACGCCGGCTACCTGTACGCGGCGGCGGGGCGACTGGTGGCCGGGACCGAGGACCGCCGGGCCTTCGACCTGGACGCCGAGGGACTGATCGAGGCGCTCATCGACAAGGCCCGCACCATCTTCGCGGACAGCCGCCTGCTGCGCGTCTACTGGTACGACGGCGCCCGTCGCCGCATCCACACCGCCGAGCAGCAGTCCATCGCCGAGCTGCCGGACGTCAAGGTGCGCCTGGGCAACCTGAACGCCAACAACCAGCAGAAGGGCGTCGACTCCCTCATCCGCTCCGACCTGGAGTCCCTCGCCCGGCACCGCGCCATCAGCGACGCCGCCCTGCTCGGCGGCGACGAGGACCTCGTGTCCGCGGTCGAGGCGGCCCAGGGGTACGGTGCCCGCGTCCACCTGTGGGGCATCGAGGCCCCCGAGGGCCGCAACCAGGCCGAGGCGCTGCTCTGGGAGGTCGACAGCCAGCGCACCCTCGACCTGGACTTCTTCAAGCCGTACGTCTCCCGGCGCACGGTCCCCACCGCCGAGGCGGCCGGCGGCCTGCGCCCCCTCCGCGAGGACGTCCGCTTCGTGGGAGCGCAGATCGCCGCGAAGTGGCTGTCGGCGCGGGGGCGCGAATCCCTGGTGGAACTGCTCCCCGGCCATCCCTACCTCCCCGGCTCCGTGGACCAGGACCTGCTCGTGGAGGCCGAGGGGCTGCTCCAGTACTCGCTGCGCGGCCAGGCAGACCTGCGGCGGGCGCTGCGCGACGGCTTCTGGGAGCACCTGCGGGCGCAGTACTAGGACCGGCCCGGCGGGTCGTCCGGCGGCGGCAGTGGCGGCGGCAGTGGCGGCGAGGCCGGGTCCAGGTCGTCCCAGAAGTCGGCGAGGGCCCGGGCGGTCGGCAGCGGCCGGTCGGTGTTGGGGGAGTGCTCGGCGCCCGCGACGACCGTCCGGCGCGCGTCCAGCCGCAGGGCCATCTCGTCCAGCAGGGGCACGGGCCAGGTGTCGTCGTAGGCGCCCGACAGCACGTGGTACGGCAGCGGCACCGCGGCGAGCTCGGCGACGCGGTCCGGCTCGGTGCACAGCTGGCGTCCGGTGGCGAGCAGCTGGGCCGGCCTGGTGCCCAGCCAGCGGTCGCGCAGCCGGGCCGGCTCCTCCGGGCCGTGGGCGGGGGCCGGTGCACCGGCCTCCTCCGGCGGACCCATGGCCTGCATCACCTTCCAGACCTGAGCCATCGTCATGGTGTCGAGCGCGTCCCGCAGCAGCTTCACCCGCTGCCGCTGCGACTCGGAGATCCGCGCCGGACCCGAGGACATCAGAGTGAGCGACCGGAACGGCGCGTGGTCGAGCAGGACGGCGGCCCGTGCGATCTGCCCTCCCAGGGAGTGCCCGAGCAGGTGCACGCGCGTCCCGAGGGCGGCGACCTGCGCGAGCACGTCCCGGGCCAACTCGGGCCGCGCGTACGGCCCTTCGTCGTGCTCGGGTCCGTCCGACTCGTACTGCCCCCGCCCGTCGACGGCGACGGTGCGGTAGCCGCACTCCCCGAGCGGCCGGTGCAGCAGGGTGAAGTCCTCCTTGCTCCCCGTGAACCCGGGCAGCATCAGCACCACGCCCCTCGGCGCGACACCGTCGGCCACGGGCGAGTCGACGACGGCGAACTCGCCGCGGGCGGTGCGCAGCCGGTACGCGCGAGCGTCCGGGGGCGGGCTGAAGGCGGCGTTCCTGCTCACGGGCAGAGGCTATCGGGCGGAGGCCGCCGGGCGGGGGTGCGGGTACGGCGACGCCGCCGGGGCGGGGGTGCGGGTACGGCGACGCCGCCGGCCCGGTCCCGCGTGGTGGGCGGGACCGGGCCGGCGGTCTGGGTCGAGCGGTGCGGGTCAGCTCTCGCCGGCCTCCGCGGGCTGCGCGACGGCGGCGGCCGTCTTGCGGGTGCGGCGGGCCTTCGGCTTCGCCTCCGCCGGGTCGGCGGCCTCGGCGGGCGCCTCCGCGGCAGCCGCGACCTTGCGGGTCCGGCGCCGCGGTGCGGCCTCCGGCTCCTGCGAGGTCTGGGCCGGAATCCCGGCGGCGGTCTCCGCCTCGGCGGCGGCCGTCTTGCGGGTGCGGCGGGTCTTGGGCTTGGCCTCGGTGCCCTCGGCGGTGTCGGCGGCGGTCTCCGCGGCCGTCTCCGTGACGGCTGCTGCCTTGGCGGCCGCCGTCTTGCGCGTGCGCCGCGGCTTCGCCTCGACCGGGGCTTCCGCTTCGGGAGCCTGAACGGCCGGTTCCGCGGTCTTGCGGGTGCGGCGGGTCTTGGGCTTGGCCTCGGTGCCCTCGGCGGTGTCGGCGGCGGCCTCCGCGGCGGTCTCCGTGACCGCTGCCGCCTTGGCGGCCGCCGTCTTGCGGGTGCGGCGCGGCTTGGCCTCGGCCGCCTCCGGAGCCGCCGTCTGCGCCGGGATGTCGGCCGCGGCCTCGGTGGCCCCGGTCGTCTCGGCCGACTGCGCGGTCTTGCGGGTGCGGCGGGCCTTGGGCTTGGCCTCGGTGCCCTCGGCGGTGTCGGCGGCGGCCTCCGCGGCGGTCTCCGTGACCGCTGTCGCCTTGGCGGCCGCCGTCTTGCGGGTGCGGCGCGGCTTGGCCTCGGCCGCCTCCGGAGCCGTAGCGGCCTCGGGCTCGGCGGTGGCCGCCTTGCGGGTACGCCGACGCGGCTTGGTCTCGGCCGGCTCGGCCTGCTCCGACACGGCCCCGGCCGCGCCCTCGGCGGTGTCGACCGCCGTCTCGGCGGCCGTGGCCTTGCGGGTGCGGCGGCGCGGCTTCTCGGCGGCCGGCGCCTCGGTTGCCACCGGGGCCTCGACGACCGCCGGGACTTCCACGACCGGGGCCTCGGTGGCCACCGGAGCGGCGTCCAGCGGAGCGGCCGGGGTCTCGGCCGACTTGCGGGTGCGGCGGCGGCGCGGCTTCGCCGGGGTCTCCACGACCTCGGCGGCCTGCGCGACCTCGGTGACCGCGGCCCCGGAGGGCGCCGGAGCGGTGTCCTCGGCGGCGGGGGACGTCGTGACCGTCTCCGGGTGACGTGCAGCCTCGCCGCCCCGCGTACGGCGCCGGCGGCGCAGGGTGCGGGGGCCCTGGGCGGCGTCGGTGCCCGCGTCCGCGGCGCTGTCCGCACCGCCGGTCACGGTCTGAGCCGCGGGGCTCGCGACGGTCTCCGCGTCCACCGGAGCACCGCCACGCATCCGACGGCGGCGGCGCGGCGTCGTACGGGACGAACGGTCGCGGTCACCGGCACGCGAGTCGTCGCGGCCCTGTCCACCCCGGCCGCCTCGGTCACCGCGCCCGCGGCCACCGCGGCCGCCCGGCTCGCCCAGGTCCTCGAGCTCCTCCGCGTCGAGCCCGGCGCGGGTGCGCTCCGAGCGCGGCAGGACGCCCTTGGTGCCCTCGGGGATGCCGAGGTCGGTGTAGAAGTGCGGGGAGGTGGAGTAGGTCTCCGCCGGGTCGTTGAAGCCCAGCTCCAGCGCCTTGTTGATCAGCTGCCAGCGCGGGATGTCGTCCCAGTCGACCAGCGTGATCGCCGTACCCTTCGCGCCCGCGCGGCCGGTGCGGCCGATGCGGTGCAGGTACGTCTTCTCCTCTTCGGGCGACTGGTAGTTGATGACGTGCGTCACGCCCTCGACGTCGATGCCGCGGGCGGCGACGTCGGTGCAGACGAGCACGTCCACCTTGCCGTTGCGGAAGGCGCGCAGGGCCTGCTCGCGGGCGCCCTGGCCGAGGTCGCCGTGGACCGCGCCGGAGGCGAAGCCGCGCTGCTTGAGCTGGTCCGCCAGGTCGGCCGCGGTGCGCTTGGTGCGGCAGAAGACCATGGCCAGACCGCGGCCCTCGGCCTGCAGTATGCGGGCCACCATCTCGGGCTTGTCCATGTTGTGCGCGCGGTAGACGAACTGCTTGGTGTTCGCGACCGTCGCGCCCGCGTCGTCCGGCGAGGTGGCGGAGATGTGCGTCGGCTGCGACATGTAACGGCGGGCCAGTCCGATGACCGCGCCCGGCATGGTCGCCGAGAACAGCATGGTCTGGCGCCTGGCCGGCAGCATGTTGATGATCTTCTCGACGTCGGGCAGGAAGCCCAGGTCGAGCATCTCGTCGGCCTCGTCGAGGACCAGGCTCTTGATGTGCTTCAGGCTCAGCTTCTTCTGGCCCGCGAGGTCGAGCAGGCGGCCCGGGGTGCCGACGATCACGTCGACGCCCTTCTTGAGGGCCTCCACCTGCGGCTCGTACGCCCGGCCGCCGTAGATCGCGAGAACGCGCACGTTGCGGACCTTGCCGGCGGTCAGGAGGTCGTTGGTGACCTGCTGGCACAGCTCGCGCGTCGGGACGACGACGAGGGCCTGGGGGGCGTCGGTCAGGGCCTCGGGAGCGGCGCGGCCCGCCTCGACGTCGGCGGGGACGGTGACGCGCTCGAGGAGCGGAAGGCCGAAGCCCAGCGTCTTGCCGGTGCCGGTCTTCGCCTGGCCGATGACGTCCTTGCCCGAAAGGGCTACGGGGAGCGTCATCTCCTGGATGGGGAAGGCGGTGGTGATGCCGACGGCTTCGAGGGCTTCGGCGGTCTCGGGGAGGATCCCGAGGGATCGGAACGTCGTAGTCAGGGTGCTGCCTCTTCTGTGTACGTGGTGCGAGGCGAGCGCGCGGGTCGTGCCGGACTGTGTCGGGGACGTCGGCTGCCTTACGGACTGAGCCGTAGGACACGGGACCTCTGTCGACGCTCCAGCGCTCGTACCACTGAGGGTCCCCCTCCGGTCTCCGTACGCAGCGTGGCGTACGGCGGGAGGGCTGTCGGGTCGGAGCCGATCGGGCCACCGACCGGGCATCCTCATGCGTGCGGCCCGACGACGATGTCACGTACCCGTACGTCACATACTCGGCAGGCGCATTACCACCATACCCCGGATTCGCGCACACGCGATGGCCGATTTGCTCACGTAGTCGTCGTCACACTGACTGACCAGGGCCTTACCACCCCCGAAGGGGCCGCTATTGTGCGCTGCATGACGAGCTCTGACAAGCCTGGCACCGCCGCAGACGCACCCGCCGAGACCGCAGGAACGGCCGGTACCGCCGGGGCCACCCCGGTCGCCGCCCGCGACTGGGCGTCGGCCGCGGCCGACCCGCAGTACCGCGCCGCGGTCGTGGACCTGCTCGGCGCGCTCGCGTACGGCGAGCTGGCGGCGTTCGAGCGGCTCGCCGAGGACGCCAAGCTGGCACCCACGCTGGCGGACAAGGCGGAGCTGGCGAAGATGGCGTCGGCGGAGTTCCACCACTTCGAGCGGCTGCGCGACCGGCTGGCCGAGATCGGCGAGGAGCCCACGGGCGCCATGGAGCCGTTCGTGGCGGCCTACGACGGATTCCACAAGCAGACGGACCCCTCGGACTGGCTGGAGGGCCTCGTCAAGGCCTACGTCGGCGACTCCATCGCCAGCGACTTCTACCGCGAGGTCGCCGCCCGCCTCGACACGGACACCCGCGAGCTGGTCCTCGCCGTGCTCGACGACACCGGACACGCCGGCTTCGCCGTGGAGAAGGTGCGCGCGGCGATCGACGCCGACCCGCGCGTGGGCGGGCGGCTCGCGCTGTGGGCGCGGCGGCTGATGGGGGAGGCCCTCTCGCAGTCCCAGCGGGTGGTGGCCGACCGGGACGCGCTGTCGACGATGCTGGTGGGCGGGGTCGCGGACGGCTTCGACCTGGCAGAGGTCGGCAAGATGTTCTCCCGGATCACCGAGGCGCACACGAAGCGGATGGCGGCGCTGGGCCTGGCCGCCTGACCCGCTCGGCACGGGTGCGGGCGCCGGCGCGGGTACGGCGGCTGCCCTCAGGCGGTCGCCGAGCTGCGGCGCAGCCGTCCGGCGGGGCGCAGCAGCAGCGACAGCGAGGCCGCGGAGAGCGTCGCCGCGCCCAGGAGCACCAGCACGAACCCTCCGGCGCCCAGCGCGGTGTGCGTGACGAACGCCCCGAAGAGGGCCCCGGCGATCCCGGTCGGCAGGACCAGGAGGGGGGCGGGCAGACGGTGGGGCAGACGGTGCGCGGCGGCCCATGCCAGGGCGAGGCCGAGGATCGCGGCGCTGAGCGCTTCCAAGAGCATGTCTGGGTCCCTCCCACGTGGCCGGCCTGCCCCAAACGGTCACAGCCGACATACCCCTGACCTGCGGAATGCAACCCTCCCCCTGTGGGTGAACTGTGCTCCGCCCGTGAACGGCGAAGTGGGGGGAACGGGGTTACGGGGCCAGGGTGATGGGAACGGGGCGACGGAGACGAGGCGGCGGGAACCGGCGACGGAGACGGGGCCGCGGAAACCGGCGGAGACGAGGCGGCGGAAACAGGGCGGGGCCCGGCGGAGATCCTCCGCCGGGCCCCGCCCGTCACTCGTGCTGCTCGTCCGTCGCCCGCGTCCGCCGGCTACAGCGCGCCGAAGCCCACCTTGCGCGGAGCCGGCTCGCCGATCTCGATGTAGGCGAGACGGTCGGCCGGCACCAGGACCTTGCGGCCGTGTTCGTCCACGAGGCTCAGCAGCTGCGACTTGCCCGCCAGTGCCTCACCCACCACGCGCTCGACCTCCTCGGCGCTCTGACCGCTCTCCAGAACGATCTCGCGGGGCGCGTGCTGCACGCCGATCTTGACCTCCACGGCTATGTCCCTCCGACGGTCAGTAAATGCGCGACCTTCCGCGCCGTACCAGCACACATTAGCCCGGTGAGGGGACGTACACGCTGCGTCCGAGAACGCCAGGAGCGAACAGCCGACGGGAACAGGCTCAGTGGGAGTCGGTGCCGTGCAGCGGGAAGCCGGCGATGCCCCGCCAGGCCAGCGAGGTCAGCAGCTGGACCGCCTGGTCGCGCGGGACGCTGCGGTCGCTGTGCAGCCAGGAACGCGCCACCACCTGCGCGAGGCCGCCCAGACCGGAGGCCAGCAGCATCGACTCCGCGCGGGAGAGGCCGGTGTCCTCGGCGATGACGTCGCAGATCGCCTCCGCGCACTCGTTCGTGACCTTGTCCACGCGCTCGCGCACGGCGGGCTCGTTGGTCAGGTCCGACTCGAAGACCAGGCGGAAGGCGCCGCCGTCGTCCTCGACGTAGGCGAAGTACGCGTCCATGGTGGCCCGTACGCGCTGCTTGTTGTCGGAGGTCGACGCGAGCGCGCTGCGCACGGACTGGATCAGTGCCTCGCAGTGCTGGTCCAGCAGCGCGAGGTAGAGGTCGAGCTTGCCGGGGAAGTGCTGGTAGAGCACCGGCTTGCTGACACCGGCGCGCTCGGCGATGTCGTCCATCGCGGCCGCGTGGTACCCCTGGGCCACGAACACTTCCTGTGCGGCGCCCAGCAGCTGGTTGCGTCGGGCTCGGCGGGGAAGGCGTGTGCCCCGCGGGCGTACCGCCTCTGTCTGCTCGATGGCTGTCACGCCGCCTCCCATAGTCGTCCTCGTGCGGTGTGCGCCGCGTCGACATCGTACTTTTCGGTAACCGTGGTGTGGGTGCTGCGAGCGCAGAATTTCACGGACCGGACGGCGGCGATAGCCGCACAACAGGTTTCAAAAGGGCTCAGGCCGGGCAAAGATCGACCTCCCTCCTGCTCGGAACTGCGTCTCCGTCGCCCGGTGGCGTCGTGACCCGTGCTCGTCCCGGCAGCCTCGTGTCAGCGGTAGTCGTCCTCGTCGTGCGAGACGACCCGGGCCTGTTCGGCCAGGTCGGCCTCGTTGGCGCGGTCCGGCTCCACGTCCGTCAGCGGCTCGTCGCGCTCCTGCCCGATGTCCGCCCGCTGCTCGGCCGTGTCGGCGTCCGGCGCCTCCACATCGCGTTCCTCCACGTCCCGTGCCTCGTCGGCGAAGGTCTCGGGGTCGGTCGGGTCGACGGTCATGCTGGGCTCCCTTCCTACGAACGTCCCTGGGATGCAGGGGGTCACACGCGGGTGCCCACTTCACGAGCGTAGGAGACACCCGTTCCGGACGCCATGCGTCGCCCGCCCCCGGTCCCGCGCGGACGGCTCCCGCGACACGCCGTGGGCGGCTCCGGCGGTCGTCCCCGACGACCCCGGCGCCCACGGCATCCGTACCCCGCCGGGGCGCCGCCACCGCACCGCCTGTGACTGCGAACACATGAACCCCTGCGTGATCATCTCGTAATATTGCCGCATGCCTTCGACCGAGCCGCCGTCCGTGCCGCCCGCCACCGTGCTGCCGAAGGTCGCGGCCGTCAGGGTCGCGGACGGGGAGCGGCTGCGGACGGTCCACCTCCCGGGCATCACCCTGACGGTGCGGTCGAGGCCGCCCGCCCGCGAAGGACTGCCGCCCGCCCTCTACGTCCACGGTCTCGGCGGCTCCTCGCAGAACTGGTCGGCGCTCATGCCGCTGCTGGACGGTGTCGTCCACAGCGAGGCCCTGGACCTGCCCGGCTTCGGCGACTCCCCGCCGCCGGACGACGGCGACTACTCGATCACCGGCCACGCGCGCGCGGTCGTCCGCCACCTCGACGCGGCCGGGCGCGGCCCCGTGCACCTCTTCGGGAACTCGCTCGGCGGTGCCGTCGTGACCCGTGTCGCCGCGGCGCGGCCCGACCTGGTGCGGACGCTGACCCTCGTCTCGCCCGCGCTGCCGGAGATCCGCGTGCAGCGCAGCGCTGTGCCGACGGGACTGCTGGCGCTGCCGGGCGTGGTGCCGCTGTTCAGCCGGCTCACCCGCGACTGGACCGCCGAGCAGCGGGTCCGCGGTGTCACGGCGCTCTGCCACGGCGACCCGGGCCGGGTGAGCGAGGAAGGCTTCCGCAACGCCGTGGAGGAGATGGAGCGGCGGCTGCGGCTCCCCTACTTCTGGGACGCGATGGCGCGTTCCACCCGCGGACTCGTCAACGCGTACACGGTGGGCGGCCAGCACGGACTGTGGCGACAGGCCGCGCGGGTTCTCGCACCCACGCTCCTGGTCTACGGTGGTCGGGACCAACTCGTCGGTTACCGCATGGCCCAGCGGGCTGCCCGCGCCTTCCGTGACTCCCGGCTGCTGACCCTGCCGGACGCGGGACACGTGGCGATGATGGAGTACCCGGAGGCCGTGGCCACGGCGTTCCGCGAACTCCTCGCTGACACCGTGGACGCCGCGGGCACCGGGAAGCCGGTGGCCGGTGAGAGGGCCGACGGGGCCGTCGACAGCGAGCCCGCCAACCAGACGACAGGAGGCTGAGGCGCGACGTGGGACGCCACAGCCGCCGAGGACCCGCCCCGAAGGCCGACGCCGCGGACACCGCCGCGGCCCGGGACAGCCGCCCGGGGCGGCCGGACCCGCGCCGAGCGGACGGGCCCTCGCAAGGACCGGCAGGGTCCTCAGAGCAGCACGGGCCGCAGGGGTCGCAGGGGCCGCGTGGGTCGCGACAGCAGCAGAACGGGACGGCCGGGTCGCACGTGTCCGATCAGCCGGACTGGCCGCAGCGGGCGCCGGAGGGGGTTCGTGGTGCGGCGCCGGGCGCGGTCCAGGGCGGCCGCCAGGGGTACGCGGCTCCGGGCCCCGGCCAGGGTCAGGGACGAGGTCCGGGTGCGCGGTTCGCGGACGGCACCCCGGCCCACGGATTCCCGCGGATGGCGGACGGCACCCCCGCGCGGGGCGTCCCGAGGGTCACCGACGGCACCCCTGCCCACGGCGTGCCCAGGTACTCCGACGGCACCCCGGCCCACGGTGTGCCGGAGGTCCGGGGCGGCCACCCCGAGCAGCGGGAACCGGGTGGAGGCTGGGGCGAGCCGAGCAGGCGGCCCGGTGCCGGAGCCGGACCCGCGGCCGGACCGCGCACCGGCGCCCCCGCGTCCTCCGCGCCGGCCTCGCCCTCCGGGGCGTCCGCACCGTCCGTGCCCTTCCCGCGGCAGCGGCGTGGGCCCCAGGCCGGACCGCGCCAGGACTACCTGGACGCCTTCGAGGCGGACGACGACCTCTTCGCCGCCCGCCCCCCGCGCCGTGCCTCCGACGCGGGCCGGTCTGCCGACCCGTACGCCTCCGTCACCGACTGGAGCGCCGCCGACGGTGCCGCCGCCGGGAACGGCGGCGGTGGTGGCGGCGTCGACGCGGACGACCGGGCGCCCGCGGGTGAGCCCGCGCCGGCCAAGGGCGCGAAGGGGCGGACCTTCACGGGGATCGCGGCGGCCGCCGTCACCACCGTGCTCGCCGTCGTCGTGGCCGGGCAGGTGGCCGACGGGTCGGACGGGTCGGGCCTTCGCGCGCAGGCCGCCACCGACCAGGCCAGGGACACCCACTCCGCCTCGCGGGACGACGTACGGCCGCCCGCCGCGTCCGACGCCGCGGCGCCGCTGACGTACGCACAGAAGATGGGGAAGACGTACCCGATGAAGGCCACGCTCAAGGCCTCGGGGAAGTTCGACGCGGTCCCGGGCGCCGCCAAGGGGCCGGGGAAGGGGCAGAAGTACACCTACCGGGTGGACGTGGAGCAGGGGCTCGGTCTCGACGGCGCACTCTTCGCCGAGGCCGTGCAGAAGACGCTCAACGACGACCGGAGCTGGGCGCACGACGGCGCGCGCAGCTTCGAGCGTATCCACTCGGGACAGCCCGACTTCGTCATCACGCTGGCCAGCCCCGGCACCACCGCGGAGTGGTGCGCCATGTCCGGCCTGGACACCACCGAGGACAACGTGTCCTGCGACTCGGCCGCCACCGACCGCGTGATGATCAACGCCTACCGGTGGGCTCAGGGAGCCGAGCCGTACGGCGACGCCATCCACGCGTACCGGCAGATGCTGATCAACCACGAGGTCGGTCACCGCATCGGCTTCAACCACGTCACCTGTGACAAGGACGGCGAACTCGCCCCGGTCATGCAGCAGCAGACCAAGTTCGTCGACCACGACGGGATCGACTGCCGCCCCAACGCCTGGGCCTTCCCGAACGACTGACCGGACAGGCCGGGCCCGTGCATCGCACAGGGTGACCGCTTGATCCCTTAGCGCGACCGAACGCACGTCGCACGGGAAAGTTACGACCGTTCACCCCTTTTGGTGGGGGGGGGGGGGGGGGGGGGGGGGGGGCGGGCCGGGGCCCCCCCCCCCCCCGGCCCGCGGGGGGGGGGGGGCGGCGCCGCCCGCCCCGCCCCCCGGGCCGGGCGGGGGGGGGGGGGGGGGC
>NZ_JBITFE010000006.1:0-285349 GCF_044455745.1 Streptomyces sp. NPDC051136 | reverse complement strand
CCACCCTCCCCTTCACTTTATTTTTTTGTCTTGGTGTTGGTCGGGGGTTGTGCCCCCCCCCCCCCCCCCCCCCCCCCCCCCCACCTCCTTCTCCGCATACGTTCGTCCCGCTGCGAGCCGCCGGGCCAACGGCGGCTCCCCAAAAGGGAGATCGGGGGTGCGCGCGTGCGCATCGGACTGCTTACGGAGGGTGGCTATCCGTATGTGAGCGGTGAGGCCGGGGCCTGGTGCGACCGGCTCGTGCGCGGCCTCGAACAGCACGAGTTCGACGTCTACGCGCTCAGCCGCAGCGAACGCGAGGAGGCCGGGGGATGGGTCCCGCTGCCGCCACAGGTCGGGCGGGTGCGCACCGCCGCGCTCTGGGAGACCGAGGACGACGGCATCGTCCTCGGACGGCGCGCGCGCCGGCGCTTCGCCGAGTACTACGGCGAGCTGGCCACCGCCCTGTGCACCACCGCCCCCGGGGACCCGTCCGCGAGTGCGGAGGAAGTGCCGGACGGCCGGTCGGCCCTTGAGGCGGACCGTTTCGCCACCGCCCTGTACGGCCTCGCCGAACTCGCCCGGGACGAGGGCGGACTGCCCACCGCGCTGCGCTCGGAGACCGCCGTGAGCGCCCTGGAACGCGCCTGCCGTGCGCCCGGCGCCCACCGCTCCGCGCGCGGGGCACGCGTTCCCGACCTGCTGGCCGTGGCCGCGCGCCTCGAACGCGCCCTGCGCCCCCTGTCCCTGGACTGGTACGAGGACGACGACCTCGGCTCGGTGGACCTGTGCCACGCGGCCTCCGGCGGCACGGCCGCCCTGCCGGGCCTGCTCGCCCGGCACTTCTGCGACGTCCCCCTGCTGGTGACCGAGTACGGCGTGCGACTGCGGACGCACTACCTGACGGAACCCGATTCCTCGCCCGCGATACGGTCCCTGCTCGCCGCCTTCCACGGCCGGCTGGCCGCCGAGACCTACCGGCAGGCGGCCGTGATCACGCCCGGCAACGCACACGCCCGCCGCTGGCAGGAACGCTGCGGGGCGGACCGCGCCAAGCTGCGTACGGTCCACCCGGGCATGGACCCGGCCCCCTTCGCCGAGGCGGGGGAGTCTCCGGAGTGCGCGGACCCGCAGACCCTCGTCTGGGTCGGGCGCGTCGAGCCGGCCAAGGACCTGGTCTCGCTGCTGCACGCCTTCGCCGAGATCCGCAGGGCGGAGCCGACGGCACGCCTCAGGATCGTGGGCGCCCCGGCCGGACCCGAGGGCGCCGCCTACCTCGCCCACTGCAAGGGCCTTGCCGCGCAGCTCTTCCCCGACGAGGCGGACGGTCCGCACGCCGTCGGCCGCAATCCGGTCTCCTTCGAGGAGATCGGCGGACCCGAACTGCCCTCCCGGGCCCACGCCTACGCCTCGGGCACCCTGGTGGTGCTCTCCAGCGTCGTCGAAGGGTTCCCGGCCGGGCTCGTCGAGGCCATGTTCTGCGGCCGCGCGACGGTGTCCACGGATGTCGGCGCGGTGGTCGAGGCGATCGGCGGCACCGGACTCGTCGTGCCCCCGCGCAATCCGCGGGCGCTCGCGGAGGCGTGCATCGCGCTGTTGCGCGACCCCGAGCGCCGCGACCGCCTGGGCGCCGCCGCGCGCGCCCGCGCACTGGAACTCTTCACCGTCGAGCAGAACACCACGGCGTTCCACGGCATGTACCTGGAGATCCTCTCGCGCACCCCGGCCCGCCGCGTCGTCCTCGACGACACCGGCGAGCCCCTGCCCTTCGGCGTCCCGGCCGAAGCCCACGTCCCCGGGCGCTGGAGCGACGCCGTGGCCCGTGTCGCGGCCAGGGGCGGTCCCGGGGCGGTTCGGAACGGACCCGGCTGGGTTGTGGACGGCCCGGTCGGTGCCACGGACGTCCGGGCCGCGGAAGTCCGGGCCACGGACGTCCGGGTCGCGGACAGCCCTGTCCGGGTCACCGGCAGCCCCGTCAGGGCGAAGGCTCCCGTCTCGGCGACCGAGGGGGCCTCCCGATGAGCGGCCTCGGCGAACTGGACCGGCCCGGGACCCCGCGCAGCCCGGGCGCCTGGGACGCACGCTCGCAGAAGTTCCTGACCGACGGGGCCGACGGGGCCGACGGGGCCGGTGCGACCCGGGTGACTGACGGGGCCGGCCCGGTCGGTCCGGCCGATGGAGGTGGCGGGACCGACGCGGTCGGCACAGTCGGCGCGGCCCGTGTGGCCGACGTGACTGACGTGACTGACGACGTGACTGACGTGGCTCGTGTGACTGACGTGGCTCGTGTGGCTGACCTGGCCGACGGCGCCGCCTCGGTCGGCATGTCTCCCGATGAGGAGGCGGGCCGGCGGGACGGCCGGCGCCCCGCGGAGGACGGGCGCCCGTCGGAAGGCGAGCGGCCTCGCGGAGGCGACGGTCGGGGAGCGGGCCGCCGCGAGGACGACGGTCGAGCGAGACGCGGCCACGCTGCGGACGTCCGCGACGGCAGGCAGACGCCGCCCGTGTCCGCCGCACGCCGCGCCACCGCCGACCCGGTGAAAGGGTTGCTGCACCGGCACCGCGCCCTGTGCGAACGCGCCGTCGACCCGCTGGAGATCGCGGCGGGGCTGGAGGCGCACGGCGTCACCGACCGGACCGCCGCACGCTTCCGCCACCGGGACGTCTTCTCCCTCGCCGAAGAGATGTACGCCCGTGTCCCGCGCGACGGCGACGCCCCGGCCCGCCCGGACGCCGGCCCCCCGGCCGGTCCCGAGGACGCCTCGGCACCACGGCAACGCAGGCCGCGAACCGCCGTGTTCGTCCTCGCCCTGCTGCCCGGCGTGCTGTGCGCCGCCGCCGTCGCCGGACTGCGTCTGACCGAGGGACGGCCACGCCTGATCACGGCCTTCGTCGGACTCCTCGCGGTGAGCCTGGCCCTCGGCGCGGCACTGCGCCGCGGGCCGCTGAGCGCCGCTACGCACACCACCAGCACCTGGACCTGCTGGCTCGTCGGCTACGCCCTCCTCGGCGACGGGCTCCTCGACTCCACCGTGGGCGGCGGTCCGGACGGCCTCCCCGACGGCACCGGCGAGGGCCCGTGGCCGGTGGCCCTCGCCCCGGTCCTGGCGCTCGCGCTGTCCTGCGCCCCCGCGGCCGGAACCGCCCACCTCTTCGCCGCCGGCGCCCGCCGCAAACTGACGTCCAGCCGTGGCCTGGCCGACTTCGCCGCCTCCGTACGCCCCCTGTTGCTCGGCACGTTCGCCCTCTACATGGGCGCCCTGGCGGCCCTGCTCGCCCTGACCGGTGCCGTCCTCGGCGAGCCCGCCGCCCTGCCCCAGGGTCTCGCCCTGGGTGCCCTGCTGCTGCTCGCCCGGCTGCTCACCGTGCACGGCCACGCCCACGCCTCCACGCTCGTCCTGACCGCCACGGCCACCGCCGAGGCGGCCGCCCTGGCCACGCTCTTCGCCGGCCGCCTCCCCGGCTGCGGCTTCCTGAGCGTCCCCGTGGAGACCCTGGTCGGCGCCTGCGGCCCGGCAGGTCTCCCGACGGCCGCCTGCGGCATCGGCGCCCTGGCCCTCCTGGTGCACGCCTGCCGTCGCCTGACCAGGGCCTCGGCCCACGCGCCCGCGGAGCCGACCCGGTGAGCGCGCACCCGGACCGTCCCGCACACGTCCTCGACACCCTCGCATCACCCCTTGAAGGAGCCCCCAGATGACCACCTCCCGACCCGACGCCTCGGCACCGGGAGCCGCCCGATGAGAGTCCTGCTGATCGGAGCCAACGGCTACATCGGCCGCTTCGTCGCCGACCGTCTGCTCGCCGACCCCGCCGTCCAGCTCACCGCCCTCGGCCGCGGTGACGACGCCGACGTCCGCTTCGACCTCGCCACCGGAAGCCCCGGCGCCCTCACCCGCTTCCTCGACGCCGTCCATCCCGGAGTGGTCGTCAACTGCGCGGGCGCCACCCGGGGCGGCGCCCGCGAACTCACCCGGCACAACACCGTCGCCGTCGCCACCGTCTGCGAGGCCCTGCGCCGCAGCGGCTGCGGCGCCCGTCTGGTGCAGGTCGGCTGCAGCGCCGAGTACGGCCCCAGCCAGCCCGGCTCGTCCACCGCGGAGGACGCCGTGCCCCGCCCCGGCGGCCCGTACGGCGTCAGCAAGCTCGCCGCGACCGAACTCGTCCTCGGCTCCGGCCTGGACGCCGTCGTCCTGCGGGTCTTCTCACCCGCGGGGCCCGGCACGCCCGCCGGCTCCCCGCTGGGCCGGCTGGCCGAGGCCATGCGGCGCGCGATGCAGTCCGGGGACGGCGAACTGCGCCTCGGCGGCCTCGGCGCCCAGCGGGACTTCATCGACGTCCGCGACGTCGCCCGCGCGGTGCACGCCGCCTCGCTCTCCGCGGCCCAGGGCGTCATCAACATCGGCTCCGGCCGTGCCGTACGCCTGCGCGACGCCGCCGCCACCCTGGCCCGGGTCGCCGGGTACGGCGGCACCCTGCACGAACTCGACGGCCCCCCGGGGGTGCTGCGGCCCACCATCGGCCATCCCCGCACCGAGTCCGTCGGCCACCGCGTCGACGCCCTGGGCCACCACCGCACCGACGCCCTCGGCCACCACCGTCCGGACCCCCTCGGGAGCCGCGGCGAGCGCACCGACCCCGAGCACCCGGCACCGGCCCCGCACCCGTACCCCGACGGCTGCGGCAGCTGGCAGCAGGCCGATGTGCGCACCGCACGCGACCGGCTCGGCTGGCGGCCCCGGATCGGCCTCGAGGAGTCCCTCGCCGACATCTGGATGGAGGCGGCGTGTCGTATCTGACCAGCACCAGAGCGGGCACCGCGAGCACCGGCGTCCGTACCGGCTTCGGCGTCCCGGGACTGGCCCACCCCCTCGTCGCCCCCGACGAGTGGGCCGGCCTCGGCTGCCCCGGCACCCCGCTGCACTGGGTCGTCCTCAACGTCGCCGCCGGTCCCGGCGCTCACCCCGACCCGCGCTGCCTGGAGGCCGCCGGGCGTCTGCGCAACGCGGGTGTCCGCGTCCTCGGGCACCTCGACGCCGCTCACGGGGCCCGCAGCCTGGGTGAGCAGATCTCCGACGCCCACCGCTACCTCGACTGGTACCAGGTCGACGGCTTCCTCCTCGACCACTGCCCCTCGGACCGGGCCGCCCTTCCCGAGGTCCGCCGCACGGTCACCACCCTCCGCACGATCCGTGACGATGCCCACATCGTGCTCGGACACGGCACCCACCCGTACCCCGGCTACGCCGAGAACGCCGACCAGCTCGTCACCTTCTCCGGCTCCTGGGCCGACTACCGCTGGTCCCAGGCGGCCGAGTGGAGCGCCGACTATCCGCCCGACCGTTTCTGCCACTTCGTCCACGGCGTGCCGCGCGGGCACCTGGAGGAGGCACTGCGCATCGCCCGCTGGCAGGGGGCCGCGACCATCTGGTTCACCGACCGCACGGACTGCGGCGGGCGGACCGACCCCTGGGAGACGATGCCCGGCTACTGGGACGAAATCGTCTCGCGGGTCGGGACGGGTGTCTCGGAATGAAAAAGGCCGTGGCAGTGTTACCGGGAGAACAACCGTAATCACTGACCGACCAACGGAGTCCCCGTGTCGCTGCCACCCCTGGTCGAGCCGGCCGCCGAGCTCACCGTAGACGAGGTCCGCAGGTACTCCCGCCACCTGATCATCCCCGATGTGGGGATGGACGGGCAGAAGCGGCTGAAGAACGCCAAGGTGCTCGCCGTGGGCGCGGGCGGCCTCGGCTCGCCGACCCTGATGTACCTGGCGGCAGCCGGTGTCGGCACGCTCGGCATCATCGAGTTCGACGAGGTCGACGAGTCCAACCTGCAGCGGCAGGTCATCCACAGCCAGGCCGACATCGGCCGGCCCAAGGCCGAGTCCGCCCGTGACACCATCAAGGGCATCAACCCCCTGGTGGAGGTGGTCCTTCACCAGGAGCGGCTCGAGGCCGACAACGTGATGGACATCTTCAGCCAGTACGACCTGATCGTCGACGGCACGGACAACTTCGCGACCCGCTACCTGGTCAACGACGCCTGCGTGCTGCTGAACAAGCCCTACGTGTGGGGCTCGATCTACCGCTTCGACGGCCAGGCCTCCGTCTTCTGGTCCGAGCACGGCCCCTGCTACCGCTGCCTCTACCCGGAGCCCCCGCCCCCCGGCATGGTCCCCTCCTGCGCCGAGGGCGGCGTGCTGGGCGTGCTCTGCGCGTCCATCGGCTCCATCCAGACCAACGAGGCCATCAAGCTCCTCGCGGGCATCGGCGAGCCGCTGCTCGGCCGCCTGATGATCTACGACGCCCTGGAGATGACCTACCGCCAGGTCAAGGTCCGCAAGGACCCCAACTGCGCGGTCTGCGGCGAGAACCCGACCGTCACCGAGCTCATCGACTACGAGGCCTTCTGCGGCGTCGTGTCCGAGGAGGCCCAGGCGGCGGCCGCCGACTCCACGATCACTCCCAAGCAGCTCAAGGAGTGGATCGACGACGGTGAGAACATCGAGCTCATCGACGTCCGCGAGCCGAACGAGTTCGAGATCGTCTCCATCCCGGGCGCCCGCCTGATCCCGAAGAACGAGTTCCTCATGGGCTCGGCCCTGGAGAGCCTCCCGCAGGACAAGAAGATCGTCTTGAACTGCAAGACGGGTGTCCGCAGTGCGGAAGTCCTCGCGGTCCTCAAGTCCGCCGGCTTCTCGGACGCCGTCCACGTCGGCGGCGGCGTGATCGGCTGGGTCAACCAGATCGAGCCGGAGAAGCCCGTCTACTGATCACCGGCTCCGCCCACCGGCGAGGCTCAAGAAGCCCACGGCTGTGACCAGTTCAAAAGCCGTGGGCTTCTTTTCTCGTCGATGGGCGTCGGCCTGCCCGGGGCAGTGCCTGGACGTCACCTGCTGCAGGCGGCAACGGCCCCCAGAATCACAAGGGCGACCAGGAACATCGCGACACAGCCGCCTACGGCACTCTCCGTCTCGGCGATGATTCCCTTGGCCTTCGGTCGAGACCTCTCGTAGTCACGCATGCCCCGTGCCACCGCACGCCTGATCTCGTCTTCGTCCACGTGCTCCCCCCCCCGCGTCCTGAACCTGCACGGCAATTACCGCTGTATTACCGCCCTTTCGTGGGTGAGGTTGGCACGAGCGAAACCGGCCGGATTCGAACCGGCGTCCTCGCGGTTTTGGAGACCGCGCGCGACGACCTCTGCGCTACGGCTTCGCCCGGCAGGATCCTAGCCGAACGCGTGTCGGAGAGAACCGGCTTTCGGTACCCGCCCCCGGCGGTGATGGGGGGCGGGGCCTCGACGACCCAGCAGTTGTGTCGGTTCTGCCGCTCGGCGCGAACCATCGGCCCGGTGGTTGTCGAGGTGAGGCGGGAGGTGCAGGTCGCGGCTGCACGACCTGACTTGCCGTCTGTTGCTCGGTGCCCGCGCCCGCCGTCGTCATGAGCAGACCTTGCCGTTCTTCGGCACCGTCCCCTTCAACAGGTAGGCGTCCACCGTGGAGTCGACGCAGTCGCTGCCGCTGCCGTAGGCGCCGTGGCCCTCGCCCTTCCAGGTCAGTACTGTGCCGACGTCCTTGCCCAGCTCGTCCGCCATTCTGCGGGCGCCCTCGTAAGGCGTGGCCGGGTCGCCCGTGTTGCCCACCACCAGGATGGGGGCCGCGCCGGGTGCGCTCACCTCCGGCGTCTCGTGCCGGCCTGCCACCGGCCAGTCGTGGCACCAGCCGGCCGCGTCCCAGCCGAGGAAGGCGCCGAAGACGGGGGAGACGCTCTCAAGCCTCGGCAGCAGCTTCTTCGTCTCCTGCACGGTCGGCCGCTGCTTGTCGTCCAGGCACGAGATGACCCGCTGCGAGTGGGTCGTCGTGCCGTAATGCCCGGAGGGATCGCGCTCGTTGTAGCCGTCGGCGAGCGCCAGCAGTTCGGAGCCGTCGCCCTCCTCGGCGGCCTCCAGCGCGCTGGTCAGGGACGGCCAGCTGCCCTCGCTGTACAGGGGCAGGACGATGCCGGTGAGCGCGAGTGTCTGCGTCAGCTCGCGTCCGGGGGAGGAGGTGGGCAGCGGCTCCGCGTCCAGCCGCTCCAGCAGGTCGGTGATCTTCCGTGACCCCTGTCCGGGTTCCTGCCCGGTCGACTCCAGGTAGTCGTCCAGGGCGCGCTGGAAACCCCTGGCCTGGTTCTCTGCGTGGCCCATCGTGTCGGCGCTCGGGTCGACCACCGCGTCGAGGATCACGCGTCCCACGTGCTCGGGGAACAGGTGGGCGTAGACGCCGCCGAGTTCGGTGCCGTAGGAGATGCCGAAGTAGTGCAGCTCGTCGTCGCCCAGGACGTGCCGCATCAGGTCCATGTCGCGTGCGGTGTCCGCGGTGGAGACGTGCCGCATGAGCGCGCCGGACGCCTTCTCGCAGCCCCTGCCGAAGTCGGCGGCGTCCTTCAGATAGGCCCGCTCCTCGGCCGGGGTGTCCGGCGTGGAGTCCACGGACTCGGCGGCATCGATCGACTCGTCGGAGCGGCAGCGGACCCCCTCACTGGCGGCCACTCCGCGCGGGTCCCAGCTCACCAGGTCGTACCGCTCGTGCAGGGAGGAGACGGTGTCGGCGTAGGACGGCATCATGGAGACGCCGGACGCCCCCGGGCCGCCGAAGTTGAACAGCAGGGAGCCGACGGGGTCGTCCCCGGTCGACCTGGAGCGGATCAGCGCGAGGTCGATCGTCTCGCCTCCCGGATCCGACCAGTCCAGCGGCGCCCTGAGCGTGGCGCACCTCCAGTCGCCGTCCGGTGCCGGGGCCTCGTCGGTGCCCTCGCAACGGGCCCAGTCCAGCGTCTGGGACGCCAGTGCCTTCGGCACCCCGGGCGGCGCCACCGCCGAAGGGCCCGCGTCGCTGTCGCGTCCCTCGCCCCTGTCCTCGTCGGACGAGCCGCCGCTGCAGCCCGCCGTCAGCAGTGCGGCGGCGGCCGTCAGAGCCGTCCACCTCGCGAGACGCGCCATTGTCCTCTCCCCCCTGGCAAGCCGTCCGCGCCGTGCGGCGGATGGCGTTCCTGCCATGGTAGGTGGAGTCGGACATGCCCACCGAGACCTGTGGATAACGCTTTGACCTGGCGTTTTTCCCGGATTGGGTGTCCACTTGGGTCAGGAGCACACCGTGTTGGCCGCCGGTACCTCGCCGTCGAGCAGGTAGCCGTGCACCGCGTTCTGCACGCACCGGTTCTTGCTGTCGTAGGAGCCGTGCCCCTGGCCCTTGTAGGTCAGCTCCACGCCGACGCCCTTGCCCAGCGCGTCCACCATCCGGCCGGCACCCTCGTAGGGCGTCGCCGGGTCGCCGGTGTTGCCGATCACCAGGATCGGCGGCGCACCGGGCGCGCCGACGTCCGGATGGTCGGCGGCTCCGGCCACCGGCCAGTCGGTGCAGCCGACCATGGACCAGGCGAGGTAGTCGCCGAAGAGCGGGGAGGCGGCGCGGAACTCGGGCAGCTTGCCCTGCACGTAGGCGGTGTCGTACCGCGGTTTGTCGTCGGCGCAGTTGATGGCGACGTTGGCGGCGGTGATGTTGCTGTACTCGCCGTCCTCGTTGCGCCCGTTCAACGAGTCCGACAGCACCATGAGGACCCGTCCGTCGCCGTCGTACGCCTGCTCCAGGCCCTCGGTGAGGTACTCCCAGAAGTCCTTCGAGTACAGCGCCTGCGCGATGCCGCCGGTCGCGGCGGTCTCGGTGAGCTTGCGGGGGAAGACACCGGGGATCGGTTTGCGGTCGAGGTCCTTGAGCAGCCGGGCGATGCGCGCCTTGACGTCCTCGGCCGTGTCGCCGACGGGGCAGTCCTCGGTCTTCGAGACGCAGTCCTCGGCGAAGTTGTCGAGCGCCAGCTGGAAGCCCTTCGCCTGTCCCAGCGAGCTCTGCTCCGAGGTCTGCGTCGGGTCGACGACCGCGTCGAAGACGGCACGTCCCACGTGCTTGGGGAACAGGTGGGCGTAGACGCCGCCGAGTTCGGTGCCGTAGGAGATGCCGAAGTAGTGCAGCTTCTCGTCGCCGAGCACCTGGCGCATCAGGTCCATGTCGCGGGCAGCGTCGGTCGTGCGCACGTGCGGAAGGACCTTCTTCGAGTTCTTCTCGCAGGCCGCATTGAACTTCTCCGTGTTGGCCACCAACGCGGTGCGCTCGGCCTGGTCGTCGGGGGTGGCGTCCTGCTGGAAGTAGGTGTCGAGCTGTTCGTCGTCCAGGCACTCCACGGGATCGCTGCGGCCGACGCCGCGCGGATCGAAGCTGACCAGGTCGTAGCGGGTGCGCAGTTTCGCGTAGTCCTGGCCGAACGCGGGCAGTGTGGTGACGCCGGAGCCGCCCGGCCCGCCGAAGTTGAAGACGAGCGAGCCGATCCGCCGGTCCGGCTCGCCGCTGGCCTCGGCCCGGATGAGCGCGAGGCCGATCGTGGCGCCCTCGGGGTCGTCCCAGTCGAGCGGCGCCTTCATCGTGGCGCACTGCCACGCGTCGCCGTCGGGCAGGGGGGAGGGCGCGGAGCCGCCGCCCTCGGCCTCGGACGGTGCCCCACAGTCCTTCCAGCGCAGTTCCTGACCCCACAGGTCCTCGTCGTCGTCCTCCTGCGACCCACCGCCGCAGCCCGCCAGCAGGGTGGACAGTGCGACGGCGGTGGCGGTCAGGGCGGCGGCGCGCAGCCGGGAAGGATTCGGCATGCGTCCATCGTGCGGCCGCACGGGGACACCCGCGCGTGGCCGGGGCCGTACGAGGTACGGGGCGTCCCTCGGTGCTCCGGTGCGCCCGGTTACAGCGCCTCTTTGCGGGTGAGGTGATTGAAGACCAGCCAGCCCGGCAGAACCGGCAGCCACAGGGTCAGCAGCCGGTAGAGCAGCACCGCGGGCGCGGCGACCTCCTTGGGAAGGCCGACGGCGATCAGACCGACCGTCAGCGTCGCCTCCACCGCGCCCACACCGCCCGGCGTCGGCGCGGCGGACCCCAGGGCGTTGCCCGCGAGGAAGACGACCGCGACACTCGCCAGGCTGATCGACGACGAGTCGTCGCCGAAGGCGCGGATCGAGGCGTCCAGGCACATCACGAAACAGGCGGTGAGCAGCAGCATGCCGCCGATGCCCGTGATCAGCTTCTGCGGCCGCTGCAGCACGTCCAGCATGCGCGGCACGACCCCGGCGAAGAGCGACCGCACGCGCGTGACGACGAACTTGCGCAGGAACGGCACCGACGTCACCACCAGCACCAGCACCGCCACGGTCAGCAGGCCCGCGATGACCGTCCGGGACGGGGACAGCGACGGCGTCTTCTCGGTGCCGGTCAGGTAGCCGAAGGACAGCAGCATCAGGATGTGGCAGCCCAGCCCGAACAGCTGGGACGCGCCGACACTCGCCACCGCGAGCCCGGGACGCACGCCCGCGCGTTGCAGGAAGCGGGTGTTCAGGGCGACGCCGCCGACCGCCGCGGGGGCGACGATCTTCACGAACGACCCGGCGACCTGCGCGGCCACCGTCCGCGGGAAGGGCACCTTCTCGGGCACGAAGCCCAGCAGGGACATCGCGGCGGCGACGTAGCTCGCCGCCGAGAACAGCACGGCCGCGGCCACCCAGCCCCACTGCGCGTTCGAGATCAGCGGGCCGAACTCGATGTGGGTGAGCTGCGTCAGCAGGAAGTAGGCGCCGATCGCGCCGGCGATGAAGCTGATCAGCGTGCGCGGCCGCACCCGCTCCAGACGCGCCGGTTCGACAGGTGCCTGCGGTCTGATGCGCAGCACGGCGTGTCGGATCTGGGTGAGCAGGTCCTCCTCGCGCGCCTCCTCGATGGCCTCTTCCACGGCCCGCTTCTCGGCCCGCTGCTCGGCGCGCACCGCCTTCTTGTCCGGTTTGTCGGACGGGGTGGTCTCGTCGGTCCGCTCCGACGCGTGGCTGGTGGCGCCGTGCCCGGCTGCCTCCGCGCGGGCCAGCTTGGCCTGCCGGGACGACTCCAGCACCGCGTCCCGCTCACGCTGGGCACGCTCCCGCGCCAGCCTGCGCAGGGTCGCGCGCGTGGAGCGGCTGAGCGCGATGGGCTGCAGCATGGGCAGGCAGTCCGCCACGCTGTCGGGGCCCAGGACCCCCACCGCCGACGCGACCGCGCGCTCGGCACCGACCCGCAGGCCCAGCGTCACCAGGAGCTGGGAGACGTCCATGCGCAGCAGCAGGTCGCCGGCGGCGATCTCGCCGATGCGCAGGTCGGTGAGGATCACCGTGCCGGAACGATCCACCAGGATCGCGTCGCCCACCAGCCTGCGGTGCGCGATGCGGCGCGACTGCAGGGCCCGTACCTGCTCCCAGGTGTCGCGCAACAGGTCGTCGGTGATCTCCTCGTCCGCCAGCGAGTCCAGGGAACGCCCGCCGGTGTGCTCGTAGACCAGCATGACGGCGTCGGGACCCAGCTCCGAGGTCGCGATCAGCTTGGGGGCGTTGGCGCCGGCCGCGATGGCCGCGTACGCGAGCAGCGCCTCCTGCTCCAGGGCCTGCCGCAGCGAGGGGAGGCTGCTGCGGGTCGCGAAGCCGCGCAGGGTCAGGTTGCGCCACGCCCGGTAGAAGAAGCCCTGCGCCTGCTGCTCGCGGTCCACCACCGTCACGTCGAGCGGCCGGCCGTCCTCCAGCGTGACGAAGTAGCGCCGGCCCCGGTCACCGGTCTCGACGCTGTCCGACGGCGCTTCCTGCCGCGCGGCGGTCACCGGCCGGAAGCCGACGTGCCGCAGCCCCGCCATCAGCGTCCGGCCGGTGGGGCGGACGTTGGGGGAGCCGACGGCGTACAGGGTGCCGTAGGCGACGGTCCAGCCGATGAGGACGGTCAGAATGATCGAGAACGGTGTCGTGTAACCGGTGACGAGCATCGAGAAGGCGTCCAGGAGCAGGACGATCCACAGCACCGCACGCCAGCGGGGTCTGCGGGACATGCCGACGGCCGTCATGTACGCGATGACCGGGGCGAGGTAGCCGTGCACGGGGTCGGTCAACGCGTGGATGTCGCCCGGCGACGGCTGGGTGAGCGCCTCCTGGATGGAGCCGGGAGCGGCCTTGGCCACCCACAGGTCCGTGGCGAGCGTCACGCCGTGCGCGAGGACCGCCGCCAGTACGCCGTCGGCGATCCGCAGCCCGTCCCGCTTGATCAGCCGCTCGATCGCGAACGCGACCGGCACCAGGAGGATCGCGATGCTGGAGGCCAGCCCCGCGATCTTGATGAGCAGGTCGGGGGCCTGTCCCGTGCCCTTGTTGATGTCCTGTTCGAGGCCCGAGGTGGTGCCGTGCGCGAAGGCGGCGACGGCCAGGAGCAGGGCGACGGCGAGCACGCCCACCAGGAGTCGGACCAGGTCGGAGGGACGGTGCACGCGCGCGGGGAGCAGCGGTTCGTCGCCCTCGACCTCGTCGATGTGGGCCACGTCGTCGGGGTCCGCGGCCGTCGCCGACGGCCCCCCGGCCGCCCGGTCGCCGGTCTTCTCGTCCCCCGCGTGCGCGGCGTCCGGGCGCGCGGAAGCGTCAGAGGTGCCCTCGGCGTCCTCGGGGTGCACACCCTGCTGCTTCATCGCCTCTTCTTGCTCTCGTATCACTGGTCACCGCCCGCACGATGGTGGCATGCCGCGTCGGCCTCGGCAGGCATCAGGGTGCCGGTGCGGGCCGCACAGTCTGCCCGAAGCGCCCCGTCCCGGGCGAGGGACGCGCACCCTCGGGAGCGCGTCGCGTTGTCGGCGGGGTGCGGCAGGATGGGTCGGATGAGCGAGCAGAGTCTTCCGGACGGCGCCGGTCCGCAGCACGCGGACGCGCTGCCGGAGTACGCCGAGCGGGTCCTCGACGTGACCGAGCTGATCCCGCCGGGCCGCGTCATGACGTACGGGGACGTGGCCGAGTACCTGGAGGAGGGCGGCCCCCGCCAGGTCGGCCGGGTGATGTCCCTCTACGGCGGTGGCGTCCCCTGGTGGCGTGTCGTGCGCGCGGACGGGGCGCTGCTCGCGGGGCACGAGCTGGAGGCGATCGACCGCTACCGGGACGAGGGCACGCCCCTGAAGGAGGCGAGCAGAGCCGCCGAGGGCCACCTGCCTCGCCTCGACCTGAAGCGGGCGCGGTGGGACGGCGGCGACCGGGCACAGGGCGACGGCGGACACACCCAGGGGCGCGGCGGACGCGGACAGGGTCACACCTGACAGCTTCCGCCATGCCTCCGGCCGATGTGTGACCTGTGATCCGTACGAGGGAAACCGGACGCTTCGGGCATGTCCGTGGCATGACGTACGTTCGAGGGGCAGGGGGCGCTCGTGCCGTGAGTGACCTGGGGGAAGAAGCGGAAGCACTGCTTCTGCCGCTTCCGTCGGCGTAGCGTCGGCCGGACGCGTCCCTCTCATCCCGTGGCCACCGCCCCGCCCGCGGCGCGGACGGCCCACCAGCACACCCACCAGGACCGGCGAACCACGTGAGCTCCTCTTCCTCCGACGGACACCCGTCGCACCCCCAGGTGCGACGGGGGAGCCGTGGCGCTTACCGACTGGTGCGTACCCCGCCCGCGCGCATGGACCCCCCTCGTCTGGACGCCGCACAGCGCGCCGTGGTTGACCACCGGGCCGGGCCGCTGCTCGTCCTGGCGGGACCGGGCACCGGCAAGACCACCACCCTGGTCGAGTCGGTGGCGGAGCGGATCGCCGAGGGCGGCGACCCCGAGCGCATCCTGGTGCTGACCTTCAGCCGCAAGGCGGCCGTCGAACTGCGCGACCGGATGGCCCTGCGCATCGGAGCCGCGCGCGCTCCCCGGGCGACGACATTTCACTCCTTCGGTTACGCCCTGGTCCGCGCCCACCAGGACAGCGACCTCTTCGCGGAGCCCCTGCGACTGCTGTCCGGACCGGAACAGGACGTGGCGGTGCGGGAGCTGCTCGCCGGGCAGGTGGACCTGGAGCGGCTCGGACTCGCCCACGTGCGCTGGCCCGACGAGCTGCGTGCCTGCCTGACCACCCGCGGCTTCGCCGACGAGGTCCGCGCGGTACTGGCCCGCAGCCGGGAACTGGGGCTCGGCCCGGACGCCCTGGGGGCCTTCGCCCGGCGCATCGGCCGCCCCGACTGGCGCGCCGCCGCCGTCTTCCTCGCCGAGTACCTCGACGTGCTCGACCTCCAGGGCGTGCTCGACTACGCGGAACTGGTCCACCGCGCGGTGCTCCTCGCCCGCCGCCCCGAGGTCGCCGCGCAGCTGAGCGCCCGGTACGACGCGGTGTACGTCGACGAGTACCAGGACACCGACCCGGCCCAGGTACGGCTGCTGCACGCCCTGGCCGACGGCGGGCGCACCCTTGTCGCCTTCGGCGACCCCGACCAGTCGATCTACGCCTTCCGCGGCGCGGACGTGAACGGCATCCTCGACTTCCCGGCCGCCTTCCCCCGCGTCGACGGCCGTCCGGCGCCGGTCGCGGTGCTGCGGACTTCGCGCCGGTCCGGGGCCGCCCTGCTGGCCGCCACCCGGCTGCTGACCCAGCGCATGCCGCTGACCCGGCTGCCCGCCGACAAGGTCCGCGCCCACCGCGAGCTGACCCCGGTTCGGGAGGGCGGGCGCGTCGAGGCGTACACCTACCCGACCTCCGGCACCGAGCTGGACAACATCGCCGACATCCTGCGCCGGGCGCACCTGGAGGACGGCGTCCCGTGGGGCGAGATGGCCGTCCTGGTACGCGCAGGCTCGCGCACCATCCCCACCCTCCGCCGCGCCCTCACCTCGGCCGGCGTCCCCCTGGACATCGACGGCGACGACCTTCCGCTGCGTCACGAGCCGGCGGTGGCGCCGCTGCTGACGGCCCTGCGAGCGGTGGCGGAGGCCGAGGCGGGCCCGGGAGCGGCGGGGGAGCGGCCCGGGACGGGCACGGCGGGGGCCCCGGCAGCCGACGGCGGGGCCCGCGAAGCTGCCGCCCGCACCCCTGGAGCCGACGGCGGGGCCCCCGCAGCCGCCGCGGAGGTCTCCGAAGCCACCGCCCGCATCCCCGAAGCCGACGCTGGTGCCCCCGACGCCGACACCGAGGCCCTCGAAGACGACACCAGGCCCACCGAAATCGGTGTCCGGCCCCCCGAAGCCGACGCCGAGACCGAGGTGGACGTACGGACCACGGACGAGGCGCCGACGAGCGACCCGCCCGGACCGGCGACCGAGCCCGTACCCGACGTCGAGCCTGCCGGGAAGCCCGAGCCCGGTGAGCGCGTGCACCGCGCGGAGGAACCGTGCTGGCTGCCGACCGAGACCGCCGTCGCCCTGCTCGCCTCGCCCCTTGCCGGGACGGACGCCGCGGACCTGCGCCGCCTCGGCCGGGCGCTGCGCGACGAGCAGCGTGCCGCGGGCAACCCGCTGCCCCCGCCCTCGGACGAACTGCTCGCGCGGGCGCTGGCCGAGCCGGAGCGGCTCGCCGTGCACGACCCCGCGTACGCGCGCGGTGCCCAGCGACTCGGCGCGCTGCTCCGCAAGGCACGCGAACGCCTGGCCGCGGGCGGCAGCGCCGAGGAGGCGCTGTGGGACCTGTGGAACGGCACCCCGTGGCCCAGCCGCCTGGAACGCTCCGCCCGGCGCGGCGGTGCGGCCGGCCGCAACGCCGACCGCGACCTGGACGCCGTGTGCGCACTCTTCGCGACGGCCGCCCGCGCGGAGGAGCGCACCGGCGGCCGCGGCGCCCTGAACTTCCTGGAGGAGATCGACGCCGAGGACATCGCGGCCGACACCCTCGCGCGGCGTGCCGTGCGCCCCGACGCCGTTCGCCTGATGACCGCGCACCGCTCCAAGGGACTGGAGTGGCGGCTGGTCGTCGTCGCCGGCGTCCAGGAGGGACTGTGGCCCGACCTGCGCCGCCGCGGTTCCCTGCTGGAGGCCGACCGGATCGGCCGCGACGGACTCGCCGAACCCCTCACCCCCGGGGCCCTGCTCACCGAGGAACGCCGCCTGTTCTACGTGGCCGCCACCCGCGCGCGTGAGCGGCTGGTCGTCACCGCCGTGAAGGCACCGGCCGACGACGGGGACCAGCCCTCCCGTTTCCTGACCGAGCTCGGCGTCGAACCCGCCGACGTCACCGGCCGGCCGCGCCGCCCCCTCGCCGTCGCGCCACTCGTCGCCGAACTGCGCGCCACCACCGTCGACCCCCGCGTCTCCGCGCCCCTGAGGGAAGCCGCCGCACGGCGCCTGGCGCGACTCGCCGCCCTGGCCGACGACGACGGCCGCCCACTGGTGCCCTCCGCCCACCCCTACCGCTGGTGGGGCATGTGGGACCCGACCGAGAGCAAGGTGCCGCTGCGCGACCGCGACCAGCCCGTCACGCTCTCCGGCAGCGCCCTGGACCAGCTGGCCAACACCTGCGCGTTGCAGTGGTTCCTGGGCCGCGAGGTGAAGGCCGACGCGCCCGCGACCACCGCCCAGGGCTTCGGCAACGTGGTGCACGTACTCGCCGACGAGGTGGCCTCCGGACACACCCCGGCCGACCTCGCCGTCCTGATGGAGCGCCTGGACTCCGTGTGGAACGCGCTCGCCTTCGACGCGCCGTGGAAGTCGGCGCAGGAGATGGCCCACGCGCGCGTGGCACTCGAACGCTTCCTGAAGTGGCACGTCATGGACCGCGCCGGGCGCACCCCGGTGGCCAGCGAGCACGACTTCGACGTGACCCTGGAGGCCGGCGACTACGAGGTCCGCATCCGCGGGCAGATGGACCGCGTGGAGGCCGACGGCGACGGACGCGCGTACGTCGTCGACTTCAAGACCGGCAAACAGGCACCCACGTCCGCGGAAGTGGCCCGCCACCCGCAGCTCGCCGTGTACCAGCTCGCCGTCCGCGAGGGCGCCGTCGACGAGGCCTTCGACGGCATACGCCCCGAACCCGGCGGCGCCGAACTCGTCCACCTGCGCCAGGGCGCGCCCAAGCGCGACGGCGGCGAGACCCTGCCCAAGGTGCAGGCGCAGGAAGCGCAGCAGGGGCCGGAGGGCGAGTGGGTCGGCGACCTGCTGGCCACGGCGGCCGGCAAGGTCCTCGACGAACGGTTCACCCCCACCACGGGCCAGCACTGCACCCACTGCGCCTTCCGCGCGTCGTGCAGCGCGCGGCCCGAGGGGCGGCACGTCGTGGAGTGAGCGACGGGCCCGGTGGCCCGGGCGACCGGTGTGACACGTCGCACCACAGGGGCTGACCTGCGTTTCCCCCGCCCCGTGGCGGACATCGGGCATCCGCTGTCAGTGGCCGCCGCTAGCCTCTCTGACGTGCCCGCCCACCTCACCGATCCCGAGCAGCTCAAAGAACTCCTCGGCATCCCCTTCACCCCGGAGCAGACGGCCTGCATCGTCGCGCCGCCCGCCCCCCAGGTGATCGTGGCCGGAGCCGGGTCGGGCAAGACGACGGTGATGGCGGCACGCGTGGTCTGGCTGGTCGGCACCGGCCAGGTGGCCCCGGAACAGGTCCTCGGACTCACCTTCACCAACAAGGCCGCAGGTGAACTCGCCGAGCGCGTCCGCAAGGCCCTCGTCGAAGCGGGCGTGACCGACCCGGACGCGATCGACCCGGACCACCCACCGGGCGAGCCGGCGATCTCGACGTACCACGCCTTCGCGGGCCGTCTCCTGACCGACCACGGCCTGCGCCTCGGCCTCGAGCCGACCTCGCGTCTGCTCGCCGACGCCACCCGCTACCAGCTCGCCGCTCGGGTCCTGCGCGAGTCCCCCGGCCCCTACCCGGCGCTCACCCGGTCCTTCGCCGACCTGGTCAGCGACCTCCTCGCCCTCGACGCCGAACTCGCCGAGCACCTGGTACGCCCCGAGGACCTGCGCAGCTGGGACGCCGGCCTCCTGGGCACCCTGGAGAGCGTCCGGCTCGGCAACGCCGACCTGCGCAAGGTCCCCGAGGCCGCCGCCGCCCGCCGCGAACTGGCCGACCTGGTGATCCGCTACCGGACCGCCAAACGCCGGCAGGACCTGCTCGACTTCGGCGACCAGATCGCCCTGTCCGCGCGGCTCGCCGGCCTGCCCGAGGTGGGCCGTGTGCTGCGCGACGAGTACCGGGTCGTCCTGCTCGACGAGTACCAGGACACCTCGGTCGCCCAGCGCGTCCTCCTGGCGGGCCTCTTCGGCGGCGGCACCGGCCACCCCGTGACCGCGGTGGGCGACCCCTGCCAGGCGATCTACGGCTGGCGCGGCGCCTCCGTCGCCAACCTCGACGACTTCCCCGAACACTTCGCCCACGCGGACGGACGGCCCGCGACCCGCCAGGCGCTCAGCGAGAACCGCCGCAGCGGCGGCCGCCTCCTCGACCTCGCCAACGGCCTCGCCGAGCCCCTGCGCGCCATGCACGCGGGCGTGGAGGCCCTGCGCCCCGCCCCGGGCGCCGAACGCGACGGCACGGTCCGCTGCGCCCTGCTGCGCACCCACGCCGAGGAGATCGACTGGATCGCCAGCTCGATCGCCCACCTCGTGCGCACCGGAAAGGCACCCGGTGAGATCGCCGTCCTGTGCCGCACCGCGACGGACTTCGCCGAGATCCAGGGCGCGCTGGTGGCCCGCGACGTCCCCGTGGAGGTCGTCGGCCTCTCCGGACTGCTGCACCTCCCCGAGGTGGCCGACCTGGTCGCCGTCTGCGAAGTCCTCCAGGACCCCGGCGCCAACGCCTCCCTGGTCCGGCTGCTGACCGGGCCGCGCTGGCGCATCGGCGCGCGCGACCTCGCCCTGCTGGGCCGCCGCGCCCGGCTGCTGGTGAGCCACGCGCGCGTGGAGGGCGACGACGACCCCGACCGCAGGCTCGCCGAGGCCGTCGAAGGGGTCGACCCCTCCGAGGTGATATCGCTCGCCGACGCCCTCGACACCTTCCTGGAGACGCCGCTGGACGGCACCGGGGACGACGACGGGCTGCCCTTCTCACCGGACGCGCGCGTACGGTTCGCGCGGCTGGCCACCGAACTGCGCGAGCTGCGCCGGGCCCTGTCCGACCCGCTCATGGACGTCCTGCACCGCGTGCTCGCCGTCACCGGCCTGGAGGTCGAGCTGTCGGCGTCCCCCCACGCCCTCGCCGCCCGCCGCCGCGAGACCCTGTCGAACTTCCTCGACGTCGCCGCGTCCTTCGCCGCGGGCGACGGCGAGGCCACCCTGCTGGCCTTCCTGGGTTTCCTGCGCACCGCCGCCCAGTACGAGAAGGGCCTGGACAACGCGCTGCCCGGCGGTGAGAACACCGTCAAGGTGCTCACCGCGCACAAGTCCAAGGGCCTGGAGTGGGACGTCGTCGCCGTACCCGGTCTCGTCACCGGCACCTTCCCCAGCGGCCAGGGCCGCGAGAAGTGGACCTCCCAGGGCAAGGTGCTGCCGCACGGCCTGCGCGGCGACGCCGACACCCTGCCCGACGTCGAGTCCTGGGACTCCCGGGGCCTGAAGGCCTTCCACGAGGCCATGAAGGACCACCAGCACACCGAGGAGCTCCGCCTCGGCTACGTCACCTTCACCCGCCCCCGCTCCCTGCTCCTCGGCTCCGGCCACTGGTGGGGCCCCAGCCAGAAGAAGCCCCGCGGACCGTCCGACTTCCTCACGGCCCTGTACGAGCACTGCGCGGCCGGACACGGCGAGATCGAGGCCTGGGCGGACGAACCGGCCGAGGACGAGGAGAACCCGGCCCTGCACCGGGCGGCCGCCGACGAGGTCTGGCCCCTGCCCCTGGACGACGAGGCACTCGCCCGGCGCCGGGCCGCCGCCGAGACGGTCCTCGCCCACCTCGACGCCCTCGCCGGCCGGTCGGAAGGCGCCCCGGTCCCGGCCGAGACCCACCACGACCCGGACTGGCCACCGCCCCCCGAGGACGACGACGAGGCACCACTCCCCGAGGAAGCGGACCCGGACGACTGGACCGTGGAACCCGACGACTGGGACACCTGGACCACCGACCGCCCCACCGCGCACACGAGCCCCACCGTCCCGCAGGCCGGCCCCACCGTCCCCCACCAGGCGCCGCCCCCCGCACAGCCCCCGGCAGCGGCGCCGAGCCCCGCGCCGGTCCCCGCCCCCGCACGCCTCACCCCGGAGGAAGCCCGTACGGTCGCCTCCTGGGACCGCGACCTCGACGCCCTCACCGGCGAGCTCCTGCGCGCCCGCGAGAGCGTCACCGAAGTGCCCCTGCCGGCGTCGCTGACCGCTTCCCAGCTGCTGAGCCTGGCCGCCGACCCGGACGGCTTCGCGCAGGAGCTGGCCCGCCCCATGCCCCGCCCGCCCCAGCCCGCCGCCCGCCGCGGCACCCGCTTCCACGCCTGGGTCGAGACCCGCTTCGAACCGCTGACGCTCCCCCTGCTGGAACCGGAGGAGCTGCCCGGCGGCGACGCCGAGATCGCCGACGAGCAGGATCTGGAGTTCCTCAAGGACGCCTTCGAGCGCACCGAGTACGCCCGCCGCACACCGTTCCGCGTGGAAGCGCCCTTCCAGCTCACGCTGGCCGGCCGGGTCGTACGCGGCCGCATCGACGCTGTCTACAAGGAGGGGGACGGCCCGACGGCGACGTACGAGATCGTCGACTGGAAGACGAACCGCGTCACCACCGCAGACCCGCTCCAGCTCGCGCTCTACCGGATCGCCTGGGCCGAGCAGCAGCGCGTACCGCCCGAATCGGTGACGGCATCCTTCCTCTACGTACGCACCGGCGAGGTCGTACGGCCCGAAGGACTGCCGGACCGCGCCGCACTCGAGAGACTGCTGCTCGCCGAGCAGGTCGGTGACGAACCGCACGATCGGGGTGTCCGCGCGGGCCGATAGGCTCGTAAGCATGAGCCACCCCGTTGACAATGCCGTCAATGCTGTCAGCGCTGTCCGCACGTACATCGAACAGCACCGCACCGCCTTCCTCGACGACCTCGTCGAGTGGCTGCGCATCCCGTCCGTGTCGGCCCAGCCCGACCACGCGACCGACGTGCGCCGCAGCGCCGACTGGCTCGCCGCCAAGCTGAAGGAGACCGGCTTCCCGACCGCGGAGGTCTGGCCGACCCCCGGCGCCCCCGCGGTCTTCGCCGAGTGGCCCTCCGGAGACCCCCAGGCCCCGACGGTCCTCGTCTACGGCCACCACGACGTACAGCCCGCCGCCCGCGAGGACGGCTGGAGCAGCGACCCCTTCGAGCCCGTCGTCCGCCACAACCGCCTCTACGCGCGCGGGGCCGCCGACGACAAGGGGCAGGTGTTCTTCCACACACTCGGCGTCCGCGCCCACCTCGCCGCCACCGGCCGCACCGCCCCCGCGGTGAACCTCAAACTGCTGATCGAGGGCGAGGAGGAATCCGGCTCCCCGCACTTCCGTGACCTCGTCGAGGAGCGCGCCGAGCGGCTCGCCGCCGACGCCGTGATCGTCTCCGACACCGGCATGTGGTCCGAGGACACCCCCACGGTCTGCACCGGCATGCGCGGGCTCGCCGAGTGCGAGATCCGGCTGCACGGACCCGACCAGGACATCCACTCGGGATCCTTCGGCGGCGCGGTCCCCAACCCGGCCACCGCCGTCGCCCGTCTCGTCGCGGCCCTGCACGACGAGCACGCGCGCGTGACCATCCCCGGCTTCTACGACGGCGTGATCGAACTCACCGACCGGGAGCGCGAGCTGCTCGCCGAGCTGCCCTTCGACGAGCGCCAGTGGCTGCGCACGGCCAAGTCGCACGCCACCCACGGCGAAGCCGGCCACACCACCCTGGAACGCATCTGGGCCCGCCCCACCGCCGAGGTCAACGGCATCGGCGGCGGATACCAGGGCCCGGGCAGCAAGACGATCATCCCGTCGTCCGCCGTGGTGAAGCTCTCCTTCCGCCTGGTGGCCGGCCAGGACCCGGACCACGTCGAGAAGGCCGTCCGCGCCTGGACCGCCGAGCAGGTGCCCCCGGGCGTCCGCTGCGAGATCGCCTTCCGCCCGGCCACCCGCCCCTGCCTGACCCCCCTGGACCACCCGGCGCTGCAATCCGTGGTCCGCGCCATGGGCCGAGCCTTCGGGAAACAGATCCGCTTCACCCGCGAGGGCGGCTCCGGACCGGCGGCCGACCTCCAGGAGGTCCTGGACGCCCCGGTGCTGTTCCTCGGCATCTCCGTCCCGTCCGACGGCTGGCACGCCCCGGACGAGAAGGTGGAACTTGACCTGCTCCTCAAAGGGGTCGAGACCTCCGCCCACCTGTGGGGCGACCTGGCGGAGCACTGGCGTCACGCCCCCTGAGCGCCCCCACCGTCCGGGACCCGACCTGCATCGCGCGCGGCACACTGGAAAGGCCGCCCGCACCGCCGAGCCCTCCCGGACCCGGTCGCCGCCCGCCCTACGAACCGCTGAACCCGTCTGCCGAACCGAACCGCTCACCGGGGGAGTTGGAAGCACCCGTGACCACCTGGACCGACCACACCGCCGACCGTCCCATCTCGCTCGCCGCCCCCAGCGGCATCGACCGCGCCGCCCACCACCGCCTCGACGAGGCCTGGCTCGCGGCGGCATGGAGCCACCCCTCGACGCGCTGCTTCGTCGTCTCCGGCGGTCAGGTCCTCATCGACGAGACCCCCGACGGGGCCACCGAACTCGTCATGACCCCCTCCTTCGAGGCCCCGCTCACCGAGGCCCACCGCTACTTCCTGGGCACCGACGACGACGGCACCAGTTACTTCGCCCTCCAGAAGGACTCCCTGCCCGGCCGCATGGACCAGTCCGCGCGCCCCGCGGGCCTGCGCGAGGCCGGCCTGCTGCTGTCGGACCGCGACGCCGGACTGATGGCCCACGCCGTCGCGCTGGAGAACTGGCAGCGCCTGCACCGGTTCTGCTCCCGCTGCGGCGAGCGCACCGTCATCGCCGCCGCCGGGCACATCCGCCGCTGCCCGGCCTGCGGCGCGGAGCACTACCCGCGCACCGACCCCGCCGTGATCATGGCGGTCACGGACGACGCGGACCGGCTGCTGCTCGGCCGCCAGATGCACTGGCCCGAGGGCCGCTTCTCGACCCTCGCCGGCTTCGTGGAGCCCGGCGAGTCCATCGAGCAGTCGGTGCGCCGCGAGGTCCAGGAGGAGGTCGGCGTCACCGTCGGCCCGGTCGAGTACGTCGCGAGCCAGCCGTGGCCCTTCCCGTCCAGCCTGATGCTGGGCTTCATGGCCCACGCCACCTCGACCGAGATCGACGTGGACGGCGACGAGATCCACGAGGCCCGCTGGTTCTCCCGCGAGGAGCTGGGCGCCGCCTTCGAGTCGGGCGAGGTGCTCCCGCCCTACGGGATCTCGATCGCGGCGCGCCTCATCGAGCTCTGGTACGGCAAGCCGCTGCCGACCCGCAGCGCCTTCTGACCCCCGTCGTCACGAGAGGGGCGGCCCTCCCGCTGCGGGGAGGACCGCCCCTCTCACGACTGCTGCGGCGGCCGGATCCCGGCCGGCCCGCTATGCGCCGATCTTCTGCTTCACCTGCGCGAGCGACGGGTTCGTGAGCGTCGAACCGTCGGGGAACAGCACGGTCGGGACCGTCTGGTTCCCGTCATTCGCCTTCTCCACGAACGCGGCGGACTCCGGGTCCTGCTCGATGTTGACCTCGGTGTACGCGATGCCCTCGCGGTCCATCTGGCTCTTCAGCCGACGGCAGTAGCCGCACCACGTGGTGCTGTACATCGTCACAGTGCCCGGCATGTCTCTCGTGCTCCTTCGGCGACTCGGGGAAAGCGGCGGCCCGGGGATGAGGTCGCAGGAGGGGAACGTCCGGGACGGCGCCGCCATTCCCGATGCGTGACGCCCGTCGCATCAGTACGACTGTCGGACCGTGCCTGTGGACAACCGGCTCACCCGTCTCGCGAGACCTGGCAGCATGGCGGTGTGACAGCAGCAACGCACTCCACCCTCTTCCCGCAGGTACCGGACTCGGCCGACGCGGTGCTCGAAGGGCTCGACCCTGAGCAGCGCGAGGTGGCGACCGCCCTGCGCGGTCCGGTGTGCGTGCTGGCGGGAGCCGGTACGGGCAAGACCAGGGCGATCACCCACCGCATCGCCTACGGGGTGCGCGCCGGCATCCTCCAGCCCTCCAGCGTGCTCGCCGTCACCTTCACCAACCGCGCCGCCGGGGAGATGCGCGGCCGTCTGCGCCAGCTCGGGGCCTCCGGTGTGCAGGCCCGCACCTTCCACTCGGCGGCGCTGCGGCAGCTGCAGTACTTCTGGCCGAAAGCGATCGGCGGCTCCCTGCCGAGGCTCGTGGACCGCAAGATCCAGCTCGTCGCCGACGCGGCCGCCGCCTGCCGCATCCGCCTCGACCGGGGCGAGCTACGGGACGTCACCGCGGAGATCGAGTGGTCCAAGGTGACCCAGACCGTCCCCGCCGACTACGCCCCGGCGGCGGCCAAGGCCGGCCGTGAGGCTCCCCGGGACCCGGCGGAGATCGCGCAGCTGTACGCGGCCTACGAGGACCTCAAGCGCGCCCGCTCCGTCATCGACTTCGAGGACGTGCTGCTGCTGACGGTGGCCGTTCTCCAGGACCGGCACGACGTGGCCGAGCAGGTCCGCGCCCAGTACCAGCACTTCGTGGTCGACGAGTACCAGGACGTCAGCCCCCTCCAGCAGCGGCTGCTGGAGCTGTGGCTCGGCGACCGCGACGACCTGTGCGTGGTCGGCGACGCCAGCCAGACCATCTATTCGTTCACGGGAGCAACCCCCGACCACCTGCTCGACTTCCGCAGCCGCCATCCCGGCGCCACCGTCGTCAAGCTGGTCCGCGACTACCGGTCGACCCCCCAGGTCGTCCACCTCGCCAACGGACTGCTCGCCCAGGCCCGGGGCCGGGCCGCCGATCACCGCCTGGAGCTGGTCTCCCAGCGCCCCGCGGGCACCGAGCCCGTCTACACCGAGTACACCGACGAACCGGCCGAGGCCGAGGGCGCGGCCCGCCGTATCCGCGAGCTCATCGACTCGGGCGTCCCGGCCGCCGAGATCGCGGTCCTGTTCCGTACCAATTCCCAGTCGGAGACCTATGAGCAGGCGCTCGCCGACGCCGGGGTCCCGTACCAGCTGCGGGGCGCGGAGCGCTTCTTCGACCGGCCCGAGGTGCGCAAGGCCGGCAGTGCCCTGCGGGCCGCGGCCCGGTTCGGGGGCAACGACTCGCTCCTCGACGACGTCGTCGACCTGCCCTCGCAGGTGCGCGCGGTGCTGTCCGGGGAGGGCTGGACGACGGAACCGCCGGCCGGGTCGGGTGCCGTCCGCGAGCGTTGGGAGTCGCTGGCCGCCCTGGTCAGTCTGGCCCAGGACTTCGCCGCCGCCAGAGCCGGAGCCACGCTGGGCGATCTCGTCGTGGAGCTCGACGAGCGGGCGGGCGCCCAGCACGCCCCGACGGTGCAGGGCGTCACCCTCGCCTCCCTGCACTCGGCCAAGGGCCTGGAGTGGGACGTCGTGTTCCTGGTCGGTGTCGCCGAGGGCATGATGCCGATCACCTACGCAAAGACCGACGAGCAGGTCGAGGAGGAGCGTCGCCTCCTCTACGTCGGTGTCACCCGCGCGCGTGAACGCCTGCACCTGTCCTGGGCGCTGGCCCGGTCGCCCGGTGGCAGACCGAGCCGCCGGCCCAGCCGCTTCCTGAAGGGGCTGCGGCCCGGCTCGGGCACGGCCGGCGGACGAGTGGCCGCCCAGGGCGCCGGAGGGGTGGAGCGCGGCTTCCCGAGCGGTGGTGGTGCCGCGGTCGCCGCGCCGAGACGGACCCGGCGGACGCCGGCCCGCTGCCGGGTCTGCGGGCGCACGCTCACCGACGCGGGCGAGATGAAGCTGATGCGCTGCGAGGGCTGCCCGTCCGACATGGACGAAGGTGTCTACGAGCGGCTGCGCGAGTGGCGGGCGGTGCAGGCGGAACGCAGTGGGCAGCCCGCGTTCTGCGTCTTCACCGACAAGACTCTGATGGCGATCGCCGAGTCCGTCCCGGACGACGAGCGGGAACTGGCCCGGATCCCGGGAGTCGGGGCGCGCAAGCTGAATCGCTACGGAGCCGACGTGCTGGCCATCTGTGCAGGCCAGGAGGGAGTGGGGCTTGACGAGGACGACTGATGCGAACTCGTCGAAAAAATAGTTTGCGCATGCCCCGGGAATCCCCATAGGTTCTTGGTCACGGGAACAGCGGCCTTCCCGGAGGCCCTGAATCCGTGCTGTACTTGCATATCCGCGGACTGGTTCGTCCCAGTCCCCCGAGACGCCGAGAGGAGGCGAGCCCAGTGATCAGCATCGAGACCAGCTTCGTCGTCAGCTCCACCGCCAAAATGACCGATCGCTCGGCCGTCTCCCTGTGCATGCTCGGCGCTTCTCTCCCCGGCACCGGTCTGTCCGGCATTCGTGCCGTGCGTCCGGCTGCCGCCGCCGCTGCTCCTGCGGGCCTTCCCGTCCGTGAGCGCAATGAGCGACCGACCAAGGCACTGGAAGCAGCAGTAGCGGCGCAGGCTCAGGCCTATGCCTTTACCGCGACCGGTGCCGGATTCCGGAAGCAGACGACGCAGCACCACCTGATGTGGGCCTTCCGTGGGCCAGAACCCTGGAGTGATCCAGCCTGATCGTCGATCAGGCCGGCGCCTTCAGGGCCGCGGAACCCCACCCGGGATCCGCGGCCCTTCTGTTTGCCCCTGAACGGGGGCGACAGCACGAAGGAGCCTCGGGACAAGAAAAGAACCCGGTACCAAGCCGCCCCCCGGCCAACCGGCCGGAACGACCAGACGAGGAAGACCACTCGTGCAACTCGAAGCGCACGCCCCGTCCGTACCGCCTTCCGACTCGATCCCCAAGCCCTGTTCCACGGAGGACTCCACCTTGACCCCGCTCACCGCGCTCACCGCGCTCGACGACGCCATCGAGAACCTGGGTGTGCCCGTTCCCTGCCGCTCCTACGACCCGGAGGTCTTCTTCGCCGAGTCGCCGGCGGACGTCGAGTACGCCAAGTCCCTCTGCCGTACCTGCCCGCTGGTCGAGGCCTGCCTCGCCGGTGCCAAGGAGCGGCGTGAGCCCTGGGGTGTCTGGGGTGGGGAGCTGTTCGTCCAGGGTGTCGTCGTAGCCCGGAAGCGGCCCCGCGGCCGCCCGCGCAAGAACCCGGTTTCGGCATGAACACCGCAGGCACGATCGACCGTCCCCTGACGTACGACCCCCAGAAGCAGGCCCCGATGAAGCCGTCCACCCACGACATCGCAGGCTCCGCGCCTGAAGACTTCACCACCACCGGCGCGAAGGACTCGCGCCAGAACAGGACCCGTGAGATGCAACTCATCCCAGAAGCCCTGGCACGTGCGCATATGCACGACCGTCTGCACGAGGCCGAGCAGGAACGCCGGGCGCTGCGCCTGGTGGCCGCTCGCCGGATGCAGCGACGGGCGGAGCGCGCCTCGAAGCGTGCTCGGCGTGCGCTGGCCATGGCGGTCATGCAGTAGTCGCCACACCGGAAGCGGTGGTCTCCCGACGGGGGACGAAACTCGGCACCCGGGGGCCGGTCCGTTCGAACGGACCGGCCCCCCGTGCGTTCGGCTCCGGTGGATCAGGCCTCCGCGGCCGTCTCCTCCACCTCGTACGCGTCCTCGCCCTCTTCGCCGCCCTCCCGGCCCGCTTCCTCGGCCGCTTCCCGGGTCTCGTCCTCGACGGCGAAGCCCACCAGCCATTCCTCCAGCTCGTCGCGCAGCCGGACCGTGGCCCCCAGCTGGCACAGCACCCCGATGGTGCTCAGCGTGACGCGGTGGATCAGCAGGTACGCCGGCGGCAGGTTGAGCTGCTTGGCCAGCTGGTACGCCGGGGAGCGGGGGTCACCGATGCGGGCGGCCTGACTCCGCATCCAGCCGCGGGTGAAGGTGAACGCGTCGGCCCTGGCCGGCTCGATGATGGGCAGGAGGTAGTCGAGAACGGCGTCGGGGTCCAGCTCTATCGACTCTTTGACGAAGCCCTCCGTCCGGAGCATCTCGTAGACGGCTTCCGCATCGCCGTCCAGCGTCATGCGCAAGGCCTCGCCGATGGGCTCCGGCAGGCCGCCCGGGAGGCGGTCGACCGTGCCGAAGTCCAGCACGCCCAGACGCCAGTCGTCCTCGCACAGGGGTCCGCCGGGCAGCAGGCGGAAGTTGCCGGGGTGCGGGTCGGCGTGCAGGAGGCCGGTGCGCGCCGGGCCCGAGAAGAGGAAGTGGGCCAGCAGCTGGCCGGCCCGGTCCCGCTGCTCCTGCGTGCCCTTCGAGATGATCTCCGACATCGGGATGCCGTCGATCCACTCGGTGATCAGCACCTGTTCGCACTGGTGGACGACGTCCGGCACCACGATGTCCGGGTCGCCGGCGAAGACCTCGGCGTGGGTCCGCTGGGCGTCGGCCTCCAGGTCGTAGTCCAGCTCCTCCGAGACCCGGTCCTTCAGCTCCGTGATCAGCGGCTTGATGTCCATGCCGGGGACCAGCGGACCGAGCAGTCGGGCGAAGCGGCTGAGCTGGTTCAGGTCGGACAGCAGCGCCTCACCGGCACCCGGATACTGCACCTTGACCGCCACTTCGCGGCCGTCGTGCCACACCCCGCGGTGCACCTGGCCGATCGAGGCGGCCGCGGAGGGCTTGTCCTCGAATTCCAGGAACAGCTCCTGCCAGTCCTCGCCGAGCCGCTGCGCGAGCACGGAGTGCACCGTGCGCGTCGGCATCGGCGGCGCCGCCTCCTGCAGCTTGGTCAGCGCTGCCCGGTAGGGGCCGGCGACCTCCTCGGGCAGTGCGGACTCGAAGACGGACAGGGCCTGCCCGAACTTCATCGCCCCGCCCTTGAGCTCGCCCAGCACCTTGAACAGCTGCTCCGCGGTGCGCTGCTGCAGCTGCTGGCCGACGATCTCCGCGGACTCGCCCACGATTCGCTTGCCGAGCCCCCAGGTGGCCCGCCCGGCGAAGCCGAGCGGGAGCGCGGCGAGCTTGGCGGTCCGGGTGACCGCCTTGCGCGGAAGATCAGACATGCGTCCTCCAAGTCCCAGCCGGCCGCGCCGGTTCTGCCTCGTGGCGTACTTCCGCTGACGGCCCTTGCCCAGCCATTGTCGCGCGCCACCCCCCGTCCTCGGGGATGTGTTCCTGCTTACCTTTTCCGGCGGCCTCGCAGGGGCAGGCCGGGTGCGCCCGGACCGGCCGCAGCTGCCAGCACAGTCCGGGCAGCGAGACCTCCCAGCGAGCACCGGTGCCCGACGGCGTCCGGCCGTCCAGGAAGGCGAGCGCCTGAGCCGCCGCGAACCCCGCGACGGTCGTCGCGAGCGTGAGGTCGCAGGGCGGCACGCGACGCTGCCGGCCGGAGCGCCACTGCGCCACCAGCCGCGGCCAGGCCGGGTCACGGTCGGTGCGGTCGGCGTGCAGGCAGCCGGCGCACCCCGTCTCACCGGGCAGGACGAGCGGGCCGACGACACCGGTGCCCTCCACGACACCGGCGTACAGGTGGGGCGTGCCCGAGGCCATGAGGGGTTCCGCGGCGGCGGGGTCGGGTGCGTGCACCGCCACGTCGTCGCGCGGAGTGAGGATCACCACCGAGAAGCCCGGGACGTCCTCCACGGGCGGGGTCGCCGGGCTCCGGCGCGACGGCCGGTCGGGAGCGGCCCGGCGGACGACCCGACGGGCGCTCTCGTCACGGCGGTCGCCGACCGACTCGGCGGGCAGGCCGCCCGGTGCGACGTCCCACGGTTCGACGCGGCCGCCGTCGCGCACGTCGATCTCGCCGACGCCCGCGCCCGACAGCACACCGGCCAGCACCGCGCCCACCCGTCCCGCGCCCCGCACGGCCACCCGCTGGGCGCTTCGGGCCGCCAGGTGTCTCATCGCGCCGCCCGGCTCCGAGGTGGTCAGGGACAGGGAGGCCAGGTCGGGACGGAGCCGGTCGAGAACCTCCTTCTTTTCCCGCAGGGCGTCGGCGGCCGGCCCGCCGCCCCGGGAGTCGTCGAGGAGGCCGGCCCGCGCCATGCGCTCCACGACCCGGTCCACGTGTCCTTCCGGCAGGTCCATGCGGTGTCCCGCCTCGCGCAGGAGGGCGGGGCCACGGGTGCCGTTGAGCAGTTCGAGGAAGCTGCCCGTCGCCGTGTCCACCGGGGCCAGCGTCAGCGCGTGCGCCGGTGTCATGCCGAACTGCACGGTGTTCAGATCGCGCCAGCCGCGCCTGAGCGCGGGCTTGACCATCGGATGCATGGCAGGTCCCCCGTATGTCTTCCAGTGTCTTTCCAGCGTCTTGCGGGCTTCGCGGTTCTTCGTCGGTCGGTCGGGACTCGCCGGCGGTCGTGAATCCGGCGGCGAGTGCCAGCATGCCCGGATCCGCGAAAGGGCGTCGAAAGTTGTCCACAGGCGGTGGGTATTCGTCGTACGAATCGCCGCACCTCCGGCAGGACGGGTGGCGGATCGGCACCGAAGCGTCCCGGAGCCGGGACTTCACCGTGTGCAGCGGGTAACGTCGTGGCGTGTCCGCCGACCCACTGCACCGTGCCGGGGCGCACCCGCGCACACCCACGAATCCGCCGCCGAGCGGCTCGGGTGCGAGCGCGATCGAGGTGCGCAGGAGCACCCGGCGACGCCGGACGGTATCCGCGTACCGCGAGGGCGACCGGACCGTCGTGCTGATCCCCGCCCGGATGTCCGAGGCGGAGGAGCGGCGCTGGGTGAGCGTCATGCTGGACAAGCTGGCCGCGCAGGAGAGCAAGCGCGTCCTCGGCGACGCCGAGCTGGCCGAGCGCGCGGAGCGCCTGTCGGGGCAGTACTTCGAGGGCCGGGCCCGGCCCGCCTCGGTCCGCTGGGTCACCAACCAGAACACCCGCTGGGGCTCGTGCACCCCGTCCGAGGGGAGCATCCGGCTGTCGCACCGCCTCCAGGGCATGCCCGAGTACGTCGTCGACTACGTCCTCCTGCACGAGCTCGCGCACCTGCTGGTCCCCGGGCACGGGCCACGGTTCTGGCGGCTTCTGGAGGCCTATCCGCGCACCGAGCGCGCCAGGGGCTACCTGGAGGGCGTGGTCGCCGCGGACCGGCTGCCGCACGTACCCGGCGCCCGCAACGAGTAGCGCGCGGACCCGGCGGGGAGCCCGCCACGGCCCCGCACGGGTTTCGTACCGGCTCTGTACCGGCTGTCTCCGGTGTCGGTGTTTGCCGTTAGCCTGTCGCGACGCACTCGCATTCGGATGGGGGACGGTCGTAACGCATGGCCAGGGAATTCCAACGCGGCCACAAGGCCAGGATCAGTGACCTCACCGCGGGCACGGATCTGTACGTAGGCGTGCAGATCTCCGGCCCCGGGCTGAGCTTCGACATCAGCTGCTTCGGCCTCGACGCCGACGAGCGGTTGTCGGACGACCGGTACTTCGTGTTCTTCAACCAACCGAAGACCCCCGAGGAGTCCATCCAGCTCCTGGGTGCGCAGGCGGGTGACACGGAGTCCTTCCGGGTCACCCTCGACAAGATCCCCCAGCAGATCCAGAAGCTGTCCTTCACCGCGACGATCGACGGCGCGGGACAGATGTCGCAGGTGGGACCCGGGTACATCCGGATCGTCGCGGGCGGCGAGGAGGTGGCCCGGTACCCGTTCAGCGGTTCGGAGTTCTCCACCGAGCGTGCCGTGATGCTGGGCGACTTCTACCTGAAGGACGTGTGGCGGTTCGCCGCCGTCGGGCAGGGTTTCGACGGCGGTCTCGACGCACTGCTGAGGAACTTCGGCGGTGAGGTGGCCGAGGAAGAGGCGCCCGCCCCGCAGCAGGCACCGCAGCTGCAGACCGGCGCCGCACCGGGCTTCGCCCCGCCCGCCCAGGCCTCGGCGCCGCCGTCCTTCGGTGCGCCCGCCGCCCCCGCTCCGCCGCCCGCCGCCCAGGGTTTCGCCCCTCCCGCCGCGCCGCCGCCCGCTCCGGCTCCCGCCCCCGCGCCCGGTCCGGACGTGCACGCCGCGCAGACCATCGTGGCGCCGATGCACACGCCGCCCGGCGGCGCCCCGGTGCCGCCGCCGTCCCCCGCACCCGCGCCGTACGGCCAGCCGGGCGGACCCGCCCAGCACGCGCCGTACGGCCAGGTGCCCGGCCAGACCGCCCCGCCGCCCCCCGGTTACGGCCGGCCCCAGGCCCCCCAGGCCCCGCCCCCGCCGCCCGGCTACGGCCAGCCCACCCCGCCTCCGGGCTACGGCCAGCCGACGCCGCCCCCCGGCTACGGCCAGCAGCCCCCTCAGGGCGTGCCCCAGGGCGCACCGCAGGGCGCCGGTGTGACCGCGGCGCTCCAGCAGTACCGGGAGACCGCGGCCGGGCAGCGCTGGACACAGCAGAACAAGAAGCTGGTCCGCGTCGACCTCGGAGCCGAGGGCCTGCCCGTGCTCGCCCGGCAGGGCAGCATGGTGCTCTACCAGGGCAAGGTCGACTTCAGCTACAAGGGCGCCGGGTTCGCCGGCCGGGTCGTGGGCAACGCGACCGGCCAGGAGATGCAGCTGATGCGCTGCACCGGCAAGGGGCAGGTCTTCCTCGCGGACAACTCCGCGATGCTGCACCCCATCGAGCTCCAGGGCGACGCCGTGTGCGTCTCCGCGGAGAATGTCCTGGCCTTCGACGAGAGCCTCCAGTACGAGGTGCGCCGCATCGAGGGGCACGGGATTCCCGGCGGTGCGCTGTTCACGATGCAGTTCCAGGGCACCGGCACGATCGTCGTCAAGACCCGCGGGGTGCCCGTGGTGCTGCCGGTCACGCCCACCACCTTCGCCGACTGCAACGCCGTGGTCGCCTGGTCCGCCGCAGCCCAGGTCGTCGTCTCCAGCCAGGTGCGCATGCGCCGCAACTCCTACGCGGGCGACACGGGCGAGAGCGTCAACCTGCAGTTCCGGGCGGCGCCCGGCAGCTTCGTCGTCGTCCAGCCGTACGAGATCTGAGGGAGAGCCCGACATGAACCAGCCGCTCGCGGGCTACGCTCCCGCACCCGTCGCCGCCCGCATGGAGAACCACGGCAACCACATGCTGAAGGTCGCCATGCAGACCGGAAGCGACCTCTTCGCGCGCGTGGGCTCGATGGTCGCCTACGAGGGCTTCGTCCAGTACGAGCCCAACCCGCCGGCCGTGCGCCAGATCGCCAAGGACTGGATGACCGGCGAGGGCGCGCCCCTGATGAAGTGCTCCGGCGACGGGCTGCTCTACCTCGCCGACTACGGCGCCAACGTCGTCGTCATCAACCTCAACGGCGACGGGATCTCCGTCAACGCCACCAACCTGCTCGCCTTCGACGCCCACCTCACCTGGGGGGTGGAGCGGGTCAAGGGCCTGGCGAAGTTCGCCGGGCAGGGCCTGTGGAACACCAAGATCTCCGGACAGGGCTGGGTCGCGCTCACCTCCCGGGGCAAGCCGATCGTGGTCGACTGCGGCGGTGGCGAGGACGAGACCTACGTCGACCCCGACGCACTCGTCGCCTGGTCCCCGAACCTGAAGGTGAAGGGCAAGCGCAGCTTCAAGGCGCAGTCGCTGATCGGACGCGGCAGCGGCGAGGCCTTCCAGATGGCCTTCTCCGGTCAGGGCATCGTCGTCGTCCAGCCCAGTGAGGACAGCACCGACCGCCTCCGGGTCCGGGGCTGAGGGGGAGCCAGAATCATGCAGAGCCCGCTTTTCGCCTACAACGACCAGCAGACCCAGGAAGCCTGGAGCCTGCAGAACAAGCACATGCTCCGCGTCGCCCTGACCGGACACGACGACGTGCTCGCCCGCAAGGGCACGATGGTCGCCTACCAGGGGATGGTCGAGTTCGACGCCGAGTACCAGAGCAACAACCAGTCACGCGCGCGGGCGCACACCGGCGAGGGCCTGGACCTGATGCGCTGCCACGGGCAGGGCACGGTCTACTTCGCCAACCTCGCCCAGTGCGTGCACGTGGTGGACGTCGACCAGGACGGCCTCACCGTCGACAGCAGCTACGTACTCGCGATGGACTCGTCCCTGCACCACGAGGTCATCGCCGTGGACAGCCTCTACGGCATCTCCGGCTCGGGGAAGTACCAGCTCAACATCACCGGCCGGGGCAAGGTCGCCCTGATGACCTCGGGCTCTCCCCTGTTCATGCAGGTGACGCCCGACAAGTACGTCAACTGCGACGCCGACGCGATCGTCGCCTGGTCCACCGGCCTGCGCGTGCAGATGCAGGCCCAGACGCACTCCTCCGGGGTGTGGCGACGCCGCGGCAGCACCGGCGAGGGCTGGGAGCTGAGCTTCATGGGCAGCGGATTCGCGCTCGTGCAGCCCAGTGAGCTGCTGCCGCCGCAGAACGCGCAGATCGGCTCGGGTCTCGCCGCCCAGTACGGCATGGGCCAGCAGGGCGCGCGCGGCCAGAACCAGGGCAACGTCTGGAGCTGACCGGCGCCCGGAGCCGACGGCCACCGTCCGGCACGGGGTGACCGCGAGAGCGGTCACCCCTTCGCGGGTCACAGGCGGGCGCGGGTCGCCTCCAGCAGGCGTACGACCGACTGGTCGGCCACGTCCGCGACCTCGGTGTACGCGAACCAGCGCAGGTCGAGCGACTCGTCGCTGATCGCCTCCACGGCCCCCTCGGGAGGCAGGGCGGCGTACTGGACGTCCAGGTGCCAGGCGCAGGGCGTGTGGTGCCGGTCCAGCCGCACGGGGCCGCCCGGCAGCAGCGTCAGTCCCGCGATGCCCGACTCCTCCGTGCCCTCGCGCAGGGCGGCACGGGCCAGCCTGTCGTCGACCGGTTCGCAGTGCCCGCCCATCTGCAACCACATGCGCAGCTTCCTGTGCAGGGTGAGCAGGACCCGCTCGCGCGCGGGGTCGATCACCAGGGCGCTCGCCGTGACGTGCCCGTCGGCGCAGCCCTTCCACATCCCGTCCGGGTGCGCCGCGAGGTGGTCCAGGTAGAGCTGGCGCAACCCGTCCTGGCCCTCGTACTCCTTCAGGACCAGGACCGCGTCGTCGTGGAGGCTCACTCGCCGTCGTCGCCCTCGGGCTCGTCCCGGCCGTCGGACCGGTGCTCGCCCCGGGCGCCCTCGTCCTTCTTCCGGTCGTCCTTCTTCTTCAGGTCGGGCTTGCCCGCCGCCTCGCCGAGCATCTTGTCCAGCTCGGAGAAGTCGAGCTGCTCACGGTGGACGAAGCCGTCCGGGTCGTCCAGGTCGGTCGCGGTCGGCAGCATGTCCGGGTGGGCCCACAGACCGTCCCGGCCGTCGACACCGCGCGCGTCCGTCAGGGACGCCCACAGGCGGGAGGCGTCGCGCAGCCGGCGCGGACGCAGCTCCAGGCCGATCAGCGTGGCGAAGGTCTGCTCCGCGGGACCGCCCGAGGCGCGACGGCGGCGCAGCGTCTCGCGCAGCGCGTCGGCGGAGGACAGACGCGGCTTGGCGGCGGTGTGCACCACCGCGTCCACCCAGCCCTCGACGAGCGCCAGGGCCGTCTCCAGACGGGCCAGGGCCGCCTTCTGCTCCGGGGTGTCCTCCGGCTGGAACATGCCCTGCTGGAGAGCTTCCTGCAGCTGCTCGGGGTTCTGCGGGTCGAACTGGCCGACCACGTCCTCGAGCTTGGCCGTGTCGACCTTGATGCCGCGGGCGTACCCGTCCACGGCGCCGAACAGGTGCGAGCGCAGCCACGGCACGTGGGCGAAGAGACGCTGGTGGGCGGCCTCGCGCAGGGCCAGGTACAGCCGCACCTCCTCCTGCGGAACGCCGAGGTCCTTGCCGAACGACTCGACGTTCGCCGGCAGCAGCGCGGCCTTGCCGGCCGGGCCGAGCGGCAGGCCGACGTCGGTCGAGCCGACGACCTCGCCGGCGAGCACGCCGACGGCCTGACCGATCTGCGTGCCGAACATGGCGCCGCCCATGGACCGCATCATGCCGATCAGCGGGCCGGCCATGGCCTGCATCTCCTCCGGCAGCACGTCGCCCATGGCGTTGCCGACGCGCTCGGCGACCGGGTCGACCAGCTCGCGCCAGGCGGGCAGGGTCGCCTCGACCCACTCCGCGCGGCTCCAGGCCACGGCGGTGCCCGCGCCCGAGGGCAGGGCGGTCGCGTCGTCCAGCCACAGGTCGGCCAGGCGCACCGCCTCCTGGACGGCATTGCGCTCGGCGGGGCCGACGCTGGCGTCCTTGCGGCCGTCCGGTGTCCCCTGGGAGACCGTCTGGCGGGCGATCTGCTTGGCCATGTCCCAGTTCACCGGGCCGCCCTCGTAGGAGAGCATCTGGCCCAGCTGCTGGAACGCGGCGCCCAGGTCGTTGGGGTTCATGGAACCGAACATGGCAGCGAACGGGTTGTCCGCACCGGGGCCGCCCAGGCCTCCGGCTCCGGACATCCCGAACCCGAACGGGTTGGCCGGTCCCTGACCACCGCCGCTCTGCTGGTCCTTCTTCTTGCCCTCGTCGCCGTCGTCCGGCTCCTCCGGCGGAAGGCCGAATCCGAATGGGGTGTCACTCACGGGGTTCCTCGGCTGGTAGGGCCGCCGGTTCTTTCCGGCGGCACGGCTGCCCGACTTCACCACCCAGCGTAGACACCCGAAGCCGATCGGGCCTCGGTGCTTCGCCGACTGACGGCCTGCGGCAGGATGGATGCCACCTGGTACGCACGCGTCGCTCGCGCTCGTACTGAAGACAACCTCTGGAGACGCCCGGTGAGTTCCCCAGATCCGCAGGTTCGCGCAGCGCGAAACCAGTCAACCAGTTCCTCCCGCTCCGGCGCGCGCGGACCCGTCGTGGCGGTCACCGGTGCCGCGTCCGGGGTGGGAGCGCTGCTCACCGAGCGGCTCACCGCGTCCGACGAGGTCAGACAGGTCGTGGCCATGGACGAACGGCGCGGCGGGTGCGAGACGGCGCAGTGGCACATCCTGGACGTACGGGACCCGGCCATCGCCGAGAAGCTGCGAGGCGCGGACGTGGTGGTGCACCTCGCGCTCGACCTCGACCTGGAGACCGACGCGGCCGCCCGGACGGCTTACAACGTACGGGGGACGCAGACCGTCCTGACCGCCGCCGCGGCGGCCGGCGTGCGCCGGGTCGTGCTGTGCACCTCCGCGATGGTCTACGGGGCCCTCCCCGACAACGAGCTGCCGCTGTCGGAGGACGCCGAGCTGCGTGCCACGGCCGAGGCCACGGGCGTCGGGGACCTCCTGGAGATCGAGCGGCTCGCCCGGCGCGCGCCGCGGGCGCATCCCGGTCTCAACGTGACGGTCGTGCGGCCCGCCGTCCTGGTCGGCGGCATGGACACCGCGCTGACCAGGTACTTCGAGTCGCCCCGGCTGCTCGTGGTGGCCGGATCGCGGCCGGCCTGGCAGTTCTGCCACGTCGACGACCTGTGCAGCGCCCTGGAGTACGCCGTCCTGGAGAAGGCCGACGGTGAGCTGGCCGTCGGGTGCGACGGCTGGCTGGAGCAGGAGGAGGTCGAGGAGCTCAGCGGCATCCGGCGCATGGAGCTGCCCTCCGCGGTCGCGCTCGGCGCGGCGGCCCGGCTGCACCGGATCGGCCTGACGCCCTCCCCGGCCGGGGACCTGGCGTACACGATGTACCCGTGGGTCGTCAGCGGCAGCCGGCTGCACGACGCCGGATGGCGGCCGAAGCACACGAACGAGGAAGTACTCGCCGAACTGCTCGAAGAGGTCTCGGGGCGGCACACGGTCGCCGGCCGGCGCCTCGGGCGCAAGGACGCGACGGCCGCGGGAGCCGCGGGAGCGACGGTCGCCCTGCTGGGCGCGGCCGCGGTGGTGCGCCGCGCGCGCAAGGCCCGGCGCCGCATCTGAGGAACCCCGGCCGCTCCGGCCTGCCGGGGGCCGTCGGACGGCCGAGGGCTCTGTAGGAGGCTCCAACGCCGTACGCGCGCGTGCCGGGCGATCACGCTATTCCGCGCCGTCCGCGCCGTGGGGCACGATGGACGCATGGCAACCACGAACGACCACCCCGGTGAGCGGGCCGCAGCGGACCCCGTCAAGCTGATCGGCATCCGCGAGACGCCCCTGTCCGTGGACGAGGTCTTCCGCGCGGTCGGGGACGACGCGTCCGGCGGCACCGCGCTGTTCGTGGGGACCGTGCGCAACCACGACGGGGGCACCGACGTCGACCGGCTCGGGTACTCGTGCCACCCGAGTGCCGAGGCCGAGATGCGGCGGATCGCCGAGAAGGTCGTCGCGGAGTACCCCGTGCGGGCGCTCGCCGCGCTGCACCGGGTGGGGGACCTGGAGGTCGGAGATCTCGCGGTGGTCGTCGCGGTGTCCTGCCCGCACCGGGGCGAGGCCTTCGACGCCTGCCGCAAGCTCATCGACGACCTCAAGCACGAGGTGCCCATCTGGAAGCACCAGACCTTCTCGGACGGCACCGAGGAGTGGGTCGGGGCCTGCTGATCACGGGGCCTGGGGTCCTGCTGATCATGGGAGGCACCCGCGCGGCCCGGGTTGCGTAACCCACCCCCCGGCGTGAGCGTTGTCACTGCGAATGGTTAATCTGCTGATCAGTCAGTCGCGGACACTCATGGGGTTGGGAGGTCGGCATGGCGGCGCTTGCCTGGTTGCTGATTCCGCTGGTGGCCGCGGTCGGTGCGGGCCTGTGGGGCAGTTGGGCCAACCGGACCCGGAAGGCACGGAGCGACGGTCCCGAGCTGGACGGTTACGCCCGTTTCCGCGAGGCCATGGAGAAGCCCCGCACCGGCGCCTGACGGACGCCGCCCTGACGGTGTTCCGACAGCCGCGTCCCGTACTGTCGTGCCATGCCACGCCGCACCGCGACGATGCTCGCCTCCACCCTGATGCTGATCGCGCTCCTGTGCGCGGGTGTGTTCATCCCCGTGCCCTACTCGGAGATGTCTCCCGGGCCGACGGTGAACACCCTCGGGGACCACGACGGCGAGCCGGTGCTGCAGATCTCCGGTCACAAGACGTACGAGGCCAGCGGTCATCTGAACATGACCACCGTCCGGGTCACCAGCGCCGAGTACAAGATGAACCTCGTGGAGGCCGTCTACGGCTGGCTGGCGCACGACAACAGCGTGGTGCCGCACGACACCCTCTACCCGGACGGCAAGACCGAGGAAGAGGCCACCCAGGAGAACGCGGAGGAGTTCAGCCACTCCCAGGAGACCGCGAAGGTCGCCGCCCTGGAGGCGCTCGACATCCCGGTGAAGTCCTGGGTGATCGTCTCCACCGTCGTCAAGGACTCCCCGGCGCAGGGCAGGCTGCACGCCGGTGACGTGATTAAGGCCGTGGACGGCACGGAGGTCAAGAAGCCGGCGGACGTCGCCGACCTGGTGACCAAGCACGAGCCGGGACAGGACACCGTCTTCACGGTCGTGCCCGCCAAGGAGCAGGCCGCCGCGGAGAAGGAGGGCCGGACGGCGACGAAGACGCAGAAGGTCACCCTCACCACCGAGGCCTCCGACGACGGGGGCGAGAAGCGTGCCATCGTCGGCATCTCCGCCGGGACCGACCACACGTTCCCGTTCGACATCGACATCAAGCTGGCCGACGTCGGCGGTCCGAGTGCCGGACTCATGTTCGCCCTCGGCATCTACGACAAGCTCACCCCGGGCGACCTCACCGGCGGCAAGTTCGTCGCCGGCACCGGCACGATCGACGACGACGGCAAGGTCGGCCCGATCGGCGGCATCGGCATGAAGACCATCGGCGCGCACGACAAGGGCGCCCAGTACTTCCTGACGCCGGCCGACAACTGCGTGGCAGCGGCCGAGGACACCCCCGACGGGCTGACCCTCGTGAAGGTCGACACCATCGACGACGCCCTCGGCGCGCTGAAGGACATCCGTACCGGGAAGACCGCCGACCTGCCGAAGTGCACGGAGGGCTGACCCCCGCACAGCCGTCCCGGCGGCCGGCGTCCCGCGTTCCTACTCCGCGAAGGTCGCCGTCAGGGCCTCGGCCAGACCGGGCACCAGGTCGGATCCCGTGAGGACCTCCGTGGCCGTGTCCTTCTCGCGCAGCCGCAGGGCCGAGTCGCGGGAGCCGTCGCGCAGCACGGCGACCGTCATGCGGACCTCCTGACGGTCGGGGTGCTCCGCCACCCACTGGGCGAGCTTCTTCTCGTTCAGCCCCTGCGGCACCTGGGCCTCGGCGGAGGGGGGCAGCATCAGACGCTCCACGGCGAGCGCGCAGCCCACCACGGCGTCGGGCCAGGCGATGGTGCCCAGGAACTCGTCGAGTGCCTGGCCCGTTGGAATCTCGTCCTGCTCGATCGGGGTGAGGCCGGAGGTCTCCGCCTCCTCCTGAAGACCGAGCCGGTCCGCGAGCGAGGGCTGGTCGGCCCTCAGTCGTGCGGTGTCGACAAGTGCGAAGAGGCGTGCGGGCTGGTCCCAGCCCAGTCCGGAGACGTACTCGTCGATCTCGAGTACGGCCCGGGTGAGGGGGCTCGCTGCCATGGGGGTGTTGGACATGGTCACAATCCTGCCTCGTTCATGGCCCGAATCGGGAACCGAGTAAACGATGAGTAAGTTGCATAAGTGTGGGCCCACGATCACGGGGGCGCACGGGGGGCCCGCGAACCCGAGGGCCTGACGGATCAACAGCGAACTTCGAGGTGCGCACCTTGGCTTTCCAGATGCCGGACCGCGGCGGAGGCCCCCCGACGGGGCCGCGGATCAGAGTGGGCCGCCCGTCCCGGCGTGTCCGAACCCTGCTGCTGACACTTGGTGTCCTCGCCGTGCTCGCCATGGCGTTCACCATGTTCGCGGGATTCTGGACGGACTGGCTCTGGTACCGGTCGGTCCACTACTCGTCGGTGTTCACGACGACCCTGTGGACCAAGATCGGGCTCTTCTTCGTCTTCGGCCTGCTGATGGCGCTCGCCGTTGGGTTCAACATCTGGTTGGCCCACCGCCTGCGCCCGCCGCTGAGCGCCATGTCGATGGAGCAGCAGAACCTCGACCGGTACCGGATGGGCATCGCCCCGTACAAGAAGTGGCTGCTGCTCGGCATCACCGCACTGGTCGGCCTGATCGCCGGCGCCTCGGCGTCCGGTCAGTGGCGCACCTGGCTGATGTGGGTCAACGGCGTGCCCTTCGGGCAGAAGGACCCCCAGTTCAAGCTGGACGTCTCCTTCTACGCCTTCGACCTGCCCTGGTACCGGTTCCTGCTCGGCTTCGGCTTCGCAGCCGTGATCATCTCCGTGATCGCCGCCGCCCTGACCCACTACCTGTACGGCGGGCTCCGCGTGACCAGCCCCGGCGCGCGTGCCACGGCCGCCGCCACCGGGCACCTGTCGGTCCTCCTCGGCGTCTTCGTCGCCCTCAAGGCCGTCGCCTACTGGCTCGACCGGTACGGCCTCGCGGTGAAGTCCAGCGACTTCAAGGCGACCGACAACTGGACGGGCCTCAGGTACGTCGACGCCAACGCCTACCTGCCGGCCAAGACGATCCTGTTCTGCATCGCGGTCATCTGCGCCCTGCTGTTCTTCGCCACCCTGTGGCGGCGCACCTGGCAGCTGCCCGTGATCGGCTTCGGCCTGATGGTGCTCTCCGCGATCCTCATCGGCGGCCTGTACCCGGCCCTGGTCCAGAAGTTCCAGGTCCAGCCGAACGAGCAGGCCAAGGAGGCGCCGTACGTCGAGAAGAACCTCGCGGCCACGCGCGACGCGTATGGCATCGAGGGCACCCAGGTCGCCGAGTACCCGGGCAAGAGCGAGACCAAGGACAAGACCAAGCTCCGTGACGACGCGGACGCCGCCGCGTCCGTCCGGATCATGGACCCGAACATCATCTCGCCGACCTTCCAGCAGCTCCAACAGATGCGTAACTACTACGCGTTCCCGACCAACCTGGACGTCGACCGCTACGCCAAGGACGGCAAGGACCAGGACACGGTCATCGGCCTGCGCGAGCTGAACCTGGCGGGCATCCCGAAGAAGAACTGGATCAACAACCACTTCCGCTACACCCACGGTTACGGCGTGGTCGCGGCGAAGGGCACCCAGGTCGACTCCGAGGGGCGCCCGGTCTTCACCGAGTCCAACCTGCCGTCCGAGGGTGACCTCGGGACGTACGAGCAGCGGGTCTACTACGGCGAGAAGACCACCACCTACTCGATCGTCGGCGGTCCCCAGAAGGAGATCGACTACTCCGACGACACCGGGGAGAAGACGTTCAGCTACAAGGGCGACGGCGGCGTCGACCTGTCCAACCCGATCAACCGGGCGGCGTACGCGGCCGCGTTCAGCGAGCCGCAGATCCTCTACTCCGGGGCGATCGGCGACGGTTCGCGCATCCTGTACAACCGCACGCCCAAGGAGCGCGTCGAGGCGGTCGCCCCCTGGCTGACCATCGACGGCGACGCCTACCCGGCGGTGGTGGACGGCCGCATCCAGTGGATCGTCGACGCCTACACGACGACGAACGGCTATCCGTACGCCTCGCGCACGACGCTCGGCGACACCACGGCCGACTCGCTGACCGCCAACAACAACTCGCGCGCGGTGGTGGCCCAGCAGAACCAGGTCAACTACATCCGCAACTCCGTGAAGGCGACCGTCGACGCGTACAGCGGCGACGTGAAGCTCTACCAGTGGGACACCCAGGACCCGATCCTCAAGACCTGGATGAAGGCGTTCCCGGGCACGGTGCAGGACAAGAGCGAGATCTCCAAGGAGCTGATGGCGCACCTGCGCTATCCGCAGGACCTCTTCAAGGTCCAGCGCGAGCTGCTCACGCGCTACCACGTGAAGGACGCCAACACGTTCCTCAGCGGCAGCGAGGTGTGGCAGGTGCCGGACGACCCGACCAACAAGTCGGGCGACGCGGTGCCGCCGTACTACCTGAGCATGAAGATGCCCGACCAGAAGCAGCAGGCGTTCTCGCTGACGACGACGTTCACACCCAACGGGCGTGACAACCTCAGCGCGTTCATGGCGGTCGACGCCGAGGCGGGCACCAGCGACTACGGCAAGATCAGAATCCTGAAACTGCCGACGAGCACCACCGTCGACGGGCCCAAACAGGTGCAGAGCCAGTTCAACTCCGAACAGGACATCGCCGAGTCCATCAGGCTGCTGAGAGGCGGCGACTCGGAGGTGGAGTACGGCAACCTGCTGACCGTGCCGCTGGACGGCGGACTGCTGTACGTCGAGCCCGTCTACGTCCGCGGTGGCGACCTCAAGTACCCCTTGCTGCGCAAGATCCTGGTGAGCTACGGGGGCAACACCGCCTTCGAGAACACGCTCGACGCGGCCCTCAACAAGGTCTTCGGAGCCCAGGCCGCCGAGAACGAGGAACCACCGGCGGACGAGGGCGACGACACGACCCGGCCGCCGACCTCCACCAACCCGACGGTCCGGGAAGCGCTCAGTGACGCGCAGAAGGCCTTCGACGCCGGGCAGAAGGCCCTGGAACAGAAGGACCTCGCCGCGTACGCCGAAGCGCAGAAGGACCTTGAGGACGCGCTCCAGCGGGCCGAGGACGCGCAGGCCAAGGCCGACCAGAGCGCCGACGGCAAGAACGGCGACGGCGAGAGCGGCGGCGACGAGGCCGGGGGCGACAAGGCCGGGAACGACAAGGCCGGTGCGGACCCGACCCCGACGGGTGACGCCGGTGGGGGGTCGGACACCGGCTGACCGCCGCCCCGGAGCTGGACGTACGCGTCCGGTGTTCGAGCTGGTCAAAGCCCATCCCGCGCCGTGTTAGGGTTGTGAACACAACGGCGCGGGGTGGAGCAGCTCGGTAGCTCGCTGGGCTCATAACCCAGAGGTCGCAGGTTCAAATCCTGTCCCCGCTACTGATGTCGTGAGCTGGTTGCGAACGACCACGAAGGCCCGGATTCCCACAAGGAATCCGGGCCTTCGTGATGTGCGAACGCATGTGCCGGTGCATACGACGGCCGCGCCGCCAGGGGGAGTTGGGCCGATCTGTGTTTGACTTGTCTCCCTGTGGGCATGTCGACAAAACGCTGAAGTGACCTCACTGGCTGCGGTATACCGGATGTACCCAGGTTGCAGGTGGTGCGACGATGGACGTTATGGGGGACATGGCAAATCTGTTCGGGACGGGGCGTTTTGCGCAGCCGTCCGGTCAGGAGGAGGCCACGGACGAGGCGCAGGAGGCCGCCGACGAGGCCGCCGAGGAAGTGCGTCTGCGGCTCGCCGTCGACTGCGGCGACGTCGAGGCGATGAGCGTGCTCGGCGCGCTGCTGCTGCGCCGCGGGGACTTCGACGGGGCCGAGTCCCACCTGCGCGCCGCCACCGCGGCGGGTGACCGGGCCGCCGCCAACAACCTGGGTGTCCTGCTGCACCAGCGGGGATACGCCGACGAGGCCGCGGGCTGGTGGCGTGTCGCCGCCGTCGCCGGATCCGCCGCCGCCGCGCACGCGTTGGGCCGGCACTTCCGCGAACGCGGGGACGAGCCCGCCGCCGAGTACTGGCTGTGCCAGTCCGCGGAACAGGGCCACGTACTGGGCGCCTACGCGCTCGCCGACCTGCTGGAGCACCGCGGCGACGACGCCGGGGCCGAGCGGTGGATGCGGGCCGCCGCCGAGCGCGGTCACCGGGAGGCCGCGTACCGGCTGGCGCGGACGCTGGACCGGCGGGCCGGGCGCCACGGCGGCGGTGACGACAAGGCGCACGCCGCGGCGGCCGACGAGGCCGAGCAGTGGTACCGGCAGGCCGCCGCGCGGGGTCACCGGCGCGGTGCGCTGCACCTCGGGACGATCCTGGAGAAGCGGGGTGAGCTGAAGGAGGCCGGCCGCTGGTACCTCACGTCCGCCAAGGACGGTGAGGCCCGCGCCGCCTGCGCGCTTGGCTTCCTGCTGCGGGACGCCGGGGACACCGAGAGCGCCGCCGTGTGGTGGCTGCGCGCCGCCCAGGACGGCGACGGCAACGCCGCCAACGCCCTCGGCGCGCTGCACGCCGAGCGCGGCGAGACCCAGACCGCGGAGCGCTGGTACCGGGCCGCCATGGACGCCGGTGACGACAACGGGGCGTACAACCTCGGGCTGCTCTGCGCCGAGCAGGGTCGCACCACGCAGGCCGAGCAATGGTACCGGCGAGCTGCCTACGCGGGTCACCGGGAGGCCTCCAACGCGCTGGCCATCCTGCTGCTGCGCGCCGGGGACGAGACCGGCGCCGAACCGTGGTTCTCCAAGGCGGCCGAGGCGGGCAGTGTCGACGCCGCCTTCAACCTCGGCATCCTGCACGCCGGCCGGGGCGAGGAGCGGCCGGCGCTGCGCTGGTACGAGCGGGCCGCCGCGGCCGGGCACACCGAGGCGGCGCTGCAGGTCGGGATGGCCCGGTTGCGTGCCGGGGACGAGCGCGAGGCGGAGCGGTTCCTGCGGTGCGCGGCCGGAGGCGGCAGCGCGGAGGCCGCCTACCGGCTGGCGACGGTGCTGGACGCGCGCCGGCCGCCCCCGCCCGCGCACGAGCTGGGGGAACCGGCGCAGGAGAAGTCCGAGTGCGAGGAGTGGTACGAGCGGGCGGCCTCCCAGGGGCACCGGCGGGCCCAGGTGCGGGTCGGGATGCTCGCCGCGGCCCGGGGTGACGTGGTGGAGGCCGCGCGGTGGTACCGCGAGGCGGCCGAGGCCGGGTCGCGGAACGGCGCCTTCAACCTGGGACTGCTGCTGGCCCGCGAGGGCAGCGAGCCGGAGGCCGTGGTGTGGTGGCGCCGGGCGGCGGACGCCGGTCACGGGCGGGCGGCGCTGCGGCTGGCGCTGGTGTGTGCGCGGCGGGGGGAGCTGGCGGAGGGGCAGCGCTGGGCGGACCTGGCGGTGTCGCTGGGGCCGGAGGAAGTGGGGGAGCGGGCGGCGCGGCTGCGGGACGCGCTGCGACAGGAGCTGTCGGCTTAGTGCCGCGCCCGGCTCGGGTGCCCGTGGGGCAGGTCTTGTGGGAGAGGTCTGGGGCCGGGCGGACCCGGCGGCGCGGGGTGCCGCTGCGTCCCTCCGTGCCGCCTGCGGGACCGCTCGGGCCGTTCAGGCTCTGGGGGAGGCACGCTGCCCGCAGCCACGCGGTGCGCATGCCCGCGGGATGCACCGAGGGCCGGAACCCTTTCGGATTCCGGCCCTCGGTCTTGAGTAGCGGGGACAGGATTTGAACCTGCGACCTCTGGGTTATGAGCCCAGCGAGCTACCGAGCTGCTCCACCCCGCGTCGGTGAAGGGAACACTACGTCAAGGGGAAGACGAGAAGCAAATCCGTGCTCACGAAGCCCGTGCTCACGAAGCTGGTGCTCACGCCGCCGCGCAGTTCGGGCAGGTGCCGCGGTAGGTCACCTCGACCTCCGACACCGAGAAACCGAAGCGCTCCGAGTCGGGGAGGTCGGCCAGCGGGTTGCCGGTCGGGTGGACGTCGCGGATCGCACCGCACTGGGCGCAGACCAGGTGGTGGTGCGGGCGGTGCGCGTTCGGGTCGTAGCGCTTGGCGCGCTTGTCCGTCGCGACCTCCAGCACCTCACCGAGCGAGACCAGCTCGCCCAGGGTGTTGTAGACCGTCGCCCGGGAGATCTCGGGGAGCTTGTCCACAGCACGCGAATGCACCTCGTCGGCCGTCAGGTGGACGTGTTCGCCGTCGAGGACCTCGGCCACCACACGCCGCTGTGCGGTCATGCGCCACCCGCGCCCGCGCAGCCGTTCCAGAAGGTCACTCATGTCGACCAGCCTAACAGCAAGGGGGACCAGGTCCCGAACGAGTGTGACTTTGGAGCCTTGCTTGACTTAGACAATGTCTATTGTAGGATCCATAGTGGTTTTAGCCAAGGAACAGATCGCTCAGGACTGCCAGGAATGGCACAGGAGGAGCTCGTGACCCAGGGACCGCTCACTACGGAGACAGGTGCTCCCGTAGCCGACAACCAGAACAGTGAGACCGCGGGCGTCGGCGGCCCCGTGCTCGTCCAGGACCAGCTCCTGCTGGAGAAGCTGGCCCACTTCAACCGCGAGCGCATCCCGGAGCGCGTCGTGCACGCCCGCGGCGCCGGCGCCTACGGCACCTTCACGGTCACCGCCGACGTCACCCGCTACACGCGCGCGGCCTTCCTCTCCGAGGTCGGCAAGGAGACGGAGACCTTCCTCCGCTTCTCCACCGTGGCCGGCAACCTCGGCGCGGCAGACGCCGTCCGTGACCCGCGCGGCTTCTCGCTGAAGTTCTACACCGAGGAGGGCAACTACGACCTCGTGGGCAACAACACCCCGGTGTTCTTCATCAGGGACGCCATCAAGTTCCCCGACTTCATCCACACCCAGAAGCGCGACCCCTACACGGGTTCGACCGAGATGGACAACGTCTGGGACTTCTGGAGCCTGTCGCCCGAGTCGACGCACCAGGTGACCTGGCTGTTCGGCGACCGCGGCATTCCGGCGTCGTACCGCCACATGGACGGCTTCGGCTCGCACACCTACCAGTGGAACAACGAGGCGGGCGAAGCCTTCTGGGTCAAGTACCACTTCAAGACCGACCAGGGCATCAAGAACCTCACCCAGGCCGAGGCCGACAGGCTCGCCGGTGCGGACCCCGACTCCCACCAGCGCGACCTGCGCGAGGCCATCGAGCGCGGCGACTTCCCGTCCTGGACCGTCGGCGTGCAGATCATGCCCGTCGCGGAGGCGGCGACGTACCGCTTCAACCCGTTCGACCTGACCAAGGTGTGGCCGCACGCGGACTACCCGATTGTCTGGTTCGGCAAGCTGGAGCTCAACCGCAACCCGGAGAACATCTTCGCCGAGGTCGAGCAGTCGGTCTTCTCCCCGGCGCACTTCGTGCCCGGCATCGGCCCGTCCCCGGACAAGATGCTCCAGGGCCGCCTCTTCGCCTACGGCGACGCCCACCGCTACCGCGTCGGCATCAACGCCGACCAGCTGCCGGTGAACCGCCCGCACGCCACGGTGGCGCGCACCAACTCCCGTGACGGCCACCTCTACGACGGCCGCCACAAGGGCGCGAAGAACTACGAGCCGAACAGCTTCGGCGGGCCCTTCCAGACGGACCGGGCCCTGTGGCAGCCGATCCCGGTCTCCGGCGTCACCGGGGAGACCGAGACGCCCTCCCATGCCGAGGACGACGACTTCGTCCAGGCGGGCAACCTCTACCGGCTGATGACGGACGAGGAGAAGGAGCGGCTGATCGGCAACCTGGCCGGTGCCCTCTCCGGCGTCTCGCGCGACGACATCGTCGAGCGCGCGGTCGGCAACTTCCGGCAGGCCGACGGCGACTTCGGCAAGCGGCTGGAGGCCGCGGTCCAGGCCCTCCGCGGCTGACAGGCAGTACTGGACCGCTTGCCGCAGCGACGGGCCGGACTCCCGGGGACGGGGGTCCGGCCCTACGTCGTTCCGCCCCGTCAGGCGGTCACCACCGGCGCGTTGTGCGGGGCGCGCGCCGGGGCCCAGTGGCGGATGATGTCGCGCACCGAGACGATGCCGACGGGCTCGCCGCCGTCCAGGACGATGAGGTGGCGGAAGCCGCCGTGCGCCATCGCGCCCGCCGCCTCCTCGACCGTCCAGGCCGGGGCGGCGAAGACGACGTCGGTGGTGGTGTGGCCGTGGGCGCGCTCGGTGTCCGGGTCCTGGCCCCGGCCGACGGAGTTCAGGACGTCGCGTTCGGTGAGGATGCCGATATTGCCGGCGTCGGGGTCGTACACCACGGCCGCGCCGACGCGGCGGGCGGACATCAGCGCGGCGGCCTGGCGGAGCGTGTGGGCGGGACCGATGGTGAGGACGACCTTGCTCATGACTTCGTGGACGAGCATGGGTGGAGCCACCTCCTGCCGGTGATCCATGAGCTAGTTCATGGATTCACAAGTTCACAAGTGGGGGAACTCTCAGAGTGGCAGGTAAAGCAGGGGTCAACAAGGGGGCGCGAAGGGTGAGTCGGCGGGCGCTCAGTAGCGCTGGTTGAGATACCCGAGCAGTTCGTCGTGGAGCCGGCCGTTCGACGCCGCCGCGTTGCCGCTGTGCGGGCCGGGGCGGCCGTCGAGCCCGGTGAAGGTGCCGCCGGCCTCCGTGACGATGATCGCGTTGGCCGCCATGTCCCAGAGCGAGAGCTCGGGTTCGGCGCAGATGTCCACCGAGCCCTCGGCGACCATCATGTACGGCCAGAAGTCGCCGTACGCGCGCGTGCGCCACACCTCGCGGGTCAGGTCGAGGAAGCCGTCCAGGCGGCCCTGCTCCTCCCAGCCGCTGAGCGAGGAGTACGCGAACGAGGCGTCGGAGAGCGTGGAGACCTGGGAGACGTGCAGCCGGGAGGCGGAGGTCAGACTGCGGCCGGTGAAGGCGCCGTGGTCCTGCACCGCCCACCAGCGGCGGCCGAGGGCCGGCGCCGAGACGAGGCCGACGACCGGCTGGTAGCCGCCCTCCTGCGCCTCCATCAGGGCGATGAGGGTCGCCCAGACGGGAACGCCGCGCACGTAGTTCTTGGTGCCGTCGATCGGGTCGACGACCCAGCGGCGCGGGCCCGTGCCCTGGACGCCGAACTCCTCGCCGTGCACCGAGTCACGGGGGCGGGCGCGGGCGAGGTGGCCGCGGATGAGTTCCTCGGCGGCCTTGTCCGCCTCGCTCACCGGGGTCATGTCCGGCTTCGTCTCGACCTTCAGGTCGAGGGCCTTGAAGCGGTCCATCGTCGCGGCGTCTGCGGCGTCGGCGAGCACGTGGGCGAGGCGGAGGTCGTCGAGGTAATCGGCCATGCCGTCACGCTATCCGGCCCGGACGGGGCGGGGCCACCAGGGCCTCGGCGGGCGTGGCGGGCCGTGGGAAGGCGGCCCGGGGAGCCCGTGCGGGGATGCGAGGGCCCTTGACAGTGCTCCCATACCCGTCAAATCTGACAGCACGTCGCCCGGCACGTCCGGCGGCACGTCGTTCGGCCCGAGGGAGGCGAGGATGCCCGCAGCCCGGGAGTCCCTGCTCGACGCCGCCTGCACGGCGCTGGCCCGCCGGCCGTGGTCCGCCGTGCGGATGGTGGACGTGGCCGCCTCCGCCGGGGTGTCCCGGCAGACCCTCTACAACGAGTTCGGCAGCAAGGAGGGCCTCGCCCGCGCGCTGGTCCGGCGGGAGGCCGACGACTACCTCGCCGGCGTCGAACGTGCCCTGTCCGGGCCCAGCGACCCGGGCGAACGTCTCACCGCGACCGCCGAGTGGATGATGTCGGCGGCCCACGACAACGCCCTGGTCCGGGCCATGCTCACCGGTTGCTGGAGCGAGCGGCTGCCCGCACCGGCCCTGACGGCGGTGCCCTCCTCCACCGCCGCCGCGCCGGCCCAGCGGCGGGCCGACGGCCCGCTGCCCTCGCCCGGTGACTTCGTGAGCCTCGTGCGCGACCGGGCCGTGGCCGTCCTGCGCGGCGCCGGTCCGCACCCGCCGCCGGACGCCGCCGAACTGGCCCGCTGCTGCGAACTGGCGGTGCGGCTCGCCCTGTCCTGTGTCACGGCGCCGCCCGCCGAGGGCGGGGTGGCCGACCTCCTGCGCTCCGCCCTGCCGCGCCCGCCACGCCCGTCGACGGCATAGCGGACGGCGCTCAGTGGGCCGAGCCGGACAGCTGCAGTCCGATCACGCCGATGATGACGAAGCTGATCGAGACGATCTTCAGGGTCGAGACCAGGTCGCCGAGGAAGACCATGCCGTAGATGGCGGTGCCCGCAGCCCCGATGCCGGTCCACACCGCGTAAGCGGGACCGACGTCGAGCTTCTTCAGGGACATGGTCAGCAGACCGAAGCTGCCCAGTGCGAAGGCGCAGAAAGCGATGGTGGGCCAGAGCCGGGTGAAGCCGTGCGACAGCTTCAGGCAGACGGCGAAGCCGGTTTCGAGCACCCCGGCCACTATGACCAGCAGCCACGCCATGTCTCGTCCTCCCGTAGTGCCCTGCCGTGACCGCTGAGCCGACCGGTGCCGACCGGTTTCCCTCTTTGCCCGGGCTTGGTTCCGGCTTGGTGCGATTATGCACTTACCGCCCGCACGGCACGGCAAACAACGCGGTGGTCAGTCGCCTTCCTTGCGTTCCCGCGTCGACAGCAGACGACGCAGCGAGTACAGCCGGGCCGGGTCGGCGTGCCCCTCGGCCACCCAGGCGTCCAGCGCGCAGTCCGGCTCGTCGTGACTGCACGCGCGCGGGCAGCCCTCCGTGCCGGGCACCAGGTCGGGGAAGGCGTTGATCACCCTGGACGGGTCGATGTGCGCCAGCCCGAACGACCGTACGCCCGGGGTGTCGACGACCCAGCCGCCCTCCGCGGAGGACAGCGGCAGGGCCAGTGCCGAGGTCGTGGTGTGGCGGCCGCGGCCCGTGACCGCGTTGACGTGCCCCGTCACCCGGCGACGGTCCTCCGGCACCAGGGTGTTGACCAGAGTCGTCTTGCCGACGCCGGAGTGACCGACGAAGGCGGTGATCTTCCCGTCCAGGTGTTCGCGCACGAGCTCCGCCGCGGCGCCGTTCTCCAGCTCCTCGCGGCTGGTGACGACGTACGGGATGTCCAACGCGCCGTACAGCTCCAGGAGTTGGTCCGGCGGTGCCAGGTCCGACTTGGTCATCACCAGCAGCGGGGTGAGACCGCCGTCGAACGCCGCGACCAGGCAGCGGTCGATGAGGCGGGGGCGCGGCTCGGGGTCGGCGAGGGCGGTGACGACGGCGAGCTGGTCGGCGTTGGCGACGACCACCCGTTCGTAGGGGTCGTCGTCGTCCGCCGTGCGGCGGAGCACGGAGGCGCGCTCCGCGATGCGGACGATGCGGGCGAGCGTGTCCTTCTTGCCGGACAGATCGCCGACCAGCGCGACCCGGTCGCCGACGACCGCGGCCTTGCGGCCCAGTTCGCGGGCCTTCATGGCCATGACGACCCGGTCCTCGACCAGGCAGGTCAGCCGGCCCCGGTCCACGGTGAGGACCAGGCCCTCGGCGGCGTCCTCGTGCTTGGGCCGGATGTGGGTGCGCGGCCGGTTGCCCTTGCGGTTCGGGCGGGTGCGGATGTCGTCCTCGTCGGTGTGCTTGCCGTAGCGGCGCATGGCGAACCGTCCCTACGCCCCGAGCATCCCGGTCCACAGGTCGGGGAAGTCGGGCAGGGTCTTGGCGGTCGTCGCCACGTTCTCGATCTGCACCCCCTCGACCGCGAGGCCGAGGACGGCACCGGCGGTGGCCATGCGGTGGTCCTCGTAGGTGTGGAAGACGCCGCCGTGCAGCCGGCGCGGGCGGATCTGCAGACCGTCGGCGGTCTCGGTGACGTCCCCGCCGAGTTCGTTGATCTCCTTGGTGAGCGCGGCCAGCCGGTCCGTCTCGTGCAGGCGCAGGTGGGCCACGCCGCGCAGGGTCGAGGGGGAGTCCGCGAGGGCGGCGACGGCCGCGATGCCCGGGGTCAGCTCGCCGACCTCGCTCAGGTCGACGTCGATGCCGTGGATCGCGCCCGAACCGGTGAACACGAGCCCCGCGTCCGTCAGTTCGCAGGAGCCGCCCATCTCGGTGAAGATCTCGCGCAGCCGGTCACCGGGCTGGGTGGTGCGGGACGGCCAGTCGGGGACGACCACCTTGCCGCCGGTCACCAGCGCCGCCGCCAGGAACGGCTGGGCGTTGGACAGGTCCGGCTCGATCGTCAGGTCCCGGCCCAGCAGCGCGCCCGGCGTGACCCGCCAGACGTTCGGCTCGCCGCCCGACTCGGGGGTGTCGACCTGGGCGCCGACCGCGCGCAGCATGTCGACGGTCATCCGGATGTGCGGCATGGACGGCAGCGCGGAGCCCGTGTGACGCACCTCGACGCCCTGGTTGAAGCGCGGACCGGACAGCAGCAGGGCGCTGACGAACTGCGAGGAGGACGACGCGTCGATCTCGACCGGCCCGCCCTCCAGGGCGCCGCTGCCGTGCACGGTCAGCGGCAGCGCGCCGCGCCCGTCGTCGTCGATGCGGGCACCGAGCACCCGCAGCGCGTCGATCACACCGTGCAGCGGACGCTCGTACGCGCGCGGGTCGCCGTCGAAGCGGACGGCGCCGTCGGCCAGCGCCGCGACCGGCGGCAGGAAACGCATCACCGTGCCGGCGTTGCCGACGTCGACCGTGGCCTGCCCGCGCAGGCCCGCGGGCAGGACCCGCCAGAACTCGCCGGTGCCCTCGGGACCGACGCCCTCCTCGATCTCGATGCCCAGCGTGCGCAGCGCCTCGGCCATCAGCAGCGTGTCGCGCGAGCGCAGCGGGCGGCGCAGCCAGCCGGGCTCGGAGGCGAGGGCGGCCAGCACCAGGGCGCGGTTGGTGACCGACTTGGACCCGGGCACGTGGACGGTCGCGACGACGGCTCCGCTCGCATGCGGGGCGGGCCAGAGGGCGGTGTGCGCGGGGTTCACGGTCATGGGCCCCACTTTAATGGCTGAGGACGACCGGAGATCTTGATCAAAAGCGGCGAAACCTGACCGAAAACGCGACACCGCACGTGCCGCGCATATATGCGCGGACGCGAGTCGCCCCGCTCCCGCCCTGCCCCGCTCCCGCGCTGCCCCGGGCCTCACAGCTCCAGCAGCCAGCGCCCCCCGCCGACCAGCGAGCACAGCGACACCGCGTGGAACAGGAAGAACCACACCCCCGCCGGCGCGTGCGTCAGCCGCGCCAGCTGGTCCGCGTCCGAGTCCCCGGCGGCGCCCCGCGCCCGCTTGGCCTGCAGCTCGAAGGCCGGACGAACCCCGCCGAGCAGCAGGAACCACACCACCGCGTACGCGAACGCCGCCTGCACCTGCGGTCCGGCCAGCCAGGACACCAGGACGAACGTGCCGCCGGTGACCACCACCGTCAGCACCCCGTACGCGTTGCGGATCATCACCAGCAGGGCCACGAGCAGCGCCGTCGCCACCCACAGCAGCAGCGTGATGCGGCCCGCGGCCAGCAGCGCGGCGCCGCCGAGGCCGAGCAGCGGGGGAGCGGTGTAGCCGGCGACCGCGGTGAGGATCATGCCGACGCCGTGCGGCTTGCCCCGGCTCACCGTCAGGCCGCTGGTGTCCGAGTGCAGCGTGATGCCGGTCAGGGTGCGGCCGGTGAGCAGGGCCACCAGCCCGTGGCCGCCCTCGTGCGCGATGGTGATGGCGTTGCGGGCTATCCGCCAGGGCCGGTGCGGCACGACCACGACCAGCGCCGCCACCAGGGTCGCGACCACCACCCACAGGTCGGGATCGCTCTGCGTGCCGGAGACCTCGTCCCACAGGGAGGGGAGCGCGGCCGTTGCGAGGTGGTCCATGTTCGGTGAGGGCTCCTCGTGTCTGCGCGGGGTCTGGCAGTCTGGCACGTATGTGCGGACGGTATGCGGCGAGTCGTGGACCCGAGGATCTCGCGGGGATCTTCGAGATCGAGAAGTGGGAGCCCGGGGAGAGCCTGGAACCCGACTACAACGTGGCGCCCACCAAGGAGGTCTACGCGGTCCTCGACCGCCCTCTGAAGGACGCCGCGGGCCCCGAGCCGGTTCGCCAGCTGCGGAAGCTGAAGTGGGGCCTCGTCCCGTCCTGGTCCAAGACGCCCGAGGGCGGCGCCCGGATGATCAACGCGCGCGCGGAGACCGTCCACGAGAAGCCCTCCTACCGCCGTGCCTTCAGCACCCGGCGCTGCATCCTGCCCGCCGACGGCTACTACGAGTGGGTCACCGGCAAGCAGGAGCGGGACCTGGAGGTCGAGGGGCGCAAGAAGCGGCCGCGCAAGCAGCCGTACTTCGTCACCCCGGCCGACGGGTCCGTGTTCGCGATGGCCGGCCTCTACGAGTTCTGGCGGGACAAGACGCTGCCGGACGACCATCCGCAGGCCTGGTGGGTGACGTGCTCGGTGATCACCACCGAGGCGGAGACCGCGCCGCTCGCCGTCGCCCCGGCCGACGGACCGCACGCCCTGGCCGACATCCACCCCCGGATGCCTCTGATGCTGACGCCGGACCGCTGGGACGACTGGCTCGACCCGGCGCGCACCGACCCCGACGAGCTGACCTCCCTGCTGGCACCCCCGCCCGCCGGCCTGATGCGGGCCTTCCCGGTCTCCACGGCCGTGAGCAACGTCCGCAACAACGGGCCGGAGCTGCTCAAGGAGCTGGAGGCACCGGAAGAGGGCACACTCTTCTGACGTGACGCATGTGACGACGGATCCGCCCGAGGCGGTCGAGACCGAGGCGGGGACCGCCCGCATCACCTGGCACCGGGCGCCGCGCCCCCGCCTCGTCCTCGCCGCCAGCCACGGCGCCGGCGGCGGCATCGAGGCGCGCGACCTCCGGGCGCTGGCGGGCGCGCTGCCCGGCCACGGAGTCAGCGTGGCCCTGGTCGAGCAGCCCTGGCGGGTGGCCGGCAAGAAGCTGGCGCCCGCGCCGAAGATCCTCGACACCGGCTGGCGCGGCGTCTGGCCCGCGTTGGCCGCAGCCGGGCTGCCGGTGATCGCGGGCGGGCGCAGCGCCGGCGCCCGCGTCGCCTGCCGCACCGCCCGCGACCTCGGCGCGCACGCGGTGCTCGCGCTGAGCTTCCCCCTGCACCCGCCGGGCAAGCCGGAGAAGTCCCGGGCCGACGAGCTGCTCGGCGCCGGCGTCCCCACCCTCGTCGTGCAGGGCGGCAACGACCCGTTCGGCAGACCGGCGGAGTTCCCCGAGGGCGCGTACGACCTGATCGAGGTGGCGTACGCCGACCACGGTTTCGCCGTGCCCAAGAGGGCGGCGACCACCCAGGAGCGGGCGCTGGAACTGATCACCGGTGGGGTCGCGAAGTGGGCCGGTTCACTCGGCTGAACGCCCCGGGAATGCCCGGCGCGCGGTCACTGTTGTGCCCCACGTACGTTGCTGGGAGCCAGCACCGACGCCGTAGGAGAGGAAGTCCGCCGCATGGGTTCGACCTTCTGCCCTCGTCGCAGCAGCAGCCGCGCCGACCTCGACTGGACGGTGCTGCACGCGACGAAGACGGCCCCTATTCGGGCGGCGGGCGGACCGGATCGTCGTCTATCCTCCGATTCGAGTGAGACCGGTCTCGGTCTCACGACGTCACTGGAGGAGGTGGGTCCGGTCACTGGGACCGACGCAGGGACCGAACACGGCCAGGCGGAGCAGCCCGAGGGCCGGGGTACGGGAGCGGAGTCGACCGCGGAGCGCAGCGCGCGCTTCGAGCGGGACGCGCTGGAGTTCCTCGACCAGATGTACTCGGCCGCGCTGCGTATGACGCGTAACCCGGCCGACGCCGAGGACCTGGTGCAGGAGACCTACGCCAAGGCGTACGCGTCCTTCCACCAGTTCCGTGAGGGCACCAACCTCAAGGCGTGGCTGTACCGCATCCTCACCAACACCTTCATCAACTCGTACCGCAAGAAGCAGCGCGAACCCCAGCGCAGCGCAGCCGAGGAGATCGAGGACTGGCAGCTCGCGCGAGCCGAGTCGCACATGTCGACGGGTCTGCGCTCCGCGGAGTCGCAGGCGCTCGACCACCTGCCCGACTCGGACGTGAAGCAGGCGCTCCAGGCGATCCCCGAGGAATTCCGTATCGCCGTGTATCTGGCGGACGTCGAGGGCTTTGCCTACAAGGAGATCGCAGACATCATGGGGACACCCATCGGTACGGTGATGTCCCGGCTGCACCGTGGACGCCGTCAGCTGCGCGGCATGCTGGAGGACTACGCCCGCGACCGCGGCCTGGTCCCCGCCGGCGCCGGAGAGTCGAACGAAGCGAAAGGCTCGGGGTCATGAGCTGCGGAGAGCCGCACGAGACGGATTGCAGCGAAATCCTCGATCATCTCTACGAGTTCCTCGACAAAGAGATGCCGGACTCGGACTGCGTGAAGTTCGAGCACCACTTCGAGGAGTGCTCGCCCTGCCTGGAGAAGTACGGGCTGGAGCAGGCCGTGAAGAAGCTGGTCAAGCGGTGCTGCGGCCAGGACGACGTGCCGGGTGACCTGCGGGCCAAGGTCATGGGACGGCTGGATCTCATCCGGTCCGGGCAGTCCGTTCCGGAACACGACGTGACGGCCGCGCCGTCGGCTCCGCGGGAGTCCTGACCCCGCCCGCACACCCCCGGTGTGCCGAGCCGTCCGGACACCCTGGGCGTGCCGAGTCACGCCGAAGTCACTCGTACGTGCTAATCCGCGGGTTATCTGCCCGCTGCCTCCCCTCCTCGCCCTAGGCTCCGAGCCTCACAGACGTGGCCGGGGAGGGGCTCATGGAGGCGGTACCGGCACGCGCGCGTGCGTACGTCGTGTGCGTCACCCTCGCCGCCCTGCTCTGCCTGCGGCCACTGCCGACCGTGCCCACCCCCTGGGGGGCGGTGCTGCTGCTGGCCGGGCTGTACGCGGGCTCCGAGCTGGTCGCGAGGTCCCGGTTCGTCGGGACCTGCTACCCCGTCCTGCTCGCCGGAGCCTTCCTGCTGCCGCCGCCCGCCGCGGCGCTCGTGGCACTGCCGGGGGCGCTGCTGTCCCCGGTGCCGCGGCGGCCGTCCGGTCTGCGGCGCGTCTGGCGGGCCGCACAGCTGGCCCTCGCCGTATGGGCCGCCGCCTGCGTCCACTGGCGGCTCGGCGGCCGGGACGCGGTCGCCGAGGCCGCGTTCCCCCACGCCCTCGTGCCCGCCGGAGCCGCGGTCCTCGCGTTCTGCCTGGTGCTCACCGTCCTGGACGGCGGCATCCTCACCCTCGCCGACCGCGTGCCGCCGAGGCGGGCCTGGCGGGGGTCGTTCTCCCGGTCGCTCGCGCCGATCGCCGTGCACGGGCTCGCCGGGCTGATGATGGCGGTCCTGTGGCGCAGCCCGTACGGTCCGGTGGCCGCGCTGCTCGTCCTGCTGCCGATGTGCGTGGCGTGGTGGGCCTTCGCCCAGTACCACCGCGAGCGGGCCGCACACCAGGCGACCATCCGTGCCCTGGTGCAGGCCGTCGACATCAAGGACGGCTACACGCGCGGCCACAGCGAACGCGTCGGCCAGGCCTCCATGATGATCGCCCGCGAGCTGGGCATGGACGACGAGCGCGTCGAGACCCTCCGCTTCGCGGGCATCCTGCACGACGTGGGCAAGCTCGGCGTGCCCACCCGGCTGCTGCGCAAGGACGGGCCGCTGACGCCCGAGGAGCGGCGGGTGATCGAGCTGCACCCCGAGTACGGGCACGAGATGGTGCGCGGGATCCGCTTCCTGGGAGAGGCCCGCGCCGCCGTCCTGCACCACCACGAACGGCTGGACGGCAGCGGCTATCCCTACGGACTGGTCGGCGACCGGATCCCCGAGTCGGCCCGGGTGGTGGCGGTCGCCGACGCCTTCGACGCGATGACGTCCACGCGCTCCTACAGCAGGGCCCGCCCCGTCGCCGCGGCGCTGGAGGAACTCCGGCGGTGTGCCGGCGCGCAGTTCGACCCGCGGATGGTGCGGGCGCTGATCCACGCCCTCGGGCGGCACGGCTGGCGCCCGTCGGTGACGGCGGACGGCACGCCCACCCTCCCCGGCACCCCGCTGCCCGGCCCGGGCGGCGCCACGCGCGACAGCGTCGGCAGGGGGGCGCCGTGAGGGGCGCGGAACGACCGTCGCGATACGACCGTGCCCGGAGGTCAGGGCGCGGCGGAGGGGCCGGGAGGGCGGCTGTGGTGGCGGATGTTGCGCCGGGCGCGAAGAGCGGGCCGGCGGCGCGGGGAGCTGCGCGACCAGCCGCGAACCATCCGCACCCGGCGACGAAACGACCCCCGGCGGCCCGGTGGGACGCGGGCGGCACCCCGCTGCGCCGGGTGGCGACCCGCCCCCTGCGGGGCCCGGTGGTGGGCACGGAACAAGGACGTCGGGCGGGGCATGGCGGGCGTGCGGGCGGGGGTGCGCCGTGACGCCTCCGGAGCCACGCGTCCCGTCCCCGGCCCCGGCACGGCCGGGGCGGGAGCACGCCCTTTCGTCCCCGGGGGACGTGGGGAGGCGCCGGTCCCCGTTCCCCGCCCCGGCTGCCGGGCTGCTCGTCCCCGGGTGCGCCGGGCTCGTCGCGCTCGGGTGCCTGGCCTCCGTGCTCGCGACGGGTCCCGTGCAGCGGCCCGTCGCGCTCGCCTTCGGGAGCCTCGTCGCGCTCGGCGAGCTGACCCGCAGGACCGGTGCCGAGGTCCGCGAGGCCGCTCCGCTCGGGGCCGCGGGGGCGCTGGCGTACGCGATGCTCGGTGACGTCCGCGGGCAGCCCGCGCAGCACGGCGTCGCCCAGACCGTCACCGTCGTGCTCGCCGCCTCCCTGCTCGGCAGCGTGCCCTACGTGGCCCGGGGCGGCGGACCGGTCCTCGACCACCTGGCGCGCCGCGTGCTCACCGTCGCCTTCGCCGCCGTGTGCTTCCAGCCCCTGTCCGGCCAGGGCGCCTTCCGGGACTGGAGCGGCCCCGCCTACGCGCCGCTGCTGCTCGCGCTGCTCGCCCTGACCACGCTGTGCGACGCCGTCCTCGCCGCCGCGCCCGCCCACGCGCGCACCGGGTGGCCGTTCGGCCCGCTGCTGCGGGAGGAACTGCGCGGCATGGTCGGCATCACCTCGGCGGTGTGCGCGACCGGCGCGGTGATGGCGCTCGCGGTGAGCGTCGCGGGACTGTGGGCGCTCCCCGTCTTCTGCGTGCCGCTGCTGCTCGCCCAGCTGTCCTACCGCCGGTACGCGGCCGTCCGGGCCACCTACCGGCAGACCATCGCCTCCCTGGCCCGCGCCACCGAGATCGCCGGGTACACCCCGGCCGGGCACGCCCGCCGCGTCGCCGGGCTCGGCGTGGCCGTCGGCCGGGAGCTGGGGCTGTCCGGGGCCGAGCTGACCGTGCTGGAGTACGCCGCCCTCATGCACGACATCGGCCAGCTGAGCCTGGTCGACCCGGTCCCGGCGGGTGCCACCGCGGGCCTGCCGGTCTGTGAACAGCGACGGATCGCGCTGCTCGGCGGAGCCGTCGTCCGCCAGACCGGCGTCGACGCGGCGGTCGCGGTGGTGGTGGAGCGGCAGGCCGACCCCTGCCGGGAGCAGCCCGTCGCCGCGCGGATCGTGCGCGTCGTGAACGCCTACGAGGAGAAGGTGCGGGACGCGGGGCCGGGCGGGGTCCTGACGGCCCTGGAGGAGCTGCGCCTGGCCACCGCGGGCGACTACGCTCCCGAGGTGGTGGAAGCGCTGGCCCGGGTCCTTGCCCGGGGCAGCCTTAGCGAGCCCTCGGCTGGGTAACCCATGGGTAATGAGCGCCTCCGCAGCCGTACGTGGTTTGATGCCCGGGAGAGGGTGTCCGGGGGCGCGAAAGGCACAGCCAGCCCACTGAACGGAACTGGCAGGCGGGAATCGTGAGGATCTTCGGCAAGGCACGGCACCGGCCCTCCGCCTCCTGGCGGCAGGCCACCGACCGCGCGTTCACCCTGATCGGCGACGGTCGCTACGAGGACGCGGGTGCGCTGCTGACGCGGGCGGCGGACCTGGAGCCCTGGCTGTCGGAGTCCTGGTTCAACCTGGCGCTGCTGCACAAGTTCCGGCACGACTGGGAGCAGGCGAGGGCAGCCGGCCTGAGGGCCGTCGCCCTGCTCGACCGGGACACCGGCGCCCCCGACTGGTGGAACGTCGGCATCGCCGCGACCGCCCTGCAGGACTGGCCGCTGGCCCGCCGGGCCTGGCAGGCCTACGGGCTGCGCACCCCCGGGGACGCCACGGACGCCGGTGAGCCGCTCGGCATGGACCTGGGCAGCGCCGCCGTACGGCTGTCGCCGGAGGGCGAGGCCGAGGTGGTGTGGGGGCGGCGGCTCGACCCCGCCCGCGTCGAGGTGCTGTCCATCCCGCTGCCGTCCTCCGGGCGGCGCTGGGGCGAGGTCGTCCTGCACGACGGCGTGCCGCACGGCGAGCGGACGACCTCGGCGGGGCCCTCCTACCCGGTCTTCGACGAGATCGAGCTGTGGGCGCCCTCGCCCGTTCCCACCTGGGTGGTCCTCCTGGAGGCCGCCACCGAGGCCGACCGCGACGCCCTGGAGCAGCTGGCCGCCGACGCCGGGTTCGCCGCCGAGGACTGGTCGTCCTCGGTCCGGCTGCTGTGCCGGACGTGCTCGGAGTCCCGGATGCCGTCCGACGAGGGCGAGGGCGAGCACCTCGACCCGCACGACCACAGCGAACCCGGGCACCCCGGGCCCCTGGGGCACCGCACCGACGGGCAGCAGTGGGTGCCGGAGCGGGAGTGCGGGGTGGCCGCGCCGGCCGGGCTGGTGAAGGGGCTGCTGGACGGCTGGGTGGCCGACAGCCCGGATTCCCGTGACTGGCGGGACCTGGAAGAGGTCTGCTGAGGTCTCCTCACGCGTGCGGCTACGTCGTGGCTGGTCGCGCAGTTCCCCGTGCCCCTTTCAGGGGCGCTCCCCCCGTACCCTGATATCAAGCATCAACCCTGTTTCATCCAGGAAGGCATACGTCGGTCATGGCCCAGCAGGACACCGATCAGCAGCACCCGGGCGTGCTCCCCGTGGACGACGAGGGGTTCGTCGTCGACACCGAGGACTGCGAGGAGCGCGAGGCCGACTGGCGCGGGCGCGGCACCTCACGTCCGATCACGGTGGTCGGCAACCCGGTGCTGCACAAGGAGTGCGAGGACGTCACCGACTTCGGCGAGGAGTTCCAGCAGCTGGTGGCCGACATGTTCGCCAGCCAGCGCACCGCCGAGGGCGTGGGCCTGGCCGCCAACCAGATCGGCGTCGCCCGGAAGGTCTTCGTCTACGACTGCCCCGACGACGAGGGCGTCCGCCACGTCGGCGTGGTCTGCAACCCCCGGCTCGTCGAACTGCCCGCCGACCGGCGCCGCCTGGACGACAGCAACGAGGGCTGCCTGTCCGTGCCGACCGCCTACGCGCCGCTCGCCCGCCCCGACTACGCCGAGGTGACCGGGCAGGACGAGAAGGGCAACCCGGTCAAGGTGCGCGGCACCGGGTACTTCGCACGGTGTTTGCAGCACGAGACGGACCACCTGTACGGGTACCTGTACATCGACCGGCTCTCCAAGCGCGAACGCAAGGACGCGCTGCGGCAGATGGCCGAGAACGAGCCCCGCTACCCCGTGGTCGCCAACGACTGACGCAGCCCCACGGGTCACACATCTCCCTCGCGCACGGCGCCTGTTCGGGTCCCACCCGAGCGGGCGCCGTTCGTCCGTTCGGGTCGTCCGTGCACACGTCTGTGCGTGCGCCCGTGCGCGTCGGCAGGAAAGCCGACACACAACAGGAGGATTCCGGCACCCAGGGGTAGTGAATGGAGCAAATCCGTTCCCAGAACGGTCAGTTGTGGTGCTGAATGGGAAGTGCGGGGATACGCAACGGCGCACGCCCCGCTCAGCGGGAGGGGTGCGCCACCGGCGGCTGAGAGGGGTTTGTTCGTGCATGCTTTCCCACACGGCACCACAACGACACCGACCGCGATCGCAGTACCACCATCGCTCCGTCTTCCGGTGATCGAGGCGGAATTTCCCCGGCAGCTGCACCCGTATTGGCCCAGGCTCCAGGAGGCCACCCGCGCGTGGCTGCTCGAAAAGCGGCTCATGCCGCCGGACAAGGTCGAGGAATATGCCGACGGCCTGTGCTACACGGACCTCATGGCGGGGTACTACCTGGGCGCCCCCGACGAGGTCATGCAGGCGATAGCGGACTACAGCGCGTGGTTCTTCGTCTGGGACGACCGGCACGACCGCGACATCGTCCACGGCCGGTCCGGTGCCTGGCGCCGGCTGCGCGGCCGCCTGCACGCGGCACTCGACTCACCGGGGGACCACCTGCACCACGAGGACACGCTGGTGGCCGGGTTCGCCGACAGCGTGCGGCGGCTCTACGCCTTCCTGCCGGCCACCTGGAACGCCCGGTTCGCCCGGCACTTCCACGCGGTGATCGAGGCGTACGACCGCGAATTCCACAACCGCACGCGCGGAATCGTGCCCGGCGTGGACGAGTACCTCGAACTGCGCCGACTCACGTTCGCGCACTGGATCTGGACCGACCTGCTGGAGCCGAGTTCCGGCTGTGAACTCCCGGACGCCGTACGGAAATACCCGGCATACCGCCGGGCGGCGTTGCTCAGCCAGGAATTCGCCGCCTGGTACAACGACCTCTGCTCACTCCCCAAGGAGATAGCGGGCGACGAGGTCCACAATCTCGGAATCAGTCTCATCACCCATCATTCACTCACGCTGGAGGAATCCGTCGCAGAAGTCCGGCGCCGCGTCGAGGAATGCATCAACGAATTCCTGGACGTGGAACGGGACGCGTTACGGTTCGCCGACCGGCTCGCCGACGGAACCGTGCGCGGAAAGGAACTGAGCGGCGCCGTACGGGCCAACGTCGGCAATATGCGGAACTGGTTCAGTTCCGTCTACTGGTTCCACCACGAGTCCGGCCGGTACATGGTCGACAGCTGGGACGACCGGTCCACGCCCCCGTACGTCAACAACGAAGCGGCAGGTGAGAAATGACCGTCGAATCCGTCCATCCCGAAACCCGCGCACCACAGGCACCCCAGCTGCGCGAGCCGCCCGTCGCGGGCGGCGGCGTGCCGCTGCTCGGCCACGGCTGGCGGCTGGCCCGCGATCCGCTGGCCTTCATGTCCCAGCTGCGCGACCACGGCGACGTCGTGCGCATCAAGCTCGGCCCCAAGACCGTCTACGCGGTCACCGACCCGGAGCTGACCGGCGCCCTGGCCCTGAGCCCCGACTACCACATCGCCGGCCCGCTGTGGGAGTCGCTGGAGGGCCTGCTCGGCAAGGAGGGCGTGGCGACCGCCAACGGCCCGCTCCACCGCCGCCAGCGGCGCACCATCCAGCCGGCGTTCCGGCTCGACGCGATCCCCGCGTACGGGCCGATCATGGAGGAGGAGGCGCACGCGCTCACCGAGCGCTGGCGGCCGGGGGAGACCGTCGACGCCACCTCCGAGTCCTTCCGGGTCGCGGTGCGCGTCGCCGCCCGCTGCCTGCTGCGCGGGCAGTACATGGACGAGCGGGCCGAGCGGCTGTGCGTGGCGCTCGCCACCGTCTTCCGGGGCATGTACCGGCGCATGGTGGTGCCGCTCGGACCGCTGTACCGGCTGCCGTTTCCGGCCAACCGCCAATTCAACAACGCCTTGGCCGATCTGCATCTCCTCGTGGACGAGATCATCGCCGAGCGCAGGGCATCCGGTCAAAAGCCGGACGATTTGCTCACGGCATTGCTGGACGCGAAGGACGACAATGGCGACCCCATCGGGGAACAGGAGATCCACGACCAGGTGGTCGCGATACTGACCCCGGGAAGCGAAACCATCGCGTCCACGATCATGTGGTTGCTCCAGGCACTTGCCGACCATCCGGAACATGCCGACCGCATACGCGACGAAGTCGAAGCGGTCACCGGCGGGCGCCCGGTTGCATTCGAGGACGTCCGCAAGCTCACGCACACCGGCAATGTCATAGTCGAGGCCATGCGTTTGCGTCCCGCCGTATGGGTTTTGACACGGCGTGCGGTGGCCGAGACCGAACTCGGTGGCTATTGCATTCCGGCCGGTGCGGACATCATCTACAGTCCGTACGCAATCCAACGCGATCCGAAGTCGTACGACGACAACCTGGAGTTCGACCCCGACCGGTGGCTTCCGGAACGCGCGAAGGACGTACCGAAGTACGCCATGAAGCCGTTCAGTGCGGGCAAGCGGAAGTGCCCCAGCGACCACTTCTCGATGGCTCAGCTCACGCTGATCACGGCCGCGCTCGCCGCGAAGTACCGCTTCGAGCAGGTGACGGGCTCCGACGACGCGGTCCGTGTCGGCATCACGCTGCGCCCGCACGACCTGCTGGTCAGGCCCCTGGCACGGTGACCCGTCCGGGGCGGATCAGGCGGCGGCCTCCGGACCCCGGAAGGTGCGCCGGTAGGCGTGCGGCGTGGTGCCCAGGGCCCGGACGAACTGGTGCCTCAGGGCCGCCGCCGTGCCGAACCCGGTGCGCCAGGCGATCGCGTCCATCGTCTCGTCCGTCGCCTCCAGCAGACGCTGGGCCAGCAGCACGCGCTGGCGCAGGATCCAGCGGTACGGGGTCGTGCCCGTCTCCTGCTGGAAGCGGCGGGCGAAGGTGCGCGGGGACATGTGCGCCCGGGCCGCGAGCTGCTCCACGGTGACCTCCTCGTCGAGGTGCTGCTCCATCCAGGCCAGCACCTCGCCGACGGTGTCGCAGGAGGAGCGCGGCAGCGGCCGCTCGATGTACTGCGCCTGCCCGCCGTCCCGGTGCGGCGGCACCACCATCCGCCGGGCGATGCGGTTGGCGACCTCGGGTCCCTGCTCCTTGCGCACGATGTGCAGACAGGCGTCGATGCCGGCGGCGGTCCCGGCGGACGTGATCACCGGGTCCTCGTCGACGTAGAGGACGTCCGGCGCCACCTCGGCGCGCGGGTACTGCCGGCGCAGCTCGGCCGCGTGGTGCCAGTGCACCGCGCAGCGCCGCCCGTCCAGCAGGCCGGCGGCGCCCAGCACGAAGACGCCGGAGCACACGCTCAGCACGCGCGTGCCCCGGTCCGTCGCCCTGCGCAGGGCCTCCAGCAGCTCGGGCGGGTACTCCCGGCGGACGAAGTCGCTGCCCGCCGGCACCGCGATCAGGTCGGCCTCGTCCAGCCGGTCGAGTCCGTACGGCGTGGACACGGTCAGACCGCCGACATGGGTGCCCAGCGTGGGGCCCTCCGCGGAGACCACCGCGAAGTCGTACTCAGGCAGGCCCTCGTCGCTCCGGTCGATGCCGAAGACCTCGCAGATCACGCCCAGTTCGAAGGGGTGCGCGCCGTCCAGCAGGACGGCGGCCACGTTGCGCAGCATGCCGCCAGTGTGCCTCGGAAGTGGCAGGAAATCGAGGCCCTACGGCAGTCCTGCCACTCCCGGTAAGGAGCATCCGGCGCGACAGTGGTGTCATGACCGGAAACCAGATCGAAGGCCTTGTCGGAATGCTCGCGACCTTCGGACTCCTCGTCCTCATGGTCCTCCCCTCGGTGATCGGCGTCGTGCGCGACAAGCGCGTCGACCGTCAGATCAGGGAGGCCCGGGAGGGGAGGAGCCGAGGGAAGGAGACTCAGCAGCAGCCTCAGCAGACTCAGAAGTCCTCGGACAGGTCGACGGTGCCCTCCACCGCCACCTGGTACGCCGAGGGGCGCCGCTCGAAGAAGTTGGTCAACTCCTGAACCCCCTGCAGCTCCATGAAGGAGAAGGGGTTCTCGGAGCCGTAGACCGGGGCGAAGCCGAGCCGGGTCAGACGCTGGTCGGCCACGCACTCCAGGTACTGCCGCATCGAGTCGGTGTTCATACCCGGGAGGCCGTCACCGCACAGGTCGCGCGCGAACTGCAGCTCGGCCTCGACGGCCTCCCTCAGCATGTCGGTGACCTGCTCCCCGAGCCGCTCGTCGAACAGCTCCGGCTCCTCCTTGCGGACGGTGTCGACGACGTCGAACGCGAAGGACATGTGCATGGTCTCGTCCCGGAACACCCAGTTGGTGCCGGTGGCCAGTCCGTGCAGCAGGCCCCGGCTGCGGAACCAGTAGACGTAGGCGAAGGCGCCGTAGAAGAACAGACCCTCGATGCACGCGGCGAAGCAGATGAGGTTCAGCAGGAAACGGCGCCGGTCGGCCCGGGACTCCAGGCGGTCGATCGACTCCACCGAGTCCATCCACCGGAAGCAGAACTCGGCCTTCTCCCGGATGGAGGGGATGTTCTCCACGGCCGCGAAGGCGGCGGCACGGTCCTCCGGGTCGGGCAGGTAGGTGTCCAGCAGGGTCAGGTAGAACTGGACGTGGACGGCCTCCTCGAAGAGCTGGCGGCTCAGGTACAGCCGCGCCTCGGGGGAGTTGATGTGCTTGTACAGCGTCAGCACCAGGTTGTTCGCCACGATCGAGTCACCGGTGGCGAAGAAGGCCACCAGCCGGCCGATCAGGTGCTGCTCCTCGGGGCTGAGCTTCGCCAGGTCGGCGACGTCCGAGTGGAGGTCGACCTCCTCGACGTGCCAGGTGTTCTTGATGGCGTCCCGGTAGCGCTCGTAGAAGTCCGGGTAGCGCATCGGGCGCAGGGTCAGCTCGAAGCCCGGGTCGAGCAGGTTCTTCGTCACGCGGTTCTCGGGGTTCGCGGGGGTCTCGGCGGTCATTACTGGCAGGCCTCGCAGGACTCGGGGTTTTCCAGGGAGCAGGCGACCGCTTCGGGACCGGGGGCGGCCTGCGCGGGGACGGTGGTGGCGCGGGCCGCGGCGCGGGCGATGCGGGTCGCCGGGCGTGAACGCAGGTAGTACGTGGTCTTCAGGCCCTGCTTCCAGGCGTACGCGTACATCGAGGAGAGCTTCCCGATGGTCGGCGTCTCCAGGAACAGGTTGAGGGACTGCGCCTGGTCCAGGTACGGGGTGCGGGCGGCGGCCATGTCGATCAGGCCGCGCTGCGGGATCTCCCAGGCGGTGCGGTACAGCGCGCGCACGTCCTCGGGGATCCAGGAGAAGCCCTGCACCGATCCGTTCGCCTCGCGCAGCGCCTCACGGGTGCGCGCGTCCCACACGCCGAGCCGCTTGAGGTCGTCCACCAGGTAGGAGTTGACCTGGAGGAACTCACCGGACAGCGTCTCGCGCTTGAACAGGTTGGACACCTGCGGCTCGATGCACTCGTAGACACCGGCGATGGAGGCGATGGTCGCGGTCGGCGCGATCGCCAGGAGCAGCGAGTTGCGCAGCCCGGTCGTCGCCATGCGGGCGCGCAGCGCGGCCCAGCGCTCCGGCCAGGCGGGCTCCACGCCGTAGTGGTCCGGGTGCAGCACGCCCTGTGCCGTACGGGTCTTCTCCCAGGCCGGGGCGGGGCCACCGCGCTCGGCGAGGTCGGCGGAGGTCTCGTACGCGGCGAGCATGATCCGCTCGGCGATGCGGGTGGACAGGGCCTTCGCCTCGGGCGAGTCGAAGGGCAGGCGCAGCTGGAAGAAGACGTCCTGCAGGCCCATCGCGCCGAGCCCGACCGGGCGCCAGCGGGCGTTGGAGCGGCCCGCCTGCTCGGTCGGGTAGAAGTTGATGTCGACGACCCGGTCCAGGAAGGTCACGGCGGTGCGGACGGTGGCGTCCAGGCGCTCCCAGTCGAGGTCACCCGCCGTCCGGTCGACGAACGCGCCGAGGTTGACCGAGCCGAGGTTGCAGACCGCCGTCTCCCCGTCGTCCGTGACCTCCAGGATCTCCGTGCAGAGGTTGGAGGAGTGGACGACGTGGCCGGGGGTCGCGGTCTGGTTGGCCGTGCGGTTGGCGGTGTCCTTGAAGGTCATCCAGCCGTTGCCGGTCTGCGCCAGGGTGCGCATCATGCGGCCGTACAGCTCACGGGCGGGCAGCACCTTGCGGGCGAGTCCCGCCTCCTCCGCCCCGCGGTACGCGGCGTCGAACTCCTCGCCCCACAGGTCGGTCAGCTCCGGCACGTCGGCGGGGGAGAACAGCGACCAGGACCCGTCGGCGTCCACGCGGCGCATGAACTCGTCCGGGATCCAGTGCGCGAGGTTCAGGTTGTGCGTACGGCGGGCGTCCTCACCGGTGTTGTCCCGCAGCTCCAGGAACTCCTCGACGTCCGCGTGCCAGGTCTCCAGGTAGACCGCCGCGGCACCCTTGCGCCGGCCGCCCTGGTTCACGGCGGCGACCGAGGCGTCCAGCGTCTTCAGGAACGGGACGATGCCGTTGGAGTGCCCGTTGGTGCCGCGGATCAGCGAACCGCGGGAACGGACGCGGGAGTAGGCGATGCCGATGCCGCCGGCGTGCTTGGACAGGCGGGCCACCTGGTGCAGCCGGTCGTAGAGGGAGTCCAGCTCGTCCTTGGGGGAGTCCAGGAGGTAGCAGGACGACATCTGGGCGTGCCGGGTGCCGGAGTTGAAGAGGGTGGGCGAGGAGGGCAGGTAGTCCAGGCGGCTCATCAGACCGTAGAGCGCGGCGACCTCGTCGACCGACCGGGCGGTGTCGTCCTCGGCGAGTCCGGCGGCGACCCGCAGCAGGAAGTGCTGGGGGGTCTCGACGGCCTTGCGGGTGATCGGGTGGCGCAGCAGGTAGCGGCTGTACACGGTGCGCAGCCCGAAGTAGCCGAAGCGGTCGTCGGCGTCCGGGTCGACCAGCGCGTCCAGGCGGTCGCCGTGCAGCCGCACGAACGCGGCGGTGCGGTCGGCGATCAGGCCCTCGCGGTGCCCGGTGGCGACCGCGTCGGTGAAGGCGACGACTCCCTGTGAGGCGGCCTCGTCGCGGATGCCGAGGGTGAGCAGCCGGGCGGCCAGCCGGGAGTAGACCGGGTCCTCGGAGATCAGCCCGGCGGACGCCTCCGTGGCCAGCTCGCGCAGCTCGGCCTCGTCGGCGCGGGCGGACCGGCCGCGCAGTGCGGCGGCGGCCACTCGTCCGGGATCGGCGCCGGGGAGGTCGGCGGTGAGCCCGGTCAGGGTCCGCAGCAGGGCGGCACCGGGTCCGTCGGGTTCCCCGGTCGCCGTCACCGGGGTCGCTGAAGCCGGATCGGCTGGCGCGATGGTCACGTGGAGCACTCCCTCGCTCGGCACGGGGCCTGGGGGAGGGCAGGGGGCGGCACGAGCGCGCACGGCGTCGCGTCCACCGGCCCACTCCACGAGGCCCGGACGTCATGGCACCCGGGCCGGTTCGGCCGGGCGCACCGTCGGCAGGTCCTCGGACTGGACAGGCGTGCGCGCACGTGCGAAGACGTACGGATGCACGCAAGTACACCGTTGCGGGACAGTTCCGGATTCGCACCGGATTCCCCTGCGGCGACAGCGAGCACGAGCATACATCTAGTGCCGGGCTCCGCCAGCACCCCCAGATGTTGTGTCCGGCTGCCGTGCCCGCGCGTCGCGCCGGTTCGGTGTCAGAGCGTCAGCCGGTAGGTGAGCAGCGTGAAGCCGTCCAGCTCGGGAAGCGGGTTCCAGTCGCGGTCGGGCGTGCGCACGAAACCCAGGCGCTCGTAGAGGCGGTGGGCGGAGCGCATGGCGCGCTGGGTCGACAGCACGACGCCCGTGCACCCCTCGACGGACCGTGCCCGGTCGACGCAGGCCCGCACGAGGGCCTCACCGGCCCCGCGGCCGCGTGCCGGGCGGGAGACGGCGAGCATGCGTATCTCGGCCTCGCCGGGCCGCGCGATGTCCGCCATGGGGCCGCCCGAGGGCACGAAGGTGACGCCGCCGAGCACCTGGCCGTCCGCCGCGGCGACCAGCACCTGCGCGGCCGCCGCCCGCTTGCCCACGTTCCTCAGCTCACCGAGGTAGGCGTCGTCCTCACCGAAGTCGAGGAGGCCGTCCCGGAGATAGGCCTGCGCCGTGATCTCGCCGAGGGTGTCGTACTCGTCGTCGGCCGCCGGCCGGATCGCGAAGTCCATGCGGCCGAGTGTGCCCCACGGGTACGACGGCGGGCCGCCGGATTTCTCCGACGGCCCGCCTCGATGCCGGGACTCCGGCCGGGGTCAGTGCGAGCTGCCCGCCGTGGCCGGCGGCAGTTCCACCTGGACACCGGGGTCTCCGGCGTCCGCCGTGTAGTCGGCCGGGCTGGTCTCGTCCACGCCGTCGGGCGCCTTGAGGGCCCTCAGGACGAAGGTCAGGACCACGGTGACCACGACGTTCAGCACGAAGGCGGTGAGACCGATGTAGCCGATCTCGCCGATGCCGGGAATCTCGTCGGAGGAGCCGCCGAAGTGCTTCTGCGTCGGCGAGGCCACGCCGTAGGCGGCGACCGTGCCGTAGACCATGCCGACCGCCCAGCCGCCGAGCAGCGCCCAGCGGTGGAACCAGCGGGTGAACAGGCCGCCGACCAGGGCCGGGAAGGTCTGCAGGATCCAGATGCCGCCCAGCAGCTGGAAGTTGATCGCGACGGTCTTGTCCATGCCCAGGACGAAGATCAGCGCGCCCACCTTCACCAGGAGCGACACCAGCTTGGAGACCTTGGTCTCCTGCTGCGGCGTGGCGTCCGGCTTGATGAAGTCCTTGTAGATGTTGCGGGTGAAGAGGTTCGCGGCCGCGATCGACATGATCGCCGCCGGGACCAGGGCGCCGATGCCGATGGCCGCGAAGGCCACGCCCGCGAACCAGTCCGGGAACATGTTCTCGAACAGCTGCGGGATCGCCAGCTGGCCGTTCTTCACCTTCACCCCGGCCGCGATCGCCATGAAGCCCAGCAGCGCGAGCAGGCCCAGCATCAGCGAGTACAGCGGCAGGATCGTGGTGTTGCGGCGGATCACCTCACGGCTGCGCGAGGACAGCGTGGCGGTGATCGAGTGCGGGTACATGAACAGGGCCAGCGCCGAGCCGAGCGCCAGGGTCGCATACGTCCACTGGCCCCCCGCGGCCGGCACCACTCCGCCCGCCCCCGCCTCGGTGAACTTGTCGCTCGCCGACGCGAAGATGTCGTCGAAGCCGCCCAGCTTGATCGGGATGTAGATGATCGCCACCGCGATCACGATGTAGATCAGCGTGTCCTTCACGAACGCGATCAGCGCGGGCGCGCGCAGTCCCGACGAGTAGGTGTACGCCGCCAGCACGCCGAAGGCGATCAGCAGCGGCAGGTCCTTGACGAACCAGTTGGTGTCCTCGCCGCCGCCGACGCCCATCACGTCCAGGACGGCCTGGATGCCGACCAGCTGGAGCGCGATGTACGGCATCGTCGCCAGGATGCCGGTGACGGCGACCGCCAGCGACAGGCCCTTGGAGCCGAACCGGCCGCGCACGAAGTCCGAGGTCGTCACGTACCCGTGCTTGTGCGAGACCGACCACAGGCGGGGCAGGAAGGTGAAGATCAGCGGGTAGACCAGGATCGTGTACGGCACCGCGAAGAAGCCGGACGCGCCCGCCGCGTAGATCGCCGCCGGGACGGCCACGAAGGTGTACGCGGTGTACAGGTCGCCGCCCAGCAGGAACCAGGTGACCCAGGTGCCGAACGAGCGGCCGCCGAGGCCCCACTCGTCGAGGCTGTGCTCGTTCTCGGCCCGGCGCCAGCGCGCGGCCAGGAAGCCCATGGCGGTGACGAGGACGAAGAAGAAGATGAAGACGGCGAGTGCGACGCCGTTCACGCCGTCGTTCATCGCGGCTCACCGCCCTTCGGGGTGGAGGCGGCGGCGGAGTGGGCGGCGCGTCCGCGCTGGTCGCGCTGCCACAGCTGGTACGCGATCACCGTCAGCACCGTGGAGATCAGCACCCAGGCCATCTGGTACCAGTAGAAGAAGGGAATGCCGATGAACGTCGGGTCGGACTTCGCGTACGAACCGACCCACAGCATGGCGACGAACGGTGCGACGAGGCAGAGCCCGATGACGACGCGCACCGGCGTCACCACCGGCTCTCTGCTCGCTTCTGTGTCTTCTGGCATGCGCGGCTCCGTCCCCTCGCTGATCACCTCGTGCAGTGCGCACGAAATGTAGGTGACGGTGTCAAGACAGCGGAAGACCTCGTCCGTATATCGGTCCTCAACTGCAATCTCGCGCTCGCGCGCGGGAGCGTATGCCGGGTATGCCCTAGTCCTGAGGGCGCTTGAGGCGGGCCACGAACTTGTAGCGGTCGCCCCGGTACACCGAGCGCACCCATTCCACCGGCTGACCGGTGCGGTCCTGCGAGTGCCGGGAGAGCATCAGCATCGGCAGGCCGACGTCCGTGCCGAGCAGGCCGGCCTCGCGCGGGGTGGCCAGCGAGGTCTCGATGGTCTCCTCGGCCTCGGCGAGGTGGACGTCGTACACCTCGGCGAGCGCGGTGTAGAGGGAGGTGTACTTCACCAGGGAGCGGCGCAGCGCCGGGAAGCGCTTCGCGCTGAGGTGGGTGGTCTCGATCGCCATCGGCTCACCGTTGGCCATGCGCAGCCGCTCGATGCGCAGCACCCGGCCGCCGGCCGTGATGTCCAGCAGCCCGGCGAGCCGGTCGTCGGCGGTGATGTAGCCGATGTCCAGCAGCTGCGAGGTGGGTTCGAGGCCCTGCGCCCGCATGTCCTCGGTGTACGACGTGAGTTGCAGCGCCTGCGACACCTTGGGCTTGGCGACGAAGGTGCCCTTGCCCTGGATGCGCTCCAGGCGGCCCTCGACGACCAGCTCCTGAAGGGCCTGGCGCACGGTCGTGCGCGAGGTGTCGAACTCGGCGGCCAGGGTGCGCTCGGGCGGGACCGGCGTGCCCGGCGTCTGGGTCCGGGTCATGTCGAGCAGATGCTTCTTCAGACGGTAGTACTTGGGCACGCGCGCGGTACGGACGGTCGCCCCACCCTCGTTCTCCGCACTGCTGACGTCGGTGCTCATGCTCTGCCTTCCCGGCTCCGGGTGCCGAAGCGACCGCTATCCCTGTCGGCCACGGCTCACATCGTGGCACGGCTTCGTGCCGGGATGGCCCCGCACGCTCCGTGATCCCTTCTGTATACCCGGGGGAACACCCTTGGTCTAGTCCATAGGTGCGCCGGACGCCGCTGGTACGCGCGTACGAAGCCCGGTCGGCGCGCCCTTGGGTGGGCGGTGGTACACCCGGTCCCGGTCCGCCCGATCTGTCGCTTGCGCAATGAAAGGTCCCTGCATATCTCGGTCCCATCACGGACGGACCGGCGGAGTTTGAACACCCTTGACAGTCCTATTGGTCTGGGCCAAGCTCCCCGTACTGGTCTACACCATTGGTCCAGGTCCCGGCCCCATGGGCGGTCCGCGTCGACGAGCAACCGCGGGGAGGCAGGGGGGTTGTGTGGCATCCCTGAGGAGGATGGCGTGAAGCGCAAGCTTATAGCCGCGATCGGTATCGCGGGCATGATGGTCTCGATCGCCGCATGCGGGGGCGACAGCGACGACGGTGACAAGAAGGCCGGGGCCGACGGGTACGCCGGCGAGACGCTCACCGTGTGGGTGATGGACGGTTCCTCGCCGGACGACTGGCAGGCGGACCTCGCCAAGGAATTCGAGACGAAGACCAAGGCCAAGGTCAAGTTCGAGATCCAGAAGTGGAACGGCATCCAGCAGAAGCTGACCACCGCCCTGTCCGAGGAGAACCCGCCCGACGTCTTCGAGATCGGCAACACCCAGACCCCGGCCTACGCCAAGACCGGCGGCCTCGCCGACCTGAGCGACCTCAAGGGCGAGATCGGCACCGACTGGTCCGAGTCCCTCAACAAGTCCGCCGTCTTCGACGGCAAGCAGTACGCGGCCCCGTGGTTCGTGGTCAACCGCGTCGTCGTCTACAACAAGAAGGTCTGGGCGGACGCGGGCATCAAGGAACTGCCCAAGACCCGCGACGAGTTCTACAACGACCTCAAGACGATCGGCGACAAGACCGACGCCGAGCCGATCTACCTGCCCGGCCAGAACTGGTACCACTTCGTGGGCCTGGTCATCGGCGAGGGCGGCGAACTGGTCAAGAAGGACGGCGACAAGTACGTCTCCAACCTGTCCGACCCCAAGGTCGCCGCGGCCACCGAGACCTACAAGAAGTTCCAGGCCCTCTCCAAGGCGCCCAAGGACAAGGACGAGGCCACCCCGCAGCAGGGTGAGATCTTCGCCAAGGGCAAGACCGGCGCGTTCATCGGCATGGGCTGGGAAGGCGCCACCGCGATCGCCACCAACCCGGCGATCGAGAAGGACCTCGGCTACTTCACCATCCCGGGCCCCGCGGCCGACAAGCCCGAGGGCGTCTTCCTCGGCGGCTCCAACCTGGCCGTCGCCGCGGGCAGCAAGAAGCAGGACCTCGCCAAGGAGTTCCTGAAGCTCGCGCTCTCCGACAAGTACGAGGGCGGCCTGGCCAAGGCCAACGGCGTCATCCCGAACAAGGAGGCGCTGCAGAGCAACCTGAAGGGCAACGCCGCCGCCGAGGCCGCCGCGCCGGCCGCCGGGACCGGTGACACCACGCCGCTCATCCCGGAGTGGGCCGCGGTCGAGAACGACCCGAACCCGATCAAGACGTACCTGACGGCCGTCATGAAGGGGAAGTCCCCGGCCGAGGCCGCCAAGCAGGTCGAGGGCGAGTTCAACAAGCGCCTGGCACAGCAGCAGTAGCACCGGGTGGACCGGGGCGGGGACCGGCACAGACGGTCCCCGCCCCGGCGTCGAGGTGAACAGGTCGAGAAGAGAGAGACCGCGAGCATGACCGTGCAGACCGAACGGCCGCCCTCAGGCCCGTCGGACGTCCGCAAGGCGGACGGTGGGGGAACCGGCGGGCCGAGAGCGGGAGCCGCGTCGCGCGCCGGCGCACTGGCCCCGTATCTGCTGTTGCTGCCCGCCGCCGCGGCCACCGTGCTGCTGCTCGGCTGGCCGCTGGTGAAGGACGGCCTGCTGTCCTTCCAGAACCTCAACATGGCGCAGCTGATCCAGCACGTCACCGAGTGGACCGGCTTCGACAACTACAAGGAAGTCCTCACCGGCGAGGAATTCTGGCGCGTCACCCTCCGCTCCATCCTCTTCACCGCGGTCAACGTCGTCCTCACCATGGTGGTGGGCGGCCTGATCGGCCTGCTGCTCGCCCGCCTGGGCAGGGTGATGCGGTTCGTGCTGATGATCGGCCTGGTCCTGGCCTGGGCCATGCCGGTGGTCGCCGCGACCACCGTCTACCAGTGGCTCTTCGCCCAGCGCTTCGGCGTTGTCAACTGGGTGCTCGACAAGCTCGGCTGGCACTCCATGGCCGACTTCAGCTGGACCGGCAGCCAGTTCTCGACCTTCTTCGTCGTCACCGTGCTGATCGTCTGGATGTCCGTCCCCTTCGTCGCGATCAACCTGTACGCGGCGACCACCACCATCCCCGGCGAGCTGTACGAGGCCGCCGCGCTCGACGGGGCCGGCGTCTGGCGCAGCTTCACCTCGGTCACCCTGCCGTTCCTGCGCCCGTTCCTCTACGCAACGACGTTCCTGGAGATCATCTGGATCTTCAAGGCGTTCGTGCAGGTGTACACGTTCAACGGCGGCGGTCCCGACCGTCTCACCGAGATCCTGCCCGTCTACGCCTACATCGAGGGCGTCGGCAACCAGCACTACGGCATGGGCGCGGCGATCGCGGTCCTGACCATCCTGATCCTGCTCGGCCTGACCGCGTACTACCTCAGGATCGTGCTCAAGCAAGAGGAGGACGAGCTGTGAAGCGCTCGCTCTTCGGCCGCGCGTGGCCCAACGTCACGGCCGTCGTCCTGTTCATCGGCCTCGTCTTCCCCGTCTACTGGATGTTCGCCACGGCCTTCAAGCCGACCGGCGACATCATCTCGGAGGACCCGGTCTGGTTCCCGACCGACGTCACCTTCGAGCACTTCAAGACCGCGACCGAGGCCGACCACTTCTGGACCTACGTCGGCAACTCGTTCATCGTCACCGTCTGCGCGGTCGTCTTCTCGCTGATCATCGCGCTGGCCGGGTCCTTCGCCCTGGCGCGGATGCGGTTCAAGGGGCGGCGCGGCTTCATCGTCGGCTTCATGCTCGCCCAGATGGCGCCCTGGGAAGTCATGGTCATCGCGATCTACATGATCGTGCGCGACGCGTCGATGCTGAACAGCCTGGTGCCGCTCACCCTCTTCTACATGATGATGATCCTGCCCTTCACCATCCTGACGCTGCGCGGCTTCGTCGCCGCCGTGCCGAAGGAGCTGGAGGAGTCGGCGATGGTCGACGGCTGCACCCGGTTCCAGGCCTTCCGCCGCGTCATCCTGCCGCTGCTCGCCCCGGGCCTGATGTCCACCTCGATGTTCGGCTTCATCACCGCCTGGAACGAACTGCCCCTCGTCCTGGTCGTCAACAAGGAGGCGGAGTCCCAGACCCTGCCGTTGTGGCTGACCAGCTTCCAGACCGTCTTCGGCGACGACTGGGGTGCGACCATGGCCGCCTCCTCGCTGTTCGCCGTCCCGATCCTGATCCTCTTCGTCTACCTCCAGCGCAGGGCCGTCAGCGGCCTGACCGCCGGCGCCGTGAAGGGATAGCACCACCGATGACGACCCTCGCCAGGGCCACCGACACCCTCACACGCGACGCCCTCGCCGTCCTCCAGCCCGGCTTCGCCGGCACCACCGCCCCCGACTGGCTGCTGCGCCGCATCGGCGAGGGGCTGGCGGCCGTCGCCCTGTTCGGACGGAACGTCACCTCGCACGAGCAGGTGGCCGCCCTGACCGCACAGCTGCGCGCCGAGCGCGAGGACGTGCTGGTCGCGATCGACGAGGAAGGCGGTGACGTCACCCGTCTCGAGGTGCGCACCGGTTCCTCCTTCCCCGGCAACCACGCCCTCGGTGCCGTGGACGACGTCGGGCTCACCCGGGCCGTGGCAGCGGAACTGGGCCGCAGGCTCGCCGCCGCCGGCGTCAACTTCAACTGGGCGCCGTCCGCCGACGTGAACTCCAACCCGGACAACCCGGTGATCGGGGTGCGCGCCTTCGGCTCCGACACCGACCTGGTCGCCCGGCACACCGCCGCCTACATCACCGGGATGCAGTCCGCGGGCGTGGCCACCTCCGCCAAGCACTTCCCGGGTCACGGCGACACGGGCATCGACTCCCACCACGCCATGCCGCGCATCGACGTGGGCGCCGATGTGCTGGCCGAGCGCGACCTGGTCCCCTTCCGCGCCGCCATCGCCGCCGGCAGCCGTGCGGTGATGAGCGCCCACATCCTGGTCCCGGCCCTGGACCCGGAGCTTCCGGCAACGTTGTCCCGGCGCATCCTGACCGACCTGCTCCGCGGTGAACTGGGCTACGACGGTCTCATCGTCACCGACGGCATCGAGATGAAGGCCGTCGCCGGCACCTACGGCATCGAACGCGGCACCGTCATGGCCATCGCCGCCGGGGCCGACGCGATCTGCGTGGGCGGCGGCCTGCACGACGAGGGCACCGTACGGCGGCTGAGCGACGCGCTGGTCGAGGCGGTCCGCGCGGGCGAACTGTCCGAGGAGCGCCTGGCCGACGCGGCCGAACGGGTCAGGGCCCTGGCGCGCTGGACCGCGGCGAACCGCCCCGCCGAGGCGGCCTTCGACACCGCCGACGGCGATGTGGGCCTGCGTGCGGCCCGCCGCGCCCTGCGCGTCACCGTCGCCGACGACTCGGGCCCGCTCGCCGAGGCGCCGTACGTCGCCGCGTTCACCCCCGTGGCGAACATCGCGGTCGGTGACGAGACGCCCTGGGGCGTCGCCGCCGAGCTGGCCCGTCTGCTGCCGGGCACCGAGACGGGGAGCTTCAACGGCGCCGACGCGGGGACCGAGGCGCTGGCCGCGGCGGGTTCCCGCCGCATCGTCGCCGTCGTCCGCGACGAGCACCGCCACCCGTGGATGGCGGCGGCCCTCGACGTCCTGCTGGCGGCCCGGCCCGACACGATCGTCGTCGAGATGGGCGTCCCGCGCGCCGCACCGCGCGGCGCCCGCCACCTGGCCACCCACGGCGCGGCCCGCGTCTGCGGCCGGGCGGCCGCGGAGGCCATCGCGGGAGCCTGACCCGCACCCATCAGCACACGGAAGGCGCCGTCCCGCAGGGGGCGGCGCCTTCCGTGTCCTGTCCGTGCCCTATCCGCGTCCGCGTCCGCCGACGCGGACGGGCGACCGGGGTACGAGGAAGGCGCCGGGCCCCCGTGACGGGGTCCGGCGCCTTTCGCGCGGGTGTGTCCGGTCCGCCCGCGGGCCCGCGACGGGCGGGCAAGCGACGGGCGGAGCGGAGCAGGTCAGATGCCCTGCCAGTCCGGCTTGTGGGCGTAGGTGTGCCGGAAGTAGTCGGCGAGCTTCAGCTTGGACGCGGCGGCCTCGTCGACGACGACCGTGGCGTGCGGGTGCAGCTGCAGCGCGGAGGCCGGACACACGGCCGCGACCGGACCCTCGACGCTCGCGGCGACCGCGTCGGCCTTGCCCTCGCCGGTGGCGAGCAGGACCAGGTGCCGCGCCTCCAGGATGGTGCCGATGCCCTGCGTGATCACGTGGTGCGGCACCTGCTCGATGTCACCGTCGAAGAAGCGCGCGTTGTCGACGCGGGTCTGCTCGGTCAGGGTCTTGATCCGCGTCCGCGAGGCGAGCGAGGAGCACGGCTCGTTGAACCCGATGTGCCCGTCGGTGCCGATCCCCAGCAGCTGCAGATCGACCCCGCCGGCCTCGCTCAGCGCCCGGTCGTAAGCCTCGCACGCGCCCTGCACGTCCGGGGCCGTCCCGTCCGGGCCGATGAACGCGTCCATGCCGATGCCGAGCGGTTCGAGCACCTCCCGGCGCAGCACGGAGCGGTACGACTCCGGGTGCTCCGCGGGCAGCCCCACGTACTCGTCGAGCTGGGCGATCCGCGCCCGCGCGGTGTCCACGGCACCCGAACGCACCTTGGCCGCCAGCGCCTCGTACACGGGCAGCGGCGTCGATCCGGTGGCCACGCCGAGCAGGGCGTCGGGCTTGCGTCGGAGCAGCTGTGCCATGGCCTCGGCTATGAGTGCGCCGCCCGCCTTGGCATCGGGAACGATGACAACTTCCACGCTGGCCTGCCGTTTCGAAGAGAGGACTCACCCGGGGCCCGGGACTGGCTATGTGGTTTAGACCAATCTAACAGAGCGGAGCCGCGCGGTCGCGCCGAAACGGTCAGGCGGGTGGAGGGCGCGACGGGGTGGCGCCGGGCGGCGGCGCCGGGCCCGGTCCGCCGTCGGACACCGGGGTCGAGGCCGGCGTCGGGAACGAGGCCTGGGTCGGAGTCGGGGCCGAGGCCGGGGTCGGATGCCGAGCGTCGTGGGCGGTAGTGGGTGCTGCGCCGGAGCCCGGATGTCGGGTGTCGTGGGCAGCGGCCGGCGCTGCGCCGGAGCCCGGGGTGCCGGCGTCAGGTCAGAGAGCCTCCCGTGGCGTCCACCCAGCTGCCCGTGACCCACCGGCTCTCGTGCGAGGCGAGGAAGGCGACCACGTCGGCCACCTCGGCCGGTGTCCCCACCCCGCCCAGGGCCGAGAGTGCCGCGGCCCCCGCCCAGCCGTCCGGGCTCCCGTGCAGCAGCTCGGCCGTGTTGTCCGTGTCGATGATGCCGGGCGCCACCGAGTTCACCGTGATGCCGCGGGCGCCCAGGATCTTGGAGAGGTCGCGCGTGAACACGTCCAGCGCGCCCTTCGTCATCGAGTACGCCATGTTGTCCGGCATGACCGCCGTGCGGGCCAGGCCCGACGAGATGTTGATGACCCGGCCACCGTCGCGCAGCCGCCCCATGCCGTGCTTGAGGATGAAGAACGGCGCCTTCACGTTGACCGTGAAGACCGCGTCGTAGTCCGCCTCCGCTATCTCGCCGATGGGGCGCGTGCTGCCGATCCCCGCGTTGTTCACCAGCACGTCCAGGCCGTCGGCGTGCCTGTCGAACTCCTCCCACAGGGTCTCGGCGGCACCCGGAGCGGACAGGTCGGCCCCGATCGCGAACGCCGAGCCGCCCGCCGCCTCGATCGCGGCGACCGTCTCCTTCGCCGCCGCCTCGTTCTTCCCGTAGTGCACCGCGACCCGTGCGCCGTCGCGGCCCAGCCGCTCCGCGATGCCCCGCCCGATGCCCCTGCTCGCCCCGGTGACGAGTGCCGTCCTGCCCGTGAGCACGCCCATCTCGGCTCCCCCTTCTCATTCACTAGTGGTCGCTACAGAAATGAACGTACACGGGGGCGGGTCCTTTTTCTAGTGCCCGCTATAAAATGCACTCCATGGTGAGCGGCGAGCAGGGCGGCAAGCAGAGCGGCGGGACGGGTGCAAGAGGCGGCGCGGTGAGCGCCGCGGGGAAGAGCGGGCCCGGGGCCCCCGCCGGCGGGGGCGCGGCCAGGACCCGTGGCCGTCCGCGCTCCTTCGACCGGGCGACGGCCCTGGAGGCGGCGCTGCTGGCCTTCTGGGAGCACGGCTACGAGGCCACCTCCGTCTCCGACCTGACCCGGGTCATGGACATCGGCGCCCCGAGCCTCTACGCCGCGTTCGGGGACAAGCGCTCGCTGTTCGAGGAGGTCGTCCAGGAGTACGGCGTGCGGTACGGCGCGTTCGGTGACCGCGCCCTCGCCGAGGAGCCGACCGCGCGTGCGGGCATAGAACGGATGCTGCGCGAGGCCGCCGCCGAGTACACGGCCCCGGGCCGCCCGCACGGCTGCCTGGTCATCCACGCGGCCGCCAACTGCTCGACCGCCGAGGTCGAGGAGTCCCTGCGGGAACGGCGCAACGCCAACATCGCCGCGATCGAGCGCCGGATCACGGCGGACGTGGAGCGGGGCGTGCTGCCGCCGGGCACCGACGCCGCCGGCCTCGCCCGGTACACCGGCGCGATGATCCAGGGCATGTCCCAGCAGGCCCGCGACGGCGCGAGCCGCACCGATCTGGAGGCGCTCGCGGAAATTGCCCTGGCGGTCTGGCCCCGCGGGTAGGCCAACAGGGTTAGGCTTCTGGCGGCTGCGCCGGACGCCGGCACGGCCGCTGAAAGCCGACAACGACAAACAACGTCCACTGCATGGACACGGTTAGTGGTCTAGTCCACAATGGCACTGAGTCGCCGACCGTGCAGCTCACGCGAAGTGAACGTCAGGCTTCCGTCCTCCCCGCACAGGAGGACGGACCGAGGAACCGGAGCTCTCTGCCCTGACTGCCCCGGCTCCTCATCCTTCGGCCGACCGGGACCGCACACCCCACGGCCGATGTTGCTCCGGGCTGCGGTGCCGGGAGGGTTGAGGGTCCCTCCCAGGCGCCGCGGCCCGCGGGTGTTTCCGGGGGCCTCCGTACGGTGCCGGACGCGGGGGAGCGGTGCACCGCGGCTGGTTTCGGTCGCCGTCCGTACCGCCAGGTACGCTCGGCCCCGTGCCCTCCATGAACGAACTCGTACGCCAGCACGCCGCGCTCGACGCCTCCGACCTCGAGTGGCTCCATCTGCTGGTCTCGGAGTGGCAGCTGCTGTCGGACCTCTCCTTCGCCGACCTGGTCCTGTGGGTCCCCACCCGCGACGGCACCCGCTACGTCTCCGTCGCCCAGATGCGGCCCAACACCGGCCCCACCTCGTACCAGGACGACATGGTCGGCCACCTCGTCCCGCGCGGCCGGCGCCCCATGCTGGACGCCGCCCTGGACGAGGGCCGCATCGTGCGCGAGGGCGACCCCGAGTGGCGCGAGGAGGTGCCGGTCCGCGTCGAGTCCATCCCCGTGCGCCGCCAGGGACGCGTCCTGGGGGTCATCGCCCGCAACACCAACCTGCTCACCGTGCGTACGCCGAGCCGCCTGGAGCTCACCTACCTGCAGAGCGCCTCCGACCTCGCCCAGATGATCGCGGCCGGCGCCTTCCCGTTCGAGAACCAGCAGGTCGACATGGACGCGTCGCCGCGCGTCGGTGACGGCCTGGTCAGGGTCGACGCCGACGGCATCGTCCAGTACGCCTCCCCCAACGCGCTGTCGGCCTACCACCGCATGGGCCTGGCCGCCGACCTGGTGGGCCAGCACCTGGGCCGGACCACCGCCGAACTCGCCCCGTCCCGCGGGCCGGTGGACGAGGCACTCGCCAAGGTGGCCAGCGGCTGGGCGCCGCGCGAGTTCGAGATCGAGGCGCACGACGGGGTGATCCAGTTCCGCGCGATCCCGCTCAAACCCAAGGGCACCCGCATCGGTTCGCTGGTGCTTCTGCGCGACGTGACGGAACTGCGTCGCCGCGAACGCGAGTTGATCACCAAGGACGCCACCATCCGGGAGATCCACCACCGGGTGAAGAACAACCTCCAGACGGTGGCGGCCCTGTTGCGCCTGCAGGCCCGCCGCATCGGGTCCGACCGGGGCCGCGAGGCGCTGGAGGAGGCCGTGCGCCGGGTCGGGTCGATCGCGATCGTGCACGAGACGCTCTCGCAGAACCTGGACGAGCGAGTGGAGTTCGACGAGATCGCCGACCGAGTGCTGGCGATGGTGGCGGAGATCTCACCGGGCAAGGTCACCGGCCGGCGCACCGGACGCTTCGGCATCCTCGACGCCGAGGTCGCCACCCCGCTGTCCATGGTGCTGACCGAGGTGCTGCAGAACGCCCTGGAGCACGGCTTCCGCGACGGCGACACCGGCACGGTCGAGGTCTCGGCGGTCCGCGGCGGTACCGCCAAGGAGGCCCGGCTCCTGGTCACCGTCCAGGACGACGGAGTCGGTCTGCCCGAGGACTTCGACCCGCACCGCTCCGGCAACCTCGGCCTCCAGATCGTCCGCACCCTGGTGGAGGGCGAGCTGGGCGGCACCTTCGACATGGTCCCGGCCCCGGAGCGCGGTACCCGGGTGATCCTCGACCTCCCGGTGCCCACCGGGAAGTAGGCGGAAGCGGCGGGAGCCGCCGGGGCCTGGTGCCGGTGCCTCGCGCGGTGCCGGGCACAGCAAAAAGCCCCGGACCGGTGAAGGTCCGAGGCCAGTGCTCGTGCGATACATCGTGCGATGCGCATCGGGGGTACTGCGCGCTGCGGCTCGGGAGCGGGGGATGCGTACTCGCTGTACGCGCCGCCAAGCTGAGGCTGTCAGTAGGGGTGGGTTGTCAGGCGGAGGCCTGACGAGCCCGGTTGCGGGCGGCACGGCGCTTCATCGCGCGGCGCTCGTCCTCGCTGAGACCACCCCAGACGCCGGAGTCCTGGCCGGACTCGAGCGCCCACTGCAGGCACTGCTCCATGACGGGGCAGCGACGGCAGACGGCCTTGGCTTCCTCGATCTGCAGCAGCGCAGGACCGGTGTTGCCGATGGGGAAGAAGAGCTCGGGGTCTTCCTCGCGGCAAACGGCGCGGTGACGCCAGTCCATGGCTGCTACCTCTCCTTGGTATTACATGCTGGGATGCTTGTGAATGTGAACGCTTTCACGAATCCCTCAACAAGGGAAGGGCCTACAGCCAGGTTCCCTGGCGTGGTCCTGTGGTTTGAAGAGGGGTTCCGGTGATCTGTGGATGCCGGTCCTGCGGGCTGTCCCGATCGCCAAGAAGAGACTCGCAAACCTCGGCGGCGGATACAACCCCTTCCGGAAAGTTTTTTTTGATTCTTCGGTGTCGACTAGGTCACAGCCGTACTTCCATGGGGTGGACCCTGGTCTAAACGTTCGAGTGAAAGGACTTTCGCCCCTTCTGCTCACACAATCACACGCAGTGCACGGCGTACGCCTGTGAACGTCACGCTGGTGCGCAACCCCAGGTGGTCACCGTCCATCTGGAGGGGCAGCGGCACCTTCGAATGCAAGGTGAACTCGGTCTGGTCGTGCAGCGAGACCGCGTGCCGGCCCCGGGGTCCGCGCTCCGGGGACGAAGTGAGCAACTGGGTGCCATACCGGGCAACCGCGGCCGTGGACAGTCTGCTCAGTCCGAAGACGTCGAGCCCGGTGTCGAACGACGCCTCCGGGGAGGCGTAGATCGGCCGGTTGCCGAGGAACGTCCAGGGGCAGGTGTTCGAGACTATGGACAGCACCAGATCGGTGACCGGGTCCTCGCCCGCCCGCTCCAGGGTGATCGTTCCGCTGCGCCGGTGCGGCTCGCCGATGAGCTGGCGCACCACCTGCCGGACGTACAGGGCGTGTGTCGACTTCCTGCCGCGCTCCCGGTGCTGCTCCACGCGGCCGACCACCCCGGCGTCGAACCCCAGTCCCGCGTTGAAGGTGAACCAGCGGGCCGGGACCGACTCGTCCTCCGAGCCCGGCGTACCCGACGCCAGACCCAGGCCGACGGTCCGCTCACGGCCCTCGCGCAGGGCGTCCAGCAGCGCTCCGGTGGCCTCCACCGCGTGGTTGGGCAGGCCGAGGGCGCGGGCGAAGACGTTGGTGGAACCACCGGGGACCACCGCGAGACCGGGCAGGCTCTCCGGCATCGGACCCGCGTGCAGGAGACCGTTGACGACCTCGTTCACCGTGCCGTCGCCGCCGAGGGCGACCACCAGGTCGATGTCGTCGCTCTGTGCCGCCTGCCGGCCGAGGTCGCGCGCGTGGCCGCGGTACTCGGTGGTGACCGCCTCCAGCTTCATCTCGCTCGCGAGGGCGTGGATCAGCACGTCGCGCGTACGCGCACTCGTGGTGGTTGCCGCCGGGTTGACCACGAGAAGTGCACGCATGCTGTGCAGGGTACCTACTGGGTGGTACTCGGCCCAGACCGATGTGAAGATCCCCACCGGGCCCCGTGCCGCGTGATACGCCCGACACCCGGGCGGCCGGGGGTGCGGGTGCGCCGAGGGCTACCCTGCAGGGGTGAGCAGCGAGCAGACCCCCGACCCCACCCTCTCGGCCGCCGAAGAGGCGGAGCCCCGCCCCGCCCGAGTGACGGCCGCGGCCGCGATCGCGGCGGTGGAGGGACTGGCGCTCTTCGTCGGCGGCGCCTGGATGCTCGTGGGGGGCCTCACCGGGCATCCCGCCGACCGGACCGCCGCGGTCACCGGCGGCGTCACCCTGCTCGTCCTCGCCCTGCTGCCGCTGCTCGCCGCCCGCGGACTGATCCGCTTGCGGGGATGGAGCCGCGGACCCGCCGTGATCACGCAGGTCATGGCGCTGCCCGTCGCCTACAACATGGTGGGGGCGGACGGTGTGGCCGTCCCCGCGGGCATCGTGCTCGGTGTCGTGGCCTTCGCCGCGCTGTACATGCTCATCAATCCCGAGACCACCCTGGCTCTCGGCATCAGGGGCCCGGGCAACGCCGGCAAGCGTTCGTAAACCGCCCGCCGCCGGACCGGCGGCCCACGGCCCGCCCCGTTCCGTGCCGTGTCCGGGCCGCAGTCGGCCGTCCCGTGTCCGGGCCGCAGTCGGTCCCGCGACCGCGACCGGCCGCCATCGGTTCCGGCCGGCCCGCGCCCTGACCGGCGCTACTCCTCCACCAGCAGCTTCTCCCGCAGCTGCGCCAGCGTGCGGGCCAGCAGCCGCGACACGTGCATCTGCGAGATCCCGACCTCCTGCGCGATCTGGGACTGCGTCATGTTGCCGAAGAAGCGCAGCAGCAGGATGCGCTTCTCCCGTGGCGGCAGGTCCTCGAGGAGCGGCTTGAGCGACTCCCGGTACTCGACCCCCTCAAGGGCCTCGTCCTCGGCGCCGAGGGTGTCGGCGACCGCCGGGGACTCGTCGTCGGTGTCCGGGACGTCCAGGGACAGCGTGGAGTACGCGTTGGCCGACTCCAGGCCCTCCAGGACCTCCTCCTCCGAGATCGCCAGCTTCTCGGCGAGCTCGTGGACCGTGGGGGAGCGGCCGTGCAGCTGGGACAGCTCCGCCGTGGCCGTCGTCAGGGCCAGCCGCAGCTCCTGGAGCCGGCGCGGGACGCGCACCGCCCAGCCCTTGTCCCGGAAGTGCCGCTTGATCTCACCGACGACCGTGGGGGTCGCGTACGTGGAGAACTCCACTCCGCGGTCCGGGTCGAAGCGGTCGACCGACTTGATCAGGCCGATGGTGGCGACCTGGGTCAGGTCGTCCAGCGGCTCGCCGCGGTTGCGGAAGCGGCGCGCGAGGTGCTCGACGAGCGGCAGGTGCATGCGGACCAGCCGGTTGCGCAGCTCCGCGTACTCCGGGCTGTCCTTCGTCAGGGTGCGCAGCTCGGCGAAGAGGAGGCGCGCACCACTGCGGTCCTGCGGATCGTGCCGTGTGCCCTGCGTGCCCCGGGCGCCCGCCGCGTGGCCGTCGGAGTGTCGCTCGTGCTCGCTCATCGTCCCGCCCGTTGCCCTTTCCCGAGCTCTCGCCTCCGCTCGGACGGGCCGGACGGGGGTGTCCCCGGTCCGCTGCCCGTCGCCCGGAACGACGGCCTCGGGCGAGGTCTCGTCCTCCGGATGCGGCCGGGCCTGCTCGGGGATGCCGTCGATGCCTTCCGCCGTGCGTCGTGCCTCGTCCGGAGAACGTGTGCCCTCGGCCGGCCGCTCCCGTGTACCGCGCTCTTCGTCCCGCACCGGCCCGTCCCCCTCCCTCACGTCGGCCCGGGTCCCGCGCCGCGCTGTTTGTAGAGGCTGATCGAAACGGTCCTGTCCTCGTCCACGGCGGAGGAGACCTTGCCCGCGAGGGCCGAGAGCACCGTCCAGGCGAAGGTGTCCCGCGAGGGGGCGTGGCCGTCCGTGGTCGGGGCCGAGACGGTGACCTCGAGCGAGTCGTCGACGAGGCGGAAGACGCAACTGAGCACCGAGCCGGGCACGGCCTGCTGCAGCAGGATCGCGCAGGCCTCGTCGACTGCGATGCGCAGGTCCTCGATCTCGTCGAGGGTGAAGTCCAAACGAGCTGCGAGGCCGGCCGTCGCCGTACGCAGCACCGACAGGTAGGCACCCGCGGCCGGCAGCCGGACTTCGACGAAGTCCTGGGTCGCGGGCTCGCCTGCGATCTGGGACACCCTCACCTCCAAGGTGGTACAAGCGTTACAGGGCCGAGGGACGCCCCCCGGGATAACGCGATACGTGGTTCAGCGGTGACGTTATCGCGCTCCGAAGTTTCCTGTCCCCGAGACCCCAACCCCGTGCTGTCACTCATAGTAAACACGCGAACACGCACAGTGGCTAGAGGGTGGGCGGCCTCAAATCGGAAGAGCGCGCGCCGGGTTGACGTACCCAGACGTCAGACGGTCGAACCGTCCCCGGCGGAGGTCACACCAGGACGTGATCGACGAAGCACCAGCGCCAGCTCTCGCCGGGCTCGAAGGTCCGCATCACCGGATGACCGGTCTCCTTGTAATGCGCCGTCGCGTGCTGCCTCGGCGAGGAGTCGCAGCAGCCGACATGGCCGCAGATGAGGCACAGCCTCAGCTGCACCGGGTCCGTGCCTTCGGCCAGGCACTCCGGACAGGTCTCGCCGCACGGCTCGGGTTCCGGGTGCGGCAGCGCGTCGGCGTGCGTGCACTGTTTCATGATTGCCAGGTTACGACGGGCGTGCGGATGACCGCGCGGAAAAAGAGGGCGGGCGAGGACGATGGACGTGATGCCGCTGCTGTTGCTGGTGGCGGGCAGTGCCGCGGTCGCCGCGGCGGGACGGCGGGTGCCGGTACCGGTGCCGCTGCTGCTGGTCGCGGCGGGCCTGGCGGTGAGCTACGTGCCCGGCGTGCCGGACTACACCCTCGACCCGCACGTCGTCCTGCCGCTGCTGCTGCCCCCGCTGCTCTACACGGCGGCCACCGACAGCTCCTACCTGGACCTGCGGGCGCAGGCCCGGCCCGTGGCGCTGCTGTCGGTGGGCTACGTCCTGTTCGCCACCTTCGTGGTCGGCTGTGCGGCGTACCTGATCGTGCCCGGGCTGCCGCTCACCGCGGCCCTGGTGCTCGGCGCGGTGGTGGCACCCCCGGACGCCGTGGCGGCGACGGCGGTCGCCCGCCGCGTGGGCCTCCCCTCCCGGATCACCACGATCCTGCAGGGCGAGTCCCTGGTGAACGACGCCACCGCCATCACCGCCTTCAAGGTGGCCCTCGCCGCGGCCGTCGGCGAGGGCGCCACCTGGGCCGGCGGGATCGGCGAGTTCCTGATCGCGGCGGTGGGCGGCGTCGGCGTCGGACTGGTCCTGATGGTGCCGCTGCACTGGCTGCGCACCCACCTGAGGGAGGCGCTGCTGCAGAACACGCTCTCGCTGCTCATCCCGTTCGTCGCCTACGCGGTCGCCGAGCAGGTGCACGCCTCGGGGGTGCTCGCGGTGGTCGTCGTCGCCCTCTACCTCGGCCACCGCGCGTGGGAGGTCGACTTCGCCACCCGGCTGCAGGAGGAGGCGGTGTGGAAGATGGTCGCGTTCGTCCTGGAGTCGGCGGTGTTCGCCCTCATCGGTCTCCAGCTGCCCGTCGTCCTCAAGGGCCTGGGGGAGTACGAGGGTGCCGAAGCCGCCTGGTACGCCCTCGCCGTCTTCCTGGTGGTCGCCGTCGCCAGGTTCGTGTGGGTGTACCCGGCGACCTTCCTGCCCCGGCTGTCGGCACGCGTACGCGCGCGTGAGGAGGACCTCTCCTGGAAGGGGCCGTTCGTGATCGGCTGGGCCGGGATGCGCGGCGTGGTCAGTCTGGCCATCGCATTCTCCATCCCGCTCACCGTGCACGGCGGCGAGCCCTTTCCCGAGCGCAACCTGATCCTGTTCCTCACCTTCACCACGGTCATCGGCACGCTGGTCGTGCAGGGCGTCAGCCTGCCGCCGCTGATCCGGCTGCTGAAGTTCCCCGCGCACGACGTGCAGGCCGAGACGCTGGCGGAGGCCAACGCCCAGGCCCAGGCCTCGCGGGTCGCGGAGCAGCGCCTGGACGACCTGCTCGCCGACGAGCGCAACGCACTGCCGGCCCCGCTCGCCGACCGTCTCCGCACGGTTCTGGAGCGTCGCCGCAACGCCGTCTGGGAACGGCTCGGCCAGGTCAACTCCGTCACCGGTGAGACCGTCGACGACACCTACCGGCGGCTGTCCCGGGCGATGATCAGCGCCGAGCGCGAGGTCTTCGTCCGGTTGCGGGACGGCCGCTACATCGACGACGAGATGCTGCGGACGCTGCTGCGCCGACTGGACCTGGAGGAGGCGGCGGCCTACCGCGAGACCACGTAGCACGCCCGGGCGCGCCCGCTCAGGGGAAGGGCCGTCCGGTGACCACCGCCGCCAGCGCCGTCCCGCGCGGGAAGGCGCCCTCCCGGGCGAGCGCGAGCAGGGCGTACAGCATCTTGGCCACGTAGACGCGCTCCACGGGCAGGCCGTGGCGGTGCTCGAAGTCCTCGGCGAAGGCGTCCAGCGCGGGCGTGGTACGGGCGTAGCCGCCGTGGTGGAAACGGTCGTCGAGGCTCCAGGAGCCGCGCGGCCCACCGAACGCGCGCTCCTGGAGCCCCCGTACGTCGCCCTCCAGGAAGCCGCCCTTGAGCACGGGTATGCCGAGGGCCCGCCGCCCCCGGGGGAGCCCCGCGGCCAACCCGGCGAGCGTGCCGCCGGTGCCGCAGGCGACGGCGGCCACGTCGGCGTGTTCGCCCAGTTCCGCACCCAGGGCGAGGCAGCCGCGGACGGCCTCCGCGTTGCTGCCGCCCTCGGGAACGACGACGGCGTCCGCCACGTCCACCGCGCGCAGCAGGGCCGCCAAAGTCTCAGGGTCCGCCTTGCGGCGGTAGGTCGAGCGGTCGACGAAGTGCAGCCGCATCCCGTCGGCGGCGCACCGGGCCAGCGACGGGTTGAGGGGCAGGTCCGCCAGTTCCTGACCGCGCACCACGCCCACCGTGGGCAGTCCGAGCAGCCGGCCGGCGGCGGCCGCGGCCCGCAGGTGGTTGGAGTAGGCGCCGCCGAACGTGACGACCGGGCGGCCGCCCGCGGTGGCGAGGTTGGGCGCCAGTTTGCGCCACTTGTTGCCGACCAGTTCGGGGTGGATCAGGTCGTCCCGCTTGAGCAGCAACCGGACGCCGTGCCGCTCGAACCGCCCGTCGGACACCTCCTGCAGCGGGGAGGGCAGACGGGGCCCCAGGGCGATGAGGTCTCGGGTGTCGGTGCCGGTCACCCCGTCATTGTCGCGCCACCCTGCGCGGGGGACACCTCGCTCCTGCCGGTGCCGGTGCCGGTGCCGGTGCCGGTGTCGGTGCCGCACCGTGCGGGGCGGTGGGTGGGTCACTTGAGCCGGTCGCGGATCCGCTCGCGCATCGAGGTCATCGTGAAGCCGCGCGGATCCACCTTTCCCGGCTGCCACTCCAGATGGCCGATGACGGACCGCTCGCTCCAGCCGTGGTGGCGGCACACGGCCGCCGCCGCGCGCTCGACGGCGTCCAGTTGTGCGGCCGGCCACGGGTCCTCGCCGTCACCGAGGTTCTCGCACTCGAAGCCGTAGAAGTGCCGGTTGCCGTCGGCGCCGGCCTCGTTGTCCGGGGGCGGCGCCTTCTCCGCGATCACCGCGCGCAGGACGTCGTCGTCGCCGGGCCCGGCGTGGTTGGCCCGGCCGTAGCCGACCAGGTGCACCCGGCCGTCCTTGGTGATGACCCCGTGGCACAGCGGGCCGGGCAGGTCCTCGTGGCCCTTGCGGCAGATCTCCACGGTGGCGGCGCTGCCCCGGGTGACGGTGTGGTGGATCATCACTCCGTGCACCGGGCCCCAGGGGCCCTTGTGGTTGCGGTTGTGCTCCCGCCAGTCGCCGGTCTCCACGACGGTGAGGCCCTCCGCCCTCAGCGCCTCCAGGAAACTGCTGGCGGACATGGGTGCGGCCACGGCCGGCTCCTTCACGCTGGGTGACGACCGCCCGACGCGGCCGCCTCGTACGGAGCTTGTACCGAAGCGGAGCACCCCCTACTACTTGTTCGTCCCGTGTGCGAACCGTTTCGGCCAATCCCACCCGGGCCGCCGGAGCCGAGCCGGGGGGCGGACCCGCCGGACAGGTCACCGTGGCGCCGGACAAGCCCTCATATCTGCCCCGGCCGCGCGTGATCCATTCCCGCTCTTTCGTGTAATAGCACCGGCACGCTCCGTGAGGAAGGCTGGTGCCCGCACATCGATGCCGGGCGCAGCCGTCCGGCACGACCGGGAGGGCAATTCCTTATGTCGGTAGGCGAAGAGGTCCGCACCGAGCAGACCAGGCCGCAGCAGAGCCTCGGCACGGCGGCCGCGCGGAACCTGGCCACCACGACCAAGTCCGTTCCTCAGATGCAGGAGATCAGCTCGCGCTGGCTGCTGCGCTCGCTCCCCTGGGTGGACATCCAGGGCGGCACGTACCGGGTGAACCGGCGTCTGACCTTCGCCGTCGGCGACGGCCGCGTGACCTTCGTGAAGACAGGCGACCGCGTCGAGGTCGTCCCCGCCGAGCTGGGCGAGCTGCCGGCCCTGCGCTCGTACGAGGACGACGAGGTCCTGTCGGAGCTCGCGCAGCGCTGTGAGCAGCGGGAGTTCGGGCCCGGTGAGGTGATCGCCTCGTTCGGCGGCCGGGCCGACGAGGTCTACCTGCTGGCCCACGGCAAGGTCGAGAAGATCGGCACCGGCCCGTACGGCGACGACGCGGTGCTCGGCGTCCTCGCCGACGGGGCCTACTTCGGCGACCAGGCGCTCCTCGACGGCGACGCCATCTGGGAGTACACCGCCCGCACGGTGACTGCCTGCACGGTGCTGGTGCTGCCCCGCCAGGAGGTGGAACAGATCGCGGAGCGGGCCGACTCCCTGCGCGAGCACCTGGAGCACCGGCGCTCCCTCCCGGAGCAGCGCACCAACAAGCACGGTGAGAAGGCGATCGACCTCGCGGCCGGTCACAGCGGCGAACCGGACATCCCGCACACCTTCGTCGACTACGAGGCCCGGCCCCGCGAGTACGAACTGAGCGTCGCCCAGACGGTGCTGCGCATCCACTCGCGCGTGGCCGACCTGTACAACCAGCCGATGAACCAGACCGAGCAGCAGATCCGGCTGACGGTCGAGGCGCTGAAGGAGCGCCAGGAGCACGAGCTCATCAACAACCGCGAGTTCGGCCTGCTGCACAACTGCGAGTACGACCAGCGCATCCAGCCGCACGACGGCGTCCCCAGCCCGGACGACCTCGACGAACTGCTGAGCCGCCGGCGCGGCACCAAGCTGCTCCTCGCCCACCCGCGGGCCATCGCCGCGATCGGCCGCGAGCTCAACAAGCGCGGCCTCGTCCCCGAGACCATCGACGTCGCCGGGAACCGCATTCCGACCTGGCGCGGTGTGCCGATCTACCCGTGCAACAAGATCCCGGTCACCGAGGCCCGCACGTCGTCGATCATCGCGATGCGTACCGGCGAGCAGGACCAGGGCGTCATCGGTCTGCGGGCCACCGGTATCCCCGACGAGATCGAGCCGAGTCTGTCGGTGCGCTTCATGGGCATCAACGAACAGGCCGTCATCAAGTACCTGGTCACGGCCTACTACTCGGCCGCGGTCCTCGTGCCGGACGCGCTGGGCGTCCTGGAGAACGTCGAGATCGGCCGCTGGCGGTGACGTCACCGTCCCGGACGCCGTGTTCCCGCCCTCCCGGGCGGGTACACCCCCGGGGGTACGGACGGGCCGGGGGGAAGGTGAGTCCATGACGGAGATCCGGCGCGGTGCCGCCGTGACGCGCCGCCCCACCGGGACGCCCGAAAGGCGCGGGCTCGTCGGCACCCCACGGGAGGAGCGTCCGGGGGACTCGTCGGGGGGACGCGGGCCGATGGCCGAAGGGCACGAGTCGGCCGCGCTGCTGAGGGAGTCGAGGGAGTCGGTCGACCCCGAACTGCGCTCCGCCATCGCGACGTTGCCCGACTCGATACGCCGGGTCGCCCTCTACCACTTCGGTTGGCAGCAGGCGGACGGCACCCCGGCGGCGGACAACGCGGGCAAGGCGATCCGCCCCGCCCTGGTCCTCACCGCGGCGGCCGCGCTCGGCGGGCCGGCGGCCCGTGCGGCGGCCGGACGGGCCGCGGCGGCGGTGGAGCTGGTCCACAACTTCACCCTGCTGCACGACGACGTGATGGACCGGGACGTCACCCGCAGGCACCGCCCGACCGTGTGGACGGTGTTCGGTGAGGCCGACGCGATCCTCGCCGGAGACGCCCTGCAGGCGCTCGCCCTGCGGCTGCTCGCCGCCGATCCGCACCCGGCGTCCGCGGCGGCGGCCGTCCGGCTCGCCGACTGCGTCATGGAGTTGTGCGAGGGCCAGCACGTGGACACGGCCATGGAACGGCGGTCGCCGGGGGAGGTCACCCTCGAAGAGACGCTCGCCATGGCCGAGGCCAAGACGGGCGCCCTGCTGGGCGGCGCCTGTGCCCTCGGCGCGCTGTACGCGGGTGCCGCCGTCGAGGACGTCGAGGCACTGGACGCCTTCGGTCGCGAGGCGGGGCTGGCCTTCCAGCTCATCGACGACGTCATCGGCATATGGGGCGACCCGGGTCACACCGGGAAGCCGGCCGGTGCGGATCTGGCCGCCCGCAAGAAGTCACTTCCGGTGGTCGCGGCCCTCACCTCGGGCACCCCGGCCGCCGCCGAACTCGCCGAGCTGTACGCGGCACCGTACGACGAGAGCAAGGAGGACCTGGAGCGCACCGCCCTCGTCGTGGAGCGGGCCGGCGGCCGGGACTGGGCGCAGGCCCAAGCGGCCGACCGGATGGCGAGAGCCATGCAGGAGCTGGCCCGAGCCGTGCCGGATCCGGAGGCGGCGGGCGGCCTGCTCGCGCTGGCCGAGTTCGTGACCCGGCGCAGCATCTGACGGCCGCGCCTGGCCGCGCAAGACCCCGGAGCCCGTGCAGGGCCGTACGGCACCTGACCGACGTACGGCCGCACCGCCGACGGCTCCGGACCGGCGGGTCCCGCACTTCCCCACGGTGTGCGGGGCCCGCCACCCTGCTCTTGGGCGCCCGGCCGCGGAGAGCGCCCCGACCCCTGCTGCCGCTCACCGACTAGGCTCAACGGCCGTACCGAAGGCCGGTGTTGATCCGGTGAAGTCGAGCCGAAGGGGCGAGGCATGGGTGTGGTGATCCGGGCGGCGGGGGCGGGCGACCGGGAGTCGGTCGTCCGGCTGCTGGACAAGGCCTTCCAGGACGATCCGGTGAGCGGCTGGGTCTTTCCCGGGGAGGAGTACCGCCGTCGGACGCACCACCGGCTCATGGCCGCGTTCACCGACGCCGTCTTCGCCGACGGCCGTATCGACGTCACCGAGGACGGTGCCGCCTGTGCCCTGTGGCTGCCCGTCCCCGCCGGCGAGCCCGTCGGCACCGAGCCGGACGACGGGGCCGAGGCAAGCGCCGAGGACGTCCCGGCCCGGGTCCGCGAGGCCGTCGACCCGGGGAACGAGCGCGTGGAACTGATAGCCCGCCTCACGGACGGCATCCACCCCACCGGCCGGGCCCACACATACCTGTGGATGATCGGCGTGACCCCCGGACGCCAGGGCGAGGGGCTGGGCACCGCGCTGATCGAGAGCGAGCTGGACCGGTGCGACCGCGAGGGACTGCCCGCCTATCTGGAGGCGAGCAGCGCCCGCGGCAAGGCGCTGTACGAACGCCTCGGCTTCGAGTTCACCGGCCGGGCCCTGGATCTGCCCGGCGGCCCCCGTATGTGGCCGATGTGGCGCGAGCCGCGCCTCCTGTGACCGCGCGGACCGCCGCGCGAACCCACTCCCCAAACAACTACACATGGAGTACTGTGCTCGTAGTGGTCAACGCGGCCGACGCGAAGGGGAGACCGGTTTGCGCAAGCTCACGTACTTCATCGCCTGTTCGATCGACGGCTTCATCGGCGGTCCGGACGGCGACGCGACGTTCATGTATCCGTTCGTCGACGAGGAGTTCCTCGAGTTCCTGAAGGCGGAGTACCCGGAGACGATATTCAGCGGGGCCCGCACGGCGCTCGGCATCGACGACCTGCCCAACCAGCGGTTCGACACGGTCGTCCAGGGGAGGGCCAGCTACGACCTGGCCCTCAAGGAGGGCGTCACCAGGCCGTACGCACACCTGCGCGAGTACGTCGCCTCGCGCACGCTCACCGAGTCGCCCGACCCCGCGGTCGAGATCGTCTCGACCGACCTGGTCGGCAGGGTCCGGCAGCTGAAGGCCGAGGACAGCGCCCTCGACATCTACCTGTGCGGCGGCTCGGCCGTCGCCGGGGAACTGGTCGACGAGATCGACGAACTGGTCATCAAGACCTACCCGGTGATCCTCGGCACCGGCATGCCGATGTTCGCCTCCGGGTTCGAGCTGACCGAGTTCGTGACGGACTCGGTGCGGACCTTCGGCAACGGTGCCGTGGTGCGCACGTACCACCGCAAGCGCTAGGCCGCCGTCCGCCCTAACCTGGAGGCATGGACAGCGACACCTACGCCTGTCCCGTCTGCGGACAGCCAGTCGAAGCAGTCGTCCGGCGGCACAAGACGCTGGGCGCGTGGGTCCCGGTCCGGACCCCCGGCCCGTGCCGCAACCCGAAGTGCGCGGCGGACTCCGGGGCGGACACCCGGGCCGCCGGGGCGCGGCCCGGGACGGCGCGCCACTCCCGAGGGGCGACCAGGGAGGACCCCTGACCACGGCGACGCCGAAGGGGCCCGGCCGGGAAACGTCCCGGCCGGGCCCCTTCGGGTTCTCCTGCGGCCTGCGATGGTGCACCGATCGCGGGCCCCGGGAGGCCGACGTGCGTCAGGCCTTCTTGGTCTCCCAGAAGATCTTGTCGATCTGGGCGATGTAGTCCAGCGCCTTCTGGCCGGTCGCCGGGTCCTTCGAGGCCTTGGCGGCCGACAGGGCCTTCAGGGTGTCGTTGACCAGCTGGTGCAGCTCCGGGTACTTCTCGAAGTGCGGGGGCTTGAAGTAGTCGCTCCACAGCACGGAGACGTGGTGCTTCGCCAGCTCGGCGCGCTGCTCCTTGATGACCGTGGCACGCGTCTGGAAGTGCGGGTCGTCGTTGCCGGCCATCTTTTCCTGGACGGCCTTCACCGACTCCGCCTCGATGCGGGCCTGGGCCGGGTCGTACACGCCGCAGGGCAGGTCGCAGTGGGCGCTGACCGTGACCTTGGGGGCAAACAGGCGGGAAAGCATGAAGCGTTCCTTCCTCGTGATCGTCTTCTCAGGGGGGACATTACTCCCTGGGAGGCGCGATTTCGCGGGTGCCCCCTTGGGCTTAGGACAAAAGTCCGGGGTGAGACTGAGACTGGTGGAGGAAAGACCGGGGAGGTGCCGGGTGATGCCGGAGCGACTGTCGCAGGACACCGAGCGCGCGAGAGGCGCGCTGCCCTTCGGGCCGGCCGAGGTGACCGGACCGTCGATGGTGCCCACGCTGCACCACGGTGACGTGCTGCTCGTGCACTGGGGAGCGCGGATCCGGCCGGGGGACGTGGTCGTGCTGCGGCATCCCTTCCAGCAGGACCTGCTCGTGGTCAAGCGGGCGGCCGAACGGCGCGGGGCCGGCTGGTGGGTGCTCGGGGACAACGCGTTCGCGGGCGGGGACAGCACCGACTACGGGGTGGTCCCGCGGGAACTGGTCCTCGGCAGGGTCCGCTTCCGGTACCGGCCGAGGACGGGTCAGCGCTCCCCGTTCGCCGTGGCCCGCTGGGCGCTGTCGGCGGTCAGGCCCGTGCCGGCCGAGCGGTCCGCCTCCAGGCGCTTGCGGGCACGGTAGGCCGCCACGTTGGCGCGGGTGGCGCAGCGGTCGGAGCAGTAGCGCCGGGAGCGGTTGGTGGAGGTGTCCAGGTAGGCGTTGCGGCAGGGGGGCGCCTCGCACAGGCCCAGCCGGTCCACGCCGTACTCGGTGAGGTGGAAGGCCAGGCCCATAGACGCGATGGCGGCGAAGCCGGCGGTCGCGTTGGAGGGATGGTCCGCCAGGTGCATGTGCCACAGCGGGCTGCCGTCCTCCGCCCGGTGGTCGTGGCCGGAGATCTGCGGGCTCACCGGGAACTCCAGGAGCAGTGAGTTCAGCAGGTCCACGGCGAGGGTCGCGTCGCCGCCGTCGGCCGCCTCGAAGACCGCGCGCAGCCGGGCCCGGACCGAACGGAACCGTGTCACGTCGGCCTCGGACGCGCGCCGGGCCGCCGACCGGTTGGCGCCGAACAGCTCCCGGACGGCCTCCACCGAGGTCAGGGAGTCCTGCCCCCGCGACGGTTCCTCGGTGTTGACGAGACGTACGGCGTAATCCGAGTAATAGGCCAGTTCCACTTGTAGTCCTTACGAAGGGGCTCTATGGTCGTGCCTGCGGTCAGGTAACAGCTGATCGTGCTTCCAGGGTATTACGCGATGCAGGCATGGAGGGGCTCGATGACCCACGTGGACGCCACCAGGACCACCACGACCGCCACGACCACGACGACCGCCGGGGCGGGGCCCGACTGGCAGGCCTGGCAGCGGAGCTGGGACCGGCAGCAGGAGTGGTACATGCCGGACCGCGAGGAACGGTTCCGGATCATGCTCGACATGGTCGAGGCGCTCGTCGGTCCGGCCCCGCGCGTGCTCGACCTGGCCTGCGGCACCGGCACCATCACGGCCCGGCTGCTCGCCCGGTTCCCGGAGGCCACGAGCACCGGCGTGGACCTGGACCCCGCGCTCCTCGCCATCGCCGAGGGCACCTTCGCGGGCGACGACCGGGTCTCCTTCGTCACCGCCGACCTCAAGGACCCCGGCTGGCCGTCGAAGCTGCCGTACGACACGTACGACGCCGTGCTGACCGCGACGGCCCTGCACTGGTTCCACGCCGAGCCCCTCGCGGATCTCTACGGCCGGGTCGCGGGCCTGGTCCGCGACGGTGGTGTCTTCATGAACGCGGACCACATGATCGACGACACGACGCCCAGGATCAACGCGGCCGAGCGTGTACAGCGGCACGCGCGGATGGACGCGGCCAAGGCCGAGGGCGCGCTGGACTGGTCCGAGTGGTGGCAGCTCGCCGCCCGGGACCCGCTGCTCGCCGGGCCCACCGCCCGCCGCTTCGAGATCTACGGCGAGCACGCCGACGGCGAGATGCCCTCGGCGGCGTGGCACGCGCGTGTCCTGCGCGAGAAGGGCTTCGGCGAGGCGCGTCCGGTGTGGTGCTCGCCGTCGGACACGCTGCTGCTTGCCGTCAAGTGAGCCGGTGACAGGGGGGGGGGGGGGGGGGGGGGGGGGGGGGGGGGGGGGGGGCGGGCGGGGGGGGGGGGGGGGGGGGGGGGGGGGGGGGGGGGGGGGGGGGGGGGGGGCGGGGCGGCCGCCGCCGCCCCCCCCCCCGCGCCGCCCCGCCCCCCCCCCCCCCCCCCCCCCCCCCCCCCCCCCCCCCCCCCCCCCCCCCCCCCCCCTGTCCCGCGGGACCCGTGCCGGCCTCAGAGGACCTTGGACAGGAACGCCTTCGTCCGCTCGTGCTGCGGGTCGGTCAGGACGTCGCGCGGATTGCCCGACTCGACCACCACGCCGTCGTCCATGAAGACCAGGCTGTCGCCGACCTCGCGGGCGAAGCCCATCTCGTGGGTGACCACGACCATCGTCATGCCGGACTCGGCGAGGTCGCGCATGACGTCGAGGACGTCGCCGACCAGCTCGGGGTCGAGCGCCGAGGTGGGCTCGTCGAACAGCATGAGCTTCGGGTCCATCGCCAGCGCGCGGGCGATGGCCACGCGCTGCTGCTGGCCGCCGGAGAGCTGCGAGGGGTAGTTGCCGGCCTTGTCGCCCAGGCCCACGCGCTCCAGGAGCTCGCGCGCGCGGTCCCTGGCCTGGGCCCGGCTCACGCCCTTGACCTGGACCGGCGCCTCCATGACGTTCTCCAGAGCCGTCATGTGCGGGAACAGGTTGAAGCGCTGGAAGACCATGCCGATGTCCCGGCGCTTGAGGGCGACCTCGCTGTCCTTCAGCTCGTAGAGCTTGTCGCCCTTCTGGCGGTAGCCGACCAGTTCGCCGTCGACGTACAGGCGTCCCGCGTTGACCTTCTCCAGGTGGTTGATGCAGCGCAGGAACGTCGACTTGCCGGAGCCGGAGGGGCCGATGAGGCAGAACACCTCACCCTGCTTCACCTCCAGGTCGATGCCCTTGAGGACCTCGACCGCGCCGAAGGACTTGTGGACGCCCTCCGCCTTGACCATGGGGACCGCGGGGCCCGCCGTGCGGGCGCCGTCCGTCTTGTCGATCTTCTCGGTCATGCCATGCCTCCCTTCGGGCGGCCCAGGGAGAACATGTTCGCCCTGACCTTCTGCCAGGGTGTCGGCGGCAGCTGACGGCTGGAACCGCGGGCGTAGTAACGCTCCAGGTAGTACTGGCCGACGCTGAACACCGAGGTCAGCAGCAAGTACCAGGCCGCCGCCAGGAACAGCATCTCGGCCGGGGCGCCGGAGGTCTGGCCGATGTCCTGGGCTGCCCGGAGCAGCTCGGGATACTGCACCACCGAGACCAGCGAGGTGGTCTTCAGCATGTTGATGACCTCGTTGCCCGTAGGCGGCACGATCACGCGCATGGCCTGCGGGATGACGATCCGGCGCAGCGTCTTGGCGTGGCTCATGCCGAGCGCGTGCGACGCCTCGGTCTGGCCCTCGTCCACCGCCAGCAGACCGGCGCGGCAGATCTCGGCCATGTACGCGGCCTCGTTGAGACCCAGACCGAGCAGCGCCGTCAGGAACGGGGTCATGAAGTCCGACCACTCGTCCCGGTAGAGCGGGCCGAGGTTGATGTACTCGAAGACCAGGCCCAGGTTGAACCAGACGATCAGCTGCACCAGGACGGGTGTGCCGCGGAAGAACCAGATGTAGAACCACGCGATGGACGAGGTCACCGGGTTCTTCGACAGGCGCATCACGGCGAGCAGGATGCCGCCGACGATGCCGATCAGCATGGCCAGGAGCGTCAGCAGCAGCGTCTTGCCCATGCCGGACAGGATGCGGTCGTCGAAGAAGTAGTCCGGGATCGCGTCCCAGTTGATCTTGCCCTGGGAGAACGCGTACACGACCGCGGCCAGCAGCGCGATCGCGACGACCGCGGAGACGTACCGCCCGTAGTGCCGGACCGGGATGGCCTTGATGGCCTCCGGACGGATCGGCGGGGTGCCGCCGGGGCCGCCCGCCGTCTTGTCGATGTCAACAGTCACGGATGTTGCCTTTCGGTGCCCGCCGCGCGGTCACTTGCCGCCGTTGACCGTGGCCTGGGTGACGGCGCCTTCGGCCACGCCCCACTTGTCCATGATCTTCTTGTATTCGCCGTTCGCGATGACCGCGTCGAGCGCCGCCTTCAGGGCGTCACGCAGCTGCGTGTTGTCCTTGGCGACCGCGATGCCGTACGGGGCGGCCTCGACCTGCTCGCCGACCATCTCGAAGTCCTTGCCGCCGCCGGAGGTCTTCACCGCGTACGCGGCGACCGGGAAGTCGGAGGAGCCGGCGTCGGCGCCGCCCGCGCGCAGGCGCGTCTGGGCCTGCTGGTCGTTGTCGAAGGCCTCCTTCGAGATCTTCTTGCCGGCCGGGCACTTCTCGTTCTCGGCCTTGATGAGGTCCTCGGAGACCGTGCCGCGCTGCACCACGAGCTTCTTGCCGCACAGGTCGGCCCAGGTCTTGATGCCCTGGTCGTCGCCCTTCTTGGTGTAGATCGAGACACCGGCGGTGAAGTAGTCGACGAAGTCGACGCCCTGGCCGACCTTCTTGCCGGTGTCGGAGTCGATGCCCTCCTGGCGGTCCTTGGTGTCCGTCATCGCCGACATGGCGATGTCGTACCGCTTGGAGCGCAGACCGGTGATCAGGGTGTCGAAGGTGCCGTTCTCGAACTCGAACTTCACGCCGAGCTGCTTGCCCAGGGCGTCCGCGAGGTCGGGGTCGATACCGACCACCTTGCCGGAGTCGTCCTTGAACTCGACCGGCGCGTAGGCGATGTCGGAGCCGACCTTGACGACGCCCTTGTCGCGGATCGACTGCGGGAGCCTGTCGGCCAGCGGAGCGCCGCTCGAGGACTGGTTGTCGCTGCTGCCGGAGTCGCTGCTCTCGGTCTGGTCGCCGCATCCGGTGAGCAGCAGAGCGCCTGCGACCGCGATCGCACCGACCGCTGCTAGCCGGGAGTGCGCGGCGGTCGTACGACGGGTGGAGCGTGCGGTCATGGTGGTTCCTCCGGCGGATGTGGGAGTAGCCGATGGGGACGGTGGAGTTCCGGTGGGACGGGACACCGACCGTGGACCGGCCGGCGCGGTGGGTCGACGAGAGCACACACCTTCGAGTGCCGCGACCTCGTGTGATTACGGCATCTTGCCATTCGGACTCGGCCATTCAGGGGGGCCGTCATGTCAAAATCGGATAACGGGTCACCCCCCGAACCGCACCAGGTCGGTACATCACGACCGAACCTTTGCGGGAATCTGCCCTTCCGGCCGGAAGATCTGCGGAATTTCTCGTTATCCGGCCATGGATCGCGGGTGAGCGGGGCCGCCGAGGGCTGCGTTTTCAGGTCTGTCAAGGGGTGCCGCGAGGTTGTCCGGAACCGCGGCTATGAGCCATGTCACCGACATGCGGCGTTCGGGGTCCGGCATGTGAGCTTGCGCTTATCGGACTCGTCGCGGGGGCCGTCCGTCGGGTAAGAAGGTTCTTTACACCCCTCATCAGGGGCTCAGGGCGCGTGTGCGGCGCGCCCGTCGCGCAGGGGCCTCGTGGCCCAGACAGCCATCTCCCTGTGCGGTGCCCGCCCATTCCTCACCAGGAGTGGACAAACCCTCAATCCATGAACTCTTAAGGGGTAAGACAAAGTGGCAGCGGAGATCGTCAATCCTCGCAGCGACAGTGACGCGGGTGCGGAGCAGGGGGCGGGCGCCGAGCCGCTCGACTCCTTCGACCCCGCGTTCGCACTGCACCGCGGCGGCAAGATGGCTGTGCAGGCCACCGTGCCGATCCGTGACAAGGACGACCTGTCCCTGGCGTACACGCCCGGCGTCGCGAAAGTGTGCAGCGCGATCGCCGAGCAGCCGGACCTCGTCCACGACTACACCTGGAAGTCGTCGGTCGTCGCGGTCGTGACGGACGGTACGGCGGTTCTGGGACTCGGGGACATCGGCCCCGAGGCCTCTCTTCCGGTGATGGAAGGGAAGGCGATCCTTTTCAAGCAGTTCGGCGGTGTGGACGCGGTTCCGATCGCGCTGGACTGCACGGACGCCGACGAGATCGTCGAGACGGTGGTGCGCCTCGCGCCCTCGTTCGGCGGAGTCAACCTGGAGGACATCTCGGCGCCGCGGTGCTTCGAGATCGAGCGCAAGCTCCAGGAGCGCCTCGACATCCCGATCTTCCACGACGACCAGCACGGCACGGCGGTCGTGACGCTGGCGGCGCTGCGGAACGCGGCGCGGCTGAGCAAGCGGACGCTGGGTGAGCTGCGGGCGGTGATCTCGGGCGCGGGCGCGGCCGGCGTCGCCATCGCCAAGATGCTGGTGGAGGCCGGCATCGGGGACGTCGCGGTCGCCGACCGCAAGGGTGTCGTCTCGGCCGACCGGGACGACCTGACGCCGGTGAAGCAGGAGCTGGCCTCCTTCACCAACAAGGCCGGGCTGACCGGTTCGCTGGAGGAGGCCCTCGCGGGCGCCGACGTCTTCATCGGCGTCTCCGGCGGTACGGTGCCGGAGCCGGCGGTGGCCTCGATGGCCGAGGGCGCGTTCGTCTTCGCCATGGCCAACCCGAACCCCGAGGTGCACCCCGAGGTCGCGCACAAGTACGCGGCGGTCGTGGCGACGGGGCGGTCGGACTTCCCGAACCAGATCAACAACGTGCTGGCGTTCCCGGGCATCTTCGCGGGCGCGCTCCAGGTGCGGGCGTCGCGGATCACCGAGGGCATGAAGCTCGCGGCGGCGGAGGCGCTGGCCTCCGTCGTGGGCGACGACCTCGCGGCGGACTACGTCATCCCGTCCCCGTTCGACGAGCGCGTCGCGCCTGCCGTCACGGCGGCGGTGGCGGCGGCCGCTCGGGCGGAGGGGGTTGCGCGCCGGTGACGGTGTGAACCTCTGCGGTGTGGTGAGCGGTCTCGTCCCTGGTGGACGGGGCCGCTCGTCGTTTGGGTGCGGGTGCGGGTGCGGGTGCGGGTGCGGGTGCGGGTGCGGGTGTGGGTGCCGGTGTCTGTGGCGGTGTGGGGTGGCTGGGCGCGGGGTGGGTTTGCCGACCGGCGCGGGGCGCGGGCCGGGTGCCTCCGCCACTCTCGGCTTCGCCCGAGCGGGAGGTGCCCCCGCCGCCCACCCGTGCCGTCCTGGGGGTACCTTCCGGGCCGTTCAGGCGCGGGGGGAGGCACGACTGCCCGCAGTTGCGGGGCGGGCGCAAGAGGGGGTGTGTCACACGGTGCCGTGGTTCCGGTCGGGCGGTGGGGAACCTATCGTCAAGGTCATGTTCGCTGTCTACGCCGCCCGTATCGACCGTGACCAGCCACTGGCCGGCCTGGAGTCGGGAGAGCTTCCGGCTCCCGAGGTCCGGCCCGGATGGAGTGTCGTCGACGTCAGGGCCGCCTCCCTCAACCATCACGACCTGTGGTCCCTGCGCGGCGTCGGCCTCCCCGAGGAACGGCTGCCGATGATCCTCGGCTGCGACGCCGCCGGGGTCGACGCGGACGGCAACGAGGTCGTCCTGCACTCCGTGATCGGCCAGACCGGGCACGGGGTCGGTCCCGAGGAGCCCCGCTCCATCCTGACCGAGCGCTACCCGGGGACGTTCGCCGAGCAGGTCGCGGTGCCGACCTGGAACATCCTGCCCAAGCCCAAGGAGCTCTCCTTCGAGGAGGCCGCCTGTCTGCCGACCGCCTGGCTGACGGCGTACCGGATGCTGTTCACCAACGCCGGGGTCCGGCCCGGCGACTCGGTGCTGGTGCAGGGCGCCGGCGGCGGTGTCGCCACGGCCGCGATCGTGCTCGGCAAGGCGGCCGGGCTGCGGGTCTTCGCGACCAGCCGGGACGAGGCCAAGCGCAAGCGGGCCCTGGAGCTCGGCGCCGTGGAGGCCGTCGAGAGCGGGGCACGGCTGCCGCAGCGGGTCGACGCCGTCATCGAGACCGTGGGCGCCGCCACCTGGTCGCACTCCGTCAAGTCGCTGCGGCCCGGCGGCACGCTGGTCATCTCCGGCGCCACCAGCGGCGACCGGCCCTCGCACGCGGAGCTGACCCGCATCTTCTTCCTGGAGCTCAAGGTCGTCGGCTCCACCATGGGTTCCAAGGACGAGCTGGAGGATCTGCTGTCCTTCTGCGCCGCCACCGGTGTGCGTCCCGTGATCGACGAGGTGCTGCCGATGGACCGGGCCCGTGAGGGGTTCGAGCGGATGGCCTCCGGCGACCAGTTCGGCAAGATCGTGCTCAGCAACCACTCCTGACGTCCCGACTCCTCAGGCCTTTCCCGAAGCCCCGCGGCGGGTCCGGTTCCTCCGGGCCCGCCGTTCGCATGCGTGCGCCCGTGCCATGCCGCCACACCGTCATGTCAACTAGGGTTGACATGACGTGACTGTCAACCTAAATTGACAGCATGAGTGAAGCAACGGATCTCGCCACGCGTGCGGGTGACCGTGATCCCCGGATCGGCCTGCGGGCCGTCGCCGCTCTGCGAAAGCTGGTGGAGCAGTTGGAGGCCGTACAGGTGCGCAGCGCGCGTCAGCGGGGCTGGTCGTGGCAGGAGATCGCCACGGAACTCGGGGTCAGCAGGCAGGCCGTGCACAAGAAGTACGGGAGGCATTGATGTTCGAGCGATTCACGAAGGACGCCCGGGCGGTGGTGCGGGGGGCGGTCGGCCATGCCGAAGAGGCGGGCGCGGGCACCGTCGGTCCCGAGCACCTGCTGCTCGCCCTGCTGGACCGCGAAGGCAGCCGGGCGTCCTTCGCGCTGGCGGCCCTCGGTGCCGGCGAGCGGCGGGACGCCGTGCGGCAGGCGTTGGAGAGTGCTCGGCGGCGAGCGGGTCTGTCGCAGGCCGAGACCGAAGCCCTGGCCGGTCTGGGGGTCGACGTCTCCGAGATCGTCGCCCGGGTGGAGGAGGTCCACGGGGTGGGTGCCCTCTCCGCGGACGACCGGGAGGGCGACAGGCGACGGTGGACCGGGCACCGCGGCTTCAACCGGGGCGCCAAGGAGGTGCTGGAGAAGGCACTGCGGGTCGCCGTCGCCCGGCGCGACCGGCATATCGGGGACGAGCACCTCCTCCTTGCCCTGGTCCTTCGCCCCGGGGTGCCGGCGGAGGTCCTCGCCGACCACGGGGTGACCCACGAGTCGCTCACCAGGGTGCTGGGAGACGGGACCGGGGCGGCCTGCGCCTGACCGGAGGTCCGGTCCACGCGGGCGGCCGGCCCTCCACCCGTACGGCGCGGCGGCCCCGAGGTGGGCGTGCCGCGCCGTACCGGGCTCAGGCCTTCGGTGTCCGCAGGATCGCCCCGATGTGCACCGCGGCCTCCGCCAGCCGGCGGCGGGTGCCGCGCAGTTGGTCCTCCGTCACGCCGTGGTCCCGGGCGGCATCGCGGATGTCGTCCCGGAAACGGTCGAGCAGCCGGTCAAGGTCGCGGCCCGGATCACCGGTGGATTCGGCGGCGTCCTCGTGGGCCCAGCCCGGGGCGTACCCGGCGGGGAAGTCCTCGGGAGTGACCGAGTACTCGGGGCCGGGGGAGGCGTCGGTGCGCGGGGCCGCGCTCCCGGGGGCGGGGCGGCCGAAGCCCCAGTCCTTGCCGAACTCCTTCCCGAAGTCCTTTCCGAAGTCGCCGACCTCCTTGGCCAGCTCGCTCAGGCCCTCCCGCAGCCCCGTCGGCCAGTCGCCGCGCGAGAAGTGGGTCTGCACCTGCTCCTGTACACGCTGGGCGATCCGCTGGACCTCCTCCTGCGCCTGCGCCCGGGCCCGCTCCTGGGCCTCCTTGGCCTGGCGCCGGGCGCGCTGCGCCTCGTCACGGGCGCGGCGGCTCTCGTCCTTGGCGCGGCGCGCCTGCTCCTTCCACTCCTGCTTGACCCGCCGCATCTCCTCCTTGGCGGCCCGCCAGGCCTCCTTCTCGTCGGCGTCCCCGGTGCCGCCCGCGAAGCCGCCCCCCTCGTCCTGCGTCCCGGAGCCGGCGCCCCGGCGGGCCGCGGTGGCCGCCGCTCGCATCTCCCGCCGCAGATCACCGGCCGCGCCCCGCACGTCGGCCCGGATCTCGGCGGCCAGCTCGGCCACCGACTCCCGGATCTCCAGCTCCAGGTCGGCCAGCTCCCCGCTGCGGTCGGACAGCTCGGCGCGCCCGGCGTCCGTGATGGCGTACACCTTGCGGCCGCCCTCGGTGGTGTGGGTGACCAGGCCCTCCGCCTCCAGCTTCGCCAGGCGCGGGTAGACCGTGCCCGCGGACGGGGCGTAGAGGCCCTGGAAGCGCTCTTCGAGGAGCCGGATCACCTCGTAACCGTGGCGCGGGGCCTCGTCCAGGAGCTTGAGGAGGTAGAGGCGGAGGCGGCCGTGGGCGAAGACGGGGGGCATGTCAGAGCACCTTCTTGTCGGTCGTGCCGTCGGAAGGGGCGCCGGTGGCGTCCTGGTCCCGGACGGAAGCGGAATTGTCCCCCGAGTCGCTCTGTGCGTGCTCCGCCGGGCCGGGGTCTCCCGGCTCCCGCTCCCACGGTGTGTCCTGCGGCGCCGGGTGGCGGAGCAGGGCGATCGAGCCGGAGACCGTGGTGGCCTTCAGCCGGCCGTTGCCCGCGCCGAGCCGCCCGGTGATGCGCTTGGCGCCCCACTGACCGCCCACCCGGAGGTCCTCGAAGGCGCTGCTGACCGAGCCGCTGGCCGTGTTCGCCTCGACCTGGGCGTCGGCGGGCTGGGGCAGCCGAATGGCGATCTCGCCCGAGACGTTGGTCAGGCTGATGTCGGTGGGGCCGCCGGCCGGGTCCAGGTCGACGATCATCGACCCGCTCACCGACTCGGCCCGCACGGAGGAGCCCGCCTCCACCACCGTCAGGTCGCCGGAGACCGAGTTGAAGCGCAGGTCGCCGGTGAGGGCCTGCGCCTCCACGCTCCCCGAGACGGTGTCCGTGCGGACGGGCCCCGCGAGGCTCACCAGGGTGGTGTCCCCGGAGACGCCCCTGACCTCGGCGGGCCCGTCGAGGCCCGAGATCACGGCCGCGGCGCTGACCGCGCCCACCTCCACCCGGGTACCGGTCGGCACCGCGAGGGAGACCACCGCGCTGCGGCGCCAGCCCTTGCGGTCCAGCCACTTGAGGAAGCCCTTCCAGGGCAGGTCCTCGTAGGCGACGGTGAGCACGCCGTCCCGGTGGGTCACGACGAGAGGCGGGCCCTCGATCTCGGAGACCTCCAGGCGGGCGGAACCTTCGTCCGTGCCCACCACGTTCACCGTTCCACCGACGATGCGTACATGGAGCCGGCTCACGGACTCGTCGAAGGTGAGCTTCTTGGGCTCCGCGACGGACCACTCGGACATGGGGCAGACCTCCTCGACCGAACGCGCCATATCGCGTCCCTGCTCATTCACGATATATCGTGGTCGAGGAAAGTCAAGACGCCCGTTCTGGTGATCGATGGGCGGCCGGGCCGACCGGTCTGCCCTGACGTGCCGGACCGGCCCCGGGGAGGACGCCGGTCACCTCGGCCCGGCCGCGCGGGCGCTGCCCGGCGTGCGGTGGACCGAGGGGCCGGACGCCGCCCGACCGCCGACGAGAGCCGCCTCGCCGCCTGGATGCGCTGGGTGGACGCCCGGCCCCGGGGCCGTGCGTCGCCTCTGGCGCAGGCGGCAACGGCCGGCCTCGCGATCACCGTCTCGGGGCTGCGCCGGCACAGCGGCGGCTGGAGCACGGCGGGCGCCCTGCTGATCGCACACGGTGCGCTCGGGACGGCGTACGGCCTCTCGAAGCGCTCCTGACGGCGCCCGGACGCGGGTCCGGCACCGGCGGCCACGCGTACGCACGCATCCGCGTCAGTGCGCTCCGCACCCCGCACCCGCGCACCCTCGTCCGGGGGCGCGGGTCCCGCCCTCGGCGGTGAGCTGTCCGTCCGGTCGTGCTGCCCGCCCTGACGGCGAGCGGCCGTCCCGCTCGGTGTCCTGCGCGTACCGTCCGCTCGTGCTGCCGCCCCGTTCGGCGGCGCGTGCCGCCCCGTTCGGCGTCCTGCGCGTATCGCCCCGCCACGCTGCCCGGCCCCGGCGGCGAGCCGGCCGTCCCGGCCGTCCCCGCCCGTCCCCGGCGATGCGCTGCCCGGCGTCGGCGGTGTCCTGCGCGTATCGTCCGGCCGTCCTACCCGCACCAGGGACGCCGCTGCCAGTCCTGGGCGGCGCACCCCCGCGGCGTGTACCCGCGCCCTCCGCGGCGCACCCCCGCGGCGTGTACCCGCGTCCTTCGCGGCGCACCCCCGCATCGTCGACGGCCCATCCCCGCGTCGTCGGCGGCGCGTCACCCGTGTGAGCCGCGCTGCCGTCCCGGCCGGCGCGCCGGGCGGCCCGACCTACTCGTCCTCGTCCTCGTCGTCCAGCCGCGCCAGCCACGTCGCCAGGCGCTCCATCGGGACCTCGAAGTCAGGGTTCAGGTCGACGAAGGTCCGCAGCTGTTCGGCGAGCCACTCGAAGGTGACCTCCTCCTCGCCGCGCCGCTTCTCCAGTTCCTCGATGCCTCGGTCGGTGAAGTACAACTCATGCTCCTGATGCGGGTGGGACGGGCCCCACGGCGTACCCGTCCAGCGTAGTCCGTGCGCCCCGTCCGCTCCTCCCCGCTCACCGGTGGGGGTCGCGGCCCGCCGGGCTGGGTATTAGCCTCGTCTGGGTCAAGTGACCGGTGCTCGCGTCCGGTTGGGGCGGGGCGGGCTCGACGGGGGAGCGGAATGAGCCACATCCAGGACGTGCTGCTGCCGGACGGGACGGTGATCACCGCCCGGATCGGCGAGGCGGGCGGGTACGACGACCAGGAGGACGTCGGTTTCACCGAGGCGGCCGTCGCCAAGATCGAGCGGCTCCAGGAGCTGATCACCGGGGTCGGATCCTCCGTGCTGAGCGCGGCCCGCGCGGCCGGGCCCAGCGAGGCCGCCATCACCTTCGGTGTGGAGCTGACCGCCAAGGAGGGACTGGCCGTGGCGGTGCTCGCCCGGGGCGAGACCAAGGCGTCGCTCCAGGTGACGCTCACCTGGCGGTTCGACCGGCCCGACGGGCAGGCGGGCGCGCCGGTGCCGGCCACGCACGAGTGAGCCGCATGAGCGAGGGGAGCGACCGCCTCTACGAACTCGCCCGCGCCGCCACCGTCCATCTGCTGCCCGTCAGGGGCGACGGCGCGCCGCTGTGGGGGAGCGGCTTCTTCGTCGCGCCGGGCCGGGTCCTCACCGCCGCCCACGTGCTCCGCCCGCACCTCGCGGCGGACCCCGGCACCGTCTTCAGGGTGCGCGGCGAGGGGATCGACGCCGAGGCGCGGCTGGAGCAGTGGCTGCTGACCGACCCGCGCCGCCCGACCGTCCCGCTGGAGGAGGACCTGGCCCTGGTGCGGCTGGCCGGGGAGCCCGAGGAGCACCAGCACGAGTGCGTGTGGCTCGCCGACCGGGCCGTGCTCCACTCCGGTGCCCTCAAGGTGTGCGGTTACCACCCGGGGCCGCCCGAGACGCACTTCCGGATCGTCGACGCCGAGATCAACGGGCACGAGGACCGGCACGGACTGATCCTCAAGCCCGACATCGACTTCCCCAGCGGGGTCTCCGGCGGCCCGCTCCTCGACCCGGAGACGGGAGCCGTGATCGGGCTGGTCAAGTCGCGCCGCAAGCAGCAGGACGGCGGCAAGGCCGTCGCCGTCTCCGCCCTGCGGCGCTTCGGGCCGACGTACCGCACGCTGCTGGCCGCGCATGACCGCTGGCACGGCGACGAGCCGCAGTCCCCCGCCGGGGACAACTGGATCGACCTCCAGGGCGGCCCCCCGGCCGGCGCCGGTGAACAGTGGACTCCCGCCGACCGCCGGGACGCGCTGCGCCTGCTCGCCGAACTGCCCCCGCCGCCGGACGCGCCCACCGTCGAACTGCTCGCGAAGAAGGCGCGCAGCCGCAACACCTGGCCGGGCGCCACCCCCGAACTGCTCACCTGGCGGGACGGCACGGGACTGCTCTACGAGGGCGCCCGGCCGCTTCAGGCACTGACCTTCCTGCGCTACCTGAGGTTCGTCGAGCTGTACACGCAGTCCCGGGGCGGCGACGCGTCCGCCCTCGGCCGGTGGATCGAGCGGCGGCTGCGCCGCGAACCGAGCCGTCCCCTGCACGACCTCGTCCACGACGCCACCCTCCCGGAAGGACTGCGCCCGGCGTCCGGCGCCGTGCCGGAACGCGTCGTGATCCCCTACCCGGGGCCCGGCGAGGGGGCGACCGTGGCCGTCCTGCTCGACCCGGTGATCGGCGCGCGGCCCACCCGGTTCTTCTGGCAGATCTGGTACGACGACGGCCACGGCGAGCCGGAACTCCACGAGGTGGACGGCTCCGTCCACGGGCACGACCCCGCCGACCTCGTCCAGGCGCTGCGCGCGCCGCTGGGCCGGCTGCTGCGGGCCAGGGACCAGGAGGACCGGCCGGTGCCCCTCGAAGTCGCCCTCCCGGTCGAGCACTTCGACACCGCCGTGCACCGCTGGCGGTTCGACGACATAGCCGAGCTCAACGACGCCGGCCACCTGGGGGCGCGTCGCCAGGTGGTGCTGCGCGCCCTCGAGCGCCGGGGAGATCCGGACAAACTCTGGACCGAGCGGTGGCAGGCGATGGCCGGCCAGCGGCGCTTCAGCGGCTGGCGCACCCCGGGGCAGGGCGGCTTCCCCGGCGCCCACGGCTACCGCGACGCCGCCTTCGACCTGATACCGGTCATGTGCCGCCCGGCCGGCCGCGACCCCGGGCGCACCGCCATGAGGCTCGCCCTGGAGGGCGGGCACGGTATCGCGCTGTGGCACGTCGACGGCCACTCCTCCCGGGTCTGCCCCGAGTCCTGCGACACCCTCTACGCCAAGGCGGAGGAACTCCTCGCCACGCTCGGCTCCCTGGCCGAGCTGCCGGACCGGATACGCCACGTCCGCCAGGAGATCAGCGAGCTGCGGGACGACCGAGCCTGGGCCGAGCCGATGGCCCTCCTGTACGACGACCCGCGCCGCCCCCTGCCCTCCGAAGAGGGCGGGACGCTGGACGCGCCCCTGTGACGGCCGCACGCGCACCCCGGCACCCGCCCGGCAGGCGCCGCGCGGGGGGACGCGACTGGCCGGAACACGCCGGATCCGGGGTGGGTTCCGGGTACATTCCCAGGGGCCCGTTGCGGGTGCACGACGCCCTCGTCGGCCAGGCCGTGGACAACCACCGACCGTCGACGAGGAGCACCGCATGAGCGAGTGGTTCATCTACCGGGGCACCGGGCAGCCGGATCCCGAGCGGATCGGGCAGCTGCCCGCCCCGCCCCCGTGGCGGGCCTTCGACACCCCGGCCGTGGACTACGACGTACCGGGACCCGGCTCCTCCACCCGGCGCAGGCTCGGCGCGCGCACCGTCCCGCTGCCCATCCAGGACCCCGGCACCCTCGAACTGGTCAACGCCTCCCTCTACCTGCGCCGCCCGCTGCTCGTCACCGGAGAGCCGGGCGTCGGCAAGTCGACGCTCGCCCACTCCGTCGCCTACGAACTCGGCCTCGGCCGGGTCCTGGAGTGGCCGGTCGTCAGCCGCAGCGAACTGCGGGACGGCCTCTACACGTACGACGCCATCGGCCGCCTCCAGGACGCCCAGCTGCCCGACGGCCGGGGCGCCCCGGACATCGGCAGGTACATCAAGCTCGGCCCGCTCGGCACCGCGCTGCTGGCCGCCGACCGGCCCCGCGTCCTGCTCATCGACGAGCTGGACAAGAGCGACATCGACCTGCCCAACGACCTGCTGAACGTGCTGGAAGAAGGCTCGTTCGCCATCCCCGAGCTGGAGCGGATCGCCGACCGCACCCCCGTCGTCGAGGTCCTCACCGACGACGGCAGGCGGGTCGCGGTCACGGAGGGCAGGGTGCAGTGCCGGGCCTTTCCCTTCGTGGTGATGACGAGCAACCGCGAGCGCGAGTTCCCCGCCCCGCTGCTGCGCCGCTGCATCCCGCTCGACCTCAGGGCCCCGCGCGACGAACGCCTCGCCGCCCTGGTGCAGGCCCATTTCGGCCAGGGGGCGTACGACGACAACCGCGACATCGTGGACCAGTTCGCCCGCGCCGAGACGGACGGGGCGCTGCGGCCCACCGACCAGTTGCTCAACGCGATCTTCCTCGCCCAGTACGCCGCCCGTGACGCCGCGCACCGGCGCGAGGAGATCTCGGACCTCCTGATGCAGCCCCTGGACCGCGGGCCGCGGTAGCCGATGGCCGCCCAGGACTCCCCGACCCCGGCCGACGGCGCGGCGCCCGTGCTCGCCGCGCTGGTCGCGCGTATGCGCGACGCCGGGATCGGACCGGGCGTCGAGGAACTCGCCGACGCGCTGTGGCTGGCCCGCTGGCTGCCCGCCCCCTCCACCGCGGCGGCCGGAAGGCCCGCGCGCCCGGAGGGCCCGGCCGGAGCCCCGCCCGGCGGGCCGCCCGCGTCGGCGCCGCAGTCCCCGGGAGCCGGGCAGTCCGTGAGCCCCGGTGAGACCGCCACCGTCGAGGGCGCCTGGCTGTTCGCCCCCGGAGGGGACGGCCCCCCGGGTGGCCCGGGAGGTGCCGGCGCCGGGCCGGCGCCCGTACGGGTCCCGGCCGCCCCCGTGCTGCCCGAACCCCTCGCCCTGCAACGCGGCCTGCGCCCGCTCCAGCGGTACCGCGCCCCCGTACGTCCGGTCCCGCGCACCCTGGACGAACGGGCCACCGTCGAACGGGCCGCGGAGTCCGGTCTGGTCCTGCCGGTACTGCGTACCGACCGGCGCCGCGAGGCCCGGCTGCTGCTCCTGATGGACGTGTCGACCTCCACCGTGGTCTGGCAGCAGGCCCTGGACGAACTGCGCCAGGTCTGCGCGCGGGCCGGTGCCTTCCGCGAACTGCAGGTGCAGTACCTGCACGAAGGCCCCGGCGGCCGGCCCGGCTGCTCCTCCCGCCCGGGCCCGGACGGTCCGCTGCACGCGCCCGAGCAGCTCAGCGATCCGACCGGCCGCCGGGTGACCCTGGTGCTCAGCGACTGCGCCGGACCGATGTGGCGCAGCGGCCGCATGCAGCGTCTGCTGCACCGCTGGGCGGCGACGGCCCCCGTCGCGGTCGCCCAGCCCCTGCCGCAGCGGATGTGGGCCCGCACCCATCTGCCGGCCCGGCGCGGGACGCTGCACCGGCGCGAGGGTCCGGCCGGCGCGCTGGAGTTCCGCCCCGACCGGGCGGCGGCGGAGCCGGGCGCGCTGCCCGTGCCCGTGCTGGCGCTGCGCCGCCCGTCGGTGGAGGGCTGGGCGCGGCTGGTGTCCGGTGCCACCGGGCAGTCCCTGGCCGCCGCCGCGGGCTGGGTGCGCGCCGACCACCCCGCCTCCTCGGCGCCCGTGCGCGCGGCCGAGGACGTCGGCGGGGCCGAGCGGGTCGGGGCCTTCCTGCGCACCGCCTCCCCGGAGGCGCGCCGCCTGGCCGTGTACCTGTCGGCGGTGCCGCTCCAGCTGCCGGTGATGCAGCTGGTCCAGCACGCCATGCTCGCCGGGAGCGGGCCCGACGTCCTGTCCGAGGTGCTCCTCGGCGGGCTGCTGCGCCGCGAGTCGGACACGGACGATCCGCAGGCCGTGCGGTACCGCTTCCTGCCCGGCGTCGCCACGGGACTGCGGGCCCGGCTGACCGTCGAGGACGTGGAGCTGCTGTTCAAGCACTGCTCCGAGTACGTCGAGCGCCGGTTCGGCCGCAGCGTGCGCAACTTCCCCGCCCTGGCGGGGGCGTTCCTGCGCGGCGCGGTCACTCCGGGCGAGCAGCTCGTCCCCGCGACCGACCCCCTGGCGGTCCCCGGCACCGGTCCGGCGACCGGTGCCGGCCCGGCGGAGCCACCCGGCCTGCGGGCGTTCGCCGAGGTGTCGGCGGAGGTGCTGCGCGAACTCGGCGCCCGGCTGCCGAGGACGGTCGTCGGCCCCGGGACCGACGCGGGGGTGCTGCTGGAGCGGGCCCGTGACGCCCACGTCCGTTTCCGGGCGGAGGGGCAGACCCGCGATCTCGACGCCGCCGTCGGTGGGCTGCGCCGGGTGCTCACGGTGGCCCGCGCGGGTGAGCGGCGCGTGGAGGCCGCCGAACTGCTGGCGGAGTGCCTGATGGACCGGTGGCGGGTGGGCGCGCGCGGCGACGATCTGCGGGAGGCCTGGGAGGCGGTCGCGGACCTGCGGGGCATCACCGGGCACGGGAGGTTCGTCCGCGCCATGATCTGCTCGGACCAGGCTTCCGCGTTGCAGGACGAGGGCATCGGCTTCCCGGGCATCCCCGACGACCTGCGGGACTGGGCGGTCGGTGCCGCCCCGCAGAGTCCGCGCGCCGCCGTCGAGTTCGCCCGGGCGGTCCTGCTGTACCTGGCCGAGGGCGACTTCGCCGCCGTCCTGGCCGCGGAGACGGAGAGCGACCGCCGGCGGCACTTCGCCGGCAGCGCCCTGCTGCACCTGCGCCGCCTCGTCGGGCTGGTGGGCGCGAGCCGGCCGGGACCCGGCGGACCCTATCCGGCCGCCGCGCACCCCGAGGAGTGGTACGTCGCCCACCTGTACCGCGCCGTCGACGCCGCCACCACGGCCATCGAGGTGCGGGGCTCCGACCGCGTCCGCGTCGAACGGGGACGGCTCTGGCTGGACCTGGCGCGGCAGTTCGCCGGGCAGGGCGCCGTCGCCGCCACCGCCCCCGAGACGGACCGGAGCTCCGATGCGGCCGCCGCGGCCACCGAGGACTTCATGGCGGTGCTGCGGGAGGAGAACGACCTTCCGGACAGCGAGCGCTGCCGGGCCTGGCTCGACGTCGCCTCCGCCGTGGACCTCGCGGGGACCGGTCGAGAGGGTGACCGCTCGCTGCTCTTCCACGCGCTGGCACGGGCCGAGGAAGTCGCCGGTGACGACGAGGACCTGCGTGTCGAGTGCCGCACCCGCGCCGCGAACGCCCACTGGGAGAGCTACGAACGCACCGGCGACCCCGCCTCCGTCGACCTGGCCGTCGACACGTGGGAGGCGGCACTGCGACTGCTGCGCGAGGACGACCCGCGGCTGCCCGCCGTGCTGACCGACTGCGGCACCGCGCTGCGCGAGCGGGCCGGCCGCGACGACACGCCGCAGGACGTCCACCGGGCCGTGGACCTGCTCCGGCGGGCCGTCGAAGGGACCCTTCCCGACGACCGCGAACTGCCCCACCGCCGGTATCAGCTCGCCGACGCCCACGTCGCGCGCTACGAGGTCGCGCACGTGCTGTCCGACCTGTACGAGGCGGACTGGCTGCTCGGCGAGGCGGTCCGCGACTCCGAAGAGCCGCAGTTCCAGGCGCTCTTCCTGCTGCACCGCGGCATCGTCGCCGAGCTGCTGCACGCACGGTTCGGCACCGTCGACCACGCCGAGAAGGCCGTGGAGCACTACACGCGCAGCGGCGAGCACGCCCGGGAGGAGGGCCCGGGCGGCCGGGAGGCCTTGGCCCTGGCCCTTCAGGGCCGCGGCCGCACCCGGGAACTGCTCGGCCGCTCCCGTACCGCCCTGGCCGACTACCGCGAGGCCCTGCGGCTGACCCCCGACCCCGGGCTCGCCGAGCTGCTCCGCGCGGACATCGCCCGCCTCACCTCCGGAACGGCCGACGCGTGAGCCACCCCACCGACGAGACGGAGACACCCCTGCCCGAACTCCACCGGCCCGTCCGCTCCGACCACCCGGTGCTCGCCGCGGTCCTCGCCGAACTGAGCGCCCGCGACGGCGAGGCCACCGTCGTCGCCTACTACGAGGACGCCCCGTGACGGCCCGGCCCCGGCCGCCCGCCTGCCGGTCCGCGAAGCGGCGGGGCGCGCCGGAGCCCCGGGGACACGTGCCGACACCCCTGCGGCAGTTCGTGCTCAAGGTCCACGGCCGCTGCAACCTCGACTGCACCTACTGCTACCTCTACCGCGGCCAGGACGACGGCTGGCGGGACCGCCCCTCCCGTGTCGGCGCCCGCGTCATGGAGCACACCGCGGCCCGGGTCGCCGAGCACGTCACCGCCCACGGCCTCGACCACATCCGCGTCGAACTGCACGGCGGGGAACCCCTCCTGGCCGGCCCCGAGCCCGTGCGGACGTACGTCCGCACCGTCCGCCGGGCCGTCCCCGGCGGCTGCCGGATCACCGCCACCGTGCAGACCAACGGCACCCGCCTCACCGACCGCGGCCTGGAACAGCTCACCGAGGATGGCATCCGGGTGGGCCTCAGCCTCGACGGCGGACGCGCCGCCCACAACGCGCGCCGGGTCGACCACGCGGGCCGGCCCGCCTGGCCCGCCGCCCTCGCGGCCGCCCGCCGGCTCGCCGCGCACCCGCGGGCGTACGCCGGGATCCTGTGCACCGTCGACCTCGCCGCCGAGCCGCTGGACGTCTACCACTCCCTGCTGGAGCTGGCCCCGCCGCGCCTGGACCTCCTCCTGCCGCACGCCAACTGGGGAAACCCGCCGCCGGGTCTCGACGGAGGCGCGCCCGGCCGGCACCGGCCCGCGACCACGCCGTACGGGGACTGGCTGGTCACGGTCTTCGACGCCTGGTGGGACGCGGGACGGCTGCGCACCCGGGTGCGGCTCTTCCAGGAGATCGTCGCCCTGCTCCTCGGGGCGCCCAGCCGGGCCGAGGCGGTGGGGCTGTCACCGGTGGCCGCCGTGGTGGTCGAGACGGACGGCGCGATCGAGCAGGTCGACTCGCTCAGAACCGCCTACCGGGGCGCCGCCGAGACCGGGCTCGACGTGTTCCGGCACTCCTTCGACACGGCCCTGCGCCACCCCGGCATCGCGGCGCGCCAGCTGGGCGAGCGGGCCCTGGGCGAGGAGTGCCGCGCCTGCCCGGTCGGCCGGGTCTGCGGGGGCGGCAACTACGTGCACCGGTACGTGCCCGGCTCGGGGTTCGGCCACCCGAGCGTGTACTGCGCCGATCTGGAGCGGCTGATCCGGCATGTCGCCCACCGCCTGGAGGACACCGTCCGTATCGCCACATGAGCCGAATGTCACGTTCAACTCGGCGCGAACCAGGCCGCTTTGACGCACAATTGACTAACCTGTGCTCAGTCGTGACCAGGTCGGGCGAGGGGACAGCGAGATGGTGACGGAGCCGGTACACGTCACGGTGGTCTTCGCCGGGCAGAGCGAATCATGGGCCAAGTGGATCGACCACCAGGTCCGCGCCGCCGGCCGCACCACCACCCTGGTGCGGTGGAACCCGCTGCGCCGGCCGCCCGCCGCGCACGCCCTGACCGACCTGCTCGGCGCCCCGGGCCGCATCCTGCTCGTCATCGACGACTGGTACGAGCGGCTGGGAGCCGAGCGGTTCGAGGCCTGGGCGGCGGTGCTGCGCGAGGTGCTGCCCGGCTTCCGCGAACGCGTCGCCGCCGTGAGCGTCACCGCGCAGCCGATGCCCGAGGAGGTCGCCCCGCTCGCGCCGGTCGAACTGCGCGGCCTGCGCCCCGAGGTGGCCCGCGCCCGCGTCCTGGAGTGCGCGGCGGTCCCGGCCCCCGGCGTCCTGGTCGACCTGCGCCGCGGCCCGCGCTTTCCCGACGACCCCCCGGAGGTCTGGCGCGTCCCGCGGCGCAACCGCCGGTTCATCGGCCGTACCGAGCTGCTCGAGCAGATGTACGCGGCGCTCGCCGGCGCCGGATCCGAGGGCGCCACCCTCGCGCTGCGGGGGCCCGGCGGCGTGGGCAAGACACAGCTGGCGCTCGAATACGCCCACCGGTTCGCCGGCGAGTACGACGTCGTCTGGTGGATCACCGCCGCGCAGCGCGTCACCGCCCGTCAGCAGTTCGCCGACCTGGCGCCCGAGCTGGGCGTCGGGGACGGCGGGGACCTGGCGGCCACCATCAAGGCCGTGCGCCGGGAACTCGGCAGCACGGCCCGGCCCTGGCTGCTGGTGCTGGACGGCGCCGGCGACCCGGACCGGGTGATCGACCTGATCCCCGAGGAGGGACGCGGACACGTCCTGGTCACCACGCACCGCGGCGAGTGGGCGGCGCAGGGGGAGACCCTCCCGGTCGCGGGCTTCGCCCGCCGGGAAAGCGTCGCGTTCGTGGGCCGGCGCACCGAGCGGCTCGACGCCGGGCAGGCCGACCGGCTCGCCGACGCCGTCGAGGACGTACCGCTGCTGCTCGACCAGACCGCCGCGTGGCTCGACACCAACCCGGCCATGTCCGTCGACGAGTACGTGCGGGACATCCGCGACGGCCGTCCCGACCGCTTCGGCGTGATGCCGTCCCGGGAGTACCCCGAGAGCTTCCAGGTCGCCTGGGCCAAGCTCCTCAACACCCTGCGCGAAGGCTCCGAGTCCGCCTGGCACCTGCTCAACCTGCTGGTCTGCTTCTCGCCCGAGGTGGTCCCCGTACGGCTGCTGCAGACCGCCCGGCACACCGACCTGCCGCCCGAGCTGGCGGACCTGGTCGCCGAGCCCAGCAGCTGGAACTCCGCACTGCGCAAGCTCTCCGAGATCACCTCGATGCGCATCGAGTACGAACAGGGTCCCCGGCTGGACACCCAGACCGTCGGCACGCTGCGCATGCACCGGCTCTTCCACCGCTTCGTGCGCTACGTCCAGTCGCCCGAGGACGCCGCCCGCCACTTTGCCGCCGCCCGCCGGCTCCTGGTCTCCGCCGACCCCCGCGACTCCTCCACGCCGGGCAACTGGGCCCGCTACGCCGCGCTCATCCCGCACCTGGAACCCTCCGGCGCCCTCGACTCGGACGACGGGGACGTCCGGGACCTCGTCCTCAACTGCATCGAGTACCTGCGGATGCGCGGCGAGTACGACGAGGGACGGCGGCTGAGCCGGCACGCCGTGGACCGCTGGCGCCGGACCTCCGAGGACACCGACCGGGCCGTCCTGGTCGCCGTCCACCAGCTCGCCAACATGCAGCGCAGGCTGGGCCGGTACACCGAGGCGGAAGCGACCGGACGCGAGACGGTCCGGCGGCTGAAGGCGGCCGGCCGCGTACGTCCCATCGAGATGATCCGCGCCAAGGACGGCCTGGGTGGCACGCTCATGGCCCTCGGCAGGTACGCGGAGGCCCGCGCCCTGTTCGAGGAGGCGGCCGAGACCGCGGCCGTCGAGCTGGGCGGCGAGCAGGTCCCGCGCACCCTCACCGTCCGCAGCAACCTGGCCATGGCCCTCGGCCTCCAGGGCCACTACGCCGAGTCGCTCGCCCTGCACCGCAGGATCTTCGAGGCCCGGGTGGAACTCCTCGGCGGCAAGGACGCGCTCACCCTCAACTCCGCCCTGCGCACCGCCTGGATGCTGCGCCTGCTCGGCAACTACCGCGAGGCGCTGGAGATCCAGGGCCACAACTCCCGGCTGCACAGCCAGGTCCTCGACCGCAACCACAGCCAGACCCTGCACGCGGAGCACAATCTCGCCCTGTGCTCCCGGCGGGTCGGCGACCTCCAGTTCGCCCACGCCCTGATGCGCGGCGTGCGGCGCAAGCTGCTGCGCCGCCGCGGCACCCTGCACCCCGAGACGCTCCTGGTCTCCTGCGACTACGCGATGCTGCTGCGGCAGCTGGGGGAGACGGACGAGGCCCGCGGCCTGGCCGAGACCACCGCCGCGCACTACGCGGCCCAGCTCGGCGAGGACCACCCGTACACCGTGGGAGCCCGGGACAACGTGGCGGTGATCATGCGCGAGACGGGTGACGTGCGCGGCGCCCTGGAGCTGTCCCGGCAGTGCACGGCCCACATGGAGAAGGCGGTGGGCCGGGACCATCCGTGGTCCGTCGGCTCCGCCAAGAACGAGGTGGCCGCGCTGGTCGGCGCCGGTGAGAAGGAGGCCGCGGCCGCCCTGGGCCGGGACGCCTGCGCCCGCTCCGTCCGCGCCCTGGGCGAGAACCACATCCTCACCGTCAGCCTTCGCGCCGGGCTCGCCCTCGACCTCGCCGACACCGGCGAGCGCGAGGAGGCCGAGGCCCTGCGGCGGGACGTGACCGCCCGGCTCACCACGCTGCTCGGCCCGGGTCATCCGCAGATCCGGGAGATCCAGGAGCGCCGGCACCCCTACTGGGACTTCGAACCCCAGCCGATCTGACCCGCGACAGGCCGGAGGGGCCGGTCCCGTCTCCGGGACCGGCCCCTCCGGTCAGACCTGTGCGGTCGGGTCGTCCGAGGCTCAGGCCTCGAACACCTCACGCACCAGCTGCTCCTGCTCGGCCTGGTGCCGCTTGGCGGAACCGACGGCCGGGGACGAGCCGTGCGGCCGCGAGATGCGGCGCAGGCGCTCGCCGTGCGGGACGTCGGCGCCGACCGCCAGGTCCAGGTGGTCGATCAGGTTGAGCGCGATGAACGGCCAGGCACCCTGGTTCGCCGGCTCCTCCTGGGCCCACAGGTACTTCTCGGCGTTCGGGTACTTGGCGATCTCCGCCTGGAGCTCGGCACCCGGCAGCGGGTACAGGCGCTCGATGCGGATGATGGCCGTGTCCGTCAGGCCGCGCTTCTTCCGCTCGGCGTCCAGGTCGTAGTAGACCTTGCCCGCGCAGAAGACGACCTTCTTGACGGCGGCCGCCTCGACCGAGTCGTCGCCGATGACCGGGCGGAACTGACCCGTCGTGAACTCCTCCGCCTTCGACGCCGCGGCCTTCAGGCGCAGCATCGACTTCGGGGTGAAGACCACCAGCGGCTTGTGGTGCGGGTTGTGCACCTGCCACCGCAGGAGGTGGAAGTAGTTCGACGGCAGGGTCGGCATCGCGACCGTCATGTTGTTCTGCGCGCACAGCTGCAGGAACCGCTCCGGGCGGGCCGAGGAGTGGTCCGGGCCCTGGCCCTCGTAGCCGTGCGGGAGCAGGAGCGTCACGCCGCTCGTCTGGTTCCACTTCTGCTCGGCCGACGAGATGAACTCGTCCACGACCGTCTGCGCGCCGTTGACGAAGTCGCCGAACTGCGCCTCCCACATCACCAGCGCGTCGGGGCGGGCCAGCGAGTAGCCGTACTCGAAGCCCATCACCGCGTACTCGGAGAGCAGCGAGTTGTAGACGTTGTACCGGGCCTGGTCCTCGGACAGGTACAGCAGCGGCGTGAACTCGTCGCCCGTCTCCCGGTCGATGACGACCGCGTGACGCTGGCCGAAGGTGCCGCGCTGCGAGTCCTGGCCGGTGAGCCGGACCGGGACGCCCTCCAGGAGGAGGGAGCCGACGGCGAGGGTCTCGCCCATGCCCCAGTCGATCGTGCCGTCCTCGACCATCGCCGCGCGGCGCTGCAACTGCGGCAGCAGACGCGGGTGGATGGTGACGTGGTCGGGGATGTTGACCTGGGACTCGGCGATCCGCTTGACGGTCTCGGCGCTCACCGCGGTGTTCACCGCGACCGGGAACTCGGCCTGCGGGTCCGACGGCTCGGCGGCCGCCGGCTGCGAGACGGCCTCGCGGACCTCGGTGAAGACCTTCTCCAGCTGCCCCTGGTAGTCCTGGAGCGCCTGCTCGGCCTCCTCCAGGGTGATGTCGCCGCGACCGATGAGGGACTCGGTGTACAGCTTGCGCACCGAGCGCTTCTTGTCGATCAGGTCGTACATCAGCGGCTGGGTGAAGGCCGGGTTGTCCGACTCGTTGTGACCGCGGCGGCGGTAGCAGATGAGGTCGATCACCACGTCCTTGTTGAACGCCTGGCGGAACTCGAAGGCGAGCCGCGCGACGCGGACCACGGCCTCCGGGTCGTCGCCGTTCACGTGGAAGATCGGGGCCTCGATCATGCGGGCCACGTCGGTGGCGTACATGGACGAGCGGGAGGACTCCGGGGCGGCGGTGAAGCCGACCTGGTTGTTGATGACGACGTGGACCGTGCCGCCGGTGCGGTAGCCCCGCAGCTGCGACATGTTCAGGGTCTCGGCCACCACGCCCTGGCCCGCGAAGGCCGCGTCGCCGTGGATCGCCACCGGCAGGACGGTGAAGTCCGTGCCGCCCTTGTTGATGATGTCCTGCTTGGCGCGCGAGACGCCCTCCAGGACCGGGTCCACCGCCTCCAGGTGCGAGGGGTTGGCGACCAGCGAGACGGCGATCTGCTCGCCGTCCAGGCCGGTGAAGGTGCCCTCGGCGCCCAGGTGGTACTTCACGTCGCCGGAGCCGTGCATCGACTTCGGGTCGAGGTTGCCCTCGAACTCCCGGAAGATCTGCGCGTACGACTTGCCGACCACGTTGGCCAGCACGTTCAGCCGGCCGCGGTGGGCCATGCCGATGACGACCTCGTCCAGGCGGGACTCGGCCGCCGAGTCGATGACCGCGTCGAGCAGCGGGATGACGGACTCGCCGCCCTCCAGCGAGAACCGCTTCTGGCCGACGTACTTGGTCTGCAGGAACGTCTCGAACGCCTCGGCGGCGTTGAGGCGGCGCAGGATGCGCAGCTGCTCCTCGCGCTCCGGCTTGGTGTGCGAGCGCTCGATGCGGTCCTGGATCCACTTGCGCTGCTTCGGGTCCTGGATGTGCATGAACTCGACGCCGGTGGTGCGGCAGTACGAGTCGCGCAGCACGCCGAGGATGTCGCGCAGCTTCATCAGGGACTTGCCGGCGAAGCCGCCGACCGCGAACTCGCGCTCCAGGTCCCACAGGGTGAGCCCGTGCTCGGTGATGTCCAGGTCGGGGTGCTTGCGCTGCTGGTACTCCAGCGGGTCGGTGTCGGCCATGACGTGACCGCGCACCCGGTAGGAGTGGATCAGCTCGAAGACGCGGGCGGCCTTGGTGACGTCGTCGTCGTGCGAGGCGTCGATGTCCTTGAGCCAGCGGACCGGCTCGTAGGGGATGCGCAGCGCCTTGAAGATCTCGTCGTAGAAGCCGTTCTCACCGAGCAGCAGGTTGGCGACCTGGCGCAGGAACTCGCCGGAGGCGGCGCCCTGGATGACCCGGTGGTCGTAGGTCGACGTGAGCGTCATGACCTTCGAGATACCGAGCTTGTTCAGGGTGTCCTGGCTGGTGCCCTGGAACTCCGCCGGGTAGTCCATGGAGCCGACGCCCAGGATGACCGACTGGCCGGGCATCAGGCGCGGCACGGAGTGGACGGTGCCGAGGCCGCCGGGGTTGGTCAGGGAGACGGTGACGCCGGTGAAGTCGTCCATCGTCAGCTTGTTGTCGCGGGCGCGACGGACGATGTCCTCGTAGGCCTGCCAGAACTCGAAGAAGTTCAGCGTCTCGGCCTTCTTGATCGCCGCGACGACCAGCTGGCGGTCGCCGTTGGGCTTGACCAGGTCGATGGCGAGACCGAGGTTGATGTGGGCCGGCTTGACCAGGGTCGGCTTGCCGTCCTTCTCGCCGAACGAGTGGTTCATCGCCGGCATGGCCTTGATGGCCTGCACCATCGCGTAGCCGATCAGGTGCGTGAAGGAGATCTTCCCGCCCCGGGCGCGCTTGAGGTGGTTGTTGATGACGATGCGGTTGTCGAACAGCAGCTTCACCGGGACGGCGCGCACGGACGTGGCCGTGGGCAGCTCCAGCGAAGCGTTCATGTTCTTCGCGACCGCGGCGGCGGGACCGCGCAGGGTCACCAGCTCCGGGCCCTCGGGCGCGGAGTCGGCGTCCTTGGTGGGCGCGGCGGCCTTCGCCTGCGGCTTGGCGGCCTGCTTGGCCGGTGCGGCGGCGGGCTTCGCGGCCGGGGCGGCGGGCGCGGCGGCGGCGGGCTGCGGGGCCGGCTTCGCGGGGGCGGGCGCCGGTGCGGCCGCCTTCGGCTGGGCCGGGGCGGCGGCCTGCGCCTGCGGGGCGGGGGCGGCCTGCGGCGCGCTGCCGGAGTCCGTGGTCACGGTGGCGGGGGCGGCGGGCTGGGCCGCCGCCGCTCCGGGCTTGTAGTCGGCGAAGAAGTCCCACCAGGCTCGGTCCACGGAGTTCGGGTCCTGGAGGTACTGCTGATAGATCTCGTCGACGAGCCACTCATTGGCACCGAACGCGGCCGCGGGGTTCTTTCCCGCGGTGCCCGCTTGGTCGGTGTCGGTCGAGATGCTCGAGTTACTGGGGGACTGTGGCGACACGGCGAGAACCGCCCTCTTCCGCTTCACAAGATGGTGGACAGCGGGAATCAAGGCTACGCCTTGCCGACCCCGAAGGTCAGACCGGGCCCGTTCATCGTCGCGTAAGTCACATCGCGGACCGTGTTTCGGCGCTGGAAATGGCGGGAAACAAGCGAGGTTCTGTGGCGTGAGGGATCGGGAGAGCGGGACCCGGCGCCTCGAAAACGCGGGTCCGTGCCTGATCACACGTGTCCGCCTGGGCGGATGCAGTGGATCTTGACACTCCGCTTCGCACCCTACGTCAACCGGAGGTCGACGGCAGGCCCGGAAGAGTGATGAGGATCCGGCAGCCCCGCTCGGATTCGGCCACCCCGATCCGGCCGCCGTGCAGATCCACCGCCCAGCGCGCGATCGCCAGGCCGAGACCGGTGCCGCCGTCGCTGCCCGGACCGTGCGGCCGCGACACCGACCCCCGGTTGAACCGCTCGAAGACCCGGCGCCACTCCGAACGCGGGATGCCGGGACCCTCGTCCAGCACCTCCAGCTCCAGGGACTCGGGCAGCTCCCCGCGCCGCGCCCGGACCGTCACCCGGCCGTGCGGCGGACTGTGCTTGACGGCGTTGTCGATGAGGTTGGCGACGACCTGGTGGATGCGCTCGGGGTCGGCGTGCGCGGTCAGCTCCGGCGGGAAGACGTCCAGGGCCAGGTGCACGTCGGTGCGGGTGTGGCTGCCGGAGCCGGAGGCGATGCCCGCGCGGGCGGAGGCGACCATGTTGGCCTCCTTGAGCACGCCCGACAGGTACGGCCACACCTCGAAGCGCCGCTTGCGCAGCGGTATCACGCCGTTGTCCAGGCGGGAGAGGTCGAGGAGCGTCTCCACCAGCCGGCCGAGCCGCTCGGTCTGCCCGAGCGCCGTGCGCATGGTCTCCGGGTCGGCCTCGGTGACGCCGTCCACGATGTTCTCCAGCACCGCGCGCAGCCCCGCGATCGGGGTGCGCAGCTCGTGCGAGACGTTCGCCACCAGCTCCTTGCGCTGGAGGTCCTGCGCCTCCAGGTCGTCGGCCATGCGGTTGATGGTGACGGCCAGGTCGCCCAGCTCGTCGCGGCGGTTCTCCCGCACCCGGCGCGTGTAGTCGCCGTGCGAGATGGACCGGGCGACCGCGTTCATCTCGTCCAGCGGCGCGGTCAGCGAGTGCGCCACGAACTGCGTGATCAGCAGCGTGGCGATCATCGAGAACACCGTGATGAAGCGCAGCTCCGTCTTGGTGTGCACCGCGATCACCGAGAGACCGGTGGTGATCAGCACCGACGTGACGACGAGGGCGCCCAGCTTGGTCTTGATCGAGAACGGGCGTACGCCGCCCCAGGGATCCCCGGCGGTCCGGCGGCCGGGGCTCCTCCGTGCGGCTTCCCGTCCCCGGCTCATGGCGTCGGCGTCTCCAGCGCGTAGCCCACGCCGTGCACGGTGCGGATGCGCTCGGCGCCGATCTTCCGGCGCAGCGCCTTGATGTGGCTGTCCACGGTCCGGGTGCCGGAGGCGTCCGCCCAGTCCCACACCTCGGCGAGCAGCTGCTCACGGGAGAGCACCGCGCGCGGGGTGTTCGCCAGGCAGACCAGCAGGTCGAACTCGGTCGGCGTGAGGTGCACGTCCTCGCTGCGCACCCGCACCCGGCGCTGCGCGTGGTCGATCTCCAGCTCGCCCAGGCGCAGGATGCCGCTGCGCGGTGTCGAGGCGGCCACCACGGCCCGCTCCACCCGCCGCAGCAGCACGTGCACACGGGCGGCCAGCTCGCGCATCGAGAACGGCTTGGTCATGTAGTCGTCGGCGCCCACGCCGAGTCCGACCAGCATGTCCGTCTCGTCGTCGCGCGCGGTGAGCATCAGCACCGGCACCGGCCGCTGGGCCTGCACGCGGCGGCAGACCTCCAGACCGTCGAAGCCGGGCAGCATGATGTCGAGGATCAGCAGGTCGGGCTGCCAGGCCTCGGCCGTGTCGACGGCGGACGGACCGTCGCCCGCCGTCTGCACCAGGAATCCCTCGGCGCGCAGGCGTGTCGCGATGGCGTCCACGATCGTCTGATCGTCCTCGACCACCAGTACCCGGCGCTGTGCGCCCTGCGTGGCCGTGCCGTTGTGGGAGGTCTGTGTCTGCTCCATCGCCCGCCCCTGAGGTGTGCTCTCCGGAATCCGTGGGGTGATCCCATGACTGCGCTTGACGCTTGAATGATCCGCGCCAGGGCAGCAGCGTACGGGGAGTCACCGCGCCTTTGCTATCCAGGCCCGACGCCGATGTGGATGACGTCCGGAACGCCCCGGGCAACGGGGATCTCTTCGGTACGCACCTGCTGGAAACCGGCATTACGCAAGGTTTCTTCGAATTCCGGAGAGGGCTGTGCGGACCACACGGCGAGCACCCCGCCGGGCCTCAACAGCCGTGCACAGTCCGCCAGTCCGGACGGTCCGTACAGCCCGTCGTTGCCCTCGGTGACGGTCCAGCCGGGGCCGTTGTCGATGTCCAGGCACAGGGCGTCGTACGTGTCGGATGTCTCATGGACGTACGCGACCAGGTCCGCCTCGACGATCTCCGCGCGCGGGTCGGCCAGCGCGTCGGCGGACAGCTCGGCCAGCGGCCCGGTGCGGTGCCAGTCGACGATCGCGCGCTCGCGTTCGACGACCGCGATCCGGCCCCAGCGGGGATCGGCGGCCGCGTGCGCGAGGGAGAAGCCGACGCCGAGCCCGCCGATGAGCAGGCGGGGCGCGGTCTGCCCGCCGGAGGCGGCCAGCGCGTCGGCCGCCGCGTCGACCAGGCGCCGCTCCGAGCGCCCGTCGGAGGTGTCCATCAGGAAGCAGCCGTTCGCGATGATCTGCAGCAGCCTCCCGTGCCGGCGCAGGACCACCTCGCCGTACGGGCCGTCCCGGCGGTCCAGCACCTCGGGGGCGTCGGGAGAGTCGTGGGAAGTGAGGGGCATCGGCCCATCCTGGCACCCGCCCGGCGGGGAATGCCGGTCGTTTTCGCGGTGCTCTCCCGGGAGGCGGAACGCCCGGCCGCCATGTGATCGCTCAGAGCGAACATCCCCGGGGGAACATTCGGAGGCTCCCGTTCATTGAGTCGATGTAACTCAACTTGACTGCCGAAGGGGAGATCATGGCTGCTGAGTCCGCCGCCTTCACACCGCTCACCCTGCCCGTGCTGCCGCTCGACGACGAAGTGGTCCTGCCCGGAATGGTCGTCCCCCTGGACCTGAGCGACGCCGAGGTACGGGCCGCGGTGGAGGCCGCCCAGGCCGCCGCCAGGTCCGAACCCGGCAAGCCCAGGGTCCTGCTCGTCCCGCGCATCGACGGCACCCACGCCGCCACCGGCGTGCTCGGCACCGTCGAGCAGGTCGGCCGCCTGGCCGACGGCGATCCCGGTGCCCTCATCCGCGGCCGGGGCCGGGTGCGGATCGGCGCCGGCACCACCGGCCCGGGCGCCGCGCTGTGGGTCGAGGGCACCCGGGTCGACGAGACCGTCCCCGACCCGCTGCCCGGCCAGGTCGCCGAGCTGGTGACGGAGTACAAGGCGCTCGCCACCGCCTGGCTGCGCAAGCGCGGCGCCTGGCAGGTCGTCGACCGGGTCCAGGCCATCGACGACGTGTCCGCGCTGGCCGACAACTCCGGCTACTCGCCCTTCCTCACCACTGAGCAGAAGGTCGAGCTGCTGGAGACCACCGACCCGGTCGCCCGGCTGAAGCTCGCCACGCAGCAGCTGCGCGACCACCTGGCCGAGCAGGACGTGGCCGAGACCATCGCGAAGGACGTCCAGGAGGGTGTCGACAAGCAGCAGCGGGAGTTCCTGCTGCGCCGCCAGCTGGAAGCCGTGCGCAAGGAGCTGCGCGAGCTGAACGGCGAACGGGACGGCGAGGAGAACGACGACTACCGCGCCCGGGTCGAGGCCGCCGACCTGCCCGAGAAGGTCCGCGAGGCCGCCCTCAAGGAGGTCGACAAGCTGGAGCGCTCCTCCGACCAGTCGCCCGAGGGCTCCTGGATCCGCACCTGGCTCGACACGGTCCTGGAGATGCCGTGGAGCGAGCGCACCGAGGACGCCTACGACATCCAGGGCGCCCAGGCCGTGCTCGACGCCGAGCACGCGGGCCTGGAGGACGTGAAGGAGCGCATCACCGAGTACCTCGCGGTGCGCAAGCGGCGCGGCGACCGGGGCCTCGGCGTGGTCGGCGGCCGGCGCGGCGGCGCGGTGCTGGCCCTGGTGGGCCCGCCCGGCGTCGGCAAGACCTCGCTCGGCGAGTCCGTCGCCCACGCGATGGGCCGCAAGTTCGTCCGCGTCGCCCTCGGCGGCGTCCGCGACGAGGCCGAGATCCGTGGCCACCGGCGCACGTACGTCGGCGCGCTGCCCGGCCGGATCGTGCGGGCCATCAAGGAGGCGGGGTCCATGAACCCGGTCGTCCTGCTCGACGAGATCGACAAGGTGGGCTCGGACTTCCGGGGCGACCCGGCCGCCGCCCTCCTGGAGGTCCTCGACCCGGCCCAGAACCACACCTTCCGGGACCACTACCTGGAGGTCGAGCTGGACCTGTCCGACGTGGTCTTCCTCGCCACCGCCAACGTCCTGGAGGCCATCCCCGAGGCCCTGCTCGACCGCATGGAGCTGGTCCGCCTCGACGGCTACACCGAGGACGAGAAGGTCGTCATCGCCCGGGACCACCTGCTCCCGCGCCAGCTGGAGCGGGCCGGACTGGACGCCGACGAGGTCACCGTCGACGAGGGCGCGCTGCGCAAGCTGGCGGGCGAGTACACCCGCGAGGCGGGCGTGCGCACCCTGGAGCGGTCCATCGCGCGGCTGCTGCGCAAGGTGGCCGCCCAGCACGAACTGGGCGAGCGGGAGCTGCCGTTCACCGTCACCGAGGGCGACCTGCGCGCTCTGATCGGCCGGCCGCACCACGTGCCCGAGTCCGCCCAGGACCCGGCGGAGCGGCGCACCGCGGTGCCCGGCGTGGCCACCGGCCTCGCGGTGACCGGCGCGGGCGGTGACGTCCTGTACGTCGAGGCGTCGCTGGCCGACCCGGAGACGGGCGCGGCGGGTCTGACCCTCACCGGTCAGCTGGGCGACGTGATGAAGGAGTCGGCGCAGATCGCGCTGAGCTTCCTGCGCAGCCACGGCGCCGAGCTGGAGCTGCCGGTCGGCGACCTCAAGGACCGGGGAGCGCACATCCACTTCCCGGCGGGCGCGGTCCCCAAGGACGGCCCGAGCGCCGGCGTCACCATGACCACGGCCCTCGCCTCGCTCCTGTCGGGCCGGCTGGTCCGCACCGACGTGGCGATGACCGGCGAGGTGTCGCTGACCGGGCGGGTGCTGCCGATCGGCGGGGTCAAGCAGAAGCTGCTCGCCGCGCACCGGGCGGGGATCACCACGGTGATCATCCCCAAGCGCAACGAGCCCGACCTGGACGACGTCCCGGCGGAGGTGATGGACAAGCTCGACGTCCACGCCGTCACCGACGTCCGCCAGGTCCTGGAACTGGCGCTCGCACCGGCGACGAACGGTGCGCGGCCCGAGGTTCCGGTCGCGGCGTGACGGACGCGGCCGGATGAGAAGGGGGAAGGCCCGGACTCCGCACGAAGTCCGGGCCTTCCCCTTGTCCTGGCGCCGCCGTCAGCCGTTGGCGAGCGCCTGCACGCGGTCCAGCGCTCCGTTGAACTTGTTGTGGTCGCCGACCGTCGGACCGGACGACGTGTACTGCCACATCGTCTGGTAGGCCCAGCCGGCCGGCAGCGTCCCCACCGCCGTCGCGTACCGGGCGATCCACAGCGGGTTGTTCGCCGCGAAGCCGCCGTAGTTGCCGGTGCACTGGGTCCACCAGCTGGTGGCCGTGTAGATGACGGCGTCCCGGCCGGTACGGGCCTTGTACTGGTTCAGGAACTCCTGGATCCAGGTCACCATCGCGCTCTGCGTCTTGCCGTAGCAGGCGGCCCCGTACGGGTTCCACTCGATGTCCAGCGCGCCCGGCAGCGTCCTGCCGTCCCGGGACCAGCCGCCGCCGTGGTCGACGAAGTAGTTGGCCTGGGCGGCGCCGTTCGTCGTGTCCGGCGTGGCGAAGTGGTACGCGCCGCGGATCATGCCGACGTTGTAGGAGCCGTTGTACTGCTGGGCGAAGTACGGGTTGGTGTAGTACGTCCCCTCGGTGGCCTTGGCGTAGGCCCACCGGACGCCGCTGTTCCACAGCGTCGACCAGGCCACGTTGCCCTGGTGGCTGGAGACGTCGACGCCCTCGGTCTGAGCCGCGCGGCCCGGGACGGGGGTGCCGTGCTCGCCGTCGTGGGCCGCGACGCCCATGCCCATGTGGGCGGAGCCGCGGGCCGGGACGTCCGCGGACGACGAGGCGTCGGCGGGGAGCGTGAACACGAGGGAGAACGCGGCGAGCAGGATGCCGGTGACGGCGAAGCGCCGTCCGCGGGCCGATCCGGATCTGTGCACGAGCATGACGTGCCCTCCGATGGCTCGGTGGTGCTCGGTGGGGGAAGCGCGAGTGGGGAGAACCCGCGGCTGGCGTGCGCATGCCATCCGGGGGTCCGGTGAAGACGCTACGCACGTAGAACGGGGCGGGGGAAGAGGGGCCGGAAGCCGCCGTTGGTCTAAGCCTGCGAAATACTTGGCGAGCTGCGGCGATGGCGGCGCATGGCGGAAACTTTCAGGACCCGAAAATCGAGGCAGGGGCTGACGTGCACGAAGACGGCAACGGCGGCGGTCGCGGAGTTGAATCCCACCTGTCCGGCAGTGGTGTGAACCAGCCGGAGTTCCTGGCCCTGGAGCGGGAGTTGACGGTCCTGCTGCGGCGGGCCCGGGCCAACCAAGGCGAGATGGCCCGGGAGGTCCACCCCGACCTGGAGTCGTCCGCGTACGGCCTGCTCGTCCGGCTCGGTGAGTGCGGCGGCCAGCGCGCCACCGACCTCGCCGCCTACATCGGCGTCGGCAAGGCGACCATGTCCCGCCAGCTGCGCGCCCTGGAGGAACTCGGGCTCGTCGCCCGCGAGCCGGACCCCGCCGACGGCCGGGCCTGGCTGGTCACCCTGACCCAGGAGGGCCAGGACCGCGTCGGCCGGGTCCGGGAAGCCCGCCGCGCCCGGTACGCCGGCCGGCTCTCCGACTGGGACCCGCGCGAGGTGACGGAGCTGGCCCGGCTGCTGCACGAACTCAACCGGGGCATGGAGAAGTAGCGCCGGACCCCGGCGGCGACGCCGCCCGCCTCACAGCTCGGCGTAGACCACCGTCGCGTCGTCGTGCGTCTTGCCGCGCCCCGGAAAGGCACGCTCGCCCGCGGCGTCCGCGCGCTCCAGCTCCCGGACCCGGTCCACCAGGGCCTGGGCACCCTGCTTGCGCACCAGCGCGAGGCAGTCGGCCCAGCCGCCCTCCCCGAACCGCTCCACCCACCGCGCCGCGCCGTCCGTCAGCGCCGCCACCGTCCGCACCGCGCCGCGCGGCAGCACCCCCGTCACGGCACGCGCCGCCACCTCCGGGTCGGCCGCCGCCGTGAAGAAGCCGCCCTCCTTGTTGCGCAGCTCGGCGTCGATCACCGCGTCGCTCACGAGGGCCGAGCGGGGCAGCCGGGAGAGCCGGTCGTCCAGCACGGCTGTGAGGGCACCGTCCGGGGCCTCCAGGAGCAGGGCCGAGTCGGACAGGACCAGGTACTCGACCGAGGCCGGGGACCAGCGGGCGAGAACCACGGTTGCCTGCGGCGTACGCGGGTGAGAAAGGTCACAGGTTTCCGCGTGGGCTGCAGCGGTACGAGCGATGGCGCGGGACAGGGTTTCGGTGAGGGGAAGATCCGGGAGTGAAACGGTCAGTTCGGTCAGTGCTCCACCGAGGCGCGCCGTGAACCAGGGCACGGAATGCAGACAGCCCGTCGGGGTCCGCGGCGGTGTCACACCGTCCAGCACCACGAGCGAGCCGCCCTGCCCCGAGGCGGGCAGTGCGACGCTCGCGAAGTCCTCGTTGGGGTGGTCGGCGAGGCCGGGTTCCGAGACGAGTTCCGTTCGCATCCGGCCAGTCTGCACGACCCCTTCACAGTGTCCGCAGAAGACTGGCAACTTCCCCGGGATCACCGCAGTGACGCAGGTCAGGCGCCGGATTTGGGGTGGAATCCCATGGCCCGACGGCGCGTGGCGGCACATAGTGCCACCGCCTGTCGCAGACGTCCAACCGGCTCACCGGACAGCCGTTCGGCACGAGCCAGGGGAACTTGCTCCCCAACTCCCCTCCGGGGTTCACTCCTTCGGGTGGCGGGTCGGATGATGTGCGCTCACCGTCCACCGGCACTGGGAGGGTCGGGAACCGGTGGGGGGCCTGCCCCGCTCACGCGGTCTCCCCGCCCGGCGCGCTGCCGGCGGCCGGGGGACAGCCCAGCGCCCGGCGGCGGGCGTACGCGCCCCCGACCGGCCAGTTGACGGAGCGCCACCCGGGCCCACGGGTACACGAGTCAGGAATGCGAGCACCGGTGCAGAAGACGCGGCCTCGTCGCACAGGCAAGCAGGCGGCCCCCGCGGGGAGCGTGGAGCGCACCCCCGGCACCTCCACCCCTCCGCCGCCACAGGCCCCTGTCGGCAAGGGCCGCCCCACCCACGTACGCAACCGCCTCATCGTCGCCGTGGCCGTCGTGGCGGCCGCCGTCGCCGGAGCCGGAGCGCCCTCGCTGGTGACCGCCTCCGGGCAACTGAACGACTCCCAGGAACTGGTGACGCTCGCCGAGCAGACCCAGGGCGCGCTGACCCTCGCCCACTCCCTCGCCGACGAGCGCGACGAGGTCACGCCGTACATCGCGGCCGGCCGCCCGAAGTCCAAGGCGCCCTCGGAGCAGCGCAGCGCCCGCGTCGACCGCCAGGTGGAGGAACTGCGCGCCGATCCCGACACGCCCGCCTCCCTGCGCGAGGACCTCGACTCCGTCGCCGCGCTGCGCCGGGCCGCGCTCACCGGCAAGAGCACCGCCCTCGAAGCCCACCAGGCGTACGCGAAGGCCATCGCCGAACTCCACGCCCTGGCCGAGGAGCTGGGCGAGAAGATGCCGCCCCGCGCGGGCGCCGGCGCCCACGCGCTCGCCGAGCTGGACACCGCCGTCCAACAGGCCGCCGCCACCCGCGGACTGCTGCTCGCGGCCCTGTCCGTGCCCAGCACCACCCGGACGGTCATCGACCCGGTCACCGGCCTGCCGACCGAGACGAGCACCACCTCCGACTCCGACGCCGAACAGCGCGACGCGCTCTCCGCCGCCGCCCAGCAGGCGCGCGTCCGCTCCGACGCCGCCCTCGCCGGCTTCCGCGAGGGCGCTCCCAAGGAGGCCCGGAGCAGCTTCGACGCCACGGTCGCCGGGCCCGAGGTCAACTCCGCCGAGAAGTACCTCGCCGGCCTCACCGACGAACCGACGCTCTCCGACGGCGACCTGCGCACCAGCACCAAGCGGCTGGAGGCCGCCCTCTCCGCCCGCGTCGACGCGATGCGCGGCGCCGAGTCCGCGCTGTACGCGAAGCGCGTCCAGGGCCTGGAGCAGCTGCGCGACGACGACGTCACGGCGCTGGAGATCCGGATCGCCGTCCTCGGCGCCCTGGTCCTGCTCGCCGTCGGTATCGCCACCGCCCTCGCCCGCACCCTCACCCGCCCGCTGTCGGTGCTGCGGCGCGGCTCGGCCCGGCTGGCCGGGGCGGAGGACCCGACGACCGAGGAGCCGGTCGCCTTCACCGGCCGCAACGACGAGTTCGCGCAGGTCGTCCGCTCCGTCAACGCCCTGCACACACAGGCCGCCACGCTCGCCGGACGGGTCGCGACGCTGGAGTCCGACCGCAAGCACCTGGTCGGCCAGCGGCAGAAGATGGCCGACGCCCGCGAGGAACTGCGCGCCGAACTCGCCGAGTCCACGGCCCGCCTCGACGTGGTGCGCAAGAGCATCGGCTCCACCTTCGTCAACCTCGCCCTGCGCACCCTCGGCCTGGTCGAGCGGCAGCTCGCCGTCATCGAGAGCCTGGAGGAGCGCGAGCAGGACCCGGACCGCCTCGCGACCCTGTTCAAGCTCGACCACTTCGCCACGGTCATGCGCCGGCACAGCGAGAACCTCCTGGTCCTGGCCGGCACCGAGCACGTTCAGCACAGCGCCTCACCGGTGCCGCTGGTCGACGTGGTCCGCGCCGCGGTCAGCGAGATCGAGCGGTACGAGCGGGTGCGCATCGCCGCGCTGCCGCCGCACGCGCACGTGGCCGGGTTCGCCGCCGACGACCTCTCCCACCTGCTGGCCGAACTGATGGAGAACGCCACCTCCTTCTCGCCGCCCGACCTGCCCGTCGAGGTGTCCGGCTGGCTCCTGGAGAACGGCGAGGTGATGCTCTCCGTCCAGGACGAGGGCATCGGCATGGCCACCGAACGCCTCCAGCGGCTCAACGCCCGCCTCACCGAGTTCGACCCCGAGGCGCCCTACGAGCGGGAGGGCGACGCGGGCGAGGACGGTCTCGGGCTCGGCCTCTACGTCGTCGCCCGGCTCGCCCACCGGCACGGGGCACGGGTGCGGCTGCGGGAGCAGAAGCAGGGCGGGGTCGCGGCCGTCGTCGTGCTCCCCGGCCCCCTGCTCGCGGCGGCCCCGCCGGCCGCGCTGGCCCCGACCGTGCCGGTCTCCGACGGCACCGGCTCCTTCTCCCTGCCCGGCGCCGACGCGGAGGCCAACTCCAACGTCCTGCACGGGCGGGCGGAGAAGGCCGAGCGGGCGGACTCGGCGGGTCAGGGCGCCGGGCAGGAAGCCGACGCCCCGCGGCCGGCCCCCGGTACCGATCCGCTGGTCGCCTCGGCCGAGGAGGCCGTACGCCGTGCGGAAGCGGAAGCGGAAGCAGAGGCGGCGGAGGCGGAGGCGGAGACGGACGCGTCCCGGACCGGCGTCCCCCACGCCGGCACCGCCCCGCCCCGGGCCACGGAACCGGACGAGCGCGAGCACCCCGCCGGGGCGGCCGGCCCGGAGCCCGCGCCGGAGACGAGGCCCTCGTCCGAGGACTCCGCAACCGGCGAGGACTCCAAGGGCCCCGAGGCCGCCCGCGCCCCCGGCCGGGACCTCCCCGACGACGCCACGATGGCCCTCTTCCTGCCCGCCCTCGGGGAACCGGAGACCCGGCCGGCGCCCGCGGGCGACCCGTACGCCATCGGACCCGACGCCCACGACCGCGTGCCGGACCCCACGGGGACGACCGCCCCGGCCCCGCAGCCGTTCGCACCGGAACCCGACGCACCGCGCCCGGCCGCCGCACCGCGGCCGGAGACCCCGGAACCGGACGCGCCGCACCGGGCGGGACCGGAACCGGACCGACCCGAACCGCACGACCGCGTCACCGACAAGGGCCTGCCCAAGCGGACCCCGAAGCTCACCACCCCCGCCGCGGTGCCGCGGCCGCGCACGTCGGGGTCCGTCGACGCCGACGCGCTCCGCAGGCGCCTGGGCGGATTCCGCCGGGGGGCGGAGGCCGGCCGCCGGGACGTCGAGGCGGAGATCGCCGACCGCACCGGGCAGAACCGGGCACCGGACGCGGCGGCGGACACAACCGAAGAAGCCACGGGGGGCACCGTCGAGGAGGCAAGCAGTTGACCGCGCCCAGTACCTTCGGACTGAGCAGTGAAGCCCGCAATCTCCACTGGCTGCTGACCAACCTCGTCGAGGAGGTGCCCGGCATCCGGTCGGTCGCCGTGGTCTCCTCCGACGGGCTCCTGCTCCTGTCCTCCGACCCCGGTCGCAACGAGGAGGCCCGGCAGGGCCGCGAGACGCCCCGGACGGGTCCGCGCGGTTCCGCCGCCGACCTCGCCACCGTCGTCTCCGGGGTCGGCAGCCTGACCGTCGGCGCCGCCCGGCTCATGGACTACGGCACCGTGAAGCACACGATGGTCGCCATGGACGAGGGCAGCCTGTTCGTCATGTCGATCAGCGACGGCTCGCTGCTCGGCGTGCACGGCTCCGCGGAGTGCGACATGAGCGTCGTCGCGTACCACATGGCGCTCTTCGTCGGCCGCGCCGGCCACGTCCTGACCCCCGAACTCCGCAGCGAACTGCGCAAGTCCCTGGAGTCGGAGCCGTCCGAGTCGTCCGTGTCGTCCCAGCCGACGGGGAGCGCCCGATGAGCAGCAGTCCCGGAAAGACCGGACCGATCAGCCGGGGCCACCTCCCGGTGCGCGGCGCCGACCGCAAACCCGCCCGCGTGCGGCCCTACTCGCTCACCGGCGGGCGCACCCGCTTCGGCCACGTCCTGCTCGTCGAGACGTTCGTCGGCGCCACCGCGGGCACCGCCGCCCTCGAAGCCGCCGAGGAGCGCAAGGAACTGACGAACGGGGGCCTCACCTCCCGCGTGATGCCGGAGATGCGGGCCATCGTCGAACTGTGCCGCCGTATGCGTACGGTGGCCGAGATCGCCGCGCTGCTGAAGATGCCGCTCGGCGTGGTCCGGGTCCTCCTCAGCGACCTCGCGGACCAGGGAAAGATCCGTGTGTACGGCACCGGGACCGGCCACGGCACGGGCCGCCCGGACCGCGCACTGCTCGAAAGGGTGCTCAGTGGACTCCGTCGTCTCTGACGCCGCCGCCTCCGGCGTCCCCCCGCTCGTCGACACCGACGGGCCCGTACAGCCCTGGCAGACGGACCCCACCCGCGCCCCGGTCGCCACGAAGATCGTCGTCGCGGGAGGGTTCGGCGTCGGCAAGACCACGCTGGTCACCGCCGTCTCGGAGATCACGCCCCTGCAGACCGAGGCGCTGATGACCGAGGCGAGCGAGGAGACCGACGACCTCACCGCCACGCCGGGCAAGCTCACCACCACCGTGGCCATGGACTTCGGCCGCATCACGCTCGACGACGACCTGGTGCTCTACCTGTTCGGCACACCGGGCCAGCAGCGGTTCTGGTTCATGTGGGACGACCTGGTGCGCGGCGCGATCGGCGCCGTCGTCCTGGCCGACACCCGCCGCCTGAAGGACTGCTGGCCGGCCCTGGACTACTTCGAGAGCTGCGGACTGCCCTACGTCGTCGCGGTCAACCACTTCGACGGCAGCGAGCTGTTCGAGGCGGAGGACGTGCGGGAGGCGTTGACGATCCCGGCGCACATACCTGTAATGATCATGGATGCGCGCCGTCGGATCTCGGCCATCGAGACCCTCTTGTCCCTCGTGGGCCACGCGCTCGACGAAACACCCGAGTAGTCGAACCCCGAGCAGGAGAAGGAAAGAACCGCATGCGGAAGATACTCGTCGTGGGAGCCGGCCAGTCCGGTCTCCAGCTCGCCCTCGGCCTGCAGTCGCACGGCTACGAGGTCACCCTGATGTCCAACCGGACCGCGGACGAGATCCGCACCGGCCGGGTGATGTCGACGCAGTGCATGTTTCACACGGCACTTCAGCACGAGCGCGACCTCCAGCTGAACTTCTGGGAGTCCCAGGCCCCGAAGATCGAGGGACTCGGCGTCTCGGTGGCGGCCCCCGGCTCCTTCGACCCGGGCCCCTCGCAGCGCGCGATCGACTGGCTGGGGCGCCTCGACGGCTACGCCCAGTCGGTCGACCAGCGGGTGAAGATGGCCGGCTGGATGGAGACCTTCGCCCAGCGCGGCGGCCAACTGGTCATCCACGGCGCGGCCGTCGGCGACCTGGACTACTTCTCCCGCGCCTACGACCTCGTCCTCGTCTCGGCCGGCAAGGGCGAGCTGGTGCAGATGTTCGGCCGCGACGCCTCGCGCTCCCCGTACACCGAGCCGCAGCGCGCCCTCGCCGTCGCCTACGTGCACGGGATGGCGCCGCGCCCCGAGCACCCGGAGACGGAGGCCGTGCGCTGCAACCTGGTGCCGGGCGTCGGCGAGATGTTCATCATGCCGACGTTCACCACCTCGGGCCGCGCCGACATCCTCTTCTGGGAGGGCATACCCGGCGGCCCGCTGGACGCCTTCAAGGACGTCAAGGACCCGGCGGAGCACCTCTCGCTGACCCTGGAACTCATGGAGAAGTTCCTCCCCTGGGAGTACGCGCGGGCCACCAAGGTCGAACTGACCGACGCCGGCGGCACCCTGGCCGGCCGCTACGCGCCCACCGTCCGCAACCCGATCGGCCGCCTCCCCGGCGGCGGTCTCGTCCTCGGCGTGGCCGACGTGGTCGTCGCCAACGACCCGATCACCGGCCAGGGCTCCAACTCCGCCTCCAAGTGCGCCGCCTCCTACCTCGCCTCGATCCTGGAGCAGGGCGACAAGGAGTTCGACGAGGCCTGGATGCAGCAGACCTTCGACCGCTACTGGGAGACGGCGCAGCACGTCACCAAGTGGACGAACACCATGCTCGCCCCGCCGCCGGAGCACATCCTCAACCTGTTCGGCGCCGCGGGACAGCTCCAGCCCATCGCCGACCGCTTCGCCAACGGCTTCAACGACCCGTCCGACTTCGAGAACTTCTTCTACGACCCGGCGAAGACCGAGGGTTACCTGATGGAGGTCTCGGGCGCGGCCGGCGCGTAAGGGGCCGCGTACCCCTGGTCCTGCCCGTCCGCCGCCCCGACGGGGAGCGCGGGCGGGGTGTACCGCCGTACGGGCTGCCCGCCCGGGTCGGGGCGTACGGCGCCGAGCACCGGGTTCGCGGCGATCGGCGAGACCTTGACGTCGGCGCCGGGGCGGGGCGCCTGGACGACCATGCCGTCCCCGAGGTACAGCGCGACATGCGTGGCCTCGGGGAAGTACACGACCAGGTCTCCGGGGCGCAGCTGGTCCATCGGGACGTGGTCCAGGCGGGCCCACTGCTCCTGGCTGGTGCGCGGGATGGGCGTCCCGGCCCGCTGCCAGGCCACGGAGGTGAGCCCCGAGCAGTCGTACGACGCCGGGCCCTCGGCGCCCCACTCGTACGGCTTGCCGAGCTGCTCCACCGCGAAGCGCACCGCCCGGTCGCCCTCGGCGGACGGCTTGGCGTCGTCACCGAGCGCCCCGGACGCCAGGAACCGCTCCTGCTCCTCGGCGACCCCGCTCTTCTCCAGCTCCGCGAGCGCGGCCAGTTGCTCGGGGGTGAGGGAGGCGAGCATCTCCTCGACGGCGTGCAGGCGCTCGCGCACGGCGTCCCGTTCCCTCTCCTGGCGGGCGGCGAGAGCCACCTGCCGGTCCAGGGCGGCACGGGCCCGTCCGGCCAGCTCGTCGGCCTTCCTGGTGTCGCCGGTCAGGCGGCCCACGGTCTTGGCCCGCTCCTCGGAGAGCCGGCCGACCACGTGCCCCTGCTCCAGGGCGTGCTGCGGATCGCGGGCCAGCAGCAGCCGCAGGTAGGGGGAGAGGTCGCTGCTGCTCTGGTACTGCTGGCGGGCCAGCCGCCCGGCCGCGACCCGGCTGTCGCTCAGGGACAGCCGGGTCCGGGTCAGCTCGGCGTTCAGCCGCAGCACCCGGGCGCGCTGCGCCTTCAGCCGCTCCTCGGTGCCGTTGTAGGTCTCGGTGGCCTTCTCCGCCTCTTGGTACAGCCGCTGAAGGTCCGTCAGCAGCCCGGCCACGGAACGCGCGCCGCCGGCCGGCTCGGGACCGCCGGCCGCGCCGGGTCCCGGTTCGGCCGCGGCGGGCACGGGTGCGAGGACGATCCCGGCCGCGAGCGCCGCCGTGCACACCAGACGCAGAAGCCTTCCTGACACGCCATCACCTCCGGTGCGGGGCGGCGGGTCCGCTCCGCACGGCGAGCATGGGGCGCCTTCCGGGGCTCCGCGCGCCGAGTGTGCGCGGTTCGGCGCAACCGGGTCACCCGTGGGCGTCGTCCGGCTTGCCACCCGGCGTGGCGTCTGGATCGGCGCCCGCCGGGCGGTCCGGCTTCGACCACGGCCACTTCCGGTCCGAGCCCTGCCGGCCCGAGGGGTCGTACGTGTACTTCCAGCGGGCGAACCGCAGCCCGCCGCGCGCGTCCCGGGGCTGCCGCCGGTACACCAGCACGGTGGGCGGGCCGCCGTCCGGGTCCGGCACGGGGATGCGGTACGTCTTCGGCGGGTGGCCGGTCATCCCGACCAGCACGGGCAGCACGCGCCCGTCCATGGGGCCGCCCTCGAAGGGGGTGTCTTCGCTCTTCACAGCACCAGTGTCGGTGATCGGCGCGCGCCCGTGTCAGAGGCCGGGGTGAGGGGCCTGCGCCCGGTGTCAGAGGTCGGCGGCCAGCGCCTCGACCAGCGCCGCGGTCTGCGGGTCCCGGCGGGCGGTGACCGTCAGCACGGCGAGGAACTGCTCCACCAGCCAGTCCCGCAGCTCGCCGAAGGGCGGCTGCTTGTCCTCGTCCAGCCAGATCAGGGAGGCCGCCTCCACCGCCGTGATCCACATCCGGACGGTCATCCGCAGCCGCGGGCCCGGCTCGGTGACGGCCAGGTGGCTCATGATGTGGTCGGCGGCGGCCCGGCGTACGCCGTCCACGATGCCCGAGGTCTGCGACGTCTCGACGACGCTGCCGCCGCGCAGCAGGGCGCTGAAGCCGGTGTCGTGCTCGTCGACGAAGGTCAGGTAGCGGTCCAGGGCGCGGCTGAGCCGGGGCAGCAGCGGGCCCTCGCGGGGTTCGTCGAAGCAGTGCCGCAGCTCGTCGGCGGCGGACCTGAGCGCGGCCTCGTACAGCTGCTGCTTGCCGCCGGGGAAGTACCGGTACACCAGCGGCCGGGAGACCCCCGCCCGCTCGGCCACGTCGTCCAGGGAGACCTCCTCCGGGGCCCGGTGCGCGAAGAGGGCGAGCGCCGCCTCCAGCAACTGGACGCGGCGCTCCTCCACGCTGAGGCGGCGGTAGGCGGGGGTGGAGGCCTGCGGGGTCATGAACCGCAGCGTAACCCGCACGGCCGGGCGCCCACCCGTATCCACGGAGCGGACCGGCCGGACTACGCCAGCAGCCCCGACGACCGCCACAGCCTCCGGCCGACGCCGCGCAGTACGCCGATGTCGTCGAGGAAGTCCGTCAGGCGCTTCGCGCCGGTCTGCATGATCTCCTTGCGGTGGCCGCTGGCCTTGACCTGGGCGAGGGCCTCGCGCTTGTCGAGGCCGACGTTCGTGTACACGTCGGGGTTGATGAAGGCGATGGAGAAGACCCGGGCGAACTCGCCGGAGGTGACCCGGGTGAACTCCTGGGACCACTTCGGGGCCGTCACCATCTGCCGGCGCAGCTCCTCACGGGCGTACCGCACGTGCCGCGCCTCCTCCACCACGTGGATGCGCGTGACGCCCCGGATCAGCGGCTGCACCCGCTCGTCCGGGAAGGTCAGCCGCTGCATCCAGTCCAGGACCTCCTCGCCGAGCAGCGTGGCGGTGAAGGAGCCGGGCGTGGTGGAGATCGTCTTGAAGAGGCGGCCGAGGTGCTGGTGCATCGGGCTCACCGGGTACCAGGGGGTCTCGCCGCGGGATATCAGCCGGGCGAACATCTTGGAGTGCCGGCACTCGTCCTCGATCTCGGTGAGCGCGTAGCGCACGTGGGCGCTCGTCGCCGCCTTGTCGTAGATGTGCCGGACCAGGAGCTGCATCAGGATCAGCTCGAACCAGATGCCGAGCGAGGCGAGCGCGGCGGCCTCGTGCTGGGAGAGCAGGATCCGCTGCTCCTCGCTCATCCGCTTCCACAGCGGCGTGTCGTACAGCGACACCAGCTCCGGCGGCCAGTACCACTTGCCGTCCTCGAACGGCGCGTCCCAGTCCAGCTCCTTGTCCGGGTCGAAGGAGTGCTTGGCGGACGAGTCGAGCAGCCGTTCGGCCACCTGCTCCCGGTCCTTCAGCAGGCCGAGCGCGTCGCGCAGGCCCTCGAGCGCGTCGGCTTCCGTCAGGGTCGTCATGGCTGTGTCCCACCTCGTCGAACAGATCGTGTTACCCGCGGTCACTCCAGCTTGCTCCGTCTTATGAGACTGCGTGTCAGCAAGCTCGTCAATCCCCCGGACGGAACTTGTTGACCGCGAGTAAAGACGGCGCGCTGTCGACGCCTCGGCGCGGGACCACTCGATGGAGCACTCCGCCGGCGTTCGTGCTGGGTACGCTGGCCATGTCCGTCAGACTCCGGTACATGGGAGCGATCATGAGCGCCGCACGTGACTACGGGCTGGACGACGACTACGAGTGGCCCCGTCCGCCGGAGGGCGGCTGGACGGCGGACGACCTCGACGAGCTTCCCAACCTGCCTCCGCACACGGAGCTGATCGACGGGAGCCTCGTCTTCGTGAGTCCGCAGACCGTCTTTCACATGCGTACGATCCGCTTGCTGGACCGCGCCCTCCTCGATCAGGCGCCAAACGAATTCGAGATCTACCGTGAGTTCACGGTGACACTCAACGACCGGAACCGTCCGGAGCCCGACGTACTCGTGGCGCACGCCGGTGCCGACTTGGGGCCCAAGCAGACCCGGCTCCTGCACGGAGATGTCATCCTGGCCGCCGAAGTGGTCTCTGAGGATTCAGTTGACCGGGACCGGGAGACCAAGCCGCGCAAGTACGCAGCCGCGGGCATCACTCACTACTGGCGGGTCGAGCAGAACAACGGGCTTCCCGTTGTCTACGTCTATGAGCTGGAGTCGACGACGAAGACCTACGTGCCCACCGGCATCTTCCACAACCGCCTCAAACTCACCGTGCCTTTCCTCATCGACATCGACCTCACCGCCGTGAACCGGCGTCGATAGCACTCGCCCTCAACCCCCCAGCACCGCCTCCATCACCCCCCGTGCGATCGGCGCCGCCAGCCCGCCGCCGCTGACACCCCCGCGGTCCGCCGCCGAGCCCTCCACCACCACCGCGACCGCGACCTTCGGCTCCACGTCCCCGTCGCCCCGCGCCCAGGAGATGAACCACGCGTACGGCGTGCCCGAGTTGCCGACGCCGTGCTGGGCCGTGCCGGTCTTGCCGCCGACCGTGGCACCCGGGATCGCCGCGTTCGCGCCGGTTCCCTTGTCCACCACGCCGGTCATCAGCTCCTTGAGCCGCGCCGCCGTGGAGGGGCGCATCACCTCCCGGGAGGGACGCGACCCGGCCGCCGCCACCAGGCTGCCGCCCGCCCGCAGCGTCCGCTCCACCAGGTACGGCGCGCGCACCTGGCCGCCGCCCGCCACCGCCGCCGCGACCATCGCCATCTGCAGGGGCGTCGCCCGGGTGTTGTACTGCCCGATCGACGACAGGCCCAGCTGCGCCCGGTCCACCGAGGTGTCGAAGGTGCTCCGCGCCACGGGGAAGGGCACCCGCAGCCCGTCGTCGTTGAAGCCGAAGGCCTCCGCCGTCGCCGTCATGCCGCGCACGCCCACGTCCACTCCGAGCTTGGCGAACACCGTGTTGCAGGACCACTCGAACGCCTCCCGCAGCGAGGCGTCGCGGCAGCCGTCGGCCTCGTTCGTGAGCCTGGTCCGCGTGCCGGGCAGGAGGTACGGGTCGGGGGAGCGGGTCGGTGCGTCCAGGTCGCGGATCAGGCCCGCGTCCAGCGCCGCCGCCGCGGTGACCACCTTGAAGGTCGAGCCCGGCGGATAGGTCCGGCTCACCGCCCGGTTGAGCATCGGCTTGTCCGGGTCGCCGTTCAGTCGGCGCCAGGTGCGGGTGGCGGCCGCGCTGTTGCCGGACAGCAGCTGGGGGTCGTAGGAGGGGGTGGAGACCAGGGCCAGGACACGGCCCGTGGCCGGCTCGATCGCGGCCACCGCGCCCTTGCGTCCGCCCAGTCCCTCGAACGCCGCCCGCTGCGCGGCCCCGTCGATCGTCGTCACCACGTCGCCGCCCGGGTTGTGGGCCCCGGTGACGTCGTTCCACAGCGGCAGCGGCGCCAGCATCGGGTCGGCGCCGGACAGCAGGCCGTCCTCGGCGTGCTCCAGCAGCGTCGTCCCGTACGCCTGCGAGGCGAAGCCCGTGATCGGCGCGTACATCGGCCCGTTCGCGTAGGTCCGCTCGAAGCGCAGGTGCTCGCCGGTGTCCCGGGAACCGGTGACCGCCTCGCCGCCGACCAGGATGTCGCCGCGCGGCTGCTGGTAGCGGGCGATGTCGGGGCGGCGGTTGGCCGGGCTGTCGTCGTACTCCGGCTTCTGGACGATCTGCACCCGGGCCGCGTTGACCACCAGGGCGACCAGCAGCAGGGCGCAGAAGACGGCCGCGTGCCGGATGTTCCGGGTCACGAGGGCGCTCCGCGCCGTGCCGCGTGGCTCACCCGGATCAGCAGCGCCACGATGGCCCAGTTGGTGACGACCGAGGAGCCGCCCTGGGCCAGGAAGGGCATCGCCATGCCGGTCAGCGGGATCAGCCCGGTCACCCCGCCCGCGATGACGAACACCTGGAGCGCCACGATCGAGGAGAGGCCGACCGCCAGCAGCCGGCCGAACGGGTCGCGGGCGCCGAGGCCCGCCCGGTAGCCGCGCTCCACCAGCAGCCCGTACAGCAGGAAGACGGCGGTCAGGCCCAGGAAGCCCAGCTCCTCACCGGCCGTCGCCAGGATGAAGTCCGACTTCACGGCGAAGCCGATCAGGACGGAGTGGCCGAGGCCGAGGCCCGTGCCGGTCACCCCGCCCGCCGCGAAGGCGAAGAGGGACTGGGCCAGCTGGTTGGGGCCGTGCCCCGCCTCGATCGACGCGAAGGGGTGCAGCCAGTCCTCCACCCTGCCGTGCACGTGCGGCTCCAGCCAGCCCACGGCGACCGCGCCCAGCGAGGCCAGCACCAGGCCGACGGCGATCCAGCCGGTGCGGCCGGTGGCGACGTACAGGAGGACCACGAACAGGCCGAAGAAGAGCAGCGAGGTGCCCAGGTCCCGCTCCAGGACCAGGACTCCCACGCTCACCAGCCACACCGCCACGATCGGGCCGAGAACGCGCCCGGTGGGCAATTGCAGCCGCCACACCCGGCGGCCGGCGTACGCCAGCGCGCTGCGGTTGGCGGCCAGGTAGGCGGCGAAGAACACCGCGAGCAGCACCTTCGCGAACTCGCCGGGCTGGATGGAGAAGCCCTCGACCCGGATCCAGATGCGGGCGCCGTTCACCGCCGGGAAGAAGATCGGCAGGGTGAGCAGGGCGAGCGCGGCGGCCACGCAGACGTAGGCGTAGCGCTGCAGGACGCGGTGGTCGCGCAGGAGCAGGACGACCACGATGAACAGGGCGACGCCCAGCGTCGACCACACCAGCTGGGTCGGGGCCGCCCGGTCGCCCGGCGTCTCCAGGTCGAGCCGGTAGATCAGCACCAGACCGAGGCCGTTGAGCAGCACGCCGATCGGCAGCAGCAGCGGGTCGGCGTACGGGGCGCGCAGCCGCACCGCCAGATGGGCGAGGAGCGCGAGCACACCGAGCCCGGCGCCGTAGCCGGCCGCACCGGGCGGGAGGGAGCCGTGCCGGGCGAGACCGACGTTGCAGTAGCCGAAGACCGACAGCAGCACGGCCATCACGATGAGCGCGAGTTCGACGCCCCGGCGCCGGGGGAGCCGGGCGACGGGAGCGGGGGTGTCCGCCGGGGCCACGGTGATTCCGGTTCCGGTTCCGGCCTTGGTCATGTCCGGAACTTACCCAGATGGTGTGGTCTGCGCGTCGTCCGGCTCAGCACCAGCGCGGCGCGGGGCCGATGTTGTCGATGTAGCGGGCCGCGCCCCACGCCCAGGTGCCGTCCGTGAGGAGGTACCACAGGGGGTTGCCCCGCACCGTGTCGCCGGGCGTCTTGCAGTAGATGGAGACGACCTCGCCCCGGCGGGCGTACCGGACGACGTCCGCGCCGCGGGTCGGCGAGGTGCGCAGGGCGAGCCGGTCGGCCGTCACGACACCCCGGTAGCGGCCCTGTTCGCGGCGGTCGTCGCCGCCCGCGCCGCCGTCCGTTCCTCTCGCGGCGGCACCGGCCGCGAGGTTCGTGTCGCCGCCCCGTCCGTCGTCCGCGACGGCCGGGGTGACGGCGACGGCGGTGGCGAGCGCGCCGGCCGCGAGGGCGGTGGCCAGGGTGCGGGCCAGGGGTGAGCGCGAGGTGGTCGGTGCGGACAGGAGCGACATGGGAGTACCTCCCGGGAGCGAACGGCCCTTCAGCTGACTGACCGCCACGTTAGGAGCGTCCCGCGCGGACCGCCCGCCGTGCTGCGCCATCGGGGCGGACCCCGAGGCCGGGGCGCCGCGCGCCGGGCCGGATCAGGGCTGCCGGAACGGATCGGGGCAGCCGGGCCGGAACGGCTGCCGGGCCGGATCAGGGCTGCTGAGGCAGCGTCAGCCGGGCCAGCGCCCCGCCGTCCGGCGGGTTGGTGAACTCCAGCCGGGCCCCGAGCACCTCGGCCTGCCCCAACGCGATCGTCAGCCCCAGGCCGTGCCCCTTCGTACCGCCCTCGGTGCGGAACCGCTGCGGCCCGTGCGCGAGGAGGTACTCCGGATAACCGTCCCCGTGATCCCTTACGGTGATCACCGCACCGTCCACGGTCAGCACCACCGGCGCCCGCCCGTGCCGGTGCGCGTTCGCGACCAGGTTGCCCAGCACCCGCTCCAGGCGCCGCCGGTCGGTCTCCACCCGCGCGTCCCGTACGACGTCCACGCGCGTGCCGGTGCCCGAGCCCCGCACCACCCGCCGGGCCAGTGCGCCCAGCTCCTCCGGCTCCGTGGTCGGCGTCTCCCGCCCGCTCTCCAGCCGGGAGATCTCCAGCAGGTCCTCGGTGAGGGTGCGCAGCGCCGCCACCCGGTCCCGCACCAGCTCGGTGGGGCGGCCCGGCGGCAGCAGCTCCGCCGCCGCGTGCAGACCGGTGAGCGGAGTGCGCAACTCGTGCGCCACGTCGGCGGTGAAACGCTGCTCGGCGAGCAGCTTGCCCTGAAGCGACGACGCCATGGAGTCCAGCGCGGCGGCGACCGACGCCACCTCGTCCTGCGGACGGGTGGGGTCCTGCGCGCGCGGGTCACCGACCCGCGCGTCGAGGTCACCGGCGCTGATCCGCCGGGCCACCCGCGCCGTCGTGTGCAGCCGCCGCGTCACCCGCGTCACCGCGAACGCGCCGACCAGCAGCGTCGCCCCGATCGCCAGCGCCGACGACCACACGATGGCGCGGTCGAGCCCCTCGATGGTGGCCCGGCCCTGGGAGTGGTCGACCCGCACCGCCAGCGCCCGGCCGCCGTCGGCGGGGCCCGCCGCCCACATCGTCGGCCGTCCGGCGTACTCGGCGACCATCGTGCCGCGCCGCCCCGACACGGCCAGCTCGCGCAGCCGCCGGGGCAGTCCCGCCGGGTCGACGCCGGCCCCGCGCCGCAGCGGGTCGCCCGCCTCGTACGCCTCCGTCGCCTCCCGCAGCCGGGACAGCGCCACGTCACGTGCCTGGCCGACGGTCTGATCGGTCACCGAGACGTGCACCAGGACGCCGAGCAGCGCGGCGAGCGCGCAGCACATCACCGTGATGAACACGGCCGCCTTCACCGCGAGCGGTCCGGCCCACCGGGGGAGGGCCAGCCTCACCGGGCGCTCGCCGAGGACGAGGGGGACGACGCCGGCGGGGAGGACGCCGACGGGGAGGACGAGGCGGACGGAACGGGCGACGGGGGCGCGGACGGGCGCTTCGTGTGCTGACCGCCGTCGTCGGTGCGCAGCATCTCGTCGCTGGTCAGCAGCATGGCGCCCTGGTCGGCGTCCCAGGTCCACTGGAGCCGGTACTCGTAGCCGGCCACCTCCGAGGGCGAGCGGACGATCACCGTCCGTCCGGCCAGCTCGACCGCGCTCACGGCGTCCTCGTAGGACATGATCCGCACGAGCCGGTCCTTCTCCACGGTGTAGACGCGCACCGCGGTCAGCTTGTCCGGCAGCAGCCGGAAGCCCAGCGTCATCTCCGGCCGCCCGTCCCCGGTGAGGTCGCGGTAGTACGGCCGCAGCACCGGGCACCCGCTCGACTCGTCACCGGCACCGTCCGCGCCGCAGTCCGCCATCCGCACGGACGTCTCGTGGTACGGCGCCTTCGCGCCCGCGTAGTCGCCCGGGTGCGCGGCGATCTCGGCGCGCACCGCGGCCACCGGGTCCACCCTGCGGATGTCGCCGCCGGGCACGGCCACGCCCTCGACCACCGCGTGCTCCACCTCGCCGATGTCGTAGGCGGGACTGGAGGCCGGGGTCAGACCGGGCCACAGCCGGGCAGGGTTCCGCGCGGCGGGCGTCGCACCGGCGGCGCGCAGCCCGCCGGTGTCTCCGCAGCCCGCCAGCGCACCGGCCGCCGCCGCCGTCGCCAGGAGCAGCGCGAGGGCGGCGGGGACGCGGGCCGGACGGCCGCGGCGGCTCGGCAGCACTGCACTCCTGGGTTCGGTGATCGGCGCCGGTGGTCCCGCACGGCTGCGGACGGCGTCGTACGCGTCTTCGTACGGAAGGCCATTTTGCGTGCGCCCCGGCCCGCCGGGCCACTCGGCCCGCTCCGCGGGGAGCCGCACGGTGGGCAGACCGGCCCGCGGGTACGCCACACCGCGGCAGCCGCGGCAGCCGCGGCAGGGTCGCACCGGGTCGAACCCGTCCTGGCCCCTGGCGATCTCCAGCCTTCCGCCGCCCGCCGGAACGCGTGCCCGCCCGTCCGGAACCCCGGCACCGTCCCGGCCGACGGCCGACGGCCGATCCGGGGCCGGTCCGCCCGGGCCGTTCCCACGGATACGCACAGGCGCCTCTCCGGTCCCGCCCGGGGGCTGCCCCGGTCCACCCCTTTCGACCGGGTTCTTGCCCCCGCGGTGCCCCGCCTGGTCCCATGGAGGGGGGTGTTGTGCGTGGACGGACTGCGCGTCGTACCGACCTGGCGGCACGGCCGGGAACAGCTGTGCGTCTGCCTCCCGGACGGCGGGAACCTCGCCTGGTACGACCGTGAGGCGGCCCGCGTCAGCCTGCTGAACGACGACCGTCGCGAGGACGTCCTGCGAGCCCTGGCCCCCTTCCTCACCGGCCGGGTGGCCGTCGGTCCGCCCCCGGTCCCGACCCGGGCCGAGCTGGCCCGGCTCACCCTCCACCCGGACGACGACCTCGCCCCCAACCGGCCCGGCGAGGCCCTCCTGGTCGCCCTGGAGCGCGACCCCGGCCCCGCGCACCGGCTGCGCCCACCGCGCCCCGATCCGCGCCGCCGGGCGCTGGCCGCCGAGCAGACCACGGGGAGCGCCCTCGACCGTCTCGACGGCGCGGGCCACCACGTCCTGCACTCTCTCCCGCTGCCCGGCGGCGACCGCGTCCACCACCTGCTGATCGGACCCGGCGGCCTCTTCGCCCTCCACGTGCTGCCGGCCCGCCGGCAGCGGGTACGGGTCGCCGACCCCCTGGTGGCGCTCGGCCGCGGGGCGCCGTTCCCGCTGCTGCGCCGGGTCCGCGCCGACGCCGACCGGGCCTCGTACGCCCTGACGGCGCAGGTCCGCCCCGTCCTCGTCCTCGTCGAACCGGCGCGGGTGACCGTCGCCGCCCCGCCCCGCTCCGTGCGCCTGCTCACCGACCGGGACCTGCCGGAGCTGGCCCGGGAGGGCGGGACGCTGAAACCGGCGGACGTGGAGGCCCTGCACGCCCTGGCCCGCGACCGCGCCACCTGGACCCGCCTCTGAGCGGCGCCCCGTCCGCACCCGCCTCCGGGCGGCGCCCGGTCCGCACCCGCCCTGAGCGCCGCCCGGTCCGCGCCCGCCCCTGCGCGGCGCCCGGCGTCAGGGCAGCGCCGCCGCCCGGCGCCGGTCGAACAGCGGCGCCAGCAGGTCGCCGTGGTCCTGCACCCGGGGCCCGACGTCCCCGGGCAGGAAGACGAGCTGCTCCGCCCGTCCGCATCCGGCGACCTCCTCCCACGTCACCGGGGTGGAGACCGCGGGCACGTCCCGGGACCGCACGGTGTACGGGGCGGCGGTGGTCTTGCGCGCGGCGTTCTGGCTCCAGTCCACGAACACCTTCCCCGGCCGCAGGCTGCGCGTCATCCGGTGCACCACCAGCTTCGGCAGCGCCCGCTCCGCCTCCACCGCCAGCGCCTTCGCGTAGTCGGACACGCGCTCCGAGGACGACCCCCGTACCCCCGCCAGCAGGTGCAGTCCCTTGGCGCCGGAGGTCTTGGCGTACGCCTCGATCCCGTCCGCCGCCAGCCGCTCCCGCAGCCACAGTGCGACCTCGCAGCACTGCACCACGGTCGCGGGCGGCCCGGGGTCCAGGTCGAACACCAGCCGGTCGGCCTCGCCCGGGTCGTCCGCGGTCCACTGGTGGGTGTGGAACTCGGTGACCAGGTTCGCCGCCCACATCAGGCTCGCCAGGTCCTGCACCAGCACCATCCGGGCCGGGCCCTCCGAGCGGGGCACCTCGGCCGTGGTGACCCAGTCGGGCGTACCCGGCGGCACGTTCTTGGTGAAGAACACCTGGCCGTCGGGACCGTCCGGATACCGCAGGAAGGACACCGGACGGTCCCGCAGGTGCGGCAGCAGCGCCTCCGCGGCCGTCGCGTAGTAGTGCAGCAACTCCCCTTTGGTGAAGCCGGCCGCGGGATACAGCACCTTGTCCAGGTTGCTGAGAGCCACCCGCCGCCCCTCCACTTCCGTCATCGGCGCCATACCATGAGAATCTCACGAAACAGGTACAAAACGCCCGAAAGGAACGGTGCTGCACGTGCGCTCCATCTGGAACGGCGCCATCTCCTTCGGCCTGGTCACCATCCCGATCAAGCTGGTGAACGCGACCGAGAGCCACGCGGTGTCCTTCCGCCAGATTCACACGGAGGACGGCGGCCGGATCCGCTACCGCAAGGTGTGCGAGCTGGAGGACCGCGAGGTCACCCAGGCCGAGATCGGCAAGGCCTACGAGGACGCCGACGGCTCGATGATCCCGATCACCGACGAGGACCTGTCCCAGCTGCCGATCCCGACGGCCCGCACCATCGAGATCGTCGCCTTCGTGCCCGAGGACCGCATCGACCCGCTCCAGATGGGGTCGGCCTACTACCTCGCGGCGAGCGGCGCCCCCGCCGCCAAGCCGTACACGCTGCTGCGCGAGGCGCTCAAGCGCAGCAACCGGGTGGCCATCGCCAAGTTCGCGCTGCGCGGCCGGGAGCGTCTCGGCATGCTCCGCGTCGTCGGCGACGCCATCGCGATGCACGGCCTGCTGTGGCCGGACGAGGTGCGGGCCCCCGAAGGCGTCGCCCCGGAAGGCGGCATCACCGTGCGCGACCAGGAACTGGACCTCGCCGACGCCCTCATGGACACCCTCGGCGAGATCGACCTGGACGACCTGCACGACGAGTACCGGGAGGCCGTCGAGGAGGTCGTCGCCGCCAAGGCCGCAGGTGAGCGGCCCCCGGAGGCCCGCCAGGAGGCGGCGCCGGGGAAGGTGCTGGACCTGATGGCGGCCCTGGAGAGCAGCGTGCGCGCGGCCCGGGAGTCCCGGGACGGCGAGGAGACCGCGCCGGCCGAGAAGGCCGAGGTCAGGTCCCTGCCGCAGCGCAAGACCTCGTCCCGGCGGGCCCCCAAGGAGACCGGCGGCAAGAAGTCGACGTCGACGGCCGCGAAGAAGACGGCGGCGAAGAAGGCGGAGCCGAAGAAGTCGACGGCGAAGTCCGCCGCGCCCGCGAAGAAGACGGCGGCCAAGGGCACCGCCAAGAAGGCCGCCGGGCGCGGCACGGCCAAGGAGACGGCCAAGAGCACGGGCAGGAGCACCCCCAAGAAGACGGCCTCCCGCCGGCGCAGCGCCTGACGGGCTCCCCGAATACGGGGCGGCCCCGGGCGGGGACCGCCGTCAGCCGACCGTCGTTCAGCCGACCGTCCCGGGGGAGCCGATCGTCCCGGGGGAGCCGACCGTTCCGGGGGAGCCGGTTGTCCCGGACGTCGCGGACGGAGCGGGGTCGAAGACGGCCGGACTCGCGGCGCCGGACACCGTCGGCGCGAGGGAGTCCGCGTCCGGGTCGAGGGAGGCGCGGGGGACGACGGAGCCGGGCGTGGGTAGCGCGGGGCTCTCCTCCAGACGCTGGCCAATCGTTTCTGCCGGGTTGCCGCCCGGCGTGGCCGGGCCGGTGGACAGCTGCGACCACGCACCCAGGACGACGGCGAGCGCGGCGGCCGTGCCGAACACCCGGGCGAGCCGCCGCCCCCTGGACCGGCCGTCCCGCTCGCGGCGGCCAGGCCCGGCCCACGCGTCCTCCGGGCACCACGCCTCACCGACCGTCTCGACGGGACCGGGACGGTCACGGGGCTCGGGCCGGCCGGAGGGATCAGGACGGTCGGAGGGATAAGGACGGCCGGAGGCCCCAGGGTGGTCGTCGGTTCCGGACCGCCCGGGCCGCTCGGCGGAAGGCTCCGGCAGCCCACCGGGGAAGCGGTCCCGGGCAGCGGGCTCTCTCGGGGCGGAGGCGCGGATGGCGCGTTCGTCGTCCTCCAGGAACAGCCGCCAGACGTACTCGGGCACGGACGGCGTACCGTCCGGCTCGCACCGGTCGTCGTCGCCGCTGCCCGGCCCGGTGGCGGTCATGGTCCCGCTCTTCTCGTCGTCGGCCCCGGGCGGACGCGGTCGGGAAGAAGGGGAGGGCCCGCCCGCCACCGGGCCCGGCGCCGGATGGTCGTGGTGCGGCGGACTCGGTCGGCCGCCACCTGGTGAGACGGCCGGCACCGACGGCCCGTTCCCCAGGTGGCCGGTCGTGACGCGGTCGTGATGGTCACTCCGCCGCGCCGCCCGGCCCGCCGGGGTTCAGGCCCGCCGGGGTTCAGGCCCGCCCGGGTTCAGGCCCGCCCGGGTTCAGGCCCGCCCGGGTTCAGGCCCGCCCGGGTTCAGGGCGTAGCGGCGGACGGAGAAGGGGCCGGGGCGGCGGTGTTCACGTTCAGGTCGGGGCGCGGCTTGAGCACCAGCACCCGCTCGCCCGGCTGCGGCGGGGGCGGGGTCACCCTGTCGCGCGGCAGCTTCGGCGGGCCGGTCTGCTTGAACGTGACGTCGTCGTACTCGACGAGACCGGTCCTCTCCAGCACGGTGATGTGGTCCAGGACGGTGTCGTTGGCCAGGTCCGCCAGCTGCCGCACCAGCGTGTTCTTGGTGCTGGCCCGGATCTTGGCGATCGCCGGGAAGATCTGCCCGTGGGTCACCCGCATGATGTTGACCGCCGCCGAGTCGAACTCCGTGCCGCTCTTGGCGTCCACCGTCGCCACGAAGCCCTCCTGCTGCGGCGAGGCCCGGTTGGGCAGCGTGATGCCCAACTCCGGGGAGATCTCACGGCACATCGCGTCCAGACCGGCGTGCCCGACGACCAGGTGCTCACCGGCCGTCTTCATCGCCTTCGTCGTACCGCGCTTCATCACGATCTCGCCCAGCGGGTACTCCCACAGCCCGGCGGCGCGGACCTTGACCACGAAGTCGCGGTCCGCCTCGGTGAGCGGCCCGAACTTCGTACTGGCCACCACCCGGCTCTGGTTGCCGTCGGCCTTGTCCAGACCGAGCACGGCCGGGAAGGCCAGCGCGGTGAGGGTCAGGGTCATCGCACCGAACAGGACGACGACTCCGATCCTGCTGCGGGACGGGCGCATGGTGCCTCCAGGGGCGACGCGAAGGACGCACACGCGGGCGCGTGCTCGTACCGGTACGCCAGGAGGTACGCAAACGGCGGGCGAATCCTTCACCGCCGGGGAGCGGAACTTCGCCGGCCCGGCAGGGCCGCGCCCCGCACCCGGTCAGCCGATGTCGGCGCCGTACACGCGCTCGACGGTGATCGTGAGCAGCACCCGGCGGTCGGACACCATCGTCGCCCGGTACTCGTCCCAGTCCGGGTGCTCCCCGGCCGCGGCGCGGTAGTACTCCACCAGCGCCTCGACCTCGGGCCCGTGCGGGTCGGTGCCCGGCCCGGTGAGGGTGGCGACGCCCTCGGCGGTGGCCCAGGACCTGCCGTCCGGGGCGGTCACCTCCAGGGCGGCCCGCGGGTCCCGGCGCAGGTTGGCCGTCTTGGCGAGGCCTTCGCGCGTCGACACGCGGACGACGTCCGCCTCCGCGTCGTAGGCGGGCATCACCGGCGAGAGCTGCGGGCGGCCGTCGGACTTGATCGTCGCCAGAACGCCGAGCCGGCTCTCGGCCAGCAGGGCACGGGGGTCGAAGCGCGATGCGGTGGTCATGGTCCGATCATCGCCCCCGGCCCCGCGCCCTGTCCCGCGAACCGCCCGCCGGACGGCGCCGCGCGGGCCGCGGGACGCCCAGGGGCTCAGGCCACCGAGAGAACGCCAAGGGGCTCAGGCCACCGAGGGGCCGCCCAGGTAGCCGCCGTCCTCGGTGTAGGGCCAGGCGTTGGCCACGCACCCCTTGAGGCCCTTGATCTGCTGCATCATCGCCGGCGCGGGCCGCCCGGCGCCGGGGCACGTCTCGTGGCCGTGGCCGATGCGGTGGCCTACCTCGTGGTTGACGATCAGCGCCCGGTACTCGTGGATCGGGCCGTCGAACTCCGGGGAACCCCGCACCCAGCGCTTGAGGTTCACCACCACGTCGGTGCCGACGCTGCAGTTGACCTCGCCCCGGGTGAGCAGCCCCGCCGCGCCGCAGATCCGGTCGACGGTGCCCGGCGTGGCGATCTTCACCACGAAGTCGTACGACCCGCCGCTGACCAGCCGGAAGGAGTTCGTCCCGTCCCGGGTCCAGCCGCGCCGGTCGGCGAGCACGTCGGATATCTCGGCGGCGGCGGCGCTCGGCCGGACGCCGAGTCCCTCCTCGACCAGAACCTTGTAGCGGCGCACCCGGCTGCCGGTGCCCACGGTCGAACCGTCGGCCCGGGCCGTGACGAAGGTGCCGGGACCGGTCGCCGGGACGGCGATCGTGCCGGGGGAGTCGGAGGCCGACGGCGAAGGGGAGGCCGTCGGCGAAGGGGAGGCCGTCACCGACGGTGAGGTCTTCACGGAAGGGGACGGGGACGGCGTCCGGGTCGAGGCGTCCAGGGCGTCCGTGACGTCGGCGACCTGGTCGTCCGTCACCGGCGGCCGCGTCTCGCGCCAGTACGCGACGGCGCCCCCGGCGGTGAGCAGGACGGCCCCCAGGGCGACGCAGGCCAGTACCGCGCGGGCGGGCCCGCGGCGTCCACGTCGACGGAGGGGAGATCCGCCCCCGGCGCCGTCCGGCCCGGTTCTTCGGCTGTCCCGGCGGGCGGTGGATCGTCCCACGGTGTGCGTCCTCTCTGCCGGTCGTCGGCGGCACGCACAGCGGACTCCGGTGCGCTGTCGTACCTCCAAGATCCAAGCGGACGCACGTGCGAAAACCACACTCTTTCCCAAGTGTCCCTTCTCACGGGGGCCTTGGGCTCCGGGATGCAACCGACCGGTGCGCCGGAACGTCTTCGTGGGAGTCACCCGGTCCGCCGACCGGGTGACTCCCACGTGCACGGGGGGCGGGGTGCCGTCAGCCGGCGGGAGTCCGCTCCCAGCGGTAGAAGCAGCGCGCCATCGCGTCCTTCGGACCGCGCCAGGTCGCCGGGTCGTACGCCGAGACGTACGGCTCCAGCCGCTCGCTGACCTGGCGGAACTCCGGATGTCCGGTCAGCCTGCCGATGGTGGGGGCCGGGTCCTCGTCGCTCTCGATGAGGTGCAGGTACACGCCGTCACCGAACTCGAAGAGGCTGCGCCGGTTGACGCCCACCAGGTGCGGCAGTTCGCCGCTGTCGGACTCCGCGAACACCTTCGCGATGTCCGGTGCCGCGCCGGGTGCCATCCGGGCGACGATCAGTGTGTGGTGCATGGGTGCTGCCTTCCGCGGGTGTCGGTCGGTGTCGGGGTGCCGGTGTCAGTCGGCGAGCACCGACGCGGTCCGCCGCTCGCCCGCCGCCTGCTCGATCCGGTCCCGGATCAGCGCCATCTGCGTACGGGAGTTGCGGTTGATGTTGTCCGTCATCCACGCGTCGTCCACGGGCGCGTCCGGCTTCATCGCGAAGTCCTGCGTCCAGCGCATCACGACGCCGTCGGCGGTCTCCGCGTACTCCCAGACGATGTTCATGAACTGGAAGGGGCCGGTCTCGACGCGCTGGGCGCGGACCGTGCGGGTGACCGGGTCGGCGACCCGCTCGGAGACCCAGCTCCACACCTTGCCGTCGGCGTCCGGGTGCATGGTGAGCCGGAACGTCACGCGGTCCTCGTCGCGGTCGAGCACCTCGACGGAGGCGTACTCGCTGAACAGCCGCGGCCAGTTCTCGATGTCGTTGGTCATCTCCCAGACCAGCTCCATCGGCGCGGCGATGGTGATCTCGTTGTCGGTGTGCCCTGCCATGCTCACACTCCCGTCTTCAGGGCGCCGTTGACCAGCGCCAGGAAATCCGCGGGCGTCTTGCAGCGCTCGGCCTGCTCGGGCAGGCCCAGGCCGTACCGCTTCTCCAGCTCGGCCACGATGCCCAGCAGGCCCAGGGAGTCCAGGCCGAAGGTGTCGAAGCCGTCGGCGGCCTGCTGCCGGAGGGTGACCGGGTCGACGTGCACACCGGCGGTGCGCTTCATCAGCTCCGACAGCTCCTCGACGGTCACCTGGTAGTCCAGCTGGTCGGTCATGGGTGTCCTCCTTGACTCGGGTTGGCCGGCCACGGGTGTTCCCCCGTGGCCGTCGGTCTCGTGCGTCGTTCGTTGGTGGTCGCTCGCCGGTGGTCGTTCGCCGGAGGTCGTCCGCCGGAGGTCGTCCGCCGAAGGTCGGCCGGTGGTCGTCCGGTGGTCGTCCGGTGGTCGTCCGCCGAAGGTCGGCCGGTGGTCGTCCGGTGGTCGTCCGCCGGTGGTCGTTCGTCCGTCAGCGGCCCGCGGGCGGCACGGCACCCCGTCGCAGGACGAGTGCCGAGTTGGACCCCATGAGCCCTCGGGCGAGGACCAGGGCGGTGCGCGGCTCGGCGGGGCGGGCCCGGCCGGTCACCACGTCCAGGTCGTGGCACACGTCGGCCACGTGCGGAGTCGGCGGGATCAGCCCGTGCTCCATCGCGAGCACCGCCGTCGCCACGTCCAGCACCGGCGCCGCGCAGTACGCCCGCCCGGTCCCGGTCTTGGGTGCGGTCACCGGCACCCGCGCGGCGTGCGGGCCCAGCGCGTCGGCCAGGGCCAGCGCCTCGGCCCGGTCGGCCTCCGGGACACCGAGGGCGTCCGCGAAGACCACGTCGACCTCCTCGGGCCGGCAGCCCGCCTCGGCCAACGCACCCTGGATCGCACGGGCCAGCCCCTCCCGGGACTGCTCCCAGCGGCCGGGCCCGGTGAAGGTCGCCGCGTGCCCGGCCACCGTCGCCCGCACGTCCGCCCCACGCTCCAGGGCCGCCCCCTCCGCCTCCACGAGGAGCACGGCGCCCCCCTCGGCCGGTGCGAACCCGCAGGCCGCGTCGGTGAACGGACGGTAGGCACGGTCCGGTTCGGCGACCCGGCTCAGCTCGGGGTAGCCCAGCTGGCAGACGATCGAGTACGGGGCCAGCGGTGCCTCCGTCGCGCCGCAGACCACCGTGTCGGTGCCGTTGCGCACGGCCAGGGCCGCGTGCGCCAGGGCGTCGAGACCGCCCGCCTCGTCGGCGGCCACGACTCCGCAGGGGCCCTTGAAGTCGTTGACTATGGAGACCTGGCCGGTGCTGGCCGCGTAGAACCAGGCGATCGACTGGTACGGGCCGACGTGCCGCGAACCCTGGCCCCACAGGTTCTGCAGCTCCCGCTGCCCGAACTCGCCGCCGCCCGAACCCGCCGCCGTCACCACGCCCACCGAGAACGGCGAGGCGACGTCGCCCCGGCCGAACCGGGCGTCGGCCAGCGCGTGCTGAGTGGCGGCCAGCGCGAAGTGCGTGAACCGGTCGGTCTGGACGAGGAAGCGGTCCTCGACCGTCTCGGCCGCGTCGAAGCCCTGCACCTCGCCCGCCACCCGCAGCGGCAGGTCCGCACAGCCCTCCCGGGTGACGGGACCGAGACTGCTGGCGCCGTCGGCGACCGCCTTCCAGTGCGCCTCGACACCGGTGCCGTGCGGGGACACCACGCCGAGGCCGGTGACGACCGCGCGCCTGTTACCGCCGCCGGTGCCGGTCCGCTGTGGTCCGCTCATCGCTGCCCTCCTTCACTGCCGCTCAGTACGACCGCGGACTGGAACCCGCCGAAGCCGCTGCCCACGGAGAGCACGTTCCGCAGCGTCCGCTCCCGTGCCTCACGCGGCACGTAGTCCAGGTCGCACTCGGGGTCGGGGGTCGTGTAGTTGGCCGTGGGCGGCACGACCTGGTGCGCCATCGCCAGCACGCACGCGGCCAGTTCGATCGAGCCGATCGCGCCGAGCGAGTGGCCCACCATCGACTTGATGGAGCTCATCGGCGTCGCATAGGCGTGCTCGCCCAGCGAGCGCTTGACGGCCGCGGTCTCGTGCCGGTCGTTCTGAAGGGTGCCGGAGCCGTGCGCGTTGACGTAGTCGATCGCCGAACCGTCCAGCTCGGCCATCTCCAGCGCCGTGTCGATGGCCCGCGCCATCTCCAGGCCCTCCTTGGTGAGCCCGGTCATGTGGTAGGCGTTGCCGAAGGTGGCGTAGCCCGAGATCTCGCAGTACACGTGCGCGCCGCGGGCCCGGGCGTGCTCCAGGTCCTCCAGGACGAGCACCGCCGCGCCCTCGCCCATCACGAAGCCGTTGCGGTCGGCGTCGAAGGGCCGGGAGGCGTGCGCCGGGTCGTCGTTGTTCGGCGAGGTCGCCTTGATGGCGTCGAAGCAGGCCATCGTGATCGGCGATATCGGCGAGTCCGCCGCACCCGCCAGGCACACGTCGACGCGTCCCTCGGCGACCGCGTGATAGGCGTACCCGACCGCGTCGAGACCGGACGTGCACCCGGTGGAGACGGTCTGCACCGGCCCGCGCACCCCGAACTCCTCGGCGACCGCGGAGGAGAGGGTGGCGGGGGTGAACGCGCGCTCCAGGTGCGGCTCGGCCCGCCGGTCGTCGACGTCCCAGCGCGTACCGCGCTCACTGACCAGGACGTAGTCGTGTTCGAGCCGGGTGGTGCCGCCGACCGCCGTGCCGAGCGTGGCACCGGCCCGCCAGGGGTCCTCACGGCTCATGTCCAGCCGCGCGTCCCGGACCGCCTCCGCCGCCGCGACGAGCGCGAACTGGACGTACCGGTCGCAGCGTTGGGCCGTGGCCAGATCGAGCCCGTGCGCGGACGGATCGAAGTCGCACTCGGCGGCGATCTGCGAACGCAGACCGGCCGGGTCGAACAGGGAGATGCGGCGCGTCGCCGTACGGCCTTCGGACAGCAGGCTCCAGAACTGGGGCACGCCGATCCCGCCCGGGGCGACGACGCCTATGCCCGTGACGGCGACCCGGCGCCGGTTCACGACACCACCTCGGCCGCGGCGGGCCGCTCGTGCCCGGCGTGGCCCGCGTGCGCCCCGTCGCAGGCGAGCGGGTTGCCCTCCGCGTCCTCCGTGTCGACGTGGCCCAGCTCCGGACGCGGGGCCAGCGGCCCCAGGTGGAACACGAGCCGCGCCTCGACGTCGCCTGCGTTGCGGAACCGGTGGCGCATGTCCTGCGGGATCAGCAGCCCCTGGCCGGTGGCGAGCGAGTGCGGCACCCCGTCCAGGTCCACCTCCAGGGCGCCCTCCGTGACGTACACGAACTCCTCGGAGTACGGGTGGTAGTGCTCGGCGATGCGGTCGCCGGGCTGCACGATGGCCACGCCCATGAAGCCGCTGGTCGACCCGGCGGTGGTGGGCGTGAGAAGCGCGCGGAGGTCTCCGCCGCGACGGCGGTTCGGGGCGATGTCGCCGAGGGAGACGATGCGTACCTGCTGATCTGTCATGTCGTTCACTCCGGGGAGACGGGAGGAAGGGGGAAGTGGCGGGGAAAAGCAGGGAGCGTTCCGCGCGGACCGGCGACCGGGTACACCGTCGGACCCGGCCGCCCGCGCGGGGGGCGTTGGTTCAGGAACCGGCCGAGCGCCGGTCGGTCAGGGGAGTCATACGGAGCGCGGCCAGCAGCCGGGCCTGCGTGCCCTCCTCGGCCGGCGACCCGTCGACGCCGATCGCGGCGCCGTCCAGCAACCGCTCGGCGGCCGCGGCGCTCTCGGGGTCGTCCAGACCCAGGACCGCGGCGGGCGCGGCCTCGGGATCACCGGCCACGTCGACGAGCCGTACGACGAGGTCGTCGCGGTGGAAGACGGTGGCGGCCAGCACCGGACTGCCCGGGGCCTGCGCCGCGGACGCGTCCCGGCGGGCCAGCAGCCGGGCCAGTTCCCCACCGGCGCCGGCGCGCACCGGATAGAGCAGCGCGACCCGCTCGGTGTGCGTGGCGGACCGGTCCTGGTCGAGGGCGGTCGCGTGATGGACGGCCGGCATGGCGGCCCGGGTGAAGAACCGCCGGGCCGAACGCGGATCGCCGAGGTCCCGGTCCTGCTCCAGGTACGGGTTCAGCGCCTCCTCGACGGCCCGCACCCCGGGCTGCCGCGCCACGTGGCGCAGCGCCCGCTGAAGGTCGCCGCGCACCTCCACGGCCCGCACGATCCGGTTGCCCTGCATGAAGAGCGAGGTCCGCAACAGCCGCGTGGAACCGTCCACATGGGCGTCGGGCGACACGTACTCGGACAGCAGCCGGGCGGCCTCGGTCTCACTGCCCGGCTTCACGGTGAACGTCAGCGCGTGCCGTACGACGTTCCCGCCGATCCGGGGCGCCGAGCGCGGCTCCCCGGGCGCGGGACGCGCGCCGTCGGTCTCCCTCAGGACGCTGTAGCGCAGCGAGTGCGTGTCGCGGACGCAGTCCTGCAACGGCTCGACGGTGTCCAGGTGCTCGTCGCTGTTGACCCAGGCCAGGAAGGGCGCGGCGCTCTCCCACTCACTGGTCAGCAGCCACTGGGTCGGGTTCTCCAGGGACTGGCACAGCTGGTCGCTGACGTGTCCCGGAACGGCGGCGACCCGGTCGCGGATGCGCTCGTAGGCGTCCAGGAACTCCTGCTGCATGCCGTCGTGCACGTCCAGCATCAGGACGACCCGCACACGGGCACCGTCGAACGCGGATATCGACACGCCACCCGCTTCGGCCGCCACGGCAGCCGATGCCGTCGCGGCATCCGTCGCGTCCTTCACGTCCGTGGTCGGGACATCCGTCGTTACGACGGGAGAGACCGTCATCCGGCCCACCTCTTCTCCGGGTCTTCCTCGTGGACTGGGGCGATCGTCGACGGCGCGCGCCAGGCAGGCGGGGTGCGACGGTCGCGTAAGCACGATCGTGAGCCGTGCCCGCGAGGTCCGCGAACCGTGAGGGTTAAGCGGGTGAAGCCTGCGTCCGCGCGGGCCTCCACGGGCCGCACGGGGCATGCATGAAGGCCCCGGCGCACACCTGTCGCGGGGCGCGCCTGTCACTCACGCCTGTCGCAACGGAGGACGAGCAACCATGAAGGAAAGAGCCGACCGGTCCGGCGGGGCCGCCCCCGTGGGCGAGCGCATCCACCGCGTCCCGGTCCTCGTCGTCGGCGGGTCCCTGGTGGGCCTGTCGACCTCGCTGTTCCTGGGGCGGCTGGGCGTCCGGCACACCCTGGTGGAACGCCACGCCGGCACCTCCATCCACCCCCGGGGACGCGGCAACAACGTCCGCACGATGGAACTCTTCCGGGTGGCCGGGGCCGAGCCGGACATCCGCAGGGCCGCCGCCACCCTGGCCGACAACCACGGCATCCTCCAGGCACCCACCCTGGCCGGGGACGCGGGGGAGTGGCTGTTCAAGCAGATCGACCCGGGCAACGGCCTGGCCCGCTTCAGCCCCAGCTCGTGGTGCCTGTGCAGCCAGAACGACCTGGAGCCCGAACTCCTCACCCACGCCGCCGGCCTGGGCGGCGACCTGCGCTTCGGCACGGAGATGCTGTCGTTCGAGGCCGACAACGACGGCGTCACGGCCATCGTCAAGAGCCGGGAGACCGGCGAGCACACCACCATCCGCGCGGACTACCTGGTCGCCGCCGACGGCCCCCGCAGCCCCGTCCGCGAACAGCTCGGCATCGGCCAGAGCGGCCCCGGCGACCTCTTCCACAACGTCAGCATCACCTTCCGCTCCCGCCGCCTCGCCGACGTCGTGGGGGACCGCCGCTTCATCGTCTGCTACCTGACGGACGAGAACGCCGACGGCGCCCTGTTGCCCGTCGACAACCGCGAGAACTGGGTCTTCCACGCCCCCTGGCACCCCGAGCAGGGCGAGACGGTCGAGGACTTCACCGACGAGCGCTGCGCCGCCCACATCCGCCGCGCCATCGGCGATCCCGACCTCGACGTCGAGATCACCGGCAAGGCCCCCTGGCACGCCGCCCAGCGCGTCGCCCGCAGCTACCGCTCCGGCCGCGTCCTGCTGGCCGGCGACTCGGCCCACGAGATGTCCCCCACCGGCGCCTTCGGCTCCAACACCGGCATCCAGGACGCCCACAACCTCGCCTGGAAACTCGCCGCGGTACTGGAGGGCTGGGCGGGCGAGGCCCTCCTGGACACCTACGACATGGAACGCCGCCCGGTCGCGGAGGCGACCAGCGCCCGAGCGGCCCACCGCTCGGTGGAACACAGCCACCCGGGCTTCGCACCGCCGCCGGTCATGGGGGGCGGGGGGCCGGGTGGAGGGTCCGGGGGTGTCGGCGGTCCTGGAGGGGCCGGGGGCCCGGGCGGTCCCGGGGGGCGTGGCGGTCCTGGCGGGCTCGGCGGTCCCGGAGGGGCCGGGGGCCCTGGCGGTCGTGGCGGCCCTGGCGGTCCCGGAGGGCCTGGTGCGGGGAGTGGCGCGGGTGGGGTGTCCGGGGGGTCCGGGGCGCCCGGTGGTGGTTTCGAGGGCGGTCCCGGTGGCGCGGCCCGTGGTGGTCCGGGTGACGTGGCCCGTGGTGGCCCCGGGGCCGACCGCGCGGCCGACCGTGGGGAGGCGGCCCGCGGTGGCACCGGGCCCGGCCCGGGTGACGTGGCCCGTGGTGGTCCCGGAGGCGCGCCTCGCGGTGGCCCCGGGGGCGGTGGCCCCGGCGGCGGTCCGCAGCGCGGCATCCTCAACGTCGCCCTCGGCTACCGCTACCCCCAGGGCGCGGTGGTCGGCGCCGACCCGGCGACGCCGGTCGTACCGGAGGGCCTCGACCTCACCGGCGCACCCGGCAGCCGGGCCCCCCACCTCTGGCTCCGCCGGGGCGAGGCCCGCCTCTCCACCCTGGACCTCTACGAGGACTCCCTCGTCCTGCTCAGCGACGCGGCCCAGTCCACCGGCTGGCACGAGGCGGCGACCGCGGTGGCCGTCGCCATGCGCATCCCGCTGAAGTCGTACCGCGTGGGCGGCACACCCCAGGCCGACCTGATCCCGGACGACGAGGAGACCGACTGGGCACGGGCCCACGGGGTGACCCGCGACGGCGCGGTCCTGATCCGCCCCGACGGCTTCGTGGCCTGGCGCTCCCCGGGCCCCGTCCCCGACCCGGAGTCGATGCTGCGCCAGGTGGCCGGGACGGTACTGTCCCGCGCCTGAGGCCCTTTTGACGCGGCCGACTCACCGGTCGACCCACGCCCGGGGCGCCCGGGGTGCCCCCCGCACCCCGGGCGCTGCCATCACCTGGACCTGCAACTGGATCTGGACCTGGACCTGCTGAAGCCGAGGTAGGCGAACCCCTCACCCTCACGGGGCGCCCGGGTCCAGGACCGGGTGGTGAAGGTGGGAAGCCGCCCCTGGGTGAGCGCGAAGCGGGGCAGTGAGAGCCCCAGTTCACGGTGCAGCGCATCCAGCGCCCGCACCTGCCCGCCCGCACCGGCGTCCCCCGCGAGGAACAACCGGTCCGGGTCCAAGGCCTCAGGCACCGCACCCGAGCGCTCGACCTCCGTACCCCGCAGCGTGAACCCGTACAACTCCACACCCCCTTCGGCCACCGACAAGTGGAAGACGTCCGGACGCTCCCCCGCCTCCGCGCGCCCTCGCTCGGACCACACCACCACGGCCCGCCCACCCCCCGAGGCGTCCGTCACCGGGGACCGGAACAGATGGTTCATGCAGTGCGGGCCGTAACCGTCGAAGGCGAAGGCCCAACCCCCCTCGGAGCGCCCCGCGGCCACCACGGCCCGGTCCTCCCACAGCTCCACCCCCTCGTCCTCACGCTCATGAGCCCGGCGCGCGGACCGGGCCACGTCGAAGGGCCGCCGGGGAGCACTCAGGACCGCCCCCTCCTCCCCGACCAGCTCGGGCAGCCGCTCCGGCTCAACCCCTTCCACCCAGACACAGCGATAGCCACCGCCGAACGAGGAACGGAACCCGTCGGTGGGCCCCGCCAGCCAAGCAAGCCCCGGCGGATCAAGATCCGGCACCGGCTCGGGAGCCGGCCCCGACTCCCCGGCCCGCGGCGTGGCCAGCACCTCCCGCCCCCGCTCCGGGGTCACCAGCGGTCCCAGCACCGGATCGGCGAGCAGCCCGAGCGGAACGATCAGCGACGGCCCCGGCTGCTCCCACAACGCCAGCGCCCCCCGCAACACCCGCCACGCCACATCACACGCCCCCCGGAGAGCCGCCGCCCGCGCCTCACCGACAGCCTGCCCCCAGGCGCCGGAAGGCGCATAGCAATGGGTCCCGTCCCGCACCGCACCCAACACGGCCTCGGCCACCTCCCGGTCGACACCGCGCGCGGCCATCATCCCCAGCCAGTGGTCGTCACCCCCCAACCGCCACTGCCCCTGAGCCGGCCCCATGGCCTCCACGGGCAGAATCTCCGCCTGATACCGATCATCGGCCACAAGACCGCCGTAGCCCTCAGTCCCCCGCGGAGCCGAGAAGTGCCGTACCTGCTGCAACAGCACGGCACTGTGCGGCCGTCCGAAGTCGAACGCCTCCTCCAGCAACGGCACAGCCTCCTCGTACCGCCCCCGCAGAGCCAGCAGCCGCGCCCGCTCCACCCGCGCGTCCTGCTCACGCGTGGTCGCGTTCACGAAGTCGGCCCGCTCGGCCCGGTTCGCGTGGAAGTGCCGGTACATGGCCTCCATGTACGCGCGGAACGAGGGATACCGATCCGGCAACTCCCCGCCCCACCCCTTGTACACATACAGCGCCCACTCCCCGTCCGCGCCCACGTCCCCCGGGTCGAGCAACGCATACGACATGTCGGAATCCGTCTCCAGCCGCAACGCCCGCCGCCACATCCCGGCCAACAACACCTCCTCCGGCGACGGGTTATCCCCCAAGCCCTCCCCATACACGGACGTCATGTCGAACGGATCCCCGAACCAGCCGATCTCCCCGACCCCGCCCAGCTGATAGACACCGGCCATCTGATCCACGTACCACCCGTCACTCACGGCCAGGAACTCCCGGTACGACGCCGGCAACCGCACCCCCAACCGCTCCTCCACCGCGCCGATCGCCGCCTCACTAGCCCCGCCCCGCCCCAAAGCGACGGCCCGGGACTCACCGCCCTCCTCATCGCCCGGCCGCGGCACCCACTCCGCCTGCCAACGCTCAAGAAACCCACGCCAGTCGAAAGCCCCGCTGCAAGATCCACCGCTCATGCCCGCAGGGTCTCACCGCCTACTGACAACGCGGCGTCAGAAGCACACCGGCTCCGTACGGATGCCGAAGGGATTGTCGACGACATACCGCCAACGACCGTCCTCACCCCGCCGGGCGACGTCCGTGGCCGTACCCTCCACATGCACGGTCTGCCCGTCCCGCCCGACCCCTTCAATCACCCAGTCGACGATCAACAACGCCAGATCCCCACACCCGTACACATGCCGCGGACGCACCGAGATGGGAACCCCGAGCCCCTGCAGACGCCCATTCGCGGCACGCACATCAGCCCCACTCACCGGCACCCCCGGCTCCGGAACGAGCACCGCCTCTTCCTCGTACATCTCCGCCAACGCATCGGGATCCCCGCTGTTGAACCGCTCGGCGAACACCGCGGGCACGTCTTCGGGCTGTTCGGCCAAGGCACGCATGATCGACAGAACTTCCTTCCAACCGGGAAACGAACTGCCGCACACGCTAGGAGGCGACCCCGTGACTCACCCAACGGTTGGCCACCCCGCAGGCCTCCCCGACGACCCCCGCGCCGACGTCACCGCCCCCACCCCCGAGTGCCCCGTAGAGATCACGCTGGCAGCCCTGCACGGCCGCTGGACGACACTGATCGTCCGCGAACTCCTGCGCGGCGCCCGCTCCTACACCGAGCTGCGCGCGGCTCTGCCCGCCCTCTCGGACAAGGTGCTGTCCGACCGTCTGTCCCACCTCACCAAGACCGGAGTCGTCCACCGCGACCGCCACCCCGCATGGCCCCCACGCGTCCACTACGCCCTCACCCCTAGTGGCCACCGTCTGGGCCCCGTCCTCCAAGCCCTGTGGGACTGGGGCGCACACCACCCGTCCCCCGGTACCGAAGCCCCCAACCAGTCCGAAGAACCACCGGGGACGCACAAGTGACCCACACGCGCGCATCATTGGCCGAGCCTTCACCACTTCTCGGCCGTGTGCCGTTGGTCGGTCGTTGCCCGCCGCACCTGCCGCATCGCCATGCGTCCCACCGACGGACCGCCGCCCCAACAGTCCCGTCCGATTCGCGCTCTACGCCCGGACTCACGGACTGGCGACCCTCACGGTATGGGGCGATGGGAGAAGCAACCGAGGCGGCTGAAGGGCGGGCAGTCCCCGTGTCCCGTCTGCGGGCTACCGCAGGACCGGGTACCGACGCTCGAACAGGATTGGGTGCTCCTGGAGCCGGACATGAGACCTCTGGCTCATACGGTCCCGGCGGAGCACCGCTGGATCGAACTGTCCGACGGTCGCGTAACGGTCTACGGCGTGTGCCCACCGGACCCGTCCCAACGCTGCCGCGTCGGCCACCGCCTCGCTTGCCCCGCCCAGCCCTTGCCGGACCTCTGCCCGTGGCTGACCTCCCTACGGGAGGAGAACGCACGGCAAGCGGAACGGAAGAACAGCCCGGAGCCGCCCCCACCCCCGGAGGAGTGGCCGGACGCCGGCTGACACCCGCTCCGGGCGGGCACCTGCGAGGAATTCCGCCGTTAGGGACCGTGTGCCGGGCACCGCTTCAGCTGCGCATCGCAGCACTTGGATGACTGAAGTCCGAGTTGCCCCTCGTCGCACCAACCTTGCGAGCGGCAACGGGGAGCCTAGAGCTTGAGGTCGCCATACACCCGCGTTCCGCCGAACCGCCCCACAGACGGGGGTGAGCGCGTGATCAGCACGCGCCTCATCAGGGTTACTGGGAGCGGTGAGGACCCGCCCGACCGCGGGGAGGCACTGGAGCAGAACCGGGGGAGGCCCGGCTCCGCTCCGAGCAGCACACACCTGCACACACCCGAAGACCCCGGCCTCAGCGTTACCGCTGGTGCCAGAGTCTCTGGGCACCTCATGTTGGGTGCCCCCGGCAGGATTCCAACCTGCGCACACGGCTCCGGAGGCCGCTTGGGAACTGGTTAACGCTGCAGGTCACGGCCCTGCACGTGGTAGATCAGGCGAGACCAGTCCACGGATAGTCCATGGATGGCTGCGCACCGCTTTCGAACCCGGCTTGGGTAATGCGGGGCAAAGCCATCTCAGCCTGGCGCGGATGTACACCTTGATTCGCTCGCGACCGCTGTCGTCCGCTGCTAAGGTCCGCGCGTACGGCCTCGGTTGCCGGGTGGCCCGGTCCCTGGGCGCCTTTTCAGTCGGCGGGGATGCGTTCCTCCGGGGCGGCGGCGCGGACTAGGTCGCCCGCGGACTCTTGGAGACGAACCTCTTGGAAGAGTTTGAGCTCGCATGTGCGCGTTTGGCCATGTCCGACGCTTATTTGGCGAACCTGGCCCAGAACTCGGTTCAAAGGTCGGAAGCGCTCCGTGCCGATGTACGCCGGAGCCTTCGCCAGATGGAAAGCTGGCCCGGAGACCTGTAGCGACACCCGTGCCGGTCACGCAAGCGCAGGTCACCGGCTTGCGGAAGCTCCTGACAGGGAACGCGTGCTGTCGTATCGTTGCCGACATCAGTGCACTCACCACGGACGTCCCTCTCTGCGCGCCCCACGTTGCAGCCACCTGGCCAAGCCGCCGCCACCACGCGGCGCAACAGTCGGGCCGGGAACAGGCCGCGGCGAGGGCACGTCCCCCCACGCCACGCAAGATCTAGATGCGGACAGCGCTGTGGGCAGAGGCAGGCAGATGAAGCGAGCGTACGACCGGTGGCACGAAGTCCTCTCTGACGAGTTCTTCGGTGCTGACCATGCCCTGCAGAGCACCGTGCTGTATGTCGACGACGAGGTTGAACGGGAACTCGCCCAGCGGTTCGGCATCGAGGAGTCGCTCAGCAGCGCCGTCGCGGACGAGCTCTACTGGTCGGGGTCGGACAAGGCTCTGCTCTGGCGCGTGATGAGCCAGTGCCAGGTATGGGCGGCGAAAGGAAGCCCCGGCCCGCCGCCGAGCCTTCCGGTCCTGGCGGCGTCGGTCCTCGCGGCCACCCGGATGGCGACCTCGGACGGTATGCGCCGAACGAATTTCCGCGGACGTTGGTACCAGATGTTCGGCGTCCCGCAGGAGGGACCTGAAGCGAACCGCCTCGACAAGGCCCTGGACGACGTAGCGGCCATGTGGGAAGAACTGGACTCCTGGCTCGAAGAAACCGGCGGCCTGTACGGGGCGAGCACAGTGAGCACGGACGAGTTCTACTGGCGCGTGGGATACCCGGTCTCCCAGGCGCTCGTCCGCAGGTCGGACCGCCAAGCGCTCACACGCTTCTTCGCCACGACCCGGCTGCGGCCCCACAACTCGACCGAGGTACCAGGCCGAGAGCTCCTGCGGCGGCTCAACGCGTGGAGTGCGGGGCGTGGCCGAGGCCTGTCTCCCCGGCTTATGGAGGAGCTGAAGTTCGCATCTGCGCCCAGTAGCGCCGAGGCCGGCGATCCACTCATCGTCGCCCTTCTGGAGCGGCTGGCCGCCGACTGGGACGGAACCCTCCATGAGCCGGAGCGGCAGCAGCGGCGCCGGGCGCTGGGCTTGCGTATCGCGGTGACGGACAAGGGCCGTCGGCTGGAGTGGCTTGCGGACGCTGCCGAAGGTGTAGAGGAGACGACCGTCCGGATTCACGACGGCCGGTCCTTCACCCTCCGCACCGACTACGGGGGGGTCTACTCAGGGCTTGAGACCTTGGTGCCTTCAGAGCCCCAGCTCCGCCTCGGTGTCCATCTCGACGGCGACGACCTCGTCATCGAATGGGTGCCTCAGGAGGTCGTACTGCTCCGCATGCACGCGGATCTCGGCGAGTGGGTGAGCACAGAGTATTTCGAACCCGGTGAGCCGCACTGGATACTGGCGTCCTCGTCGTCGGCAGCCCAGGTACGCGCCGTGCTTAGCGGGCTCCGGTCCAAGACGGTGCGGGAGGTTGCCGCCCCTGTCCCCGGGTGGCGGCTCTTCAAGGGCGTGCGAGCTGCCGACACCTCCGCGTTCAAGCAGGCGCTGGACTCCAGCGCTGAGCACAGCTACGTCCTGCACCCCCAGATCAGGCAGCACACGAAGCTGATCGGCGGACTCCGCATCGCCCGCGAGTACCGCACCGGATCCGGCGTCGCGGGCCATTACCTCAGGGGCGGGGAACCCGACCTTTTCCTGCCGGCCTCCGACACTCCCGACCGTACCGTCGAGGTATCCCTCGACGGTCAGACTGAGAACCTGCGCGCTGACCCCCGGGTGCCCTTCCCCCTCAACTGCCTCGCCTTCGAGGAAGGCCAGCACGAGGTAGGCACGTCTTCGAGCCGCCAGATCTTCACTGTCTACGACGGGTTCCACGAAGGACTCCCGGAGGGCACCGGTTCGCTCGGTTACCGGTGCGTAGGCACTTCCGCACACCGCGTCAGCGAGTGCGACGGCGAGGACAGCGGAGCCTTAATCCGGGGCGCGGATGCAACTTCTGCTCCCGCCCCGGCCCGAACAGTCGTCGTCAAGCTCGAGGTTATGGAGTCCTGCTTCCTCGACCAGCACGGAACCGTGACGCCGGTGCGGAGGCAGGAAGCACCGTCGTGGGTCAGCAAGCGCATCCCCCAGGCGTCCGAAACCCCCGCGTTGGAAGCAGAGATCCCTAATGGTGCTGTGTGGTTCGTCTACCGCACTCCACAGCGATGGTGGGTGCGGCCAGCTGATCCCGGTACTCCGGCTCCTGCCCCGGTACCGACCCGGGAGGACTACCGCTGGGCATACGTCGTACTCAGCGCCGCCGATGCGTGCCGGGTGGCAGGCTGGGCCGAGTACGTGGCTGCTGCCGCAGAAATCAGCAACACGCGCGATCGGGGTGGGAAATGAGCACGGGAATCGGCGCGGGAGACCTGTTGCTGCGCTGGCTTAGCGAAGAGGGGGCGGGGAGTCTCACCGAAGCAAAGCAGAGTCTGTGGTGGCTCGGTGCCAAGGAGTCCGACGAGATCGAGTCCGGCGCACCAGGCCGTTGGCTCCGTGATGCCGTGTCTCTGGCATACCTCGACGTCGACTGGAGCGGGCGCCGCTGGTCCGCTGCACCACCAGTGCTCACCCCGCTGCCTAAAGCACAGGGCCTTGCCACCATCACGGGCAGCCGCACGGCCTCCTTCGACCGGCGACTCGACGAGCTGAAGGACGAGGGGCTCGTCCAGCTGTACCGGGCCTCGTCGGACCGGCCGCCTCGGGACATCCCGCTTCCCTCTTCGTACTTCGTCCGATTCGGAGACGAAAGCGAACTTCGCGATCTGGCGGAAGACCTCGGAGCTGTCTTCGCTCCCACCTTCGCCTACCAAGGTGCAACCCTGCTGCCGGGCTTGGACCTGGCGGAGCGCACCTCGGCGCCGGAGTACGGAGCACCGCTGGAGCGCTACGACTTGGCGCAACGGCGGTACATGCCGACCGTCCGTCCGCAGGGGGACGGTCTGTACCGGCTGAAGCGCAGGGACAGCAAGCGGGTCTGCCAAGTTCTCCGCGACGGGGCCTGGTTCGAGACCACGCACGAGTACGGCATCTACACGTTGCTATCCGAGCAGAACTGCGCCGCCGACGTATTGCGGTGGCGCCCCGAGGCCGACTGCGGTCGCGACGGCATCGGGACGCTCTTCGTGGACTGGGGCTATCCGCTGCCGGACCTGCAGCGGAGGGTTGCTGCCATGTGCTCCGGCCTCGCACCCCGCATTCAGGAGTCAGCCCAGAATCTTGCGTACGACAACGTCCCGGGGGACGTGGCATTGAAGATCGCCGCATCGCTCGGGCAGACGCTCGGAGACCTTCATGCATGACAACGCGGCGAAAGAACCCGCAGCAGATCACGGACTGGACATCGTCGGCTCCTTTGATCACCTCAAGAATGCGCTCTTCCGCTACTACGACACCCCTTTCGGGCTGGCGGACGATGAACTGGAGAAGGAACGGCGTCGGTTGTTCGATCGTGATGGGGGCGCCTGGCGCCGCCCGCTGATCGAGGTCCGGCCGCAGTACGTCTCTGCCGGAGTGAGCATCGCCGCGTCGGCCCGCGAGGCCGCCGCCCACCCCCAACTCGCCGAACTCGTTGAGCTGGGCCTCCTCAAGGGTGTTCGCTCTCTCCACGAGCACCAGCACCAGGCGCTCGCCGCCGCGATCAGGGACCGGCGCGACGTTGTCATCACTGCCGGTACCGGATCAGGTAAGACGGAGGCGTTCCTGCTCCCCATCCTTGCTGACCTGGTGCGGGAGTCCGAGTCGTGGAGTGCGACGTCAGCCCCGGCCAACCGCTGGTGGACCTCGCCCGACGGTGCTTTCCAGCCGCAGAGGGCTGGCGAGCGCGGCCGCCACGCCGCCGTTCGCGCCCTCGTGCTGTACCCGATGAACGCGCTCGTCGACGACCAGATGATGCGTCTGCGCAAGGCCCTGGACAGCGACTGCGTGCGCGCGTGGTTTGAGGCCAAGCGCCCTGGCCACCGCTTCTACTTCGGCCGCTACACAGGGGCGACACCTGTCCCGGGGGACATCGGTTCTGCTGTCGGCGTCAGGAACCTCCGCAAGGAGTTTGCCGCTACTGAGGCACGCTCCCGCCAGGCCCAGAGCGGCGACGGTGACGGCAAGTACTTCATCCCCCGGCTCGATGGTGCGGAGATGCGCTCCCGCTGGGACATGATTCAGGCGCCCCCGGACATCATGATTACCAACTACAGCATGCTGAACGTCATGCTGATGCGGTCCCGGGAAGCGTCTGTCTTCGAGAAGACGCGCCAGTGGCTGCACCAGGTCCCTGACGCCCGTTTCACCCTGGTGGTCGACGAGCTCCACACGTATCGCGGCACAGCCGGTACGGAGATCGCGTACCTGCTGAGGAACCTCCGCCACCGCCTGGGCCTCACCGACCGTCCTGACAAGTTCCGGGTCATCGCAGCTTCTGCCTCCCTCGAAGCACCCCGGGACCTCGACTTCCTCCAGGAGTTCTTCGGGATCGAACGCGACCGGTTTGAGGTGCTCGGCGGACGACTGGACCTGCCTGCATCCACGGACTTCGACTTGTCGGATCATGCTGCCGAGTTCGCGCGTCTCGGCTCTGAGCCCGGAGTGGCCGAGGCTGACGACCTCTTGGCCCGTACCGGTGCCGGCGACGCGCTCACTAATGCACTTCGGGACGGCGACCGGCTGACCGCCGACTTCGACGACGCAGTCGCCGCCAGGATGTTCCCGGCGGTGGCGAAGGAGCAGCAAGCAGAAGCTCTGGCAGGCGTTTTGGCCGCGCTTCGCCGCAGCGGGCTGTCCAAGTTGCCGACTCTGCGGGGCCACCTCTTTTTCAGAAACATCCCTGGAGTCTGGGCGTGCTCAGATCCTGAGTGCCCGCAGATCCCCGCAGGAGAACCCGCTGACGGAGAGCCCACCCACGGAGAGGACAGCGACCGGACCGTCGGAAAGCTCTTCTCGCGGCCGACCTCGCGATGCGACTGCGGAGCCCGGGTCCTCGAACTGCTCTACTGCCAGAACTGCGGCGATGTGCTGCTGGGCGGGTATGCCCCGGAATCCGCCTTCAAGCAGCGCAGGGGGAAGGGATTCGAAGCCGGTCTCCTTGCCGACCTGCCTGACCTCGACTCGCTACCGGACGGGGGCTCCCTCGGCCCCAACGCGGCTAACTACGTCGTCTACTGGCCGAGGAAGAAGCACCCTGCCGCGGACAAGTTGGACTGGGAGACGAGTTCCGACAAGGGGGCGATGAGCGCCGGATTCGAGTTCAAGCGGAGTGCGTACGACCCCCGCACCGGCATGCTGCGCAACCACAGGGACCACACCGGTTGGTCCTTTCACACCAGCGTTCCAGAGCCGAAGCGCGGCCGCCCCCGCCTCCGGCTCGAAGACCTTCCGGCTGCTCCGTCCCAGTGCCCTGGCTGCGGCGACAACTGGGAGGTCCGGCGTATCGGGCACGACCACCTCAGCCTGAGCGACCCCCGTCGCCTCCGGACCCCAGTCCGTTCGATGCGCACCGGTTTCGAGAAGGTCAACCAGGTACTCACCACCGCCGTCCTCGCCCCACTGCCCACGCGTCAGGCCGTCGTCTTCTCCGACAGCCGCCAGGACGCTGCGAAGCTCGCAGCCGGCCTCGGCCTGCGTCATTACCAGGATCTCCTGCGTCTCCTTCTTGCCGAGGAAGTCGCAGACCAAGGAGACCCCGCAACCGACCTGGCAGCAATCCAGAGCTTCTACCAGAGTGCCTCGCGGACCCAGGAGGACCTAGCGGCAGCTCAGGCCGCCCGTAAGCGGATCCGGCCCAGGGACCCCGCCGCATACGACCAATGGGAGAAGCTCCAGAAGCCGCCCTCTGCCGACAGTCTCGACGACCTCGCCGATGATTCAGAACCCGACACGGAGGCGGAGCTCTACGCGAGTCTGAGCAGGGTTCCGAGTCTGGACAGCCACGCCGCCACCGTTGCCGAGAGGCTAGTCCACCTCGGAGTGAATCCCGGAGGGCCGAACGCCTCGCTGCAGACGGCTCGCTATGAGAAGGACGCTGAGACACGGCGGTGGTCGTCGCTGTACCGATGGCCCGATGATCCCGAAGGGAAGGTCCGCGACGAGTCCGGCACGGTTCTCAGCGCGCGGCAGCGTGATCTCCGCGACGACATACGGGAGTCCCTCAGCCGGGAGCTCCTCATGGGACTGTTCGGCAGTGCGGGCAGGGACTTCGAATCACTCGGTCTCGGCTGGCTCTCGCTGGCGTCAGACAGGTCGGTCCTCACCAGCGACCAGGCTTCGGAGATCGCACTCGTACGGGGAAGCCTGCGTGTCCTCGGTCACCTGCGCCGATTCGCAGGCCTCCGTACCGCTGCGGACACTCCCCCTCGTCGCCTCCGCGATTACTGGCAGAAGGTTGCAGCGGTCACAGGCCAAGACGAGGAGGATGTCCGGCATCGAGCCGAGCGTGCCTGGGGCAAGGCCGTCATCGGGTACGTGATCCAGCCGGAGGAGGTGTCCCTCCGCCACGGTGAAGGCCTCGCGTGGGAGTGCGGCGTATGCCACCGTCGGCACCTGCATCCCGGGACCGGCATCTGTACGAAATGCGGAGGGCCGCTGCCTCCCGAGGCGGAGCACTTCGACGCGCCGGAGGACGACTACTACGCGTGGATGGCGAAGAATGGAATTGGGAAGTTTCGCCTGAATACCGCAGAGCTCACCGGTCAGACCGACCGGATCGAGGCCCAAGGGCGCCAAGCCCGCTTCCAGAGTGTGTTCCTCAACGATGAGGAACACCCCCGGCCCGACACCCTCGACGTGCTCTCGGTGACCACGACGATGGAAGCCGGCGTGGACATCGGACCGCTCTCCGTCGTGCTGATGGCCAACATGCCGCCCACCCGCTTCAACTACCAGCAGCGGGTCGGTCGTGCGGGCCGCCGCGGGGCGCCCGTAGCCCTTGCGCTCACGGTCTGCCGCGGGCGCAGTCACGACGAGCACTACTTCCAAGACCCCAAGCGCATTGTTGACGCTCCGACCCCGCCTCCGTACCTCTCTACGGATATGAAGGACATCTACCAGCGGGTCCTCGCCTCTGAGGTGCTCCGTCGGGCGTTCGAATCCGCACAGGCGAAGTCCACGGGCGACGCTGAGCTCGACCCGACGCGCAACGTCCACGGCCAGTTCGGACTCGTCCGCGACTGGCATGCTGTCCGCCCTGCAGTCGAGGCGTGGATTGCATCCGAGGCCGCACAGATCCGTGCGGTGGCCGAGGCCCTCGTCAGCCACACGAAAGGCACCGACTCTCTCGAAGCGGCACTTCGATGGGCGACGGAGCGCCTCGTTGCCGAAGTAACCGCTGTCGCTGAATCAACCCGTGGGCACCACGATCTGAGCCAGCGCCTGGCCGAGTCCGGCCTCCTCCCGATGTTCGGCTTCCCGACATCGGTCCGCTACCTCTACACGAGGCGGCCGGGAGAGTCCTACCCGTGGCCCCCGCCGGGTGTTGTCGACCGCTCGCTCGACATCGCGATTTCACAGTTCGCCCCTGGTGCGGAGACCGTAAAGGACGGAAAGGTCCACACAGCGGTCGGTGTGGCCGGGTATGTGCCTGGAGGCAGAACCCCGAAAGCTGTGGCCGACCCCCTCGGCGAAGCGCAGCACATCGGTATGTGCCGTGCGTGCGGGCACCTCGACGAGGATGCCAAGACTGTTCCCGAGCCGGGCGGAGATGAAGAGCGGATTGCGGAGTGCCCCGCCTGCGGAGCATCCGACGGCTCGTACCGGGAGGTCGGCCTCCATCAGCCGGCGGGCTTCTTGACTGGAGGGAAGGCGCGCGACTTCGACGGCAACTTCGCCTGGAGGGCCAGATCACTCTCCCCGCGTACGGCAGCGGACCTGGAGTCCGGTGCTCCTCAACGGATTACCCAATCCGGGATGGTGGTGCATGCCGGGAAGGGCCGCCGCTACGCGGTCAACGACAACGGCGGCCGGCTCTTCCACTTCTCCCCAGCCAAGGCGACCTCCAACTGGTCCGGTGCCTTGGTAGAGGCAGAAGCTGCCGTCTACGCGCCCTGGCTGGTCGGAACCGCTGAAGACGCCAGCAGCACCCCTGGCACAGCGATCGGCGCGGTCCAGCACACCGACCTCTTCCTCCTCGGCCCGGCCTCGGGTGAAAGTCTGGAACACGGCCTCCGCCTCAACCTCGCCTCGGTCGCCCAGACGACTGGATTCCCGGATGACCGCTCCGGACGCCGTGCCGGCTGGTACTCCTTGGCCGCGCTCCTCCGTGTGGCCGCCGGCGATATCCTCCAGGTCCAGCCGAACGAGATTGCCTCCGGTATCCACGGTGCCGGATCCGCCGGCTCCCGAGCTCGGACGTTCGCGTTCCTCTCCGACACCCTCGACAACGGCGCGGGCTACTGCACCCACCTGGCCGACCCCGAGGTCTTCAACGACCTCTTGGCCGCCGCCAACCGCATGGTCGAGAAGTTCCGTGACGGCAGCCATGGCCGCGACTGCCGGGGCTCCTGCTACGAGTGCCTGCGCGACTACACCAACATGGCCTACCACTCGCTCCTGGACTGGCGGCTCGCCGACGACCTCCTTGCCATCCTCTCCGGGGAGGCCACAGGTAACCGTATCGAGCCGCGCCAGCCCAGTCGGCTGCTGCAGAACTGGGCGGCTGACTTCCCGGAGAGCGATGCCGAGTTCGTACCGGACCTCGGTGGGGCAGGCCCGGCCGTCCTGTTTGAGCAGCGTATGTGGGTGGCCGCCAAGAGTCCCTTCGAGGCAGCTGACGACCAACTTGAATCCCCCCGGATCTCTGCGGTCAGGCGAGCCGCGGCTGCAGACAGCCGAGGCATCCCTGAGGTCGTTTTCGCCGACGACTTCCTCCTCGATAAGGCGCCCGCGAAGATTGTCTCCATGGTGACCGACTTCGAGGGCATCGACGAATAGCGGTACAGGATCAGAACTACGACTGTCTTCAACCCCTCCCTCAGATCCTGATCGCTAACTATCCACAACGCTGAACCGAGTGATCGTCAGGTGGGGGGGAACTTCCATTCCGCGTGGGAGAAGACGACAAAGGACCCCCAGATCACAGACCTGGGGGTTTCGTGTGGAGCGGGTGACGAGAATCGAACTCGCGCTCGCAGCTTGGGAAGCTGCGATCTCGTGGGGCCGGTCTGGGCGCTGACCTGGGCGAACGGTTGGATCGTGGCTCGATCGAGCTGGCCGCTTTCACCGTGATTCCCCGCTCTTCCCCGCTCGATCTGGTGCGGTTGTGGTGCAGTGCTGCGGCTTGGCCTTCGCTACTCCCGGACGGCGGCTCATTGGATGTCAGAGGGCTGCCAACCTGGAGGTGTCTTGGGAAGGCCGATCAGGACGTCCATGTTCAGGTGTTCCTTGAGCAGCGCCTTGAGATTGCGCCCGTTGATGAGCTGCATCCTGCCGTTTCGGTGAGCGAAGTCAGCGCTCGCCTTGCCAAACCAAGAGGTCGTTACCAGGACTCCGCGACTAGCAGCCTTGTCGTGCATCACCCCCGCCAATGCCCGAACCGTCTCAACGGGCACTGCGTTTTTAGACCTTTTCGCCTGTATGGCGAAGACAGTGGTCCCGACCGGGTCCCGCTGGACCGCGACGGCGTCCACACCGTCATCTCGCGAGCCCTGAGTTCGCCACGTCTCGAGGCCCATGGCTTCGAACAGTTCGCGTACAAGCCGCTCAAAGGCGTAGGGGTCCACCTGCAGGAGGTCGGGGCGGCTGTCGAGCCCTGCCACGGCGCCGACATCCGCCGTAATGCGGTATCGCGACAGATCGATCTCAACGACTGGGGGCACCGCCTCCAGATCGTGCGGATGGCGGGAGACGACAGCGCCGAGGTACTTCAGGCTCTCCTGCGCATCGAGTTCGGGCTCGTCTAATACGAGTTCGTCCAACTGCTCGCGCTGGGCGACCACGCTCACCAGGCAAGGTCGCACCGGCCGCCCGGTTGCGCGATCCTTCGCACTCACATGCCCGTTGAACACCACCGTTGTGACGAGATCAGGTGGGGTGGTGGAGAAGGCCTCGTCCAGTGCCCGCAGGGCAAGGCGGGCGACCAGAGTGCGGTAAACCCTCTTCGTCTCGGCCTCCTTCCGCGGCTGAGCGACGATCTCAGTCCGCTGGGCCACAACCCGGTAGGCCACCACGGCCGGCACTACGTCAAGCTGAGGTAGCTCTACCTCAATGAGGAGCTGCTGAGCCTCAGGTATGTACGCCGCTCCCGCATCGACACGGCACCCTTTGGGCACGGAAGAGCCGCGCAGCACTTCTTCCACAGCCTCTGCAACGCCCTGCGGGGCCTGCTTGGCGAGTGCTTGCTCGACATAGGGGTGCCAGCTCTTCAGGTTCCTGGGCCGGTCCGTCAGCACCGCCTATAGCTCCGCCAGGCGCTCTTGGGCCTGGCGGGTGCGCTTCTCGGCATCAGCCTTCAGCTCCAGCAAGTGCATTTCTCGCGCCTGCTTCTGCCGCTCCTTCTCCACACGAGCCTGCTCCCGCTCGCGCTGCTCAGCAGCGCGCTGCCGTTCGGCCTGGCGCTTGGCCAACTCGCGCTCGATACGGGCGACCTCACGCGCCTGTGCCCCCTGGCCCCGCTCCAGATGCTTCTGTCCTGCGGCCACCAGACGGGCGCGCTCGGCTTCGGCTTTGGCGGCTTCCCGTCTCTGACGGCGCCGACGCTCCTCAGCGGCCTTCGCAGCCGCCTGCTCCTTCTGCTGAGCACGCTTTAAGACGGTGTCTTGATTGGCGCCCGGCTCGTTGCGCCGGGCATGGACATAGTTGAGCGGCTGGTGCCGGACGGGCTATGGGAGATCCTCCAGACGGTGGCGCCGGAGCCGCCGGTACGCACCCAGGGTGAAGGCCGGCGGCGGTGTGATGACCGCGCGGTACTGGCCGCGATCATCTTCGTTGCCACCTCGGGTTGTACCTGGCGGCAATTGCCGCCGGTCTTCGGCGCCTCCTGGCAGACGGTCCACCGTCGCTTCACCGACTGGTCCACGGCCCGGGTGTGGGCCAAGCTGCACCGGGTGGTGCTGGACCGGCTCGGCGGGAGCGGCGAGCTGGACTGGTCGCGCTGCGCGATCGACTCGGCCAGTGTCCGGGCGGTCAAAGGGGGCCCCTGACTGGACCAAATCCGACCGATCGCGGCAAGCTCGGGTCGAAGATTCACGTCATATTCGAGCGCAACGGGCTGCCGATCTCGGTGGGCATCTCCGGCGCCAACCTCCACGACAGCAAGGCCCTGATACCGCTGATGCGCGGCATCCCGCCGATCCGTTCCCGCTACGGGCCCCGTCGCCGCCGCCCGGCCAAGCTCCATGCGGACAAGGGCTACGACTTCGACCACCTGCGAGGCTGGCTGCGCCGTCGACAGATCGTGCCACGCATCGCCCGCCGCGGCGTCGAGCCGTCCAGCCGCCTGGGCCGGCATCGCTGGGTGGTTGAGCGCACGATGTCCTGGCTGAACGGCTGCCGCCGTCTGCACCGCCGCTACGAGCGGACGGCCGAGCACTTCCTCGCCTTCGTCGGCATCGCCAGCGCCCTCATCTGCTACCGCCGACTCAGCCGCTGAGGCCCACCTTCTCCGCGACCCAGCGCAGGGGCGATCTACCAGTGGTGCCAAACCTCTGCGGGAGTGATGTCCCAGGAGCTGCCCGCGATCTCTCCCGTGTTGAAAAACGATGCCCAGCTCAGGACCGCATCGCCAGCACGCTGCCCGCCCCGTTCGAACGCGAAGTTCGGCCAGCACAGGTCCCCCGTGAGGCAAAACGAGATGCCCAGGCCACGTTCAACAGCGCACGCCTCCATCTCCGCGTCCAGCTCCGACGGCACACGGCCGATCAGACGGATTCCCTCGCAGGTGACCTGGGGGCCGCGCAGCCCATCAACGAGCACGCAGGTCAAGCCCACGTCCTCGACGAAATAGCACTTCACAGCGGCGCGATGCTTGTCCGACCCGGCCCTGCGAAACTCCACGCGCCATTGGGCCCGTTGCGGATTCCACCGCTCAATCTCACGCTCCTCGGCAGCGAAGCCATGCCCCGTCATGATCGCTACTGCCTCATGTCGATCATCTCCGAAGCTCAGCGGCCCAACCGTCTGGCAGGGGACGTAGTCCCACTGCTCCCGCTCGGAGTCCGCGAGCACCGCCCAGTAGCCCATGTCCATCGACGCATGATCGTCCACACGGCGCTGCCGGCACAATCTGACCGAAGGCCCAGAGGAAGTACCCAGGTCCACGATCCCGCTCGGTCCCCTATCGCAGCCAATCAAGACGAGGTCTAACTCAGCGGCCTTGGCCTGCTGCTTCGCTTTGTACGCCTCAGCAAGCACTTGCATCACTGACTTACGGCGCGCCACGAGACCCCCACCTGCACTCCCGCCACCTTCGAAAGCTGCACGCACACCACGGCTCCCCTGCCGGGCACCCCTCAGCGATACCCAAGTCTGCTGAACAGGAATCGTTGCGCTAGCCAAGCGCGGCCAGACCACCACACGACCATAAGCTTGGGAAGCCTGGGTCTTCTGGTTGCCACTACGGTGCTGACCTGCGGTGGAACTGTGCTCCGGCCCATGGCGGTACGCGGTCGATTCCCCGTTGTCTCCTGGGAGTCCCACAGGTTCTGGCACACGGATGGCACGCTTCTTGCCCCCGTCGTCCCTGGAGGCTGGGTCTTGAATGTCTGAGCCCTCAGACGACGAACGTCAACGACGATGGCAAGTGCGTCGGACGATCAGATCTGGAGAGTTGGGACGCTGAACGGACTTGGTGATGTCGACGGCTACGAGTAGGCCGCGTACAGGACAGATATAAGGATGCCGAGTAGAACGCCGGCGCCGAACCACCGCAATCGACCCTCCCAGTCGGGGAGAACCACCGGTGGAGGCGGGGTCACCCTTGCCTCGACTCGCTCCGCGATGTCCGTGAGCGACCTCGTCACCTGCTCGAGCCTGACCGCCTGGGTGCTGTCACCCTTCAGGTTGCCGACTCGGTGTGTCGCCGTACTGAGATCCTCCAGGCTGTTCTCCAGCCGGGCGGCGAGCCCGTTAAGATCGCTGCCGTCGTGGTGGCCGAGAACCCCCTCCAACCGTCTGACGAGCAGGTCAAGCGCGTCAAAGTCGAGCTTCGCGGAGGCTTTGGACAGACGGTCTGCGGCGTGGGTCAGCTGGCCGGCGACATCCTCGTTGATGCTGTGGCTTGCATGGGTGAGAAGGCCAGCGACGTCCTCATTGATCCGGTGAGAGGCGCGTGAGATCTGACCGGCGACGTCCTCGTTGATGCTCCGGGCGGCCAAGGAGAGCTGACTGACTGTGTCAGGCGAGATAACACCGTCTCGCAGAGCATCTTCGAGCATCTGTGACAGCGCGGGCGCGGACTTCCCCAGCTTCGCGAGTGTGGCCCTGGTTTGCGGGTCGATCTCGTGATGGATGTTGATGTCGCCGATGTGGTCACGGCCGACAAAGGCGCCGTCGCCGTAGTTGTTCTGGACGGTGCGCTGCTCCGGAGGCGCCGGGTCGTCGGTGGTCACCGGTCGTCTCGGGTGTTGATGTTGATGTCGCCGTAGTGGTCGTTGCCGATGAAGGCCCCGGAGCTGTGGTTGTGCTGGGAGCCGATGTTGACCGTCTTCGTCGGCGCCGTCGTCTTGAGTTCCTCGATGTCGGCTCGGGCGTCGGGGTGAGCGTCGAGAAAGGCGGCAAGCAGCTCGGTCCAGGTGTCGGTGACAGTACGCCCAGTGATTTCACGCCGGGCCAGGGCTGCCACGTGCTCGTTCAGCATCTGTAGGACAGCGGCCTCCTCCTGAGGGTTGCCACCGCGACGGAAGATTGCCGAGATCCGGGTGCGCAAAGCGTCGGCCTGGCCCTGGAGCAGGTAGGAGAGGACGCCGCTGGCAGCTCCTGTGCTCACGGCCATCACTGCTTCTTCGTACATGGGACGGTTCCCCCTTCGGACCGTTTCGCACGCCAGAACTGATCGACCGTACCGGCCATGGCACAGCAGGTGCCGGGCAATGCGGGGCGCTGACCGAAATCCGCTGCTGAAGGCGTGTTCCCTACGCCCGCTGAGCAATGAGGCCAGCGTTCTCACGTGAGGGCGCCAGCCTGACCTGGCGTTTTCTTGTAGAGATGGCGGGATCTGAAACCACGACCTCTTCGTCCCGAACTATCGGCTGGGAGGTCATCGGGGATTGGCGGGCTGGTCAGCCGGCCATCGAGGGCCGTTGATGGTTGTCCGTGGTCGCGGTGGTTGCTGTACCTCGCTGCTGTACTGCACTTCCCTCATCGCGCGATGGAAGCGGTCTCTGACATGGCCAGTCGTAGACGGCCTGCACCTGGCGAAGGGAATACGGCCACTGTCCGGGCCCGCCGCTGTATCCCGCGCTTCGGAAGATCCAACCATCACTCCGCGTTGCTCCTTAGCTCGCGCAGGCGTGCTGCGGCGAACCGGACCTTCCAGCGCAGCCGATCCAGGCGCGACCGCAGGCCGTATTCGGGCTCGACGAGGATGACGCGGCCGATCTCCGGGCCGACTGCTGAGGGCAGATAGATTCGAGGCGGAGGGCGCTGCCGCCCGCGATGAGGACGGAGTTGATCCGGGCCAGTGCCCGGTAACCCTCGATCTGCGAAGGGTCCTCGCACGCCTCCGAGTTGCCGCCTAGACCGACGGGGGCAGCGGCGGGGTGTCCGGCATCGGAGACTCCCACTACCCAGGTCCGGTAGCCGCCAGGACTCCCGAAGTAGTGAGACTCGGAGTAGGAGTACCGCTGGGCGCCGACGGCCCAGAGGGGAGGACCGGCGACCTCGGGGTGAGGGAGGGAGGAGAGGTGCGACTTCCCCAGGCGGATGACATGCTCGGTGCCGATTCGGATGGCCGGCCGGAAGGTCCTACTGCGGGTCGTGAGGCTGTACATCGCGACCTCGTCGTCCTCTGTGCACCATGTGGTTAGGTAGGCCATCCTGCCCAGCGGCCAGGTGCGGACGGTCATCTCCTGCTCGGCGATGCTGATGCCTGTGCCCTCAGGCTCCGGGTCCCCGACGAACTGCTCGACGCTCTGCTTGTACTGCCAGGCAGGCTCGCCGAACAGCTCCTTGACGTACTCATGCCGGACGTGCGGAGCCAGCTTCCGGTAGTTCCTGATGAACAACGCCCGCTTGCCGAGCGTGCCGCGCCACCATCCGCGCAGCGTGTTGTAGAGGGCGACGTAGGCGCCGAACACCGCGGCGATCATCCAGATGTTGAGCTTGGTGTCAACGGTCGGTATCCAGTGCACGGCAGCATCCTGCCGCACTGTCAGATCCCGGCGATACCAGCCGCTAGAACACGGTGGTGACTATGGACTGGGATCGGTTGGTGCGACTGCTGGCGGGTGATGACGATGCGTCCGTGGCTGCCCTGGCTGCCGTGCTCAGCGGTGCTTCCTACGTGGAGTGGGATGGAACTGTGCCTGCTGAGTGGCTTGCCCGGACCTATGCGCGCCGACTTCGGAGCACGCGGCGGAAGGGCGTCGAGACTGTGGGACTGGAACGAGCGGTGCACCTCCTCGGTGGGCATGACCAGCCGGTGCGCCTGGGGCGGGTCACAGCTACCGATGGAGCATGGGTCTTCATGCTCTTCCTCACCGAAGACGGCGGTGCACTGGTGGCCTGCACGGGCGTACGGCGGGCGGGCGGCCCATCACCGCTTTAGGAGAGAGGCTGGGCGATCTGCGTGCTGAGCTGTGGCTTCACCGGCCGGGGCCGCGGGCGGGTACTCGACCGCGGGCCGCCGGTGTTGACCGTGGCTGACCCCTGCATCTGGCACGGCTGTGGCACGAACCTCAGCCGACGACAGTCAGCCACGACGGCGGGCGCACCGACCGACCGGGCGCGCGTATGCCTCGCTGCATCTCCACCGGCCTTCGCCACGCTGCCACTGCCGTCGACCAGAGCAAGTCGTGACGGCTGTCCCGTAACGACGATGCCTGAGCCCTCAGCTTGGGTAACTGCGAGACGCGCTCCTTGACAATGGCTGAGATTGTTCCGAGTGACCAAATTACACAAAGCAGCCACGAGACCCAACGTTGACAGTAGAATCACGAAGAGCCCTAATCGTACACCTGAAGGGTAAGCGAACCGTTGACTACGCAATGGCCTGTTGAGGCTCAGATTAGTGTCACCAAACTTGACGAACGGAAGCACCTCGAATCTCTGGATTCCTGGCTGCGACTGGATTCCAATTTCAGGGGGCGGACAAATCTTTCCGGTACACCTTCAGAAGGTGATCTAGGAACAGCAGGTGAGCTACTGACTGTCGCCATCGGTAGCGGCGGCGTAATCTCGGTTCTCGCGACGTCGCTGAGCGCATGGCTTCAGCAACCGAGAAAAGCCGACATCACATTGAAGGTCACACGACCGAACGGAACCGCCGTGGAAATTGACGCCAAGCGTGCCACTCTGCAAGAAGTAGCTAAGCTACTTAATAAGGCACTGGGAGCTGAAGAGGGAGCGACCGAATGAGGCTTCCGGATAGCGAAAAATCCCGTATTGTTTTAATCGGCTCATCTCGCTACGGATCGGCGGAACTTCCCGACGTTTCAGCTATTGAGAACAACGTGTCGACACTATTCGAAACTTTCACGGCAAAATCCACAGGAATCATCATTCCAGAAAATTGCACCACTCTTCTGAATCCCGAAGATCAGTCCAGTGTCGGCGAGTTAGTAACCTCCGCGTCAGAGGAAGCGGAAGATCTTCTTCTGATCTATTATGCGGGGCATGGACTTCTTAGTTCTGCTCGTCATGAGCTATTCTTGTCCACCACCAATACATCACCGGGTTCGCGGCTTCCGTTCACTGCGGTAGATTATTCGAATATTCGCGACGCCTGCATGGAAAGCAGTGCTAGGACTCGCGTAGTAATTCTAGATTGCTGTTATTCAGGTCGAGCAATCTCGGGTGCGCTTTCTGCCTCTGAATCAGATGCCGTCTTCTTTAATCAGATTCAAGTGGCTGGCACCTATGTGCTTGCCGCCTCGCCCGGACACGGGGTGGCAAAGGTCCACCCTGGACATCCGTTCACAGCGTTCACCGGTGAACTTCTGCGAATCCTGCGAGAGGGGATTCCGGGAGCCGAAAGCCTGTTGGCGCTGAATTCTATCTACAAGCATCTGCAATCTTCGCTCCGGGCCAGTGGAAATCCTATCCCTCAGCAGCAGATCACCGAAAATGCCGATGTTATGGCTTTGGCTAGAAATGCGGCATTCGACCATAGTGTGCGAGATTACGAAAAGCCTGTGATCGTATCTCCTGGAGGAATTGCATCCGGTGTGCATCCTCTCAGTTCAGGGACATTTGTCGATGATGCTGTGGTGGAAGTGCCGCGCGTCCCGCGAACGCTTGCTGGACGGGACGAACTAGTTCGCATCAAACCGCCGAAATGGGATTACCTCCTTTATGCGTCTTCCTTGCGGCTCGGGCTGGAGTCCCTGAATGAAAAGTGGGCGCAATACGAGGCTGGTCGTTCATCTCGGTCTCGCCGTATGAGTGTTGCACAACTTTGCCACTACGTCGAGAGTTCTCTGAACAAGCTACAAAGGATTACTGACCGAATTGACGAATGTTTGAGTCAGGAACTACAGGATAAAGCCTTCGAGCAGTCGGCGGAGCAGGCTGATCCTGACCTTATCAAGCGAATGGCGAGCGATCTGGTTGGCGTTTATGAGGACTATATGGATTGGGCTATGACGATCAGGGGAATCGTTGCGCCTCATAAGGCGGCCCGTCTTATTGAAATGACTGCCCTCATTGCGGACACTCCGGTCCGCGAAGTGAAGACTTTCATCCAGCAATACTTTGATGAAATTGACGCCCTAGGTGATCGGTATGCATCCAGTGAAGTAGCATCAATTAATATCAACTTGAAGCTCGAAATCACTCTCAATCAAGAGGTACTTGACGCATTCTTGGAGGAGCGGAAAAAGCTCAACTGACCCACGACGCTCTGACTACCTGGTACCAGGCCGCTAGGTCTGGAAGGTCGGTCCGGGGTGAAGCCGTTCTGATCAGTCGCGCGAACTGCGCAGCGAGCCCCCTGGTGTTCGGCCGGTCACCGTTTACTACAACCCCTCATCCGGCAGGCGGCTGATTGCTGCGTGCGCGGCATGGGCGCCGGCCGGGCTGGAGCGGGGCGGAGACAGGAGCGCAGGCCCGGCCGGGGGCCGGGCCGCGCGCGGGGAGCGGAGCGAGCCGCCTTGCTGTGAAGGTCTGGAGCGTTCGTAAGCGGGACCTTCCGGACCAAGGCGTTCGCCGACCACTACCGCACGAAGCTCATGCGCGCGATGCGCGACGGCGAGGAGTTCGACACGGAGTCGGGCCTTCCGGCTTCGATGGAAGAGAAGAAGTCGGCCGTGTCGTGGTACGCCTTCGCTCTCAGGTACCTCGCCATGAAGTGGCCCCATGCCGCCCCCAACACACGGGACTGCATCAACGAAGCCCTTACCAGCGTGACGCTGGGGCTCCTCGACGAGCGCGCCGGACGGCCGTCCGACGAGGTGATTCGCAGAGCATTGCGCAACTGGGCCTGATGACCGGGAAGTCCCGGACGACGTGCGGAACGTTCTCCACTGGGTGTCCAAGGCGTCCCGGCCGCTCGCTGATCTTGCTGAACCGGCCACGGCTCGCGCGGTCCTCGATTCGCTGAAGCTCAAGCTCGACGGCGCGGCGGCAGCGGCGGAGACCGTGCGGCGTAAGCGTCGGACGCTCGTCAATGCCGCGAATTACGCCGTCGACCTGGGGGAGCTGCGGGAGAACCCCATCACGGCTGTCCGCTGGCAGAAGGCGAAGGTGTCCAACCAGGTCGATCCGCGGGTAGTCGCCAACCCGGAGCAAGCACGGAACCTGCTGGCGGCGGTTTCCTACGTGGGTGGGTACCGGCGTGCCCGTGGTCGTCGCCTCGTGGGTCTGTTCGCCGCCATGTATTTCGGCGGTCTCCGGCCGGCGGAAGCGGTCGGCCTCGTCGAGACGGACCTGCACCTTCCCGGGCAGGGCTGGGGCTCGGCGCTGCTCCACCGGACTCGTCCGTCCGTCGGCAAGCAGTGGACCGACTCGGGGGAGACCCATGACGACCGCGGGCTGAAGAATCGGCCGACCGAGGACGTCAGGCGGGTGCCCATTCCGCCCCACCTCGTCGCCGTGCTCCGCGAGCACCTGGCCACCTTCGGCACGGCGGACGACGGGCGGCTGTTCTTCAGTGAGAAGGGCTCGGTCGTCCCGTCCTCGACCTACTACCGCGTGTGGCAGGAGGCCCGGCTCCTGGCGCTTCCGTCGGCCGTCGCCGCCTCGCCGCTCGCGAGCGAGCCGTACGACCTTCGACACTCGGCGCTGTCGACGTGGCTCAATGCCGGAGTGGATCCGACGGAGGTCGCCGAGCGTGCCGGCAACAGCGTTGAGGTCCTGCTGACCCGCTACGCGAAGTATCTCGACGGACGGCAGGACGTCGCCAACCGCCGCATCGAGGACATGCTCCGCGAGTACGAGTGAGACAACCCGCACCCACACTGAGGCTCCAGGCATGCCGCCTGGGGCCTCAGTCGTTTCATGCCTTACCGGGGACGGTGCTGCATCCGGAAAGAGCGAGCTCGGCCGCGCTGCTTGCCCCGCGGTCTTGTGGCCCTCTCTCGCTTGCTGCTGGCATGTCGGCAACGTCAATGCGAGAGTACAGGGGGCCTTGTGGAGCTGCGCGTCACGCGCTGGAAGCGGTACGGGCGTGATCGCCTGTATGCCAACCCGTCGGACGGCACCGCGGCCGGTTGGGCAGATGTCATGACGGGGGACATCACGGTTTTGGTGGCGGAGTATCAGGACGACGTGATTACCGTGCTCACACAGCACTTACAGAAGCTCACGGAGCCGGTTTCGCCAGACAGTGCGCCCGGGGTTGCAGAGCGTCCGAAGCTGCCGCCTCTGACGCCGGCGGACGATCTGGCCGGGAACCCTCCCGGGGCCTCCTTGCGTGATCTGCTCGACGAATCCGGACCGGGACTGTTGGAGCGAATGATCGCGCGGGTTCTTCGGCGACCTACTGAGTGGGATTCCTGGCGGAAGGGATTGGAGGGGGAGCGGCGAGTGGGAGCCGAGCTGAACCGCTTGGGGCGCCACGGTTGGCGTGTCCTGCACTCCATCCCCTTGGCCAACAAAGTGGATATCGATCACTTACTGATCGGGCCTGGTGGGGTGTTCAGCATCAATACGAAGCACCACCACAAGAGGGCCGTGTGGGTCGGGGACGATTCCGTGAAAGTTGATCACGGGAAACCGGCTCCCTACGCGCGCAAGAGCCGGGCGGAGGCCAACCAGGTCGTCCGCGTGCTTGAGCGTTACTGCGACTTCCCGGTACCGGTGGAGCCGGTGCTGGTCTTCGTCGGTGTCTCCGAGCTGAAGGTGGTTGCCACACAGCTCAGTGTCCGGGTCTACGAGGAGCGCCAGGTAGCGGCACTCGCTCCACTCTCAGGCTCGCTCACGGCTGACCAGGTGGAGCAGGTGTACGGCGTCGCTCGTCATCGTCAGGCTTGGGCCCGGGCCTGAGCCGGCGGCCCCGCGGCGTGACGATCCCTGCCGGGCGGAGGTGACCGACGTTGGTGCGGCCTCGTCTTTTCCTGGACCTCACCTGCGGCGATGCTTCAAGATCCCGTCCACGCCTCGTCCACAGACCCCGACATACGGCCGCTCCGGGCCGCACACGTCTGCACATACGCGAAGACCCCGTTCTCAGCGTTTCCGCTGGTGACGGGGTCTTTAGGCACCTCACAAGGGGGTGCCCCCGGCAGGATTCGAACCTGCGCACACGGCTCCGGAGGCCGTTGCTCTATCCCCTGAGCTACGGGGGCGTGTCCGTCGCGGGCGATGTTGCTCGCGGCGACGGGTAGAACACTACCAGCTCGTCCGGGGTGGTCATGAACGGGTTTTCGCGGGTCGTCGGGGCGACCAGTGGAGGGCGCGGTCCCCGTGCCAGGCAAGTCGAGAGGGCGCCCCGCGACGGGTGGAACGCGAGGGCGTCCCCCGCAGGGGGTGGAAGTGGGGAAAACCCGGACGCGGTGGCGGGCGCGGACCTACTCTCGGGTTGTGCCTAGGGCGTCCGGCCGGATTCTTGTTGTGGACGACAACAAGGTCATCCGGCAGCTGATCAGGGTCAACCTCGAGCTGGAGGGCTTCGAGGTCGTGACCGCGGGCGATGGTGCCGAGTGTCTGGAAGTCGTCCATCAGGTGCGGCCCGACGTCGTGACACTGGACGTGGTCATGCCTCGGCTGGACGGGCTCAGGACCGCTGCCCGGCTGCGTGCCGATCCGCATACCCGGGACCTTCCAATCGCGATCGTCAGCGCCTGTACGCAGTACGAGGTCGACGCCGGGTTCGCCGTGGGGGTCGACGCCTTCCTGGCCAAGCCCTTCGAGCCCGCCGAGCTCGTCCGGCTCGTCCGGCAGTTGGCCGAAGGGGAAGATGGTGAAGTGGGCGGGGCGGCTGCCGCCTCGTCCCCTGTCTCGTCGGTGCGGGCCGTTCGTGGGCTTGCCGGGGAGAGCGAGACGTCGCCTCAGGCGTGAGCACTCAAGGCTCAGTACCCAACGCCAGTGTCCAATGCCAATGTCCAATGACAGCGCCCGACGCCAGCGTCCAGCGCTGGGGGCGATTCTCCGGGACACCGATCCCCTTCCCCCGCCCCGTCCATATCCCGGGACTGCCGGGAATCGGTTCGCGTGCGCACCCCCCTCCTCCCATACGCTTGACCCGTGACCCCCGTAGAGCTCTCCCGCACCGTGCTGCACGCGGTGCGTCGCGCCGTCGACGCGGGGGAGCTGAGCGTGGTCGTGCCGTCGCGGGCCGTCGTCGCGCCGCCGGGGCCCGGGGGGTGCGGGGACTACGCGACCAACATCGCCCTCCAGCTGGCCCGGCCGGCCGGGCAGGCCCCGCTCCGGGTCGCCGAGGTGCTGCGGCCGTATCTCGCCGGGGCCGACGGGGTCACGGACGTCGTGCTCACCGGGCCGGGGTTCCTCAACATCAGTCTCGATGGTGCCGCCTCCGCCGCCCGGCTCGTCGGCGAGATCCTGAACCAGGGCACCCGGTACGGGTACGCCCAGTCCGGATACGCCCAGTCCGCCCACGGTGACGACGGGCCCGACGGTCACCGCGCCCGTATCGTCCAGCTGCACTGTCCCCGCGACCTCCGTGCCGTCGTCGTCGCCGAGGTGTCGGCGCGGCTCCTGCGCTCCCAGGGGGCGCCGGTGCGGGTGACCGCCGAGGGGTTCGATCCCGCCTGGACCACCACGCTCGGGGTGCGGGTCGACGCCGTCGGGACCGCTCGCGCAGGATCGCCCGTCAAGGTCCGGCCGGTGCGCGCCTCCGCTCCCGCCGAGTCGCCCGTCAACGTCCGGCCCGTGCCCGCCCCCGCCCCCGCCGAGCTGCCCGTCAACGTCCGGCCGGTGCCCGTCCCCGCATCCGCCTCCGCCGAGCTGCTCGCCCTCGGGCGTGACGCCGGACGGTGGGCCCTGTTGCACCCCGCGGCGCACGACCGGCCCCGGACCGGCGGCGAGCACCTCGTCCAGCGTGAGGGCAATCCCCTCTTCAGGGTGCGCTACGCCCACGCCCGTACCCGTGCCGCCGTTCGCAACGCCGCCGACCTCGGCTTCACCGCCCAAGCCGGCCCCCTCGCAGACGCAGCGCCGGAACTCCTCGCCGTACTCGCCGACCACCCCCGCGTCCTCGCCGCCGCCGCGGACCACCGTGCGCCCGACCGGCTCGCCCGGCATCTCGTCGCCGTCGCCGATGCCGCGCTGCCCTTCCTGCTCACCGTGCTGCCGCGCGGCGGGGAGAAACCCTCGGCCGCCCACCGTGCCCGGCTGGCCCTGGCCGAAGCCGTCGGGGCGGTGCTGGCCGGCGGCCTGTCCCTCCTCGGTATCGACGCACCCGACCACCTCTGAGAGAGCACAGAAGACGCCATGAGCCGTTCCGCACACCCCGCCGGGCCCCGTCACGCCGATGTCCTGCCCGAGGGGCACTACTCCGCCCCGGCGGACGATCTGAACGCCCTCGACCCCAAGGTCTGGGCCCACACCGTCGGACGGGACGCGGACGGTGTCGTCACCGTCGGCGGGATCGCCGTCACGCAGCTCGCCGAGGAGTACGGCACCCCCGCCTACATCCTCGACGAGGCCGACTTCCGCGACCGGGCGCGGGCCTGGCGCACCGCCTTCGGGAACGACGCCGACGTCTTCTACGCCGGGAAGGCCTTCCTGTCGCGGGCCGTGGTGCGGTGGCTGCACGAGGAGGGGCTGAACCTCGACGTGTGTTCCGCGGGGGAGCTGGCCACTGCCCTGTCCGCCGGGATGCCCGCCGAGCGGATCGCCTTCCACGGCAACAACAAGTCGCCGGAGGAGATCGAGCGGGCGGTGCGCGCCGGGGTCGGGCGGATCGTGATCGACTCGTTCCAGGAGATCGTGCGGGTCGCCCACATCGCCCAGTCGCTGGGCCGGCGGCAGCCGGTGCAGATCCGGATCACCGTCGGCGTCGAGGCGCACACGCACGAGTTCATCGCCACCGCCCACGAGGACCAGAAGTTCGGCATCCCGCTGGCCGGCGGACAGGCCGCCGAGGCCGTACGGCGGGCGCTTCAGCTCGACGGGCTCGAGGTCATCGGGATCCACTCGCACATCGGGTCGCAGATCTTCGACATGTCCGGGTTCGAGGTCGCCGCGCACCGCGTGGTGGGGCTGCTCAAGGACATCCGGGACGAGCACGGCGTCGAGCTGCCCGAGATCGACCTCGGGGGCGGCCTCGGCATCGCGTACACCAGTGCCGACGACCCCCGCGAGCCGCACGAGATCGCCAAGGCGCTGACCGAGATCGTGACGCGGGAGTGCGAGAGCGCCCGGCTGCGCACGCCGCGCATCTCCGTCGAGCCCGGGCGGGCCATCGTGGGGCCGACGGCGTTCACGCTCTACGAGGTCGGCACCGTCAAGCCCCTGGACGGGCTGCGGACGTACGTCTCGGTGGACGGGGGGATGTCGGACAACATCCGTACCGCGCTGTACGACGCCGAGTACAGCGTCGCCCTCGCCTCCCGCACCTCCGACGCCGAGCCGATGCTCGTGCGCGTCGTCGGCAAGCACTGCGAGAGCGGGGACATCGTGGTGAAGGACGCCTTCCTGCCGGGGGACCTGGCCCCCGGCGACCTCGTCGCCGTGGCGGCGACGGGGGCGTACTGCCGTTCCATGGCCAGCAACTACAACCACGCGCTGCGGCCGCCGGTCGTCGCCGTGCGGGACGGCGCGGCGCGGGTCATCGTCCGGCGGGAGACCGAGGACGATCTGCTGCGCCTCGACGTCGGGTGACACTCCGCGGGAGAGGCTGGGGGGAGAGGAGGGAACGGGCGAAGATTTTTCGGCCCGGTACCCGTCCGAAAATGAAATAAACGTCTCACGATCCGGACGAAAGGCAGAAAATCCCGTCCGGTGCGTGAGACTGGTCCAACCGTAGACGGTATGAGGAAACGAGGTCGGATGATGCGTACGCGTCCGCTGAAGGTGGCGCTGCTGGGCTGTGGAGTGGTCGGCTCAGAGGTGGCGCGCATCATGACGACGCACGGCGCCGACCTCGCCGCCCGGATCGGGGCCCCGGTGGAGCTCGCCGGTGTGGCCGTACGGCGGCCCGACAAGGTGCGTGAGGGGATCGACCCCGCCCTCGTCACCACCGACGCCACCGCCCTCGTCAAGCGGGGGGACATCGACGTCGTGGTGGAGGTCATCGGGGGGATCGAGCCCGCCCGTACGCTCATCACCACCGCCTTCGCGCACGGTGCCTCCGTGGTCTCCGCCAACAAGGCGCTCATCGCCCAGGACGGCGGCGCCCTGCACGCCGCCGCCGACGAGCACGGCAGGGACCTGTACTACGAGGCCGCCGTCGCCGGTGCCATCCCGCTGATCCGGCCGCTGCGCGAGTCGCTGGCCGGCGACAAGGTCGACCGGGTGCTCGGCATCGTCAACGGGACGACCAACTTCATCCTCGACGCCATGGACAGCACCGGCGCCGGGTACCAGGAGGCGCTCGACGAGGCCACCGCCCTCGGGTACGCCGAGGCCGACCCGACCGCGGACGTCGAGGGCTTCGACGCCGCCGCCAAGGCCGCCATCCTGGCCGGGATCGCCTTCCACACGCGCGTGCGCCTCGACGACGTCTACCGCGAGGGCATGACCGAGGTCACCGCCGCCGACTTCGCCTCCGCCAAGGAGATGGGCTGCACCATCAAGCTGCTCGCCATCTGCGAGCGGGCGGCCGACGGCGGCTCCGTCACCGCGCGCGTGCACCCCGCGATGATCCCGCTGAGCCATCCGCTGGCCAACGTGCGCGAGGCCTACAACGCCGTCTTCGTCGAGTCCGAGGCCGCCGGACAGCTCATGTTCTACGGGCCCGGCGCCGGCGGTTCGCCGACCGCGTCCGCCGTCCTCGGCGATCTGGTGGCCGTGTGCCGCAACCGGCTCGGCGGAGCCACCGGACCCGGCGAGTCCGCGTACGCCGCGCTGCCCGTCTCCCCGATGGGCGACGTCGTCACGCGCTACCACATCAGCCTCGACGTGGCCGACAAACCGGGCGTGCTCGCCCAGGTCGCGACCGTGTTCGCGGAGCACGGTGTCTCCATCGACACCGTGCGGCAGTCCGGCAAGGACGGCGAGGCATCCCTCGTCGTCGTCACCCACCGCGCGTCCGACGCCGCCCTCGGCGGTACCGTCGAGGCGCTGCGCAAGCTCGACACCGTGCGGGGTGTCGCCAGCATCATGCGGGTTGAAGGAGAGTAACCAGCAATGACCCACCAGTGGCGCGGAATCATCGAGGAGTACCGGGACCGGCTGCCCGTCTCCGACAGCACGCCCGTCGTGACGCTCCGCGAGGGCGGCACCCCGCTCGTGTCCGCGCAGGTGCTCTCCGAGCGCACGGGCTGCGAGGTCCACCTCAAGGTCGAGGGGGCGAACCCGACCGGGTCCTTCAAGGACCGCGGCATGACCATGGCCATCAGCAAGGCCAAGGAGGAGGGTGCGCAGGCCGTCATCTGCGCGTCCACCGGCAACACCTCCGCGAGTGCCGCCGCGTACGGCGTGCGCGCGGGCATGGTGTCCGCCGTGCTCGTGCCGCAGGGCAAGATCGCCCTCGGCAAGATGGGCCAGGCCCTGGTGCACGGCGCGAAGATCCTCCAGGTCGACGGCAACTTCGACGACTGCCTCACGCTGGCCCGGGCGCTCAGCGACAACTACCCGGTGGCCCTGGTCAATTCGGTCAACCCGGTGCGCATCGAGGGGCAGAAGACGGCCGCCTTCGAGATCGTGGACATGCTCGGCGACGCGCCCGACGTCCACGTCCTCCCGGTGGGCAACGCGGGCAACATCACCGCGTACTGGAAGGGCTACAAGGAGTACGCCGCCGACGGGGTCAGCACGAAGACGCCCCGCATGTGGGGTTTCCAGGCCTCCGGCAGCGCGCCGATCGTGCGCGGTGAGGTCGTCAAGGACCCGTCGACCATCGCCACCGCCATCCGGATCGGCAACCCCGCCTCCTGGGACTTCGCGCTGGCCGCGCGGGACGAGTCCGGCGGCGCCATCGACGAGGTGACGGACCGTGAGATCCTGCGCGCCTACCGGCTGTTGGCCTCCCAGGAGGGCGTCTTCGTGGAGCCCGCGTCCGCCGCGTCGGTGGCCGGTCTGCTGAAGGCCGCCGAGCAGGGCAAGGTCGACCCGGGGCAGCGCATCGTGTGCACCGTCACCGGCAACGGGCTCAAGGACCCGGACTGGGCCGTCGCGGGCGCCCCGCAGCCGGTCACCGTCCCGGTCGACGCGGCGACGGCGGCCGAGCGGCTCGGCCTGGTCTGAGGACCGCAGGCGACGGCGCCGGGGAAGGCGCCCGGCGTAAGAGGGCGTAAGCGACGCCCGGCCGGGAATGCCCAGTACGGGGGGTGCACGGGGGGCTTACGACACGCATCGTGCGCCTCCTGTGCGCCCTATGTCGCCACAGAACCTTCCTTCGATAGGCTGTACCTAATCCGCCTGCCGCATATGCCGCGGTGCCGCGCCGTCTCCGCGGTCGGTACGGGCCGGCCGTTCGACAGGAAGCGGCGAGCCCCAGGGCTCATGTACGTCATCGAATGTCATTCGACAGTCCCGCAGCTCAAGGAGAGTCATCGAGCGATGGCCGGTCCAGCGTTCCGCGCCGCCGCCGTCAGGGTGCGCGTCCCCGCCACCAGCGCCAATCTCGGTCCGGGCTTCGACGCCCTCGGCCTCGCGCTGGGTCTCTACGACGACGTGGTCGTCCGGGTGGCCGACTCCGGGCTGCACATCGACATCGCGGGTGAGGGCAGCGAGACCCTCCCGCGCGACGAGAAGCACCTCCTCGTCCGCTCCCTGCGCACCGCCTTCGACCTGCTCGGCGGACAGCCGCGCGGCCTGGAGATCGTCTGCGCCAACCGCATCCCGCACGGCCGCGGCCTCGGCTCCTCCTCCGCCGCCATCTGCGCCGGCATCGTCGCCGCGCGCGCGGTGACCATAGGCGGCGAGGCCCGCCTCGACGACGCAGCGCTGCTCGACCTCGCCACCGAGATCGAGGGTCACCCGGACAACGTGGCGGCCTGTCTGCTGGGCGGTTTCACCCTGTCCTGGATGGAGTCCGGCGCCGCCCGGGCGATCAGGATGGAGCCCTCCGATTCCATCGTTCCGGTGGTTTTCGTGCCCGGGAAGCCGGTACTGACCCAGACCGCGCGCGGACTGCTCCCGCGTCACGTCCCGCACGTCGACGCCGCCGCCAACGCCGGCCGCGCCGCGCTGCTCGTCGAGGCCCTCACCCGGCGCCCCGAGCTGCTGCTGCCGGCCACCGAGGACCGTCTCCACCAGGAGTACCGGGCGCCGGCCATGCCGGAGAGCGCGGCGCTGGTGGAGAGGCTGCGCGGCGACGGCATCCCGGCGGTGATCTCGGGTGCCGGACCCACGGTGATGGCCCTGGCCGACGCCGACACGGCCGACAAGGTCGAGGCGCTGGCCGGGACGGACTGGGCGGCCAATCGGCTGAGTCTGGACGGGCAGGGCGCGAGTGTCCTGCCGCTGGCGACATCCGGCGACATTTAGACGCGCGAGCGGTTGCCGGATTTCGAGAGGGGGAATGTTTGTTGGATCCGGTAGTGTTAACCTCAAGTCTGCACCCGACCCCACCATGGCGAGGTGCCTCGTGTCCCCGTCCGGGACAGACATTCTTCCGGGAGCCCCCCAAGCCGCATCGTGCAGTGGATGTCGTACGTGATCAGTACGGCCGACACGGGCATTGAGCGGCCCGCCGGTGGGGGTCACCCCCCGCTGGGGGAGTTTCGGAACCGGTGCGACCACGCCGCATGACACAGATACCGGGTGCCACGGCTAGGGGAAGCGCCATCACCAGATATCTCTTCCGCCGTTCAGGCGGACCACCGCCCCGGCACGGTTCGCACAGCAAGGACCGAAGCCGGACAGCACAACCGGTCGCCGAGCCAGACAGGCCGACGTCCGCTCCAGGGAAGGACCCTTCGTGAGCGACACCACCGATCTGATGGGCGCACGTGTCGAGGAGACCGCTGCCGCGCCCGCCACGGACGCCTCCGCGCCTGCCGCCGGTGCCGGCTCCCGGCGGCGCCGCGGTACCGGCCTCGAGGGCATGGTGCTGGCCGAGCTGCAGCAGGTCGCATCCGGCCTCGGCATCAGGGGCACCGCGCGGATGCGCAAGAGCCAGCTGATCGAGGTCATCAAGGAGGCGCAGGCCGCGGGGGGAGCCCCCGCCAAGGCCGCGTCCGCCGCGGACACCGCCGGCGAGACCAAGCCGAAGCGCCGCAGCACCTCCCGGGCCCGTACGGGCGACGAGGCCCCCGCCGAGAAGGCGGAGAAGGCCGGCAAGGCCGACAAGAAGGCGGACAAGGCGACCGCCGACAAGGCCGCCGCCCAGCAGCAGATCGAGATCCCCGGTCAGCCGTCCCCCAAGGTCAACGCCTCGGCCGAGCAGACCGCCCCCGCCGACGACGCCCCCGCCGAGCGCCGTCGTCGCCGGGCCACCGCCGACGCGGGCAGCCCGTCCGCCGCCACCGAGACGGTGGCCGTCGACACCCGCGGCGAGGCGAAGGCCGACGCGTCGGCCCAGCAGTCGCAGCAGCAGGGCCAGGGCGACGCGCGTTCCGACGGCGAGGGCGGCGAGGGCCGACGCCGCGACCGCGGCCGTGACCGCAACGACCGCGGCGACCGCAATGACCGGGGCGACCGCGGTGACCGCGGCCGTGACCGGCGCGGCAAGGGCGACGACCAGCAGAGCCAGGGCGGCGGTCGCCAGGACCGTCAGCAGCAGGGCGGCGGACGCCAGGACCGCCAGCAGCACGACGACGGCTTCGACGACGACGGCGGCGGCCGCCGCGGCCGCCGGGGCCGCTACCGCGACCGCCGGGGCCGTCGCGGGCGCGACGAGATCGCCTCGGAGCCGCAGATCAACGAGGACGACGTCCTCATCCCGGTCGCCGGCATCCTCGACATCCTCGACAACTACGCGTTCATCCGGACCTCCGGCTACCTGCCCGGCCCCAACGACGTGTACGTCTCCCTCGCCCAGGTCCGCAAGAACGGCCTGCGCAAGGGCGACCACCTCACCGGTGCCGTGCGCCAGCCCAAGGAGGGCGAGCGCCGCGAGAAGTTCAACGCGCTGGTGCGCCTGGACTCGGTCAACGGCATGGCGCCCGAACACGGCCGCGGACGCCCGGAGTTCAACAAGCTCACCCCGCTGTACCCGCAGGACCGCCTCCGTCTGGAGACGGACCCCGGCGTCCTCACCACCCGCATCATCGACCTCGTCGCGCCGATCGGTAAGGGCCAGCGCGGTCTGATCGTGGCCCCGCCGAAGACCGGCAAGACCATGATCATGCAGGCGATCGCCAACGCGATCACGCACAACAACCCCGAGTGCCACCTGATGGTCGTCCTGGTCGACGAGCGTCCGGAAGAGGTCACCGACATGCAGCGGTCGGTGAAGGGCGAGGTCATCTCCTCGACCTTCGACCGTCCGGCCGAGGACCACACCACGGTCGCCGAGCTGGCCATCGAGCGTGCCAAGCGCCTGGTGGAGCTGGGTCACGACGTCGTCGTGCTGCTCGACTCGATCACGCGTCTGGGCCGTGCGTACAACCTCGCCGCCCCGGCCTCCGGCCGCATCCTGTCCGGTGGTGTCGACTCGACCGCCCTGTACCCGCCGAAGCGCTTCTTCGGTGCGGCCCGCAACATCGAGGACGGCGGTTCGCTGACCATCCTCGCCACCGCCCTGGTGGACACCGGGTCCCGCATGGACGAGGTCATCTTCGAGGAGTTCAAGGGCACCGGCAACGCCGAGCTCAAGCTCGACCGGAAGCTCGCCGACAAGCGCATCTTCCCCGCGGTGGACGTCGACGCGTCCGGCACCCGCAAGGAGGAGATCCTGCTCGGCAACGAGGAGCTCGCCGTCACCTGGAAGCTGCGCCGGGTGCTGCACGCCCTCGACCAGCAGCAGGCGATCGAGCTGCTCCTCGACAAGATGAAGCAGACCAAGTCGAACGTCGAGTTCCTGATGCAGATCCAGAAGACGACGCCGACGCCCGGCAACGGCGACTGAGTCACCGCCGGCCGGTCAGCGGCACGGAAGTCCCGCTTCGTCACTCGTGACGGGGCGGGACTTCTGACGTACGGGGCTTGTAGGATCAGCGCACCGCGGTGGGGGGGAACGTGTTTTCGGATACGCCCACAGGGTGATCAGTGCTGCCTTCACGGGCCCGCACCCATGGGCTGTTCTCTCCTGTCCGCGTCTATCCGCGACAGGAGACCTGAGTGACATCTACCCCCCGAAGAGCCCGGCTGGCTCTTCCCGCGGCCACCGCCGCACTCGCCCTGTCGGGCGCGGTCCTCGCGGCCGCCCCCGCCCAGGCCTCCGGCGGGGCTCCCGTCCCGCCCCGGCCGGCCGTCACCGAACGGCCCGCCGCCGCGTCCCCCGCCGAGCTGACGCGGCGTGTCCAGGACTCCGGAGCCGCCCTCCAGGACGGCACCGCGACCGCCCCCGGCACGCGGCCCGAGGCCGGCGAGAGCGCCGAGGCCCCGTCCGGCCGGATCGACCCGAAGATCATCGGCGGCAAGGCCGCCACGTTCTCCGAGGCGCCGTGGATGGTGCAGCTGCACTACTACGACGACCAGGGCACCGACGACCCCGACGACGACGAGGGCTACTTCTGCGGCGGCACCCTGGTGGCCCCGGCGAAGGTCCTGACCGCCGCGCACTGCGTGTACGGCCTGGACTGGACGGACAAGGGAGCCGTCCTCGCCGGCACCGCCCAGCTGCCCGACGGCGACGACCTGCACGGCGGCCGGGTCGCCGGCGTGTACCGCCAGTGGGTCAACCCCACGTACCGGCCGAGCAACACCTCGGGCGGCGACCTCGCGGTGCTCACGCTGACCGAGGCGCTGCCGTACAAGACGCTCCGGACGACGACGAGCGGCGACACCGCCTCGTACGCCAACGGGACCCCGGCGACGGTGTACGGCTGGGGGCGCACCAGCTCCACCAGCCAGGACATCTCGCCGACCCTCAGGAAGGCGACCGTGCCGATGCGCTCGGACGCCCCCTGCACCTCGTACTGGGGCCCGGACTTCGTGCCCGGCCAGATGGCCTGCGCCGGCGACCCGGCCAGCGGCCAGGACGCCGGTACGGTCTCCGCGTGCAACGGCGACTCCGGCGGTCCGCTGGTCGTCAACGGGCGGATCGCCGGTGTGGTGTCCTGGGGCGTCAAGGACTGCGTCGCCTTGGGCGCCTACAGCGTCTACGCCAAGACCAGCTCCTACGTCGGTGAGGTCAACGCCCGCGTCGACGACACGGACCTCGACTTCGACGGCCGGGCGGACCTGTTCGCCCGCACCCCCGGCGGCAAGGGGTACGAGTACTACTCGCTCGGCGACCAGTGGCCCTATCTGGGCAAGCGCCTCGCGCTGAGCGGTGACTGGAGCGGGTGGGGCCTGGTGCGCCAGGGCGACCTGGACCGCGACTTCTACCAGGACTACGTGTACCGCACGTCCGGCGGTGTGCTGTACACGCTCGCCTTCAACGGGGTCGACCGCTACGAGTCGATCCGCGTCGGCGGCGGCTGGAACGTGATGAAGGACATCCGCGTCCCGGGCGACCTCTCCGGGGACGCCCTGCCCGACCTGGTGGCCAAGGACAAGGACGGCGTCCTGTGGCTCTACCCGGGCAAGGGCGACGGCACGTTCGGCAGCCGCGTGCGGATCGGCGGCGGCTGGGCCTCGTACACGATCACCGGCAAGGGCGACTACAACCGCGACGGCAGGGCCGACCTGCTGGCGCGGGACGGATCGGGCGTCCTGTGGCTGTACCCGGGCACCGGGAAGGCCGCGCCGGCGCTCGGCAGCCGGGTCAAGGTCGGCGGCGGCTGGTCCGTCTACGGCGCCTTCGCCACCGCCGGTGACACCACCGGTGACGGCAGGCCCGACCTGCTGACCCGCGACTCCTCCGGGGTGATGTGGCTGTACAAGGGCACCGGCAAGTCGGGCACGGCCACGTTCAAGGCCCGCACCCGCGTCGGGGCCGGCTGGAACGCGTTCGACCTGTTCGGCTGAGAACGGCGCCAGGGGCCGCCTCCGCTTCGGGGGCGGCCCCTTCGTCATGCGCCCGCCTGCGACCTTCGCCACACGCGCCGTCCCGGCGGGCGCCCCGGCGCGGCGGGGCCGGGGCCCGCCGACGCGCAGGTCAGCGAGGCGAAGGACCGCACGGTGAATACGCTCCGTCACCGTTTCCGCACCGGGTCGCCACAGTCCGTTGTGCAACCCTGTCCCGAGTTCCCCTCGTCCCCGTCACGGGGGGACCATGGTGAGGCAGCGGCCCCGACACCGACGGAGCCGGCCGACCCGACCCCGACCCCAGGGGGTAACCGACCGGACGAACACCGAGGAGCCCATGTCCGCCGAGAGCACGCCGGATCCCGCGGTACCCGACCCCGGCAGGTCCCGCACCGGACCCGGCCACCGGGGCAAGGGCCGACGCCGCAAGCCCAGAGCCAAGCGGCGCAAGGCCCTGCTCGTCGCGGCCTGGAGCGCCGCCGGCATCGTCGTCCTGGGCGGCACCGGAGCGGGAGTCCTGTACTTCAAGCTCAACGGCAACCTGACGAGCGTCGACATCGACCAGGCACTCGGCGCCGACCGGCCCGAGAAGACCGACAACGGCTCCGAGAACATCCTGGTCCTCGGCTCCGACACCCGCTCGGGCGGGAACAAGAAGCTCGGCGGCGGCACCGACGACGGCACCGCCCGCTCGGACACGGCGATGATCGTGCACGTCCACAACGGCCACAAGAGCGCCAGCGTGGTCTCCATCCCGCGCGACACCCTCGTCGACCGCCCCGACTGCACCGGCACCGACGGCGCCGAGCACCCCGCGGCCTCGGACGTCATGTTCAACTCCGCGTACTCCACCGGCGGCGCCGCCTGCGCCGTGAAGACCGTCGAGTCGGTCAGCGGCCTGCGCATGGACCACTACCTGGAAGTCGACTTCAGCGGCTTCCAGAACCTCATCGACGACCTCGGCGGCGTCCAGGTCAGCACCACCGAGGACATCAAGGACCCCGACAGCCACCTCGACCTCACGGCCGGCACCCACCGGCTCGACGGCGAGCAGGCGCTCGGCCTGGTCCGCACCCGGCACGGCGTCGGCGACGGCTCCGACCTCGGCCGCATCCAGCTCCAGCAGGCCTTCGTCAAGGCCCTGGTCGACCAGGTCAAGGACGTCGGCCTGCTCGGCAACCCCAAGAAGCTGTACGACATCGCCGACACCGCCACCAAGACCGTGACCACCGACTCCGACCTGGGCTCGGTGAACTCCCTGATGTCCTTCGCGACCGGCCTGAAGGGGATCGGCCCCGACAAGATGCACATGGTCACCATGCCGGTGGTCTACGACCCCGCCGACGCCAACCGCGTCCTGGTCGAGAAGGACAAGGCCCAGCAGGTCTGGACGGCCCTGAGGAACGACCGTCCGATCCCGAAGTCGGCCACCGAGGGCACGGCCACGGGCGAGGCCGACGGCGTCGTCGGCGCCGGGGAATAGATCCCGCCGCCCCCCGGTTTTGGGAGATGACGCCGGTCCTGGCAGACTGGTACGTCGGCTCCGGTTCACGCTCCCGCATCCCGCGGCTGCGACCCGGCGCCCTCCCGGAACAGTAGGAGACACCTTGAAGCGCGACATCCACCCCGAGTACGTCGAGACGCAGGTCAGCTGCACCTGTGGCGCGTCGTTCACCACCCGCAGCACCATTCAGTCCGGCACCATCCGGGCCGAGGTCTGCTCCGAGTGCCACCCGTTCTACACGGGCAAGCAGAAGATCCTCGACACCGGTGGCCGCGTGGCCCGCTTCGAGGCCCGCTTCGGCAAGGCTGCCGCCGGCTCCAAGAAGTAGCGAGCCCCCAACCGCCGGTCCACGGCCGCATCCCCTCCCCGGGGAGCGCCGGGACCGGCGTTTTTGGTCGCCCGCCTTCCCTTCCCACGCAGTAGCAGGAGCCCAAGATGTTCGAGGCCGTCGAGGAACTCGTCGCCGAGCACGCCGACCTGGAGAAGAAGCTCGCCGACCCGTCGGTCTTCGCCGACCAGGCGAACGCGCGCAAGCTGAACAAGCGGTACGCCGAGCTGACCCCGATCGTCGCCACGTTCCGCTCCTGGAAGCAGACGGGCGACGACATCGAGACCGCGCGCGAGTTCGCCGCCGACGACCCGGACTTCGCCGCCGAGGTCAAGGAGCTGGACAAGCAGCGCGAGCAGCTCACCGAGAAGCTGCGTCTGCTGCTCGTCCCGCGCGACCCCAGCGACGACAAGGACGTCATCCTCGAGATCAAGGCCGGCGCCGGCGGCGACGAGTCCGCGCTCTTCGCGGGCGACCTGCTGCGCATGTACCTGCGCTACGCCGAGCGGATCGGCTGGAAGACCGAGATCATCGACGCCACCGAGTCCGAGCTGGGCGGCTACAAGGACGTCCAGGTCGCCGTGAAGACCAAGGGCGGCCAGGGCGCCACCGAGCCCGGGCAGGGCGTCTGGGCGCGCCTGAAGTACGAGGGCGGCGTGCACCGCGTGCAGCGGGTCCCCGCGACCGAGTCCCAGGGCCGGATCCACACCTCCGCGGCCGGCGTGCTGGTCACGCCCGAGGCCGAGGAGATCGACGTCGAGATCAACCCGAACGACCTGCGCATCGACGTCTACCGCTCCTCAGGACCCGGCGGCCAGTCCGTCAACACCACCGACTCCGCGGTGCGCATCACGCACCTGCCGACCGGAGTCGTCGCCTCCTGCCAGAACGAGAAGAGCCAGCTTCAGAACAAGGAGCAGGCGATGCGTATCCTGCGCTCCAGGCTGCTCGCGGCGGCGCAGGAGGAGGCGGAGAAGGAGGCCGCGGACGCCCGGCGCAGCCAGGTCCGCACCGTCGACCGCTCCGAGAAGATCCGCACGTACAACTTCCCGGAGAACCGCATCTCGGACCACCGCGTCGGCTTCAAGGCGTACAACCTGGACCAGGTCCTGGACGGCGACCTCGACTCGGTGATCCAGGCCTGCGTCGACGCGGACTCGGCGGCCAAGCTCGCCGCCGCGTAAGCCCCCCCGTACGACAGCCCGGAGGACCAGCGTGAACCTGCTGCTCATGGAGGTGGCCCAGGCCACCCAGCGGCTGGCCGACGCCGGCGTGCCCTCGCCGCGCACCGACGCGGAGGAGCTCGCCGCGCACCTGCACGGCGTCAAGCGGGGTGAGCTGCACACCGTGCCGGACGCGGACTTCGACGCCCGGTACTGGGAGGTCGTCGCCCGCCGCGAGGCGCGTGAACCGCTCCAGCACATCACCGGCCGCGCCTACTTCCGCTACCTGGAGCTCCAGGTGGGCCCCGGCGTCTTCGTGCCCCGTCCCGAGACCGAGTCGGTCGTCGGCTGGGCCATAGACGCCGTGCGGGCCATGGACGTCGTGGAGCCCTGCATCGTCGACCTGTGCACCGGCTCCGGAGCCATCGCGCTCGCCCTCGCCCAGGAGGTGCCGCGCTCGCGCGTGCACGCCGTGGAGCTGTCCGAGGACGCCCTGGTGTGGACCCGCAAGAACATGGAGGGGTCCAGGGTCGATCTGCGCCAGGGCGACGCCCTGAGCGCCTTCCCCGACCTCGACGGCCAGGTCGACCTGGTCGTCTCCAACCCGCCGTACATCCCGCTCACCGAGTGGGAGTACGTCGCCCCCGAGGCCCGCGACCACGACCCGGAGCTGGCCCTGTTCTCCGGCGAGGACGGCCTCGACCTCATCCGCGGCCTGGAGCGCACCGCGCACCGCCTGCTGCGCCCCGGCGGAGTGGTCGTCGTCGAGCACGCCGACACCCAGGGCGGCCAGGTGCCGTGGATCTTCACCGAGGAGCGGGGCTGGGCCGACGCGGCCGACCACCCCGACCTCAACAACCGGCCCAGGTTCGCGACCGCCCGCAAGGCACTGCCGTGAGCGACCGCACCCCGCTGACTTCGACCCCGCAGTACGTGTACGAGGAGGCCCGCTAAATGGCACGGCGTTACGACACCAATGACGCGACCGACCGAGTGACCGGTCTGCGCGAGGCCGCCTCCGCCGTCCGCCGGGGCGAGCTCGTCGTGCTGCCGACCGACACCGTGTACGGCATCGGCGCCGACGCCTTCACCGCGGAGGCCGTCGGCGACCTGCTGGAGGCCAAGGGACGGGGCCGCAACATGCCCTCCCCGGTCCTCATCGGCTCGCCCAACACCCTGCACGGCCTCGTCACGGACTTCTCCGAGATGGCCTGGGAACTGGTCGACGCCTTCTGGCCCGGTGCGCTGACGCTGGTCGCCAAGCACCAGCCGTCGCTGCAGTGGGACCTCGGCGACACCCGGGGCACCGTCGCCGTCCGCATGCCGCTGCACCCGGTCGCCATCGAGCTGCTCACCGAGGTCGGCCCGATGGCCGTCTCCTCCGCCAACCTGACCGGCCACCCGTCCCCCGAGGACTGCGACGCGGCCCAGCAGATGCTCGGCGACTCCGTCTCCGTCTACCTCGACGGCGGCCCCACGCCCGGCAACGTCCCGTCGTCCATCGTCGACGTCACCCGCGAGGTGCCGGTCCTGCTGCGCGCGGGAGCGCTGTCGGCGGAGGAACTGCGCAAGGTGGTACCCGACCTCGAGGTGGCGAATTGACGGCCCCTGAGACGGGGCGTGGCATAGGCAACCCGGAACGCGCCGCGGAGATCACGACCACGTTCGTCGGACTGCCGCGCGACAGCTTCCGCATCCTCCACGTCAGCACCGGAAACGTCTGCCGCTCGCCCATCACCGAGCGGCTGACCCGGCACGCGGTGAAGGAGCGGCTCGGCGTCCTGGGCGGCGGCCTGATCGTGGAGAGCGCCGGCACCTGGGGCCACGAGGGCGCCCCCATGGAGGCGAACGCCGAGACGGTCCTCGCGGACTTCGGCGCAGACCCGGCCGGGTTCACCGGGCGCGAGCTGCTCGACGAGCACGTCATCCGCGCGGACCTGGTGCTCACCGCCACCCGGGACCACCGGGCCCAGGTCATCTCCATGGGCCACTCGGCGGGCCTGCGCACCTTCACCCTCAAGGAGTTCACCCGCCTGGTGAACGCCATCGACCCGGCCACCCTGCCGCCCCTGGAGGACGGCGTGGTGACCCGGGCCCGTGCCCTGGTCCGCGCCGCGGCCGCGCTGCGCGGGTGGCTCCTCGCCCCCACGGTGGAGGCGGACGAGGTGTACGACCCGTACGGCGCACCGCTGCCGTTCTTCCGCTCGATCGGCGACGAGATACACCAGGCCCTGGACCCGGTCGTGACCGCGCTGACCGGGGTGCCCGCGCGGACGTAGCGCGCCGCCCGGGCACGCCGGGCGCCTTCGCCGCGGCGGGCCTACATTGGTCGTACGTCACCGTCGACGCACGCCCGGAGCGCACCATGTCGGTCACCCACGACATCATCGAGGCCGATGACAGCTCGCTCGGAGTCCTGCCGCGCCAGGATCCCGAGCTGGCCGAGATCCTGTTCGCGGAAGGCCGCCGGCAGGCGACGACGCTTCAGCTGACCGCCGCCGAGAACTTCACGTCCCCCGCCGTGCTGGCCGCCCTCGGCTCGCCCCTGGCCAACAAGTACGCGGAGGGCTATCCCGGCGCCCGCCACCACGGCGGCTGCGAGATCGTGGACGTCGCGGAGCGGCTGGCCGCGCAGCGGGCCCAGGACCTCTTCGGCGCCGAGCACGCCAACGTGCAGCCGCACTCCGGCTCCTCCGCCGTGCTGGCCGCCTACGCCGCCCTCCTGCGCCCCGGTGACACCGTCCTCGCCCTCGGGCTGCCCCACGGCGGTCACCTCACCCACGGCTCGCCCGCGAACTTCTCCGGCCGCTGGTTCGACTTCGTCGGCTACGGCGTGGACGCGGAGACCGGGCTGACCGACCACGACCAGGTGCGTGCCCTGGCCCGCGCCCGCCGGCCGAAGGCGATCGTCTGCGGCTCCATCGCCTACCCCCGCCACCTCGACTACGCGGCCTTCCGCGACATCGCCGACGAGGTGGGCGCCTACCTCATCGCCGACGCCGCCCACCCGATCGGGCTGGTCGCCGGGGGAGCGGCGCCCAGCCCGGTGCCGTACGCCGACATCGTGTGCGCCACCACCCACAAGGTGCTGCGCGGACCCCGCGGCGGCATGATCCTGTGCGGAAGCGAACTCGCCGAGCGGGTCGACCGGGCCGTCTTCCCGTTCACCCAGGGCGGTGCCCAGATGCACACCGTCGCCGCCAAGGCGGTCGCCTTCGGGGAGGCGGCGACCCCCGCCTTCGCCGCCTACGCCCACCAGGTGGTCGCCAACGCCCGGGCGCTCGCCGCCCACCTGGCCGCCGAGGGCCTGGTCGTCACCACCGGCGGCACCGACACCCACCTGCTCACCGCCGACCCCGCCCCGCTCGGCGTCGACGGGAAGACCGCCAGGGGGCGGCTCGCGGCCGCCGGGATCGTCCTGGACTGCTGCGCCCTGCCGCACGGCGACGCCCGCGGCCTGCGCCTTGGCACGGCCGCCGTGACCACGCAGGGCATGGGGGAGCGGGAGATGCGGGCGGTGGCCACCCTGCTCGCCGGAGTGCTGCGCGGCACCACGGACCCGGCCGCGGCACGGGCCGACGTACGGGACCTGACCGCGCAGTTCCCGCCCTACCCGGACTGAGGACGGGTAGGCGTACCGGCGTACCCGGCCACCCGTGCAACCATCGTCGGTACCCGGAAGTCCTCCACCGTATGCGTCGCATCGCCGAGCGCATCGTTAGGGTGTGGGGTTGAGGATGGCCAGCGAGACCTGTGGGGAAGCCCGTGCGTGAATACCTGCTGACGCTCTGCATCACGGCCGCGGTGACGTATCTGCTGACAGGGCCGGTACGGAAGTTCGCGATCGTGGCGGGAGCGATGCCGGAGATCCGGGCACGCGACGTGCACCGGGAGCCCACTCCGCGTCTCGGCGGGATCGCCATGTTCTTCGGGCTGTGCGCCGGCCTGCTGGTCGCCGACCACCTCACCAACCTCCACGAGGTCTTCGAGAAGTCCAACGAACCGCGGGCCCTGCTGTCCGGGGCCGCCCTGATCTGGCTGATCGGCGTCCTGGACGACAAGTTCGAGATCGACGCCCTGATCAAGCTGGGCGGCCAGATGATCGCCGCCGGTGTCATGGTGGTGCAGGGCCTGACCATTCTGTGGATCCCGCTGCCGGGCGTCGGCACGGTGGCGCTCACCCAGTGGCAGGGCACCCTGCTGACGGTGGCGCTGGTCGTCATCACCATCAACGCGGTCAACTTCGTGGACGGCCTGGACGGACTCGCGGCGGGCATGGTGTGCATCGCGGCGGCGGCGTTCTTCATGTACGCCTACCGGATCTGGTACTCGTACGGCATCGAGGCCGCCGCCCCGGCCTCGCTCTTCGCCGCCATCCTGATGGGCATGTGCCTCGGCTTCCTGCCGCACAACATGCACCCCGCCCGGATCTTCATGGGCGACTCCGGCTCCATGCTGATCGGCCTCGTGCTGGCGGCCGGCGCCATCTCCGTCACGGGTCAGGTCGACCCGGACGTGATGAAGCTGTTCTCCGGTTCCGAGCGCAACGCCGTGCACCAGATGGTGCCGGTCTACATCCCGCTGCTGATGCCGCTGACCATCATCGCCATCCCGGCCGCCGACCTGATCCTGGCGATCGTGCGCCGCACCTGGCGCGGCCAGTCGCCGTTCGCCGCGGACCGGGGGCACCTGCACCACCGGCTGCTGGAGATCGGCCACTCGCACAGCCGCGCGGTGCTGATCATGTACTTCTTCTCGGCGCTGATCGCCTTCGGCGCGCTCGCCTACTCCGTGAACGCGGCGTCGATGTGGATCGTGCTGAGCGTCGTCTTCCTCAGCGCGATCGGCCTGGTCCTGCTCCTGCTGCCGCGCTTCACCCCGCGCGCCCCCCGCTGGGCCGAGGGCTTCGTGCCGCCGCGCTACCGGCGCCGCCGGGCGGCCGCCGTCGGCGGGGCCGAGGGGGAGGCCGTCGCGGAGGTCGCGGACGAGGAGCGGGTCCCCGTCACCGTGGGCGTCTCGGGCGTCAACGGGGCGACCGCCGTCGGGTCCCGCACGCGGACCAGGTGAAAATGAGTGTGCAGTGCACGCGTCCCGTGGGCCGACGGGCCGGGTGGCAAAGCGCCCCATTACCAGACAAGTTGGCGCGGTGTTTGCACAGACGCGCACAGTCACTCTCATGTGTGACAGCAAGCACACCCACAGGTAAAGACCTCATCAAATAGTTTGTGATACGGTTCACGAGTAATCCCGGGGTAGAGCCCAAGGACCGTAGTGCGACGGTCTCTTGAGTGTGCGGACACCCTCCGACCCGGGGATACGCTCGTCCATGACGACACCTGCCCCCTGTGTGTTGAAAGCGGAGTTGCCGCCATGCCGTCCAATGACGTCCGGATCCTGCTTCAGGCTGCCGTGCCCACGGCTGCCGTCGGCGCTGTCGCCGCCGTCGTCAGCGCCGTGGTCGCCGGCGGCAAGGGCGCGGTCGGAGCCGTCGTCGCGACCGTGGTGGCGATGCTCTTCATGGGGATCGGCCTCTACGTCCTCCAGCGCACCGCCAAATCGCTTCCGCACCTCTTCCAGGCGATGGGCCTGATGCTCTACGCGGCACAGATCCTGCTGCTGTTCGTCTTCCTCGCCGCGTTCAAGAACACGACGCTGTTCAACCCCCGGTCCTTCGCGATCACTTTGGTCGCCGTCACGCTCGCGTGGATCGCCGCGCAGACGCGCGCGCACATGAAGGCCAAGATCCTCTACGTCGAGCCCGAACCTAAGGGCGAAAAGCCCGAAAAGACGGGCCACTCGTCGTGAGGGGTAGGGCCGGGATAAAGAGGCATGTGAAGTCCTGCTATCGTCCGGTGCCAACTGCGGCATCGCGGGCGCGGGCATCTCGGCTGACGCCTGCTGAATCGCGAGGCGAGATGCCCCCCAGCCGCCCCCACACCCGAAACACCAGTCCCGTGCCGAACAGCGGTTACGCGCCGCGCCGACACAACGAGGTTGCCGTACCCATGCGCCACGATGAAGGAGCCCGCGGTGAGTGCTGACCCGACGCAGGTGCTCGCCTTCGAGACCGACTGCCACCTGTTCGACGGGTGTGGCTTCCCGGCTCCCGGCCTGCACTCGTTCCTCTTCGAGCCGCTCTGGGGCAACGCAGACGGCAACGGCATGTACTTCAACAAGCCGATGCTGCTCGCCCTGCTCGGCTCGCTCGTCATCGTGGGCTTCTTCTGGGCCGCCTTCAACAAGCCGAAGGTTGTCCCGGGCAAGCTCCAGATGGTCGCCGAGGCCGGATACGACTTCATCCGCCGCGGCGTGGTCTACGAGACCATCGGCAAGAAGGAAGGCGAGAAGTACGTCCCGCTCGTCGTGACGCTCTTCTTCTTCATCTGGATGATGAACCTCTGGTCGGTCATCCCGGTCGCCCAGTTCCCGGTGACGTCGATCATCGCCTACCCCGCGGGCATGGCCGCGATCGTCTACATCCTGTGGGTCTCGCTGACCTTCAAGCGCCACGGCTTCGTCGGCTTCTTCAAGAACGTCACCGGCTACGACAAGTCGCTCGGCCCGGTGCTGCCGCTGGCCATGACGATCGAGTTCTTCTCGAACCTCATCGTCCGCCCCTTCACCCACGCCGTCCGGCTCTTCGCGAACATGTTCGCGGGCCACACGCTGCTGCTCCTCTTCACGATCGCCAGCTGGTACATGCTGAACGGCATCGGCATCGCCTACGCGGGCGTCTCGTTCGTGATGACGATCATCATGACGGCCTTCGAGCTCTTCATCCAGGCCGTGCAGGCTTACGTGTTCGTGCTGCTGACCTGCACCTACATCCAGGGCGCGCTCGCCGAGCACCACTGAGTCCGTCCCGCACCACACCCCAGCCGTCCGGTGGCCAACCCCCACCGGTCCGTAAAGAGAAGGAAGAACTGGCATGTCCCAGACCCTTGCTGCCGTCGAAGGTTCGCTCAGCTCCGTCGGTTACGGCCTGGCCGCCATTGGCCCCGGCGTCGGCGTCGGCATCATCTTCGGTAACGGCACCCAGGCCCTCGCCCGCCAGCCCGAGGCGGCCGGCCTGATCCGCGCCAACCAGATCCTGGGCTTCGCGTTCTGTGAGGCGCTCGCCCTCATCGGTCTCGTCATGCCCTTCGTCTACTAAGACGAAGACTGACGACCGACCCTTTCGACGAAAGGCATTGATGTGACTTCCGCCCTGGTTTTCCTGGCGGCTGAGGGTGAGAAGGAGAACCCCCTCATCCCGCCGTGGCCCGAGCTGGTCATCGGCCTGATCGCCTTCGTCATCGTCTTCGGCTTCCTCGCCAAGAAGCTCCTCCCGAACATCAACAAGGTTCTGGAGCAGCGTCGCGAGGCCATCGAGGGCGGTATCGAGAAGGCCGAGGCCGCGCAGACCGAGGCCCAGAGCGTCCTCGAGCAGTACAAGGCCCAGCTCGCCGAGGCCCGGCACGAGGCCGCGCGCCTGCGTCAGGAGGCGCAGGAGCAGGGCGCCACGCTCATCGCCGAGATGCGCGCGGAAGGCCAGCGGCAGCGTGAGGAGATCATCGCCGCCGGTCACGCCCAGATCCAGGCCGACCGCAAGGCCGCCGCGTCCGCGCTGCGTCAGGACGTCGGACAGCTGGCGACCCAGCTGGCCGGCAAGCTGGTCGGCGAGTCCCTGGAGGACCACGCCCGCCAGAGCCGTGTGATCGACCGGTTCCTGGACGAGCTGGACGACAAGGCGACGAAGGCAGAGGCAACCCGATGAACGGAGCGAGCCGCGAGGCCCTGGCGGCCGCGCGCGAGCGTCTCGACGCGCTGACGGACTCCACGTCCGTGGACGCCGGCTCGCTCGCCGACGAGCTGGCCGCCGTCACCGCGCTGCTCCACCGCGAGGTGTCGCTGCGTCGGGTCCTCACCGACCCGGCGCAGGCGGGCGAGGCCAAGGCCGAGCTCGCCCAGCGTCTCCTCGGCACCCAGGTCAGCGGCCAGGCCGTCGACCTGGTGGCCGGCATGGTGCGCTCCCGCTGGTCGCAGTCCCGCGACCTGGTGGACGCGCTGGAGGAGCTGGCGAACACCGCCGACCTCACCGCCGCGCAGAAGCGGGGCCGGCTCGACAACGTGGAGGACGAGCTGTTCCGGTTCGGCCGGATCGTCTCCTCCAACACCGAGCTGCGCGCCGCGCTCACCAATCGGTCGGCCACCACCGCGGCCAAGGGCGAGCTGCTGCGCAGCCTGCTCGGCGGCCGGGCGGAGCGGACCACCGAGCGTCTGGTGACGCGCCTTGTCACCGCGCCGCGGGGACGTAGCCTGGAGTCGGGACTCGAGTCCCTGTCCAAGCTCGCCGCCGACCGGCGGGACCGGATGGTCGCCGTGGTCACCTCGGCGGTGCCGCTGAGCGCCACGCAGAAGCAGCGCCTCGGCGCGGCCCTCGCGAAGGTCTACGGCCGTCCGATGCACCTGAACCTCGACGTGGACCCCGAGGTTCTCGGCGGAATCCGGGTGCAGGTCGGCGACGAGGTCATCAACGGCTCCATCGCGGACCGCCTGGAGGACGCCGGCCGCCGGCTGGCGAGCTGAGCCTCACGCGATGCACGTCGCTACAACAGCACAGCAGTAACAGAGCAGTAGCAGTACGTACTTACGACGGCCCTGGTTGGGCCGTGCAGAGGATTCACCTCTCATTGGGGGGAGTCCCGACTCGTGGAATACCCCCCAAGTGAAACTTCGGGCCCAACAAGGAGAGCAGGGAACTCAGATGGCGGAGCTCACGATCCGGCCGGAGGAGATCCGGGACGCACTGGAGAACTTCGTCCAGTCGTACAAGCCGGACGCGGCCTCGCGCGAGGAGGTCGGTACGGTCACCCTTGCCGGCGACGGCATCGCGAAGGTCGAGGGCCTGCCCTCGGCCATGGCCAACGAACTGCTGAAGTTCGAGGACGGCACCCTCGGCCTCGCCCTCAACCTCGAGGAGCGCGAGATCGGTGCCATCGTCCTCGGTGAGTTCAGCGGCATCGAGGAGGGGCAGCCGGTCTCGCGTACCGGTGAGGTCCTCTCCGTGGCCGTCGGCGAGGGCTACCTCGGCCGCGTCGTCGACCCGCTCGGCAACCCGATCGACGGCCTCGGCGAGATCGAGACCAGCGGTCGCCGCGCCCTCGAGCTGCAGGCCCCCACGGTCATGCAGCGCAAGTCGGTGCACGAGCCGATGGAGACCGGCTACAAGGCCGTCGACGCCATGACCCCGATCGGCCGCGGTCAGCGTCAGCTGATCATCGGCGACCGGCAGACCGGCAAGACCGCGCTGGCCGTCGACACGATCATCAACCAGCGCGACAACTGGCGCACCGGCGACCCGAACAAGCAGGTCCGCTGCATCTACGTCGCCATCGGCCAGAAGGGCTCCACCATCGCGTCCGTGCGCGGTGCGCTGGAGGAGAACGGCGCGCTGGAGTACACGACCATCGTGGCCGCCCCGGCGTCCGACCCGGCCGGCTTCAAGTACCTGGCGCCGTACACCGGCTCGGCCATCGGCCAGCAGTGGATGTACGAGGGCAAGCACGTCCTGATCATCTTCGACGACCTGTCGAAGCAGGCCGACGCCTACCGCGCCGTGTCGCTGCTGCTGCGCCGCCCGCCGGGCCGCGAGGCCTACCCGGGTGACGTCTTCTACCTGCACTCCCGTCTGCTGGAGCGTTGCGCGAAGCTCTCCGACGCCGAGGGCGCCGGCTCGATGACCGGTCTGCCGATCGTCGAGACCAAGGCCAACGACGTGTCGGCGTTCATCCCGACCAACGTCATCTCCATCACCGACGGCCAGTGCTTCCTGGAGTCCGACCTGTTCAACGCCGGTCAGCGTCCGGCCCTGAACGTCGGTATCTCGGTCTCCCGCGTCGGTGGCTCGGCCCAGCACAAGGCCATGAAGCAGGTCTCCGGCCGACTGCGCGTGGACCTCGCCCAGTTCCGCGAGCTGGAGGCGTTCGCCGCCTTCGGTTCCGACCTGGACGCCGCGTCGAAGTCGCAGCTGGAGCGCGGTCAGCGCATGGTCGAGCTGCTGAAGCAGGACCAGTACCAGCCGATGGCCACCGAGGACCAGGTCGTCTCCGTCTGGGCCGGCACCACCGGCAAGATGGACGAGGTTCCCGTCAACGACATCCGCCGCTTCGAGAAGGAGCTGATCGAGTACCTGCACCGCCAGGAGCAGGGCCTCATGACCTCCATCCGCGAGGGCGGCAAGATGTCCGACGACACCCTGCAGGCCGTCGGCGAGGCGATCGCGGCGTTCAAGAAGCAGTTCGAGACCTCGGACGGCAAGCTGCTCGGCGAGGACGCCCCGTCCGTCGCCAAGTGACGTAAGGAAGGGACCTGACTCATGGGAGCCCAGCTCCGGGTCTACAAGCGTCGCATCCGATCCGTCACCGCGACCAAGAAGATCACCAAGGCGATGGAGATGATCGCCGCCTCGCGCGTCGTCAAGGCGCAGCGCAAGGTGGCGGCCTCCACGCCGTACGCGCAGGAGCTCACCCGCGCGGTCACGGCGGTCGGTACCGGGTCGAACACGAAGCACCCGCTCACCACGGAGGCGGACAACCCGGTCCGTGCCGCGGTCCTGCTCCTCACGAGCGACCGCGGTCTGGCCGGCGCCTTCAACTCCAACGCCATCAAGGCGGCGGAGCAGCTGACCGAGCGCCTCGAGCGTGAGGGCCGCCAGGTCGACACGTACATCGTCGGCCGGCGCGGTCTGGCCCACTACAACTTCCGCGAGCGCAAGGTCGTGGAGTCGTTCGCGGGCTTCACCGACGAGCCGGTGTACGCGGACGCCAAGAAGGTCGCGGCGCCGCTGATCGAGGCCATCGAGAAGGACACGGCCGAGGGCGGCGTGGACGAACTCCACATCGTCTACACCGAGTTCGTCTCGATGATGACGCAGACGGCGGTCGACTCCCGACTGCTGCCGCTGAGCCTCGAAGAGGTGGCGCAGGAGTCGGCGGCGAAGGACGAGATCCTCCCGCTGTACGACTTCGAGCCGTCGGCGGAGGACGTCCTCGACGCCCTGCTGCCGCGCTACGTCGAAAGCCGCATCTACAACGCGCTGCTGCAGTCGGCTGCCTCCAAGCACGCCGCCACCCGGCGCGCGATGAAGTCGGCCACCGACAACGCGGGCGAGCTGATCAACACGCTCTCCCGTCTTGCCAACGCGGCCCGCCAGGCCGAAATCACCCAGGAAATCAGCGAGATCGTCGGTGGCGCCAGTGCCCTGGCCGACGCGAACGCGGGGAGTGACAACTAATGACCACCACTGTTGAGACCGCGACGGCCACGGGCCGCGTCGCCCGGGTCATCGGCCCGGTCGTCGACGTGGAGTTCCCCGTCGACGCGATGCCGGACATCTACAACGCGCTGCACGTCGAGGTGGCCGACCCGGCCAAGGAGGGTGAGCTCAAGACGCTGACCCTCGAGGTCGCCCAGCACCTCGGTGACGGCCTGGTCCGCACCATCTCCATGCAGCCCACCGACGGTCTGGTCCGCCAGGCCGCGGTGACCGACACGGGCGCGGCCATCTCCGTCCCCGTCGGCGACTTCACCAAGGGCAAGGTGTTCAACACCCTCGGCGAGGTGCTGAACGTCGACGAGCAGTACACCGGTGAGCGCTGGCCGATCCACCGCAAGGCGCCGAACTTCGACGAGCTCGAGTCGAAGACCGAGATGTTCGAGACCGGCGTCAAGGTCATCGACCTGCTGACCCCGTACGTCAAGGGCGGCAAGATCGGTCTGTTCGGCGGCGCCGGCGTCGGCAAGACGGTGCTCATCCAGGAGATGATCTACCGCGTCGCCAACAACCACGACGGTGTCTCCGTGTTCGCCGGTGTCGGTGAGCGCACCCGTGAGGGCAACGACCTCATCGACGAGATGAGCGAGAGCGGCGTCATCGACAAGACCGCCCTTGTCTTCGGTCAGATGGACGAGCCGCCGGGCACCCGTCTGCGCGTCGCGCTGGCCGGCCTGACCATGGCCGAGTACTTCCGTGACGTCCAGAAGCAGGACGTGCTGTTCTTCATCGACAACATCTTCCGCTTCACCCAGGCGGGCTCCGAGGTGTCGACCCTGCTCGGCCGCATGCCCTCCGCGGTGGGCTACCAGCCGAACCTGGCCGACGAGATGGGTCTCCTCCAGGAGCGCATCACCTCGACCCGTGGTCACTCGATCACCTCGATGCAGGCGATCTACGTCCCCGCGGACGACCTGACCGACCCGGCCCCGGCCACCACCTTCGCCCACCTCGACGCGACGACGGTTCTCTCCCGTCCGATCTCCGAGAAGGGCATCTACCCGGCCGTGGACCCGCTGGACTCGACGTCCCGCATCCTCGACCCGCGGTACATCGCGGCGGACCACTACCAGGCCGCGATGCGCGTGAAGAACATCCTGCAGAAGTACAAGGACCTGCAGGACATCATCGCGATCCTCGGTATCGACGAGCTCGGCGAGGAGGACAAGCTCGTCGTCCACCGTGCCCGTCGCGTGGAGCGCTTCCTGTCCCAGAACACCCACGTCGCCAAGCAGTTCACCGGCGTCGACGGGTCGGACGTCCCGCTGGACGAGTCGATCGCGGCCTTCAACGCGATCTGCGACGGCGAGTACGACCACTTCCCGGAGCAGGCGTTCTTCATGTGCGGTGGCATCGAGGACCTGAAGAACAACGCCAAGGAGCTGGGCGTCTCCTGAGCCTCGGCTCGCGGTGAGCCGCACGGCTCATCATCCGGAGGGGGCGGGCGCGTCCCGTCCCCTCCGGCACGCCCCTTAGACTTGTAACCAACACCCGGCTCTCCCGCCGGGTGGTGACCCGAGGAGCCACCTTGGCTGCTGAGCTGCACGTCGCGCTGGTCGCGGCCGACCGAGAGGTCTGGTCCGGCGAGGCCACCCTGGTCGTCGCGCGCACCACGTCCGGCGACATCGGCGTCATGCCCGGTCACCAGCCGCTGCTCGGTGTGCTGGAGTCGGGCCCGGTGACCATTCGTACGAGTGACGGCGGGACGGTCGTCGCCGCCGTGCACGGCGGTTTCATCTCGTTCGCCGACAACAAGCTGTCGCTGCTGGCCGAGACCGCCGAGCTGGCGGACGAGATCGACGTGCACCGCGTGGAGCGCGATCTCGAGCGCGCGAAGGCGGAGGGCGACGCCCACGCCGAGCGCCGCGCGGACGTCCGACTGCGCGCGGCGGCGGGACGCTGATCCACAGCACTGTGCGATAGCGTCGTGCCATGACGTCACTCAGCCGCGGCTGGGACCGGAGTCATCCGGACCCGGCCGCGGCTGAGGCAGATCCGGGTGTTTTTTCCGTTCCGTTACCTAGGAGACGAGGAGGTCGGTGTCGATGGCCCTCGCTCTGACTGTGTGCGGAATCGTGGTCGCCCTGGTGGTGATCGGGCTCTTCGTCTTCGGTCTGCGCCGCCGGCTGATCCAGCGCTCGGGCGGCACCTTCGACTGCTCCCTGCGCTGGGACGCCCCCGAGGAGGGCGACTCGGGCGGCAAGGGCTGGGCCTACGGGGTGGCCCGCTACAACAGTGACCGGGTCGAGTGGTACCGCGTCTTCTCGTACTCCCCGCGCCCCCGCCGCGTGCTCGAACGCTCGGCGATCGAGGTGGCCGGCCGCCGGGTGCCGGACGGCGAGGAGGAGCTGGCGTTGCTCTCCGACGCCGTGGTCCTGGCCTGTCTGCACCGGGGCACCCGGCTCGAACTGGCGATGAGCGAAGACGCGCTGACCGGTTTCCTCGCGTGGCTGGAGGCAGCCCCGCCCGGACAGCGGGTGAACGTGGCGTAGCCGCACTCACCCTCCCCTGGACGAAGACCGGGAGGGCGAATGCGGCTACGGGACGGTTCCTACTTCAGGCCGCTGTCGATGGCGCTCACCAGTTCACCGTTGGTGGTGTCGCCGCTGAACTCCCAGAAGAAGGCGCCGCCGAGGCCCTGCTGCTCCGCCCAGTCCATCTTCGACTTGATGGTGGCCGGGGTGTCGTAGGACCACCAGTTGCTGCCGCAGTGGGCGTACGCGGTGCCCGCGATCGTGCCGGTGGCCGGGCAGCTGGTCTTGAGGACCTTGTAGTCCTCGATGCCCGCCTCGTAGGTGCCGGTCGCCGGGCCGGTCGCGGTGCCGCCGGGTGCGGCCTGCGTGACGCCGGTCCAGCCGCGGCCGTAGAAGCCGATGCCGATCAGCAGCTTGGCGGCCGGCACGCCCCTGGACTTGAACTTGGCCATCGCGTCGGCGGTGGTGAAGCCCTGCTGCGGGATGCCGTCGTACGCGGTCAGCGGCGAGTGCGGGGCGGTCGGGCCGTTCTTCGCCCAGGCGCCGAAGAAGTCGTACGTCATCACGTTGTACCAGTTGATGTACTTCGAGGCCTCGCCGTAGTCGGCGGCCTCGATCTTGCCGCCGTCCGAGCCGTCGGCGGTGACGGCCGCGGTGATCAGGTAGTCCTGGCCGAACTCGGCGCGCATGGCCTTCATCATGCTGCTGAAGGCGTTCGGGGCGCTGGTCTCGTCACAGCTGAGTCCGCAGGCGTTCGGGTACTCCCAGTCCAGGTCGATGCCGTCGAAGACGTCGGCCCAGCGCGGGTCCTCGACCAGGTCGTGACAGGACTTGGCGAAGGCGGCCGGGTTCTTCACGGCGTCGGGGAAGCCACCGGACCAGGTCCAGCCGCCGAAGGAGTAGAGGATCTTGATGTTCGGGTACTTGGCCTTCAGCTTGCGCAGCTGGTTGAAGTTGCCGCGCAGAGGCTGGTCCCAGGTGTCGGCGACGCCGTCGACGGACTGGTCGGCGGTGTACGCCTTGTCGTAGTCGGCGTAGGAGTCGCCGATGGTGCACTTGCCGCCCTGGACGTTGCCGAAGGCGTAGTTGATGTGCGTGATCTTCGCGGCGGAGCCGGAGGTGACCAGGTTCTTCACGTGGTAGTTGCGCCCGTAGACGCCCCAGTTGGTGAAGTAGCCCATCTTGACCTCGTCACCGGTGCCGGGATTGCCGCCGTCCCCGCCGCCGGTGGTGGTGACCTTCACGGAGCCGCTGGCCGGACCGGTCTGGTCGGCGGTGTCACGGGCCTTGACGCTGTACGAGTACGCGGTGCCCTTGGTGAGGCCGGTGTCCGTGTAGGTGGTGCCGGTCACGGTGGCGACCTTCGCGCCGTCCCGCAGCACGTCGTAGTTCTTGACGCCCTTGTCGTCGGTGGCCGCCGACCAGGACAGCTTCACCGAGGTGTCGGTGACGTTCGAGGCGGTGGGCGTGCCGGGCGCGGAGGGGGCCGCGTCACCGGGCACCGAGGTGCCGTCGCAGCTGCCGCCGTTGAGCTTGCAGTTGGACGGGGAGCCGGGGCCGCTGCCGTTGAAGCCGAAGGAGACCGAGGCGCCGGGGGCGAGCGTCCCGTTCCAGCCGACGTTCTTGGCGGTCCAGTGGTCGCCGGAGTTGGTGACGGTGGCGTCCCAGGCGGAGGTGACCTTGGTGCCGGAGGGGAAGTCCCACTCGACGGCCCAGGAGCTGAGGGAGGTGGTGCCGGTGTTCTTCACCGTCCAGCTGCCGCCGAAGCCCGTGCCCCAGTCCGACGTCTTGGTGAAGGTGGCCGTCGCGCTGGTGGCCGCCTGCGCCGGGCTCGCGAGGCCGACCAGGCCGGCGAGGGGAAGCGCCAGGGTCGCTGCGAGTGCCGCGGCTTTGTGTCTGAAGCGCATGTGCGCCTCCTTATATGGGGATGTTGTCGAGGGCATGACTGAGCCTCATGCCCGCAGTGCCGCGAGAATAGAAAGGTCTGGACCATAGGTCAATAGGTCTGGACCAATGTGGCGGGCGGCGGTTGGGCCGGTGGTGAAGAGGGGAAACTAGATCCCCAACTCCTGCGCCAGCACCGCCGCTTGCACCCGGCTGCGCAGCCCCAGCTTCCCCAGCAGCCGGCTCACGTGCGTCTTCACCGTGGCCTCCGCCATGTCCAGCCGCTCGGCGACCGCGGCGTTGGAGAGTCCCTGGCCGAGGCAGGACAGCACCTCGCGCTCCCGCCGGGTCAGGTCCCGCAGCACCGCCGGATCGACGGCCGGCTCCCGTACCGGCTTCGCGGCGAACTCGGCGATCAGCCGCCGGGTGACGGCCGGGGCCACGATGCCCTCGCCGCCCGCCACCGTGCGCACGGCCGTGAGCAGGTCCTCGGCCTCGGTGTTCTTCAGCAGGAACCCGGCGGCCCCCGCCCGCAGCGCCCCGAAGACGTACTCGTCCAGGTCGAAGGTGGTCAGCACCAGCACGTCGGCGAGCCGCTCCCCGACCACGATCCGGGTCGCCGCGACGCCGTCCAGGCGGGGCATCTGCACGTCCATCAGCACCAGGTCGGGATGGAGCTCGCGGGCGAGCGCCACCGCCTGCTCGCCGTCGGCGGCCTCGCCCACCACCTCGATGTCCGGTGCGCTGCCCAGGATCAGCACCAGCCCCGCGCGGACGGCGGACTGGTCCTCGGCGACGAGGACGCGGATCATGCGGAGTCTCCTTCGGTGACGGGCAGGGAGGCGCGTACGGCCCAGATCGTGCCGCCCGCAGGACCGGGACCCGGCGCCGGTCCCGCCTCGAAAGTGCCGTGCAGCAGTGCGGCCCGCTCCCGCATCCCGACCAGACCGGCGCCCGAGCCGGGGACGCGCGGGGTGTCCCGGTCGCCGTACGGGCTGGTCACCTCGACCCGCAGGGCGCCCTGGTGCCGGTCGAGCCGTACACGGACCGTCCCCTTCGCGGCGTGCTTGAGCGCGTTGGTGAGCGACTCCTGCACGATGCGGTACGCGGCCAGCCCGACCGGTGCGGGCAGGTTCTCGCCGGCTCCGGCGCGGGGTGCGGAGCCGGGGCCGGCGTCGAGGGCGGCGTCGAGCGTGACGTCGAGCCCGTTGGCGCGGGCGCCGTCGACCAGCGCGCCGAGCCCGTCGAGGGTGGGTGCGGCGGCCGGTTCGGTGTCCGCGCCCTCGTCCCGCAGGATGCCGATGAGGCGGCGCATTTCGGCCAGGCCGGCCACGCTGTTCTCGCGGATCACGCCGAGCGCCTGCCGGGTGGTCGCCGCGTCGTCCAGGGAGAGGGCGGCCGTGGAGTGGACGGCGATCGCGGAGAGGTGGCCCGCCACCAGGTCGTGCAGCTCGCGGGCCATCCGGGAGCGCTCCGCCGTCACCGCCTGGGACCGGTCCATCTCGGCGAGCAGCGCGGTCTGCTCGGCCCGCAGCAGCGCGGCGTCGGCGGCCTCGCGGTGGCTGCGGACGATGAGCCCCGTGGAGGCGGGAGCGAACGACACGATGCCGACGGCGACACCGATCAGCAGCGCCTCGGGCACCCGCCACAGCGCGAACGGCACGACGGTGCCGGCCACGGTGAGCAGCCCGGTGATCCACGGGATGCGGCGGGCCGAGGCGGGCGGGCCGTACAGCACGGCGGCGTACATCAGGTCGGTGTACATGATCACCGTGACCAGGCTGCCCTGCGTGAGGGTGTCCGCGATCAGGGCGGCGGTGCCGGCCAGCAGGCCGGTGCGGGGCGCGGCCCGGCGCAGCAGCTCGCAGCCCGCCATGACGACGAGCGGTACCAGCAGCGGCCAGCGGCCGTCGAACAGGACGACCGGCTCGTCGGCCGGCCGCACCCCCAGACCGATGCCCCACAGCAGCAGCCCGCCGAGCAGCCCGGCCGACGCGGCGTACACGTCGAAGCGGCGCGGGCGGGGGAGTCGTGGGGCCATGCCCCCATCCAACACGGCCCCCGCGCCGCCCGCCTGATCCCCGGGAAGGGTCCCGCACTGCATCTTTCGATGTACCGGAGGTTCGTCACCGGCGACGACGACCCCGGCGGATTCCCGAAGGAGCCTGGAACGGTGAACGAAGGGAGTGCGTCGTGGTCGTCGCGTTGATCATCGCCTGCGAGGTCGGCTTCTGGGTCCTGCTCGCCCTCGGCCTGGGCGCCCGCTACCTGCTGAAGTGGCGGCGCACCGGTGTCGTCCTGCTGCTGTGCGAGCCCGTGCTGGAACTGGTGCTGTTCGCCGTCACGGCGTACGACCTGAAGACCGGCGCCGAGCCCGGCTGGGAGCACGGCCTGGCCGCGCTGTACATCGGCTACACCGTCGCCTACGGCCACTACACGATCCGCTGGCTCGACGGCCACGCCGCCCACCGCCTGGCCGGCGGCCCGCCCCCGGTCAGACCCCCGCGCCACGGCATGCCCCGGGCGCGGCACGAGGGCGCGCTGTGGCTGCGCACGCTGCTGGGCGCCGCCGTGGCCTGCGCCCTGCTCCAGGGCGCGGTCCGGTACGTCGGCGGCGACGGCGACGTCTCGTCCCTGCGGTCCTTCCAGTGGACGGCCCTGCGCGTCACCGGCATCCACGGCCTGATCGCCCTCACGTACCTGATCTGGCCGAAGAAGGCCCCGGCGGGCACGTCGTCGGCGGAGACGGGCGAGGGCGCCCCCGAAGGGGCGCGGGGAACGGCGCGATCGACCACCACGAAGCGGTAGACGACCGGCGGCCGTCGGTCCCCGCCCGCGGAGCGCTCAGCGCTCCCCGCCCGGCACCCACAGCACGTCGCCGACCTCCTTGTTGGCCACCCGGGCCAGGATGAACAGGAGGTCGGAGAGGCGGTTCAGGTAGGTCGCGGTGAGCGGGTTCATCGACTCGCCGTGCACCTCCAGCGCCGCCCAGGTGGAGCGCTCCGCCCGGCGGACCACCGTGCACGCCTGGTGCAGCAGGGCCGCGCCGGGGGTGCCGCCGGGGAGGATGAAGGAGCGGAGCTTCTCCACCTCGGCCAGGTAGCGGTCGCAGTCCGCCTCCAGCTTGTCGACGTAGAACTGCTCCACCCGCAGCGGCGGGTACTCCGGGTTCTCCACCACCGGCGTGGACAGGTCCGCGCCCACGTCGAACAGGTCGTTCTGGACGCGGACGAGGACCTTGACCACGTCCTCGGACAGGCCGCCGAGGGCGAGGGCGGTACCGATCACCGCGTTCGCCTCGTTCGCGTCGGCGTACGCGGAGATCCTGAGGTCGGTCTTGGGGACCCGGCTCATGTCACCGAGGGCGGTGGTGCCCTGGTCGCCGGTCCGGGTGTAGATGCGCGTCAGGTTGACCATCCGGCCAGCGTAGTCAGGCCCCGGCGGTGCGGAACACGCGTGTGCCCACCGTCACGGCCAGCGCGGTGAAGCCGAGGGCCACCAGGGTGCCGTACAGCATGTGCGCCGTCGCGTAGGAGCCGACATACGCGTCCCGCACCGCGTCCACCAGATAGCGGAACGGCATCAGGTGCGAGAGCACGTCGAGCCACGCCGGGCCGAGCGTCATCGGGAGCATCAGACCGGACAGCAGCATCGACGGCATGGTGAGGGCGTTGACCGCGGGCCCGAACTCCTGCGGGGTGCGGACCTTCATCGCCAGCGCGTACGACAGCGACGCCAGCGACACCGTCAGCAGGGCGACGAACACGAAGCCGATCAGCACGCCGGGCAGCGGCGCGCGCAGGCCCATCACCAGGGCCGCGAGGACCAGCAGCACCGCCTGGAAGGCGAAGACGGTGGCGTCCCGCAGCACCCGCCCGAGCAGCAGCGCGAGCCGGCTGACGGGCGTGACCCGCATCCGCTCCACCACCCCCTGACCGTTCTCGATGATGATCGAGAAGCCCGCGAAGGAGGCGCCGAAGAGCCCGAGTTGCAGCAGCAGGCCGGGGACGAGGACCTGCCAGGAGCTGCCCCGCCCGCCGAGCGGCAGGTCGGTCAGCAGCGGGCCGAAGAAGAGCAGGTACAGCAGCGGCATCAGCACGCCGAACAGCAGCGCGAAGCGGGAACGCAGGGACTGGCGCAGGTAGCGGCCGTAGATCAGGCCGGTGTCGTGGAGCAGCATCGGGATTCTCGGGTCCTCGGGTCCTCGGTGTCTCATACGGTCGTGGGGGCGGCGTCGGCCGGGGCGGTGCCGCGGCCGGTGACGGCCAGGAACGTGTCCTGGAGGGAGGCCTCCGGCGAGCCGCCGTACTCCTGCTTCAGGGCGGCGGGCGTGCCCTCGGCGGCCACCACCCCGCCGTCCACGACCACCAGGCGGTCGGAGAGGGCGTCGGCCTCGTCGAGGTAGTGGGTGGTCAGGAAGACCGTGGTGCCGTACTCGTCGCGCAGCCGGCGGACCAGGTCCCACAGGCCGGCGCGGCTGCCCGGGTCAAGGCCGGTCGTCGGCTCGTCCAGGAAGAGCACCTTCGGGCGGTGCGTGAGCGCCATCGCGATGTCCAGCCGGCGCCGCTGCCCGCCGGAGAGCGTGCCGCACTTGCGGTCGAGCAGCTCGGTGAGGTCCAGGTCGCGGGCCAGTTCCCGGGCGCGCTCACCGGCCCGCGCCCGGGGCAGGCGGTACAGGCGCCCCTGGGTGACCAGCTCCTCCCGCACCGTGATCTGGGTGTCCAAGCCGCCCGACTGGGCCACGTAACCGCAGGCCGCGCGCACCCCGGCCGGGTCGGTCGCCAGGTCGTGCCCGGCGACGGTGGCCACGCCGCCGGTGGGGGCGAGCAGCGTCGTGAGCATCCGCAGGGTGGTGGTCTTGCCCGCGCCGTTGGGCCCCAGCAGGCCCAGGATCTCGCCCTCGCGGACGGTGAGGTCGATGCCGCGCACCGCTTCGACCGGGCCGCGTTTCGTCGTGAAGGTGCGGGCCAGCCGGGCCGTACTGATGATTGCCATGCCGCCCAGAAAAACAGAGACACTGAAATTTTGCAATGGCCCCAAGTTTTCATCGACATCAGTCGATGAGGCCGGCGCGGCTAGGATGCGGGCATGGCCGAGGGACTCAGGGAACGGAAGAAGCGGCAGACCCGGCAGTACATCTCGGATGTCGCCACGGGGCTGTTCCTGGAGCGCGGCTTCGAGGCCGTGACGGTGGCGGAGGTCGCGGACGCCTCGAACGTCTCCGTCAACACCGTCTACAACTACTTCCCGGCCAAGGAGGACCTGTTCCTCGACCGCTCCAGGGGCGTGGTCGACCGGCTGTCGCGGTGGGTGCGCGGCCGGCGCGACGGGGAGTCGGCCGCTCGGGCCGTGCTCCGGGAACTGCGCGAGGAGGTCGAGTCGGTTTCGCCCCGGATCGGCCTGATGGACGGATATGCGCGTTTCATGGGCGTCATCCACTCCTCGCCCGCGCTGCGTTCCCGGCTCTGGGCGATCGGCCAGGAGGTGCAGGACGACCTCGAGCGCACCCTGCGCGAGGAGACCGGCGCCCCGGACGACGAGCCCGTCCCCTCGCTGATGGCGGGTCAGATCAGCTGGCTGCACAGCACGGTGATGGCGAGCATCGGCCGCCGCATGACGGCCGGCGGGAAACCCGCCGAAGTGTCCCGCGACGTCCTCGTGCTGCTGGACGAGATGGAGGACCTGCTGAGCGAGAAGGTGCTCAACTACGCCGTACGGGGCGCCGAGTGACACCCGGACGACACCCCTCGGTGTGACGTCCGTCATTTGAGACGTGACGCGCGTTACTAACCGGTCACACAGCGCCTCACGCCCGCTAATCTCCGGCCGAGAGACGAGAATCAGCGCGTATCAGGGGAGTCGCACAGTGGCACGGAAGCTCGCCGTCATCGGAGCCGGTCTCATGGGGTCCGGCATCGCCCAGGTCTCCGCTCAGGCGGGCTGGGACGTCGTCCTGCGCGACGTCACCGACGAGGCGCTGCGGCGCGGCACCGACGGCATCAGGGCCTCCTACGACAAGTTCGTCGCCAAGGGGAAGCTCACCGCCGACGACGCCGAGGCCGCCCTCGGGCGCATCACCGCGACCACCGACCTGGACGCCGCCGCCGACGCGGACGTCGTCGTCGAGGCCGTCTTCGAGAAACTGGAAGTCAAGCACGAGATCTTCCGTACCCTGGACAAGCTGGTGAAGGACGGGGCGATCCTCGCGTCCAACACCTCCGCGATCCCGATCACCAAGATCGCGGCAGTCACGGAGCGCCCCGAGCGGGTCGTCGGCACCCACTTCTTCTCGCCGGTCCCCATGATGCAGCTGTGCGAGCTGGTGCGCGGCTACAAGACCAGTGACGAAACGCTCGCCACCGCGCGGGAGTTCGCCGAGTCCACCGGCAAGACCTGCATCGTCGTCAACCGCGACGTCGCCGGGTTCGTGACGACCCGTCTCATCTCCGCCCTCGTCGTCGAGGCGGCGAAGCTGTACGAGTCGGGCGTCGCCACCGCCGAGGACATCGACCTCGCCTGCAAGCTCGGCTTCGGCCACGCCATGGGACCGCTGGCCACCGCCGACCTGACGGGCGTCGACATCCTGCTGCACGCCACGGGCAACATCTACACCGAGTCCCAGGACGAGAAGTTCGCCCCGCCGGAGCTGATGCGCCGGATGGTGGACGCCGGTGACATCGGCCGCAAGAGCGGGCAGGGCTTCTACAAGCACTGAGGTCGCACCCGTCCCGGCGGACATCACACGCCGGGGTGAATTCGGTATCGGTTCGCTTACAGGCGGCAACCTCCGGTCGTTCCGGCCAGTCAGAGGGTGCAACACCTGTTGCCGCCCAGAGATCACCACGCAGAGACGACGAAGAGAAGACGCACGCCGGGGAGCGCATATGCACATCAGGGGCGACCACGTCGAGCTGGTCGTCGGGGGCCGCCTCGACGTCCGCAGCGCGGCGGACGCCCGTACGGTCCTGCACTCGGCCGTCGACGACGGAGTCGGCGACCTGGTGCTGGACCTGTCCGAGCTGGACTCCTGGGACGCCACCGGACTCGGCGTGATCATGGGAGCCCACCGGCGGGCCGGCCGCTGCGGCCGGCGCCTGGTGCTGCGCGGCGTGCCGCCGCAGATGCAGCGTCTGCTGGTGGCCACCCGGCTGCACCGGATCCTGGCCATCGAAGGCGGCATCGGCGTGGAGACCCTGCCCCGGGTGTGAAGAGCGCGGCCACACGTCCGACACACGCAATCCTCACGAGACCGTGACCTCTCGGGCGGTCCGGCACCCCGGGCTGTCGGAGATACTGGGCGAAGGTTTAGGGTCTGGCTGCCCGCTCACTTGCGACCCACCGGCGGGCCCGGACCAGAAGCGACAGCGCGGTGTGCGGCAAGGCCGGGAGGGTGGTCCCGACCGGGGCCCTGCACACGACGCTTTTGGGGGGCTAGGAACCTATGGACCCGAACGACCGGGGCCCTGAGGAGTACGGCCAGGACGGCGACCACCAGCCGTCGCGCCCGCGCCCGCCCAGGGATCCCCTCACCTCCGACTTCGGACAGCACGCGCCGGCCCTCGCCCGCACGGTGCGACTGGTGTCCGGCGACTTCCTGCTCACCGTCAACCCCGTCGACGGCAGCGAGATCGAGGTCTGCCCGCCCACCGAGCGGCCCGAGCGGCCCGAGAAGCTCACCGCGGCCGAGCGCGCCGAGGCCGAGCGCGCCGCGCGCCCGCCCGTCCCGCCCGGGCCGGTCCGCACGGTCCTGGGCCTGCTGGCCCGCGAGGACGAACGCGAACGCCTGGTGCGGCTGCTCGCCCGCGGCCGCTCCGTCCGCCTCACCGGCCCGGCCGGCTCCGGCCGCACCAGCCTCCTCGACGTCGTCGCCGAGGACTGCGCGGGTCTCGCCCCCGACGGCGTCGTCCGGCTCAGCGGCCACCACCGCACCGCCGACGGCCTGCTCCACGACCTCTTCCGCGCCGTCCACCGCGCGCCCCTGCACCGCCCGGACCGCACGGAACTCCTCGGGCACCTGCGCGAGGTGGGCGCGGTCGTCGTCCTGGACGACGTCGAGTTCGGCGGCGCCGCCCTCGACGAACTCCTCGACGCCACCCCCGAGTGCGCCTTCCTCCTCGGCGCCACCCCGGACGTGCCCGCACCCTCCGCCGACTCGGCCGTCGAGGAGGTCTTCCTCACCGGGCTGGACCGCTCCGACGGCGTTGTGCTGCTGGAGCGCGCCGCCGGCCGCACCCTCACCGAGGACGAGGCCAACTGGGCCGGCGACCTCTGGTTCGAGTCCGAGGGCCTGCCGCTGCGCTTCGTCCAGGCCGGCGCCCTGCTGCGCCGCCGGGACCGGGAACGGGCCGGCGCCGACGCCGTCGACGAGTTCGGCGTCTTCGCCGACGCCCGCCCGGCCGACGACACCCCCTACGATCCCGCCGAGACCGACGACGTCCCCCTGCCGTCCCTCGGCGAGGCCGCCGCGCCCGCACCGCTGCTCGCCTCCCGGCTCAGCGCCGCCGCGCGCGCCACCCTGGAGTTCGCCGTCGCGCTCGGCGGCGAGGTGCCGCACCAGGCGCACCTGCCCGCGCTGGTCGGCGACACCCACGCGGACGCCGCCCTCGGCGAGCTGGCCGACTGCGGACTGGTCTCCCCGGTCGGCTCCCGCTACCGGCTGGCCGCCGGTGTGCTCACCCAGCTGGAGAGCGCCGGGTACGCCGACGACGTACGGGAGCGGGCCCTGGCCGCCGCCCAGCACTACGCCTGGTGGGCCGGCCACCCCTCGGTCACCCCGGAGCGGGTGTGCGCGGAGGCCGACGCGGTCCTGGCCGCCCTGGCCGTGCTGGTCCCGGCGACGACGCGGACCGCCGACGACCAGGAGAGCCCGGCCGTGCAGCTGGCCCGCACCGCGGCGCCCGCGTTCGCCGCCGGACTGCACTGGAGCGCCTGGCAGCGGGCGCTGCGCTCCGGCACCGAGGCGTCCCGGCTCGCCGGGGACGTCGCCGAACAGGCCTACTTCCACCACGAACTCGGTGTCCTCGCCCTGTGCGAGGACCGGCTGGACCGGGCGCGCGCCGAGCTGGAGGCCTCCATCGGGCTGCGCGGCGCGCTCTCCGACAAGCGCGGCGCCGTGGCGGGCCGCCGCGCCCTCGCACTGGTCGCCGACCGCACCGGGGACACCCCCGGCCCGAGCGGCGGCGCGGGCGCGTTCGCGGTGCCCGGGGCAGCCGCCGGGACGGGTGTCGCCGGCGCCGGCCTCGGCCCGACCGTGGCGGAGGAGGTGCCCGACGCCCGCAACGAGGAGTCGGTCTCGCCGTCCGCGGGAGTCCCCGCGCCCTTCCCGCCGCTCCAACCGCCCCCGCAGTCCCCGACCCTCGTCACCCGCCGCGGGTCCGACGAGGAGCCGGCGCGCACGGTCGCCGGCGGCATCAAGGGCTTCGCCCGGCGCAACCTGGTGGCCGCCGGAGCGGGCGCGCTGCTCGTCGCCGTGCTCGGCACCGTGGTGACCCTCGGGGCGACCTCCGAGAACGACGCCGGCGACCCCTCCGACGAGGTCGGCGTCAATCCGTCGGTCAGCCAGAACTTCGACGACGGCGACCTGGACGACGACCGGCCCTCCGACGACGGCGGGGGACGGGAGACGTCCGCGGGACCGACCGACTCGGGCCCCGACGGCACCCCCGGCACCTCCGACGACCCGGCCCCGACCCGGTCGGGCGAGCCGTCGAACGGGCCGAGCAGTACGAGCGGCGGTGACCCCGGGGACGACGCGAGCCCGGACGACACCGGCTCGCCGCACGACCCGCCCTCGTCCCCCGAGCCGCCCACCTCGGACGAGCCGACCGGCCCGACGTCCTCGCCGGACCCCACGGACTCCGAGACCGACCCCGGCAGCGAGGAACCCACGGACCCCGGCACCTCCCCGAGCGACCCCGACTCGCCGACCACCACGCCGCCCGTCTCCAACAGCGCCGACGGCACCGTCAGCCCCACCGCCGCCAGCTCTCCGGCCGACGCCCCCACCGCCGCGCAGAGCGGCACCGGCAGCGCGACGGGCACACCGGCCGGCTCGGACACGGAGACCGGTCAGATCATCTGACCCCGCCGTGCGGGCGGCGACGTACGAGGAAGGGCCGGGTCCGACCCACGGACCCGGCCCTGCTCCGTACCTGCCGCGTGACGTCCCCTCAGAACAGCCGCAGCTTGTCGTCCTCGATGCCCCGCAGGGCGTTGTAGTCCAGCACCTGGCAGCCGATGCCGCGGTCCGTGGCCAGCACGCGGGCCTGCGGTTTGATCTCCTGGGCGGCGAAGACACCGCGCACGGGGGCGAGGTGCGGATCGCGGTTCAGCAGCTCCAGGTAGCGGGTGAGCTGCTCCACGCCGTCGATCTCGCCGCGCCGCTTGATCTCGACGGCGACGGTCCCGCCCTGGGCGTCCCGGCACAGGATGTCGACCGGGCCGATGGCGGTCATGTACTCGCGGCGGATGAGGGTGTAGCCCTCGCCCAGGGTGTCGATGCGGTCGGCGAGCAGCTCCTGGAGGTGCGCTTCCACGCCGTCCTTGATCAGGCCGGGATCGACGCCCAGTTCGTGCGAGGAGTCGTGGAGGATCTCCTCCATCGTGATGATGAGCTTCTCGCCCGCCTTGTTGACGACGGTCCAGACGCCCTCCTCCTCGCCCGTGCCCTCCTTCAGGGTGCAGGGCGGCGACATCCAGTTGAGGGGCTTGTAGGCCCGGTCGTCGGCGTGGATCGAGACGCTGCCGTCCGCCTTGACCAGGATCAGCCGGGGGGCCGAGGGCAGGTGGGCGGTGAGCCGTCCGGCGTAGTCGACGGAACAGCGGGCAATGACGAGACGCATGGTCGGCAACGCTACTCGACGCGCCCGGTCCGACGCGATTCGCCCATGCCCGGCCGTCCCGCGACCCCCCGGCACGCTGTCCCACTTCTCCCATTGGACCCGTCTTGCGCACTGGCCGATTGTGGGCCTACCGGATGGTGTCCATCTGGGCATTCTCCTGGTGCCGTCACGATCGGTTGCTTACGGTATTGAACGGGAGGTCGCGAACCGTGTACGCAGCGTGTTCGGAATCGCGAACTCCCTCAACTGTCCGGCAACCCCTGCCAATCGGGGGTGCGAGAGGAGAACCCATGTCGCTCGACGTCTCACCGGCCCTACTCGAACAGGCCGAGCGAGGCGAGGTCGACGAAGCAGACTTCGTCGACTGCGTCCGGACCTCCCTGCCCTACGCATGGGAGATGGTCAGCTCCCTGGTGGCACAGCTGAAGGTCGACGGCGGAGCGTTCGCCGACAACCAGACGCCCCCGCCGGACGAGCAGGCGCGCGGCCAGCTCCTGCGTGCGCTCGCGAGTGACGCCATACGCGGTGCACTGCAGCGGCACTTCGGGGTGCGGCTGGCCTTCCAGAACTGCCACCGGGTGGCGGTGTTCCCGTTGGACTCCTCCGTCGACGAGACGCTGAACAAGTTCACCTCGGTGCGCAGCCAGTTGCTGAACCAGTCGCCCGAACTGCGCGACTGCTGACGTCTTTTGGGAAACCCGCTTGCCGCTCCGTACGCGGGAGGTGCAGTTCTGTACCGGAGCGGCAAGCTCCCCGCCCGCGGGCTCAGCGGAGCCGGGGGAGCACCTCGGCCCCGAGCCGCCGCACGTTCTCCTCGGTCGCCGCCAGGTCTCCCGAACCCTCCACGAGCAGGGCGAAGCGGGAGATGCCGGTCCGCTCGCCGGTCGCCGCGAGCCGGTCCGCGCACAGCCGGGGCGTGCCCACCGGGTGCAGCCCGCAGAGCAGTTCGGTGTACTCGTGCGGGTCGCGCATCCGCCGGGTCCGGCCGTCCACCGTGACATGGGCGCCGAGACCCTGCCGCAGCCAGCCCGGCATCGCCTTGAGCAGGGTCTCGGCCGCGTCCGCGCGCCGGTCCGCGATCTGGCAGACCCCGGCGGACACGTGCGCGGCGCCGTGGATCTCCTCGGAGGTCCGGCCGGCTTCGCGCGCGTGGCGGCGCCACAGGGCGACCATCTCCGCCTTCTCCTCGTCGCCGACGTGCATCCCGAGGAGCATCGGCAGCCCCCGCTCGGCCGCGTTGCGCACGCTCGACGGCGACGTGCAGGCGACCACGACCTCCGGGCCCGGCTCCTGCTCCAGGGACTCCGAGGGCCGCGGCACGACGGGCACCTCGCGGAACCGGAAGCGGTCCCCCGAGGCGCCGACGGCCGGGTCGCGCAGCCAGCGCAGCAGCAGATCCAGCGACTCCGGAAAGCCGCTCTCGTACGCCTCCAGACCCGCTCCGAACACCTCCAGGTCCACCCACGGCCCGCCGCGGCCCACGCCCAGCGAGAACCGGCCGCCGCTCGTGACGTGCAGCAGCGCGGCCTGCTCGCCGAGTGCCACGGGGTGCACGGTGGGCAGCACACTGACCGCGGTGCCGACCCGGATGCGCCGGGTGCGGCCCAGCAGCAGCGCGGCCAGCGTCACGGCCGACGGGCACGTGCCGTACGGCACGAAGTGGTGCTCGGCCAGCCAGACCGCGTCGAGCCCGGCCTCCTCGGCGACCTCGGCCGAGCGGACCGCGCGGTGCAGCGCCTCTCCCTGGCCCTGGCCCGGGAACTGGGCACCCAACACGAAACTTCCTACGCGCATTGCCTTTTCCTGCTTCCTCGGCCCCGACGTGGAGCTCCCCCGCAGGGCATAACCGCCTGACACGTGCCGAGGACACGGCCGGACGGAGGGATTTGCGGATTGTCTGCAGAATCGGCCGCTGTGGAACGGGACACGGGCCCGGACGGCAACTCCGCGCGGGGGAGTTGCGGTGTTTGGTGCCGTACGCCTACCCGTGTCCGTGCCGCGTAGGCTGGAAGCCGCACTGCTTCCTGTATAGCTCCGTGAGGTGTCCCGTGTCCCCGCGTCGCAACCGACCCAAGGGAGCCGGTCCGTCCGGCCCGAGCGCCGAGGACGGCTCCGGGCGCTACGGCGGCTGGCAGTCCTCGGAGAGCTGGCAGGGCGAGGAGTGGAGCGTACGGCACGTGGCGGGCGCCAGCGCGCAGGGGAAGTCCTACCGCTGCCCCGGGTGCGACCAGCTCATCCCGGACGGTGTCCCGCACGTGGTGGCCTGGCCGGCCCACGCGGGCGTCGACGACCGGCGGCACTGGCACAAGGCGTGCTGGAACGCGAAGGACCGCCGCACCACGCGGGTGCAGCGGTCCCGTAACGCGCCGAGGTTCTGAGGATCCCGCCCGCGGGTTCCCGGCCGTGCGGCCTCACACGTCCCGCTGCTCCAGCAGGACGAAGGCGGCGGCGAGCGCGGCGGCGGTCACGCCCAGCAGGATCCACAGCGGGTCCCAGCCCGAGGGTCCTGACTCGGAGAGCGAGTTGGCGTAGAAGATGCTCATCTGGTTCGGGATCGAGTACTCGAACAGGGCCTGCTGCACGTCCTTGAGCGACTCCGAGAACATGAACAGCGCGATCACCAGCGGGGCGAGCAGGACGCCGACCATGATGGTGATCGCGCCCGCCGAGTGCCGGATGATCGAGCCCACGGCCAGCGAGAGCAGCCCGAGCAGCGCCACGTAGAGCGAGACGCCGACGGTGCCCTTCAGCCACTCCGAACCGGTGGGGTCGACGGCGCCGTTGCCCTCCAGCATGGTCACGTGGGCCAGCCCCACCAGCGTCGCGGACACCAGCGTCACCACGAAGGCGACCAGGAAGAACACGATGCCCTTGGCCGCCAGCACCCGGCCGCGGCTGGGGCAGGCGGTCATGGTGGTGCGGATCATGCCCGTGCCGTACTCGGACGCGGTGGTCAGCACGCCGAGCGTGATCACGCACATGCTGCCGAGCAGCAGCCCGAAGAAGCCGAGGCTCAGCGCGCTCTCACCGGCCAGGTCGGATTCCGAGCCGGCCACCACCGCGCCGGTCAGCATCCCGATGCCGAGGACCAGCAGGACGAACACGCCCAGCGTCCACATCGTCGAACGCACCGACTTGATCTTCGTCCACTCGGAGGCCAGCGCGTGCACCAGGTTGGTGCGCACCACAGGGATCGGCGACGTGTAGGTGGGGTACGGCGAACCGGGCGCCGCGTGCCACTCGGGCGCGGGGTGCTGCGTCGGGGGCTGGGGCGTGCTCATCGGGCGTCCTCGGGCTTGGTCGGGTCGGTGACGGGCGCGGAGGCGGGCGCCGGGGCGGCGGTGGGCGGCGCGGGGGCGGCCCCGGGAGGCGCGGGGGCCGCGGCGGGCGGCGGGGGCGCCTGCGGGGCCTGCTGCGCCGCGTACGGGTTGGCCGGCTGCCCGCCCGGGACGGCGCCGGGCGCCGCCGGAGAGCCGTACGGGCCCGCCGGAGCCAGGCCCGGCGCGGCGAAGGGCTGACCGCCCTGCTGGGGCGGCGGCGGGGCGTACCAGCCGGCCTGGCCCTGCCCGGGCACCGGCATCGGCGGCTGCGCGCCGGGCGGCAGGGGCTGCTGGAGCCCCGCCTTCTGGTCGACGGTCGACCGGTAGTCCACGGCGCCCTGCGTCATGCGCATGTACGCCTCCTCCAGCGACGCCTGGTGCGGCGACAGCTCCCACAGCCGCACGTCGGTGTCGTGCGCGATGTCGCTGATCCTGGGGAGGGGGAGGCCGGTCACGCGCAGCGCGCCGTCCTGCTCGGGCAGCACGTGGCCGCCGGCCTCGGTCAGCGCCGAGGTCAGCTTCTCGCGCAGCTGCGGCTCGGTGTCCGGCGTCCGCACCCGCGCGAAGTCGGCGGAGTTGGCCGAGATGAAGGCCGTCACGCTCATGTCGGCGAGCAGTTGGCCGCGCCCGATGACGATCAGGTGGTCGGCGGTCAGCGCCATCTCGCTCATCAGGTGCGAGGAGACGAACACGGTGCGCCCCTCGGCCGCGAGGGCCTTCATCAGGTTGCGCACCCAGTGGATGCCCTCCGGGTCGAGACCGTTGACCGGCTCGTCGAAGAGCAGCACCTGGGGGTCGCCGAGCAGCGCCGCGGCGATGCCGAGCCGCTGGCCCATGCCGAGGGAGAAGCCCTTGGAACGCCGCTTGGCCACGTCCTGGAGGCCGACCACGCCGAGCACCTCGTCCACCCGGCGTGCCGGGATGCCCGACAGCTGGGCGAGGCTCAGCAGGTGGTTGCGGGCGGCCCGGCCGCCGTGCACCGCCTTGGCGTCCAGGAGCGCCCCGACGTGCCGGGCGGCGTTCGGCAGCTTGCGGTACGGGTGGCCGCCGATCGTCACGTGACCCGCGGTGGGGTTGTCCAGGCCCAGGATCATGCGCATCGTCGTCGACTTGCCGGAGCCGTTGGGGCCCAGGAAGCCGGTGACGGCGCCGGGCCGCACCTGGAAGGAGAGGTCGTGCACGGCGGTCTTGTCGCCGTATCGCTTGGTCAGGCCGACAGCCTCGATCATGCTCCGCACCCATCGGAAGGTTCAGGACAGCAGGGCACACGCCCCCGTAAGGGTTAGGAGCTTATCCAGGAGCTGACGGTTCCGTTCAAGCGCGGGCAAAGTCCGACGCCGTACGGAGGACGCCGGGACCCGTGACCGCCCCGGCGCGCTCCGTGTCCGCCGGCCTACGCGTCCCGCTTGCGCAGCACCGCGTATCCGCCGACGAGCGCCGCGATCACCCACAGGGCCATGATGCCGAGGCCGCCCCACGGCCCGTACGGGACGTCGTCGTCGATCGGCGTGACCACCTGCATGATCTTGCTGCCGGCCTGGTCGGGGAGGAAGCGGCCGACCTTCTCCGTCGCCGGGACGTTGCCCAGGATGTTGGAGATCAGGAAGAAGAACGGCATCAGGATGCCCAGCGACAGCATCGGGGAGCGCAGCATCGCGGCGACGCCCATCGAGAACATCGCGATGAGGGTCATGTAGAGGCCGCCGCCGAACACCGCGCGCAGCACGCCCGGGTCGCCGATCGACGCCTTGAGGTCGCCGAGCATCGTCTGCCCCAGGAAGAACGTGGCGAAGCTGGTGATCATGGCCACGACCAGGGCGAGGAGGGTGGCCACCGCGATCTTGCTGAACAGGAAGGTGCCGCGCCGCGGCACCGCGGCCAGCGAGGTGCGGATCATGCCGGAGCTGTACTCGTTGCCCACCACCAGGACCCCGAACACGATCATCGCCAGCTGGCCGAGGCTGGTGCCGGCGAAGCTGATGAAGGTCGGGTCGAAGGAGAGCTGGTCCCGTCGGCTCATGTCGCCGAACTCGTTCTTCGACAGGGCCGAGATCAGCATGCCGAGGGCGATCGTGACGACCACCGCGAGGCCCAGCGTCCACACCGTGGACGCGACCGACCGGATCTTGGTCCACTCGGACCGGACGACCTGTGTCGCCGCCATGCTCAACCCCTCTTCCAGTCGCTGCCCCACTGCTGCCGCGGCGGCGGCCCCGGTGGCTGGTGCTGCTGCGGCACCGCGCCGGGCGGCTGCCCGTCGTGCGCGTGGTACTCCACGGACTCCGCCGTCAGCTGCATGAACGCCTCCTCCAGCGAGGCGCGCTGCGGGCTCAGCTCGTGCAGCACGATCTGCTGCCGCGCCGCCAGCTCCCCGACGGCCTCCGACTTGTCGCCGTCCACCTCCAGCACCCCCTCGGCCGCCTCGGTGACCGGGACGCCGGCGTCGTGCAGCGCGTCGAGCAGCTGCTCGCGCTGCGGGGTGCGGATCCGGACGTAGCTGCGGGAGTTCTCCGCGATGAACTCGGCCATCGAGGTGTCCGCCAGCAGCCGGCCCTGGCCGATGACCACCAGGTGGTCGGCGGTCAGCGCCATCTCGCTCATCAGGTGCGAGGAGACGAAGACCGTACGGCCCTGCGAGGCCAGGGTCTTCATCAGGTTCCGGATCCAGTGGATGCCCTCGGGGTCGAGCCCGTTGACCGGCTCGTCGAACATCAGGATCCGCGGGTCGCCGAGGAGCGCGGCGGCGATGCCGAGCCGCTGCCCCATGCCGAGGGAGAAACCCTTGGTCTTCTTCCGGGCGACCGCGGAGAGCCCGACGGTGTCCAGCACCTCGCGCACCCGCCCGGCCGGTATGCCGTTGCTCTGCGCGAGGCACAGCAGGTGGTTGTAGGCGCTGCGCCCGCCGTGCCACGCCTTGGCCTCGAGCAGCGCGCCGATGTACGTCAGCGGGTCCTTGAGCTGTTCGTAGTGCTTGCCGTCGATCCGCACGTCCCCGGCCGTGGGCCGGTCCAGGCCCAACACCATCCGCATGGTGGTCGACTTGCCCGCACCGTTGGGGCCGAGGAAGCCCGTGATGATGCCGGGTCTGACGGTGAAGGAGAGATTGTTGACCGCCACCTTCTCGCCGTACCGCTTGGTCAGCCCCTCGAGCTCGATCATGGCGCCCACGCTAGAACGGGACGAGGCCCGCTGCCACCCCAGTGACAGAAGGCCTCGCCCTCGTTCGTACATATTCAGCAGGCGTACGCCCCCGCGCCGGCCGCGACGTGCCGGCCGGACGGCGTCAGCGGGACTGCTGGGCCGGCACCCCGCGGGAGACCGACTCGTCCTCGACCGACGGAGCGGCGGCCACCGCGGCGCCCGTGAGGGACGCCAGCATCTCGCGCACGTTGGTCAGCTGCGCGTTGATGGAGTCGCGGCGGTTGGTGAGGGCGGCCAGCTCGCGCTCCGACTCCGAACGGATCCGGTCGGCCTTGGCGTTGGCGTCGGCCACGATGTCCTCGGACTGGCGCTGCGCCGTCTCCACGGTCTGGCGGGCCCGGCGCTCGGCGTCCGTGCGCAGCTTCTCCGCCTCCAGGCGCAGCTGCTCCGCGCGGTGCTCGATCTCGGCGAGCCGCTTCTCGGCCTTGGCCTGACGGGAGGCCAGGTCGCGCTCGGACTGCTCACGGCGCTTGGCGAGGTTCGTCTCGAAGTCGGCGGCGGCCTGCGCGGCCTTCGCGCGGGTCTCCTCGAAGAGGGCGTCGGCCTCGTCCCGCTTGGACTGCGCGTCCTTCTGCGCCTCGGAGCGCAGCTGGGAGGCGTCGCCCTTGGCCTTCTCGACGATCCGGACGCCCTCGTCCTCGGCCTTGGCCTTGCGCTCGGCGGCGTACGACTCCGCGTCGTTGCGCACCTGCTGGGCGGCCGACTCGGCCAGCTCGCGGTGCTGCTCGGCCGCGCGCCGGGCCTCCTCGCGCAGGTCCTTCGCCTCTTCCTCGGCGAGCCGCAGGATCTTCTCGACCCGGGCACCGAGACCGGCGTACGACGGCTCTGCGTCGTTGACCTGGGCCTGGGCGTTCTGAGTCTCGAGGTGGAGCTCCTCGATGCGCTTTTCCAGAGCGGTGATGCGGGTGAGAGCGCTGTCACGGTCGGAGACGAGCTTGGAGATGCGTTCGTCCACCTGAGCGCGGTCGTACCCACGCCGCACAAGCTCGAAGCCGTAGGGGGAAGTGTCGCTCATGGGGTTCCTGTCGAAAGAGACCGGGTGAGGTGATAGAGGGAATCCTAGGCGCCGATGCGGTGTGTCATCGAGCGGATGCGCGTTTGATACGGAGAATGACACCTCTTTTGGGTGGCTCACCCGTGGATGGCTTGCCAAAGCCGGCGCGGAAGAGCCCGCCGTGACCCGGCCAAAGATCTCCAGCAGACACCGAATCCCGGCCGGACGCTAGCTCTCTGACGACTTGCCACCCGAACGTGGGGCGCCCACCGTCGCTCCGGCCTTCACCCCGTTGTCCTTCGCGCCCCCGGGCGCCTCGAAGGACTCCAGTGCCTCCAGCACGTCCTGCACCCGGGAGATCTCCGCGTTGATGTCCTCGCGGCGCCTCACCAGGACCTCCAGCTCGCGCTTGCCCTCGTCGACCGTGCGCCGGGCCTCGCGGACCGCCTCGGCCTTCAGCTCCTCGGCCTCGCGGACCAGCGTGGCCTTCTTCTGCTCGGCCTCCTTGAGCAGCCCCTCGGCCTTCTTGACGGCGGCGATGCGCACCTTGCCGGCCTCGGAGTTGGCCTCCGACACCAGCTCCTTGGCCTTGGCCTCCGCCTTGGCGAGCTGCTCCTCGGCGGCCTTCACGAGCGCGTCGCAGCGGTCGCCGGCCGACTTCATCGTCTCGGCGGCCTCGCGGCGGGCCCGCTCGTGCAGCTCCTCGATCTCGGAGGTGAGGCGCTCGCGCAGCTCCTCCGCGCGCTCCCTTATGGCGGTCGCGTCCCGGCGGGCACCCACCAGCAGCTCGTCGGCGTCCGTACGGGCCTTCTCCACCCGGGTGTTGCCCTCGACGGTCGCCTCCGAGACGATCCGGTCGGCCTCCGCGCGGGCCGCGCCGACCATCGTGTCGGCCTGCGACTCGGCGTCCGCGGTGGTCTTCTGGGCCTGCTGCTGCGCCTCGGAGAGCAGCTTGTCGGCCTCCGCCGCGGTCTCCGTGATGAGCTTGTCGACCTGCTCGGCCGCCTCCGAACGCCGCTTGTTGGCGTCCTTGCGGGCCTCGTCCAGGGTGCGCTCGGCCTCCTCGCGGGCGGCCGTGGTGACCCGCTCGGCCTCCGCCGCCGCCTCGGTCCGCACCCGGTCCGCCTCGGTGCGCAGGCGCTCCGCGTGCTGCTGGGCCGAGCCGACCGTGTCGGCGGCCTCGGCCCGCAGCCGCTCCGCCTCCCCGGTGGCGTCCGAGACCAGCTGGTCGGCCCGGGCGCTCGCCTCGGCCCGTACCCGCTCGGCCTCGGCGATCGTCTCGGTGCGCAGCCGCTCCGCCTCGGTGGCCGCCTCGGTCCTGACCCGCTCGGACTCGCTCGCCGCCTCGGCGGTGACCCGCTCGGCCTCCGCGAGCGTCTCCGTCCGGATCCGGTCGGTCTCGGCCGCCGTCTCGGTGGTGAGCCGCTCGGCCTCGGAACGCGCCTCGGTGATCAGGGTGTCCGCCTGCGTCGCCGCGTCGGACCTGATGCGGTTGGCGTCCTCACGGGCGTCGGCCCGGGTGCGCGCCGCGGACTGCTCGGCCTCGGCGATGGCGTCGGAGGCCTCGGTGCGCACCCGCTGGGCGTGCTCGGAGACGTCCGCGCGGATCCGGTCGGCCTCCGTGATGGCCTCGGACACCGTGCGCTCGGCCAGCGACTTGGCGGCCTCGGTCTCCTCCTGCGCCTCGCGCCTGAGGCGTCCGGCGTCCTCGCTCGCCCGCTCCCGCTCGGCGTAGGCGTCGGCGCGGACCCGGTCCGCCTCCTCCTGGGCCTCGTGCCGAGTGCGCTCGGCGGCGTGTTCGGCGGCGCTGCGCAGGCCGGTGATCTCCTCCTGGGCCTGCTCGTGCAGCCCGGCGACCGACTCGCGCACCTGCGCCGCGTGTTGCTCGGCGGCCGACACCATCTCGGTGGCGCGCCGGTCGGCCTCCTCGACCAGCCGTACCGCCTCGGCCTGCGCCTCCTCCACGCGGTTGCGCGCCGAGGCCAGCAGCTCCTCGCTCTGCTCGCGGGCCCGCTCGCGCTCCTGGTCGGCCTCCTGCCGGGCGGAGCCGAGCAGCTCCTCCGCCTCGCGGCGGCGCCGGGCGGCCTCCTCCTGCGCGGCGGCCAGCGCCTCGGACGCCTCGGCCGCGATGCGCTCGGCGGCGGACTGCGCCTCCGCCCGCACCCGGTCGGCGCTCTCCTGCGCCTCCGACCTCAGCCGCTCCGCCTCGCTCGCGGCCTCGGTGCGCAGCCGCACGGCGACGTTCTCGCCCTCCGCGCGGGAGGCGGACGCGTCGGCGGCGGCCTCGGTGCGCAGCCGCTCGGCCTCCGTCTCGGCCTGCTGCTGGAGGGTACGGATCCGCTCCGCGGCCTCGGTGCGCAGCCGCTCGCTCTCCTCGGCGGCCTCGCGGCGGATCCGCTCGCCCTCCTCGCGGGCCTCGCTCAGCGCCTCCTCGGCGGCGGTGCGGCGCTCCTCGGCCTCGGTGTGCAGCCGCGTCAGCTCCTCGGCGGCCTCCGCCTGCCGGGCCTCGACGGCGCGCTCGGTCTCCTCGCGCAGCTCACGGGCGGCGCGCTCGGCCTCCGCCTGGAGCTCCTCCACCCGCTCGGCGGCCTCCGCGCGGTGCCGCTCGGCCTCCGCACGGGTGCGCTCCAGGGTCTCCTCGGCCTGCCGGCGCAGGGTCGTCGCCCGCTCGATGGCCTCGGTGCGGACCTTCTCGCTGTCCGCCGTCGCGCTCTGGCGCAGCTCGTCGGCGTCCGCCTTGGCCTTGGCGAGCAGTTCCTCGGCGGTTTTCGCCGCCTCCTCGATCTGCGCCACGGCCTCCTTGCGGGCCTCGGCGCGGATCTTCTCGCCCTCTTCGACCGCGTCGGCCCGCAGCTGCTCGGCCTCGCCGCGCAGCCGGCGCGCCTCCTCCTGCAACTCGACCGTCTTGGCGCGGTACTCCTTGGTGTCGTCCTTCGCCGCGCCCTTGAGCTGCTCGGCGATGTCGTGCGCCTCGCCGCGCAGCCGGTCCGCCTCGGCCTCGGCCTCGGTGCGGATCCGCTCGGCCTCCTCGGTGGCGGCCTTCGTGGTCCGCTTGGCTTCCTCGGCCGCCTTGTTCAGCACGTCCTCGGCGGTCTTGGCCGCCTTGGACAGCTGGGTGGCCGACTCCTCGGCGGTGATCGTGCGGGCCTTCTCGGCGGCCTCCGCGACGATCCGTTCGGCCTCGGCGCGGGCGTCCGCGACCACCTGCTCGGCCTCGGACCTGGTGCTCTCGGCGTCCTTGGTGGCCTCGCCGACCAGCCGGGCGACCTGTTCCTTGGCGGTACGGGTGCGCTGCTCGTTGGTCGCCTCGGCGCTCGACAGCGCCTTGGACGCGGCCTCCTCGGCCTCGGCGACCACCTTCTCGGCCTCGGCCTGCGCCTTGCGCAGCGCCTCCTCGGCCTCGGACATGCGCTGCTCGGCGGCCCGGCTCAGCTCCTGGGCCTCGCGGCGGGCGGACTCCGACTCGGTGGCGGTGGAACTGCGGAGCCGCTCCGCGTGGTCGGTGGCCTCCTGCGCCTGCGTGGAAGCGGCGTTCAGCAGCCGCTCGGCGTCGGTGCGGGCCCGGCGCAGGATCTGCTCGGCCTCCGCGCGGGCGCTCTCCGCGTCGCTGCGCAGCCGCTGACGGGCCTCGGAGGTCAGCCGCTCCGCCTCCGCGCGGGCCGCGCTCAGGGCCTGCTCGGCCTCCGCGCGGGACTCGTCGAGGAGCCGGCGGGCCTGCTGCTCGGTGCGGGCGCGCAGCTGCTCCGCCCAGGCCACGTTTTCGTTGACGTGCGACTCGACGGTCTGCCGGCGCTCGGCCAGCTCCTGGTCCAGCTGCTGGCGGCGGGTCACCGCCTCCTGGTGCAGCTCCGCCTGGAGCCGGGCGGCCTGCTCGGCGTGCTCCTGGAGGATGCGCTGGGTCTGCGCCCGGGCCTGGCTCAGCTCCCGCTCCGCGTCGGCGCGCAGCTGGTCGGCCTGGGTCTGCGCGTTGCGCAGCAACTGCTCGGCCTGGTACCCGATGTCGCCGCCGTCGAAGGCGGGCCGGGACATGATGGTGCGCCGCGCCTCGTGCAGCTTGGCGCGCAGCACCTCGACCTGGTAGCCGAGGTCCTCGGCGTGCTGGATCGCCTTTTCCCGCTCGGTCTTCAGCCGCTTCATCTCGGCCTCGAACCGAGAGAGGTGGTCGACGTCAGCCGCCGGCTCTCGCTCCTGGCTCTCGTAGCCCCGCACTGCGCGGTCCCATCCGTCCCCTGGTCGCAAATCTTCCCGAACGAGCTCCGTCCGTACGCCGGACGGTGCCCCCGGGGAATGGTGTCAGATCAACGGCGGAGCATGTGCTGCTGCCCCGTCGCCGACCCCCCGAAACACGACCCCGGCGGTCCCGTCGTCGCACGATGACAGGACCGGGTCACCCTGGACTGAGCGGCGACCGCACCCAACCCTACCGGCCCATATGTACGAGGGTCAGTGCTCAGGTGACTCAACAGCCGCCGATGTGACGAGTTCTGTCAGTACGCCATGGCAGTCCTTGGGGTGCAGGAAGGTGATCCGCGACCCCATCGAACCGCGCCGGGGCTCGTCGTACAGAACGCGTACGCCCTTCCCGCGGATGTCCGCGGCGTCGGCGTCCACGTCCGCCGTGCCGAAGGCGATGTGGTGGACACCCTCGCCGTTCTTCGCGAGCCACTTGCCGACCGCGGAGTCCTCGCGGGTCGGTTCGAGGAGCTGGAGGTACGAGGCGCCGCCGTCCGAGGTCTCGTTGATCTTGAGCATGGCCTCCCGGACACCCTGCTCCTCGTTGACCTCGGTGTGGAACACCTCGAAGCCGTAAGTGGCACGGTAGAACTCGACGGTCGTGTCGAGGTCGTGGCAGGCGATTCCGATGTGGTCGATTCGCGTCAGCATGGATTCAGTGCAGCGCCCCGGAGGTGGTTACGCAACGTGCGCGCGATCACACCGACCGCCGGGTGACGGGCGGCATACCGCTCAGTACATTCGAGTAAACCCTCGTTCACTCCGCGGCCTGTGCGGGCCGGAAAAGGGGATCGCAGCCCATGTCTTCTGCAGCTTCTGGAACGTCCGGAACCTCTGGTACGAACGGCACCACGTCCGTCATCGTCGCGGGTGCCCGCACCCCGATGGGGCGGCTGCTCGGCTCCCTGAAGTCCTTCTCCGGGGCCGACCTCGGCGGCTTCGCGATCAAGGCCGCCCTCGACCGCGCGGGGATCGGCGGCGACCAGGTCCAGTACGTGATCATGGGGCAGGTGCTCCAGGCCGGTGCCGGGCAGATCCCCGCGCGCCAGGCCGCCGTCAAGGCCGGCATCCCCATGAACGTCCCGGCCCTCACGATCAACAAGGTCTGCCTCTCCGGCCTCGACGCCATCGCGCTCGCCGACCAGCTCATTCGCGCGGGTGAATTCGACGTGATCGTCGCCGGCGGTCAGGAGTCCATGACCAACGCCCCGCACCTGCTCCCCAAGTCCCGCGAGGGCTACAAGTACGGCGCCGTCCAGATGATCGACGCCATGGCCTACGACGGCCTGACCGACTCCTTCGAGAACGTCGCCATGGGCGAGTCCACGGAGAAGCACAACACCCGGCTCGGCATCGACCGCGCCGCCCAGGACGAGATCGCCGCCCTGTCCCACCAGCGTGCCGCCGCCGCTCAGAAGAACGGCGTCTTCGACGCGGAGATCACGCCGGTCGAGATCCCGCAGCGCAAGGGCGACCCGGTGCTGTTCGGCAAGGACGAGGGCATCCGCGGCGACACCACCGCCGAGTCGCTGGGCAAGCTCCGCCCGGCCTTCGCCAAGGACGGCACCATCACGGCGGGCTCCTCCTCGCAGATCTCCGACGGTGCGGCCGCCGTGGTCGTGATGAGCCGGGCCAAGGCCGAGGAACTGGGCCTGGAGTGGATCGCGGAGATCGGCGCCCACGGCAACGTCGCGGGCCCGGACAACTCTTTGCAGTCGCAGCCGTCGAACGCCATCCAGCACGCCCTGAAGAAGGAGGGCCTGGAGGTCGGCGACCTCGACCTCATCGAGATCAACGAGGCGTTCGCGGCCGTCGCCGTCCAGTCAATGAAGGACCTCGGCGTATCCACCGAAAAGGTGAACGTCAACGGTGGCGCCATCGCCCTGGGGCACCCGATCGGCATGTCCGGCGCCCGCCTGGTGCTGCACCTGGCGCTGGAACTGAAGCGGCGCGGCGGCGGCGTCGGCGCGGCGGCGCTGTGCGGCGGCGGCGGCCAGGGCGACGCGCTGATCGTGCGGGTCCCCGGCGCCTGAGGGCGCGGCAGGCCTGAGAACGTAGCGAAACAGAGCTGAGCGGAGCTGAACGGAGCTGTGATGCAGGACGTCTCCTCACTGGTGGCCCAGGCCCGGGAAGGCCGGCCGCGGGCCGTTGCCCGGCTGATCTCCCTGGTGGAGGGGGCGTCCCCGCAGCTCAGGGAGGTCATGGAGGCCCTCGCACCGCTGACCGGCGGGGCCTACGTGGTCGGTCTGACCGGCTCCCCGGGCGTCGGCAAGTCGACGTCCACCTCGGCGCTGGTGACGGCGTACCGCAAGCAGGGCAAGCGGGTCGGGGTCCTCGCCGTCGACCCGTCCTCCCCCTTCTCCGGCGGCGCGCTGCTCGGCGACCGGGTCCGGATGTCGGAGCACGCCTCCGACCCCGGCGTCTACATCCGCTCCATGGCGACCCGGGGCCACCTGGGCGGCCTCGCCTGGGCTGCGCCGCAGGCGATCCGGGTGCTCGACGCGGCCGGCTGCGACGTGGTCCTCGTCGAGACGGTGGGCGTGGGCCAGTCGGAGGTGGAGATCGCCTCCCAGGCCGACACCTCGGTCGTCCTCCTCGCCCCCGGCATGGGCGACGGCATCCAGGCCGCCAAGGCCGGAATCCTGGAGATCGGCGACGTCTACGTCGTCAACAAGGCCGACCGGGACGGCGCCGACGCCACCGCCCGGGAGCTGAACCACATGCTGGGCCTCGGCGAGGCCCGCGCCGCCGGTGACTGGCGCCCGCCCATCGTCAAGACGGTCGCCGCGCGCGGCGAGGGCGTCGACGAGGTCGTGGAGGCGCTGGAGAAGCACCGGGCGTGGATGGAGGAGCGGGACGTCCTCGCCGAGCGCCGCCGCGCCCGCGCCGCCCGCGAGGTCGAGACGATCGCCGTCACCACGCTGCGCGAGCGCATCGGCGACCTGCACGGCGACCGGCGGCTCGGGGCGCTGGCGGAGCGGATCGTCGGCGGTGAGCTGGATCCCTACGCGGCGGCGGACGAGCTGGTGGCGGGGCTGACGGAGGGGTGAGCGGGGCGGGGCTGCGGTCCGCGGGGACTTCTCCGCCCCCGCCGCCCCTTCCCTTCCCGTCCCTGGGGGCCGTGCCCCCAGACCCCCCTTCGGCCTGAACGGCCCCGTCCTCAGACGCCGGACGGGCTGCGGAGCCTCGGACGGGCTGGGACGCTTCGGGCGGGCTGGGGAGCCTCGGTCGGCTGGAGAGGCCCAGGCGGCTCGGGGGGCTTCGCGCGGGCTGGAAAAAGCCGTGTCGTCGAGCGGGCCGCGCTGTACATTGACCCGCATGTTCCTCCTCTTGGCATAGGGCCCGCCCCGCACGCGACCGCCGCATCCGGCCGTCGCGCGCTTCGGCGTCCCCTTGTTGCCTTCTTCCGAGGAACCCTTCCGTGCCCACGCCCTCGCCGCGGCCCTCGTATGCCGCCGTGCTCCGTGTCCCCCATGCCCGCCGTACCTTCGCCGCCGCCCTCGTCGGCCGGCTGTCGTACGGCACGGTCTCCCTCGCCCTGATGCTCTCCCTGACCCGGTCCACCGGGTCGTACGCCGTGGCCGGCCTGGTCATGGCGCTGTTCGGCGCGACGAGCGTCTTCCTGTCCCCCTACCGCGCCTCCCTCGTCGACCGGCTCGGTCCGCGCCGGGCCCTGCTGCCCATGGCGCTGCTGTACGCCGTCCTGCTCTGCGCGCTGGCGGCGGCCTGCCGGCAACCGGGCACGCCCGAGGCCGTCCTCGCGGTGACCGCCGCCTGCGCCGGAGCCTGCACGCCGCCCCTCGGCCCCACGATGCGGGCGCTGTGGGCGGAACTGCTGCCCGACCGCGCCCTGCTGCAGCGCGCCTACAGCCTGGACGGCGTCGCCGAGGAACTGCTCTTCGTCTCCGGCCCGCTCCTGGTCGGCGGTGTCGTCGCCGTCGCCCCGCCGACCGTCGGGGTCGTGCTGAGCGCGGTGCTGGTGGCGGTCGGCACCCTCGCCTTCGTCACCTCACCGGCGGCCGCCGCGCTGCGTCCGGCGCCACGGCGGAAGGACACCGCCCCCGCGACCCCGGGCGGCACCGGACAGGCTCGGTCCCTGCTCCAGCCCGTCGTCGTCGCCGCGGCCGTCGGCGTCTCGGTGAGCGCCGTCGACCTCCTCGTCGTCGCCTACGCGGGCGAGCGCGACCTCGGGGACGGCGCCGTCGCCTGGGTGCTCGCGGCGCTGTCGGTGGGCAGCGCGGTCGGCGGTCTCGTCAACGGCGCCGTCGCCTGGAGTTCCTCCACCCGGACCAGGCTCCCGTTCTTCGCGGCCGGTCTCGGTGTCTGCCTGGCGGCCGCGGGCCTCACGCCCGGACTCGGCACGCTGCTCCTGGCCGTCATGTGCGCGGGGCTGTTCGTGGCCCCGGCGCTGACCACGGCGTACCTGATCGCCGACGAGAGCGTGGAACCCGGGTTCCGGGTCCGGGCGGGTGCCTGGTGCAACACCGCCGTGAACGCCGGGGGTTCCGCCGGGGCCGCCGCCGTGGGCCTGCTGGTGGAACGGCTGCCCCTGCCGGTGTGCTTCGCGGTGTCCGGCGCGGTCGCCGCGGCGGCGGCACTGGTGCCGGGGCGGCGCCGCGGTCCGGCCCGGTCCGGCACAGGGGCCGCTCAGTCGTCGTCGGAGGTGCCGGAGTCGTCGGCGTCGTCCGCGTCGTCCGCGTCGTCCGAGTCCTGAGAGCCCTGGGCGTCCTGTGCGCGGTCGGCCGTGACCTTGCCGGTCCCCGGGTCGACCCGCCAGTCCCGCCCGTCCTGCCCGTCCTTGCCGGCGGCCCGCGTCTCGACCTCCCAGGCGGGCTTGCCGTCGCCGTGGTGGCCGTCCTCGTCCAGCTCGACGGAGAGGACGGTTCCGTGGCCGGCCGCCGCCTTCGCGGCCTCGGCGGCGTCGACGGAGGTGCCCTTCAGCGCGGCCCGCACCTCGGCCGTGTCGTCCTCGTCGTCGTCCCGCTCCGAGCCGAGGACCTTGCCGGTGGCCGGGTCGACGCGGACGCTGTGCCAGGTGCCGTCGCCGGAGAGGACGTCGACCTCCCAGGCCGCGCGCTCCCGGCCGTCGTCGCCGTCGTCGTCGTCCGAGGCGCCGTCCTCGTCGTCCAGCTCGGCGGCGACGGCGGTGCCCGGGGTGTCCTTGAGGGCGGAGTCGACGGCCTCGGCGGCCGTCACCTTCGCTGCGGCGGCCCCGGAGTCCACCGGCGCCTCGCGCCGGTCGTCGTCCCCCGTCGTAGCCAGCGCCGTCGCCGTACCGCCTCCGATCAGGGCGGCGGCGGTGACGGCGGCGATCACGATGTTGCGCTTCATGCGGTTTCCTCCGAGTCGTCCAGAGTCCAGCGGTTCCGGTGCCTTCACTGTCGTGGACCGACGCTGAGGCCCGGCTGAAGCCGCCTGAAGGGATCTTCAGCCGGGCTTTGCCACTCTTTAGCCATGCGCATCCTGATCGTGGAGGACGAGAAGCGTCTCGCCGTGTCGCTCGCCAAGGGCCTCACCGCGGAGGGGTATGCCGTGGACGTCGTCCACGACGGCCTGGAGGGACTGCACCGGGCGGGCGAGGGGGTGTACGACCTCGTCGTCCTCGACATCATGCTGCCCGGCCTCAACGGCTACCGGGTCTGCGCGGCCCTGCGCGCCGCCGGGCACGACGTGCCGATCCTGATGCTCACCGCCAAGGACGGCGAGTACGACGAGGCCGAGGGCCTGGACACGGGCGCCGACGACTACCTCACCAAGCCCTTCTCCTACGTCGTCCTCGTCGCCCGGGTGAAGGCCCTGCTGCGGCGGGGGCCGGGCGCCGGGTCCCCGCCCGTGCACGTCCACGGCGACCTCAAGGTCGACACCGCCGCCCGCCGGGTCTTCCTCGGCGAGGACGAGGTCACGCTCACCGCCAAGGAGTTCGCCGTCCTGGAGCAGCTCGTGCTGCGGGCCGGGCAGGTGGTGTCCAAGGCGGAGATCCTGGAGCACGTCTGGGACTTCGCCTACGACGGCGACCCCAACATCGTCGAGGTGTACGTCAGCGCGCTGCGACGCAAGCTGCGCGCCGAGCTGATCCGCACCGTGCGCGGCGCCGGCTACCGGCTGGAGACCGGGCGGTGAGCCGCCTCTTCGGCTCGGTCCGGGCGCGTGCCACGCTCGCCGCGACCCTCGTGGTCGCCGTCGCCCTCGTCGCGGCCGGCACCGCCGTACTGCTGTCCCTGCGCTCCAACCTGCTCGGCGAGGCGGGCACCCAGGCGGAGCGCTCGGCGCGGGAGGTGGCGACGGAGCTGGCCGTCGGGACGCCGTACGCGGACCTGTCGCTGGACGTGGACGACCGGCCCGTGCAGGTCGTCGACGAAGACGGCGTGCTGGTCGCCGCCAGCGAGGACCTGGAGCGGATCAGCGGCACCGGCACCGGCGCGGTGAAGCCGCGGCCCGCCGCCGCCCCGAGCGCGGGGGACGACGACGCCGACGACGACTCCGGCGAGTCCCTCGACCCCGGTGAGATCGGCGACCGGATCACCGTCAGCGACGGCTCGGCGACCGTCGACGGGGACACGGAGGACTACCGCTTCGCCGCCGTCCCGGTGGAGACCGACGACCGGGGCCGGCTCACCGTCTACGCCGGCGCCCCGCTGTCCGCCGAACACGGCGCCGTGAACACCGCGCTGACCGTGATGCTGATCGGCTTCCCGCTGCTGCTCGCGGTCGTGGCGTGGGTGACCTGGCTGGTCACCCGGCGTGCGCTGCGCCCGGTGGAGGGCATCCGGCGCGAGATGGCCGCGATCACCGCCAGCGAGGACCTGGCCCGCCGCGTCCCGGTGCCGGGCACCCACGACGAGGTGGCGAGGCTCGCCTCGACCACCAACGAGACGCTCGCCGCGCTGGAGTCCTCGGTGGAGCGGCAGCGCCGGTTCGTCGCGGACGCCTCGCACGAGCTGCGCAGCCCGATCGCCTCGCTGCGCACCCAGCTGGAGGTGGCCGCCGCCCACCCCGAGCTGCTGGACCTCGACGGCGCCGTGGAGGACACCGTCCGGCTCCAGCGGCTCGCCGCAGACCTGCTGCTGCTGGCCAGGCTGGACGCGGGGGAGCGGCCCGCCGACGGCCGGGTCGACCTCACGGCGCTCGCGCGGGAGGCCGCCGAGGGCCGCAGCGGGGTGAGGGTGCGGGGCGAGGCCGCGGTGGAGGTGGCCGGGTCGCGGGGACAGCTGGCGCGGGTGCTGGCCAATCTGCTGGACAACGCCCAGCGGCACGCCCGCCGTGCGGTGGAGGTGTCCGTGCGGCGGGACGGGACGGCGGCGGTGGTCGCCGTGGCCGACGACGGCGAGGGCGTGCCGGCGGCCGACCGGGAGCGGATCTTCGAGCGGTTCGTACGGCTCGACGCCGCCCGCAGCCGGGACGACGGCGGGGCCGGTCTCGGGCTGGCCATCGCCCGCGACGTGGCCGTACGGCACGGCGGCACGCTCACGGTGCACGACGCACCGGCAGGCGGCGCCCGCTTCGAGCTCCGCCTGCCGAGTGCCTAGAGGGAAGGTCTGGAAGGTCCCCGGGGCTCCGCGCCCCCCAGGGGCGTGATCAGGAACGTCCCCGCTGGGTGCGCAGGTGCTCCGCGATGGGCCTGAGCGCCTTGTCCAGCTCCGTCAGGTCCTCCGGGGCCAGCAGGTCGATGAAGTGCCTGCGCACGGAGGCCACGTGGTGCGGCGCGACCTTCCGCATCGTCGCCATGCCGTGCTCGGTCAGCACGGCGAAGAGCCCGCGGCGGTCGGACTCGCAGTTCTCACGCCGGACCAGGTTCGCGTTCTCCATGCGGGTGATCTGGTGGGAGAGGCGGCTCTTGGACTGCATCGTGGCCGTGGCCAGGTCGCTCATCCGCATTCTCTCGCCCTCCGACTCGGAGAGGTTCACCAGGATCTCGTAGTCGTTCATTGTCAGGCCGAACGGCTGCAGGTCCTTCTCGAGCTGGTGCGTCAACAGCCTGTTGACCTCCAGGTGGGTGCGCCAGGCACACTGCTCCGTATCGGTCAGCCAGCGAGTGGCCGTCTCGGTCTCCATGAATGAAGTCTACCTAAAATGTTGAAAGGCGAACTAGTGAGGGGTTTGCCGTGACGGTGACGGTGCGCACGCGTTCGATGTCACACTCCGCAGGTTACCGCTCACAGCCCGAAGCGGCGTTGGAGGTCCCCCAGCTGTCCGGGAAGCCCCGGTACCCCGGAGCGGCCCGCCGGCGCTCCGGGAGCCCCGCCGCCGGGCACCCCCGCCTGCTGCGGAGGAGCCCCCGCGGCCTGCTCCGGCATCAGTGCCTCGCTGGACTGCAGCAGCACCGTCCCCGCGCCCACGAACTCGAACTGGTGCTCCTCCCCGGAGGCCCCGCCGAGCCCCGTCATCGCACGTAGACCGCCCAGGAGGCCGGTCATGTACCCATGGTCGTAGTGGTGGCACGGGGACGGGCAGTCCGCCCAGCCGACCAGGGCCTGGGGGTCGACCCGGATCGGCGGTTCCATGAACACCACCGGACCGTTCGACGCGGCCACGAACTTTCCGGTTCCGATCAGGGTCAGAAAGCCCGGCACGATCGACTGCTTGAGTGCGAGGCTTGGCTGAAAAGCGAGCAAGTTGCCCGAGCGAATGGTCAGATTGCCGTCTTCGAGGTCGTACGAATTCACGTCGAAGGCCCGGTCGGCGAGGAGCATCTTGCCCGAGCCCTCCGCCACGACCCAGTCGCTCGCGTGCAGAGGCGAATGGAACGAGGTGCGCATCAGACGGTCCAGCCGGCCGTGCCCGATCCCGTTGAAATCGATCGTCCCGTAGTAGGCGATCATCTTCCCCTTCTGCAGGAACCACTGGCTGCCCTTGAGCTCCACGCAGAAGGTGTACGCGTTGACGTTGTCGTCGGCCGGCAGCGTCGCCGGGTCGTGGTGGACCGTGCTCACAGCTTCTCCTCCGAGGCCTGGACGAACACCGTGCCGCTGCCGCTCAGCTCCAGCTGGAACGCCTCGCCGGAGCCGCGTCCCACCATGTCCCGCCAGCCCACGGCGGTGGACAGCTTGTTGCGCACGTCGCCGTAGTGGGCGACGTAGGCCTGCGGGTCGACGCGCACCGGCCGCTGCGGGGTGACGGGCACCTCGAAGACGCCGCCGTGGGCCATCACCGCCACCGAGCCGTGGCCCTTGAGGGACGTGGTGAACAGCCCCTGCCCGCTCACCTGGCCCCGCACCATGCCCATGACCCCGCCCTGCGAGCCGAGGAACACGGTGCTCTGCTCCAGGGTGCCCTCGAAGGCGAGGAGACGGTCCGCCTCCACGTACAGGGTGTCGCCCGCGAGGCTGATCACCTGGACGTGGTGGCCGCCGTGCCCGAAGAACACGGTGCCACTGCCCTCTACGGTCATCAGCGGCGTGTCCTCGTTCGCCACCCGGCGGCCGATCATCGACACGATGCCGCCCTGGCCGCCCCGCAGGTTCGGGGTGAAGGACACCTCGCCCTGGTAGGCGAGCATCGCCCCGCGCTGGCTGAACAGCCGCTGCCCCGGCGCGACGGTCGCCCGGACCATCTTGGAATTGATCTCCTCGAAGGCCATCTCACACATCCCCCGCGATCGTGTTCCGCTCGCTCGGCTGCACGTACACCAGTCCGTCGCCCTCGAAGCGGATCTGGAAGGCCTCCCCGCCGCCCTCCCCGAAGAGGGTGCGGAAGGTCACACCCGACTGGAAGGACTGCCGCAGGTTCCCCTGGTGCGCGACGTACGCCCCCGGGTCGACGGTCAGGGGGTACTGCGCGCTGACCCGGAGCACCACCGCGGGGCCGTCCGACATGATCGCGGCCTGCCCGTGCCCCTCGACGGTCGTGGTGAACAGACCGTTGCCCTGCGACGCGCCGCGCGTGCCCGTGAAACTGGTGCCGGTGCGCAGCCCGGCGTCGGCCGCCAGGAAGTTGCTCGACTCGACGTACAGCTTGTCGCCCCGGAGCTCCACCAAAGTGATCTCCGAGGCCCGGTCCGCGAACCAGCAGGTCCCCTGCCCCCTCACCTCCATCACCGTCATCTGCTCGCCGGTGAGCCGCCGGGTCACCATGCCCCGGATGCCCTCACCGCCACCGCTCAGCTTCTTGAAGGTCATCTCCCCGTCGTACGCGACCATCGAGCCGTTCTTCGCCTTCACGGCGTCCCGGGTCATGTCGACGGCGAGGACCTTGCTGCCTTGGAGTCGGAACATCGCCACCTTGTGAAAGTAGCCCCGCCGCGGGTGGACGGAACAGGGCCCACGGGTGGAGAACGACCCTGAGTCCACCCCTGAGGGCACCGTTTGCCACAATGGGCTGACGATTGTGCTTCCGTTCACAAGGCGGAGCGCACGCCGCCCGCGCCGTCAGCGACTCTCTCCCTCTCGAAGGTGACCCGTGGACCTCAAGACCGCCAGCGCCCTCCGCCGACTCCGCCTGGTCTCGGCCCCCGAGGCGATCTCGTTCCTCCTCCTGCTCGTCTGCTCCGTGCTGAAGCGGACCACCGACTTCAACGCGGTGCCGGCGATGGGCATGATCCACGGCGTCCTCTTCGTGCTGTACGTGATCTTCTGGGCGGACGCCTGGAACCGCGCCAAGTGGCCGCTGAGGACGGCCGCCCTCTACTTCGTCCTCTCGGTGCTGCCCACCGGCGGCTTCTTCGCCGAGCGCAAGCTCAAGCGCGAGGCCGAGAACGCGGTCATCGCCACCCGCGCCCGCCAGGAAGGGATCGTCAACGCATGATCGTCGCCTTCTCCGTGACACCGCTCGGCGTCGGCGAGGACGTGGGGGAGTACGTCGCCGACGCGGTCCGGGTGGTCCGCGATTCCGGACTGCCGAACCGCACCGACGCCATGTTCACGTCGGTCGAGGGCGAGTGGGACGAGGTCATGGACGTCGTCCGGCGGGCCGTCGCCGCCGTCGAGGCGCGCGCACCGCGGGTCTCCCTGGTCCTGAAGGCGGACATCCGCCCCGGCGTGACGGACGGCCTCACGTCGAAGGTCGACACCGTCGAGCGGCACCTCGCCGGATGAGCCGCCGGGCGGGGCGGCGGTATCGAAAGGCGAGACGGGGCTGACCGGCATGTGACCGGCCGGTAAGGTCTGTTGCCGTGCCGAAGCCCCTCAGTCTCTCCTTCGATCCCATCGCCCGAGCCGACGAACTCTGGACGCAGCGCTGGGGCGGTGTGCCCTCCATGGCCGCGATCACCTCCGTCATGCGGGCCCAGCAGATCCTGCTCGCCGAGCTGGACGCCGTGGTCAAGCCGTACGGGCTGACGTTCGCGCGGTACGAGGCGCTGGTGCTGCTCACCTTCTCCAAGTCGGGCGAACTGCCGATGTCCAAGATCGGCGAGCGCCTCATGGTGCACCCCACCTCCGTGACGAACACCGTCGACCGGCTGGTGCGGTCCGGCCTGGTGGCCAAGCGCCCCAACCCGAACGACGGCCGCGGCACGCTGGCCACCATCACCGACAAGGGCCGCGAGGTCGTCGAGGCGGCCACCCGCGAGCTGATGGCGATGGACTTCGGCCTGAGCGCGTACGACGCCGAGGAGTGCGGCGAGATCTTCGCGATGCTCAGGCCGCTGCGGGTCGCCGCGGGCGACTTCAAGGAGGACTGAGCAGGGGCGGCCGGGCGGGCCGCGCAACCCGGCGAGTCGCCCGACCCGGTCGAAGATCGCGCGAAACGGACGGCTACGCTCGGAGCCATGAAAAAGAGCGTGCTGACCCGCTACCGGGTCATGGCGTACGTCACCGGTGTGCTGCTGATCGCGCTGTGCCTTGGCATGATCGCCAAGTACGCCCTGGACATGGACGGCGCCGCCGACTACACCCAGGTCGTCAGCATCGCCCACGGCTGGCTGTACGTGATCTACCTCGTCTTCGCCTTCGATCTGGGCTCCAAGGCGAAATGGCCGGTGAAGAAGCAGCTGTGGGTGCTGCTCGCCGGGACCGTTCCGACGGCCGCCTTCTTCGTGGAGCGACGCATCAGCCGCGAGCTGGACGCCAAGGCCGCCGCGACCGGGGCACCCGCCGCCGTCAAGGCGTAAAGGCCCCCTCGGGAGCCGCCCCACCGCCGTGCGTACACCCGTACGGCGGTAGCCCATCGACATTTACTTGGACGTCCTAGTAAATTCGTGGGTATGGACGCTCACGCCATAGAAGAGGGCCGCCTCCGCTGGCAGGCCCGGTACGACGCGGCGCGCAAGCGCGACGCGGACTTCACCACGCTCTCCGGAGACCCCGTGGAGCCGGTGTACGGGCCCCGGCCGGGGGACGAGTACGAGGGCTTCGAGCGGATCGGCTGGCCGGGCGAGTACCCCTTCACCCGCGGCCTGCATCCGACCGGGTACCGAGGGCGTACGTGGACCATCCGGCAGTTCGCCGGGTTCGGCAACGCCGAGCAGACCAACGAGCGCTACAAGATGATCCTCCGCAACGGCGGCGGCGGGCTCTCGGTCGCCTTCGACATGCCGACCCTGATGGGCCGCGACTCCGACGACCCGCGCTCGCTGGGCGAGGTCGGGCACTGCGGGGTGGCCATCGACTCGGCCGCCGACATGGAGGTCCTCTTCAAGGACATCCCGCTCGGCGACGTGACGACCTCCATGACGATCAGCGGGCCCGCGGTGCCCGTGTTCTGCATGTACCTGGTCGCGGCCGAACGCCAGGGCGTCGACGCGTCCGTGCTCAACGGCACGCTGCAGACCGACATCTTCAAGGAGTACATCGCCCAGAAGGAGTGGCTCTTCCAGCCCGAGCCCCACCTGCGGCTCATCGGCGACCTCATGGAGTACTGCGCGGCCGGCATCCCCGCCTACAAGCCGCTCTCGGTCTCCGGCTACCACATCCGCGAGGCCGGGGCGACGGCCGCGCAGGAGCTGGCGTACACGCTCGCCGACGGCTTCGGGTACGTGGAGCTGGGCCTGTCCCGCGGACTGGACGTGGACGTCTTCGCGCCCGGCCTCTCCTTCTTCTTCGACGCGCACCTCGACTTCTTCGAGGAGATCGCCAAGTTCCGCGCGGCCCGGCGCATCTGGGCCCGCTGGATGCGGGACGTGTACGGCGCGAAGACCGACAAGGCGCAGTGGCTGCGCTTCCACACCCAGACCGCCGGTGTCTCGCTGACCGCGCAGCAGCCGTACAACAACGTGGTCCGTACGGCCGTGGAGGCGCTCGCCGCGGTGCTCGGCGGCACCAACTCCCTGCACACCAACGCGCTCGACGAGACCCTCGCGCTGCCCAGCGAGCAGGCCGCGGAGATCGCGCTGCGCACCCAGCAGGTGCTGATGGAGGAGACCGGCGTCGCCAACGTCGCCGACCCGCTGGGCGGTTCCTGGTTCATCGAGCAGCTGACGGACCGCATCGAGGCCGACGCCGAGAAGATCTTCGACCAGATCAAGGAGCGCGGACTGCGCGCCCACCCGGACGGGCAGCACCCCATCGGCCCGGTCACCTCGGGCATCCTGCGCGGCATCGAGGACGGCTGGTTCACCGGTGAGATCGCCGAGTCCGCCTTCCGCTACCAGCAGGCCCTGGAGAAGGACGACAAGAGGGTGGTCGGCGTCAACGTCCACACCGGCTCCGTCACCGGCGACCTGGAGATCCTGCGGGTCAGCCACGAGGTGGAGCGCGAGCAGGTGCGGGTCGTGGGCGAGCGCAAGGCCGCCCGCGACGACGCGGCCGTACGCGGCGCCCTGGACGCCATGCTGGCCGCGGCCCGCTCCGGCGGCAACATGATCGAGCCGATGCTGGACGCGGTGCGGGCGGAGGCGACGCTGGGAGAGATCTGCGGAGTGCTCCGCGACGAGTGGGGGGTGTACACGGAGCCGGCGGGGTTCTGAGCGCGCCGCGTGCCCTCGTGGGTGTCTCCAGGGGGCTCCGCCCCCTGGACCCCCGGGCCTGTCGTGCCCACCCACCACCCGGCTCGGGCGGCCGGGAGATCACCCGTCACAGCCGCCCGACTCGGCCGGTCGCGACGTCACCCGTCACCCTCGGCCGACTCGGCCGGGCGGGAGGTGAGCCCCCACAGCAAGACCTGGGTGAAGCTGCGCACCCAGTCCCCGTTCGCGACCTCCGCGCTGACCAGGGTGCGGTGCACCACCGCCCCCGCGACCATGTCGAAGATCAGGTCCGCGGTGCGGGCCGCCTCCGCGGCGTCCGGCTCCGGCGGCAGCTCCCCCCGGGCCTGGGCCCGCGCCCTGCCTTCCAGCACCAGGCGCTTCTGGCGCTCGACGATCGAGGTGCGGATGCGCTCGCGCAGCGCCTCGTCGCGGGTGGACTCCGCGACCACCGCCATCAGGCCGCTCCGGGCCTCCGGACGGGCCAGGATCGCCGCGAACTGGAGCACCACGCCCTCGATGTCGGCGGCGAGCGAGCCGCGGTCGGGCAGCTCCAGCTCGTCGAAGAGCTCCGCCACCGCGTCCACGACCAGTTCGTTCTTGCCCGCCCAGCGGCGGTAGAGCGTCGTCTTGGCAACCCCGGCCCGGGTGGCGACGTCTCCCAGGGTGAGCTTCGACCAGCCGAGGTCGACCAGGGCGGCCCGCGTCGCGGCCAGGATCGCGGTGTCCGCCGCGGCACTGCGCGGGCGTCCGGCACGGCCGGCGGGGCTGCTGCTCTGCATGCCCCGACCCTAACCGGCGGGTAACACGCGGTCCTTCGTGAGACAGATCACCGGGGCGGGGTGTCGCGAGGAGCCCTCCTGGTATTACGCTACGACGCGTAGCGAAAGCGCGGGACCGTCCGCGCCCAGCGACGACCACGGGCGTGGGGTGGGGACCCGGCGCCGAACAGCACACACGCCGAACAGCACACATCCGGGCGGGCTTTCGACCCGCTTTTCACACGCGCGCGCCGTACGGGGGAGGATAGACCCATGCAGCCACGGAACATGTCCATGAGCGGGGTCGTCGACCTCGCCGCGGTGAAGCAGGCCCAGGAGGCCAAGGCGAAGGCGGAGCAGGCGCGCGCCGAGGCGGCCCGCCACGGGGGCGCGGGAGCCGTCTCCCCGGCCGACCTCGTCATCGACGTCGACGAGGCCGGCTTCGAGAGCGACGTCCTGCAGCGGTCCACCGAGGTCCCGGTCGTCATCGACTTCTGGGCCGAGTGGTGCGAGCCCTGCAAGCAGTTGAGCCCGGTCCTGGAGCGGCTCGCCGTCGAGTACAACGGGCGCTTCCTCCTCGCCAAGATCGACGTCGACGCCAACCAGATGCTGATGCAGCAGTTCGGCGTCCAGGGGATCCCGGCCGTGTTCGCGGTCGTCGCCGGACAGGCGCTGCCCCTCTTCCAGGGGGCCGCGGGCGAGGCGCAGATCCGCCAGACCCTGGACCAGCTGGTGCAGGTCGGCGAGGAGCGCTTCGGGTTGACCGGCCTCGTCGTCGACCCGGAGGCCGAGCCGGGTGCCGCGCAGGCCGCCGCCCCCGAGCGCCCGGCCGGGCCGCACGACGCGGCGCTCGAGGCCGCCGTGCGGGCGCTGGACGCGGGCGACCTGGGCGGTGCCGTCCAGGCGTACAAGAACGTGCTGGCCGAGGAGCCGGGCAACACCGAGGCCAAACTGGGTCTGGCCCAGGCCGAGTTGCTCCAGCGGGTGCAGACCGCCGATCCGCAGAAGGTCCGTCAGGAGGCGGCCGACAACCCGGGCGACGCCCGGGCGCAGATCGCCGCCGCCGACCTGGACCTGGTGGGCGGTCACGTGGAGGACGCCTTCGGACGTCTCATCGACACGGTCCGCGTCACGGCGGGCGACGACCGGGACGCCGTGCGGCTGCGGCTCCTGGAGCTGTTCGAGGTGGTCGGAGCCGAGGACTCGCGGGTGACCGCGGCACGCCGGGCGCTCGCCCGCGCCCTGTTCTAGCCGGCGTCCCAAGTCGGCGTACCGGCCGACCCTTCAAACGCCACCGGCGTGTGGCACCTGTGAAGGAGCTGTCTCAGAGGCGTCACTGCGGCCGCGCTTTACCAAAACTTGGTAATCGCGGCCGCTGTTACTGCCAGTAAGTCAGCAGCGCCGATCTGTCGGACTCTGTCCATCGATCAATAGTTTTGTTCCGCGCATGTGGCATACCCAGCGTCGCCGTTCGGGTTCGATGGGTCGCCCCCCGATCGCGCGGGCGCTACTAGCGAGTAACGAACCCCCTTGTGCCGACGGCGAGAATGCACCACGATCGGCGACGCTCGGTCCATTCCCGTACCCCGACATCCGGTCGGGTCGCGGGGGTTCCTGGGTCCCCACCGAGCAGGGCCGGCGGCAGTGATGCCGGCCTTTGGGCAGGGGGGTCTTCGCTCATCGGCGAAGCCTGTCCAGCAGGGTTGTGCGTGATGCGTGTCAGGCGCGACCAGTGGTTGTCGCTCGGGGGTGATCGCCGGTTATTCGGGCGCGTTGTACGTGCCGCCGAGTGCGGGCGCTCTCCTTCCCGAGGACGTAGCACTTCTCCCATCCCTGCCAGACCGGGCCGCCGAACCGGCGGCCGGCCGAGGCCAGGAGATGTACGTCCGAGAAGGAGGAAATATGGAGTCCCAGGTGCGTGGCGGGACCAGATGGAAGCGGTTCGCCGTGGTGATGGTGCCCAGCGTGGCCGCCACGGCTGCGATAGGCGTCGCGCTCGCGCAGGGCGCTCTCGCCGCGTCGTTCAGCGTGTCGGGCCAGTCGTTCAAGGTGACGGCTGACCAGCTCGACGGCACCGGCTTTATGCAGTACGGCGCGATCGACTCGGGTTACACGCTGAAGGGCGAGAAGACGGCTCACCCCGTCGCGGTCTCGGCGTTCAAGTCCGCGTCGATCCAGAACATGTGCCAGTCCGTGGTCACCCCGGACATCCCGCTGATCGGCTCCGTCAGCCTCATGCTGAAGGCGGGCGGCGGCGACAAGCCGGTCGAGGCCGACAACCTGTACATCGACGTCGAGGACCTCTCGGCCGATGCCACGTTCCGCGGCATCGACATCGGTGTGGCCGCCAAGGACGCCGACAAGGGTCCCGGCATCAAGAAGGGCGACACCACCAACCCGTACGGGTTCTCGCAGCAGGCCGACTCGGCCACGCTGAAGAACGTGAAGCAGACGGCGTGGGCCACCACCGCCGGAACCTTCAAGCTCAGCGGTCTGAAGATGTCGCTGTCCAAGGGTGTCAAGGAGTGCTACTAAGCACTCCTTGACGGGCGGGGGAGCCGACGGCGCCCCCGCCCGTCCCCTCTCCGGCCGCGCCTTCACGCCCGGCCCACATCTCCACCACAGCAAAGCCGTACCAGGGAGCTGTTTTCCATGAGCGCCGAGACTCCTGCCGCCGCCGGCCAGTTCACCCGCCGCAGGCTGCAGTTCCGCGCCTGGCGAGGCGCGCGGCCGTTCTGGGCCGGCCTGTTCGTCGCGCTCGGCGGACTCCCCATCGCCTACTTCCCGTACGCGAACCTCCAGATCGGTCACCTGACGCTGGCGATGTCCACCACCGCGGGCGCCGGGTCCCTGATCATCGGCGTGCTGCTGGTCGTCCTGGGCATCAGCCTGTGGTTCCAGAAGCACGTCCGGGTGTTCGCGGGCGTCGCGGCGATCCTGCTGGCGCTGGTGTCCATCCCCGTGTCCAACCTCGGCGGCTTCCTCATCGGCTTCCTGCTCGCGCTGGTCGGCGGGGCCATGGCGGTCTCCTGGGTGCCGGGCGAACCGCCGCGGACCGAGCCGCCGCTGGAGGGCAAGGGGGCGGACGACGCGCCCCAGGGCGTGGTCCCCCGCGCCGCTGCCGACGACACCGCGTTCCCCGGCTTCCCGGGGTCCGGGAAGCATGCGGCCGACCCCACGGTGCCGGGGCCGCGCGGCGGGGTGGACGACGGGAAGCCCTCCCAGGCCTTCATGGCTCCGGGGGCGCACGATCTGTCAGGAACGAGCCCGGCCAACGGGGCGAACGGGAGGCACAGTGCCGGCTGACGAGGTGACCCGCGGGACTGACGTGGAGTCGTCCCGTGTGAGAACCGGGCCGCGCCACGCGGCACCCAAGAAGCCGTTGTTCACCAGGTTCCACATGCCGGCCGGCAAGGCGATAGCCATCGCGGCGATGCCCACGGCCGTCCTCATGGGAATGGGGTTCACGCCGACGCTCGCCCTCGCCGACGGCAACGACACGGCGCCGCCCTCCAACAGCCTGACGGCCGACGAGTACAAGGACTGCGTGGCGGCCCTGGAGGACGCCGAGAAGGACCCGTCCGAGTCGCCCACCCCGTCGCCCTCGGCGACCGACGAGGCCGGCAAGGACGACGAGGGCAAGGACGACGCGAAGGAGCCCGACCCCTCGGCCTCCACCGGGGACGCGGGCGAGGACGCCGGCACGGACCAGGACGACTCCTCTTCGTCGGATTCAGGTTCCGACGACAAGGGCGCCAAGGACGAGCAGGACGCCCCCGCCCCGAGCCCCTCCGCCTCGCAGAGCCAGGAGCCTTCCGGCTCGACCGCGACGCCGTCCCCCTCCGAGTCCGAGGAGAAGGGCGGGTTGCTGGACGGCCTCGGCGACGCCATCGAGGGCATCTTCACCGGCGGCAAGAAGGCCGAGGACAGCCCGAGCCCGACGCCGACCCCCTCGGCGTCCGAGGGTGCGGACGACGCGGCCGGCGCGGTGAAGGACACGGCCGACAAGGTCACCGGCACCGTCGAGGACACCGTCGAGGGCGCGACCGACGCGGCGTCGAAGGCGGCCGAGGACACCGGCGAGACGGTGGACGAGGCGGCCAGGGAGGCGGCCGAGAAGGCCGAGGAGGACGCGGCGAAGGCGACGGACGAGGCCACCGCCACGCCGAGCCCCAGCGCCTCCGAGAGCGCCGACGAGGCCGGCAAGGACGCCGACGGCTGCCCGGTCGCCACCGACGACGAGGGCGGCGTCGACAACAAGGTGCCGCTGCCCGACGACCCCTGGTACCTCAACGCCAGCTCGCTGACGCTGAAGGGCGCCTCCTACAAGGGCGTCGTCGAGGTGAAGACGGCCAACGGCACCACCAAGAAGGTGCTGAAGTACGTCATATCCAACGGCACCGACATCGGCGACCTGCACCAGACGGTGAAGGACAAGCAGGCCGGCAAGACGTACCACGTGCAGGCGGCCGAGGGCTCCACGTCCACGATCCGCGACGGTGAGACGGTGATGTACACCGAGAGCATCTCGGGCAACCTGCTCGGGCTGATCCCGATCACCTTCGACCCGGAGAACCCGCCGCCGCTGGACATCCCGCTGATCTACTTCACCAAGGTGACGGTCGTCCAGGCCGGACAGTTCGGCGGCACGCTCCACATCCCGGGGCTGCACCAGTACACGACGGACTGACGCGTCCGTCCCCGGCCGGGAGCCCGCGCAACGCCCGAGGGCGCCCCCTGCGACACAGGGGGCGCCCTCGGCGCCGTACGGAGGCCCTGCGGGCCGGTGGGGTCAGTCGCGCCGGGTCTCGCCCAGGTGGAGCACCCGCACCATGTTGGTGGTGCCGGGCACGCCGGGAGGCGAACCGGCGGTGATCACCACGATGTCGCCGTCGTTGAACCGGCCGAGGCGGGCCGTCTCCTGGTCCACCAGGTCCACCATCTCGTCGGTGGAGTTCACGAACGGCACCACGTGCGGCTCCACGCCCCAGCTGAGCGCCAGCTGGTTGCGGGTCGACTCGTCGGTGGTGAAGGCGAGGATCGGCTGGGCCGCGCGGTAGCGGGAGAGCCTGCGGGCGGTGTCGCCGGACTGGGTGAAGGCGACCAGGCCCTTGCCGCCCAGGAAGTCGGCGATCTCGGCGGCGGCGCGGGCCACCGAACCGCCCTGCGTGCGCGGCTTCTTGCCCGGCACCAGCGGCTGCAGGCCCTTGGCCAGCAGCTCCTGCTCGGCCGCGGTGACGATCTTCGACATCGTCTTGACGGTCTCGATCGGGTACGCGCCCACGCTCGACTCCGCCGACAGCATGACCGCGTCGGCGCCGTCCAGGATCGCGTTGGCCACGTCGGAGGCCTCGGCGCGGGTCGGACGGGAGTTGGTGATCATCGACTCCATCATCTGGGTCGCCACGATCACCGGCTTGGCGTTGCGCCGGCACAGCTCGATCAGGCGCTTCTGCACCATGGGGACCTTCTCGAGCGGATACTCGACGGCCAGGTCGCCGCGGGCGACCATGACGGCGTCGAAGGCCGCGACGACGTCCTCCATGTTCTCCACCGCCTGCGGCTTCTCCACCTTGGCGACGACGGGGACCCGGCGGCCCTCCTCGTCCATCACGCGGTGGACGTCGGCCACGTCCTTGGCGTCCCGCACGAAGGAGAGGGCGACCAGGTCGCAGCCCATCCGCAGCGCGAACCGCAGGTCCTCGACGTCCTTCTCGCTCAGCGCGGGCACGTTGACCGCCGCGCCGGGCAGGTTGATGCCCTTGTGGTCGGAGATGACGCCGCCCTCGATGACGATCGTCTTCACCCGGGGGCCCTCGACCTCGGTGACCTTCAGCTCGACGTTGCCGTCGTTGATGAGCACCTGGTCGCCCTTGGTGACGTCACCGGGCAGGCCCTTGTACGTCGTGCCGCAGATCGTCCTGTCGCCCGGGACGTCCTCGGTGGTGATGGTGAACTCGTCACCGCGCACCAGCTCGACGGGGCCCTCCGCGAAGGTCTCCAGGCGGATCTTCGGGCCCTGCAGGTCGGCGAGGACACCGATGGCCCGGCCGGTCTCCTTGGCGGCGGCCCGCACCCGGTCGTAACGACCCTGGTGCTCGGCGTGGGTGCCGTGGCTGAAGTTGAAGCGGGCCACGTTCATGCCGGCTTCGATCAGCGAGACGAGCTGCTCGTGGGAGTCGACCGCGGGGCCGAGAGTACAGACGATTTTGGAACGGCGCATGGGTGCCATCCTATCGGTTTGTTTCGGCGCGGAATATTCCGTCTGGCGGAAAATACAAAAGGGCGGGACGCCGCTCAGGTGAGATCGGGATTCCCGGAATCAATTACCAGTGCGTAACTCTGCGCGGCGATCTCCATTTCCTCGTCCGTGGGCACCACCGCCACCGCCACCCGCGCGTCCGCGGGCGAGATCATCCTGGCCCCGTCGCCGCGTACGGCGTTCAGCGCGCCGTCGACCGCCAGGCCGAGCCCCTCCAGCCCCGCCACGGCCGCCTCGCGCACCGGTGCCGAGTTCTCCCCGACCCCGGCCGTGAACGCCACGGCGTCCACCCGCCCGAGAACGGCGTAATAGGCGCCGATGTACTTCTTGAGCCGGTGAATGTAGATGTCGAAGGCCAGCCGCGCCCGCTCGTCACCGGAGTCGACCCGGCGGCGGATCTCCCGCATGTCGTTGTCGCCGCACAGTCCGATCAGACCGCTCCTCTTGTTGAGGAGAGTGTCGATCTCGTCGGCGGACATTTCACCAACGCGCATCAAATGGAAGATGACGGCCGGGTCCATGTCTCCCGAGCGCGTACCCATCACGAGCCCCTCCAAAGGCGTCAGCCCCATGGAGGTGTCCACGCACCGGCCGCCCCGCACCGCCGAGGCGGACGCCCCGTTGCCCAGGTGCAGCACGATCACGTTGACGTCCTCGGGCGCCCGGCCCAGCAGCCGGGCGGTCTCGCGGGAGACGTACGCGTGCGAGGTGCCGTGGAAGCCGTAGCGCCGGATGCGGTGGGCGTCGGCGGTCTCGACGTCGATCGCGTAGCGGGCCGCGGACTCCGGCATCGTCGTGTGGAAGGCGGTGTCGAACACGGCGACCTGCGGCAGGTCCGGGCGCAGCTCCTGCGCGGTGCGGATGCCGGTGAGGTTGGCCGGGTTGTGCAGCGGGGCGACCGGGATGAGCCGCTCGATCTCGGCGAGCACGGCGTCGTCGATCACCGTCGGCTCGGTGAAGTGCTTCCCGCCGTGCACCACCCGGTGACCGATGGCGGCCAGCTCGGCGGAGTCCAGGCCGAGGCCGTCCTTGGCCAGCTCGGCCGCCACGGCCTTCAGCGCCGCCTCGTGATCGGGCACGGCCCCGTTCCACTCGCGGCTCTCGCCGCCGGCCGGGGTGTGCTTCAGGCGCGCGGCCTCCTCGCCGATCCGTTCGACGAGGCCCACGGCGAGGCGTTCCCCGTCGTGCATGTCGATCAGCTGGTACTTCACCGACGAGGAGCCGGAGTTCAGGACGAGGACACGGGTGCCGCTCACAGGTCGGACGCCTTTTCGCTGGGGGACTGCTGGGCCTGAATCGCCGTGATGGCGACGGTGTTGACGATGTCCTGCACGAGCGCGCCCCGGGACAGGTCGTTGACCGGCTTGCGCAGACCCTGGAGCACCGGGCCCACCGCGATGGCGCCCGCCGAGCGCTGCACCGCCTTGTAGGTGTTGTTGCCGGTGTTCAGGTCGGGGAAGATCAGCACGCTGGCCTGTCCGGCGACCGCCGAGCCCGGCAGCTTGGTGGCGGCGACCGACGGTTCGACCGCCGCGTCGTACTGGATCGGCCCCTCGATGCTGAGGTCCGGGCGGCGCGAGCGGACCAGCTCGGTCGCCTCGCGCACCTTGTCGACGTCCGCGCCGGAGCCGGAGGTGCCGGTCGAGTACGACAGCATCGCGATCCGCGGCTCCACGCCGAAGCGCGCCGCCGTCGCCGCCGACTGGGTCGCGATGTCGGCGAGCTGCTCCGCGTCCGGGTCCGGGTTGACCGCGCAGTCGCCGTAGACCAGCACCTTGTCGGCCAGGCACATGAAGAAGACGGAGGAGACGATGGCCGCGTCCGGCTTGGTCTTGATGATCTCGAAGGCGGGCCGGATGGTCGCCGCCGTGGAGTGCACGGACCCCGAGACCATGCCGTCGGCGAACCCCTCCTGCACCATCAGCGTGCCGAAGTAGTTCACGTCGCTGACCACGTCGTACGCCAGTTCCACGGTCACGCCCTTGTGGGCGCGCAGGGCGGCGTACTTCTCCGCGAAGGTGTCGCGCAGCTCGCTCGCCGCCGGGTCGATCAGCTCGGCGCCGGCGAGGTCGATGCCCAGGTCGGCGGCCTTCTTGCGGATCTGCTCGGCCGGGCCCAGCAGCGTCAGCTCGCACACGCCGCGGCGCAGCAGTACCTCCGCGGCGTGCAGCACCCGCTCCTCGGTGCCCTCCGGCAGGACCACCCGGCGCAGGTCGGAGCGGGCCTGTTCGAGGAGCTTGTGCTCGAACATCATCGGCGTGACACGGTCGCTGCTGGGCGCCGAGACCCGCTGGTTCAGCTCGGCGGTGTCCACGTACCGCTCGAAGAGGCCGAGGGCCGTCTCCGCCTTGCGCGGGGTGGCCGCACCCAGCTTGCCCTCCAGGGAGAACAGGCGCTCGGCGGTGGGGAAGCTGTTGCCGGTCACCGAGAGCACCGGCGTGCCGGGGGCCAGCCGGTCGGCGAGCTTGAGGATGCCCTCGCCCGGCACCTCGTTCAGGGTCAGCAGCACACCCGCTATCGGCGGGGTCCCGGCGCTGTGCGCGGCCAGCGTGCCGATCACCAGGTCGGCACGGTCGCCGGGCGTGATGACCAGGCAGCCCGGGGTCAGCGCGGCCAGCAGGTTGGGGAGCATGGCCCCGCCGAAGACGAAGTCCAGCGCGTCGCGGGCCAGCCCGGAGTCGTCGCCGAGGACGATCTCGGCGCCCAGGGCGTGCGCGATCTGCGAGACCGTCGGCGCGGACAGGGCGGGCTCGTCCGGCACCACCCAGCACGGCACCGGCAGCCGGTGCGCGAGCCGCTCGGCGATCTCGTCCCGGTCCTCGCGCGCGACCCGGTTGGTCACCATGGCGAGGACGTCGCAGCCCAGGCCGTCGTAGGCGCGGAAGGCGTTGTGCGTCTCGGCCAGTACCGACTCGGCACTCTGCCTGCGGCCCCCGACCACGGGCAGGACCGAGGCACCGAACTCGTTGGCCAGCCGCGCGTTCAGCGACAGCTCGTCCGGGAACTGGGTGTCGGCGTAGTCGGTGCCCAGGACGAGGACGACGTCGTAGTCCCGCGCCACCAGGTGGAACCGGTCGACCAGCGCGGAGACCAGCTCGTCCACGCCCTGCTCGGCCTGGAGCAGGGAGGCCTCCTGGTAGTCCATGCCGTAGAGCGTCGCCGGGTCCTGCGAGAGCCGGTAGCGGGCGCGCAGCAGCTCGAAGAGCCGGTCGGGCCCGTCGTGGACCAGGGGGCGGAAGACGCCGACCCGGTCGACCTGCCGGGTCAGGAGTTCCATCACCCCCAGCTCGACGACCTGGCGGCCGTCGCCGCGGTCGATACCGGTCACGTACACGCTGCGCGTCACGCGTGCTCTCCGTTTCGTTCGGTCCGTCGTGCTGAGCGTCTGTCGGGGTGGGTTCCGTCGGTGCGGGCGGTCGTCGGGTGGGCGTTTTGTCGGGGGTGCGGAACCCTCTTGACAGTACCTCCGGCCGCGGATAAGGCGCCCGTCAACGTCCGACGTCGTCCACCGCCGTCCGGGCCGTGGAACAATTGGACCGGCTCACCGGTGTCAACAGCGAGCAGGAGACACAGCACGATGCGTATCGGAGTTCTCACCGCAGGCGGCGACTGCCCCGGCCTGAACGCAGTGATCCGGTCGGTCGTGCACCGAGCGGTCGACAACTACGGCGACGAGGTCATCGGCTTCGAGGACGGCTACGCCGGACTGCTGGACGGCCGGTACCGCACCCTCGACCTCAACGCGGTCAGCGGCATCCTCGCCCGCGGCGGCACCATCCTCGGCTCCTCCCGCCTGGAGCGCGACCGGCTCCGCGAGGCCTGCGAGAACGCCGGCGACATGATCCAGAACTTCGGCATCGACGCCCTGATCCCGATCGGCGGCGAGGGCACCCTCACGGCCGCCCGGATGCTGTCCGACGCGGGTCTCCCGGTCGTCGGTGTGCCGAAGACCATCGACAACGACATCTCCTCCACCGACCGCACCTTCGGCTTCGACACCGCCGTCGGCGTCGCCACGGAGGCGATGGACCGCCTCAAGACCACCGCCGAGTCCCACCAGCGCGTGATGGTGGTCGAGGTCATGGGCCGGCACGCCGGCTGGATCGCCCTGGAGTCCGGCATGGCCGCCGGCGCCCACGGCATCTGCCTGCCCGAGCGGCCCTTCGACCCCGCCGACCTGGTGAAGATGGTCGAGGAGCGCTTCGCGCGCGGCAAGAAGTTCGCCGTCGTCTGCGTCGCCGAGGGCGCCCACCCCGCGGAGGGCTCCATGGACTACGGCAAGGGCGCCATCGACAAGTTCGGTCACGAGCGCTTCCAGGGCATCGGCACCGCGCTCGCCTTCGAGCTGGAGCGCAGGCTCGGCAAGGAGGCCAAGCCGGTCATCCTCGGCCACGTCCAGCGCGGCGGCGTGCCCACCGCGTACGACAGGGTGCTCGCCACCCGCTTCGGCTGGCACGCGGTGGAGGCCGCGCACCGGGGCGACTTCGGCCGGATGACGGCGCTGCGCGGCACGGACGTCGTGATGGTGCCGCTGGCGGAGGCCGTCACCGAGCTGAAGACGGTGCCGAAGGACCGGATGGACGAGGCGGAGTCGGTCTTCTAGAGGCCCGCTGCCTTCCCGGTCGGCTGCCTGGCCGCCTTCCCGGCCGGGCTGGGGACCGCTTTCCCGGTCGCGGCTAGGGATGCTTCTCGACCGCCGTCCAGAAGTGGTCCACGATCCGGTCCAGGAAGTCCCGGCCCCCGGCGCTGGAGTCGGCGGCGCCGCCGCCCCAGCTGAGGGTGGCGGTCATCCGCCCCTGGTAGTCCTGGTGCAGCACCTGGAGGACGTTCTCCAGGACCCGCCGGTCCAGCGGCGCCAGCTTGGCGATCGGGCGGACACAGCCCTGCCAGCGCGTGGTCACCGCGCTCGTCAGCAGTTCGGCCAGCTTCTCCTCGCGCCCGGTGACGGTCACGAAGTCGGGCAGCGTGAGGCCGAGCACCTCGGCGAGCTGGGCCGACTGCCGGTCGGTGCCGCGCCAGTCGTCCGCCTCCTCCATCCGCTGATAGGCGGGCAGCCCGAGCCCGACCGCACGCGCCACGTCCTCCGGCGCCAGACCGCGGGCGACGCGGTGTTCGCGCAGGGACTGCGGACGCCCGATCAGCTCACCGGGCGAGCACCACAGCACCCCCGCGAGCGCGGTCAGCTCCGGGCCCTCGGGGGCGGACGCGCCCCGCTCCCAGGCGATGACGAGGTCGGGGGTGACGTACGGCAGGCCGTAGGAGACCCGTATGCCGTGGGCGACGTGCTCGGGCCTCATGTTGAGGGCGGCACGCAGCCGGCGGGCGGCGAGGGCGTTGAACGGAGGACCCGACTGGCTCGGGCCGGATGAGGGTCGGCGCACGCGCCACACCGTAGGGGTCCGGGGCCACGCTGACTACGGGCTGTTCGGCCAGCGATACGGATTGTAGGAACGTACGGGCGCGTCCCGTCTTCCGCGCGCCCCGCCCGGAGTTCTCACCCCTTGACCGCCCCGCCCAGCGCGAACCCGCCGCCCAGCCGCCGGGAGATCAGCACGTAGAGCAGTACGACCGGCGTCGAGTAGACGATCGAGAACGCCGCCAGCTGCCCGTACGCCACCATGCCCCGGTTGCCGAAGAAGTCGTTGATGCTGACCGAGGCGGGCATCTGGTCCGGGGAGAGCAGCAGCATGAAGGGGACGAAGAAGTTCCCCCACATCATCACGAACGAGAACACCGTCACCACCGCGACCCCGGGCCCCATCAGCGGCAGCACGATCCGCAGCAGCGACTGGAACGACGACGCCCCGTCCGTCCACGCCGCCTCCTCCAGCTCCTTGGGCACGCCGTCCATGAAGTTCTTCATCAGCCAGATGGCGAAGGGCAGCTGCGAGGCGGCGAAGAAGAAGATCGTCCCCTGCATGGTGTCGATCATGTTCACCCGGACGAACAGGGCGTACACCGGCACCATGATCGCGGTGATCGGGAGGCTGGTCGCGAAGAGGATCGTGAGCAGGAACGGCCGGTTGAGCCGCGAGCGGAAACGGGAGAGCGGGTACGCCGCGAGCGCCGCGCACACCACCGTCAGCAGGGTCGCCCCGCCGCACAGGATCAGGCTGTTGAGCAGCGGCGTGAAGGTGATCTCGGGGGTGAGGACCGCGTCGAAGTTCTCCAGCGTCACTCCCTCGGGGACCTTGACCCTGAGGCTCGCGTGCGGGTCGAGGGCGGACAGCACCACCCAGGCCAGCGGCAACACGAAGGCCGCCGCCGCCACCAGCAGCCCGGCGTCGGCGGCCGTCCGGCGCCGGTTGCGCCGGGCGGCGGGGGTGGTGCGGCGGGCTGTCCGGGACGTCGGACGGGATGTGAGCGGGCCCGTCATCTCAGACCTCCGTCCGCAGCAGGCGCAGGTACACGACCGAGAACAGCGAGCCGATCAGCAACAGCAGCAGCGCCACCGCCGTGCCGTACCCGATCAGGCTGTTCTGGAAGGCCTGCTCGTACATGAACAGCGGCAGTGTCTGGCTCCTGCCGCTCGGCCCGCCCCGCGTCATCACCCAGATCAGCCCGAACACCGACAGGGTCTGGAGCGTGTTGAGCATGAGGTTGGTGCCGATGGAGCGCCGGATCATCGGCAGCGTGATGTGCCACATCCGGCGCCAGCCGCTGGCGCCGTCCACCTCGGCGGCCTCGGTGACCTCCTTGGGGATCTCGTTCAGCGCGGCCGAGTACACCAGCATCGAGAACGCCGTGCCCCGCCACACGTTGGCGAAGGACACCGCGAGGATCGGCAGCGTGAACAGCCAGTTCTGGGAGGGCAGATGGAGCTGGTCCAGGATGGCGTTGAGGGTGCCCTCGCGCCGGAAGAACGCGTAGAGCAGGAAGCCCGCCACCACCTCCGGCAGCACCCAGGCCGTGACAACGATGCCACCGGTGAGCGTGCGGACCGGCTTCGAGGCCCGCTGCATCAGGGAGGCGAGCGCGAGCCCCAGGGTGTTCTGCCCGATCAGCGAGGACAGCACGGTGAACACCAGCGTGAGCCATACGGCGTTGAGGAACGCCTCGTCCCGGAAGGCGCGGGTGAAGTTGTCGAAGCCGACGAAGGACTCCTCGGCCTGCCCGGTGAGCTGGAGGTCGGTGAAGGCGATGACCACGCAGTAGACGATCGGGCCGGCCAGGAAGAGCAGCAGCAGGACGACGGCGGGGGAGAGGGGCAGGGCGCGGAAGAGGGAGCGGCGGACGGTGCCGGACCGCCCGCCGGGGGCGCCCGGCGAGGCGGGGGTCTTGCGGACCTCCGGTCCCGCGTGCTCCGGCGCGGTCGCCGTCACCTGCTCACCACCTGGTTGTCGGTGGCCTCCTTAAGCGCCTCGTCGTAGTCGCGCGCCGCCTCCTCGACCGACTTGTCGCCGGTGGTGACCCCCTCCATCGCCTCCTGGACGGCGACGGACACCTTCGGATACGCCGGGTAGGCCGGCCGGTAGTGGGTGTCGGCGACGAGGTCGGTGAAGAACTTGATGCCGGGCTGGGCCGCGACGTAGGCGGGGTCCTTCGCCACGTCCTCGCGGACCGCGATGCCGGAGTTGGCGATGTACCACTTCTGGGCGTTGGCCTTGGTCTGCATCGTCTTGACGAACTCGAAGGCCAGGTCGGGGTTGGCCGCCTTGGCCGGGATCGACCAGGTCCACCCGCCGGACATGCTCACCCGTCCCGGAGCCTGCCCGTGCTGCGTGGGCATGGCGGCGAGCCCCAGCTCCTTCGACCACTCGGGCCACTCGTGCCCGCTGCCCTCCAGCCAGTCCTGCGGCAGCCAGGAACCGTCGAGCGCGATCCCGAGCTTGCCCTGCGGCAGCAGCTCACCGCGCACCTTCGTGCCGAAGTTGGGGTCGAGCGCGTCGGAGACCTCAGGACCGAGCTTCTCCTTGTACACCGTCTCGACGAAGCGGAGGGAGTCCTCGAACCCCTGCCCCGCCGTGATCCACTTCTTGCCGTCCTTGTCGTACAGCGGGTCCGCGCCGCCGTCCCCCGTGCCGTACAGCAGCATCTCGAAGCCCTGCATGGTGGCGGCCTCGCCGGCGGGCTTGCCGGTGTAGACGTTGAGCGGCGTGACGCCCGGCACCTTCTCCTTGACGGCGCGGGCGGCGTCGAGGACCTCGTCCCAGGTCTTCGGCTGCCAGTCGGCGGGCAGCCCCGCCTTGGCGAACACGTCCTTGCTGAACCACAGCCCGCGCGTGTCCGTGCCGTCCGGCACGCCGTACGTCTTGCCGTCCTCGCCCTTGGCGGCCGCCTTCGCCGTGCCGATGAACCGGTTCCAGTCCTTCCAGTCGGCCAGGTAGTCGTCGAGCGGCTTCAAGTACCCGCTGGTGATGTCGGAGTTGATGAGGAACGTGTCCTCGTAGACCAGGTCGGGAGCGGTCTTGGGGGAGCGGAGCATCTGCTGGAGCTTGGTGTAGTACTCGGAGTCCGGCGCCTTGATCGGCACCAGCTCGACCTTCTTGCCCGGGTTGGCCTTCTCGAACTGCTTCTTGATGTCGCCGAGGTAGGTGTCCATCACCTTGATGGAGTTGTCCGTCGACTGCTTGAAGGAGACCTTCACCGTGTCCGGATCACTGCCGGAGCCGCTCCCGCAGGCGGCGAGTGAGGTGGAGGCGAGCGCGGTAAGGGTGAACAGGGCGGTGAACCGGACGGTGGGACGCACGGGCATGACCTCCTACGGGCACACGACACTGTGGCCTGGACGGCTGCGTGGCGAACGTAAGAGGAGTGGTCTAGTCAGGTCAATGCCCCTGCGAGTGGTGATTCGGGGGAGCCCGAGGACGGGTGACCAGCACTCCCGCACCGTGGGGCCGACAACGGGGAGAAGGAGATCGCGTGCCGGAACAGGACGTCACGGTGGGGCAGTTGCTGCTCGCCGAGTACGAGAGCGTGAAGGGCGAGCAGCGGGCGAGGATCGGGTTCCGGGACAACCTGCTGTACGTGACGCTGGCCGTCGTGGCCGCCGTCATCGCCGCCGCGGCCCAGTCGGAGCGGCCTTCGATGCTGCTGGCGCTGCCGCCGGTGTGCCTCGTCCTCGGCTGGACGTATCTCGTCAACGACCAGAAGATCTCGGCGATCGGGCTCTACGTGCGGGACGACCTCGGCCCCAGGCTGGCCGGACTCGCCGCGCACGGGCACGGCTTCACGACCTTCGGGTGGGAGGCGTACCACCGGACCGACACCCGGCGCCGGTCCCGCAAGGCGATCCAGACCGTGATCGACCTGACGGCGTTCTGCGCGGTACCGCTCGCGGCGCTGATCGTCTTCTGGTCGAACGGCGGCGCCGGCGGACTGCTCCTCGGGCTCTCCGTGCTGGAAGCGCTCGCCGTGGCCGGGCTCGCCTCGCAGTTCGTGTGGTACGCGAGGGCCGCGTGAGCGTCCCCCGCCGGGCTCACCGCCCCGGCACCCACCGGTACACCAACTCCGGCCGCCCCACCTGCCCGTACTGCGGGCTGCGTCCCGCCCGGCCCGCGTCCACCAGGTGTTCCAGGTAGCGGCGGGCCGTGATGCGGGAGATGCCCACCGCCTCCGCCACCCCGGCCGCGGTGAGACCCTCGGCCGCGTCGCGCAGCGTGCTGGTGACGCGTTCCAGGGTCGGGCCGCTCAGGCCCTTGGGCAGGGCCGCGGGGCCGGGGGCGCGCAGGGTGGCCAGGGCGCGGTCCACCTCGTCCTGGCCGCTCGCCTCCCCGGCGGTGCCCCGGAACTCCGCGTAGCGCACCAGCCGGTCGCGCAGGGTGGCGAAGGTGAACGGCTTCAGCACGTACTGCACGACGCCCAGCGACACCCCTTCCCGTACCACCGTCAGGTCCCGCGCCGACGTCACCGCTATCACGTCGGTGTGGTGCCCCGTCGCCCGCAGCGAGCGGGCCAGCTGGAGGCCGTGCCCGTCCGGCAGGTGCAGGTCGAGCAGGAGCAGGTCCACCGGCGTACGGTCCAGCAGGCGTCGCGCCTCCGCGGCCGTGTGCGCCTTGCCGACCGCGACGAAGCCCGGCACCCGCCCGACGTACAGCACGTGCGCGTCGGCGGCCACCGGGTCGTCCTCGACGACCAGGACCCGGATGGGCTGCGCGTCGGCGGTGCTCACACCGCACCTCCGGCGCCCGGTCTGTCCGCCGCGGAGACCGGCGCCGTCCCGCCGCCCCCGCCGTCGCCCAGCGGCAGCCGGGCCTCGAAGCGGGCGCCGCCGCCCTCCGCCTCCGTCACGGTCAGGGCGCCGCCGTGCCGCCGCACCGCCTGCCGGACCAGGGCCAGGCCCAGACCGCGGCCGCCCTCACCGGCCGGCTTGGTCGAGTAGCCCCGCTGGAAGACCAGGTCGGCACGGGCGGGATCGACCCCGGCTCCGGTGTCCGACACCCGCAGCACCAGCTCGGAGCCGTCGGCCGGGGAATCCTCCGTGTACGCCGCCACCGTCACCCGCGACGGCACCGAGCCCTGGGCCGCGTCCACCGCGTTGTCCACCAGGTTGCCCAGGATCGTCACCAGGTCCCGGGCGGGCAGTGACGGCGGCAGCAGTCCGTCGTCCAGTCGGCTGTCCTGCGACACCACCAGCTCCACTCCCCGCTCGTTGGCCTGCGCCGTCTTGCCCAGCAGCAGTGCCGCCAGCACCGGCTCGCTCACCGCCGCCACCACCTGGTCGGTGAGCGCCTGCGCCAGCTCCAGCTCCGCCGTCGCGAACTCCACGGCCTCCTCCGCCCGCCCCAGCTCGATCAGCGAGACGACCGTGTGCAGCCGGTTCGCCGCCTCGTGCGCCTGCGAGCGCAACGCCTGCGTGAAACCGCGCTCCGAGTCCAGCTCACCCGTCAGCGACTGCAGCTCCGTCACGTCCCGCAGCGTCACCACCGTGCCCCGGCGCTCACCGCCGGAGACCGGCGAGGTGTTGACCACCAGCACCCGCTCCGCCGCCAGGTGCACCTCGTCCACCCGCGGCTCCGACGCCAGCAGCGCCCCCGTCAGCCGCGACGGCAGCCCCAGCTCCGCGACCGAGGCACCGACCACGTCACCGTGCACGCCGAGCAGCTCCCGTCCGCCGTCGTTGATCAGCGCGACGCGGTACTGCCCGTCCAGCATCAGCAGCCCCTCCCGCACCGCGTGCAGCGCCGCCTGATGGTAGTCGTGCATCCGGCTCAGCTGGTCCGCGTTCATGCCGTGCGTGTGCCGGCGCAGCCGCGCGTTGATCACGTACGTTCCGACCGCGCCGAGCAGCAGCGCCCCGGCCGCCACCCCCGTCAGCGCCGTGAGCTGCTCCTGCGCCCGCTTGCTGATCTCCTCGACCTTGATCCCGGCACTGACCAGACCGACGATCCGGCCGTCGTCCACGATCGGTGTGACCGCCCGGACCGAGGGGCCGAGCGTGCCCGTGTAGGTCTCGGTGAAGGTCTCACCCCGCTGCGCGCGCTCGATGTGGCCCTGGAAGGGATGGCCGATCTGCTCCGGGTCGGGGTGGGTCCAGCGGATGCCCTCGGGACTCATGATCGTCACGAAGTCCACGTCCGTGTCCCGCATCACCCGCTCCGCGTACGGCTGGAGGCGCACCGTCGGGTCCGGGGTGCGGACCGCCTCCGCCACGGACGGCGAGTCGGCGATCGCCAGCGACACCGACCTGGCCTGACGCCCGGCGGCGTCCTGCGCCTGCCCCCGGTCGCTGAGGTAGGTGAACACCGCGTACCCGACCACGACGACCGCTATCAGTACGGCCTGCATGGCGAAGAGCTGCCCGGCCAGACTGCGGGGCCGGGGGATGCGGAGGTGCATGCCGCCAGTCTCCCTCGTGGCTTGATTGTGAACTAAATGAACGCAAGGGTGACCGCGCTCACACGCCGGGAGATAGTCACCCAGTCCCCGAACCACACCCCCGGACGTGAGCCGCACGCCGGTGATGCCGACGACGTCGTCAAGGAGGGCCGCCGTGACCAGCAAAGCCGCTACGGCACCTGCCGCACCCCCAGCCAAGCGCGACCGCACGCACTATCTCTACATCGCCGTGATCATCGCGGTCGCCCTCGGTATCGCGGTCGGTCTGATCGCCCCGGACTTCGCGACCGAGCTGAAGCCGCTCGGCACCGGCTTCGTGAACCTGATCAAGATGATGATCTCGCCGATCATCTTCTGCACGATCGTGCTGGGCATCGGCTCCGTCCGCAAGGCCGCCAAGGTGGGCGCCGTCGGCGGCATCGCCCTGGTCTACTTCTTCGTGATGTCGCTGGTGGCGCTCGCCATCGGCCTGATCGTCGGCAACATCCTCGACCCGGGCACGGGCCTCGCGGTCACCGACGCCGTCAAGGAGACCGGCCAGGCGCAGGTCGACGCCGAGGCCAAGGGCACCACCGAGTTCCTGCTGGGCATCATCCCGACCACGATCGTCTCGGCGTTCACCGCGGGCGAGGTCCTGCAGACCCTGCTGATCGCCCTGCTCTGCGGCTTCGCGCTGCAGGCCATGGGCGGCGCGGGCCAGCCGGTGCTGCGCGGCATCGAGCACATCCAGCGGCTGGTCTTCCGCGTCCTGGCGATGATCATGTGGGCCGCCCCGATCGGTGCCTTCGGTGCCATCGCCGCCGTCACCGGCTCGGCGGGCGTCGACGCCCTCAAGAGCCTGGCCGTGCTGATGCTCGGTTTCTACGTGACCTGTGCCCTCTTCCTCTTCCTGGTCCTCGGCACGGTGCTGCGCGTCGTCTCCGGGGTCAACGTCTTCTCGCTCTTCAAGTACCTGGGCCGCGAGTTCCTGCTGATCCTGTCCACCTCCTCCTCGGAGTCGGCGCTGCCGCGCCTCATCGCGAAGATGGAGCACCTGGGCGTCAGCAAGCCGGTGGTCGGCATCACCGTCCCGACCGGCTACTCGTTCAACCTCGACGGCACCATGATCTACATGACCATGGCCTCGCTGTTCATCTCCGACGCCATGGGCACGCCGATGTCCATCGGTGAGCAGATCCCGCTGCTGCTCTTCCTGCTGGTGGCCTCCAAGGGCGCCGCCGGTGTCTCCGGCGCCGGGCTCGCCACGCTGGCCGGCGGCCTCCAGTCGCACAAGCCCGCCCTGGTGGACGGCATCGGTCTGATCGTCGGCATCGACCGCTTCATGAGCGAGGCCCGCGCGCTGACCAACTTCGGCGGCAACGCGGTGGCCACCGTGCTGATCGGCACCTGGACCAAGGAGATCGACAGGGACCGGGTCAACGAGGTGCTCGCCGGCCGGGTCCCGTTCGACGAGAAGACGCTCCTGGACGACGGCCACGGCGACGGCGGCCAGGACAGCACCCCCGACCTGCCCGAGCAGGGCGGCGAGAAGGAGCTGGCGAAGGCCTGACGGCCCCGCGGCGCCCCGGCGCCCGCACACCCCGGACGGCCGAGGGCTCCCCCCGTTGCTCGGCCGCCCGGTCCCCCCACGGAGAAGCCCCGCGTCCCCCGGCGCGGGGCTTCGGGGTTCCCGCCGCCCGCTCGCACGCTTGCCTTGACGTCCGGGTCAAGGCTTACGTTCGTCCGCATGCGAATCGGCGAGCTGGCCGCACGGGCCGGGACCACCACGCGGACGCTGCGGTACTACGAGTCGCGGGGGCTGCTGCCCGCCCGGCGGGGCGACAACGGATACCGGACCTACGACGAGGAGGACCTGAGACTGCTGCGGCAGATCAGGACCCTCCAGGACTTCGGGTTCGACCTGGAGGAGACCCGCCCCTTCGTGGAGTGCCTGCGCGCCGGGCATCCCGAGGGCGACTCCTGCCCCGCGTCCCTGATGGTCTACCGACGCAAGCTGGCGGAGCTGGACACGCTGATCGAGCAGCTCACGTCGGTGCGCGCCCAGGTCGCCGCGCAGCTGACGCGGGCCGAGGCGGCGGCTTCGGGGGGTCCGGAGCCCAAGTGCGAACTGGGAGGACACGCATGACGAGCAACGGGGTGCCCGAGGTGACGGACGCGGACTTCGCGGCGGAGGTGATCGGGTCGGACCTGCCCGTGCTGGTGGAGTTCACCGCCGACTGGTGCCCGCCGTGCCGGCAGATGGCGCCGGTGCTCAGTGCCCTGGCCGAGGAGGAGGGCGACCGGCTGCGGGTGGTGCAGCTGAACGTCGACCGGAACCCGGCGACCACGAACGCGTACAAGGTGCTGTCGATGCCGACGTTCATGGTGTTCCGCGGGGGCGAGCCGGTGAAGTCGATGGTCGGCTCCCGGCCCAAGCGGCGGCTCCTGGAGGAACTGGCCGACGTCGTCTGACCGGCCCGGAACCGGACCCTGGCCGGTCATCGGCCTGGCCCGTCCGGCACACAAGAAATCCCCCGAGCAATTGCGCTCGGGGGATTTCTCTGCGTATATTTGTTGATTCGCGACTTCAGGATAATGGAATCGCGAGGAAGTTCAGTAGGCACAGTATATGCGGCCGGGAGTGGAATTGTCAAACACCGAATTTCCGGACGATGAATTGCTGCACGAGCAGGAATTCATCGACGGACTGTACGCGCGCGTGGACGCGCTGCGCGGCGACGCCGAGGTCTCCGTCACCGAGGCCCTCGCGCAGGGCAACACCCCCCAGCAGGCACGCCTGGAGCGGGACATCCTGGTCGCCGAGCGCTCCGGGCTGCTCGCCGCGCTCAACGCGGTGGACGGCTCCCTCTGCTTCGGCCGGATCGACCTCACTTCCGGGGACGCCCACCACATCGGCCGCATCGGACTGCGCGCCGACGACGCCGAACGCACCCCCGTCCTCGTCGACTGGCGGGCCGGTGTCGCCCGCCCCTTCTACCTGGCCACCGGACACACCCCGATGGGACTGCGCCGGCGCCGGCACATCACCAGCGAGGGCCGCACCGTCACCGCGCTGCACGACGAGATCCTCGACCTCGGCGACGAGACCCGCACCGGCCACGAGGACCCGTCCGGCGACGCCGTACTGCTGGCCGCGCTGAACTCCGCGCGCACCGGCCGCATGGGCGACATCGTGCAGACCATCCAGGCCGACCAGGACCGCATCATCCGCGCTCCGCACCGCGGCGTGCTGGTCGTCGAGGGCGGCCCCGGCACCGGCAAGACCGCCGTCGCCCTGCACCGCGCCGCCTACCTGCTCTACGAGCACCGCGAACTGCTCGCCAAGCGCGCCGTCCTCATCGTCGGCCCCAACCCGGCCTTCCTCGGCTACATCGGCGAGGTGCTGCCCTCGCTGGGCGAGACCGGCGTGCTCCTCGCCACCGTCGGCGAGCTGTTCCCCGGCGTGAAGGCCACCGCGGCGGACACCCCCGAGGCGGCGGCCGTGAAGGGCCGGGCCGACATGGCCGACGTGCTCGCCGAGGTGGTCCGCGACCGGCAGGCGCTGCCCGACCCGGTGATCACGATCGAGCACGACCGTGACGTCCTCATGCTCGACGACGACCTGGTCAACGTCGCCCGCGAACGCACCCGGGGCGCGAAGCTGCCGCACAACGCGGCCCGCGAGCACTTCGAGGGCCACATCCTCAACACCCTCACCGACATGGTCGCCGAGCGCATCGGCACCGACCCCTACGACGGCAGCAACCTCCTCGACCCCAGCGACATCACCCAGATCCGCGACGAACTCGCCGAGAACCCCGAAGTCTGGTCCGCCATCGACCGGCTGTGGCCCCGGCTCACCCCGCAGCGCCTGGTCGCCGACTTCCTCGCCGCCCCCGAGGCGTTCCTCCCCGCCGAGGACGCCGCCGCCGTCCGCCGCCCGGTCACCCGGCGCTGGACCGTCGCCGACGTGCCGCTGCTGGACGAGGCCGCCGAACTGCTCGGCGTGGACGACCGGGTGGCCCGCTCCCGGGCCGAGCGCGAGCGCGAGGAGCAGATCGCCTACGCACAGGGCGTGCTGGACGTGTCGTACGCGTCCCGGACCTACGAGTTCGAGGACAAGGACGAGGACGACGCCGAGGTCCTGTCCGCGCACGACATCATCGACGCCGAGCGCTTCGCCGAGCGCCAGGAGGAGGACGACCACCGCAGTGCCGCCGAACGCGCCGCGGCGGACCGCACCTGGGCCTTCGGGCACATCATCGTGGACGAGGCGCAGGAGCTGTCCCCGATGGCCTGGCGACTGCTGATGCGGCGCTGCCCGACCCGCTCGATGACGCTGGTCGGGGACCCGGCGCAGACCGCGGAGGCGGCCGGTGTCGGCTCCTGGTCGAAGATCCTCGCCCCGTACGTCGAGGACCGCTGGGAGCACACCCGGCTCGGGGTCAACTACCGCACCCCGGCCGAGATCATGGACCTGGCGGCCGCCGTCGTCCGCGCCGGCGACCCGGAGTTCACACCGCCGAGCTCGGTGCGCTCCACGGGCGTGCGCCCCTGGATCCGCGCCACCGACGACCTCCCGGCCGCCGTCGCCGGGGCCGTCCGGGAGCTGACCCCCGAGGAGGGGCGTCTCGCCGTCATCGCGCCGCGTGAGCTGCACCGCTCCCTGGCGGCCCGGCTCGACGGCGTGACGGCGGACGCCGAGCCGGACCTGACGCACCGGACGGTCCTGCTCGACCCCCGCCAGTCCAAGGGGCTGGAGTTCGACTCCGTCCTGGTCGTCGAGCCCGGCCGCTACGGCACCAGTGACCTGTACGTCGCCCTCACCCGCGCCACCCAGCACCTCGGCGTCCTGCACAGCGAGCCGCTGCCGGAGGGACTCGCGGACGCCGGGTGACGGTCAGGCCGGGCGCAGCCACACCGTCGCCAGGGGCGGCAGGGTCAGCCGGATGCTCGCCGGACGGCCGTGCCACCCCTGCGGCTCCGGCTTGACCGGGTCCGGGTTGACCACGTCGCCGCCGCCGTACCGGGCGGCGTCGGTGTTCAGCACCTCGTGCCAGGCCGGGACGTCGTCGGGGACGCCGAGACGGTAGTCGGAGCGGACCACCGGGGCGAAGTGGGAGACCGCGAGCAACGGGGTGCCGTCGGCGTCCAGCCGCAGGAACGCCAGTACGTCGTCCTCGGCGGCGTCGCCGACCACCCACGCGAACCCGGAGGGGTGGGTGTCGCGCCGCCACAGCGCGGGCGTGTCCCGGTAGACCGTGTTCAGGTCCCGCACCAGGTCGCGCACGCCCCGGTGGTCCGCCGACGCGCCGTACTCCGGGTCGAGCAGCCACCAGTCGGGGCCGTGCGCCTCCGACCACTCGGCGCCCTGCGCGAACTCCTGCCCCATGAAGAGCAGCTGCTTGCCGGGGTGGGCCCACATGTAGCCCAGGTACGCCCGCTCGTTGGCGCGCTGCTGCCACCAGTCGCCCGGCATCTTCGACACCAGGGACTTCTTGCCGTGCACCACCTCGTCGTGGGATATCGGCAGCACGTAGTTCTCGCTGTACGCGTACACCATGGAGAAGGTCAGCTCGCCGTGGTGGTACGTGCGGTGCACCGGCTCGTGGCTCATGTACGCGAGCGAGTCGTGCATCCAGCCCATGTTCCACTTCAGCCCGAACCCGAGCCCGCCGAAGCCGCTCGGCCCCTTGTGGTGCGTGGCCCGTGTGACCCCGTCCCACGCCGTCGACTCCTCGGCCACGGTCACGACACCCGGCACTCGCCGGTAGACCGTCGCGTTCATCTCCTGGAGGAACGCCACCGCGTCCAGGTTCTCCCGGCCTCCGTGCTCGTTGGGCGTCCACTGGCCCGGCTCGCGCGAGTAGTCCAGGTAGAGCATCGAGGCGACCGCGTCCACGCGCAGCCCGTCGATGTGGAACTCCTCGCACCAGTACACGGCGTTGGCGACCAGGAAGTTGCGCACCTCCCGGCGGCCGAAGTCGAACTCCAGCGTCCCCCAGTCCGGATGGGCGGCCCGCAGCGGGTCGGAGTGCTCGTACAGCGGCCGCCCGTCGAACTCGGCCAGGGCCCAGTCGTCGCGCGGGAAGTGCGCGGGCACCCAGTCCATGATCACGCCGATCCCGGCCTGGTGCAGCCGGTCGACCAGGTACTTGAAGTCGTCGGGGTCGCCCAGGCGCGCGGTCGGGGCGTAGAAACCGGTGACCTGGTAGCCCCACGAGCCGCCGAAGGGGTGCTCGGCGACCGGCATCAGCTCGACGTGCGTGAAGCCCAGGTCGGCGACGTACGCCGGGAGTTGCTCCGCCAGGTCGCGGTAGGTCAGGCCGGGGCGCCAGGACGGCAGGTGGACCTCGTACACGGACATCGGCGCCTCGTGCGCGGGCGCGTCCGCGCGGCGGGCCAGCCACTCCCCGTCGCCCCAGGTGTAGTCCGAGGCGTGCACGACGGAGGAGGTGGCCGGCGGGACCTCCGTACGCCGGGCCAGCGGGTCGGCGCGGAAGGTGCGCGAACCGTCGGGGCGGGTGATCTCGTACTTGTACAGCTCGCCGGCGCCGATGCCGGGCAGGAACAGCTCCCACACGCCGGTCGAGCCGAGGGAGCGCATCGGGTGAGCGGTGCCGTCCCAGAAGTTGAAGCCGCCGGCCACCCGGACTCCGCGGGCGTTGGGCGCCCACACCGCGAACCGGGTGCCCGCCACCCCGTCCCGGGTCGTCGGGTGCGCGCCGAGCGCCCGCCACAGCTCCTCGTGCCGGCCCTCACCGATCAGGTGCAGGTCCAGCTCGCCCAGGGTGGGCAGGAAGCGGTACGGGTCCTCGGCCTCCAGGACCGTCTCCTCGTACGCCACCAGGAGCCGGTGGACCGGGACCTCGTCGAGCGGCGCGAGAGCGGAGAAGAAGCCGTCCCCGTCGTCGTGCAGTTCGACCCGCAGCCCCGTGGACAGCACGGTCACCGCCCGGGCGTGCGGCCGGAACACCCGGAACGCGACCCCGCCGGGCACCCGGTGGGCGCCGAGCACCGCGTGGGGGTCGTGGTGCGTGCCGGCGAGCAGCCGCTCCCGGTCGCCGGCACCCAGTGCGGGGGAGACGGCCGCCTCGGCGGCCTCGGCCGCCGAGGGAGCCTCGGCACCGGCCGGCGGGGAGGGCACGGCGGCTTTTCGTGCGGCCTTCCGGGCCTCGGCCGCCTTGCCGACGGAGGTCTTTCCGGCCGCGACCGTCTTCTCGGCCTTGACCGTCTTCTTGGCCTCGACGGTCTTCTTGGCTGGGGCTGTCTTCTTGGCCCCGGCCGTCTTCTTGGCTGGGACCGTCTTCTCGGCCTCGGCTGTCCTCTTCGCAGCCGTCGCCTTGGCTTCGGCCGTCTTCTCGGCTTCGGCCGTCTTCTTCCCGGCTGTCTTCTTGGCCTGGGCCGTCTTCTTCCCGGTCGTCTGCTTCGGATCGGGGCCGCTGGACGGGGGGCGGGGGGTCACGGGCGGGGCCTCCTGGGCGAAGTGGGAGGGAGCTGGGGCGTCATGCCGGTTCGGGTGCGGACAGGCGGCGCACCGCGGCCAGCGGTACCGGAAGCCAGTCGGGACGGTGCCGGGCCTCGTACAGCACCTCGTAGACCGCCTTGTCCGTCTCGTAGGCGCGCAGCAGCACCGGATCGGTGCGCGGATCGTGGCCGCCCGCCTCCGCGTACCCGGTGCAGTACGCGGCCCGGCAGGAATCGGCCCAGCCCGGCACGCGCACCCCGGCCGAGTGCGCGGCGTAGTCGAAGGAGCGCAGCATCCCCGCGACGTCCCGCACCGCCGGCTGCGGCAGGCGGCGCTCGGCCAGCGGTTTCGCCGGCTCCCCCTCGAAGTCGATCAGCGACCACTCCCCGCCGGGTGAGCGCAGGCACTGGCCGAGGTGCAGGTCGCCGTGGACGCGCTGAGCCGTCCAGGCACGGCCCTCGGCGGCCAGGTCCGCCAGCGCGGTGAACGCCGTCCGCAGCGCGGGCGCGTACGACCGCAACAGGGGCACGGCCCGCGCGGCCTCCTCCAGGCGTCCGATCATGCCGTCGGCGAGCTGCCGTGCCTGGGCGTGGCCGAGGGTGACGGTCGGCAGCGCGCGGGCCAGTGCCGTGTGCACCTCGGCGGTGGCCCGTCCGAGCGCCCGCGCCTCGGCGGCGAAGTCCTCGCCCTTGGCCAGCTCGCGCAGCGCCAGCTCCCAGCCGTCGGTCGCGCCCTGGAGGTAGGGCTGGAGCACGCCCAGTACCCAGGACCGGTCGGCCAGGTCCGCCAGCATCCATCCCGCGGGCGCCGGTACCCGGGGGCAGCCCTCGCGGGCCAGGGCCAGCGGCAGCTCCAGATCGGGGTTGACGCCGGGCACGATGCGGCGCAGCAACTTGAGAATAAACGTATCTCCGTACACGACCGACGAGTTGGACTGCTCGGCGGTCATCAGCCGCGGGACCAGCCCCGTGCGTATCTCCTGCTCCGGTGCCCGCTCGAAGCGCAGCCCCCCGACACGGGCGCCGGTGCGCAGCGCCTCCAGCAGCACCTCGGCGGAGCGGGGGTCGTGCAGGGCGTCGTACGCGGTGCGTCCGGCCTCCGGGCCCTCGGTGACATGGCCGATCAGCGCGGGTGCGAGCCGGGGCGGCAGCGCCTCGCGCGTGCCGACCAGGAGCTGGTAGCAGTCGCCGGGCTCCTCGGCCGCTCCCGCTGCCGGTGCGTGCTGCTGATGGGCGCGCACCAGGACGTGGTGCAGGCCGAGGCGGGAGTCCGCGGGGAGCAGTTCGGTGGCGGCGACCAGCGAGAAACCGGTGACCGGGCGGCCCTTGCCGGCGAACCAGCGCTGCCGCGGCAGCCACTCCCGCAGGAGTGGATCGAGTGACGCAAGGAGGCCCCGGGGGCTCGTATCGGTGCGTATGACGGCTTCCGACATGGCGTCGCGTCCTTTCCCCGGATCGTCGGGGTGGTTACTGATGCGTGCCCCGGGCGGGGCGGTGGAAACCGGCCCGCCCGGGGACGGGGCCGGTGTCTAGACGGGTTCCCCGCGAAGCCGGAACCAGTAGAAGCCGTGACCGCCCAGGGTCAGCAGGTACGGCAGGTCGCCGACGGCCGGGAAGCGGACCCCGCCGAACAGCTCGACCGGATGGCGTCCGCCGAAGGCGCTGAGGTCGAGCTCCGTGGGCTGCGCGAACCGGGAGAAGTTGTGGACGCACAGCACCAGGTCGTCCCCGTACTCCCGCAGGAAGGCCAGCACCGCCGGGTTCGACGACGGCAGCTCGGTGTACGTGCCCAGGCCGAAGGCGGGGTTCTGCTTGCGGATCTCGATCATGCGCCGGGTCCAGTGCAGCAGGGACGAGGGAGAGGCCATGGACGCCTCGACGTTCGTCACCTGGAAGCCGTAGACCGGGTCCATGATCGTGGGCAGGAACAGGCGCCCCGGGTCGGACGACGAGAAGCCCGCGTTGCGGTCGGGCGTCCACTGCATCGGGGTGCGCACGGCGTCGCGGTCGCCGAGCCAGATGTTGTCGCCCATGCCGATCTCGTCGCCGTAGTAGAGGATCGGCGAGCCGGGCAGGGAGAGCAGCAGCGCGGTGAACAGCTCGATCTGGTTGCGGTCGTTGTCGAGGAGCGGGGCCAGGCGCCGGCGGATGCCGATGTTGGCGCGCATGCGCGGGTCCTTGGCGTACTCCGCGTACATGTAGTCGCGTTCCTCGTCGGTGACCATTTCCAGGGTCAGCTCGTCGTGGTTGCGCAGGAAGATGCCCCACTGGCAGCCGGACGGGATGGCCGGGGTCTTGGCGAGGATCTCGGAGACCGGGTAGCGCGACTCCCTTCTGACCGCCATGAAGATGCGGGGCATGACCGGGAAGTGGAAGGCCATGTGGCACTCGTCGCCGCCGGCCGCGTAGTCGCCGAAGTAGTCGACGACGTCCTCCGGCCACTGGTTGGCCTCCGCCAGCACGACCGTGTCCGGATACTGCGCGTCGATCTCCTTGCGCACCCGCTTCAGGAAGTCGTGGGTGCGCGGCAGGTTCTCGCAGTTGGTGCCCTCCTCCTGGTAGAGGTACGGCACCGCGTCCAGACGGAACCCGTCGATGCCCAGGTCCAGCCAGAACTTCAGCGCGGAGATCATCTCCTCCTGCACGGCCGGGTTCTCGTAGTTGAGGTCCGGCTGGTGGGAGAAGAAGCGGTGCCAGAAGTACTGCTTGCGCACCGGGTCGTAGGTCCAGTTGGACGCCTCGGTGTCGACGAAGATGATCCGCGCGTCCTGGAACTGCTTGTCGTCGTCGGCCCAGACGTAGTAGTCGCCGTAGGGGCCGTCCGGGTTCTTGCGGGACTCCTGGAACCACGGGTGCTGGTCGCTGGTGTGGTTC
>NZ_JBITFE010000005.1:455545-574315 GCF_044455745.1 Streptomyces sp. NPDC051136 | reverse complement strand
AGTTCTCAAGGAACGGACGCTTCCTTTGTACTCACCCTCTCGGGCTTTCCTCCGGGCGCTTCCCTTCGGTCTTGCGTTTCCGACTCTATCAGATCCTTTTTCGATCCGATTCCCTGTCGGCGGGATTTGTCGTCGGCTTCCGGCTTTCGCTCGTCGGCCTTTCGACATTCACTACGTTAGCCGATTTCTCCGGGGACTCATAATCGAGTCCCGCGAGTTCGAATTCAGACATGCGGACATGACGAATTCGCTCCCGCTGAGGGAAGTCGTAGGTAGTGGGTTGGCCGCTTCCGGCTGCAGGCGATTGCCGTACCCGGGTCAAGCGGCTCGGGCTACGTTACGCGCCGCCCAAAGGAGAGTCAACTTCGGCGCTTGCGCGGGACATGGGCCCGGTACGGGCTGACCGTCGGGTCGTCGGCGACCCAGTAGCGCCAGGGGTGGACGCCGCCTTCGCCGGCCACGCCGGTCCTCGGCCCGTTGCGCACCTGGTCACCGGGGACGGGTGTGCCGGTCAGGACGCGCAGAGGGGTGTCCTCGGAGGTGCAGGCATCCGTGCCGTTGAGGGCGCGGTCCACGCCCAGGGCGGTGGCAAGGCGGGCCGGGCCCTTGGCCAGTTCCTTGTCATTGCGAGCGGTGAGCCGTCGGGCCCGTGCCAGCTCGGCCCCCTCGACGACCTCGCCGGCGCGGAGGAGAACGGCGCTCGACCTCCCCTCGGGACCGCACACCAGGTTCATGCAGAACCACATGCCGTAGGTGAAGTAGACGTACACGTGTCCGGGGGGACCGAACATCACGTCGTTGCGGGGGGTGCGGCCGCGGTACGCGTGGGAGCCCGGGTCGTTCTGACCGTCGTAGGCCTCCACCTCCGTCAGGCGGAGGGCGATCGGGCCGTCGGGGGTGTCGCGCACCAGGATGCGGCCCAGGAGGTCGGGGGCCACCTCGAGGACGGGGCGGTCGAAGAATTCCCTGGGCAGGGGCGTACGGTCGGGGCTCGCGATCATGCCGTCCGAGCGTAACGCAGTCGCGGCCGTGGGCGGGGTGGTCAGAAAGCGTCCGCCTTGCCAGGGTGTGGGGCGCGGAACCGGCCACGGTCGGATCGCGTTTGTATGGGTCGAGGATCCACACGTAAGCCTGGAGAGGGAGAGACATGGCGTTCAAGAAGCTGCTCGCGAGCCTGGGGGCCGGCGGGGCTTCGGTCGAGACCGTGCTGAGCGAGGTCAACGTCGTTCCGGGCGGTGTCGTCCAGGGCGAGGTGCGGATCCAGGGCGGGTCCGTCGACCAGGAGATCGAAGGGCTGTCGGTCGGCCTCCAGGCCAAGGTCGAGGTGGAGAGCGGCGACCAGGAGTACAAGCAGGACATCGAGTTCACCAAGGTGCGGCTCGGCGGCGCCTTCGGGCTGAAGGCCGGTGCGGTGCACGCGGTGCCGTTCGGGCTCGAGATCCCGTGGGAGACGCCGGTCACCATGATCGACGGGCAGTCCCTGCGCGGGATGAACATCGGTGTCACCACGGAGCTGGAGATCGCGCGTGCCGTGGACTCCGGTGACCTGGACCCGATCAACGTGCACCCGCTGCCGGCGCAGAAGGCGATCCTGGACGCCTTCATCCAGCTGGGCTTCCGCTTCAAGAGCGCGGACATGGAGCGCGGCCACATCCGGGGCACGCGCCAGCAGCTGCCCTTCTACCAGGAGATCGAGTTCTTCCCGCCGCAGCAGTACCGCGGGCTGAACCAGGTCGAGCTGAGCTTCGTCGCCGACGCCCAGGCGATGGACGTCGTGCTGGAGATGGACAAGAAGCCCGGGCTGTTCAGCGAGGGCAGCGACACGTTCCGCTCGTTCAAGGTGGGGCTGAACGACTACCAGGGGACCGACTGGACGGCGTACCTCAACCAGTGGCTCTCCGAGGTCGGCAGCAAGCGCAACTGGTTCTGAGGGATCCGGCGGGCGAACCCGTAGGCTCGGTCGTCTCTGCACCAGAACATCAGGAGGTACCGAGGTGACCGAGCTGAAGCGGCGTCCGCTCCCCCATGACTTCCACCCGCCCGTGCCGTCGTTCACCGTCACGAGTGAGGACGTTCCGGAGGGCGGGACGCTCAAGGACGATCAGGTCCACGCCGCCGGGAACACCTCTCCGCACCTGCGGTGGGAGGGCTTCCCCGCCGGGACCAAGAGCTTCGCCGTGACGTGCTACGACCCGGACGCCCCGACGGGCAGCGGGTTCTGGCACTGGGTGGTGTTCGACATCCCGGCCTCGGTGACCGAGCTGCCGGTGGGCGCCGGCAGCGGCTCGTTCGAGGGGTTGCCCCAGGGTGCCGTACAGGCGCGCAACGACTACGGCAGCAAGGAGTTCGGCGGTGCCGCGCCGCCCGCCGGGGACGGGCCGCACCGGTACGTGTTCACGGTGTACGCCGTGGACCAGGAGAAGCTGGGGCCGGACGCGGACGGCACTCCCGCCTTCGTCGGCTTCAACCTGCGCTTCCACACCCTGGCGCGTGCCCAGCTCATCGCTGAGTACGAGGTGCCCGCGGAAGGCTGAGCCTTCGAGCGTTCATGGAACGTTTGCCCGCCCCCGGTCTTGGAATGGATCAGGGGCGGGCATTTTTGTCTCCGGGGGTGGCGAGGGGGTTTCCCTCGCGGGAGCGGCGGATATTGCGTTGTCCAACCCGGCGTGCCCGGCCAGAGTTGTTCCAGCCCGCCAGGGGGTGGGCCGGTGCGCACGGGAGGTGGGCTGGGTATGCGGGACACGCTGGTGCTGAACGCGAGCTTCGAGCCGCTGTCGACGGTGACGTTGAATCGAGCCGTCGTTCTGGTGCTCCAGGACAAGGCCGTCGTCGAACAGGCCCACCCCTCGCTGCGGATGCGCGGAGCCGCGCTCGACATACCCGCGCCGCGGGTGATCAGGCTGTGCCAGTACGTACGGGTGCCGTTCCGAAGACGCGCCCCCTGGTCCAGGCGGGGCGTGCTGGTACGTGACCGGCACCGGTGCGCGTACTGCGGACGGCGGGCGACGACCGTGGACCACGTGGTGCCGCGGTCGCACGGCGGGCAGGACACGTGGCTGAACACGGTGGCCTCGTGCGCGGAGGACAATCACCGCAAGGCGAACCGGACGCCGGAGCAGGCGGGGATGCCGTTGCTGCGGGAGCCGTTCGAGCCGACGCCCGCCGACGCGATGCTGCTGGCGCTGGCCCGGGACGACTTCGCCGCACTGCCGGAGTGGTTGGTGCTGGACGCGGCGTGAGTCTGCGCCGTAGGGGGTGATGTGCGCTGCCGACTGCGGGTGCGTCGTGGTCGACCGCGCGGCCCCCTGCCCCCGAGGGCGTGGGGGCCGCCGGGCGTTCAGCGGAACCGTCAGTCGATGGTGGGCTTCTCGCGGCGTTCCTGGGCCGGGACGCTTGCGCCGCCGTTGCCGCTTCCGCTGCCCGAACCGCCGCCCAGGCCGCCGAGGTTGCCCATGGCGCCGGAGAGGCCCTTGAGGGCGTCGCCGATCTCGCTGGGGACGATCCAGAGCTTGTTGGCGTCGCCCTCGGCGATCTTCGGGAGCATCTGGAGGTACTGGTAGGAGAGCAGCTTCTGGTCCGGGTCGCCGGCGTGGATGGCCTCGAAGACGGTGCGGACGGCCTGGGCCTCGCCCTCGGCGCGCAGGGCTGCGGCCTTGGCCTCACCTTCGGCGCGCAGGATCTGGGACTGCTTCTCGCCCTCGGCGCGCAGGATCTCGGACTGCCGTACACCTTCGGCCTGGAGGATGGCGGCGCGCTTGTCGCGGTCGGCGCGCATTTGCTTCTCCATCGAGTCCTGGATGGAGGTGGGCGGTTCGATGGCCTTGAGCTCGACGCGGTTGACGCGGATGCCCCACTTGCCGGTGGCCTCGTCGAGGACGCCGCGCAGGGCCGCGTTGATCTCCTCGCGGGAGGTCAGGGTCCGCTCCAGGTCCATGCCGCCGATGATGTTGCGCAGGGTGGTGACGGTGAGCTGCTCGATCGCCTGGATGTAGCTGGCGACCTCGTAGGTCGCGGCGCGGGCGTCGGTCACCTGGTAGTAGATGACGGTGTCGATGTTGACGACCAGGTTGTCCTGGGTGATGACCGGCTGCGGCGGGAAGGGGACGACCTGTTCGCGCAGGTCGATGCGGTTGCGGATGGTGTCGATGAACGGGACCACGATGTTGAGGCCCGCGTTGAGGGTCCGCGTGTAGCGGCCGAAGCGCTCGACGATGGCGGCGCTGGCCTGTGGGATGACCTGGATGGTCTTGATCAGGGCGATGAAGACCAACACCACCAGGATGATCAGGACGATGATGACCGGTTCCATCGTGGGTGTCCGTCCCCTTCTCCGCCTCGGCGCTCCGGCAGATCCCGTTGACCTGTCTGGCCCTGACTACTGCTGATCTTACGGCTGTTGAGGATCTTGCTGGTCGAGTCTGACAGACCGTCGCACGCCTCGGAGGGTGTTCGGGCCAGTTGCGGCACGGCGGGGGTCACATGATGACGGCGGTGGCCCCGTCGATCTCGACCACGTCGACCTCCTCGCCGGGCTCGAAGGCGCGCCCGGTGTCCAGGGCGCGCGCCGACCAGATCTCCCCGGCGAGTTTGATCCGGCCGCCGGAGCCGTCGACCCGCTCCGTGACGACGGCCTGTCTGCCTTTCAGGGCGTCCACTCCCGTGGCCAGTTGGGGCTGTTGGGCGCGGTGCCGGGCGGCGACGGGCCGTACGACGGCGATGAGGGCGACCGAGACGATGACGAAGACGATGACCTGGACCACGATGCCCGCGCCCAGCCCGGAGGCGACGGCGGCGGCCACCGCGCCGACGGCGAACATGCCGAACTCCGGCATCGCGGTCACGACGAGCGGAATGCCGAGTGCCGCCGCGGCGACGAGCCACCACACCCATGAGTCGATGTCGTTCACGCTGTCATGGTAGGTCCGGAGGTGAGGCCGGGGACAGGGCGCACGGGGGGCGGGTCAGGACAGCGGGAGGCCCTTCGCGGTCCACCGGTCCCCGGACTGCTCGACGACGAGCGGGAGTCCGAAGCACAGGGACAGGTTGCGGGAGGTCAGTTCGAGCTCCAGCGGGCCGGCGGCCAGGACCTTGCCCTGACGGATCATCAGGACGTGGGTGAAGCCCGGGGCGATCTCCTCGACGTGGTGGGTCACCATGATCATGGAGGGCGCGATGGGGTCGCGGGCCAGCCGGCCGAGGCGCCGGACGAGGTCCTCGCGGCCGCCGAGGTCGAGGCCGGCGGCCGGCTCGTCGAGGAGGAGCAGCTCGGGGTCGGTCATCAGGGCGCGGGCGATCAGGGTGCGCTTGCGCTCGCCCTCGGAGAGGGTGCCGAACCTGCGGTCCAGGTACTCGGTCATGCCGAGGCGGTCGAGGAAGGCGCGGGCCCGCTGTTCGTCGATGTCCTCGTACTGCTCCTGCCATCCGGCGGTCATGCCGTACGCGGCGGTCAGCACGGTCTGCAGGACGGTCTGGCGCCTGGGCAGCTTGTCGGCCATGGCGATGCCGGCCATGCCGATGCGCGGCCGCAGCTCGAAGACGTCGGTGCCGGGCTTGCCGAGCGTCTCGCCGAGGATGGTGGCGGTGCCGTTGCTCGGGTAGAGGTAGCTGGACGCGACGTTGAGGAGGGTGGTCTTGCCGGCGCCGTTCGGGCCGAGGATGACCCAGCGCTCGCCCTCCTTCACCGACCAGGAGACCTGGTCCACCAGAGCCCGGCCCTCACGGACCACGGATACGTCCTGAAGCTCCAGAACATCGCTCATGAGCGCGTTGTCTCCCCTTGCATTGTGGCCGGTCTCGGCTGTCGCGTACACCTGTGCTCGGGCCGCGGCGCCGGTGGGCGCAGGCCCCTCCAGGAAATCTACGCCACCGGTCGGCCGCACCGTTCCATCGGTCCGGTCCTTAGGGTGGGGGCATGCTCTCGGAACCACGTGCTGGGCGCCTTGCCGCCTGGGGAAATGCCCTGATTGCCCAAAAGGTGTCGCCGGACGACGCTGTCGTCGCGATCGTCGGCGAGGACGCGGTGCACCGGGTGGAGGGGCTGCCGGGCGAGGACGCGCCGGTCGGTCTCACCCTGGCGCTGGGACGGCTGCGGACGCTCGGCGCGAGCGGGCTGCGGATCGCGCTGCCCGCGCCGGGGCATCCGCTGGGGCTGAGCGGCCCGCCGGAGTTCAACGCGCGCGCGTTGGAGGCCGAGGAGGCGGTGATCTGCGAGGGGGCCGCGCTGGGACTGGTGCCGGAGGTGTACGAGGCGGGCCCCGAGGGTGATGTGCACGTCGAGGTCGTGTGGCACTGTCTGCCGGTGCGGGAGGCGCCGCCGGCGGACGTGCCCTCGCTCGGGGAGGCCGAGCGGGAGCTGGCGGAGGCGCTGCGGGACGCGACGGAGGTGCTGACGCGGCTGGACGTCGCCGGGTCGGGGCCGGTGGCGGAGGCGGCGGTCGCGGCGTACCGGGCCCGGGCGGAGCGGGGGCGGGAGGTGCTGGCGCCGGGGTATCCGCCACGGGCGGTGCGGGTGCTGGAGTTGGCGCAGCGGGTGGGGATGCTGGTGTCGCTGGCGTCCGGGAACGGGCACGGCGGTGCGGTGAGCGCGTCGGAGATGGCGGCGCGGGGGGATGCCCTGCGGCCGGTGGAGCGGGTGGCCCGGCGGGCGCAGGTCGCGGCGTACAACTCCGTTGTGGTGGAGCGGGGGCGGTGACGGGGCTGTTCCTCAGCGGGTGCCCGGCGTGAGCGGGGGCGGTGAGGGGGCGCGGTGCCTCGGCCGGTGCCCAGCGTGAGTGCCGGCGTGGGGCCGGGGCGCGCTGCTCGGCGCTGACGAGGTGCCGCAGCGCCCACCCGTGCCGCCCCAGCGGCATGGGTGGGCGCTGCTGGGGCGGCACGGGTCGGGGGTGGCCTGCGTCAGTGGTTGACGCCCAGGTTGCCGAAGGCCGGGTTGAGGACGCCGATGACGTTGACGCTGTTGCCGACGGCGTTGACCGGGATGTGGATCGGCGCCTGAACCAGGTTGCCGGAGGCGACGCCCGGGGAGCCGACGGCCTTGCCGTGGGCGTGGGCGCCGCCGTCGGTGGCGGAGGCCATGCCCGCACCGGCGGCGATCAGACCGCCGGCCACCATCGTCACGGCCGCTGCCTTCTTCAGGTTCTTCACTTGCGTGCCCTCCTTGCGAACGCCGCGGCAGTCGCCGCGGCACGCACTGGAGAACGGCCGGGCCCGTCGAAGGATGCGCCATTCGGGGGACATTCCCACGACGGTATGAATCTCCGACCGGAGGGGAACCCTCCGCCTCGGCCCCGCGTACAGGGCGGCCGGTCGCGGTCAGCCGCTCACTCCGTGGCGCACGGCCCACAGGGCGGCCTGGGTGCGGTCGGCAAGGTCGAGTTTCATCAGGATGTTCGAGACGTGGGTCTTCACGGTCTTCTCGGACAGCACCAGCGCGCGGGCGATCTCCCGGTTGGAGCGGCCGTCCGCGATCAGGCCCAGCACCTCGCGCTCCCGCTCCGTGAGGGACCCTGCCCTGCCCGGCCCCGTGCTGCTCGTCTCCTGGCTCAGGAGGGCGCCCGCGACCTCGGGCTGGAGCAGGATGTGGCCGGCGTGGACGGAGCGGATGGCGCCGGCCAGCGCGTCGGGGTCGACGTCCTTGTAGACGTAGCCGGCGGCGCCCGCCCGCAGGGCCGGGACGACGGTGCGCTGCTCGGTGAAGCTGGTGACGACCAGCACGCGCGCGTGGTTGTCCAGCTCGCGGAGTCTGCGCAACGCGTCGACGCCGTCCATGCCCGGCATCTTGACGTCCATGAGGATCACGTCGGGTTCCAGCTCCTGGGCGCGGTCGACGCCCTCGGCGCCGTCCGCGGCCTCGCCGACCACCTCGATGTCGTCCTGCACCTCCAGGAAGGTGCGCAGACCCCGACGGACCACTTGGTGGTCGTCGACGAGGAGCACCTTGATCGCTTCAGCCACCGGGAACCTCCATCTCGATCGTGGTGCCCTCGCCGGGCGCGGACCGCACGGTCAGCCGGCCGCCGGTGCCGCCGGCCCGGTCGCGCATGGAGACCAGGCCCAGATGTCGGCCGGCGCGGCGGACCGTGCGCGGGTCGAAGCCGCTGCCGTCGTCGCTGACCCGCAGGACGGCGCCGGTGCCCCGCCGGCGCAGGGTGACCTCGACGTGTTCCGCCCCGGAGTGGCGCAGGGCGTTGTGCAGTGCCTCCTGGGCCACGCGCAGCATCGCCTCCTCCTGGGCGGCCGGCAGCGCCTTGACGCCGTGGCCCGCGAAGGTCACGCGCGCGGCGTGGGCGCGGTCCAGGACCTGGATCTGGGTGCGCAGGGTGGCGACCAGGCCGTCCTCCTCCAGGGCGGCGGGGCGCAGCTCGACGACGGCGGCGCGCAGTTCGTCGGCGGCCTCCGCGGCGAGCACGGCGACCTGGTGCAGCTCGTCCTTGGCCCGCGCGGGATCCCGGTCGACCAGGGCGGCGGCGGCCTGGGCGGTCAGGCGCAGCGAGAACAGCTTCTGGCTCACCGCGTCGTGCAGCTCGTGGGCGAGGCGGGAGCGCTCCTCGGCGATGGTCAGCTCGCGGCTGCGCTCGTACAGGCGCGCGTTGGTGAGGGCGATCGCGGCGTGCTGGGCGAGGATGCCGAGCAGTTCCTCGTCGTCCCGCGTGAAGCCGCAGCCGCCCTCGGGCTTCGCGCACGAGGTGCTTGCGGGGTGTCCCTGCGCGGGGCGCAGCTTGTTGGCCAGGAAGAGGGCGCCGAGCACCTCGTCACCGTCGCGGATCGGCAGGCCGAGGAAGTCGGCCAGGTCGGGGTGGGCGGAGGGCCAGCCCCCGAAGCGGGGGTCCTTGCGGACGTCGCCGAGACGCTCGGGGGTGGCCTCGTGGAGCATCGCGGCGAGGATGCCGTGCTGGCGCGGCAGGGGACCGATGGCCTTCCACTGCTCGTCGCTGACGCCGTCGACCACGAACTGGGCGAAGCCGCCGTGGTCGTCGGGGACGCCGAGGGCGGCGTACTGGGCGTCGAGCAGCTCACGGGCCGAGGCGACGATCGTCTTGAGGACGTCGCGCACCTCGAGGTGCCTGCTCATGGCCAGCAGCGCGGAGCTCACCGCGGTGAGGCCGGACCGGGGGCCGTGGCTCATGTCCTCACGGTACCCGCGGGGGGTGGGGGCGGGATCGGCCCGGTGACGGGCGTCGCCTAGGGCGGTGGGACTAGGTCCGGGGTCCCGTCCGACGGGTCTAGGGCGAAGGGCCCGGCCCGGCTCGGGCCCTCGCCGGAGGTGGCCGGCGCGGCCTGATTCCTAGGTTGGGGATCACGCCGGCCGAACGGACGGCGGGGACGACGAGGGGACGTGTGTCATGCCGGTCGCGATCATCACGGGGGCGTCCAAGGGACTGGGCCGGGCGCTCGCCGAGGCCCTGGCGGCACGGGGCTGGGACCTGGTGCTGGACGCCAGGAACCCCGGGGTGCTGAAGGAGGCGGCGGGCGCGCTGGCACCGTACGGCACGCGCGTGACGGCGCTGCCCGGCGACGTCACCGACTCCTGGCACCGGACGGCGCTGGTGACGGAGGCCGAGCGGCTGGGCGGCGTGGACCTGCTGGTCAGCAATGCGAGCGCGCTGGGCGCCGAGCCGCTGGTGCGGCTGGCGGAGCTGTCCCTGGACGGGCTGCGCCGGGCCCTGGAGGTGAACGTGGTGGCCGCTCTGGGCCTGGTCAAGGAGGCGCTGCCGCAGCTGCGCGCGGCTCCCGCGGGCGCGGTGGTGACGGTCAGCTCGGACGCGGCCGCCGAGGCGTACGGGACGTGGGGCGGCTACGGCGCGTCCAAGGCGGCCCTGGACCAGCTGGCGGCGGTGCTGGGCGTGGAGGAACCGGGGCTGCGGGTGTGGGCGGTCGATCCGGGGGACATGGCCACGGACCTGTACGCCGCGGCCGTCCCGGACGACGACGACCCGCGGCCGGATCCGGGGAGTGTCGTGCCGGCGCTGCTGCGGCTGCTGGACGAGCGGCCGGCGAGCGGGCGCTACGGGGCCCCGGCGCTGCTGGAGACGCGCTGATGGCCTCGGTGGCGGTGAGGGTCCCGCAGGAGCTGTCGGCCCGGTTGCCGGTCGAGCAGCGGGAGCCGGGCCGGGACCGGGACGGCGTACGGCTGCTGGTGTCGCGCGGGACCGAGGTGTCCCACCACACGTTCGGGGAGCTGCCGGGGCTGCTGCGGGCCGGTGATCTGCTGGTGGTCAACACCTCGCCCACGCTGGCCGCCGCCGTGGACGGCCGGATCGGGCACACGCGCGTGGTGGTGCACTTCTCCACCCGGGGGGACGACGGCCGGTGGGCGGTGGAGCTGCGGGAGCCCGACGGCAGGGGCACTACGCGCGCGCGTGCGGGAGGAGGGGGAGGCGGGGCGCCCGCTCCGGCTCCCGAGGCGGCCGGTGGTCCGGCGGGGACGAAGGTACGGCTGCCGGGCGGTGCGCGGCTGGTGCTGGAGGAGCCGCTGAGCGCGCGCGGGGAGCGGTTGTGGTGGGCGCGGGTGTCGCGGGCGGAGGTGCCGGGGCTGCTGCGGGAGTACGGGCGGCCCATTCGCTACTCCTACACGGAGCGGGACCAGCCGCTGTCCGTCTACCAGACGGTGTTCGCGCTGCCGTCCGGGGACGGGACCGGCAGTGCGGAGATGCCCAGCGCGGCGCGGCCCTTCACGGCGCGGCTGGTGGCGGAGCTGGTGAGCCGCGGGGTGCAGTTCGCGCCGGTGACACTGCACACGGGGGTGGCGTCGGCGGAGTCGCACGAGCCGCCGTATCCGGAGCGGTTCGCCGTGCCGGAGGCGTCGGCGCGGCTGATCAACGCCGCGCGAGCGGGTGGCGGTCGGGTGGTGGCGGTGGGGACGACGGCCGTGCGGGCGGTGGAGTCGGCTGCCGGTGCCGACGGGGTCGTGCGGGCGCGGACCGGGTGGACCGATCTGGTGGTGACGCCGGAGCGGGGGGTGCGGGTGGTGGAGGGGCTGCTGACGGGGCTGCACGAGCCCGAGGCCTCGCATCTGCTGATGCTGGAGGCGGTGGCGGGGCGGGCGGCGATCGACCGCGGGTACGAGGCGGCGGTGCGGGGGCGCTACCTGTGGCACGAGTTCGGGGACGTCCATCTCCTCCTGCCGTAGGAGGGCGGCGCGGACTCACTCACACTTCGCATTGCTCCAGCAACTATCGGTGAGAAGGAAGGGGGGCCGGTGTGAGCCCCCGCATAGGGTCCACGTCACGTACGAAGGGGAGTAGGAGAACGACTCGTCCGTTTTGAGCGGGGCAGATGTCCAATCTGCCCCGCTTTGCCGTTCCGTGATCCACTATCTCGGATCGTACGTCACACCTTTGCCTCTCGATTTTGCGGTCGCTAAGAATTGCTCTCGTCGCTCAGCGCCGTGGGTTCTCCCCCGCGGCGTTTGTGCCGGAAGCACCCACTGTCCCCACCGGACGAGAGCGACCTCCGCGCTACTCGAAGAGGTCTATCCCGCCATGCTGAAGAACATCCTTACCCGTGGTCGCAGTCGCACCCTGAACCGCACGCAGAAGGTCGCGATCGCCGGTGTCGGCACGCTCGGCGCCGCCGCCGTCGCGCTCACCGCCGTCCCGGCCAGCGGTCAGTCGACGACCACGAGCGAGGCCGCTCCGACGGCCAAGGTGGCGTACAGCACCAAGCAGATCCAGGACGTGCACGCCGGTGTCACCGGCCAGCTCGCCGGCGCCAGCCAGAAGGTCGCCGCCATCGAGGCCAAGAAGGAGGCGGCCGCCAAGAAGGCGACCGCCGAGAAGAAGGCAGCCGCCAAGAAGGCCGCCGCCAAGCGCTCGGCCAAGGAGAGCACCAGCCGCTCCGCCCAGCGCACCGAGGTCAAGAAGGCCGCCAAGTCCTACCCGAACAACCTGGACGGCTGGATCCGCGAGGCCCGGGCCATCCTGGCCAAGCACGACATCCCCGGTACCTACGACGGCATCCACCGCAACATCATGCGGGAGTCGTCCGGCAACCCGATGGCCATCAACGACTGGGACATCAACGCCATCAACGGCATCCCGTCGAAGGGCCTGCTCCAGGTCATCCCGCCGACGTTCAAGGCGTACCACGTGCCCGGTACCTCCTGGAACATCTACGACCCGGTCGCCAACATCGCCGCCGCGTGCAACTACGCCGCGGACAAGTACGGCACCATGGACAACGTCGACAGCGCGTACTGAGGTCGGCGCGGACCTCCTCGCGACGTCGCCGACGCCGGACCGTACGCCGAAGGGCGGCACCCTCCTGACGGGGTGCCGCCCTTCGGGGCGTTCGGGCGGGCCTTCCGGGTCCGCCGGACCGCGGTCTACTTGCGCATGACCTCGGGCTCGTGCCGGCGCAGGAAGCGGGCGACGAAGAAGCCGCAGATCACGCCGAGGACGATCAGCGCCGCCATGTCCAGGCCCCAGGCGCCCACGGTGTGCTCCCACAGCGGGTCGGCCTCGGCGCCCTTCTCGGGCGGGCTGATCTTGTTGAAGTCCAGCGTGGCACCGGCGGCGGCGACCGCCCAGCGCGAGGGCATCAGGTACGAGAACTGGTTGACGCCCACCGCGTCGTTCAGGGCGAAGAGGCAGCCGGTGAAGACGACCTGGATGATCGCGAACATCACCAGCAGCGGCATGGTCTTCTCGGCGGTCTTCACCAGCGAGGAGATGACCAGGCCGAACATCATCGCGGTGAAGCCCAGGGCCATGATCGGCAGCGACAGCTCGACCAGCGTCGCACCGCCCAGGACCAGCCCCTCGTCGGGGATCTCGCGGGTGGCGAAGCCGATCACACCGACCAGCAGGCCCTGGAACACCGTGATCAGGCCGAGCACGAAGACCTTGGACATCAGGTACGCGGACCGGGACAGGCCGGTGGCGCGTTCCCGTTCGTAGATCACACGTTCCTTGATCAGCTCACGGACCGAGTTCGCGGCGCCGGCGAAGCAGGCGCCGACCGCGAGGATCAGCAGGACCGTGGTGGCGGTGCCGTTCGGGATGATCCGGCCGGTCTGCGGGTTCGCCGGGTTGGGCAGCAGACCCTTGTCGGCGTCGATGAGCAGGCTCACCGCGCCCAGTACGGCCGGCAGGATCACCATCAGGGCCAGGAAGCCCTTGTCGGAGGCGATCACCGACACGTAGCGCCGCACGAGTGTGACGAACTGCGACATCCAGCCCTGCGGCTTCGGCGGCTTCATCGCCTGCATCGGCGGTACCTGCACGGACTGCGGTGCGACGGCGTCGAGGTCCGCGGCGTACATCTGGTAGTGCTGCGAGCCCTTCCAGCGGCCCGCCCAGTCGTAGTCGCGGTAGTTCTCGAAGGCGGAGAACACGTCGGCCCAGGTGTCGTAGCCGAAGAAGTTCAGCGCCTCCTCGGGCGGGCCGAAGTAGGCCACGGAGCCGCCCGGCGCCATCACCAGCAGTTTGTCGCAGGTCGCCAGCTCGGCCACCGAGTGGGTGACGACGAGGACGGTGCGGCCGTCGTCGGCGAGGCCGCGCAGCAGCTGCATGACGTCACGGTCCATGCCCGGGTCGAGACCGGAGGTCGGCTCGTCCAGGAAGATCAGCGACGGCTTGGTGAGCAGCTCCAGGGCGACGGACACGCGCTTGCGCTGACCGCCGGACAGGGACGTGACCTTCTTGTCCTTGTGGATGTCGAGCTTGAGCTCGCGCAGCACCTCGTCTATGCGGGCGTTGCGCTCGGCGCCGGTGGTGTCGGCCGGGAAACGCAGCTTCGCCGCGTACTTCAGGGCCTTCTTGACGGTCAGCTCCTTGTGCAGGATGTCGTCCTGCGGGACCAGACCGATGCGCTGGCGCAGCTCGGCGAACTGCTTGTACAGGTTCCGGTTGTCGTAGAGGACCTCGCCCTGGTCGGCGGGCCGGTACCCGGTGAGCGCCTTGAGCAGGGTCGACTTGCCGGATCCCGACGGTCCGATGACCGCGATCAGCGACTTCTCGGGGACGCCGAAGGACACGTCCTTGAGGATCTGCTTGCCGCCGTCGACCGTGACGGTCAGGTGCCGGGCGGAGAAGGAGACCTCACCGGTGTCGACGAACTCCTCGAGGCGGTCGCCGACGATCCGGAACGTCGAGTGGCCGACACCGACGATGTCGGCCGGGCCGAGCAGCTGGGAGCCGCCCTTGGCGATCGGCTGGCCGTTGACGTACGTGCCGTTGTGCGAGCCGAGGTCGCGGATCTCCAGGCGGCCGTCGGGCGTCGCGTGGAACTCGGCGTGGTTGCGGGAGACCTGAAGGTCCGAGACGACCAGGTCGTTCTCCAGGGCACGGCCGATACGCATCACACGGCCGAGCGAGAACTGGTGGAACGTGGTCGGGCTGCGGTCCCCGTGGACCGGTGGCGCCCCCGCCGCGCCGCCGGGTCCCTGCTGCTGGGGGAAGTGCGGCGCGGCCTGCTGGGGCTGCGGCGCCTGCTGGGGCTGCCAGCCGGCCGGCTGACCCTGGTGCGGCTGCTGCGGGTGCCCGTGCTGCGGGGTCTGCTGGGGCCGGCCCTGGTGCTGGGGCTGCGCCTGCTGCTGGAACGGCTCCTGCGCGGGCGGCGCCTGCTGCGCCCAGCCCGCGTGCGCGCCCTGCGCGGCGTACGGCTGCTGCGGCTGGGCCTGCGGCGCGCCGGCCGGGGCCTGGGCGCCGGACAGGCTCACCCGCGGTCCGTCGGTCGCGTTGCCCAGGTTCAGTACCGTGCCGGCGCCGAGTTCCACCCGCTGGATCCGCTGCCCCTGCACGAACGTGCCGTTGGTGCTGCCGTGGTCCTCGACCACCCAGCCGCGTCCGTCGAAACTGATCGTGGCATGCCGCCAGGAGACCCTGGCGTCGTCAAAAACAAGCTCCCCCTGTGGATCGCGTCCCAGCGCGTATGACCGGGACGGGTCGAGCGTCCAGGTCCGTCCATTGGATTCCAGTACGAGTTCCGGCACTCCAGCCCCACTGAGTTGTCCCCCGATGTGCTCCCGTCGCGGGGAGTCTAGGGATGTCGAACATCGGGGGGAACTATTTCAGGCTCGGGGCCCTGACCGAAAGTCGGGCCTTGTGAAGAGTGCGTAGGCGACCGTCCGCCGTTCCCGTCGACGGGGTGCCGGAGCCTGTCCGGCCGGTGACACCCTCGTCCCGCTGGCACCGTCCCCCGGCCCTCCGTCCCCCTGTCCGCCAGGCGGACCTCGGGGGCGGACGGCACCGGGTGCCGGATACGGTGGGAACACCATGAGCGCTTCGCAGACCTCTGACGTTCCCACGCTTCTCGTCAAGATCTTCGGCAAGGACCGGCCCGGCATCACGGCCGGCCTGTTCGACACCCTCGCCGCCTACTCCGTCGACGTCGTCGACATCGAGCAGGTCGTCACCCGTGGCCGTATCGTGCTGTGCGCGCTGGTGACCGAGCCGCCCCGCGGGCTGGAGGGCGACCTGCGGGCCACCGTCCACAGCTGGGCCGAGTCGCTGAAGCTGCAGGCCGAGATCATCTCCGGCATCGGCGACAACCGTCCGCGCGGGCTCGGCCGCTCCCTGGTCACGGTGCTGGGGCACCCGCTCACCGCGGAGGCGACCGCCGCCATAGCGGCCCGGATCACCGAATCGGGCAGCAACATCGACCGTGTCTTCCGGCTGGCCAAGTACCCGGTGACCGCGGTCGAGTTCGCGGTGTCCGGTGTGGAGACCGAGCCGCTGCGCACCGCGCTGGCCACTGAGGCCGCCGCGCTCGGCGTGGACATCGCGGTCGTCGCCGCGGGGCTGCACCGCCGGGCGCAGCGCCTGGTCGTGATGGACGTGGACTCCACGCTCATCCAGGACGAGGTCATCGAGCTGTTCGCGGCGCACGCCGGCTGCGAGGACAAGGTCGCCGAGGTGACGGCGGCCGCGATGCGCGGGGAGCTGGACTTCGAGCAGTCGCTGCACGCGCGCGTCGCCCTGCTGGCGGGGCTGGACGCCTCCGTGGTGGACAAGGTGCGCGCCGAGGTGCGGCTGACGCCGGGTGCCCGCACCCTGATCCGCACGCTGAAGCGGCTCGGCTACCAGGTGGGGGTCGTCTCCGGCGGCTTCACCCAGGTCACCGACGCCTTGCAGGAACAGCTGGGGCTCGACTTCGCGCAGGCCAACACGCTGGAGATCGTCGACGGCAGGCTGACCGGGCGGGTCACCGGGGAGATCGTGGACCGCGCGGGCAAGGCCCGGCTGCTGCGCCGGTTCGCCGCCGAGGCGGGAGTCCCGCTGTCGCAGACCGTGGCGATCGGTGACGGCGCCAACGACCTGGACATGCTGAACGCGGCCGGGCTGGGCGTCGCCTTCAACGCCAAGCCGGTGGTCCGCGAGGCCGCGCACACCGCGGTGAACGTGCCCTTCCTCGACACGGTGCTGTATCTGCTGGGCATCACCCGCGAGGAGGTCGAGGCCGCGGACACGCTGGAGGAGGGGCCCGGCGAGGACCTCGGTCCGTCCGCCGACCGGCACTGACCCGGGCGGAGAAGGGGCGGCGCGGCCCCGGCACGACGAAGGCCCGGACACGAGGGTGCCGGGCCCTGTCGCGTAGCGGGCGGGGCGGGTCAGTCGGTCGGCGCCCAGTAGTCGACCAGGGTGGCCCGGCCGGGCTCCACGTCCTTCCAGGAACCCGTGAAGGTCAGGACGGCGAAGGCGGCGGTCGGGAAGCCCCGTCGCTTGATCCGCTGACGTACCTCGTCCTCGGCCGAGCCGGCCAGGATCTCGGTCAGCGCCTCCATGCCGGGGTTGTGGCCGATCACCAGCACGTTCCGCAGGTCGTCGGGGGTCTCGTTGAGCACGGCGATCAGCTCGCCGGGCGAGGCCTCGTAGATCCGCTCCTCGTAGACGGTTTTCGGCCGGTGCGGGAACTCCTGTACCGCGAGCTTCCAGGTCTCCCGGGTCCTGGCCGAGGTGGAGCACAGGGCCTGGTCGAAGGGCACACCGGTGTCCGCCAGCCGACGCCCGGCCTCCGCGGCGTCCATGCGCCCCCGGTCGGCGAGCGGCCGCTCGTGGTCGCTCACCTGTGGCCAGTCGGCTTTCGCATGCCGGAAGAGAACAATCCTGCGGAGTTCTGCGACGCTCATGTCTTCCAGCTTCGCATGAAACAGGCCACGGGGCTCTGGGAGTTGAGATGCGGCTTCACCGCGGGAGGCGCGCCCGGGCCGGTGGAGGCTCCGGCGGGCCCTCAGCGCCTGGTGAGCTGCTCCATCCGCTCCAGCAGCTGGGCGATCGCGGGCTGCTCCGCGGCGGCGTGGGCGTCGGCGGGATTCAGGAGCAGCAGGAGCAGCGCGACGAAGGCGAGCACGGGCAGGGCGAGGGCCCACCAGGGCAGCCGGATGTCGACGCCGCCCCGGGTCGCCTGGGAAGGCCGGGTGTACGTAGGGGCCGACATGAGTGCCTCCGCTGGTCTTCGGGCTTCCCTGGTCCGTGCTCCGTGCTCCGTGCTCCGCGGCCCGCGTGGTGCGGGCACATCTCGAAGTTACGGAGTCCACGGGGCCCAACCCATCCGGAGGTCCACCCACTTGACCCTGACCCTCACCCCCTAGGGGACGGGGGGTTAACCCCACCCTCCACCGGCGGGGGCGGGGTCACGGCGAGGCGATCGTCGCGATGACGCCGATGATCACGAAGATCGCGAGGAACGAGCCGAAGACGATCAGCATCTTCTTCTGGCCGTGCTGGGGGTTCGGGTCGAGGACTGGCATACGGCAAGTCTCGCATCCCCCGCGCGGGCCGCTTCCGGCGGGACCGGTGGCCGCGGCCGGTGCGTCGGCGGGTCGGCGCGTCGGCGCGTCCGCGAGGGCGGACGGGCCGCCGGGATCAGCGGGCCGCCTCGTCCTCCACGGTGCGGTCGCGTCCCGCCAGGACGCCCACCACGATCTGCGGCACCATCAGCGCGCTCATCAGCGCGATCGGCAGCCCCCAGCCGCCGCTGTGCTGGTAGAGCACGCCCACCAGCAGCGGTCCCGGGATGGAGATCAGGTAGCCGGTGCTCTGGGCGAAGGCGGACAGCTGGGCGACGCCCGCTCCCGTCCTGGCGCGCATCCCGACCATGGTCAGCGCGAGCGGGAAGGCGCAGTTGGAGACGCCGAGCAGCAGGGCCCAGGCCCAGGCGCCGCCGACCGGGGCGAAGTACAGACCGGCGTATCCGGCGAGTCCGCACAGGCCGAGCACCAGCACGATGGGGCCCTGGTGGGGCAGGCGGCTCGCCACGCGCGGGATCACGAAGGCGAGCGGCACGCCCATCACCATGATGACGGCGAGCAGCAGCCCGGCGGTGCCGGCGGACACACCCGAGTCGCGGAAGATCTGCGCCATCCATCCCATCGTGATGTAGGCGGCGGTGGCCTGGAGGCCGAAGAAGACGGCGAGCGCCCAGGCCGTACGGCTGCGGGTGATCCGCAGCGGGGGCTGCTGGGCGGGGCGCCCGCCGTCCTGTCCCCCGGCGGCCGCGGACGGCGCCGCGGCGGGCGTCGGCTCCCTGCGGTTCCGTACGAAGGGGATCCACGGCAGGACGGCAAGCGCCGGCAGCACGGCCCAGACCGCGAGACCCGGCTGCCAGTGGCCGCCCAGCGCGTCCGTCACGGGCACCGTCGCCGCGGCGGCCACGGAGGTGCCGAAGGCGAGGGCCATCGAGTACAGGCCGGTCATGGAGCCGACCCGGTCGGGAAAGTAGCGCTTGACGATGACCGGCATGAGGACGTTGCTGACCGCGATGCCCATCAGCGCCAGGGCGGTGGCGGCCAGGAAGCCGCCCGTGCCGCCGGCGTACGGGCGTATCACCAGGCCCGCGGTGATGGCGACCATGCCGGCGCAGACCACCGCGCCCGGCCCGAAGCGGCGGGCCAGCCGGGGGGCGGTGACCCCGAAGACGGCGAAGCAGAGCGGGGGCACGGAGGTGAGGAGTCCGGCGACGCTGCCGCTCATGCCGAGTCCGTCGCGGACCTCCTCGAGGAGCGCGCCCAGGCTCGTGATGGCCGGGCGCAGGTTGAGCGCGGCCAGGACGATGCCGAGGATGAGCAGCCGGGTCGTCCACGCGCGCGTGGTGGCCGTCCCGGCGGGTACCCCGCGCACACCGCCCTCCGCGCGCGCGTCACCGCCTGACTCGGCACGCACGCGCGCGTCGGTCTGCGCACGCGTCTCGGCACGCGTCTGCGCACGTGTCTCCGTCCGGGTTTCGTCACTAGCCATGAGACCCATCATAGAATCATGGGATGATTGGTCGTCCAGTCGTGTGCGAAGGTGAGCCATGCCACTGAGTCATCCCCGTCGTTCGGCACTGTCCGAACAGGTCATCGCGGCGCTGCGGCAGCAGATCGCCTCGGGCGAGTGGCCGGTCGGCTCCCGCATCCCCACGGAGCCCGAACTGGTCGAGCAGCTCGGCGTCGCCCGGAACACGGTCCGGGAGGCGGTCCGCGCGCTCGCGCACAACGGTCTGCTGGACATCCGCCAGGGATCGGGCACGTACGTCGTGGCGACCAGCGAGCTGGCGGGCGTCATGCAGCGCCGCTTCGCCGACGCCGAGCCCCGGCACATCGCCGAGCTGCGCTCCACCCTGGAGTCGGCCGCGGCGCGGCTGGCCGCCGAGCGGCGCACGGAGAAGGACCTCAAGCAGATCGACGGCCTGCTTCAGCGCCGCGAGGAGGCCTGGGAGTCGGGCGAGGCGGAGGCATTCGTGGCGGCGGACGCCACCTTCCACCTGGCGGTCGTGGCGGCCTCGCACAACGACGTGATGACCGCGATGTACGCCGACCTGAGCGAGGTGCTGCGGGACTGGCTGCGCGGCGACGTCGGTGAGGGCATGTCGGCGGCGACGCACATGGACCACGGCCGGCTGGTGGACGCGATCCGCGCGGGCGACGCGGCGACGGCGGCCGACGAGGCCGCCGCGTACCCGTTCATGTGCCGTCCGGCCCTCTTCGGTCCGCCCTCGGACGACTGAGCCGGCCCGTCAGCCCCAGCCCGCCGCCGCCGTGGCGCCGGGCCGACGACGCGAGGGCCCGCGTCCCGTACGACGGGATGCGGGCCCTCGGCCTTGAAGTGCCGTTCGGATCAGGCGCCGATGGCGTGCAGTCCGCCGTCGACGTGGACGATCTCGCCCGTGGTCTTCGGGAACCAGTCGCTCAGCAGCGCGACGACGCCGCGGCCGGCCGGCTCCGGGTCCTTCAGGTCCCACTCCAGCGGGGAGCGGGTGTCCCACACGGCGGCGAGGTCGCTGAAGCCCGGGATGGACTTGGCGGCCATGGACCCGAGCGGGCCCGCCGAGACCAGGTTGCAGCGGATGTTCTGCTTGCCCAGGTCACGGGCCATGTAGCGGCTGGTGGCCTCCAGGGCGGCCTTGGCCGGGCCCATCCAGTCGTACTGCGGCCAGGCGAACTGCGCGTCGAAGGTGAGACCGACGACCGAACCGCCGTTCTGCATCAGCGGCAGGCAGGCCATGGTCAGCGACTTCAGGGAGTACGCGGAGACGTGCATTGCGGTGGCGACCGACTCGAACGGCGTGTTCAGGAAGTTGCCGCCGAGCGCGTCCTGCGGGGCGAAGCCGATGGAGTGCACGACGCCGTCGAGGCCGCCCAGCTCCTCGCCCACGATGTCGGCCAGTCGCCCGAGGTGCTCGTCGTTGGTGACGTCCAGCTCGATGACCTTGGCGGGCTTCGGCAGCTTCTTGGCGATGCGCTCGGTCAGGGTGGGCCGCGGGAACGCGGTGAGGATGACCTCGGCGCCCTGCTCCTGGGCCAGCTTCGCGGCGTGGAAGGCGATGGAGGACTCCGTCAGCACGCCCGTGATCAGGACGCGCTTGCCCTCGAGAATTCCGCTCATGGTGTTCAGTGACCCATTCCCAGTCCGCCGTCAACGGGGATGACGGCTCCAGTGATGTACGAGGCGTCGTCCGAGGCGAGGAACCGCACCGTCGCGGCGATCTCCTCCGGCCGCGCGTACCGTCCCAGCGGCACCTGCGACACGATGCCCGCCCGCTGCTCGTCGGTGAGCACCTTGGTCATGTCGGTGTCGACGAAGCCGGGCGCGACGACGTTGAAGGTGATGTTGCGCGATCCCAGCTCACGGGCGAGGGAACGCGCGAAGCCGACCAGACCGGCCTTGGAGGCGGCGTAGTTCGCCTGCCCCGCGGAGCCGAGCAGCCCGACCACCGACGAGATGAGGACGACGCGGCCCTTCTTGGCGCGCAGCATGGCGCGGTTGGCCCGCTTGACGACGCGGAAGGTGCCGGTGAGGTTGGTCTCGACGACGGAGGTGAAGTCCTCCTCCGACATGCGCATCAGGAGCTGGTCCTTGGTGACGCCGGCGTTGGCGATCAGGACCTCGACGGGACCGTGCGTCTCCTCGATCTCCTTGTAGGCCTGCTCCACCTGCTCGGTGTCGGTGATGTCGCACTTGACGGCCAGGAAGCCCTCCGGCGGCTCACCCGAGCGGTACGTGATCGCGACCTTGTCGCCGGCGTCGGCGAAAGCGCGGGCGATGGCGAGGCCGATGCCCCGGTTTCCTCCGGTGACGAGAACCGAGCGGCTCAACGGTTCACCCTTTCCCTAGCGGTCGTCCCCCCGTCCGGTCACCCGTACGGCGGGCGGCGGGAGCAGGCGGCTTCCTCGAAAATCTATCGGTCCCCGGCCGCGCGCAGAGACTCGGGCACCCACAGTGGCTTACGGGGCTGTCTGTCGGGTCCCTACAGAACCGGTCCCGGCCACGGTGGGAAAGGTGTGGCCGCGGGAAAGGTGTGGCCGCGGGACCCCCGACGCGACATGATGCGGCGCAGCCCCCGGAGTCGCGGCAGACGACCGGTCACGTCGACAGAAAGAGACGCAGGTGCCTCACAGCATCGACCCAGCCTTCACGGCACTCCCCCTACGCGCCCTCGCCGACGCCGCTCTCGCCCGGGCGCGCGCCCTCGGGGCGGAGCACGCGGACTTCCGGCTGGAGCGGGTGCGCAACGCCTCCTGGCGGCTGCGGGACGCCAAGCCCGCCGGGTCCTCGGACACCACCGACCTCGGGTACGCGGTGCGGGTGGTGCACGGCGGTACGTGGGGCTTCGCGTCCGGTGTGGACCTGACCATGGATGCCGCCGCGAAGGTCGCCTCGCAGGCGGTGGCGATGGCGAAGCTGTCCGCGCAGGTGATCCGCGCGGCCGGGTCGGACGAGCACGTGGAGCTGGCGAGTGAGCCCGTGCACGCCGACAGGACGTGGATCTCTTCGTACGACATCGACCCCTTCACCGTGCCCGACGCGGAGAAGTCGGCGCTGCTGGCCGACTGGAGTGCGCGGCTGCTGGCGGCCGACGGGGTCGACCACGTGGACGCCTCGCTGCTCACGGTGCACGAGAACAAGTTCTACGCCGACACCGCCGGGACGGTGACCACGCAGCAGCGGGTACGGCTGCACCCGGTGCTCACCGCGGTGTCGGTGGACGACTCCAGCGGGGAGTTCGACTCCATGCGCACCCTGGCGCCGCCGGCCGGGCGAGGCTGGGAGTACCTGACGGGGACCGGCTGGGACTGGGAGAGCGAGCTGGCCGAGATCCCGGAGCTGCTCGCGGAGAAGATGCGGGCGCCGAGCGTCGAGGCGGGGCTGTACGACCTGGTCGTCGACCCGTCGAACCTGTGGCTGACCATCCACGAGTCCATCGGGCACGCCACCGAGCTGGACCGCGCGCTCGGCTACGAGGCCGCCTACGCCGGCACCTCCTTCGCCACCTTCGACCAGCTCGGCACACTGCGCTACGGCTCGGAGCTGATGAACGTCACCGGCGACCGCACCGCCGAGCACGGCCTGGCGACGATCGGGTACGACGACGAGGGCGTCGAGGGCCAGTCCTGGGACCTGGTGAAGGACGGCACGCTGGTGGGCTACCAGCTCGACCGGCGGATCGCGCGGCTCACCGGCTTCGAGCGCTCCAACGGGTGCGCGTACGCCGACTCCCCCGCGCACGTGCCCGTGCAGCGCATGGCCAACGTGTCGCTGCGGCCGGACCCGGGCGGGCTGTCGACCGAGGATCTGATCGGGGGCGTCGACCGCGGGATCTACGTCGTCGGGGACCGGTCCTGGTCCATCGACATGCAGCGCTACAACTTCCAGTTCACCGGCCAGCGCTTCTTCCGGATCGAGAACGGGCGGCTCGCCGGTCAGCTGCGGGACGTGGCGTACCAGGCGACGACGACCGACTTCTGGGGGTCCATGGCGGCCGTCGGCGGCCCGCAGACGTATGTGCTGGGCGGCGCCTTCAACTGCGGCAAGGCCCAGCCGGGGCAGGTCGCGGCCGTCTCGCACGGCTGCCCGTCCGCCCTGTTCAAGGGAGTCAACATCCTCAACACCACGCAGGAGGCCGGTCGATGAGCGTCAGCGCCGGGGTCGGCCGGGGGTCCGGGGGTTGTCCCCCGGGAAAGCACAGTCTCAACACCACGCAGGAGGCCGGTCGATGAGCGTCAGCGCCGGGGTCGGCCGGGGGTCCGGGGGTTGTCCCCCGGGAAAGCACAGTCTCAACACCACGCAGGAGGCCGGTCGATGAGCGTCCGCAGCAACAAGCCGCACGAGATCGTCGAGCGGGCGCTGGAGCTGTCCCGGGCGGACGGGTGTGTGGTCATCGCCGACGAGGAGTCCACCGCCAACCTGCGCTGGGCGGGCAACGCGCTCACCACCAACGGCGTCACGCGCGGGCGCACGCTGACGGTCGTCGCCACGGTCGACGGCCGGGAGGGCACGGCGTCCGGGGTCGTGTCGCGTTCGGCGGTGACCGTGGACGAGCTGGAGCCCCTGGTGCGCGCCGCCGAGGCCGCGGCGCGCGGCGCGGGCCCGGCCGAGGACGCGCAGCCGCTGGTCACCGGCGGAGCGGCGGCGCCGGACTTCACCGAGGCGCCCGCCGAGACCTCGTCCGCGGTGTTCGCCGACTTCGCGCCGGCCCTCGGTGAGGCGTTCGCCCGCGCGCGTGCGGGCGGCCGGGAGCTGTACGGGTTCGCGAACCACGAGATGACCTCCACGTACGTCGGCACGTCTACGGGGCTCAGGCTGCGGCACGACCAGCCGAACGGGACGCTGGAGCTGAACGCCAAGTCGCCGGACCGGGCCCGCTCGGCGTGGGCCGGGCAGGCCACGCGGGACTTCAAGGACGTCGACCCGGCGGCGCTCGACGCCGAGCTGGCCGTACGCCTGGGCTGGGCCGAGCGCCGGGTGGAGCTGCCCGCCGGGCGGTACGAGACGCTGCTGCCGCCCACCGCGGTCGCGGACCTGCTGATCTACCAGTACTGGTCGGCGTCCGGGCGGGACGCGGTCGAGGGGCGCACGGTGTTCTCCAAGCCGGGCGGTGGCACCCGGCTCGGCGAGCGGCTCGGCGCGCTGCCGCTGACCCTGCGCAGTGATCCGCACGAGCCGGGCCTGGAGTGCGCGCCCTTCGTGGTCGCGCACTCCTCGGGCGGTGACCAGTCGGTGTTCGACAACGGGCTGCCGGTGGCGGCGACCGACTGGATCCGCGGCGGTGAGCTGCACCGGCTGACGACCACCCGGCACAGCGCGGGCCTGACCGGGCTGCCGGTGGCACCCGCGAGCGGCAACCTGATCCTGGACGGCGGCGACCCCGACCGGTCCCTGGACGAGATGGTCGCGGGCACGGAGCGCGGGCTGCTGCTGACCTGCCTCTGGTACATCCGCGAGGTCGACCCGGCGACGCTGCTGCTGACCGGGCTGACCCGGGACGGCGTCTACCTCGTCGAGCACGGCGAGGTCGTCGGCGAGGTGAACAACTTCCGGTTCAACGAGTCGCCGGTGGATCTGCTCGGCCGGGCCACGGAGGCCGGGCGCACGGAGAAGACGCTGCCCAGGGAGTGGGGCGACTGGTTCACCCGGGCCGCGATGCCGGCGCTGCGGGTACCCGATTTCAATATGAGCTCTGTCAGCCAGGGCGTATAACCTCGTAGTCGGCCGTCACCCGACTGCCGACCGCCCGAAGATCATGAACATGTGGGAGACAAGAGAACCGTGACGGACATCGTCGACGAGCTGAAGTGGCGCGGGCTGTTCGCCCAGTCCACCGACGAGGACGCTTTGCGCAAGGCTCTCGCGGACGGTCCCGTCACGTTCTATTGCGGTTTCGACCCGACCGCGCCGTCCCTGCACGTGGGGCACCTGGTGCAGGTGCTCACCGTGCGCCGGCTCCAGCAGGCCGGTCACCGGCCGCTGGCGCTGGTCGGCGGGGCCACGGGCCAGATCGGCGACCCGCGCCCGACCGCGGAGCGCACCCTGAACTCGCCGGAGACCGTCGCGGGCTGGGTGCGGCGGCTGCGGGGCCAGATCGAGCCGTTCCTGTCCTTCGAGGGCGAGAACGCGGCGGTGATGGTCAACAACCTCGACTGGACCGAGGGCCTGTCGGCCATCGAGTTCCTGCGGGACATCGGCAAGCACTTCCGGGTCAACAAGATGCTGACCAAGGACTCCGTCGCCCGGCGGTTGGAGTCCTCCGAGGGCATCAGCTACACGGAGTTCAGCTACCAGCTGCTCCAGGCGATGGACTTCCTCCAGCTCTACCGGAGGTACGGCTGCACGATGCAGCAGGGCGGCAGCGACCAGTGGGGCAACCTCACGGCCGGGCTCGACCTGCTGCACCGGCTGGAGCCGGACGCGTCGGTGCACGCCTACGCGACGCCGCTGATGACCAAGGCGGACGGCACCAAGTTCGGCAAGACCGAGGGCGGCGCCGTCTGGCTCGACCCGGAGATGACGACGCCGTACGCGTTCTACCAGTTCTGGCTGAACGTGGACGACCGGGACATCTCGACGTACTCGCGCATCCTGTCCTTCCGCTCCCGTGAGGAGCTGGAGGAGCTGGAGCGGCAGACCGAGGAGCGTCCGCAGGCGCGGGCGGCGCAGCGCGCGCTGGCCGAGGAGCTGACGACGCTGGTGCACGGGGCCGGCCAGACGGCCGCCGTGATCGCGGCCTCCAAGGCCCTCTTCGGCCAGGGCGACCTGGCGGAGCTGGACGAGGCCACCCTGGCCGCGGCCCTCTCGGAGCTGCCGCACGTGCGCGTCGCGGAGCCGGCTCCGGTCGTCGACCTGCTCGCCGAGGTCGGCCTGGTGGCCAGCAAGTCCGCCGCGCGCCGCACGGTGAAGGAGGGCGGCGCCTACGTGAACAACGCCAAGGTCACCGGCGAGGACGCCGTCCCGGCCGCGGAGGACCTGCTGCACGGGCGCTGGCTGGTGCTGCGCCGCGGCAAGAAGAACCTGGCCGCGGTGGAGGTCACCGGCGTCTGAGCGGGCGCATGCGCGAGGGGCGCGCTCCGGTGCCGTACGGCTGCCGGAGTCCGCCCCTTCGCGCGTCCGGGTGGCCCCGGGGCGGGGTCAGGCCCGTTCGCGTCGCCTGTTGCCGCGCACCGACGTGTAGGCGGCGTCGCCGAGGCCGACCACGATGATCGCCGCCACCAGCTGGAACAGGTGCCGCCACCAGTCGATGCCGGACGTCGCCGCGACACCGGCCGCGCGGGCGATCGCGTTGCCGATGATCGCGCCGATCATGCCGCAGATGGTGGTCAGCCAGAGCGGCATGTGCTGTTTGCCCGGGATGATCGCCTTGGCGATCAAGCCGAGCACGAATCCCACGATGATCGCCCACAACCAGCCCATGGCTGCCTCCTCGTCCGGATCTGCGCGAGCAATTGCCACCAGTGTTCGGCCGTACCGCGAACGGCGCATGCCGCGTGCGGCCGAACGGGGTACGGGTGGCTCCGCCGTGCGGCGCACGGGGCGCGCTCCGACCAGGGGTGCCCCGGTCTCGTGGGCGGCACGGGTGCGGCGTAACGTGGTGAGTTGTCCGGGACCGGAGTCCCCGAGCGGCCACGGACGGCAACGGGGCGGGGAGAGTCCGATACGGGCGGATGGTGGAACCGAATGCGGAAGCAGAGTGCCGGCGGCAGTGCCGAGGTGTTCCGGATCACCGGGGCCCGTACGGGCCTCCAGGAGGACGTGCGCGGGCGGCAGCGCCGGTACATCATCTCGATGTCGATCCGCACCGCCTCGGTGATCCTCGCGGTCTGCCTGTGGAACGTGGAGCGGCACGTCGCGATCGTGGCCCTGGTCCTCGGCGCGGCCCTGCCGTACATCGCGGTCGTGATCGCCAACGCGGGGCGTGAGAACGCGCCATCCTTGCCGTCGACGTTCGTGACGGCGCCGACCCCGCCGATGATCATGCCGCCGCGGGCCGGGAACGGGGCGGCGGAATCCGTCCCGGAGGCCGCCACGGCCGATTCCGCGCCGGACGCGGCCGGGGAGTCCCGTGGCCGTCCGTGACCGCGCCGCCCCCTCGGGAGCGGCGTCGATTCCACGCCAGGACGAACAACTGCTCAGATGAATTCGCGTTGTTCCGGGCTCGACGACGGAGGGGCCGTGACATACTTCGTACGCGCTCCGCATCCCCCGTCGGAGCGACGGACCGACGCCGGGCAGCTCCCCCCGTGGCTGCTCGGCGTCGCCTTGTGCGGGGGCCTGTGAGAAAACCGTGAGTGACGAAACCACCCCGATCTGCTCCGCCAAGGGCTGCCGCGCCACCGCCGTGTGGGTGCTGGCCTGGAACAACCCGAAGATCCACACCCCGGAGCGCCGCAAGACGTGGATCGCGTGCGACGAGCACCGCGAGCACCTGTCCGAGTTCCTCGGCGTACGGGGCTTCCTGAAGGACGTGGTCCCGCTCGCCGAGTGGGAAGCCCCGGAGCACCCCGGAGGGAGCGGCGGCTCCGGCGGGGCCTAGCCGCCGATCGCGGACATCGGGCGGTCGGGCTGCACGAACGTCGGGTCGTCCAGGCCCGCGCCGGCCTTCTTGCCCCACATGGCCAGGCGCCAGATGCGGGCGATCTCCTCGTCGGGGGCGTCGGAGCGCAGGGCCGCGCGCAGGTCGGTCTCCTCGCGGGCGAACAGGCAGGTGCGCACCTGTCCGTCGGCGGTCAGGCGGGTGCGGTCGCAGGCCGAGCAGAACGGGCGGGTGACGGAGGCGATGACGCCGACCCGGTGCGGGCCGCCGTCCACCAGCCAGCGCTCGGCGGGGGCCGAGCCGCGCTCCTCGGAGCCCTCGGCGGTCAGCTCGAAGCGGGTGCGCAGGGAGGCCAGGATGTCACCGGCGGTGACCATGCCCTCGCGCTTCCAGCCGTGCTGGGCGTCCAGCGGCATCTGCTCGATGAAGCGCAGCTCGTAGTCGTGCTCGACGGCCCAGGCGAGCAGGTCGGGGGCCTCGTCGTCGTTGAGCCCCGGCATCAGGACGCTGTTGACCTTGACCGGGGTGAGACCGGCCTCGCGGGCCGCTTCCAGGCCCTGGAGGACGTCCTTGTGGCGGTCGCGCCGGGTGAGGGTCTTGAAGACGTCCGGGCGCAGGGTGTCCAGCGAGACGTTGACCCGGTCCAGGCCCGCCGCCTTCAGGGCGCTCGCGGTGCGCTTGAGGCCGATGCCGTTGGTGGTGAGGGACATCTGGGGGCGCGGGTCCAGGGCGGCGACGCGCTCGACGATGCCGACCAGGCCGGGCCGCAGCAGCGGCTCCCCGCCGGTGAAGCGGACCTCCTCGATGCCGAGGGAGGTGACCGCGATGTCGATGAGGCGGACGATCTCGTCGTCCGTGAGCAGATCGGGCTTGGCGAGCCACTGGAGGCCCTCTTCGGGCATGCAGTAGGTGCAGCGCAGGTTGCAGCGGTCGGTGAGCGAGACCCTCAGGTCGGTGGCCACTCGGCCGTAGGTGTCGATGAGCACGTGGGCCCCCTCCCTCGACGCGGTTCGGCGAAGCACTTCTCTTCTCCGACACCGTCGAGCCTACGTGACCGGTCCGACATCGACAGCCGCCCGAACCCACGACGTGGGACGCGGCCGCGTCGTAGGGATCTACGAGCGGCCGCGTCCGTACCGGTCGGGCGGGCGTCAGTGCGCGCCGGTGCCGGTCAGGGACCTGACCTCCAGCTCCGCGTACTTCGCCTTGTCGGGCTCCTCCTTCGACAGGACCGTGCCGAGCCAGCCCATCAGGAAGCCGAACGGGATCGAGATGATGCCCGGGTTCTTCAGCGGGAACCAGGCGAAGTCGACGTCCGGGAACATCGCCTTCGGGTCGCCGGAGACGACGGGTGAGAACAGCACCAGGCCGACGGCGACGATCAGGCCGCCGTAGATCGACCACAGGGCGCCCTGGGTGGTGAACCGCTTCCAGAAGAGGCTGTAGAGGATCGTCGGCAGGTTGGCGGAGGCGGCGACGGCGAACGCCAGGGCGACGAGTCCTGCCACGTTCAGGTCGCGGGCGAGGGCGCCGAGCGCGATGGAGACGATGCCGATGAAGACGGTCGCCCAGCGGGCCGCCCGCATCTCCTCCTTCTCGGTGGCCTGGCCCTTGCGGATGACGTTGGCGTAGATGTCGTGCGCGAAGGACGAGGACGAGGCGAGGGTGAGGCCCGCGACCACGGCGAGGATGGTCGCGAAGGCCACCGCCGAGATCGTCGCGAGCAGGATCGCGCCCCAGGCCGAGTCGACGCCGCCCACGTGCAGCGCGAGCAGGGGCGCGGCCGTGTTGCCGGACGGGTTGGACGCGACGATCTCGTCCTTGCCGATGAGCGCCGCCGCGCCGAAGCCGAGGGCGATGGTCATCAGGTAGAAGGCGCCGATGATGCCGATCGCCCAGTTCACGGACTTACGGGCGGCCTTGGCGTTGGGCACCGTGTAGAAGCGGATCAGGATGTGCGGCAGACCGGCGGTGCCCAGCACCAGGGCGATGCCCAGGGAGATGAAGTCGAGCTTGGTGGTGCCGTTGGCGCCGTACTGGAGGCCGGGCTCCAGGAAGGCGGAGCCCGCGCCGCTGTTCTCGGCGGCCTTGCCGAGCAGGTCGGAGATGTTGAAGTCGAACTTCAGCAGCACCAGGAAGGTGATCAGGATGGTGCCGCCGATCAGCAGCACGGCCTTGACCATCTGGACCCAGGTGGTGCCCTTCATGCCGCCGATGGTGACGTAGACGATCATCAGGACGCCGACCAGGGCGACGATGAGGATCTTGCCCGCGTCGGAGGTGATGCCGAGCAGCAGCGAGACGAGGACGCCCGCGCCCGCCATCTGGGCCAGCAGGTAGAAGATCGAGACGACGATCGTGGAGGTGCCGGCGGCGGTGCGCACGGGGCGCTGGCGCATGCGGTAGGCGAGGACGTCGCCCATCGTGTAGCGGCCGGAGTTCCGCAGCGGCTCGGCGACGAGGAGCAGGGCGACCAGCCAGGCGACCAGGAAGCCGATGGAGTACAGGAAGCCGTCGTAGCCGAAGAGGGCGATGGCGCCGGCGATGCCGAGGAAGGACGCGGCGGACATGTAGTCGCCGGAGACGGCCAGGCCGTTCTGGAAGGCGCTGAAGGACCGGCCGCCCGCGTAGAAGTCCGCGGCGTCCTTGGTCTGGCGGCCGGCCCAGACGGTGATGAAGAGCGTGGCGACGACGAAGACGGAGAAGAGGGTGATGATCAGCGGCCGGTGCTCGCTGGCCTCGTTGGCGGCGAGCTCGGCGGCGAAGACGGTCTGTGCGGGGCTCATGCGCCGCCCTCCATCCGGGACTTGATGGCCTCGGCCTTGGGGTCGAGCTTCGCGGCGGCGTGCCGCGAGTACCACCAGGCGATGAGGAACGTGGTGACGAACTGGGCGATGCCGAAGACGAACGCGACGTTGATGTTGCCGAAGAGCTTGGTGCCCATGAAGCCGCCCGCGTAGTTCGACAGCAGCACGTAGAGCAGGTACCAGGCCACGAAGGCGACGGTCAGCGGGAACGCGAAGGAGCGGAAGGAGCGGCGGAGTTCGGCGAACTCGGCGCTCTGCTGCACTTCGGAGAACTCCTCGGCGGAGGGGAGTCGGTGTTCCTCTTGCGAGGGGGGCTCCTCTTTCGAGGGGGGCGGTGCGTCGGTGGCCACGGAGTCTCCTCGTACGACGGACATGACGGCTTGGACCTCGGTGTTCTCGCAGGGGGCCGGTCGGGCTCGGGCTCCCTGTCCAACGACACGGCGCCCCATCGGGACCGGTTCAACTCCCGGGGCACTTTCCCAAGTCACTCGCGGCAGGTCATTGCTGGCCAGCGACTTCGGGGGATAGCTTCACTCCTGCACCACTACGTCATGTACCTGCCCGGTCCGTACCCGTCTCGGGCAGGTGCTGCTTGCCGGATGATGTGGAGACCCCATGGATCATCTGCGTTCCCCGAGTGCCCCGCTCCCCGGACGCGGGTTCGCGCTCGCGGTGCCGGTCCCGCGGACGTGTCTGCCTTTCCGCCTCGCTCCGGCAGCACGAGTTTCCCGAGTTTTCCCGACGGACTGGAGACATCACGCATGACCGCACCTCACCCGCGTCACCGCCGTGCCCTCGCGATCCCGGCCGGTCTGGCCGTGGCCGCGTCTCTGGCGTTCCTGCCGGGCACCCCGGCCGCCGCGGTCCCCGCGGCGGAGGCCGCCTCCCCGGCGGCCGACGCGACCTCGCTCAGCTACGTCGTCAACGTCTCCGCCGGGCACGGCCCTTCGGCCACCGTGCGGCGGGCGATAGCCAAGGCGGGCGGCACGATCGTGACGTCGTACGACCGGATCGGCGTGGTCGTCGTCCACTCGGCCAACCCCGACTTCGCCAAGACGCTCCGCAAGGTGCGCGGCGTGCAGTCGGCGGGCGCCACCCGCACCGCGCCGCTGCCCTCGGCCGCCACGACCGACACGGGTGCGCCGCAGGTGCTGGGCGCCGAGGAGCTGGCCGCCGCCAAGGCCGCCGCCAAGGCGGAGGGCCAGGACCCGCTGGAGTCGCTGCAGTGGGACCTGCCCGCCATCAAGGCGGACAAGGCGCACGAGAAGTCGCTGGGCAGCAAGAAGGTGACCGTCGCCGTCATCGACACCGGTGTCGACGACACCCACCCGGACATCGCCCCGAACTTCGACCGTCAGGCCTCCGTCAACTGCGTGGCGGGCAAGCCGGACACCGCCGACGGCGCCTGGCGCCCGAGCGCGGCCGAGAGCCCGCACGGCACCCACGTGGCCGGCGAGATCGCCGCCGCGAAGAACGGCGTCGGCATGACCGGTGTGGCTCCCGGGGTGAAGGTGGCCGGCATCAAGGTCTCCAACCCCGACGGCTTCTTCTACACCGAGGCCGTGGTCTGCGGCTTCATGTGGGCGGCCGAGCACGGCGTCGACGTGACCAACAACAGCTATTACACGGACCCGTGGTACTTCAACTGCAAGGACGACCCGGACCAGAAGGCCCTCGTGGAGGCGGTCTCGCGGGCCTCCCGGTACGCGGAGAAGAAGGGCGCGGTCAACGTCGCCGCGGCCGGCAACGAGAACTACGACCTCACCTCCGACGAGATCACCGACCCGTCCTCGCCGAACGACACCACGCCCGGTGACCGGACGGTCGACCCGTCGAAGTGCCTGGACATCCCGACCCAGTTGCCGGGTGTCGTGACGGTGGCGGCGACCGGCGCGAAGGGCCTCAAGTCGTCCTTCTCGAACTACGGCCGGGGCGTCATCGACATCGCGGCGCCCGGCGGCGACTCGACGGCCTACCAGACCCCCGAGCCGCCCGCCACGAGCGGACTGATCCTGGGCACGCTGCCCGGCGGCAAGTGGGGCTACATGGCCGGTACGTCGATGGCCTCGCCGCACGTCGCGGGCGTCGCCGCCCTCATCAAGTCGACGCACCCGTACGCCTCCCCGGCGATGGTCAAGGCCCTGCTGTACGCCGAGGCCGACGCCACGGCGTGCACCACGCCCTACGACATCGACGGCGACGGCAAGGTCGACGCGGTGTGCGAGGGTCCCAAGAACCGCAACGGCTTCTACGGCTGGGGCATGGCCGACGCGCTGGACGCGGTGACCTGGTAGTCGCTGCGCGTACCCGTGCGTGATGCGGGGGCGGTGGTCCGGGTGCCTGCCCGGCCCGCCGCCCCCGTCGTCGTGCGGCGGTACCTCCCGCCCGGAGCGCGCCGGGGCGCACGGCACGGGACTCGTGACGGCGGCGCCGCGACTTGCCCGGAACCGGTGAGTTCGTGAAGATCCCCGGGTGACCCCGCACCACCCCCCGTCCCCGTCCCCGTCCCGGGCCGCCGACGCCGGACGCCACGCGCGGCCCGCCGGCACCGGCCGGACCGTGGCCGTGCTCGTACTGGTGGCGCTCGGCGCGCTGATACCCGTGCTCGGCCCGACGCCCGCCCTGCACGGCACCGGGGAGGCCGAGGCTCCCGGCACCGGCGGCATCGCCCTGCTGCGCACCGTGCTCTTCGCCGCGCTGAGCGTGCCGCTCGGCGAGCTCTTCGTGAACCGCCTGGCCCGCTCCCTGCCCGGCGCTCCCCCGGTCCGGCCCCGCAGCTGGGCGCCGCACGCCGCCGCCTGCGGTCTCGTCGCCGCGCTGGGGCTGGCCTCGGTGGTGGCCACGGGCAACCTGGTGCCGGGCTCCGCCGCCGACGTCGACGTCGGCGGTCTCTACGCCACCCGCGACGGCAAGCTCGCCCTCCTGGAGGTCAACGGCTTCCTCGCCGCCTGGCTGTGCGCCACCTCGCGCCGGCCCGGACTCCAGGTGTGGCCGCTGGCCGCGGTGGCCGTCGCGGACGCGCTGCGCGCGCACCCCACGACCGAGTACAGCCCACTGCTCGGCTCCGGTCTCACCCTCGTCCATCTGACGTGCGCCGCCCTGTGGGCGGGCGGGCTGCTGTACGCACTGCGGGTGCTGGGGCGTTGGCGGGGCGCGGCGGCGGGACCGGCCCTGCTGGGGCTCTACGCGCGCGTGGCGGCCGTCCTGCTGGCCGCCCTCACCGCGACCGGGGTGTGCAGTTCACTGCGCCGGATGCCGGCGGGCACGGTCCTGGACCAGTTGACGGACACCGCGTACGGGCGGGTGCTGCTCGCCAAGGTGCTCCTGGTGGCCGCCGTCGCCGTGCTCGCGCTGTGGGCCAGGATCCGGCTGGGCCGTGCGGCCGACCCGCTGGCCGCCTGCTCCCCCGCGCGCGCGGAGGTCGCCGCGCTGGGCGTGGTGGTCGCGGTGTCGGGGCTCCTGACGGCCCTTCCGGTGCCGATCCGCTGGTGACCGCGGCGGTGCCCGCCGGCGTACCCGGCGGACCGGCACGCCGGCCCGGCGCGGGGCTGCGTGCGCGGGAAGTGCCGCAACGCTTCCCGGGCGGGCGGAACTTGACGGCGCGGGACCCCTGCGGGACCGGAGTGTCGGTCCCGGCCCGTATCCTCATTGACCATGCTCGAAGACCGCACGACCGCAGCGCCGTCCGCCACGGCGTGGCCGACCGCGTATCCGCAGGGGTACGCGGTCGTCGACGTGGAGACCACCGGCCTGGCCCGCGACGACCGCATCATCTCGGCGGCCGTCTACCGGCTCGACGCCCGCGGCGAGGTCGAGGACCACTGGTACACCCTGGTCAACCCGGAGCGCGATCCGGGACCGGTGTGGATACACGGCCTGACGAACGACGTGCTCCGGGACGCACCGCTCTTCCCGGACGTCGCCGAGGAGTTCGCGGCCCGGCTGGACGGGCGGGTCCTCGTCGCGCACAACGCGGTCTTCGACTGGCAGATGATCGCCCGGGAGTACGCGCGCGCACGGCGCGAGGCGCCGGTGCGGCAGCGGCTGTGCACCATCGCGCTGTCCAAGGCGCTGGACCTGCCGCTGCCCAACCACAAGCTGGAGTCGCTGGCCGCGCACTTCGGCGTCGTGCAGCAGCGGGCGCACCACGCGCTGGACGACGCGCGGGTGCTGGCGGAGGCGTTCCGGCCGAGCCTGCTGGCCGCGGCGGCGGGCGACGTACGGCTGCCGCTGCACGAGTGCCGGCCGCTGACCGAGTGGTCGGACCGGCCCGCGCCGCGGATCGGGCAGCAGGCGGGCTACGGGAACTACCGGGCGACCGGCTGGCGCCCCTCCCGCAAAAGGCCCGCGTGCCCCCATCCCAACCCGGGCCGGTACGAAGAGGGCAAAAGGCTCAAGCAGGGCATGCGGGTCGCGTTCTCGGGCGACACCTCCGTCGAGCGGGACCTGCTGGAGGACCGCGCCGTCGAGGCGGGGCTGCACGTCGCCACCAGCCTGTCCCGGCTGACCAGCCTGCTGGTCACCAACGACCCGGACTCGGGTACCTCCAAGGTGGTCAAGGCCCGGCAGTTCGGCACGCCGGTGGTGGACGAGGCGGCGTTCGGGCAGCTGCTCGCGGACGTCGAGCCGGCGGACGCCGGCTCCTGAGGCGGCGGTCCGCGGAGCCGTACGGACGGGTGATTCCGGGCGACTCGCCCGGTGCACGCCCGGCCGCGTCCGCGGCCACGGCCCACCCTGTGGCGCATGGCGACATGTGAAGTCTGCGGCAACAACTACGGAATGACCTTCGAGGTCCACGCCCAGGGAGCGGTGCACGTCTTCGACTGCTTCTCCTGCGCGATCCACCGGATGGCCCCCATCTGCGAGCACTGCCGGGTGCAGATCATCGGCCAGGGCGTCGAGGTCGACGGCCACTGGTTCTGCGGCGCCCACTGCGCCCGTGCGGAGGGGAGGGCGGGGATCGTCGACAAGGTCTGAGCCCGGCCGCCGGGCACGAGCCCGTACCCGCCGCGTCGCGCCCCACGACCGAGTTGTACCGTCGTGGGGTGTACCGCTTCCTGTTGTCCCGCCAGTGGGTGATCCTCACGCTGGTCGCCGTGCTGCTGATCCCCACGATGATCCGGCTGGGCTTCTGGCAGATGCACCGCTACGAGGAACGCACCGCCCGCAACGACCTGGTCGCGCGCGCGCTCGAAGCGTCCCCGGTGCCCGTGGAGTCGCTGACCGCACCCGGCCGGAAGATCACCACGCGGGAGCGGTACCGCACGGTCACCGCCGAGGGCCGCTTCGACACGGACCGCGAGGTCGTCGTGCGCCGCCGCACCGACTCCGACGACAACATCGGCTACCACGTGCTCACCCCGTTCGTGCTGGCCGACGGCAAGGTCATGCTGGTCAACCGGGGCTGGATCCCCGCGGACGGTCCGAGCCAGACCCGGTTCCCGAAGATCCCCGCACCGCCCCGCGGAGAGATCACCGTCACCGGGCGGCTGATGCCCGACGAGACGACCGAGGCGAGCGGCATCAAGGACCTGGAGGGCCTGCCGGACCGGCAGGTCATGCTCATCGACAGCGCGCAGCAGGCCGAGCGCCTGGACGCCCGGGTGCTCGGCGGTTACGTGGTCCTGAAGGAGCCGGAGCCCCAGGGCGACACCCCGGAGCCGATCGGCAAGCCCGGCAACGAGAACGCCGCGCTCAACTTCGCGTACGCGATCCAGTGGTGGCTGTTCGCCGCGGCCGTGCCGGTCGGCTGGTGGTTCCTGGTCCGCCGCGAACGGCGGGAACGCGAGGCCGCCGAGTCCGCCGGGGACACCGAGCCGGCCGAGGCGGAACCCGCGGCGGTGTGACGCCACCCGGAGCGCCGGGAGCGGACCCGATTGCTCCGGCTCCGGCCGGGAAGGGGTCAACCCGTGCACCCCCACATCGAGGACTACGCGCTCATCGGCGACCAGCAGACCGCGGCCCTGGTCTCCACGGACGGCTCCGTGGACTGGCTCTGCCTGCCCCGCTTCGACTCGGCCGCCTGCTTCGCCAAGCTGCTCGGCGACGAGGACAACGGCCACTGGCGCATCGCCCCCAAGGGCGCCGGACGCTGCACCCGGCGCGCCTACCGGCCGGACACCCTGGTCCTGGACACCGAGTGGGAGACCGAGGACGGGGCGGTCCGCGTCACCGACCTGATGCCCCAGCGCGACCGCGCCCCCGACCTGGTGCGCATCGTGGAGGGCCTGAGCGGCGAGGTGACCGTGCACAGCGCACTCCGGCTGCGCTTCGACTACGGCTCGATCGTCCCGTGGGTGCGCAGGTCCGACGGGCACCGGGTGGCCGTCGCCGGGCCGGACTCGGCGTGGCTGCGCAGCGAGCCCGAGGTCCGCAGCTGGGGCGAGGACTTCGGGACGCACGCGGAGTTCACGGTCGCCGCGGGCGAGAAGGTCGCGTTCGTGCTGACCTGGCACCCCTCGCACGAGCCCCGGCCCCCGCTGATAGACCCGTACATGTCGCTGGAGCACAGCGTCGAGGACTGGCGGGCGTGGGCGGCGCGCTGCCGCTACGACGGTCCGCACCGGGACACCGTCGTCCGCTCCCTGATCACGCTGAAGGCGCTCACCTACCAGCCCACCGGCGGCATCGTGGCCGCCCCCACCACCTCGCTGCCCGAGGAGCCGGGCGGAGTGCGCAACTGGGACTACCGCTTCTGCTGGCTGCGCGACTCCACACTCACCCTGGGCGCCCTGCTGTCGGCCGGATACCTGGAGGAGGCCGAGGCCTGGCGCGACTGGCTGCTGCGCGCGGTCGCGGGCGACCCGGCCGACCTGCAGATCATGTACGGCGTCGCGGGCGAGCGGCGACTGCCCGAGTCCGAACTGCCGTGGCTGTCCGGCTTCGCCGGCTCCACACCCGTGCGCATCGGCAACGACGCGGTGAACCAGCTCCAGCTGGACGTGTACGGCGAGGTCATGGACTCGCTGTCGCTGGCCCGGCTGGCGGGGATGCGTCCCCGGCCGCAGATGTGGGAGCTGCAGTGCGCCCTGATGGACTTCCTGGCCACGGCGTGGCGGGAGCCCGACGAGGGCCTGTGGGAGGTGCGCGGCGGCAGACGGCAGTTCGTGCACTCGAAGCTGATGACGTGGGTGGCCCTGGACCGGGCGGTGCGCACCCTGGAGGCCCACCCCGAGCTGGGCGGCGGGGACCTGGACGCCTGGCGTGCGCTGCGCGACGAGGTGCACCGCGAGGTGTGCGAGAAGGGCTACGACCCGGAGCGCAACACCTTCACCCAGTACTACGGCTCGCGGGAGCTGGACGCCTCGCTGCTGCTCGTCGCGCGCGTGGGCTTCCTCCCGCCCGACGACCCGCGCGTCGTCGGCACGGTCGACGCGATCGGCGCCGAGCTGACCCGGGACGGCCTGGTGCGCCGTTACAGCACCGAGGGCCCCCAGGTCGACGGACTGCCGGGCGGCGAGGGGACGTTCCTGGTGTGCTCGTTCTGGTACGCCGACGCGCTGCACGCGACCGGCCGGACGAAGGAGGCCCGGGAGCTGTTCGAGCGGCTGGTGGGGCTCGCCAACGACGTGGGGCTGCTGGCCGAGGAGTACGACCCGGTGGCCGGGCACCAGCTGGGCAACTTCCCGCAGGCTTTCAGCCACGTCGGCCTGGTGAACACGGCCCTCGCCCTGTTCGGGGGCGAGGAGGCAGGATAGGGCCATGGATCTTGGACTGAAGGACCGGGTGTACGTCGTCACCGGAGCCACCCGGGGACTGGGCAACGCCGCCGCGCGCGAACTGGTCGCCGACGGGGCGAAGGTGGTCGTCACCGGGCGGGACGAGGCGAGTGTCGCGGAGGCGGCCTCGGCGCTGGGCCCGGACGCGGTCGGGGTGGCCGCCGACAACGCCGACCCGGAGGCCGCCGGACGGCTGATCGCGACCGCCCGTGAGCGCTTCGGCCGCTTCGACGGCGTACTGATCAGTGTGGGCGGGCCGCCGCCCGGGTTCGTCGCCGACAACACGGACGAGCAGTGGCAGGCGGCGTTCGAGTCGGTGTTCCTGGGCGCGGTGCGGCTGGCCAGGACCGCGGCGGCCGAGCTGGCGGACGGCGGGGTGATCGGCTTCGTGCTGTCGGGCTCGGTGCACGAGCCGATCCCGGGCCTGACCATCTCCAACGGGCTGCGTCCGGGCCTCGCGGGCTTCGCCAAGTCGCTCGCCGACGAGCTGGGCCCGCGGGGCATCCGCGTCGTCGGACTGCTGCCGGGGCGCGTCGACACCGACCGGGTGCGCCAGCTGGACGGGCTGTCCGCCGACCCGCAGGCGACCAGGGCGGCCGCCGAGTCCCGCATCCCGCTGCGCCGCTACGGCGCCCCGGAGGAGTTCGGCCGCGTGTCCGCCTTCCTGCTCTCCCCCGCGGCGTCGTACGTCACCGGCGTCATGATCCCGGTGGACGGCGGCGTACGGCACGGGTTCTAGGCCACCGACCCGGGGGCGGCCACCGGACGTGGTCCCCGTCAGCTGACCCGCTCGGCCCCGTGTTTGACCCCTCGGAGCTGGACCTCCGCCGGCAGGGAGGTGAGGTTGGCCGAGTGACGGGCGTGGGTCAGGGCGCCGGTGGTGAGGTCCTGCAGGGCGGTGCCGGGGTCCACGTGCGGGGCGAGGAGCAGCCGGACGCGGCTCGCCGGGGCGTCACGGCGGCCGGTGAGCCGCACGCCGGCCCGTTCCACCCCGTCCACGCGTTCCGCCTCGCCGGCGAGGACCCCCTCCAGCGCCCTGCCGCGCAGCGTGGCACCCTCGCCGTCCCCGGTGTCGACGAGCACCTCGGTGAGCCTGCGTCGGCGTACCACCGCGACCAGCCACCACAGGGCGAGCAGCAGCAGGACGGCGAGGGCCGCGATGACCACCGGCCACCACCAGTCGGCGTCCCGCCACCGGGTCCGCTCGGCGTTGCTGAGCAGCACGTCGTGCGGCCCCTGGTGCACCCACCAGGAGGGCGCGGGGGCGTCGAAACCGATGGCCAGCACCGCGCCGCCGACAGCCAGCAGGACGAGGCCCGCCACTCCGGTCACCACCCGGTTCACGGTCCTGAGCACCGCGTTCACCCCTTCCGTCCGGGCCGCGTCACCCGCAGCGACACGGCGGGCGGCCGGGCCAGGCCGAGGCCGCGCACCGCGTCGTCGAGCGCACCGCCCAGGTCGGCCCGTACGTCGTCCAGTTCCCGGAAGTGCGACAGCGCTCGCACGCGCGCCCTGCGGCGGCGCATCCGCACCCGCGCCGACTGCACCCCGGCGACCTCCATGGCCCGGTCCCGCAGCACCGTGGCGGCGGCGTCCCGGTGCAGCCCTGCACGTACGTCCGGGTGCGTGCGCCGCATCGGCAGCACCCGGCGCAGTCCGGGCGTCAGGGCCAGCAGCAGCAGCCAGAGCCCGAGGGCGGCGGCGACGCCCGCGCCGACCAGCACCCACGTGTCGTCGACGGGCCGTTCGGCGAGTTCCCGGGCCAGGTCGCGGCGCCAGCCGAGCGCGGACCGGCCGGCGCGCACGGCGACGACGTCGTAGAGGAAGGCACCGGCGAGGAGCAGGAGCAGCAGCGCGACGATGCCGGCGGGGATGCGCCGTGCGGACCAGAAGCGGCCGGCCCGGCCGCCCTCGTAGGGGTCCGCGCCGCCGGGCTCGTGCTCGTGCGGTGCCGGCTCCGTGCCGTGCTCCACGACCGGCAGGCGCTGGGTGCTGCCCTCGCCGGTCCCGGCGCCCTGGGGCTCGGTCATCGCGTCCTCCCGTGCCTCGCGCCGTATTCCGCCGGCAGGTGCAGCCGCTCCACCTGGACGGCGACCTCGGGCACCGCCATCCCCACCAACGCGCGTACCCGCTGGACGACTTGATGACGCACCCGGCCGCAGCGGGCGCCGATGTCGCACGGGTAGTCGAGTTCGAGGTGGACCCGGACGTGGGCGTTGTCGTGATGGACGACGACGGTGGCGTACGGGCGTGCGGCGTCCGGGTGGAGCGGGCCGAGGGCCTCGCGCGCCGCCCGGGCGGCGACCTTGGCGACGACGCGGTCGGCGATCCGGGTGGCACCGCGCTCGCCCGGCGCCACCCGGGCCAGGGGTTCGAGCAGCTCCCCGACCCCCTCGCTGACGCCGGCCCCCTCGCTCACGCCGGTCACCGCCGCCGGTCGTCGCGGCTGCGGAAGAAGTCGCCGAGATCCATGTCCCCCTCCAGGAGACGCCCGGCGACGAACCCGACGGCCCCGAGGGCCGCCACCAGCAGGAAGGCACCGAACCCGCCGAAATACCCGGCGAAACCCAGCGCCATGCCGGCGATCATGCCGACCACGGCCATGCTCATGGTGCGCACTCCTCCATCACCGTTCGGTCCTCCCCGCCATCTCGGTGTCACTTGATCCGGGGCTCCGGTTCCTCGTCCTCCTCGTCGGGCAGCTTCACGTCGCTCACCGCGATGTTGACCTCGACGACCTCGAGGCCGGTCATCCGCTCCACCGCCGCCACCACGTTCTCCCGCACGTCCCGGGCCACGTCCGCGATCGACACGCCGTACTCGACGACGATCTCCAGGTCGAGGGCGGTCTGCTTCTCGCCGACCTCGGCCTTCACCCCGCGCGTCACCCCGGACTTGGTCCCGCCGGGCACCCGGTCGCGCACGGCGCCGAAGGTGCGCGACATACCGCTGCCCATGGCATGCACACCGGCGACGTCGCGTGCCGCCATTCCGGTGATCTTCTCCACGACGCCGTCGGCGATGGTGGTCCGTCCCCGGGTCCCCGGGTCTCCGCCTCCGCGCCGAACCGTCGGGGCCTTGACGGTCCCGGGGCTGTCGAACGTGTCCTGCCCGCTCCGGTGGCTCTCCATGTCGCTCATCGCCGTACGTCCCTTCCGGTCGTGGTCCTGTGTCCACGTTAGGCGGGGTTGCGTGGCCGCGCGCCGTGGATGGGGCAGGGTGGAGGAATGACGACGGCGGACCGGTGGACCCGGGTGGTGCGGGAGCGGGTGGGACTCGGCAGGCTGCTGCCGCTGGGCGGCCCGGTGGACGGCGCGTGGATCGCCGAGCGCGCGGCACGGCACGTACTGCTGGCCGCCGCCGGGGACGTGCCGGGCGTACGACCGGGGGGACTGCGGGTCGGTCCGGTGGACCCGGACGCCGGGTGGGAACCGGCCGTACCGCCTCCACCGGGGGCGCTGCCGCCCGGCGAGCTGCGGGTGACGGCCGACTTCGCGGCGTTCGCCGGGGGCGTGGCGGCGGCGCCGGAGCCGCTGCCGGCCACGGCCGCGCGGCTGCGTGCCGCGCTGACGGAGGCGGCGACCGCGCGGCTCGGTCTCGCGGTGGTGGACGTGGACCTGCGGGTGACCGACCTGCTCGCACCCGACGCCGCCACGGGTACGGCTGTCGGCCAGGAGCCGGACGCCGGGCCGGAGCAGGGGCCTGCCGACGCCCCCGACGACGGCGCGACCGGGAGCGCCGGGGACACCGACGGTGACGGCGGCGCGGACGGCGGCGGCGACGAGGGACGCGTCGCCGCGGCCGCGCTGGCGGTGCCGGGCGTGGTCCGGCTGACGGGCGTACTGGGCCGTTCGGTGCACGTGACCCGGTCGCCTCGGGACGATGCCCTGCCGCGCCGCCACGTCCGGGTGGAGCTGGCGCTGGACGCGGAGCGCCGGGCCGACGAGGTGGCCCGGCGGGTCCGTGCGGCGGTGTCCGAGGCGCTGCCGGACCGTCCGTCGGTGGCGGTGGTGGTGACCGCGGTGGGCTGAGGCGCCGTGTCCCGGAGGGACTGTGCCCCGCCAGGGACCCGCGCCCCGCGAGGCAGCCTGCCCCTGCGGAAGGGCTGGCTACTCCCCGAGTCCCGCGAGGTCGCGCAGCCGGCGTGCCTGGGCGGCCCGCTCGGCGGTGCGCTGGGCCTCGTAGTCACGCGTTCCGGCACCCTGGAGCAGCGCCTTGGTCTCGACCACCGCGTCGCGCGGTGCTGCCAGGATCGCGGACACCAGGTCGCGCACCGTGCCGTCGAGCTGGTCCGCGGGCACGGCGAGGTTGGCCAGGCCGGTGCCGACGGCCTCCTCGGCCGTGACGAAGCGCCCGGTCGCGCAGATCTCCAGCGCGCGGGCGTAGCCGACGAGCGACACCAGGGGGTGCGTGCCGGTCAGGTCCGGCACCAGGCCCAGGCTGGTCTCGCGCATGGCGAACTGCACGTCGTCCGCGACGACCCGCAGGTCACAGGCGAGGGCCAGCTGGAAGCCCGCTCCGATGGCGTGCCCCTGCACGGCCGCGACCGACACCAGGTCGCTGCGCCGCCACCAGGTGAACGCCTCCTGGTACTCGGCGATGGCCGCGTCCAGCTCGGCGTCGTCACCGCGCGCGAGGTCGATGAACGACGGCTCGCCGTCGAAGCCCTCGGGCGTGAACGCCTGCCGGTCGAGCCCGGCGGAGAAGGACTTGCCCTCGGCCCGCAGTACCACGGCCCGGACGGAGCCCGGCAGCCGCCGGCCGGCCTCGGTGAGCGCCCGCCACAGAGCGGGGCTCTGCGCGTTGCGCTTGGCCGGGTTGGTCAGCGTCACCGTGGCGATCGCGTCGTCGACGGTGAGCCGCACGCCGTCCTGGTCGAGTGCGGGACCGGGGTCGTGGGCGGGCGAAGCCATGGGGCGCCTCCGAAAGGTGCGGTCGTCGTCCCCGCCGCGCGCCGGACGGTACGCCGTACGTCGGCAGGGCTAAGTGACTGCACAGTAACCACCCGGACGGTCGGACGACCGACCGGGTGGCCACCGTCACTCTCGAAAACACCTTCGGAGTCGGGGGCCGCCCGGGACCTCAGGCCGATGTGGCCTTTTTGCCCCGGGTAGCCCCGCCACGCCCTCGGAGCGTGACGCCCGACTCACTGAGCATGCGGTGCACGAAGCCATACGAGCGGCCGGTCTCCTCGGCCAACGCCCGGATGCTCGCACCGGCGTCGTACTTCTTCTTCAGGTCTGCCGCGAGCTTGTCGCGCGCGGCGCCGGTAACCCGGCTGCCCTTCTTCAGAGTCTCGGCCACCCGTGCCTCCTCAAGGAAGTGCGCTCTGGTACTCCTCATGATCACCCCTCCAGGCGCTCATGGCCACCCATTCGGCAAGGTCGATGAGGCAAGGATGTGACGACAGGAGCGGGTCCCCACATGTGGAATCCCGAATTCCAGAGAGTCCGGTCCGCTCGGCCGAACGGGTTTTCCGGCGAAATTCCAGGTCAGAAAGGCGTCCCGGCCGGGCCCCCGGTACATGGGGACCCGGCCGCGAAATCGATGTAGGACACACCTCTTGATGAGGAGATCTCACACAGATGGTGGATCACGGATCGGCCGAATGATCCATCACCGGTGGATCATCCATTCGATCAAGCGGAGTCGACGCCGGCCGGGACGACGCTCAGGCGAGCGCGACCAGGTCCGCGTAGTCGGCGCCCCACAGGTCCTCGACACCGTCCGGGAGCAGGATGATCCGCTCCGGCTGGAGCGCCTCGACGGCGCCCTCGTCGTGGGTGACGAGAACGACGGCGCCCTTGTAGGTGCGCAGCGCGCCGAGGATCTCCTCGCGGCTGGCGGGGTCGAGGTTGTTGGTGGGCTCGTCGAGGAGCAGCACGTTCGCCGAGGAGACCACGAGGGTGGCCAGGGCGAGCCGCGTCTTCTCTCCGCCGGACAGGACTCCGGCGGGCTTGTCGACGTCGTCGCCGGAGAACAGGAACGAACCCAGCGTCTTGCGGACCTCGACCAGGTCCAGATCGGGGTTGGCCGAGCGCATGTTCTCCAGGACGGTGCGCTCGGGATCGAGGGTCTCGTGCTCCTGCGCGTAGTAGCCGAGCTTGAGTCCGTGGCCCTCGATGACCTTGCCGGTGTCGGGCTTCTCCGCCCCGCCCAGCAGGCGGAGCAGGGTCGTCTTGCCCGCGCCGTTGAGGCCGAGGATGACGACGCGGGAGCCCTTGTCGATGGCCAGGTCGACGTCGGTGAAGATCTCCAGCGAGCCGTACGACTTCGACAGTCCCTCCGCCATGAGCGGGGTCTTGCCGCACGGCGAGGGCTCGGGGAAGCGCAGCTTGGCGACCTTGTCGGACTTCCGCTCCGCCTCCAGGCCGGCCAGCAGCTTGTCCGCGCGGCGGGCCATGTTCTGCGCGGCGACGGTCTTGGTGGCCTTCGCCCGCATCTTGTCGGCCTGCGAATGCAGCGCGGACGCCTTCTTCTCGGCGTTCTGCCGCTCGCGCTTGCGGCGCTTCTCGTCGGCCTCCCGCTGCTGCTGGTAGAGCTTCCAGCCCATGTTGTAGACGTCGATCTGGGAGCGGTTGGCGTCCAGGTAGAACACCTTGTTGACGACCGTCTCGACCAGGTCGACGTCGTGGGAGATCACGATGAAGCCGCCGCGGTAGGTCTTCAGGTAGTCGCGCAGCCAGACGATCGAGTCGGCGTCGAGGTGGTTGGTCGGCTCGTCGAGCAGCAGGGTGTCCGCGTCCGAGAAGAGGATGCGGGCCAGCTCGATGCGGCGGCGCTGGCCGCCGGAGAGCGTGTGCAGGGGCTGGCCGAGCACCCGGTCGGGCAGGTTGAGCGCGGCGGCGATGGTGGCGGCCTCGGCCTCGGCGGCGTACCCGCCCTTGGTGAGGAACTCCGTCTCCTGGCGCTCGTACTGCCGCAGGGCCTTGTCGCGGGTGGCGCCCTGGCCGTTGGCGATGCGCTGCTCGTTCTCCCGCATCTTGCGGATCAGGACGTCCAGGCCGCGGGCGGAGAGGATGCGGTCGCGGGCCAGCACGTCGAGGTCGCCGGTGCGCGGGTCCTGCGGGAGGTAGCCGACCTCGCCGGAGCGGGTGACGCTGCCCGCGGCGGGCTGGCCCTCGCCGGCGAGGACCTTGGTGAGGGTGGTCTTGCCGGCGCCGTTGCGGCCGACCAGGCCGATGCGGTCGCCCTTGGCGATGCGGAAGGTGGCGTTCTCGATGAGGACACGGGCACCGGCGCGCAGCTCGATGCCGGAAGCGGAGATCACGGTCAGACTCCTGGGCGGGTGGATTGGCGGGATGGGCGGCTGTGGAGGATCCCGCCGTCTAATGCACGAGGAGAATGGCCATGGGGGCCAGTCTAACGGGGCCGTGCAACCGCTTTTCCCCGCGCGGCTCCCGAACACCGCGCGAGCGCCGACAGGGCGTTGCCGGTGGCCGGTGCGAGACTGGGGCGAACGGGTCGAAGCGGCTTCCGGGGCCGCGGGCTCGGCCCGTCAGGACGGACCACCGGCTCACAGGGAAGTGATCGGCATGGCAGGCGGCGAGGGCGGACCTCCGAGCATCTACCCGGCACTCCGGTACGCGGACGCCAGGGCCGCGATCCGGCAGCTGACCGAGGCCTTCGGCTTCACCGAGCACGCGGTGCACGAGGGCGAGGACGGCTCGGTGGCCCACGCGGAGCTGGTCCAGGGCAACGGCGCGGTCATGCTGGGCTCGAAGGGCGGGGGCGGCCGCTTCGACGAGGCCATGGGGAGCGGCGGCGTGACGGGGGTGTACGTCGTGGTGGCGGACGTCGACGCCCATCACCGGCGAGCGGTGGAGCACGGCGCGGAGATCCTGATGCCCCCGACCGACCAGGAATACGGCTCGCGCGACTACATGGCCCGCGATCTGGAGGGCAACGTCTGGAGCTTCGGGACGTACGCGCCGGAGCTGCGCGGGTAGCCTCCGGCGCGTACGACCGCCCGGGCCGGGGCGCTCAGCTGCCCCCGGTGTGGACCTGGAAGGCCGCCCGGCGCACGGCCTTGGCCAGCGCGGGATCCGGGTGCGCGGCGGCGAGGGCGACCAGGACCTGCACGGTGCGGGGGTGCCCGACGGCGCGGACCTCGTCGAGCAGGGCCGGGACGGTGGCCTGCACCGCCGACTCCAGGTGCCGCACCAGCAGCGGCGCCTCCCCGTGGTCGGCGACGGCCGCCGCGGTGTCGACCCACAGCCAGGTGGCCTCCGGGCGGGTGAGGACCTCGTGGGCGTCCTCGGGGTCGGCGCCGTCGTGCTCGGCCAGCCAGAGCAGGGCGTACGGCCTGAGCGTCGGCTCGTCGAGGACCGCGCGCACGTCCGGCTCGGCGGGGGCGCCGACGACCCGCAGCGCGTCGAAGGCGAGGCCGCGCAGCAGGGCGTCCTCACCGCGGGCGGCGCCGAGCAGCTCGGCGACGGCGCTGCCGACGGGGCGGGCGGCCAGCCAGGCGCGGTACTCGGCGCGGGCGGCGTTGGGGCGGAGCCGGCCGCAGCCGCGGAGCATGCCCTCGGCCGACTGCTCGATGTTGCCCGCGGGGCTCTGCGCGGCGACGCAGATCTGCTCCAGCTTGACCCAGACCGCCCAGTTGCCGAGCGGGGTGAGCGTGGCCTGGCCGTCGTCGCAGGTGAGGGCGCCGACGGAGGCGAGGGCGTCCAGGGCCCAGTCGAGCAGCGGGGCGAGCGGCGTGTCGGCGGCGGGGCCCGGGACGGGCTCGGTGCCCGGTGTGCCGGGCTCCAGCCGGGGGCCGTAGGGCACCTCGCAGCGTTCGGTGCGCAGTTCGGTGACGCGCTGCTCCAGCAGGTCCAGGAGCTGCGCGACGGGGACGGGCCCGGCGGACAGCTGGAGGAAGGAGAGCACCTGGGGCATCGCGGAGACGACCTCGGCCACCGCGGCGGGCTCCTGCCCGGCGGGTTCTGGGTGGGCGAGCGACCAGGCGTCGAAGAGGGCGACCCAGCCGCGCAGCACGGCGCCGTCGTCGCGGTTCCAGGCGCGCAGCCGCCAGCCGGGGCGGGCGGTGCCGCCGTGCACCTCGACCAGTCCGGCGAGGCGTGCGGTGTCCCAGTCGGCGCGGACCTCGGCCGCGGTCAGGCCGAGTGCGCGCGCCGCCTGGTCGGCGGTCGCGTCGGACAGGGTGGCCTTGCCGTCGGCGGTCGCGCTGCCGCGTCCGGGGCCGAGGGCTGAGTCGGCCCAGCGGGCGACCCGGGCCGCGTCGGCGAGACCGGAGCGCGCCATCGCGGCCAGCTCCGACCTGGCCGGTGTGCCTTCCGGGGGGCGCGGCGCGGGGCGGCGCGGACGACGCTGATTCATCGCTTGGGGGGCGGCGGCCAGGGGTCGTGGGCGGACGAGTCGAAGCCTGGAGTCGCGCGGGATACGGGACGTCACGGGTGCAGTCTTCCGGTTGACGGTCCGAAAACCCAAACGGAAGGCCCCGTCGGCCTCCTGGGAGGGCGGACGCGGAGGCCGGACACGCCGTCCGGCCACCGGACCGGGCCGGTGGTACGGCGCGGAACGGAACCGGAGCGGGTCGCGTCGCGGCGAGCGCGGGGCGGGGGTGCGGCGCGCTCAGACCAGGGGGGTCATGAAACGGCGGAAGGTCTCCTCGTAGTCCTCGGGGTCCGCGTTCCACATGGCGCCGTGCGGGGCGTCGCGGACAGTGTGGAGGGCGACGAGGCGCGAGTGGGTGTCGGCGAGACGCCGGGAGAGGCGCCAGGGGGCCACCGCGTCGCCGGGGCCGTGGTAGATCAGCGTGGGCACCGACGGGCGGTACAGCCCGGCCATGCCGGCGTCCTGGTCGCCGCGCAGCCCGGCGCGGCCCTGGGCGGCCCGGACAGCGAGCGGCAGCAGCGCGCCGGGGGTGCGGCGGGCCGCGGCCAGGGCGCGCAGGGTGGTCTCCCAGCTGAGCACCGGGGAGTCCAGGACGAGCCCCGCGATGCGCTCGCGCACGCCGGAGAGCGCGGCGGTGCGCAGGGCCATGGTGGCGCCGGTGGACCAGCCGAGCAGGACGACCTGGCGGGCGCCGTGGTCGACGGCGTAGCGGACCGCCGCGTCCACGTCGCGCCACTCGGTCTCGCCGAAGTGGTGCAGTCCGTCGGGCGAGGGCGGGGCGCCGACGTCGCCGCGGTAGGCGAGGGCGAGCACCGGCACCTCGCGGCGGTGCAGGGGGGCGATGAGGTTCAGGGCGTGCTCGCGGGTGGCGGCCAGGCCGTGCACGGCGATGACCCAGGTCGGCCGGGCCCCGGGCAGGAACCAGGCCGGGAGCGGGCCGAGTTCCCCCGGGACCTCGACGTCGGCGTACTCGAGGCCGAGGGCCGTGCCCGGGTTCCCGACGTACAGGTTGGGGGTGAACCACGCCCGGTCGCCGGCCTGGACGGTGCCGTGCGTGACGCGTTCGAGGCGGCGCACGACGGTGTCGGCGCCGTGCTCGACGGTCCCGAGGACGGGTCCGACGACCGCGTGGGAGCCGTCACCGGCGAGCCCGTACCGGCCGGGGCGCAGCGCGGCCAGGTCCCGGGTGAGGGTGATCTGCCCGGCGGCGGTGCCGTGCACGGTGAGCCGGGGCTCGGTGGGCAGCGGCCGGCCGGGGGGCGCCTTGAGCGCGGCGTCGCTGGCGAGCCGGCCGACGGCGATGCTCGCCGCCGAGGTCGCCAGAGCTGCGGTGACGGCGGCTGCCGTTGCGGTGACAGTGCGCATGGGGCCAGTCTCCTGGTGGAGTCCGCGGGCGGCCAGTGGACGGGTGACGGGGAGTGACGGCGCCCTCGTGTCCCGTAGCCGGTACCCGCGAACCCGCCGGGCACGCCCCCCGCGCGTCAACTCCGCTGCCCGTATCCCCGCAGCCGCCGGGCCGCCTCCGCCAACTCCGCCTCCGTCAGCAGGGACGGCGAGTGGCCGGGCACCGAGGAGGCGGTCAGCCAGAGGCGGCACATCCACTCGAGCTGGGCGGTGCGGTCGTAGGCCTGGTCGAGGGAGCCGCCGTAGGTGATCGTGCCGTGGTTGCGCAGCAGGCAGCCGGTGCGGTCGGTGAGGGCGTCGAGCATGCCGCGGGCGAGGGCGTCGGTGCCGTAGGCCGCGTACGGGGCGACCCGGACCGGCCCGCCGAGCGCCGCGGTCATGTAGTGCACCGGCGGGAGTTCCGGGACGAGCAGCGAGACCGCCGTCGCGTGCACGGCGTGGGTGTGGACGACGGCGCGGGCGTCGGGGGCGGCGCGGTGGACGGCCAGGTGCATGGGCAGCTCGCTGGTGGGGACCAGCGTGCCGAGCACCTGCCGTCCGTCCAGGTCGACGCCGGTCACGTCGTGCGGGGCCAGACGGTCGTAGGGCACACCCGAAGGGGTGACCAGGACCGTGTCGCCGACACGGACCGAGACGTTGCCGGAGGTGCCGACCACCAGCCCGTCCGCCACGGTCCGCCGGGCCGTCGCGACGAGCGCCTCCCAGGCCGCCGCAACGGACGCCTCCACGGCCGGGCCGGGGTCCGCCTTCCCGTCCGGCCCTCCGGCCCGGTCCGCCCCCGCGGCCCGCGAATTCGTCACAGTCACCGTCTCCTGCCGGGCCGCCCGCGGCCCCTCGTGTCCCGTCGCCGAACGGCGTCGCGGTGATCCTGCCAGGCATGTCTCCGGAGAGCATCGGAGCGGGCACGCAGGGGGAGGTCGCGACGCCGTTTCCGGTCACCGTCACGCCCTGCTCAGTTCATCTTCCGTTCACTCTGGTTACCTAGGTTCGTCGCGCCAACGACCTCGAACGATTGCCTGGGTAAATGGAAAGCTTCTCGCTGATCCTCGCGATTGTGGTGGTAACCGCACTCGCGTTCGATTTCACGAACGGTTTCCACGACACCGCGAACGCGATGGCGACGACCATTTCGACCGGTGCGCTCAAGCCCAAGGTGGCGGTGGCGATGTCCGCCGTCCTCAACCTTGTAGGCGCCTTCCTCTCGGTGGAGGTCGCCAACACGATCTCCAAGGGTCTCGTCGACGAGACCGGCATCCGTCCCGAGGTCATCTTCGCCGCACTGGTCGGCGCGATCCTCTGGAACCTGCTGACCTGGCTGGTCGGGCTCCCGTCCAGTTCCTCCCACGCCCTGATGGGCGGACTGATCGGTGCCGCCGTGGCCTCGGCCGGCCTCGGCGCGGTCAACGGCGACGTGCTCGTCACCAAGGTGCTCCTGCCCGCGGTCGCCGCGCCGATCGTGGCCGGGGTGGCGGCGCTGCTCGCGTCCCGGATGACGTACTCGCTGGGCCGCAGGGCCGACGGCAAGGCGGCCGCGAAGGGCTACCGCGCCGGCCAGATCGCCTCCGCCGGTCTGGTCTCGCTGGCCCACGGCACCAACGACGCCCAGAAGACGATGGGCATCATCACCCTCGCCCTGATCGCCGGCGGCTCGCTCGCCCCCGACTCCGACCCGCCGGTGTGGGTCATCCTGGGCGCGGGCCTGGCCATCGCACTCGGCACCTACCTGGGCGGCTGGCGCATCATCCGCACCATGGGCAAGGGCCTGACCGACCTCCAGCCGCAGCAGGGCTTCGCCGCCCAGACGAGTGCCGCGACGGTCATCCTGGCCTCCTCGCACCTCGGCTTCTCCCTGTCCACCACTCACTCGGTCTCCGGCGCGGTGATGGGCGCCGGTCTCGGCCGCAAGGGCGGCGTGGTCCGCTGGTCCACGGCCACCCGGATGTTCGTCGCCTGGGGCCTGACGCTGCCGGCCGCGGCCCTGGTCGCCGCGCTCGCCGAGTGGGTCTGCCGCCTCGGCGACTGGGGCACGGCCCTGGTCGCGGTGTTCCTGATGGCGGCCAGCTTCGCGATCTGGCGGATCTCCCGCCGCGAGGTCGTCGACCACACCAACGTCGTCGACGCCGACCCCGCCGCCGGGACGCCCGGGCAGCCCGAGCCCGCCGGTGTGGTCACCACCGCGATGGCCGCCGTGTCCCCGCCCCCGGCGGGCGTGACCGACCACCTGGCGGCCACCCTCCCGGCGCCGGTGACCACCGCCGACTCCAAGGCCCCGTCGGCCGCCACCCCCGTCTGAACCCGCGTCCCGGGTACGAAGGAAGCGAACCTCCATGAGCATCGACTGGGCAGCCCTGGGCTCCGTCTTCGGCGTCAGCCTCGTGGCCACGGTGGCCCTGGTGGGCCTGTTCACCCTCGGCATCGTCGGCCTCTCCCACCGGGAGCGGGCCGCCGCCGAGGGCGGCTCCGCGCCCCTTGCGGTCACCGGCGCGTACGCGTGCTTCGCGGCCTGCACGGCGGCGGTGGCGTACGGGATCTACCTGATCGTCGCCTGACCGCCGCCCGAAGCACGGCGCACGCCCCCGGGGCGGGGCGCGGAACGGACTCGGACCGTTCCGCGCCCCGCCCTTTCGTGCGTCCGCGCGTTCCGTGCACCGGCTCGTTTCGTGTGCCGGCGCACGCTGTTCGCGTGTGGGCCTGCGCACACTCCCCCGTCGCAGGTCAACGCCAGGTTGACGGGTGTTCGCGGGCCGTGGTGGACTTCCCGGGCCATCTACGGCGGCAGGAGAGGAAGCCCGGTGCGAATCCGGCGCGGTCCCGCCACTGTGACCGGGGATCAGGACCCCCGGGAGCCAGGAACTCTCACCGCCGGACTCTTCGAACCAGGGCGTGGACACCCTGAGTGAGGACATGACGCGATGCCCGGCTGCCGCCACCGCACGACGCCCCGTACCCGGTGCCTTTCTGCCCGTGTGACCGGCTGAGCCCGTGCGTGCCGGACGCGACTTCGCGTACGGCGCCGCCGCCGGCCTCCTCGGCGACCTGCTCCTCGGTGATCCGCGCCGCGGGCACCCGGTCGCCGCGTTCGGCCGTGCCGCGGGCGCCGTGGAGCGGGTGCTGTGGGCGGACCACCGGGGCCGCGGCGCCCTGCACACCGCCGTGTGCGCGGGCGGTGCCGCCGCCCTCGGTGCGGCAGCCGCGCACGCCGTACGCCGCTCCCCCGCCGCCTCCGTCGCGCTGACCGGCGCGGCCACCTGGGCCGTGGTCGGCGGCACCTCGCTCGCCCGCGAGGCCCGGGCGGTCGGACGGGCCCTGGACGCCGGGGACGTCGAGGCGGCGCGGGCGCGGCTGCCGCACCTGTGCGGCCGGGACCCGCAGGCGCTGGACGCCGACGGGATCGCGCGGGCCGTCGTGGAATCCGTCGCCGAGAACACCTCGGACGCGGTGGTGGGCGCCCTGGTGTGGGGCGCGGTGGCCGGAGTGCCCGGACTGCTCGGCTTCCGGGCCGTCAACACCCTGGACGCGATGGTCGGCCACAAGTCGCTCAGGTACCGCCGCTACGGGTGGGCCTCGGCCCGCCTGGACGATCTCGCGGGCTGGCCGGGCGCCCGCCTGACCGCGGTACTGGCCACCGTCGCGGGCGGTGATCCGCGGAGCGCCGCACGGGCCTGGCGGGCGGACGCCGCCCGGCACCCGAGTCCCAACGCCGGGCCCGTGGAAGCCTCGTTCGCGGGCGCCCTCGGCGTGCGGCTCGGCGGGACGCTCTCCTACGGCGGGCGGACGGAGCACCGGCCCGTCCTCAACGGGGCGGCCGGGCGCGGCGTCCGGGCCGGTTCGGGGGACATCGACCGGGCGGTCCGGCTGTCCCGGCGCGTGAGCTGGCTGGCGCTGGGCGTGTGCGCGGGCGTGCGGCTCCTCGCGCGCGGGACCGGCGGAGCCGGCGCGGTCGGCGGGGTCACCGGCGGAGGCAGCCGGATCAAGAGGGTCAGCGGGAAGGGACGTACGTCATGAACGGTGGCCTGCTCGTCGCCGGTACCACCTCCGACGCCGGGAAGAGCGTCGTCACCGCCGGCATCTGCCGCTGGCTGGTGCGCCAGGGCGTCAAGGTCGCCCCGTTCAAGGCGCAGAACATGTCGCTCAACTCCTTCGTGACCCGCGAGGGCGCCGAGATCGGCCGGGCCCAGGCGATGCAGGCCCAGGCCTGCCGGGTGGAGCCGACCGCGCACATGAACCCCGTGCTGCTCAAGCCCGGCGGGGAGCGCAGCAGTCAGGTCGTGCTGCTCGGCAGGCCCGTCGGCGAGATGAGCGCCCGCGGCTACCACGGCGAGCGCCAGGGGCGGCTGCTGGACACCGTGCTCGGCTCGCTGGCCGAGCTGCGCGCCTCCTACGACGCGGTGATCTGCGAGGGGGCGGGCAGCCCGGCCGAGATCAACCTGCGGCGCACCGACATCGTGAACATGGGGATCGCCCGGGGCGCCGGACTCCCGGTCCTGGTCGTCGGCGACATCGACCGCGGGGGCGTCTTCGCCTCGTTCTTCGGCACGGTGGCGCTGCTGGCGCCCGAGGACCAGGCGCTGGTCGCCGGGTTCCTCGTCAACAAGTTCCGCGGCGACGTGTCGCTGCTGGAGCCGGGTCTCGACATGCTGCACGGCCTCACCGGGCGGCGGACGTACGGCGTGCTGCCCTTCCGGCACGGGCTCGGCATCGACGAGGAGGACGGTCTGCGGGTGTCGATGCGAGGCACGGTGCGGGAGTCCGTCGTCGCCCCGCCGGTCGGCGAGGACGTGCTGCGCGTCGCCGTCTGCGCCGTCCCGCTGATGTCCAACTTCACGGACGTGGACGCGCTGGCCGCCGAGCCGGGCGTCGTGGTGCGGTTCGTGGACCGGCCGGAGGAACTGGCCGACGCCGACCTGGTGATCGTGCCGGGGACGCGCGGGACGGTACGCGCGCTGGAGTGGCTGCGGGAGCGGGGGCTGGCGGACGCGGTCGTCCGGAGGGCCGCCGAGGGGCGGCCGGTGCTCGGGATCTGCGGCGGTTTCCAGCTCCTCGGCGAGCACATCGAGGACGAGGTCGAGTCGCGTGCCGGACACGTGGACGGCCTCGGACTGCTGCCCGTGCGGGTGCGGTTCGCGCGGGAGAAGACCCTCACCCGGCCGGTGGGCGAGGCCCTCGGCGAGCGCGTCGAGGGGTACGAGATCCACCACGGGGTCGCCGACGTCACGGGCGGTTCCCCCTTCCTGGACGGCTGCCGGGTCGGCCAGACCTGGGGCACGCACTGGCACGGTTCGCTGGAGTCGGACGGCTTCCGGCGGGCCTTCCTGTGCGAGGTGGCCGGCGCCGCGGGCCGCCGCTTCGTGCCGGCCCCCGACACCTCGTTCGCCGCGCTCCGCGAGGAGCAGCTGGACCGGCTCGGCGACCTGATCGAACAGCACGCGGACACCGACGCGTTGTGGCGGCTCATCGAGTCCGGCGCGCCGCGGGGACTGCCCTTCGTTCCGCCGGGAGCGCCCGCATGAGCACCGTGAGGACCGTGCTGTCGCCGTCGACGGCCGGCACGGGCGTGCCGCCGGTCCGTGCCTCGGACGCCGGCCACCGGCTCGGCGGTCCCGCCCGCGTCGACGTCCGAGAGGCGCTGCCGGGCCCGGCCGAGGGCGCGGGCCTCGCCGTCGTACGGCTGCCCGGCGGCGGGGGCGCTTTCGGCGGGGCGGCCACCGCGGACCGCCTCGTCGGGTACGGCGCCACGGCGGGAGTCGTGGACGGCCGGACGTACGGGCGGCCCGGCGCCGAGTACGTCTTCGCCCCGGAGGACCGGGGCCTCATGAAGGCATCCGGCCCGTGGGCGCCGGGCGGCAGCACCGAGCGGCCGCCACAGGCCGCCGGCCTCGGCCTGTGGGCCGAACCGGACGCGCGGACGCCACAGCGGCCGCGCGCCACCGATCCGGAGTCAGAGGGCGACTTGGAGGGCGACGACAAGTGAGTATCCCGTTCCCGTTCACGGCCGTCGTGGGTCAGGACGACCTGCGACTCGCGCTGCTGCTGAACGCCGTGTCCCCGGCGGTCGGCGGTGTGCTGGTCCGCGGGGAGAAGGGCACGGCGAAGTCCACCGCGGTGCGAGCGCTGTCGGCGCTGATGCCTCAGGTGGACGTCGTCTCCGGGTGCCGCTTCTCCTGTGATCCCGACTCCCCCGACCCGGGCTGCCCGGACGGCCCGCACACGCCGGGCGCCTTCGCCTCGCGCCCGGCGCGCATGGTGGAGCTGCCCGTCGGCGCCTCCGAGGACCGGCTGGTGGGCGCCCTCGACATCGAGCGGGCGCTCGCCGAGGGCGTGAAGGCCTTCGAGCCGGGCCTGCTGGCCGACGCGCACCGCGGCATCCTCTACGTCGACGAGGTGAACCTGCTCCACGACCACCTGGTCGATCTGCTCCTCGACGCCGCCGCGATGGGCGCCTCCTACGTCGAGCGCGAGGGTGTGTCGGTGCGGCACGCCTCGAAGTTCCTGCTGGTCGGCACCATGAACCCCGAGGAGGGCGAGCTGCGTCCACAGTTGCTCGACCGGTTCGGGCTGACGGTGGAGGTCGCGGCCTCGCGCGAGCCCGACCAGCGCGTGGAGGTCGTACGGCGACGGCTCGCCCACGACGACGACCCGGCCGGTTTCGCGGCGCGCTGGGCCGACGAGGAGGCCGCCGTACGGGCGCGGATCGCGGCGGCGCGGGAGCTGCTGCCGTCGGTGCGCCTGGGCGACGGGGCGTTGCGGCAGATCGCGGCGACCTGCGCCGCCTTCGAGGTGGACGGCATGCGGGCCGACATCGTGATGGCCCGGACGGCGACCGCGCTGGCGGCGTGGGCCGGCCGGACGGACGTGCTCGCGGAGGACGTGCGGCAGGCGGCGCTGCTGGCGCTGCCCCACCGGCGGCGGCGCAACCCCTTCGACGCGCCGGGGCTGGACGAGGACAAGCTGGACGAGACGCTGGAGGAGTTCGGCGGGCAGGACGAGCCCGACGGGGGTGGAGACGGCCCCGGCGGTGACGGGCCCGACGGGAGCGGGGACGGGCCCGACGGTGACGGGGGCGACGACGATCCCGATCCCGGGCCCGGTGGCGGCCCCGGTGGGCAGCCCGAGCCCGAGGACGCCCCCCGGGGCGACGGCGACGCGGCCACGCCTCCCGAGGCCGGGGAGGCCGGTGAGGGCGGGGAGCCGCAGCCGGCCGGGGGTTGCGGTGAGCAGTCCCCCGTGCGGGCCGCGGAGCCGTTCCGGACCAGGGTGCTGAGCGTGCCGGGTCTCGGCGAGGGCGCCGCCGGGCGCCGTTCGCGGGCGCGGACCGAGCACGGCCGGACCACCGGGGCCCGCCGCCCGCAGGGGGCGCTGACCAAGCTGCACCTGGCGGCCACCGTGCAGGCGGCGGCGCCGCACCAGCGGGCGCGGGGACGGTCGGGGCGCGGTCTGGTCGTGCGCCGGGACGATCTGCGGCAGGCCACTCGCGAGGGGCGGGAGGGCAATCTCGTGCTCTTCGTCGTCGACGCCTCGGGGTCGATGGCCGCGCGGCAGCGGATGGGCGCCGTCAAGGGGGCCGTGCTGTCGCTGCTGCTGGACGCCTACCAACGGCGGGACAAGGTGGGGCTGGTGACCTTCCGGGGTACGGCCGCCGACGTGGCGCTGCCGCCGACCTCTTCGGTGGACGCGGCGGCGGTCCGGCTGGAGTCGCTGCCGACCGGGGGACGTACGCCGCTGGCCGCCGGGCTGCTGCGCGCCCACGAGGTGCTGCGGGTGGAGCGGCTCCGGGACCCGGCACGGCGGGCGCTGGTGGTGGTGGTGACGGACGGGCGGGCCACCGGTGGTCCGGAACCCGTCGCGCTGGCCTCGCGGGCGGCGCGGCTGTTCGCCGCCGACGGGGTCGCCTCCGTGGTGGTGGACTGCGAGTCGGGGCCCGTGCGGCTCGGGCTCGCGGGGCGGCTCGCGGGTGAGCTGGGCGGTACGGCGGTGACGCTCGACGAGCTGCGGGCCGACTCGATCGCCGGTCTGGTGAAGGACGTTCAGGGCAGCGGACAGCACAACGGGAGGGTCGCGTAATGCCACAGGGGAAGCCGAGTGTCGTACCGGACGACGGACTGACGACCCGGCAGCGGCGCAACCGGCCGCTGGTGTTCGTGCACACGGGGGTCGGGAAGGGCAAGTCCACCGCCGCCTTCGGGCTGGCGCTGCGGGCCTGGAACCAGGGGTGGCCGATCGGGGTGTTCCAGTTCGTCAAGTCGGCCAAGTGGAAGGTCGGTGAGGAGAACGCCCTGCGGGTGCTGGGCGCGTCCGGGGAAGGCGGCACCGTCGACTGGCACAAGATGGGCGAGGGCTGGTCCTGGGTCCAGCGCGACCAGCAGCAGGACAACGAGGAGAAGGCCAGGGAGGGCTGGGAGCAGGTCAAGCGCGACCTGGCCGCCGAGACGTACAAGCTGTACGTGCTGGACGAGTTCGCCTACCCGCTGCACTGGGGGTGGATCGACACCGACGAGGTGGTCTCCGTGCTGCGCGACCGGCCCGGCACCCAGCACGTGGTGATCACCGGGCGGAACGCGCCCGCCGCCCTGGTGGACTTCGCCGACCTCGTCACCGACATGTCCAAGGTCAAGCATCCGATGGACACCGGCCAGAAGGGGCAGAGGGGCATCGAGTGGTGACCTCCGCCGCCTCCGCCGTGCCCCGGCTGGTCGTCGCCGCTCCCTCGTCGGGCAGCGGCAAGACCACCGTCGCCACCGGCCTGATGGCCGCGCTCACGGGGCGCGGGCTCGCGGTGTCGCCGCACAAGGTCGGACCCGACTACATCGACCCCGGCTACCACGCGCTCGCCACCGGGCGGGTGGGGCGCAACCTCGACGCGTACCTGTGCGGGCCCGAACTGGTCGGGCCGCTGTTCCTGCACGGGGCGCGCGGGTGCGACATCGCCGTCGTCGAGGGCGTGATGGGGCTGTACGACGGGGCGGCGGGCGAGGGCGAGCTGGCGTCCACCGCGCAGGTCGCGAAGCTGCTCGGGGCGCCGGTGGTACTGGTGGTGGACGCCTCGGCGCAGTCGCGGTCGGTGGCGGCGCTGGTGCACGGGTTCGTGAGCTGGGACCCGGAGGTGAGGGTCGGCGGCGTCATCCTCAACAAGGTCGGGTCGGACCGGCACGAGGTGATGCTGAGGGAGGCGCTGGAATCCGTCGGGGTGCCGGTGCTGGGGGTGTTGCGGCGGGCGCCGCAGGTGGGTGTGCCGTCGCGGCACCTGGGTCTCGTGCCCGTCGCCGAGCGGCAGAGTGCGGCGGTGGACGCCGTCGCGGCGATGGCGGCGCAGGTGGCCGACGGGTGTGACCTGGAGGCGCTGGTCCGGCTGGCGCGCGGTGCGGGGCCGCTGGGTGCCACGGCCTGGGAGCCGGGTGAGGCGCCGGACGGGACCGGGACGCGGGTCGCCGTCGCCGCCGGCGCGGCCTTCACCTTCTCCTACGCCGAGCACTCCGAGCTGCTCACCGCCGCCGGAGCCGAGGTCGTCCCCTTCGATCCGCTGCGGGACGAGGAACTGCCCGAGGGGACCGCGGGGCTCGTCGTCGGGGGCGGTTTCCCGGAGGTGTACGCCTCCGAGCTGTCCGCCAACGAGCCGCTGCGCAAGGCCGTCGCCGAGCTGGCGCTGAGCGGTGCTCCCGTGGCCGCCGAGTGCGCGGGGCTGCTGTACCTGTGCCGGGAGCTGGACGGTCTGCCGATGTGCGGGGTGCTGGACGCCACCGCGCGGATGTCGCAGCGGCTGACGCTGGGCTACCGGGACGCCGTGGCCGTGTCCGACAGCGTGCTGGCCGGCGCGGGGACCCGGATGCGGGGGCACGAGTTCCACCGGACGGTCGTGGAGCCGGGGGCCGGGGCGGCGCCGGCCTGGGGGATGCGGACGCCCGAGCGGCGCGTCGAGGGATTCGTCGAGCGCGGGGTGCACGCGAGCTATCTGCACACGCACTGGGCGGCCGAGCCGGGTGTCGCCCGCCGGTTCGTGGAGAGGTGCCGCACGTCGTGAACGGCGGGCCGACGGGGGTGCCGTGCCCGTCGACGCCAGCCCCGCCCGCCCGGCGCGGGGGCGGGCGGGGCGGGGCGGCCGTGGGCGGCCCGGGGCCCTCAGTCGGCGATGCCGACCACCAGCCAGATGAACGCCGCGCCCGCGACCGTGCACAGCAGCGTCGAGCGGGCGGGGTGCTCGTGATGGGCCTCGGGGAGGATCTCGGCCGCCGCGAGGTAGAGCAGCACACCGCCGAAGAGGCCGAGGTAGGCGCCGAGCGCGCCCTCCGGGATCGTGAAGAGGAGGGTGGAGGAGGCGCCGACGACGGGGGCCAGCGCGTCGGCCACCAGCATCGCGACGGCCCGGCGGCGGGCGTTGCCGTACAGGCTGGTCAGTGTGTAGGTGTTGAAGCCGTCCGCGAAGTCGTGGGCGATCACGGCCATGGCCACCGCCGCGCCCATGCCGCCGCCGACCTGGAAGGCCGCGCCGATCGCCACGCCGTCCATGGCGCTGTGGCCGACCATCGCGGCCGCGGCCGTCAGGCCGACCTCGGGCGAGCGGTGGCCGTGCTCGTCGCCGCCGTGCGCGGCCCGGCGCGCCGCCAGCAGGCGTTCCACCAGGTGCGCGAGCAGGAACCCGGCGACGAAGAGCAGCAGGGCGGCGGGCACGCCGAAGACCTCGTCGCCGGCGGCCTTCAGCGCCTCCGGCAGCAGGTCGAGGCCGACGACACCCAGCATCAGGCCACCGGCAAGGCCCAGGACCAGGTGGCGCCGGTCGGTCACGCGCTGCGCCGTCCAGCCGCCGGCCAGCGTCATCAGGAACGCGCCGAGCGCGACGAAGACCGCCATGCGCCCTTGGTATCCGATCGCACCGGGTTCAGGCGCGTACGACAGCGGCAACCGCAGTAAATATGCGCAGGATGCACAGGAGAGGACCGCACACCATGCCTTACGGGGTTCAGGAGGCCGCCGGGACGTCCGGGGTTCCCGTGGAGTCGGTGGCTGCCGGCGCGGGGGCGCGGGCCGGCGGTCCGCCGTCCCTCGTCGTCGGGGTCGGCGCCTCCCGGGGCGCGCCGGTCGGTGAGGTGCTCGGGCTGGTGCGGGACACCCTGCGCGCGGCGGGACTGTCCGCCGCGTCGGTCGCCGAGCTGGCCACCGTGGACACCAAGGCCGGTGAACCCGGGATCGTCGGCGCCGCCGAGCTGCTGGGCGTGCCCCTGGTGACATACCCGGCCGGCGAGCTGGCGGGCGTCGAGGTGCCCCACCCCTCCGACGCCCCGCTCGCGACCGTGGGCACCCCGTCGGTCGCGGAGGCGGCGGCTCTGGTGCGCGGGGGCGAACTCGTGGTGCCCAAGCGGAAGTCGGCGACGGATCCCGCGCGGGTGACCTGCGCGGTCGCGTCCCGCGTACCCCGTGCGTCCGAGGCTGAGGCTGCGGCAGCGGCAGCGGCTGCGGCTGCGGCTGCGGCAGCGACAGCGACAGCGACAACGACAACGACAACGACAACGACAACGACAGCGACAGCGACAACGACAGCGACAACGACAGCGACGGATGCAGGCGCGGCACCCGGGGAGACCCCGTGACGGCCCCGCCCGTCGGGGGCGGCCTGCGGATGCGTCACGACGGCCGCGTCCACCGCGCCGCGCCGCTGGGCTGCGAGGACGGGGTGGGGCTGCCGCGGCGGCCGCACTCCCACCCCGACGAGGAGGGCGCACATCACCACGGGCACCATCACGGACATGGACACGCACATGCGCACGCACACTGAGACCGGCGCCGCGACCGGGACCGGCCCCGTCGGTCCGGATCTGCGGCACCACGGGGACGCCGAGGTGCGCGACGACGGTTCGGCGCTGGTGGACCTCGCGGTGAACGTCCGTACCGGCACTCCCCCGGCGTGGCTGCGGGAGCACGTCGCCGCCTCGCTGGGCTCGCTCGCCGCCTACCCGGACGGGCGGTCCGCCCGGGCGGCGGTGGCGGCGCGGCACGGTCTGCCGGTGGAGCGGGTGCTGCTGACGGCCGGCGCGGCGGAGGCGTTCGTGCTGCTGGCGCGGGCGCTGAAGGTGTGCAGGCCGGTCGTGGTGCACCCGCAGTTCACCGAGCCCGAGGCGGCGCTGCGGGACGCGGGGCACTCGGTCGGGCGGGTGGTCCTGCGGGAGGCGGACGGCTTCCGCCTCGACGCGGCGGCGGTCCCCGAGGACGCCGATCTGGTGGTGGTCGGCAACCCGACCAACCCGACCTCGGTGCTGCACCCGGCCGGTGTGCTCGCGGCGCTGTCCCGGCCCGGGCGGACGCTGGTCGTCGACGAGGCGTTCATGGACGCGGTGCCGGGCGAGCGGGAGGCGCTGGCCGGGCGGACGGACGTACCCGGGCTCGTCGTCCTGCGCAGCCTCACCAAGACGTGGGGCCTGGCGGGGCTGCGCATCGGGTACGTCCTGGCGGACCCGGAGACGGTCGGCGCCCTGGAGCGCGCCCAGCCGCTGTGGCCGGTGTCCACGCCCGCGCTCGCGGCGGCCGAGGTCTGCGTGGCGCCGCGGGCGCTGGCGGAGGCCGCCCACGCCGCCCACCGCACCGCCGCCGACCGGGGCCGCCTCCTCGCCGGGCTCGCGCGGTTCGCCGGGGCCGGGGTGCGGGCCGTGGGCCCGGCCGAGGGCCCCTTCGTCCTGCTCCACGTCCCGGACGGCGCCGCCGTGCGGCACCGGTTGCGCGGCCTGGGGTACGCGGTGCGGCGCGGGGACACGTTCCCGGGGCTGGGCGGGGACTGGCTGCGCCTTGCGGTACGGGACCGGGCGACGACCGACGGCTTCCTGCGCGCGCTGGAACACGCCCTGGCGGTACCGGACCCGGCCTGAGGGCCACGACCCCGGCGGCACGCCCGCTGAGCAGCCCCCGCTTGCGCCGGGGCCAGGACCGGGACCCCGCCCTGCGCCAGAACCAGGACCGCGCCGCCGGCCGCGACGGTGGCGGCCGGAACCGGCCCGACGGCGCACCGCCCCGGCAGACCCTGCGATCAGCCCCGCCTGCGCGGGCCAGGACGCGGGGCCCCGCCGCTCGCCAGAACCAAGACCGCGGCACCGGCCGCGACTACGGCGTCCACGGCAGCGGTGACCGTGGCGGTGGCAGCCGGGACCCGCCCGACGGGCCACCACCCCGGCCGGCCCCCGCGATCAGCCCCGCCTGCGCCGGGCCAGGGTCAGAGCTCCGCCGCCCGCCAGGACCAGGACCGCGGCGCCGGCCGCGACGTACGGCGTCGACGAGCTGCCGCCGGTCTCGGCGAGGTCCGCCTCGGCGCGGGCGCCCTGGGGCTTCACCTCCGCGGCGGGCTCGGCGTCCTGCTCGGCCGGGGGCCGGTCGGCCTTCGCCGGGGGCTGCTCGGCCTCGTCCACGGGGGCGGCCGGGGACTCGCACGTCGCCTCGGCCAGGGACACGGTGCCCTCGACCTCGGCGACGTTCAGGTCGAGGGGGTTGACGGAGACCTTGAGCCGCAGCGCGGTGGCGGCGGCCGTGCGGGAGGTGGTCTCCCGGGCCGAGAGGTCGAGGCGTACCTCGCCGACGCCGGGCACCTTCACGTCGGTCGTGCCTCCCGTGGTCAGCGTGACCTTCTTGCCGAGGACCGTCACGGGGCCCAGCAGGTTGGCGTCGGCGACCGGCTTCTTCCCGGCCTCGCAGGTCGCCCTGGCGGTGACCTCCCGCACCTCGACCACCGACAGCAGCGGCAGGCCGGGGACGTGCAGCCTGGCGCGGGCCAGGGTCGTGCTGCCCTCGCTCTTCCCGGCGGTGGCCGTCGCCCTCGCCTCGGCGACGTCGGCGCGCAGGACGCTGAAGGGCTTTCCGCCGCCGACGCCGTCCAGCCGGACGGTGAGCGCGGTCTTCTCGGCGCTCTCGGGTGCCTGCACCTCGTTGAGGGTGACCGCGAGCGGGACGTTCACGGTCTTGTCGAGCAGGGAGACGTCGAGCCCGGTGCGCAGCACGGCGGCGCTCGCGCGGCCGTGGTCACCGGTCGCGTGGGCCGGTCCCGGGCCGGCCAGGACCGCGGGACCGACGGCCAGGGCCGTGGCCGCCGCGACGGTGGTGAGACGGCGTGCGGGCATGCGGAAGGTGTTGCCGTTCAAGGTGGTGGGACCCCCAGTGAGACATGCGTGCGGGGCACGCATGAGCGACGTGCTTGGGACCCGGACAGAATGTCCCCGGGTCGGCCGAACCGTCAGCGAACCCAGGGCACTTCACCCCTTCGTGGGGTTTTGGCGAACCTTTTCGAATCCTTCGGTACAGGTGTTCCCCGGTGTCACTCCTGTCGGCTAACCGACGACCCGCCCGTTGAGCACCACCCGGCGCGGAGCGCCGAGCACGCGTACGTCCGCGCGCGGGTCCTGCTCGTACACCACCAGGTCCGCCGGTGCGCCCTCGTCCAGGCCGGGACGGCCGAGCCAGCGCCGGGCGGCCCAGGTCGTCGCGGCGAGCGCCTCGACGGGCGGGATGCCGGCGGTGACCAGTTCGGCGACCTCGGCCCCGGCCAGTCCGTGGGCGAGGGCGCCGCCCGCGTCGGTGCCGACGAAGACGGGGACACCGGCGTCGTAGGCGTTGCGCACGGTGTCGTAGCGGCGTTCGTGAAGCCGGCGCATGTGGGCCGACCAGCGCGGGAAGCGGGTCTCGCCGCCGTCGGCCAGGGCCGGGAAGGTGGCGATGTTGACGAGCGTGGGCACGATGGCGACCCCGCGCTCGGCGAAGAGGGGGATGGTGTCGTCGGTGAGCCCGGTGGCGTGCTCGACGCAGTCGATGCCGGCCTCGACCAGGTCGCGCAGGGAGTCCTCGGCGAAGCAGTGCGCGGTGACGCGGGCGCCCAGACGGTGCGCCTCGGCGATGGCCGCCTCGACGGCGCCGCGCGGCCAGCAGGCCGACAGGTCGCCGAGGTCGCGGTCGATCCAGTCGCCGACCAGCTTCACCCAGCCGTCGCCGCGCCGGGCCTCCTGGGCGACGTAGGCGACGAGGTCCTCCGGCTCGACCTCCCAGGCGTAGTTGCGGATGTAGCGGCGGGTGCGGGCGATGTGCCGGCCGGCCCGGATGATCTTCGGGAGGTCCTCGCGGTCGTCGATCCAGCGGGTGTCCGAGGGCGAGCCGGCGTCGCGGATGAGGAGGGTGCCCGCCTCGCGGTCGGTCAGCGCCTGCTTCTCGGCGACGTCCTCGGGCACGGCCCCGTGCCGGTCCAGGCCGACGTGGCAGTGCGCGTCGACGAGTCCGGGCAGCGCCCACCCCTCGACGGTGCGGACGTCGGCGACGCCCGTGGGACGGTCGTAGGTGATCCGGCCGTCGACCACCCACAACTCGTCCCGGACCTCCTCCGGTCCGACGAGCACCCGCCCCTTCACGTGCAGCACCGCGCGATCCCTCATGTCCCGCACCCTAGACGGTGCCCTCGCCCGCGTCCGGGGCCCGGTCGCCGGCGGCCGCCGCGCGGGCGCGCGGTGCGGACGCGTACCCGGCCCCGACGGCGCTCGCGACGACGGCGAGCGCGAGGACGGCCCGCTCCTCGTGCCCGGGCGTGCGACAGGGCGGCGCCGGTGCGGAACCCGCGCCGCCACCACGACGATCACGACGACCAGCACAAGTACCGGGAACACGGGCCCAGTTCATCGGACGATCACCGCCGCGGCCGTAGCGGAAGCCGCAATTCCGGGCGTGGGGGTGTCGCAACGGAAGCACTCCGGCGCGAGTGCCGACGGGTGCCATGGTTACTCTCGACTCCGTACGCGACGTACCGCGTCCGTACGCGACGCACCCCGCGTCACGTACCACCGCCGCACCGAAGAGAGCACCGCCGTGACCCACCCGTTCCTGGACCTCGCCCCGCTGACCGCCGGCCGTTTCGCCGCGATCGAGGACCGGATCGCGCGCCTGCTCGGCACCGGCCAGGACGTGGTGGTCATGCAGGGCGAGGCGCTGCTGCCGCTGGAGGGCGCCATCCGCGCCGCCGCGGGCCCGGGCACCGTCGCGCTGAACGTCGTCACGGGGCCGTACGGGCAGACCTTCGGGGACTGGCTGCGGGACTGCGGCGCGACCGTGCACGACCTCGCGGTGCCGTTCCACCGGGCCGTCTCCGCCGAGGAGGTCCGCCGCGCCCTCGCCGAGCACCCGGAGATCGATTTCGTGTCCCTGGTGCACGCCGAGGCGGCGACCGGCAACACCAATCCGGTCGCGGAGATCGGTCAGGCGGTGCGGGCGCACGGTGCGCTGTTCTACCTGGACGCGGTGGCCTCCGTGGGCGCCGAGCCGGTGCTGCCGGACGCGTGGGGCGTGGACCTGTGCGTCATCGGCGCGCAGAAGGCGATGGGCGGCCCGGCCGGGGTGTCGGCGGTGTCGGTGAGCGAGCGGGCCTGGGCGCGCATGGCGGCCAACCCGAACGCCCCGCGGCGCTCGTACCTGTCGCTCCTCGACTGGAAGGAGCGCTGGATCGACGGCGGCCGCAAGGCACTGCTGCACGCGCCGGCGCAGCTGGAGATGCTGGCGCTTGAGGCGTGCGTCGAGCGCATCGAGACGGAGGGCCCGCGGACGGTGATGGCGCGCCACGCGTCCGCCGCGGCGGCCACCCGGGCCGGCGCGCTGGCGCTGGGCGGCGGCCTGGAGCCGTACGTCCGGGAGGCGCGGGACGCGGCGCCGGTCGCGACGACGCTGCGGGTGCCCCCGGGCACCGACGCGTCACGTCTGGTGGCCCGGGCCCTGGAGTCCGACCCCGCGCTGCCGCTGGCCGCGGGCGGGGGCGCGCTGGCCCGGGAGATGGTCCGGGTCAACCACTACGGTCCGGACGCCACGCCGGGTGTCGTGCAGAGCTGCCTGGCGGCACTGGGTGCCGCACTGACCGAGGCCGGGGCGGCCGCGGACCCGGGCGCGGCCCGGCGCGCCGTCGAGGCGTCCTGGGGCGATCAGGGTGGCACGAACGGCGCGGGTCTTTCCGAAGCCTGAATTCCGGGAATTTGCCGAAGCCATCGGAATGAATTCGGCAATTCTTTTGAGTAGAGCCATCCGTGTTCTTCTGCCCGCTTTCCCGGGACCTAAACGCTAAGATTTCGATAAGTTCCAGACCGGCATTTCGGACACGCGGCGCACAGGTTACATGATTGTGACCCGATACACATGCTGACCGATTTGCGACCTTCGTCCGGGTCAAATCATCCCAAAGTGTCAACGTTTCGCGCGGTGGCACGCGCCCGCGTGATATCACAAGGACCCGCCCACACGTAACCCCGTCCGGCGATGCAATTTCGAATTTCGCTGGGTAATTTCATTTGCATGACTGCCGCGCAAGCAGACCTGCAAATCGATCGTCCAAGAGTGGCCGACGGCGCCGCCCTGTGGCGGATAGCCAAGGACTCGAAGGTCCTCGACGTGAACTCGTCCTACAGCTATCTGCTCTGGTGCCGTGACTTCGCGGCGACCTCGGCCGTCGCCCGCGACGGGCACGGCGTGCCAGTGGGTTTCGTGACCGGCTACGTACGGCCCGACCGGCCCGACACGCTGCTCGTGTGGCAGGTGGCGGTGGACGAGGCTTACCGTGGTCGAAGGCTCGCGGCTGCGATGCTCGACGGGCTCGCCGCACGGACCCTCGCGGAGTGCGGGACGACGACCTTGGAGACCACCATCTCCCCCGACAACACAGCGTCCCAGCGGCTGTTCACCTCGTTCGCCGAGCGCCACGGCGCCGGCCTGGAGCGCGAAGTCCTCTTCGACACGGACGAGTTCCCCGACGGGCCCCACGAGCCCGAGGTCCTGTACCGCATAGGCCCGCTCACCGGCCCGGCCCGCGGCTGACCGTCCGGCCCCCGCCGGCTCCCCCGGACTTCCCGGCCGGGACCGCGACCGGTCCCACCGGATCCGTACGACCTTCCTCTCCCACCCTCACCCCACGAGGAGCGATTCGTCGTGACCATCACCCAGCCCGACCTCAGTGTCTTCGAGACCGTCGAGTCCGAGGTGCGCAGCTACTGCCGCGGCTGGCCCACCATCTTCGACCGTGCGGTCGGCAGCCGCATGTACGACGAGGACGGCCACGAGTACCTCGACTTCTTCGCCGGCGCGGGCTCGCTCAACTACGGGCACAACAACGCGGTCCTCAAACGCGCGCTGATCGACTACCTGGAGCGGGACGGCGTCACGCACGGTCTCGACATGTCGACCACCGCCAAGCGCCGCTTCCTGGAGACGTTCCAGAACACCATCCTGCGCCCGCGCGACCTGCCGTACAAGGTCATGTTCCCGGGCCCGACGGGCACCAACGCCGTGGAGTCCGCGCTGAAGCTGGCGCGCAAAGTGAAGGGCCGCGAGTCGATCGTGTCCTTCACCAACGCCTTCCACGGCATGTCGCTCGGCTCGCTCGCCGTGACCGGCAACGCCTTCAAGCGGGCCGGCGCCGGAATCCCGCTGGTGCACGGCACGCCCATGCCGTTCGACAACTACTTCGACGGCACCGTCGAGGACTTCATGTGGTTCGAGCGGCTGCTGGAGGACCAGGGCTCCGGCCTGAACAAGCCGGCCGCCGTGATCGTCGAGACGGTGCAGGGCGAGGGCGGCATCAACGTCGCCCGGGCCGAGTGGCTGCGTGCCCTGGCCGACCTGTGCGAGCGCCAGGACATGCTGCTCATCGTCGACGACATCCAGATGGGCTGCGGCCGTACCGGCGCCTTCTTCTCCTTCGAGGAGGCGGGGATCACGCCGGACATCGTCACCGTCTCCAAGTCGATCAGCGGCTACGGCCTGCCGATGTCGCTGTGCCTGTTCAAGCCGGAACTGGACGTCTGGGAGCCGGGCGAGCACAACGGCACCTTCCGTGGCAACAACCCCGCCTTCGTCACGGCGACCGCCACGCTGGAGGCCTACTGGGCCGACGGCTCGGCGATGGAGAAGCAGACCCGCAAGCGCGGCGAGCAGGTCGAGCAGCACATGATCGCCATCACCGAGGAGAACCTCGCGGACGTCAAGGAGTACCGGGGCCGCGGTCTGGTCTGGGGCCTGGAGTTCCACGACAAGGCCCGCGCGGGCCGGGTCGCCAAGCGCGCCTTCGAGCTGGGGCTGCTCATCGAGACGTCCGGCCCCGAGAGCGAGGTCGTCAAGCTGCTGCCGGCCCTCACCATCACGCCCGACGAACTGGACGAGGGCATGAAGACCCTCGCCCGGGCCGTCCGCGAGACGGCCTGACCGTCCCGCGCCACCACCCCCGCTTCCGGCGCCTTCGGCCCGCGGCCGCGGGCGCCGGGGACCCCTGCACATCCCTCACCTAGGAGGCATCGCAACACCGTGATCGTCCGTTCGTTCAAGGAGTTCGAAGGCACCGACCGGCACGTGAAGAGCGCGACCGGCACCTGGGAAAGCACCCGGATCGTCCTCGCCAAGGAGAAGGTCGGCTTCTCCCTGCACGAGACGATCCTGTACGCGGGAACCGAGACGTCGATGTGGTACGCCAACCACATCGAGGCCGTCGTCTGCACCAAGGGCGACGCCGAGTTGACCGACCGCGAGACGGGGAAGACGTACCACATCACGCCGGGCACGATGTACCTCCTCGACGGCCACGAGCGGCACACGCTCAAGGTCAAGGAGGACTTTCACTGCATCTGTGTCTTCAACCCGCCCGTCACCGGACGGGAGGATCACGACGAGAACGGCGTCTACCCGCTGCTCACCGAGGAGGTGTGAGTCATCGTGACCATCACGACCACGAACATCACCGATCTGTACCCCACCCGCGGTGCCACCGAGGTGGCCACCCCCCGGCAGGACCCGGTGGTCTGGGGCAGCCCCGACGCCCCGGGCCCCGCGTCGGCCGCTGACCTCCAGTCGCTGGAACGCGACGGCTTCCTCGCCGTGGACCAGCTCATCGGGCCGGACGAGGTCGCCGAGTACCAGCGGGAGCTGCAGCGCCTCACCACGGACCCGGCCATCCGCGCGGACGAGCGCTCGATCGTCGAGCCGCAGTCCAAGGAGATCCGGTCGGTCTTCGAGGTGCACAGGATCAGCGAGGTCTTCGCGAAGCTGGTGCGCGACGAGCGCGTGGTCGGACGGGCCCGGCAGATCCTCGGCTCGGACGTCTACGTCCACCAGTCGCGGATCAACGTGAAGCCCGGCTTCGGTGCCAGCGGTTTCTACTGGCACTCGGACTTCGAGACCTGGCACGCCGAGGACGGCCTGCCCAACATGCGCACCGTCTCGGTCTCGATCGCGCTCACCGAGAACTACGACACCAACGGCGGTCTGATGATCATGCCGGGGTCGCACAAGACGTTCCTCGGGTGCGCGGGGGCCACGCCGAAGGACAACTACAAGAAGTCCCTGCAGATGCAGGACGCGGGGACGCCGTCCGACGAGGCGCTGACGAAGATGGCCTCCGAGTACGGCATCAAGCTGTTCACCGGCAAGGCCGGCTCGGCGACCTGGTTCGACTGCAACTGCATGCACGGTTCGGGCGACAACATCACGCCCTTCCCGCGCAGCAACGTGTTCATCGTGTTCAACAGCGTGGAGAACACGGCCGTGGAGCCGTTCGCGGCGCCCATCCGGCGGCCGGAGTTCATCGGCGCGCGGGACTTCACCCCGGTGCGGTGACCCGCGACTGATCTCGGGCAGGGGCCTCTTCGTGTGGGACGGGAGGCCCCTGCCCGGTGTTGTCCGCGGGTTCTTCCCGGTCGGCCAGGTGGATCCGGCCCGCCGGGTGGACCCGGTCTCAGCCCGCCAGTACGTCCAGCAACCGGTCCACGTCGGCCTCCGTGTTGTACACGTGGAAGGCGGCCCGGAGGTTGCCCGCCCGGTCGGACACCTGGACACCGGCCTCGCCGAGACCGCGTTGCCGGTGGCCGAGCCCCGGCACGGACACGATCGCGGAGCCCGGCGCGGGCACCGGCTCGTGGCCCAGTGAGCGCACCCCCGCGCGGAACCGGTCGGCGAGAGCGGTGTCGTGCGCGTGCACGGCGTCCACGCCCAGCTCCTCGACCAGGGCCAGGGACTGCCGGGCTCCGGTGTACGAGAACAGGGCGGGGCTCTCGTCGAACCGCCGGGCGCAGTGCGCGAGTTCCTCGACGGGGCCGTAGCAGGAGTCCCAGGGGCGCTCGCCGGTCGCCCACCCGGCGAACAGCGGCCTCAGCCCGGCCGCCGCGCCCAGGTCCTCCGGCACGACGAGGAAGGCGACGCCGCGCGGGCACAGCACCCACTTGTAGCCGACGGCGGTCACGTAGTCGAAGTCGTCCGCCGCCGTCGGCAGCCAGCCGCCCGCCTGGGAGGCGTCGATCAGCGTCCGCGCCCCGTGCGCCCGCGCGGCCTCCCGCAGCGCGGCGAGGTCGGCGATCCGCCCGTCGGCCGACTGCACGGAGCTGACCGCCACGAGCGCGGTGTCCGGGCCCACGGACTCGGCCAGCCGCTCCAGCGGCACACTGCGCACCTTCAGATCGCCGCGTGTGTGGAGCGGGTTCACCAGGGAGCTGAAGTCCGCCTCCGCGGTGAGCACTTCGGCACCCGGGGGCAGCGACGCGGCGACCAGCCCGCTGAAGGTGGCGACCGAGGCACCGGTCGCGACCCGGGTGGCGGGGACTCCCATGAGGCGGGCGTACGCGGCCCGGGAGGCCTCGACGTCGGCGAACATGTCGAGCGGCCTCCCCTCCGCCGCGGACACCGCCGCGTCACGCATCGCCACGAGGGTCCGGGCGGGCAGCAGACCGGTGCTGGCGGTGTTCAGGTACGTGGTCTTCGGGGCGAACTCGGTACGGACGAGGTTCTCGAAGCTCTCCATGCCACCACTGTGCGACCCCGCGACCTCCCCGTCCATCGCGTATTTCTCCGCGGGTTCTCCAAGCATCGCTTATGAAACCCGTCCCACCTGCGACGACGGCCGGCGCCTCAGCCCCGCGGCACCGCGCAGCCGTCCGGGCCGCAGGCGTCGGCGTCGCCCCCGTCGTCGATCAGCTTCAGCGGCGCGCGCTCGCCCCACGCCTGCGTCAGCGCCTGGGTGAAGACCTCGGCGGGCTGGGCGCCCGAGACGCCGTAGGCCCGGTCGAGCACGAAGAACGGCACCCCGGTCGCCCCGAGCTGGGCCGCCTCGCGCTCGTCGGCGCGCACCTCGTCGGCGTAGGCGGAGGGGTCGGCGAGCACCTTGCGGGCCTCGTCCTCGTCGAGCCCCGCGCCGGCGGCCAGCTCCACGAGGCGCTCGTCGTCGTTGAACACGGAGCGCTCGTCGGCGAAGTTGCCCCGGTAGAGGGCGTCGAGCAGGGCCTCGTGCCGGCCCCGCTCCTTGGCGAGGTGCAGCAGCCGGTGCATGTCGAAGGTGCTGCCGTGGTCGCGGCCTCGGGTGCGGTAGTCCAGGCCCTCGGCGGCGGCCTGTGCGCCGAGGTTGTCCTCACCCGCCTGTGCCTGCGTCGCGCTCATGCCGTACTTGGCGGTGAGCATCGTCAGCACCGGCTGCACGTCGTCCTTGGCCCGCCCGGGGTCCAGCTCGAACGAACGGTGCACCACCTCGACCCCGTCACGGTGCGGGAAGGCCGCGAGCGCCTTCTCGAAGCGGGCCTTGCCCACGTAGCACCAGGGGCAGGCGATGTCGCTCCAGATCTCGACGCGCATGTCTCGGCTCTTCTCCAGGTCGTACGGCTGCGGAGGCCCTCTCCGCCTCGTACGTGAACCTTCAACCAGCCGGTCCCATTCCCGCCGCCCCTCGGCTGCTGCCCCTCAGCTGCCGTCCCGCAGGTCCGCGGGCCAGGACGGCCGGAACTCCAGGCTGTCGTACGTCACGGTGCAGCCCTCCCCCGTGGGCGCCTGCGCGAGGAAGCCGACCAGGGCCGCGCCCGTCTCCTTCTCGTCACCCAGTGTGAAGAGCCGTACGAAGGTCCAGCGCTCCCCGTCGAGGGAGGCGTGGAAGGCGAAGGCCCGTCCGGTGCGGCTGACCCGGAACCAGACGGAGTCGCCCTCGACGGTGAAGGAGTTGCAGTCGTCGGAGTGGCCCCGGGTGACCACCGTGCAGACGGTGGGCACGTCCGGCGAGTACTCCAGGCACAGCTTGGCCCAGGCCCGCTCCCCCACGTGCACGTACAGCACGCCGGCGTCGAAGGCGCCGGTGAAGCCGACGGACACGCGGGCGATCAGCTGGAAGTCCCCGTCGGGCGCCCCCAGCAGTCGCGGCGCGTCGGACACGGACTCCAGCGACTCCCCGGTGGGCGGCACGAACCGGTCCTGGCGGGGCCCGGCCACGCCGGTGAGCACACCGTCGGCGTAGGACCAATGACCGTCGGGCCCGTACGGGCGGAGGGTGAAGGGCAGTTCGGTGACGTCAAGTTCCATCGACTGATCATCCCAGGTCAGGGGAACGCCTTGAAGGGGCGCGGGGAACTGCGCGAACAGCCACGACGGCGCCGCACCCGCAAGACAACCGCACCCCTCCGGCGCGCAACCGCGGAGCGCTACCGCTCAAGAACCCCGTTGAACCGCCTCGGCAGCCCCAGCGGATTGTCATCCCGCAGCTCCGCAGGAAGCAGCGCCTCAGGCGTCCCCTGATAAGCGACAGGCCGCAGCCAACGCTCGACAGCAGTCCCTCCCACCGACGTGGACGTCGAAGTGGTAGCCGGGTAGGGCCCCCCGTGCTGCTGGGCCGCGGCCACCGCAACCCCTGTCGGCCAGCCATTGACCAGCACCCGCCCCGCCAACGGCACAAGCTCCGCGAGGATGGACGCCCCGCGTCCCTCCCCCGCCGCCTCCTCGGCGGACAGCTGCACGGTCGCCGTCAGATTCCCCGGCAGCCGCGACAGCACCCCCCGCACCTCGCCCTCGTCGCGGTAGCGGGCCACCACGGTGACCGGCCCGAAGCACTCCTCCAGGAGCAGGTCGTGCTCGCCCTCGGCCGCCAGCCGCGCCGCCGGCACGGTGAGGAACCCGGCGCTGACGGTGTGCTCGCCGCCCGCACCCGGCGTCACCGGGGAGTCCACGTCGGGCAGTGCGGCGCGCTCGGCGACGCCCGCGACGAAGTTGTCCCGCATGCGGTGGTCCAGGAGCACACCGGCGTCGGTGGCGCTGACCGCGTCGGTGAGGGACTTGACCAGGCCGTCCCCGGCGTCACCGGACGGCACCAGCACCAGGCCGGGCTTCACGCAGAACTGCCCGACGCCCAGCGTCATGGAACCGGCCAGGCCCGCGCCGATGTCCTCCGCCCGCTCGGTGGCCGCCGCCTCGGTGACGACGACCGGGTTCAGCGATCCCAGCTCGCCGTGGAACGGGATCGGCACCGGCCGCGCCGCCGCCGCGTCGAAGAGCGCGCGGCCGCCGCGGACGGAGCCCGTGAAGCCGGCCGCGGCGACCAGCGGGTGCTTGATCAGCTCGACGCCCGCCTCGAAGCCGTGCACCAGGCCGAGGACGCCGTCCGGGATGCCGTGGCGGGCCGCGGCCCGGCGCAGCACCTTGGCGACCAGCTCGGACAGGGCCGGGTGGTCGGGGTGGGACTTGACGACGACCGGGCAGCCGGCCGCGAGCGCGCTCGCGGTGTCGCCGCCGGGGACGGAGAAGGCGAAGGGGAAGTTGGACGCCGAGTAGACGGCGACGACGCCGAGCGGCACCTTGTAGCGGCGCAGGTCGGGGATGGGCGGGGTGGCGGTGTCGTCGGGGTGGTTGACGACCACGCCGAGGTACTCGCCCTCGTCGACGATGTCGGCGAAGGCCCGCAGCTGGTAGCAGGTGCGGGCGAGTTCACCGGTGAGCCGGACCGGGCCGAGGGCGGTCTCCGCGTCGGCGACCTCGACGAGGGTGGCCTCGGACGCCTTCAGCTCGTCGGCGGCGCCGCGCAGGAAGGCCGCGCGTACGGTGCGGTCGGCGAGGGCCTCGCGGGCGGCGTGCGCGGCGCGGACGGCCGCGTCCACCTCCTCGGCCGTGGCTTCCACGGCGACCTGTTCGCGCTGCTTCCCGGTACGGGGGTCGACACTCCAGACTGGTGCTGCTGCCACCGCGGGTCCCTCCACGTGCTCTGCACGGAACTCGTTCGATATGCTGAACGCTGTCTCTACTGATGAATATGCTGCTCGCGAGAGTATTTCCCGTCGAACGAAGGGGTCAAGGGCGATGACGGCTGTCGAGACGGGGGGCGGAGCGCAGGTCAAGTCCGCGGTGCGGACGGTTGAGCTGCTCGAGTACTTCGCCGGACGCCCCGGTATGCACTCCCTCGCGTCGGTCCAGGAGGCCGTCGGCTATCCCAAGTCCAGCCTCTACATGCTGCTGCGCACGCTGGTGGAGCTGGGCTGGGTGGAGACCGACGCCACCGGCACGCGGTACGGCATCGGCGTGCGGGCGCTGCTGGTCGGCACCTCGTACATCGACGGCGACGAGGTGGTCGCGGCGGCCCGGCCGACGCTGGACCGGCTCTCGGACGACACGACGGAGACCATCCACCTCGCGCGGCTGGACGGCACGAACGTCGTCTACCTGGCCACCCGGCAGTCCCAGCACTATCTGCGGCCGTTCACCCGGGTCGGCCGCCGGCTGCCCGCGCACTCGACCTCGCTGGGCAAGGCGCTGCTGAGCACCTACAGCGACGAGCAGGTGCGCAAGCTGCTGCCGGAGACGCTGCCCGCGCTCACCGAGCACACCATCACCGACCGGGAGAAGCTCATCGAGGAGCTGCACCAGGTGCGGGAGCAGGGCTTCGCCGTGGATCGCGAGGAGAACACGCTGGGGCTGCGCTGCTTCGGCGTGGCGGTCCCCTACCGCACCCCCGCGCGGGACGCGATCAGCTGCTCGGTGCCGGTGGCGCGGCTGACGCCGGCGCACGAGCAGATGGTGAAGGACGCACTTTTCGACGCACGGGACCGGCTGACGCTGGCCACGCGTAGGCTCTGACCCATGCACATCGCACTGCGCGAGGTCCACGACAGCGATCTGCCCGTCTTCTTCCGGCAGATGAACGATCCCGAGGCCCTGCGCATGGCGGCCTTCACCCCCAAGGACCCGGCCGACTGGGACGCGTTCGCGACGCACTGGACGAAGATCCGGCACTCCCGCGACATCGTGCGGACCATCCTCGCCGACGGTGACGTGGTCGGCAGCACCGCGGTGTACGGGGACCCGGGCGAGCGCGAGGTGACGTACTGGGTGGACCGGGCGTACTGGGGGCGGGGCGTGGCCACGGCCGCGCTGCGCGCCCTGCTCACCGAGGTGCGCGACCGCCCGCTGTACGCGCGCGCGGCGGCCGACAACACGGGGTCGCGGCGCGTGCTGGAGAAGTGCGGGTTCGTGACCAGCGTGCAGGCGCGGGGGTTCGCGCCGGCCCGCGGCGAGGAGATCGACGAGGTCGTCCTGCACCTGGCGGAGTGACGCGCCGGCCCCGGATGAACACTCGATGAGAAAGATGAGAAACCGGGGCACAGGGGAACGATCGCCGCCCGCCCGTTCGTCCTGTCGTCGGGATGAACAAGACGATCAGGCGCGCATCGGTCTTCACGCTGCTCCTGGTGTTCGCTCTGCTGGTCAGGGCGACCTGGGTGCAGTTCTACGAGAGCCGGGCGCTCGCGGACAGCAAGGACAACCGGCGGAACGCGATCGAGACGTACGCGGAGCCGCTCGGGGACATCATCGTGGCCGGCCGGTCGGTCACCGGCTCGGCGTCGACGAAGGGCGGCGACCTCGCGTACAAACGCACGTACGAGAACGGGAGGCTCTACGCGGCGGTGACGGGCTACGCCTCGCAGGCGTACGCGCCGACCCAGCTGGAGGGCATCTACCAGGACGTGCTCAACGGCACCGATCCACGGCTGAAGACCGTGATGGACACCGTCACCGACACGCGCGCGGAGCCGGGCAACGTGGTGACCACGATCGACCCGGCCGTGCAGAAGGCCGGGTTCGAGGCGCTGGGCGACAAGAAGGGCGCCGCCGTCGCGATCGACCCGAGGACGGGCCGGATCCTGTCGGTCGTGTCGACCCCCTCCTACGACCCGACGTCGCTGACCGACGCCAACACCGCGGGTGAGGCCTGGGAGAAGCTGACCGGCGACCCCGACAAGCCGCTGACCAACCGCGCGCTGCGCCAGCCGCTGCCGCCGGGTTCGACGTTCAAACTGGTCGTGGCGGCCGCGGCCCTGGAGAACGGGCTGTACGGCTCGGTGGACGAGCGGACCGACAGCCCGGACCCCTACACCCTCCCGGGCACCTCCACGGAGCTGTCCAACGAGAACCCGAACGCCCCCTGCGAGAACGCCACGATCCGCACCGCGCTGCAGTACTCGTGCAACAACGTCTTCGCGAAGATGGCCGTCTCCCTCGGCCAGGACGACCTGCGTGCCATGGCCGAGAAGTTCGGCTTCAACGACGAGACGCAGGACGTGCCCGTCCGGGCGTACCCCAGCGTGTTCCCGAAGGACATGGACCGGTCGTCGACGGCGCTGACCGGTATCGGCCAGTTCGATGTGACCGCGACGCCGTTGCAGATGGCGATGGTCTCGGCAGCCCTCGCCAACGGTGGCGAGCTGGTCTCCCCGCACATGGTGTCGCAGGTCACCGACAGCGGCGGGGACGTCCTGGAGGACCACACGGACGCCGATTCGAAGCGGATCGTCAGCTCCGCCACCGCCGCGCAGTTGCAGTCGGCCATGCAGACCGTCGTCAAGGAGGGCACGGGCTCGGGCGCGCAGATCCCCGGAGCGACGGTGGGCGGCAAGACGGGCACGGCCCAGCACGGCGAGAACAACAGCGAGACGCCGTACGCGTGGTTCACCTCGTACGCCAAGTCCGGCACCTCGGGCAAGGAGGTCGCGGTGGCGGTCGTCGTCGAGCAGTCCGACGCAGCCCGCAGCGAGGTCAGCGGCAACGGCCTGGCGGCCCCGGTGGCCAAGGCGATGATGGAGGCGGCCCTCAAGGGCTGACTTTCCGGGGGCCGGCCGGGTTCGGTCTGCCGTACGGTGTTCGGCACCCGGGAAGCCGCTGCGAGGAGGGTCCGCCGTGGGGACAGCCGTCGACGACGCCGCCTCCGCGGAGTTCCACGCCTTCTTCGAGCGCCACTACGCCGAACTGGCCCGGCTCGCCCACCTGCTCACGGGCGAGCCGGACGCCGCCGACGACCTCGCGGCGGACGCCCTGCTGGCCCTGTGGCACCGCTGGGACCGGGTCCGCGCGGCCGACCGTCCGGTGGCGTACGCGCGCGGGGTCGTCGCCAACCTCGCCCGTACCCGCGTGCGGGCCGCCGTGCGCGAACGCAGACGCGTCGCCCTGTTCTGGTCGCAGCGCGCTGAGCCGACGGAGAACCCCGACGTCGCGGGCGTGGTGGACGTACAGGAGGCGCTGCGCCGGCTGCCGTTCCGCAAGCGGGCGTGCGTGGTGCTGCGGCACGCCTTCGACCTCTCCGAGAAGGACACGGCGCTCGCCCTGGGCGTCTCGGTGGGCACGGTCAAGAGCCAGACGTCGAAGGGGGTGGCCGAGCTCCAGCGGCTGCTCGGCACCCGGACGGCTCCCCGCGCTCCCCGGCAGGTGCGCGCGGCGGTCGCGCGAACCGGTGGCGCCGCGGGAGGGGCCCGATGACCGGACCGCGGCGGGACGGGGACGAGGCGGGCGCGGAGCTGCGCGCCCGGCTGCACGCGGCGGCCGGGACGCACCGGCCCGACCGGGCGCGGATGCTGGCCCGGGTGGAACGCGGCATGACGGCCGGGGAGGGCGGGCCGGCCCGCCCGTCACCGCCGGGCTGGGTCCGGGTGGCGGGGGCGACGGCGGCCGTGGCGGCCGTCCTGGTCGCCGGGGGCCACACCGTCGCCTCGGTGGTGCGGGACGACGCTCCCGTGCCGCGCCCGGCCACCGGCGCGCACCAAGCGCCGGCGCCCGGTCGGCTGTGGTCGAGCGGCGCCGTGGACCCGCACAGCAACGACTTCTGGGCGCAGAGCAACGTCACCGTGAGGGCGGACACCGCCCTGACCGCGCTCACCGTCGAGCTGCGGGTGGCGCAGACGGGCTCGGTGACCTCCACCGGGGCCTGGCGGTCGCTGCCGGAGGCGGACTTCGCGTTCACGGTCGCCGAGCGGGGCGGTTTCCTCGTCTACCGGTGGACGCTCCGGGAGGGCCGTACGGTACCGGCGGGCGCGTGGGTGTTCGCCGGGCAGTACAACCACGGGCGCGGCGGCCGGGACGCGGGCGGCGACCGCTGGTCGGTGACGGCCACCGCCCCGTCCGGCCCTCTCTCGACGGCGGGCGGCTTCACCGCCCGCGGCTGAGCGGGGGTGGGTGCTACTCGACGAAGTACGTCGGGTTGGGCAGCTTGTACGTGCGGTCCGCGTAGCCGCCCTGGAGGTCGGAGTACTGGTCGCCGAAGTTGGCGACGATGTCGTAGCCGAGGTCGCGCTCGATGTGCCGGCGGGTGCCCGCCTTGTACTGCACGGTGGTGCACGTCCAGGTGCCCGGGGTGGCGCAGTGGGCCAGGTAGGACGGCGGGTTCGCCTTGTCCTTGAGGAAGATGTGGGAGGCGTCGAGGTTCACGTCGGCGCCGACCCGCTTCAGGTTCTGGACGGCGGCGGTGCGCTGCGCCTCGCTCAGGCCGGAGTTGTAGAAGACCTCGACCCCCTTCTTCTCGGCGTACCGGGCCAGCTCGGGGCTGCCGGGGACGGCCGGGCGGTCGGCCCGGTCGACGTAGGCGGCCCAGGTGGCGCCGTCGTAGCCGTAGTTGTTCTTCTTCTCGTAGTCGAGGCTGAGCAGCAGCGTGTCGTCGATGTCGAAGACGACGGCCGGCCGGTCGTGCCGGTGCTGCGCCGCGCGGGCCGCCCGGTCGATCTGCTTCTTCGCGGCGGCGTCGAGGCGGGCCAGGTCGGCGGCGTACGGGCTGTCCGGGGATGCCTGGTAGACGCCGTCGGCGTCGAGCGTGGTGCCGTAGTAGGCGTCGATGTCCTTGGCCAGCACCCCGATGTTGTACGGCTCGTGGGTGGAGTTGGCCGTCGACTGGCCGGCCGTGGCGGCGCCGGTGCCGTACAGGACGGCACCGGCGACGGCACAGGCGGCGGTGACGGTCGCGATGCGCAGTGGTTTATGCATGACACAGGTTTCTACGCGCGTCACCCGGGTGAGCGCGAGACCCGTGGCCGGATTCGCACCCCCGCATCTGGCAAAGATCGCGTCAAGCGGGTCAAGTACCGCCGCGGGGAGGGCCGGTCAGTGCCGTCCGCGGTGCGGCTGCCGGTCGTCAGGCCGCCAGTCGCCGAGGTACGTCTCCCGGGTGTGCCGGGCGGCCTCCGCGCGGGTGAGCTGCGGCCGGTTCTCCGGGACGACGACCTCGGCGCCGGGCCCGGTGTTGCGGTACTCGGCGAACCGCTGCTCCTGCCAGGGGTACGCGTCCCGCATGTCGGCGTACGGCGCCGCCGCGTCGATGCCCGCGCCGAGACGGGTCCCGCGCACGGTGAGCATCGGGCGGGCGGTCGGGTCGGAGCTGGGCACCCAGGGGCGGGCCAGCTTGTAGTAGCCGGCAGGGGCCTCGCTGCTGACGCGGCCGCCGGTCACCAGGTAGCCGCGCGGGTTGGCGCCCGCCGTGGACGGCGCGAACACGAAGCCGTACGGGGCCGCGTCGAGGTCGGGGCGGACCAGGGTGCGGAAGTGGCAGTGCTCGTACACCGCGGTCGCCCGGCCGAAGACGAAGTCGACGTCGCCCTCGACGTAGCAGCGCTCGTAGTACTGGCGGGCGAAGGAGGCGAGGTCGCGGGTGTCGGCGTAGAGGGTGTCCTGGTGGCCGAGGAAGCGGCAGTCGTGGAAGGCGGACCGGTCGCCCATGACCTTGATCGCGACCGCCTGGGTGCCGGTCCAGTCGGGTTGGTCGGCGCGCAGCCAGTCGTTGGCGAAGGTGAGCGCGCGGGCGGTGAAGCCGTCGGCGCGCACGGTGGTGGTGGCGGACCCGCTGGTGCCGTAGGTGCCGGAGCCGTCCGGCTTGGGCGTGCCGGCCGCGTTGTCGTACACGATGACGGCGTCGCGCGGGTCCCCTGAGGCGCCGATCCAGGTCGCTCCGGTGCGGTCGGCGTCGACGGAGACCGTCTCGCGGTAGGTGCCCGGGGCGAGGACCAGTGTCCAGCCGTCACCTCCGGCGGCGTCCACGGCGGCCTGGACGGAGGTGAAGTCGCCGCGGCCGTGCGGGTCGACGTAGAGGGTCCTGGGGGTGCGGCGGGCGGCCGGGGAGCCGTAGCGGCCGAAGGGGTGCGGGCGGGGCCGGGTGCCGGCGGCGGCGGGCCCGGCGGTGAGGCCGAGGCCCAGGGCGGCGCCCGCGCCGGCGGTCGTCAGGAGGAAGCCTCTGCGGGAGGGGGCGGGGCGGTGCATGCGGGTGCTCCTTCGGGGCGGACGGGGGCGGGCGGGGTGGGCCGGGGCGGTGCGGGCGCCCCGGCCCGGTTCGTGGGGCGGGCGTCAGCGCAGGCGGCCCGCGCCCGCGCCGTGGTCGACGACGAAGGGGACCGCCAGGGACGGCAGGACCCCGGTGCGCAGCGTCGGCTTCCAGCCCGCGCCGGAGCGGAGGGGGGCGGCCGGGTTCTCGGCGTTGTGGGCGGCGATCAGGTCGACGGTGCGGCCGTTGACGCGGTTGTGCGCGGCGCTGAGCGGCGCGTCGTTCCAGCGCTTGAGCACCTTCGCTGGGCCGACTCCGGCCGGCAGGGTGAAGGCGTTGTGCTCGGCGACGAGGGCGGACTCCTTGCCGACGCCGAAGCTGTAGGCGTAGTCGTCCGAGGCCACGAAGTGGTTGTTGTAGACGTCGACCTGGCCGAAGCGGACACGGGGCGCGCGCTCGACGAGGTTGCGGAACAGGTTGTGGTGGAAGGTCGCCCTCAGGTGGCCGCGGTCGACGGCGGCGGTGGACTCGCTGTCGCTGTTGCCGATCAGGACGGTCTTGTCGTGGTCGGCGAAGACGTTCCAGGACGCGGTGACGTAGTCGGCGCCCTTGACGATGTCCAGCTGGCCGTCGTGCTGCTGGTAGAGCATGCCGAAGTAGGTGGGCGCCGCGCTGTCGGGGTGCTCGCCGTCGGTGAAGGTGTTGTGGTCCAGCCACACGTGGGTGGAGCCGTACACCACGGCGCTGTCGTACTCGGAGTTCCAGTTGCCCTGGTCCCCGTCGGTCGGGTCCCACTGCGGGAAGCAGTCGACGGGGCTCTCGAAGGTCAGGTTGCGGACGATGACGTTGTCCACGTCCTTGATCTGGAGGCTGGCGCCCTTGAGCGCGGCGCCCCGGCCGACGCCGATGATCGTGGTGTCGGGCGGCACGTTCGCCTTGATGGACCGGTCCTGCTGTGCGGCGGAGGCGCGGCGCAGCCCCTCGGGGCTGTCGTCGGGCTCGGCGCTCAGGTCGGTCTCCCTGCCCCAGCTCTCCGGGGAGTACTTCTCCAGGTAGGCGTCGAAGTCGTAGCCGGGAGCGGCGAAGGCCTCGCAGCCCTCCGAGACGGCGTCGACGGCGCCCTTGACCTTGATGATCCTGGGCGCGGTGCCGCCGGCGGCGAGGGCGGCCTTGAACTCGGCCCAGGTGGAGACGGTGTACACGTGCTCGGCGTCGGCGTCGGCCCCGCCGGTGGTGCCGGTGCCCTGGGAGGCCCAGCCGTCGTGGGCGGGCAGCGTCTGCCGTGCGGTGTCCCGGGGGTGGTGCCCGGGGCGGGCCTCGGCCGTGGCGGCGGTCAGGCTCAGGACGAGGGCGGTGCAGCCGACGAGGGCGGCGGTTCTGTGTGTGGCATGCCCATGCCATCTACGGGTGCTCATGGTGCGGCTCATGGTGCGGTTCTCCCTGGTTCTCGGGGTGATGTGCGGGGTGTCGTGCGGGGGTCAGGCGGTGGCCGGTGCGGGCCAGCCGATCCAGGACTCGGGGATCTCCTCGTCCAGCCGGCCCACGTCCCGGTGCGCCAGCACGCGTGTGCGCAGCAGCTCCCGGGCGACGAGCCGGGCGACCGCGATCGCGCCCGGCGGGTTGAAGTGGGTGTTGTCCTGCTCGGTGGCGGTCCAGTTGAAGTACGCCTTGGTCGCCTCGGCCCCGAGCCGCTGCCACAGCGCGAGCGACAGCGCCTGTACGTCGAGCAGCGCCACGCCCTCCCGCCGCGCGAGCGCCCGCATCGCCGCCGGGTACTCCCCGTGGCTCGGCACCGCGTCGCCCTGCGCGTCGAACCGCCGCCGCTCGACGGGCGTGGCCAGCACCGGCCGCGCCCCTCGGGCCCGCGCCCCGTCGACGTACCGCCGCAGGTGCTCCTGGTACGTCGTCCAGGGCTCGGTGTGGCGGGTGGGGTCCTCGGCCTTCTCGTCGTTGTGCGCGAACTGGACCAGCAGGAGGTCACCGGGCCGGATCGCCCCGAGGACGGCGTCCAGCCGCCCCTCGTCGACGAAGCTCTTGGAACTCCGCCCGTTCACCGCGTGGTTGGCGACCCGGAGATCCTTGCTGAGGAAGAAGGGCAACGCCATGCCCCACCCGGTCTCGGGCGCGGCGTCGGAGTACTTCTGCGCGGCGGTGGAGTCCCCGGCGATGTAGAGGGTGCGGGGGTGGTGACGCCCGCCGGCGTGGGCGGTCTGCGTGGCGGCGAACGCCAGGGGAACGGCGGAGACGGCGGCTGCAGTGACCTGTCTTCGGCTGAGTGACACGCGGGTCACCTTTCGGCGAGGGGCTGGAAAAGACATCTGGGGGGGTGTCGTTTGGATCAGGTCGGCTCCGGGCGACGGTGCCCTGGTGCCGGACCCCGCGACCCACGACAAGATCCAAACGACACCCCCTGGGGGCGCGGGGAACTGCGCGACGAGCCACGGACGGCCCGCAGCCCGCGACGAACGACGGACCGCCCACGGCGAAACCGAAACGGCCGACTAACCCCTCTGCTCCGTCCACTCGGCCTGCGCCTCGTTCAGCTTCTCGGCCAGCCCGTTCAGGAAGTCCTTCGCGCTCATGTCACCCAGCAGCACCTTCTGGAACGCCGGCTCGCTCTCCGACTTGGACACCGTGTTCCAGTCCGGCAGGTAGTAGGGCAGCTGGACGATGGTCGTGGACCCGTCGTTCAGCGCCTGCGCGGCCAGCTTCGTCGGCTCGGCCTTCTGGATCCACGCGTCGTTCGCGGCCTCGGTGTTGGACGGCACCTGCCCGGCCGACTCGTTGAACTTCGAGTTCTGCTCCTTCGACGTGGCGAACTCGATGAACTTCCAGGCGGCCTCCTTGTTCTTCGAGCTCTTGAACATGCCGAGCCCGTCGACCGGGTTGGACACCTGGACCCGCTTGCCCGAGGCGCCGGCCGGCTGCGGGATGCCGCGGAACTTGCCGACACCGAGCGCCTTCACGTGGTCCTGGTAGGAGCCGAGGTTGTGGTTGACCATGCCGATGGTGCCGGTGTCCCACTGGGCGACCATCTTGGCGAAGTCGTTGTTGACGTCGGCGGCCGGCGTGACCTTCTTGTAGAGCGCGGCGTACTTCTCCAGCGCCTCGACGTTCTTCGGGTCGTTGACGGTGGTCTTCTTCTTGTCGGCGTCCCAGAACGAGGTGATGCCGGACTGCCCGTACATGGCGTCGAACGCCTGGGCGATGGAGCCGGAACCGCCGCGGATGGTGTACCCGAACTCGTTCTTGCCCGCGTCGGTCAGCTTCTCGGCGGCGGCGTAGAACTTGTCCCACGTCGTCGGCGCGTCGAGACCGGCCTTCTCGAACAGGTCGGTGCGGTAGTAGAGGACGCCGTTGTTGGCGGAGGTCGGCATCGAGTACAGGGTGCCGTCGCCACCGCCCGCGGCCTTCAGGGACTCGACCATGTCCTTGTTGAGCTTGTCGCTCAGGGGAGACCCGGTGAGCCGGTCGTCCAGCGGCTCCAGGGCGCCCTGCGCGGAGAAGCCCGCGAGCATCGACGCCGTGACACCGCCGACGTCCGGCAGGCCGCCGCCCTGGATGGCGGTGTCGACCTTGGACTGGTACTCGGTCGCGGCGATCCCGACGTACTCCACGTCGATGTCCGGGTTCGCCTTCTCGAAGTCGGCGATGATCTCCTTCCAGACGGCCGTGCGGATGCCGCCGTTGTTGTCCCAGAAGACGATCTTGCCCTTGCCGCTGCCCTCGGCCCCCTTGTCGCCGCCCGCCCCGCTGCCGTCGTCGCCGCAGGCGGTGGCGGTCAGCGCGAGCACGGCTCCCAGGGCGACGGCGGAGGAGGTCCGGCGCCTGGCCGTGCCCTTGTCTCTGCTGCTGAGCATGCTGATCCTCATTGGTCGGCTCTCTTCTTCCGGATCGAACGAAGCGGTGGAACGAAGCGGTGGAACGACAACGTGGGGGTTCAGTGGGGCCCGACGCGGAACCGCGTGAAGGTGGCGGTGCCCGCGTCCGTGTGGCCGGCGGGTGCGAGGGCGAACAGGCCGAGCAGTGCGCCGACCCAGCGCCAGGGGGTGGCGGCGAACTCCCGGCCGACGGAGTGCGGGCCGTCGCCGGGGTCGTCGTCGCCGAGGTCGTAGGAGAAGCGGCAGCGCGCTCCGGGCAGCGTCTCGATCCGCAGCCGGGCCCGCCCGCCGGGTGCGGGGCGCGGCCGGTCGGCGTCCCGCTCGGCCTCGGCCACCGACTCGGCGAACCGGTGCACCAGGTGCACGGTCCCGTCGGTGTCCCGCTGGAGCCCGATCCAGCGGTAGGCGTCGCCGAGCACCGCGAGCCCGGCCCGCGCGCCGGGTTCCGTGCCGTCCAGCCGCAGCTCGACCTCGATCACCGCCGGGCTGCCGGGGAAGCGCTGGGTGAGCACGCTCGGCAGCAGGCGCAGGTCGTGCGCGTCGGCCGAGCGGACGCAGGCCAGCCGCAGCCCGTCCCCGGCGTGCCGGGTGGCCCAGCCCTCGCGGGGGTTGGCCGTCCAGGACCACTGGCGGCCGTACCGTCCGCCGGGGAAGTCGTCGTCGGTCGCGGGCGCGGCGGGCGGCTGCGGGGGCAGGGCGGGGCGGGCGTGCTCGGTGACCGGGGCGCCGTCGTCCCCGAGGACCGGCCAGCCGTCCGGTGACCAGGTCATCGGCTGGAGGTGGACCACCCTCCCGTACGCGCCGCGCTGCTGGAAGTGCAGGAACCAGTCCTCGCCCGCCGCCGTGCGCACCCAGCCGCCCTGATGGGGGCCGTTGACGTCGGTGTCCTTCTGTTCGAGGACGACCCTCTCGTCGTACGGTCCGAAGAACTCGCGGGAGCGGAAGGCGCCCTGCCAGCCGGTCTCCACCGATCCGGCGGGGGCGAGGATCCAGAACCAGCCGTCGTGCCGGTAGAGCTTGGGGCCCTCCAGGGTGAACCAGCCGGGGAGCCGGTCGGCGTCGACGATCACCTCCCCGTCGTCGAGGAGTCCGGTGCCGTCGGGACGCATGCGGTGACCGGTGAGCCGGTTCTTGATCCCGGAGCGGGAGCGGGCCCAGGCGTGCACGAGGTAGGCCTCGCCGGTCTCCTCGTCCCACAGGGGGCAGGGGTCGATGAGGCCCTTGCCCGCCTTGACCAGGTGGGGCGCGGTCCACGGGCCCCGGATGCCGGGGGCGTTGACCTGGAAGACGCCCTGGTCGGGGTCGCCCCAGAAGATCCAGAAGCGGTCGGCGTGGTGGCGCAGGGACGGCGCCCAGACGCCGCAGTCGTGGCGGGGCCTCGCGAACTCCCGCTCCGGCTCCAGGCGCTCCAGGGCGTGCCCGACCAGGGTCCAGTCGACCAGGTTCGTGGAGTGCAGCAGCGGCAGTCCGGGGACGCGGCCGAAGCTGGAGGCGGTCAGGTAGAAGTCGTCGCCGACGCGCACGACGTCCGGGTCGGACCAGTCGGCGTTCAGGACGGGGTTGGTGTAGGTCCCCGCGGTCCCCGTGGTCCCGGGAGCCGTGTCCGGGGTGATCCCGCCGGCACTCACGGGCTCACCGCCTTGCGGACGAGGGCGGCGGCGCCGTCGGCGTCGAGCCGGCCGTCGGCGACGACGGTGACGATCCTGCGGACCAGGGTGTCACCGGGGGCGACGGCCACCCGGTCGTCGTGGGCCAGCGAGGACCCGACCCCCGGGTACTCCTCGGTGCGCACGAACCACGGGTCGCGCCGGGTGCGTCCGGTGGCGCCGGCGAACACCAGCGACCAGGTCTCCCCGCTCAGCGCGAGCCAGTCGGCGCCGCGGCCGTGCACCTCCCGCTCGCCCTCCCGGTCGGCGGTGAAGACCCTGGGCGCCGCGCTCTCCTTGCGGGCCCGCCAGAAGAAGCCGCCGTAGGCGGCGCCGGGGCGCCCGTTGGTGGCGGGGCTGCCGAAGGTGATCGGGTCCGGGGTGACGTTGGTCAGGGAGAAGGTGAAGTCCAGTGCCCAGGCCGTGGCGGTGAGTTCGGTGGCCGCCACCGTGCGGCGCTCGCGGAGCAGTTCGGCGCCGCCGGCGACCCAGCGCAGCTCCTCGACGAAGCCGTCGGGGTCGCGCAGCTGGAAGGCGGTGTGCCGCTGGGTGCCGTGGTTGTCCAGCTCGGTCGGCCCCCGGCCCCGGACGTAGGTGCGCCCGCCCCAGAAGTTGTGCCCCTCGACGTCGGGAACGGCGACACCGACGCCGAGGTGATGGAGGTGGTCGGCGGGGCTGAACTCGGTCACGGCCGTGCCGGCCAGGGTGGTGACGGGGTGCAGGCAGGGGCGCGGCGAGAGCCGATACGGCAGCTCGGGCCGGGTGACGTACCGGGCGACGGGGCGGCCCGCCACGCGCAGTACCGGGGAGTCGTTGCCGGTCATCGGGTGCTCACCTCGTGGCGCGGGCGCTCGGTGCGCGGTGCCCAGGGCGCGCCCAGCTCGGAGTAGAGGGAGAGGGTGTCGGCGGCGGCGGCCACGAGTGCGTCGACGCCGGGGACCACGCGACGCGCCTCGTCCGGAAGGCGGCGCCAGGCGGCGGCGGGCAGCGGCTCCGGGTCGGGGGCCCGGCGGATCGCCTCGACGACCCGCATGAAGGCGCCCGTCTCGTCCGGCGGCACCAGCAGCGGGGCGCCGGTGGCGAGGTGGTCGGCCAGGTTCTCCAGCAGGTCGGTGCGGCCGAGGTGGAACTCCTCGGGGCCGTGGCCGCCGCGCTGGAGCAGGACGCGGTCCTGCTTGTACCAGAAGGTGACGCGTCCGCTGGAGCCGTGCACCAGGACGTACGGCTCGCCGGCCCGCTCCGCGCACAGGGTCGCGGCGACGGTGACGCGGTGCCCGCGCGCGGTGCCGATCCGCACGCAGGAGGTGTCGTCGGCCTCGATGTCGTTGGCGTGGCTCAGCTCGGTCTCGATGCCGGTGACGTCCTCGGCGCGGGCGGTGCCGCCGAGCGCGAGGGCGGTGGCGACGGCGTGCGCCAGCGGGTTGGTGAGCGCGCCGTCGACGACGTCGGCGCCGTTCAGCCGCCGCCTGCCCGACCACGGGGCGCGGCGGAAGTAAGCCTCGTCCCGTACCCAGGCACCGGCCCCGCCGATGCCCACGACCTCGCCGATCGCGCCCTGGGCGACCAGCTCCCGGATGGCGGGCACGGCGTGCGAGCCCAGCGACTGGAACCCGATCTGGCAGGCCACCCCGGCCTCGGCGACCCCGTCGGCCATCCGCCGGTATTCGGCGTACGACGGTGCGGGGGGCTTCTCCAGCAGCAGGTGCACGCCCCGCCGGGCGGCGGTCAGGGCGAGGTCGGTGTGGGTGGGGATCGGCGTGCAGATCACCGCGATCCGGGCGCCGGTGGAGTCGAGCAGGGCGCCGAAGTCGGCCGACTGCTCGGGGAGTTCTCCCCCTGCCTCCTCCTCGGTCAGCGGGGTCAGCTCGCAGATGCCGGCGAGCCGGACCGTTCCCGCCCGCTCCAGGCGGCGGATGTTGGCGACGTGCCAGCGGCCGTGGCCGCGGGCGCCGGCGAGGACGACGGGAACCGGGCTCATCCCTTCACCGCCCCCGCGCTGAAGCCGGTGATCAGCCACTTCTGGATGAAAGCGAAGACGATCACGACGGGGACGGCGGCGACGATGCCGCCGGCGGCGAGCGCGCCGAGGTCGACGCTGTCCGCGCTCATCAGGGAGTTGAGACCGACCGGGATGGTCTGCTTGTGCTGGTTGTTGAGGAACATCAGGGCGAACAGGAAGTGGTTCCAGGAGTGCACGAAGGCGAAGGAGCCCACCGCGATCAGGCCCGGCCGCAGCAGTGGCAGTACGACGATCCGGAAGGCCCGGAAGCGTCCGCAGCCGTCGACCCAGGCGGCCTCCTCCAGGGAGTACGGCACGTTCTTGATGAAGTTGCTGATCAGGATGATCGACAGCGGCAGCTGGAAGACCGTCTCGGCGATGATGACGCTGCCCAGCGAGTTGATCATCTGGAGCCCGGCGAAGATCTCGAACAGCGGCACGAGCAGCAGCGCGCCGGGCACGAACTGGGAGCAGAGCAGGGCGAGCATGAAGCCGCGCTTGATCCTGAAGTCGAACCGGGCGAGGGCGTAGCCGCCGGCCAGGGCGACGAGCGTGGTCATCACCAGGGTCGCGAGGCCGACGTACACGCTGTTCTGGAAGTAGGTGCCGAAGCCGCGGTCGGTCCACACCTTCTCGAAGTGCTCGGTGGTCATCGGCCAGGGCAGGAGCGAGGTCGAGCCCGCCGGGCGCACCGCGAAGAGCACGATCCAGTAGAACGGGATCAGGGTGAAGACCAGGTAGATCCCGAGCGGCAGGTAGATCTGCCAGCGGGGCACCTCGTCCCAGGCCGGGCGCTTCCTGCGCGGCCGCGGCGGCGCGGGGGCGACCGGCGCGGGAGAGGGGGCGGGGGCGGCCGCCGTGGCCTCTTTGGTGATCACTTGTTCTCGCCTCCGAACTTGCTCAGCCGCAGGTAGACGATCGAGCAGAAGAGCAGGATCACGAACGCGACCGTGGTGAGGGCCGACGCGTAGCCGAAGTCGTGGGCGTCGACGCTGGTGTTGGCGATGTACAGGGGCAACGTCGTGGTCTCGCCGGCGGGTCCGCCGCCGGTCAGGGTGTAGAGCAGGTCGACGTTGTTGAACTCCCACACCGCGCGCAGCAGCGTGGACAGGATGATGGCGTCCTTCAGGTGCGGCAGCGTGATGTGCCAGAACTGCTTGAGCCGGCTGGCGCCGTCGACCTCGGCGGCCTCGTACAGGTCCTTCGAGACGGACTGGAGGTCGGCGAGGATGAGGATCGCGAAGAAGGGCACGCCGCGCCACAGGTCCGCTACCACCGCCGCGGAGAACACGGTGGAGGTGTCGGAGAGCCAACTGGTGCCGTACGAGCCGATGCCCATGTCGGCCAGGTAGCGCGTGACGCCGGTCTGGGAGTTGTAGAGCAGCACCCAGATCGCCGAGGTCAGCACGCCGGAGACGGCCCACGGGGAGAAGACCAGGGCCCGCCCGATGCCGCGCCCCACGAAGGTCTGGTTGACGATGAGCGCCAGCGCCAGACCGAAGAGGAGTTGCAGTCCGACCTCGACGAAGACCCACTTGGCGCTGAAGACGAGGGTGTCCCAGAACACCGCGTCGTCGGTGAAGATCTTGACGAAGTTGTCGAGGCCCGCGAAACCGTCCCGCCACGGTTTGGTGGGGTTGTAGTGCTGCAGGCTGTAGTAGAAGACGCTGATGACCGGGTAGGCGATGAAGCCCAGCATCAGCAGGGCGGCCGGTCCGATCAGCAGGTACGGGAGCCTGCGCGGCGTGGCCGAGGCACGGCGCCGCCGGGGTGGCGCGGGCGGTTTCGCCACGGCTGCGGCTTGGGCCATGACAGTTCTCCGTTCTGGTACGTCGTGCGGGGGTCGGGCGTCGCGGCGGGCGGGCGCCGTACGGGAAGCGCTTTCTCAACCGGCAGGGGTGTGCGCGGATCCGCCCGGCGGTTCAGCCCGCGTAGGGGTCCTGCACCGTGCCGGGGCGGGCGAGGAACTCGAAGTCGCAGCCGGTGTCGGCCTGGGTGATCTGTTCGTTGTAGAGCGCGCCGTAGCCCCGTTCGTAGCGGGCGGGCGGCGGGGTCCAGGCGGCCCTGCGGCGTTCCAGTTCCGCGTCGTCGACGTTGAGCTGGAGGGAGCGTGCCTGGACGTCGAGGGTGATGGAGTCGCCGGTGCGCACCAGGGCGAGCGGTCCGCCGACGTACGACTCGGGGGCCACGTGCAGGACGCAGGCGCCGTAACTGGTGCCGCTCATCCGGGCGTCGGAGATCCGGACCATGTCCCGCACGCCCTGCTTGAGCAGGTGGTCGGGGATGGGCAGCATGCCGTACTCGGGCATGCCGGGACCGCCCTTGGGGCCGGAGTTGCGCAGCACCAGCACGCTGTCGGCGGTGATGTCCAGCGACGGGTCGTTGATGGTGCGCTGCATGGTCCGGTAGTCGTCGAAGACGACGGCGGGGCCGGTGTGCTTGAGCAGGTGCGGCTCGGCCGCGATGTGCTTGATGACGGCGCCGTCCGGGCAGAGGTTGCCCCGCAGGACGGCGACTCCGCCCTCGTCCGCGACCGGGTTGTCGCGGGTCCTGATGACGTCGTCGTGGTGGACGAGGGCGCCGTCCAGCTGCTCCCGCAGGGTGTCGTGGGAGACGGTGGGCCGGTCCAGGTGGAGCAGGTCGGTGATGCGGGAGAGGAAGCCGGGCAGGCCGCCGGCGAAGTGGAAGTCCTCCATCAGGTAGGTCTGTCCGCCGGGGCGGACGTTGGCCAGCACCGGGACGGTGCGGGCGATGCGGTCGAAGTCGTCGAGCGTGAGGGTGACGCCCGCGCGGCCCGCCATGGCGATCAGGTGGATCACGGCGTTGGTGGAGCCGCCGAGGCCGAGCACGGTGGTGACCGCGTCCTCGAAGGCGTCGGCGGTGAGGATGTCGCTCAGTCTCCGGTCGCGGTGGACCAGTTCGACCACGCGCAGTCCGGCGGCGGCGGCCATCCGGTCGTGCCCGGAGTCGACGGCGGGGATGCTGGAGGCGCCGGGAACGGTGACTCCGAGGGCCTCGGCGGCGGCGGTCAGCGTGGAGGCGGTGCCCATCGTCATGCAGTGGCCGGGCGAGCGGGCCAGGCCGCTCTCCAGTTCCTGCATCTCGCAGTCGCCGATGAGGCCGGCCCGCTTGTCGTCCCAGTACTTCCACATGTCGGTGCCGGAGCCGAGGGTCTCGCCGCGCCAGTGCCCGGGGAGCATGGGCCCCGCGGGCACGAAGACGGCGGGCAGGTCGACGCTTGCGGCGCCCATGAGCAGCGCGGGTGTGGACTTGTCGCAGCCGCCCATCAGCACGGCGCCGTCGACCGGGTAGGAGCGCAGCAGCTCCTCGGTCTCCATGGCGAGGAGGTTGCGGTAGAGCATCGGGGTCGGCTTCTGGAAGGTCTCGCTGAGCGTGGAGACCGGGAACTCCAGCGGGAAGCCGCCCGCCTGCCACACCCCGCGCTTGACCGCCTGGGCGCGGTCGCGCAGGTGGACGTGGCAGGGGTTGATGTCGGACCAGGTGTTGAGGACGGCGATGACGGGCTTGCCGAGGTGCTCCTCGGGCAGGTAGCCGAGCTGGCGGGTGCGGGCGCGGTGGCTGAAGGAGCGCAGTCCGTCCGTGCCGTACCACTGGTGGCTGCGCAGCTCCTCGGGGCGCCTGCGGCCGGCCGCGCCGGCGGGGCCGGTCATATCGACCATCCCGCGGCGATGGCGGCGACCTCGGCGCGCTCGCTCTCGGGCAGCGGCTTGCTCGGCGGGCGGACCTCCCGGCGGCACAGGCCGAGCGAGGCGAGGGCCTCCTTGACCACGGTGACGTTGTTGGCGGAGCCGTTGGCGGCGCGCAGTTCCTCGAAGCGGCGGATCTGCTCCCAGACCTTCATGGCGGCCGGGTAGTCGCCCGCCCGCAGCGCTTCGATCATGTTCAGCGAGACGGCCGGGGCGACGTTGACCAGTCCCGAGGTGAAGCCGGTGGCTCCGGCGGAGAAGTACGAGGGCGCGTACGGCTCGGCGAGCCCGGCGACCCAGACGAAGCGGTCGAGGCCGGCGTCGCGGGCGAACGCGGCGAACTTCGCGGCGTCCGGCACGGCGTACTTCACGCCGATGACGTTGGGGCAGGTGTCGGCGAGGTCGGCGAGGCGGGTGCCGAGGAGCTGTGCGTTGCGGATGTAGGGCACGACGCCCAGCTCGGGCACGGCCTCGGCGATGGCGCGGTGGTAGTCGACCCAGCCGCTCTGGGAGACGTAGGGGTGGACGGGCTGGTGCACCATCACCATGGAGGCGCCCAGGTCGCGGGCGTGCCGGGCGGAGGCGACGGCGGTCGGCACGTCGTGGCCGACGCCGACCAGGATCTCCGCGCGTTCGCCGGCCTCCTCGATCGTCAGCTCGGTGACCAGGCGCCGCTCGGCCGGGTCGAGGGCGTAGTACTCGCCGGTGTTGCCGCCCGGGGTGAGGGTCGTGATGCCACCGTCGAGGAGACGACGCAGCAGGGCCCGGTACGTGGCGGGGTCGACGGAGCCGTCCTCGGCGAACGGGGTCACCGGGATCGCCACCACGTCGGCCAGGGCCGCCCGCTGGGTCTCGAACGTCGCTGTCATGCCTGACCGTCCTCTTCCTGGGCCGCGGTCCCCGCTTCGGGGAAGGCCCGCTCGACGAACGACGCGATGTGCGCGTGGAGGGCGCGGGCCGCGCCGTCCGCGTCACCGGCGAGGGCGAGGCGCAGGATCTCCTGGTGCTCGCCCGCCTCCCGCTCCCAGGAGGGGTCGGCGGCCCAGGCGACGGCGGAGACGAGGGCCGCCTGGTCGCGGACCTCGTCGAGCATCCGGCCGAGCAGCGGGTTGCCGCAGGGCACGTACAGGGCGCGGTGGAACTCCCGGTTGGCCAGCGACCGTTCGGCCGTGTCCGTGGCGCGGTCGGCCTGGGTGAGCGCGTCGCGTGCGGCGTCCAGGGAGGCTCCGCGGCGCACGGCGCGCCGGAGCGCCTCGGGCTCCAGGAGGAGCCGGACGTCGTAGACCTCGCGCGCCATGTCCGCGTCCACCATGCGCACGGTGACGCCCTTGTACTGGCTCATCACGACCAGTCCGGTGCCGGCCAGCGTCTTGAGCGCCTCACGCACCGGCGTCTTGGACACCCCGAACTGTGCGGCGAGGTCGGTCTCGACCAGGGCCTGGCCGGGCGTCAGCCGGCCGGTGAGGATGCGGCGTTTGATCTCCTCCAGCACGTACTGCGTGCGGGAGGGGATCGGCGTGGGCACAGAGGTCATGCGCGCCTCTCGGAATCTCGCGTCGGATGCGCGGACCGATCTCTGATGTCTGAGATCTCGCGTATCGCGTCTCATATATGACGTACGAAGTACGACGCGTTGAAGGTAAGAGGGGCGCGCGGCCGCGTCAATGCTTCTGACAAAGGAAAGTTGAAGCCGGGTACCTCACTCGCCGGGCGGGGCGGCACCGCGGCGGCGGCCGGGACCGGCCCGGCCGGCCGTCAGGCGGTGCGGGACCAGCCCGGGTCGCGTCCGCTCAGTCCCACCGCCCGCTCCAGCAGCGGTGCGTCGGCGGGCACGGCGACGACGGGGCCGAACATGCCCTCGTCCCGCTCGGACTCCTCGGCGGCGCCCGCCAGGAGTCCGTACGCCGCCCGGAGCGCGGCCTCGTCGGGGGCGTACTCCTGGCCGGTCGCGCGGGCCAGGTCCCAGCCGTGGATCACCAGTTCGTCGGCGACGACGGCGCCGGCGACGGCGCCGGGCAGGTCGATGCCGCCGGCCCGGGTCATGCCGGTCCACGCGTCCGGCTCGCGCCAGGCGTCGGCGACTTCGCTCAGGGCCTTCGCAAGGTCCTCGCGCCAGCCGGGCCCGATGTCCGGGACGGACGACCCGGGGCTGGTGTCGGTCGTGGGGCTCAGGTCCTTGCGCGCGGCGTCGCGGAAGGCGACGGCGAGGTAGGTGAGGTGGCCGAGCAGGTTCCGCACCGCCAGGTCGGGGCAGGGCGTCGGGTCCCCCAGCCGGTCGTCGCGCACGCCGTCGGCGAGGCGGGCGAGGATCCGGGCCTGCGGTCCCAGGTCGAGGGTGGCGGGGTCGGTGGCGGGGTCGGTACTCATCGGCTGCTCCTCGGGCTGTGCGGGGCCTGCTCCGTCGGACGGTGGACCCGCCGCACCCGCGAAACTCATCGGTGCGGCCGCGACCAGGGCACCTGCCCGATGCGCGCGTCCGGGCCTTAGGCCCACGCTGACCGGGTATGACGACCGCACGAACGGAAGACTCGGCGCAACCGGACGGACGCCCGCCCGTCGTCCGGGTCCTGCGCGACCGCACCGCGGGCTGGTGTCTCGCCTCGGTGGTGGTGTCCGGCTTCGGCACCTCCGCGCTGTGGCTGGCGGCGGGCGTGTGGGTGAAGGACCTGACCGGCTCGGACGGACTCGCGGCGCTGTGCGTGCTCGCGATGTGGGCGCCGACGCTCGTGGGCCCGGCCCTCGGCACCCTGGCCGACCGCGTCCGCCGCAGGCCGCTGCTGATCGCCACGAGCCTGCTGACGGCCTGCCTGCTGCTCACGCTCTTCGCCGTCGACTCACGGGACGAACTGTGGCTGGTCTACGCGGTGCTCCTCGTGTACGGCGCGTCGGGCGTCGTCCACGACGCGGCCGAGTCGGCGCTGGTGGCCACCGCCGTCGCCCCCGGGCTGCTCGGGGACTTCAACGGCCTGCGCATGAGCTGCAACGAGGGCATGAAACTGGTGGCGCCGCTGGCCGGAGCGGGCCTGTACGCGGCGTACGGCGGCCCGGCCGTGGCCCTGCTGGACGCGACGACGTTCGTGCTGGCCACCGGCGTGTACGCCGCGCTGCGGGTGCGGGAGGCGCCCCCGGGCCGCCCCGCGGGGAACTGGCGGCGGCACACAGCCGAGGGCGCCCGGTACCTGTGGGGCCACCCCGGACTGCGGCCGCTCGTCCTCGCGGGCGGCGTCACGATGCTGTGCGCGGGCGTCAACGGCGCCGCGGTGTACGCCGTCGTCAACGCCCTCGGCCACTCCCCCGAGTACGCCGGTGCGCTGTACGCCGTCCAGGGGGCCGGGTCGGTGGCGGCCGGCCTGGTCGCCGGGCCGGCCATGCGGCGACTGGGCGGCCGGCGCTTCGCCACCGCCGGGATCGCCCTGCTCGCGATCGCGGTGGCCGCGCGGGCGCTCCCGTACGACGCAGTGGCCCTGGCCTGCGGCGCGGCGATCGGCGCGGGGCTGCCCGCGGTGCTGATCGCCGCCCTGACCGCCGTCCAGCGGGAGACGCCCGGCCCGCTCCTCGGGCGGGTCACGGCGACGGCCGACACCCTCGTCTTCACCCCGAACGTCCTCGGCCTGGCCGTGGGCGCGGCCCTGGTGGAACTGACCGACCTGCGACTGCTGCTCCCGGCGGTGGGCGCGGTACTGCTGGGGACGGCGGTGGCGTTGCGGTCGCCGTAGTCCTTTGTGCCGCTCACGAACCCAGGCGCAGCCACGCGCTGTCATGTCGACACCTCCCATTCCCGACCAGGAGCGGAAGGGACATGGTGGATTCATTACTGGCGGGCAAGGGCACCCGGGAAGAAGGGGCCGCGTGATCGCGCTGACCTGCGCGGCCGTCGAGTACGCCGGCAGAACATCCGCGTCAACGCCGTGTGCCCCGGGGCCGTCCGCACCGCATTGCTCGATCAGGCGATCCACGCGGGCGTGTTCACCGAGCCGGAGGCGGCCGCGCTGCACCCCACCGGCGTGCTGATCAGCCCTGAGGACGCCGCACAGGCGTTCCTGTACCTGGCCTCCGACCTGTCGAAGCACGTCACGGGGCACGCCTGACGGTCGACGCGGGAATGGCGGCCGGCTGACCGCCCGCCCGGCGCCGGAGCGGTCGGCCCGAGGACGGGGGTGTGTGCGGCGGGAACGGTCTGCGAACCGATGCGTGTCCGTTCGCTGTTACCGGATGCTCCGGCATTCCCGCCATTCTCCGATCCCGCGGTGGCACACTTTGATGACACACGGCATACGGTGGCCCGCCCACGGGTCCGATGCGATCAGGTGTACGTGGAGAGGCGGTCTGCCATGCGATCCCTGTTGGCGGTGGACGGCTCCGAAGGGCCCGACTCCCTTGCGGACCTCATCGGTTGGCTGAACGACGAAACACTCCTGCGTGGGCGGGTACGGTCCCCCGCGTCCACGCCCGGTGCCGGCGAACTGGGCGGCTGGACCGACATCGTGGTGGTAGCGGTCGGCGCGGGAGGCGCACTGACCGCACTGGCCAGGGCTCTCTCCGTGTATCTGCGACAGCCCCGCCGCAGCACGGTCCGCGTCGAGGTGGTCGCCCCCGACGGAAGGCGTACGGAGGTGACGGTCGAGCACGCCAAGAACCTCACCGCGGTCGAGGACCTGCTGCGGACGGCCCTGCACCCGGATCCCGATCCGGCCCCGGGCATCGTCTCTGCCGACGCCGCCCCCACCCCCGCCCTCGACGAAGCGTCCTCACCGGCAGACTGACCATGCTGCGTCCACCCGACCCGAGCCGCTCACGCGCCGTGCTGCTGGGTACAGCGACGTACACGGAGGACCCTCTCCTGCCGAACGTCCCCGCGGTGTGCAACAACGTCCGCGACCTCCAGCGCCTGCTCACTGAAGGGCGGCCCGGCGCCTTTTCAGCGGAGACCGCCCGTCTCGTGCTCGATCCGGCCACCCCGAGGGACCTCGGACTGCCCCTGCTGGAAGCCGCACGACAGGCCGAGGACGTCTTCCTCGTCTACTACGCGGGGCACGGGATGGTCGGCTCCGAACGGCGTGAGCTCTACCTCGGGCTCGCCAAGTCCGTAGCCGACGCCCCCTCCTTCACAGCCTTCCCCTTCCAGGGCATCCGCGAGGCGTTCCTGGCCAGCCCGGCACGCAACAGGGTGTTGATCCTCGACTGCTGTTTCTCGGGGCGTGCCATCACGGGCGGTCTCTCTCCCACGCACACGCTCGAACCGCTCATCGACCAGATGGAAATCACCGGGACCTACACCCTGACGTCTGCCGCCGCGAACGAACCCGCCCGCTTCCGGGACGGTGAACGGCACACCGCGTTCACCGGCGAGCTGCTGCTCGCCCTGCGCGACGGCATCCCCGCCACCTCGGCGGCCGAGGTCACGCTCGGTGCCCTGTTCCGACACCTCAAGCGTGTCCTGCCTGCGAAGGGCCTGCCCGAGCCTCAACAGTGCGGCACCGACACCGCCGAGTTCCTGATCCTCACCCGCCCCAGGCGACGCGGCAGGCGCGGCGCCGTCGTCGAGGCCGGCGCGACCGGGCCGCCGGGCGGCCGGGACGGGCTGCTGGCGCGCCGGGACCTCGGCCGCCGACGCGGTGAGGAGGGCCAGCCGGCCGAGGCCATCCGGCTGCTCAGCGAGGTCGTGCCCGATCTCACCCGAGCCTTTGGCCCGGACAACCCCGAAACGCTGATCGGACGTATCAACCTCGCCTATTGGACGGGCCGGGAGGGCGACGCCGCGGAGGCACTACGGCTGTCCACCGAAACCGTCAAGGACATGACGCGGGTACTGGGCCCACACCATCGGGCGACCCTTGTCGGTCAGAGCCAACTCGCCCACTGGATCGGCGAATCGGGCCAGTACCACGAGGCGCTGCGGCTCACGGCGTCCGTCGTCCCCGATCTTGAGCGCATCCTCGGCCCCGACAACCGCGAGACTCTCATCGGCCGGGGACGACTGGCCCGTTGGACCGGAGAGGCGGGCGCCCCCGACGCGGCGGCACGCCTGACCGGCGAACTCGTGCCCGACATGTCGCGCGCTCTGGGGGCGCAGGATCGCGAAACCTTCACCGGGCGGCTCAACCAGGCACACTGGACAGGGCGGGCCGGTGGCGCGAAGCCCGCCGTGCGGCTGCTCACCGCTCTGGTACCGGACCTTTCCTGGGCCCTCGGGGCGGACGACCGGCACACCCTCGTCAGCCGCTCGCGACTGGGCCAGTGGTCAGGAGCAGCGGGCCGTCGGCACCGGGCCCGGGAGCTGTTCGAGGCCGTGGTGCCGGACCTGAGCCGTGTCGTCGGCCCCGACGACCGCGAGACCCTACTCGCCCGCAGCCAGCTCGCCCACTGGACCGGTGAGACAGGCGGACCGGAGTCAGCGGTGGCGCTGTTCACCCTGCTGGTGAGCGACCTCGCCTGGGTGCTCGGCCCAGACGACCGGGTCACGGTCGTCAGCCGGGCTCGGCTGGCCCACTGGATGGCGGTGCAGGGCGCGGTGGATGACGCAATCCGCCAGTTCCACGCCGTCCTGCCGGATCTCGACCGCGTGCTGGGCCCCGACGCGTCCGAAACCACCGAGAATCGCTTGCTGTTGGCGCACTGGCGCAGGAAGGCGGACCGCAGGTTCAAGAGGCAGATCTTCTACGGGGCCGGGGCTTCCGGAGGCTCACAGTGACCGCTGCCCCCGGGCCCGACCACACGCTGCGGGCCTCGGACCCGGTCCAGATCGGTCCCTACCGACTCCTCGGGCGGCTCGGCTCCGGCGGGATGGGCCGGGTGTATCTGGGCCGCTCGACGACCGGGCAGTTGGCTGCGGTCAAGGTGCTGCACGATCAGCTCGCCGAGGACCATCTCTTCCGGAGCCGGTTCGTGCGCGAGCTGGAGGTGGCTTCGCGGATCAGCGGAAGGTTCAGCGCCGCTGTCCTGGGATCCAGCGGACTTCGGGACGAGCATCTGTGGCTGGCGACCGAGTATGTCCCTGGGCCCTCGGTACTCGAGGCGGTGGAGGCGGCTGGGCCGCTCGACACGGACACGGTGTTGGCGCTGTGTCTCGGGCTGCTCGGTGCGCTGGAGACGATCCATTCGGCGGGCGTCATTCACCGTGACCTGAAACCTTCGAACGTCCTGCTCGCCTCGGACGGTCCCCGCGTGATCGACTTCGGCATCTCGGCCGCCGTCGACACGACCCGGCTCACCGCGACCAACGTGGCTGTGGGAACGCCGGGCTACATGTCACCGGAACTGATCCGGGGGGGCATCGAGGTGGGGCCCGCCAGTGATGTGTTCGCGCTGGGGTGCACACTCGCCTTCGCCGCCACCGGCGTCAGTCCCTTCGTGGGGGCCAACGCGGTCGAGACTGCCTTCCGCGTGATCCGCGAAGACCCCGACCTGCCGGGGCTCCCGGAGCAGCTCGTTCCCCTGATCGAACCCTGCATGCAGAAGGAACCGGAGCACCGGCCCTCGATCGACGCGTTGATCAAGACGCTGCCCGCTGCGGAGACGGACCGGATCTCCCGGCTCCTGGCCCATGGGCGATGGCTGCCCGCGCATGTCCGCCATCTGACGGTGGAGCACGAGGGCAGGGCTCTCGCGTGGGACGGTGCACGTCAGTCGTCGCCGCAGCCCGCTCCGCAGGATTGGCAGCGGATCGACGCCGTCACCAGATCCCTGTCCGCCCGCCGCGCCGCGCCGCCCGACGAGACACAACCGACGGACCCGGGCACCGTGGTACTCGACGGCAGCGCCTCGGTACCCGAACCGCTCGCCTCGTCCGGGACACCGTCCCCCGGCACCTTCGGCCCGCCTCCGGGCAGCAGTCCGCCGTACACCCCCGAGGCCGGCAAACTCGACGAGCCCGAGCCCGAGCCCGAGCCCGGCCCTGTGGACGAGATGTCCATACGCACCCACACGGCTCTCCTGCCCGCCGACACGCCACCGCTGCCGCGCGTTACGCGTCGCAACTGGCGCCGCTGGGTTCCGGCCTTCCGCGGGAGGCCGGGGAGGTGATCTCCTCGGCCGTCCGCACCACCGGTCCTACGGGACCTCACCCCACCCGCAGCCCCGCCCGCACCGCCTCCAGGTCCGCGTCCGAGGCCAGCCCCGCGTGGTACAGCCGCAGTTCCGTCGCGCCCAGCCGCCGGGCGCGGGCGGCGTCCGCGGCGAGGGTGTGCGGGGCGCCGCCCATGCCGGAGACCACGGTGAGGTTGGCGGCGAGGACGGTTCCGTCACCGGCTCGTTCGGCGAAGGGCGTCAGCAGGCCCGCGCCGCCCGTGCAGGGCACCACCACGCCGTCCGCGACGGACAGGATGTGCGCGGGGTCGACGCCGGCGTTGGCGCCGCAGTGGTACGACACCGGGTCGGCGTGCAGCAGGACCTGGAAGCCGTCGGGTGCGGCGGCGCGGACCGCCGAGACCGCCGCTTCCTGGAGCGTGCGGGCCCGGTCGTCGCGCCACGCGCGCGTGGCGTTCGCCGGCGTCTCGCCGATGAGCTTCCCGACGCCCGCCCAGCCCCCGTCCGAGGGCACCGTCCCCCGCCACACCGGTTCCAGCGCGGTGCGCACGGCGGCGGCGAGCGCGTCGGCGTCGAGGCCGTGAGCGCCGTACCCTGCCCGGCAGTCGGGGCAGAAGCACAGCGACATCAGGTACTGCCCGGCGTCCCCGAGGGGCACCCCGCCGGTCTTGTCGTGGGCGTGCAGGTGGGCGAGCCCGTACCAGCCGAGCGACTCCAGTTCGGTGCCGCGGGCCCCGGGCCGCACCGCCGCCTCGGCGGCCAGGTCGGTGAGGTACGCGCGCGTGGCGGGCTGCGCGATGCAGGGCGCCCAGGGGTAGCGGTCGCCGTAGGCGTTGACGACGGAGGTGTGCGGCTGTTCGGCGCCCAGGCGGGAGTTGTGGGCGAGGACGACCCAGGTGTGCACCTCCAGGCCCGCGTCCGCGAGGGCGGCGGCGGCCTCGCCGTACGCGTCGCCGGGCGCCCAGTCGCCGGACGCGTACGGGCGGGGCGTGCGGCCCTCCCAGCGGGTGGCGTCCGGCGGGTAGAGGACGGCCGCGTGCTCGGCGGTGACGACGCGGTGGCCCGGGTGGCGCGGGGTGAGGGCGCGGGTGGAGTGGTAGGCGGCGGCGAGCGTCACCTGCGCCACGCCGAGGTCCGCGACGCGCGCGGGGGCCTGTGGGTCGCCGTTGACGTCCCAGGGGTAGACGAACGCCGAGGTCTTCACCGGTCCCCCTCCGCACCCACCGGCGCGGCGAGCAGTGCCCGGCCCCGCTCGACGATCCGGGCGAGCTGCTTCACGTGGTCCTCGGTCGGCTCCTGCAACGGCGGCCGGACCTCCCCGACGTCCAGGCCCTCCAGCCGTACGCCCGCCTTGACCAGGGCGACGGCGTACCCGCGGCCCTGGGCGCGCAGTTCGACGAACGGCCGGTAGAAGCCGTCCAGCAGCCGGTGGGCCGTGGTGTCGTCCCCGTCGCGCAGCGCCCGGTGGAAGGCGAGGGCGAGTTCGGGGGCGAAGCAGAACACGGCGGACGAGTAGAGGTCGACGCCGATCGCGCGGTAGGCGAGCTGGGTCTGCTCGGCGGTCGGCAGCCCGTTGAAGTACAGGAACTCCTCGCCGGGCAGCTCCGTGCGCACGGCGCTGACGATCCGCTGCATGAGGTCGAGGTCGCCGAGCCCGTCCTTGAGGCCGACGATGCCGTGCGTGCGGGCCAGTTCGACGACGCTCGCGGGCGTGAACACGGCGTTGTCGCGCTGGTAGACGATCACGGGCAGCGTGGTCGCGGCGGCCACCTCCCGGTAGTGCCGCACCAGTCCCTCCTGCCCGGCGTGCACCAGGTAGGGCGGCATGGCGAGCAGCCCGTCGGCCCCGGCCTCCTCGGCGAGGCGGGCGTAGCGCACGGCGAGGGCGGTGCCGTATCCCGCGCCCGCCAGCACGGGCACCCGGCCTCCGCTCTCCTCCACGGCCGCGTGGACGCAGACCGCGAACTCCTCGGGCGTCAGGGCGTGGAACTCGCCGGTGCCGCAGCAGGCGAACACGGCGGCGGCGCCGGCCTCGATGCCGCGGCGCACATGGGCGCGGTAGACGCCGAGGTCGAGACCGCCGTCCGGTCCGTACGCGGTGACGGGGAAGAACAGCGGCCCGCTGGGCACGGTGAGCCGGGCGGCGAGAGGGGCTGAGGTCACGGGCGCTCCCCATTCCGTGTGCGTGGTGGATTCACGAGGTCATCATATTCATGACTGGCGTCCATATTTCTGAACGCGACCACGCTAAGCCGCCCCGCGAACACCGTCAAGCAGGCTGCCTCTTGACGGGTGACCACCCGTTCCTTAGCGTGTCCACGCATATGAACACCGGGCACGCACTCGTACGACTGGCGTCGTGCGACTGCCGCCGCTTCCGCAGACCGACCTAGGAGTCCCGAGGATGCCCGCTCCCCGCACCGTCCTGCTCACCGGCGCCGCCGGCGGTCTCGGCACCCTGATGCGGGACCTGCTCCCCGAGTACGGCTACCGGCTGCGCCTGCTGGACCTGCGCCCCGTCGAGGGCGAGCCGAACGCGATCGTTGCCGACCTCGCCGACCGGGACTCCCTGCGCGAGGCGGTCCGCGGCGTCGACGCGATCATCCACCTCGCGGGCATCTCCCTGGAAGCCTCGTTCGACAAGATCCTCGCGGCGAACATCGAGGGCACCTACAACCTGTACGAGGCCGCCCGCGAGGAGGGCGTCGGCCGCGTCGTCTTCGCCTCCTCCAACCACGCCGTCGGCTACACCCCCCGCCCGCAGGGCGACGACCCCCTCATCCCCGTCGACACGCCACGCCGCCCGGACACCTTCTACGGCCTGTCCAAGTGCTTCGGCGAGGACCTCGCCCAGCTCTACTGGGACAAGCACGGCATCGAGACCGTCTCCGTCCGCATCGGCTCCTGCTTCCCCGAGCCGACCAGCGTGCGCATGCTCTCGGTGTGGATGAGCCCCGCGGACGGCGCCCGCCTCTTCCACGCGGCGCTCACCGCGCAGGACGTGGGCCACACCGTCGTCCACGGTTCCTCCGCCAACACCCGCCTGTGGTGGGACCTCACCTCCGCGCGGGCGCTCGGTTACGAGCCACGGGACGACTCCGAGCCGTACGCCGGGAAACTGATCGCCGAGCAGGGCGAGCTCGACCCCGGCAACCCCGCGCACGCGCGCCTCGGCGGCCACTTCGTGACCGACCCGCCGATCTGGCCGTACTGACCGGAAGAGGACCGAGCGGAGGCGGACGGGCACCGAACGGGCCCGTCCGCTTCCGCATGCGGGCATCCGCCCTGCCCGTTCTCACCCCTCCCGGCGCTGCGCCCCAGGTCCGAGACGGGCGCCCGGCATCGCAAACGGGCACACCCGGGCAGTATCGGGTCCGCAACAGACCTGGTCAGTGCCGCGCGGCCGCTGTAGAACTTCCCCCAAGGGCCGAGCGGGCCCGAACGGGCAACCACACGGCGACGAGGCGGTGAGGCAGGTGTTCGGCATGGGCACGAGGACGACGGAAGAGCGTCGCCACGAGATCGTGCGGGTCGCCCGCGCCACCGGCTCGGTCGACGTCACCGCGCTCGCGGCCGAGCTGGGCGTCGCCAAGGAGACCGTACGCCGGGACCTGCGCGCCCTGGAGGACCACGGCCTGGTCCGCCGCACCCACGGCGGCGCCTACCCGGTGGAGAGCGCCGGCTTCGAGACGACACTCGCCTTCCGGGCCACCAGCCACGTGCCCGAGAAGCGCCGGATCGCCTCCGCCGCCGTCGAACTGCTCGGCGACGCGGAGACGGTCTTCGTCGACGAGGGCTTCACCCCGCAGCTCATCGCCGAGGCCCTCCCCCGCGACCGGCCGCTGACCGTGGTCACCGCGTCCCTGCCGGTCGCCGGCGCGCTGGCCGAGGCCGGCGACACCTCCGTCCTGCTGCTCGGCGGCCGGGTCCGCTCGGGCACCCTGGCCACCGTCGACCACTGGACGACGAAGATGCTGGCCGGCTTCGTCGTGGACCTGGCCTACATCGGCGCCAACGGCATCTCCCGCGAACACGGCCTCACCACCCCCGACCCCGCGGTCAGCGAGGTCAAGGCGCAGGCCGTGCGGGCCGCCCGCCGCACGGTGTTCGTCGGCGCGCACACCAAGTTCGGGGCGGTGAGCTTCTGCCGGTTCGCGGAGATCGGCGCCCTGGAGGCCATCGTCACCAGCACGCTGCTGCCCTCGGCCGAGGCCCACCGCTACTCACTGCTGGGGCCTCAGGTCATCCGCGTCTGAGCACCGGCCGCCTCCCCTCCCCGCACGGCACACCCCTGTCCTCCACTGCCCTTTGTCTCCCTATACCTCCCCATACGTTCAGGAGCGATCCATGCGAACCCACAGCCGACGGAGGCCACGAGCCACGCTCGCCATGGCCGCCGCAGGGACGCTGCTCGCCCCGCTGCTCACCGGCTGCTGGGTCGGGGCGGGCGGCGCCGGATCCGGCGGCAACGCCATCAACGTCCTGATGGTCAACAACCCGCAGATGGTCGAGTTGCAGAAACTCACCGCGGACCACTTCACCAAGGACACCGGCATCAAGGTGAACTTCACCGTCCTGCCGGAGAACGACGTCCGCGACAAGATCAGCCAGGACTTCGCCAACCAGGCGGGCCAGTACGACGTGGCGACCCTCTCCAACTACGAGATACCGATCTACGCCCGCAACGACTGGCTGCACGAGATGGACTCCTACGTCGCGAAGGACCCGGCCTACGACGAGGAGGACGTCCTCGGCCCGATGCGCGAGTCCCTCGCCGGCGACGACGGCAAGCTCTACGGCCAGCCCTTCTACGGCGAGTCGTCCTTCCTGATGTACCGCAAGGACCTGTTCGCCGAGGCGGGTCTGGAGATGCCCGAGCACCCCACCTGGTCCCAGGTGGCGCGGTTCGCCGAGGAGCTCGACGGGGCCGAGCCCGGCATGAAGGGCATCTGCCTGCGCGGGCTGCCCGGCTGGGGCGAGCTGATGGCGCCCCTGACGACGGTCGTGAACACCTTCGGCGGCACCTGGTTCGACCAGGACTGGACGGCCCGCCTCGACTCCCCCGAGTGGCAGAAGGCGACGAAGTTCTACGTCGACCTGGTCCGCGAACACGGCGAGTCGGGCGCCGCCCAGTCCGGCTTCGCCGAGTGCCTGAACAACATGACGCAGGGCAAGGTCGCCATGTGGTACGACGCCACGTCCGCGGCCGGCTCCCTGGACGCGGCCGAGTCCCCGGTCAAGGGCAAGGTCGGCTACGCCCCGGCCCCGGTGGAGAAGACCGACTACTCCGGCTGGCTCTACACCTGGGCCTGGGGCATCCAGAAGGCCTCCCGCAACTCCGACAAGGCGTGGAAGTTCGTCTCCTGGGCGTCCGGCAAGGAGTACGAGCAGCTGGTCGGCGACGAGTTCGGCTGGTCCAACGTCCCGGCCGGCAAGCGCGCCTCGACGTACGAGAACCCGGCCTACGTCGAGGAGGCCGCCGCCTTCCAGGAGATGACCAGGAAGGCCATCGAGGGCGCCAGGCCCAAGGACCCCGGCGTGCAGCCGCGGCCCGCGCCCGGCATCCAGTTCGTCGGCATCCCCGAGTTCACCGACCTCGGGACCAAGGTCTCCCAGGAGATCAGCGCGGCCGTCGCCGGACGCCAGTCCGTCGAGGAGGCCCTGAAGAAGTCCCAGCAGCTCGCCGAGCAGATCTCCGAGGAGTACGAGGGACGATGACCGCCACGACCACGGCCCCCTCGGCCGCCCCCGACCACACACGCCCCGCCGTCCGCCCGCCGTCCGGCCGGCTGCGCGCCTGGGCCACCCGCGCCCCTCTCCTCCCCGCCCTGATCTTCATGATCGCGGTCACCCAGCTGCCCTTCGTGGCGACGCTGGTGATCTCCTTCTTCGACTGGAACGCCCTCTACCCGGACGCCCGCCACTTCACCGGCTTCGCCAACTACGGCGACGTCCTGAGCGACCCGGCGCTGCGCAAGTCGGTGTGGACGACGATCCTGCTGACCGTGGCGGTGGTCCTGGTCAGCCTGGTCCTGGGCCTCGCCCTGGCCCTGCTCCTCGACCGGAGGTTCAAGGGCCGCGGCGTGGTCCGCACGCTCCTCATCGCCCCGTTCCTCGTGGTCCCGGTGGCGGCGGCGCTGCTCTGGAAGCACGTCCTCTACAACCCCGAGTACGGCCTGCTCAACGGGTTGTTGCACTACGTCGGCGGGCCGCAGCCGGACTGGATCTCGGACACCCCGCTGCTGGCGGTCGAGGCCTCACTGGTGTGGCAGTGGACGCCGTTCATGATGCTCATCCTGCTGGCCGGCCTCCAGAGCCGGGACCAGCAGCAGATCGAGGCCGCCCGGGTGGACGGCGCGGGCGACTGGCAGATCTTCGTCCACCTCACCCTGCCCCACCTGCGCCGCTACCTCGAACTCGGCGCACTGCTCGGCTCGATCTACATCGTCCAGAACTTCGACGCCGTCTTCACCATCACCTCGGGCGGCCTGGGCACGGCCAACCTGCCCTACACCGTCTACCAGACCTTCTACCAGGCCCACGAGAACGGCCTCGCCTCGGCCGCGGGCGTCCTGGTCGTCATCGGCTCGATCGTCCTCGCCACCTTCGCGCTGCGCGTGGTGTCGTCCCTGTTCCGCGAGGAGGCCGGCCGCGCATGACCGCCACCGCCGTACGACCCGCCGTCACCGACGCCAAGCCCGCACCCACCCGCCGCAGGACCGGTGCCGGTCTCGGCCTGGTGGCCTGGCTGGCCGGCATCGTCTTCTTCCTGCCCATCGCCTGGATGGCGCTGACCTCCTTCCACTCGGAGACTGACGCCGCCACCAACCCGCCCTCCTTCGCGGCGTCGCTGACGCTGGACGGCTACCGGGAGTTCTTCGGCGCGGGCGGCGGCGCCAGCCCCTGGCCCGCCCTGGTCAACTCCGCGGTGGCGTCGCTCGCCTCGACCCTCTTCGTCCTGATCCTGGCCCTGCCCGCCGCCTACGCCCTGTCCATCCGCCCGGTGAAGAAGTGGACGGACGTCCTGTTCTTCTTCCTGTCCACCAAGATGCTGCCGGTGGTGGCGGGCCTGCTGCCGATCTACCTGTTCGCCAAGAACACCGGCATGCTGGACAACATCTGGCTGCTGGTCATCCTCTACACCTCGATGAACCTGCCGATCGCGGTCTGGATGATGCAGTCCTTCCTGGCCGAGGTCCCCGTCGCCATCATCGAGGCGGCCCGGGTGGACGGCGCGAAACTGCCCACGATCCTCGTCCGGGTCGTGGCCCCCATCGCCCTCCCGGGCATCGCGGCGACCTCCCTCATCTGCTTCATCTTCAGCTGGAACGAACTGCTCTTCGCCCGGGTGCTGACGGGCGTGGTCGCCGAGACCGCCCCCGTCTTCCTGACCGGCTTCATCACCAGCCAGGGCCTCTTCCTGGCCAAGGTGTGCGCCGCGTCGCTCGTCATCTCCCTGCCGGTGCTCGCCGCGGGGTTCGCCGCCCAGGACAAACTCGTCCAGGGCCTGTCGTTGGGAGCCGTGAAATGAAGGCCGCCGTCATCGAGTCCGTGGGCCGCGCCGTCGTCACCGACGTCCCCGACCCGACCCCGGGCCCGCGCGAGGTCGTCGTCGAGGTCGCCGCCTGCGGACTGTGCGGCACCGACCTGCACATCCTCCAGGGCGAGTTCGCGCCCAAGCTCCCGATCGTGCCGGGCCACGAGTTCGCCGGCGCGGTGGTCGGCGTCGGCGCCCAGGTCACGGAGGTGGCCGTCGGCGACCGGGTCGCGGTCGACCCCTCGCTCTACTGCTACGAGTGCCGCTACTGCCGCACCGGTCACAACAACCTCTGCGAACGCTGGGCCGCCATCGGCGTCACGACGGCGGGCGGCGCCGCGCAGTACGCGGTGGCGCCGGTCGCGAACTGCGTGAAGCTCCCCGAGCACGTCCGCACCCAGGACGCGGCCCTGATCGAGCCGCTCTCCTGCGCGGTCCGCGGCTACGACGTCCTCCGGTCCCGCCTCGGCGCCCACGTCCTGATCTACGGCTCCGGCACGATGGGCCTGATGATGCTGGAGCTGGCCAAGCGGACGGGCGCGGCCAGCGTCGACATGGTCGACCTCAACCCGGCCCGGCTGGAGACCGCCCGCGGCCTCGGCGTCTCGGCGTCGGCCGCGACCCCGGACGAACTGGACCGCCCCCAGGGCTGGGACCTCGTCATCGACGCCACGGGCAACGCGGCCGCGATCCAGGACGGCCTGGACCGGGTCGCCAAGGCCGGCACGTTCCTCCAGTTCGGCGTCGCCGACTACGCGACGCGCGTGCAGATCGACCCGTACCGCATCTACAACCAGGAGATCACCATCACCGGTTCGATGGCGGTCCTGCACAGCTACGAGCGCGCGGCGGAACTCTTCGCCAACGGGGTCCTGGACCCGGACGTCTTCATCAGCGACCGCATCGAGCTGGACCGCTATCCGCAGGCCTTGGAGCAGTTCGCGGCGGGCGTGGGCCGCAAGATCGTCGTCGTGCCGTGACCGCACAGCCCGTCCGGTGCCTGAGGACGAGTGCCTGAGGACGAGTGCCTGAGGACGAGTGCCTGAGGACGAGGCCGTCCAGGCCGGCAACGGGGGTCCGGGAGGCGGCAGCCCCCAAGGGCGGGGCCCCCAAGGGCGGGAAGGGGAGGCGGGGGCGAAAACCCGAGCCCGCCGCCCCCACCGCCCGTACGATCCCCCGCATGCCCGAACCCCACGGTTTCGCCTACACCGCCTCCGCATCCGGCACCGTCCACATCACCCACCACAACCACCCCGCCACCACCCTCAACGGCTCCCGAGCCGCCCGCTTCCTCCAAGAGGTCGAGGCGGGCGACCCGCAGCAGGTCATGGCCCGCTGGACCGGCAACTACAAGCACGGCAACGAACGCACGGCCCGCAACCACCCCCGAAACCGCCGCTGACCAGGCGGGACACGGCCCCGACCCGATTGGCCCCCGGGTAAGGGAACGGTAAAACGCCCCCGCTCGTTCACCCGGCATGACAGCTATGACCCCCGGCTCGAACATCCCCCTCTCCGCCGCCCGCGTCACGGTGGACGTCGCCGCGCCCGTGCGGCTCGACGTATCGGGCCTGCTGCTCACCGCCGACGGCAAGGTGCGCTCCGACGACGACTTCATCTTCTACAACCAGCCCGCCGGCCAGGGCGTGACCTACCGCTCCGGCGGCGGCAGCGCCCCGGACGCGATCACGGTCGACACCGCCGCCGTCCCGCCGGGCATCGAGAAGATCGTCGTCACCGCCAGCCCGGACGCGGCCGGGCAGACCTTCCAGGGCATCGAACCCACCGCCACCATCCGCAACGCGGACGACGGCTCCGTCCTCGCCACCTTCACGCCCCCGCAGCTCGGCTCCGAGACCGCCCTGGTGATCGTGGAGGTCTACCTGCGAGGCGGCGCCTGGAAGGCCCGCGCGGTCGGCCAGGGGTACGCCAACGGCCTGGCCGGCATCGCCACGGACTTCGGCGTCACGGTGGAGGAGCCCGCGGCGGCCGCTCCCCCGGCCCAGCCGGCGACCCCGCAGCGGTCCCACGCGGCAACGCCCCCGCCCGCCGCCGCGCCCACGATGCCGGCCGCGCCGCCGGCCCCGCCCGCCGCGCCGCCGGCCCCCGCCCCGGGCACCGGCAAGATCAACCTCGACAAGGGCCGGGTCAGCCTCCAAAAGAACCAGACGGTGTCCCTGGTCAAGGGCGGCCGGCCGGTGCTCTCCCAGGTCAAGATGGGTCTCGGCTGGGAGCCGGCGTACCGCGGCAAGGACATCGACCTGGACGCGTCGGTCATCGCCTACGGTCCGCAGCGCAACCACATCGACAGCTGCTACTTCGGCAAGCTCTCCATCGTCAACGGCGCGATCAAGCACTCCGGCGACAACCTGACCGGTGAGGGCGGCGGTGACGACGAGGTGATCGTCGTGGACCTGGGCCGGCTCCCGCAGGAGGTCAGCGGCCTGGTCTTCACGGTGAACTCCTTCTCGGGCCAGAAGTTCACCGAGGTCGCCAAGGCTTACTGCCGACTCCTGGACGCCGCCACCGGCGAGGAGCTGGTCCGCTTCGACCTCACCAGCGCCGAGCCGCAGACCGGCGTGATGATGGCGAAGCTGATCCGCCAGTACTCCGGTGAGTGGGAGATGACCGCGATGGGCGACTTCGTCAAGTCCCGCACGGTCCGCGGCATGGTGAAGCCGGCCGCGCAGGCGCTGTAGCGGACCGCGCCGCGAGCCGAGGAGCCGCCCCCGTCCTGCGGGGGCGGCCCCTACCGCCGTACCAGACCCTCCAACAGCAGCGTCAGGTACCGCCGCACGGCTGTCCCGTCCACCTCGCCGGCCGCCTCCGCCGCCGTCACCACCCCGTGCAGCAGCCGCAGCACCTCGACGGGCTCGACGTCCGGCCGCAGTTCCCCCGCCTCCTGCGCGGCGCCCACGAGCCGGACCGCCGCGCCCCGCACGCAGTCCCCGCACGCGGGTCCGCCGCCGGTGACGGCCGTACCGAGCAGCGCCTTGAGCCCGCGCACGTGGAGCATTCCGACGGCCAGTTCGTCGAGCCACGCCACGAGTGCCGCGCCCGGCGGCCGGGCGGCCGCGATCACGTCGGCGCGGGCCGCGATCGCCTCCAGGCGCTCCAGGTAGGCGGCCTCCAGCAGGGCCTGCCGCGTCGGGAAGTGCCGGTAGAGGGTGCCCACCCCCACCCCGGCCCGCCGGGCGATGTCGTCCAGGGAGGCGCCCTCACCGTGCTCGGCGAACGCCTCCGCCGCGACCGCCAGCAACCGCTCACGATTACGCCGCGCATCCGCCCGCATGGGCCTGACCTGCGCCACAGCCCCTCCCTGCACCCCGGGCAACCTTCCCGGCACCCTACCGCGCGTGCTCGGCCCCGGTGTCCCACGGCCAGTCGGCGTCCCGCCCCGCCTCGAGCAGCGGGACCATCCGGAACGCGGCGTCGGAGAGCCCGCCGAAGGTGTGCCGGTTCGCCTGGCCCGACGGGCCGTGGCCCGCCCGGTACCCGGCGAGGTTCCAGGTGTAGACGGGCACGTCCCGCGGCACCTGCTCGGTCGGGTCGCCGTGCCGGCTGTACGCGTACTGCTCGTCGGTGACGATCAGCACCCGGTCGTGCTTCCGGTAGTGGCGCCGTACCGCCTCGGTGGTGTCGGTGCCGCCGAGGTCGCCGAAACGGCCCAGGATCTTCAGCACCGACTCGCCCTTGCGGTACGTCACGCGGTTGCTCGACGAACCGAACTCGACCAGGTCCGCGTCGGCCGCCCGCAGCGCCAGCGCCGTGCCGAAGACCGCCGCCGCGTCGGCCCGGGTGAGCTCGGAGCGGTCCGACATCCGCGAGTAGAACATCGATCCCGACCGGTCCACGAGGACCAGGGTCCGGCCGCCCAGCGCGGGCACGTTGGCCAGCGAGTGGCCGAGCGCCTGCTCCAGCGGGTACGACCAGCGCAGCGACGGCGCGTGCCGGTACGCGGCCAGGTAGCGGAACGGGAACTGCCGCGAGCGCGCCACCTCGGCCGGGTCGCTGATCCGCGCCGCCACCCGGGCCGCGACCTCGTCCGAGACACCGGCCTCGTCGAGATTGCGCAGGTTGCGGGCCAACGCCATCGCTCCCATGGACGGGATCACCGCTTCCCAGGCGGCCCTGTCCATCGGGCCCTGGAGCCAGCCGGCCAGCATCTCCCAGGTGATGCCCGCCGCCGCGAGCCGCTCGGCGCCGTCGGGCGCCGTGACCACCGCGCGCCGCTGGTCGACGGGCAGCGCCATCAGCTCGCGGTGCGCGGTCAGCACGCGGTCCGAGGCGGGCGGCACCGCGGTGTCCGGGTTGTGCCGGCGGTCCAGGGCGTACCGGAACAGCTCGCCCTGCCACGGCTTGTCCGGGTCGGGCGACGGGTGCACCAGGTTGAGGACGTCGCCGAAGCGGTATCCCTTGGACGCGGTGTCGTACTTCAGCAGCGACTTGCCGTGGTAGAGCCGTCGTACGGCGTCGGCGAGGCCCCGCTTGACCGGCTTGGGCACGGCACGGCCGTAGGTCGCGGTCCAGTAGGCGAGCAGTTCACCGGGCTCGTCGGGCCGCCGCAGCACGGAGGCGACGACCTGGCGGTTCGACGGACCGTCGGTCACGCCGACGTCGAGACGGGCCTTGACGTACTCGGCGGCACCGACGATCGAGGCGGTGCGCAGGTTGCCCTCGCCGCGCAGCCAGCCGAGCAGGCCGGCCGTCCAGGACGGGTCGGTGACGGCGAGGTCGCGCACGAGCGTGGCGAAGCGGTCGTCGCGGGCGGTGCCGGACTCGTAGAAGGTCTGCTGGGACACCAGGTTGGCCACGGACAGCAGGAAGAGCTCGGAGCGCGCGTCCCGCTCGGTACCACGGCCGCCCTCGTAGGTGCGCAGCACGCGGCCGGTCGAGGTCACGCGCGAGGTGGGCCGCGCCTTCGCGGCCTTCGTGTTGAATCGCGCCATGGTGAATTCCCCCGAATTCTCGAAAGCTCGAACATTTCCGGAGGGAGACACGGCAGCGGAAGGGCGCCCGAGGTCGGAATCGGCGACGGAACAGTCGGATGCTCTGCCGGATTGAGCTGCACCGACCCGAAGTCGATGACGGGATTCGAACCCGCGACCTTCCGATCCAAGGAGTATCCGCTGCCTGCGCACCGGGCACCCTGTCAGCTGCTGCGCCTCCCGAGATCAGGTCGGCAGCGGCATGGGATTCTTTTGCGAGAAGAAGTAGCCGCGGCCCGCGCACCGGGAGGTGCGTGAAGTTGTGGATGTCCAGAGTTCAGGTCGGCGGAACCGACAAGGTGCTCTGACCCCTGAGCTACACCGGCGCGTTGTGCCGGTGACGGGACTCGAACCCGTGACCGCCCCATTATGAGTGGAAGTAGGTCCTGCCTTCGCACCTGGACGTTCATCACTCTAAAAGGGCGGCCGTCGTTCGGGCGACCGAATTAATTACCGGCGCTTCTGCCGCTTCCACGGTCCCGTGATCGCCAGCATGATGCCCGGCGTCTGGATGTTGGCGTAGAGGGTCCGGCCGTCGGGCGAGAAGGTGACGCCGGTGAACTCGCTGTACTCGGGCTCGTCCTCCGTGCCCTGGTTCAGTTCGTTGCGGGCGATGGGGTAGGTGCGGCCGCTGTCGGTGGCGCCGAACAGGTGCTGGACGCCCTCGCCGTCCTCGGCGATGACCAGGCCGCCGTACGGGGAGACGGTGATGTTGTCGGGGCCGTCGAAGGCGCCGTCGGCGGACGGGTCGGCGTTGACGCCGAGCAGGACCTTCAGCGTCAGGGTGCGGCGCTTGGGGTCGTAGAACCAGACCTGGCCGTCGTGCGGGCGGCCGGGGCTCTCGTCACGGGCGTAGGAGGAGACGATGTAGGTGCCGCCGTCGGCCCACCACATGCCCTCCAGCTTGCGGGCGCGGGTGACCTGGCCGGCGGTGAACTGCTTGCGCACGGAGGTGGTCTTCGCGTCGCGGTCGGGGACGTCGACCCAGTCGACGCCGTAGACGGTGCCGGTCTTGGTGGCGCGGGAGAGGTCGTCGACGAACTTGCCGCCGGAGTCGAAGCACTTGAACGCCTGGAGGACTCCGGCGTCGTCGGCGAGGGTGCGCAGCCGGCCGCGGCCGTGCCGGAAGTGCTCCGGCGGGGTCCAGCGGTAGAGCAGGCCGTTGGGGCCCGAGGCGTCCTCGGTGAGGTAGGCGTGGCCGCGCTTGGGGTCGATGACGACGGCTTCGTGGGCGTAACGGCCGAACGCCTTGACCGGCTTGGGGTCGCGGTTGGCGCGGCGGTCCTCGGGGTCGACCTCGAAGACGTAGCCGTGGTCCTTGGTCATGCCGTTCTTGCCGGCCTTGTCCTCGGTCTCCTCGCAGGTCAGCCAGGTGCCCCACGGAGTGCTGCCGCCCGCGCAGTTGGTGGCGGTCCCGGCGATGCCGACCCACTCGGCGACGTGACCGCCGCGACGGACCTCGACGACCGTGCAGCCACCGGCGGCGGCCGGGTCGTAGACGAGACCCTCGGTGAGCGGGACGGGGTGCGGCCAGTCGTCGCGGTGGCCGCCGAGCTCGTGGTTGTTGACGAGGAGGGTGGTGCCGCGCGGGCCGGCGAAGGTGGCGGTGCCGTCGTGGTTGGACGGGGTGTACTCGCCGGTCTCCAGCTTGGTGCGGCCGGAGTAGGTGATGATCTCGTACCGGAATCCGGCGGGCAGGGCGAGGATGCCGTCCGGGTCCGGGACCAGCGGTCCGTAGCCGACCCCGCCGTGCTCGTCGTGGTGGTGGCCGTGTCCGTGGCCGCGCTCCTGCTCCTCCCCCACGCTGTCGGTGTCCGTGGACGCGAGGGCGTTCGGGGCGGTCGCGAGGGCGCCGACGCTGCCCGCCAGCACGACCCCGGCGCCGGTGAGCGCGGATCGGCTGGCGAAGTCCCTGCGGGTGAGCGACATGGTGTCTCCTGTGACGGTGGGCGGGCCGTGGAGGGTGGCGGACCTCGGTCCGGCGTCACGGTTCCGCCCGTGCCTGAACGGGAGTCCCACCGGTTGCTGAACGGGACCTGAACGGGCGGAGACCTCTCCGACCGGCCGAGGGCCCCGCCCTCGGGTCCCCGGTCCCGTCACGAGCCCCGCCCTCGGGCCCCCGGTCCCGCCATGAGCCCCGCCCTCGGGGCCCCCGTCCCGCCATGAGCCCCGCCCTCGGGCCCCCGGTCCCGCCGCGGGCCCCGCCCCGCCGACCGTCCGTTCACCGCCCGCGGGTCGGCCGGTCAGCCGCCCTGCTGGGAGCGTGCCTTGAAGGCCGCCTTGCGGGCCTCCTTGGCGATCTTCTTGTCGGGATGCAGCCGCCCCATCGCCTCCAGGACGTCCGGCGTCGCGGGGTGCCCGACCCGCCAGGCCGTGTCGAAGAAACCGCTGTGCTGGCGGGCGAGCCCCTCCACCAGGGCGCGCAGCTCCTCGGAGTTGCCCTCGGCGGCGAGCTGGGCGGCGACGGTGTCGATGGTCAGCCAGAAGACCATCTCCTGCGGCGGGGCCGGCACGTCCCGGGCACCGTGCTCGGTGAGCCATACCCGGGCCAGGCCGCCCAGTTCGGCGTCGTCGAGGACCTCCCGCAGCGCGGGCTCGGCCTCCGCACCGACGAGGGAGAGCGCCTGCTGGCAGCGGAGCCTGCGCAGCGGCGCGCCGGGGTCGGACCCGCGGGCCGCCGCCAGCAGTTCGCGGGCGGCGTCGAGGGCGCTCCGTCCGGCCAGCCACAGCTGGGTCTCGGCGTGGGCGGCACCCGGCGGGTAGGGGGCGGTGCCGTCGAGCAGCGCGTCGGCGCCCTTGTCGGCGAGGTCGCCGACGGCGGGGGCCTCGAAGCCGGCGTCCAGGAGCCGGGCGCGCAGCCCGTACAGGCCGAGCGGGGTGAGCCGCACCATGCCGTAGCGCGTGACGTCGGCCTCGTCGAGGGGCGCGGCGGGCTCCTCGTCGGCGTCGGCCATGAGCGCCTCGTCGACCGGCTGGTACGCGACGAGACCGATGGGCTCGAGCAGCCGGAACTGGTCGTCCAGGCGCATCATCGCGTCCGAGACCTGCTCCAGCACCTCGTTGCTGGGCTCACCCATGTCGCTGGGCACGATCACCGAGGCGGCCAGCGCGGGCAGCGGCACCGGGGCGTCGCCGGGGCCGTCCTCGCCGACGGTGAGCAGGTAGAGGTTGCCGAGCACGCCGTCGAGGAACTCGGACTCGGCCTCGGGGTCCCAGTCGAGGGAGGAGAGGTCGACCTCGCCGCCCTCTGCCATCGCGTCGACGAGGTCGTCGAGGTCGGGGACGCTCGCGTCGGCGAGCACGGCCTCCAGGGCGGTGAGCCAGAGCCCGAGCACGTCCTGGGGCGAGCCGGAGAGCAGGGCGAGGTCCTCGCCCGGGGCCACGGTGCCCGTCTCCTCGTCGGTGATCTCGACGAGCCCGGTGTCCACGGCGATGCGCCAGGCCTCGCTCGCGTGGGCGGCGGCGTCGTCCCCGCTCAGCCCGAGCTGCCCGGCCGCCGCCGGCAGCTGTTCCTCGACTAGTCCGCCGCCCGCGTCGACACGGGTGTCGGGGCCTGCCCAGCGGGCGAGTCGCGCGGCCCGGGCGAGGACCGGCGCGGACAGCGCTTCGCGGGCCAGCTCCGCTTCGGGGCGCAGCCGTGCGGGCGGCAGGGTGGAGCTGTCTGACATGGGAAGTTTCTCCTCGCGCGCCTCTTGACCGCCGTACGACTGCTCAGCCTAGACGGGTTTCCACCCATGCCGCCCGGTTCATCTCCCCGTCGGGTGGAGTACATGGCCGAAACCTTGACAACTGGCGTGGCCAGGCAGGAGATTGACGCGCGTAGAAAGCGGGGGGCGGGCCGGGGGGCACGTGTTCACTCAGGTCCCAGGTGTCCCACGTGCGGCCTGCTGCCCCTCGCCTCCCACCCTCGCCCCGGCGCCACGTCACATCCCCGGAGGGATCCGTTGGCCAGCAAGTCCTCCGCGCGCCTCGCCGCGCTCACCGTCGCCGCCGTCTGCTCGGCGGCGTCCACCGTCGTCCTCACCGTGCCCGCGCACGCCGGCCCGGCAGCGGCCGGTTCCGTGCGCGTCCACGACATCCAGGGCAGCACCAGGCTGTCCCCGTACGCAGGCGAGCAGGTCACGGACGTGGCCGGAATCGTCACCGGCGTCCGCGGCTACGGCTCCTCCAAGGGCTTCTGGATGCAGGACCCGCGGCCGGACGCCGACCCGGCCACCAGTGAGGGCGTCTTCGTCTTCACGAGCAAGGCTCCCGAGGTCGCCGTCGGTGACGCGGTCACCGTCTCCGGCACGGTCTCGGAGTTCGTCCCCGGCGGCACGTCCTCGGGGAACCAGTCGCTGACCGAGATCACCCGCCCGACGGTCACCGTCGTCTCGAGCGGCAACGCCGTCCCGGCCGCGACCACCGTCTCCGCCCGCTCCGTCCCGGGCGCGTACGCTCCGCGGGGCGACGAGGCCGCGAACGGGTCGGTCAACGCCCTGGCGCTGCGCCCCGCCCGCTACGCCCTGGACTACTACGAGTCCCTGGAGGGCATGAACGTCCGGGTCTCCGACGCCCGGGTGGTCGGCGCCTCGGACCCGTACACCGAGCTGTGGGTCACGGTGAAGCCCCGGGAGAACGCCAACCGCCGCGGCGGCACGGTGTACGGCTCCTACGACGACGAGAACACCGGCCGGCTGCAGATCCAGTCGCTGGGCAAGCCGGCCGACTTCCCCGCCGCCGACGTGGGCGACACGCTTGCGGGCACCACCTCCGGGCCGCTGGACTACAACCAGTTCGGCGGTTACACGCTGGTCGCGGGCGAGATCGGCGCTCTGGAGAAGGGCGGCACGCAGCGCGAGTCGACGCGCCGGCAGAGCGGGCGCGAGCTGGCGGTGGCGACGTACAACGTCGAGAACCTCGACCCGTCGGACGGCACGTTCGCCGCCCACGCCGACGCGATCGTGCACCACCTCAAGTCGCCCGACATCGTGTCGCTGGAGGAGATCCAGGACGACAACGGCGCCACGGACGACGGCACCGTCGCCGCCGACGCGACGGTCGGCAAGCTGATCGACGCGATCGTCGCGGCCGGCGGCCCCCGCTACGACTGGCGGGGCATCGACCCGGTGGACAAGGCGGACGGCGGTGAACCCGGCGGCAACATCCGCCAGGCGTTCCTGTTCAACCCCGAGCGGGTCTCGTTCACCGACCGCGCGGGCGGCGACGCGACCACCGCGACGGGGGTGCGCAAGGTGCGCGGCAAGGCGGCGCTGACGCTCTCCCCCGGCCGGGTCGACCCGGCGAACGCGGCCTGGGAGAACAGCCGCAAGCCGCTGGCGGGCGAGTTCGTCTTCCGCGGCCGGACGGTCGTCGTGATCGCCAACCACTTCAACTCCAAGGGCGGCGACCAGGGTCTGACGGCGCAGTACCAGCCGCCGTCGCGCAGCTCGGAGACCCAGCGCCACGCCCAGGCGACGGTGGTGAACACCTTCGTCAAGGAGATCCTGGCCGCCCAGAAGAACGCGGACGTGGTCGTCCTCGGTGACATCAACGACTTCGAGTTCTCGAGGACCGCCCGCCTCCTGGAGGACGGCGGCGCCCTGTGGTCGGCGGTGAAGTCGCTGCCGCGCAGCGAGCGTTACTCGTACGTGTACCAGGGCAACAGCCAGGTTCTGGACCAGATCCTGGTCAGCCCGTCGGTCCGCCGCGACGGCCGCCTGTCGTACGACAGCGTGCACGTCAACGCGGAGTTCCACGACCAGATCAGCGACCACGACCCGCAGGTGCTGCGGTTCCGTCCCTGACGGGCCGGCGCCGGGGGCGGGTTCAGCGGGGCACGAGGCCGAGCGCGTGGTCGTAGCGGTTGACCGCGCTGCTCTTCAGGCCGGGCCAGTTCCGCACCCGCTCCCACCGCGCGGATCCCCGTCCGACGCCCTCGCCCGGGGCGGCCAGGGCGTCGATGTGGGCCTGGGCGCTCTCCCACTCGGCGTAGTTGAGGACGCGGGTGCCGTCGGTGCTGAGGTGGAAGTGGGCGGAGAGGCCGCCGGGGTGCGGCGCCGGGTCGCTCTCCAGGGCCTCGAAGACGGCGTCCACCCAGGCGCGCTGCCGGTCGGGATCGGGGCCCTCGAACACGACGTCGACGATCACGACGCAGCCGGGGACGACGGCCGCGGCCCGGTCCTCGCGGGTCCCGCTGCGGTAGCGCCGGTACCTGCGCAGTTCGAGCCGCTCGATGTCCGGCACGGCGGTGTCGATCTCGTCGACGCGCTCCTGCCGCCGCGTCTTCACGAAGGCCTCGTACGCCTGCTCGCTCGCCCACTGGGAGTGGTGCAGCAGCGTAGTGCCGTCATGGCCGGTGTAGACGTGGTAGCCGCGCAGGTCCTCGGCGGGCCAGGGGCGGCTCTCCCAGGTGTGGGCGACGGCCTCGACGGTCTGCCGTTGCCGTTCGGGGGTGCCCACCCGCCAGGTGCTGAAGAAGGGCGCCAGGGCGTCGGTGCGGTCGAGCTGGGGGTGGGCGTCGGTGCGGCGGGTCATGCCGGCCTCCGGTGGTCGATCGTCGTCGGGCGCACGGTGCGTGCGAGCACCACCCTCCGACCTCGACCAAAGGTGAGGTCAAGCCCTTCCTCCACGGCGGGGGGGGGGGGGGGGGGGGGGGGGGGGGGGGGGGGGGGGGGGGGGGGGGGGGGGGGGGGGGGCGCGGGGGGGGGCGGCGCCGCGCGGGGGGGGGGGGGGGGGGCG
>NZ_JBITFE010000005.1:52774-455535 GCF_044455745.1 Streptomyces sp. NPDC051136 | reverse complement strand
GCCCGCCCCCCCCCACACCACGCCCCCCAGACTACATTACCCCCCCCACCCCCCCCCCCCGGGCCGGCGGGGGCGGGCGCCCCCCCCCCCCCCCCCCCCCCCCCCCCCCCCCCCCACCCGTTCTCGTACACGGTCTCAGCAGTGCCCGTGGTGGCGGCGCCGCACCAGGCTCGCCCCGAGCACCACGCCCGCCACCGCCCCTGCCACCAGCACGGCGCGCGGATGCCCGAGCCCCGCGCGCACCGCACCCCCGGCCCGTCCGGACGACGCGGTGTGCCGCCGCCCTCCGTCCCGTCCCGGGACCTTGTCCTGTGCGGCGTGGCCGGCCCGGCCGGCCTTGTCCTGCACGGCGTGCCCGGCGTGCGCCGCCGAGCTGCGCAGCTGCACGGTCATGGCTCCGGCCTTGTCCCTCAGGTCGGCGGCCCGGGCCTTGGCGCGGCCCTTCACGTCCGCCTTGCCCGCCAGTTCCTCGACGGTGTCGCCGAGTTCTCCGCGGGTCCGTTCGATCTGCTGCCTCAGCTCGTCGGGGCCCTTGGCTCCGCCGACCGGCTGCGCCGTGGAGCCGCTCCTCGTGCCGTCCCGGCCCGTCGCGTCGGTCATCGATGTGCCCTTTCCCTGATCTGGTCCACGTCGGCCTTGACGCTGTCGAGGGTCTCCTCCGGCTTGGGCGGCACGGCCCGGCGGAGCTGGGAGCGACCGGCCATGGCCAGGACGCCGGCGATCACGAAGAGCACCGCCGTCACGATGAGCGCCGCGGCCCAGACGGGCAGCACCAGCGAGAGCGCGGCGGTGGCCGTGCCTGCCAGGGCGAACAGGCCCACGTAGGCGATGGCGCCCGCGGCACCGAGCATTCCGCCGCCGCGCCCGGCCCGCTTGCCCTTCTCGGCCAGTTCCATCTTGGCCAGGGCCACTTCCTGGCGCACGAGCCGTGAGAGCTGCTCGGTGGCCTGCCCGACGAGTTCGCCCACGGAGTGCTGCTCGTCGCGCACCGGCCTCGTGTGCATGGTTCCGGTCACGGTGTTCCCGCCTCCTCTCGGTTCGGAGCACCCCGGGTACCCCGGCCCCGGCGGCACTACCCTTGCCCGCGCACACGGACGTAACTGAAGCATCGCTTACCACTATCTCGTAGAAGAATTAAGTGGAGCTACACTGTCGAGCCGCCGACACTACTCGCATGACGACAGACGCCCCTCGCCCCGCGCCCTTCGGCCGCGCCCTGTGCGCGATGGTCACGCCCTTCACCGAGTCGGGCGCGCTCGATCTCGACGGCGCACGGCGCCTCGCCGCCCGGCTGGTCGCCCGGGGCTGCGACGGGCTCGTGCTGTCCGGCACCACGGGCGAGTCTCCGACCACCTCGGACGCCGAGAAGGCGGCCCTGGTGGCGGCGGTCCGGGAAGCCGTCGGGGACCGTGCGGCCCTGGTCGCCGGGGTGGGCACGGCGGACACCCGGCACACCGTGGAGTCGGCCCTGGCCGCCGAGAAGGCCGGCGCGGACGGCCTGCTGGTGGTCGCGCCGTACTACAGCAGGCCCCCGCAGGACGCCTTGGAGTGGCACTTCCGCGAGGTCGCCGACGCGAGCGGCCTGCCCGTGATGCTGTACGACATCCCGGGGCGCACCGGCACCCGCATCGAACCCGGCACCCTCGTCCGGCTCGCCGAGCACCCGCGGATCGTCGCCGTCAAGGACTGCTCCTACGACCTCCTCGGCACCCAGAAGGTGCTCTCCCGCACCGGCCTGGCGTACTACGCGGGCTGCGACGAGCAGGTCCTCGCCCTGTACGCGATCGGCGCGGCGGGATACGTCAGCACGGTCGCGAACGTCGTACCGGAGCTGTTCCGGGCCGTCCTCGACGCCTTCGACGCGGGTGACACCGGGCGGGCCGCCCTGCTGCAGCGACGGGCGCTCCCGCTCGTCGAGTCGATGATGGCGGCGGGCCTGCCCGGCACGGTCACCGCCAAGGCGCTCCTCGGCGCACTGGGCCTGCCGGCGGGCCCGGTCCGCGCGCCCCTGCGCCCCGCGGACCCGGCCGCCACGGCAGGTCTGCTGACGACCTACGAGCAACTGACCGCCGACACCGTCCGGTTGCGAGCGCAGCGCGGCAAGTGACGGGCGGTCATCCGTACGGACGGGTTACGGTGCGGGCGATGAGCAGACGACGCTACGTGGCCCGGGGCGTCCCGGGCGGGTACCGGATCTGGGACAGCAAGGGCCGCCGCTGGTGGGGCGACCTGTACGAGCTGTGCCCCGACGACCTCCTGACCGAGCTGAACGGACCGGCCGACCAGGTCCGCGTCACCGCGCTGCTCAAGCGCTACCGCGCCCTGAAACGGTGAGCGCCGCCGTAGGCTGGACCGGGCAGGCGGGCGAGGCGGACGGCGACGGGAGGCGGCCGAGGTGCCGGAGAAGACACCGACCGGGCCGGCGGTGGCCGAGGTGATGGCCGAGCTGGCCGCACTCGACGACCCGAAGGTCCGGGCCGTGAACGAGAAGCACGGCGACGACCACGGCGTGAACCTCACGAAGCTGCGCGCCCTCGCCAAGCGCCTGCGCACACAGCCGGAACTCGCGCGCCGCCTCTGGGCGACGGGCGACTCCGCCGCACGGCTGCTGGCCGTCCTGGTCTGCCGCCCGAAGTCCTTCGAGCGCGACGAACTGGACACCATGCTGCGCGAGGCCCGCACCCCCAAGGTGCACGACTGGCTCGTGAACTACGTGGTGAAGAAGAGCCCGCACGCCGAGGAGCTGCGCGTGTCCTGGACCGCCGACCCGGACCCGGTGGTCGCGAGCGCCGGCTGGGCCCTGACCACCGAACGCGTGACGAAGAGGCCCGCCGGCCTCGACCTGCCGGCTCTGCTGGACACGGTGGAGTCGGAGATGAAGGACGCCCCGGACCGTCTGCAGTGGGCGATGAACCACTGCCTGGCCCGGATCGGCATCGACCACCCCGGTCACCGCCCCCGCGCCCTGGCGATCGGTGAGCGCCTCGGCGTCCTGAAGGACTACCCCACTGCCCCGGGCTGCACCTCCCCGTACGCCCCGGTCTGGATCACGGAGATCGTGCGCCGCCAGCAGGAGCGGTCCGCCCCCGCCGACGGCTGAGCGCCCCCCCCCGCCCGACGGACGGAAAGGGCGCCCGGCGAGGACGGGTGCCTCAGTTGTGGCTGTTCTGATCACCTTCCAGGTCAGACGCCTGACCTGAGCCATGGGCCGTATCGGGGCCGTCCTGGGGGTGGTCCGGGCCGCGAAGGACGCGATCGACGGTGGCCCGGGTGCGCGCCTCGCTGTTCGGCATCAGGTGGGTGTACGTGCGCAGCGTGAAGCTCGGGTCGTGGTGCCCGAGGTACTCACTCAGGGCCTTGATGCTCTCGCCAGCGTCCAGGAGGACGGAGGCGTAGAAGTGGCGCAGCGCGTGCATGCCGTTCTCGCGGCCGAGGGGTATGCCGGCAGAAACGAGCGCCGGGCGCCACACGGACCGGTTGAACCGAGTCCGGTTGAGCGACCGGCGCGCCGCGGTGACGAACAGCAGCGAGGCTGTGACGGGCGGCCCGTCCGGCGTCTTCCACGGCAGAGTGAGGTCCACCGGCTGATGCCTGGTGATGTGCGCCTCCAGTGCGGCGGCGACCGACTCGGGCAGCGGCACATGGCGTTCCTTGCCACCCTTGGGCGGCCCGAAGACCGCCTGAACACCACGGATGAGCTTGACCTGCCGGGTGACGCGAAGGACGCCGCCGAGGAAGTCGACGTCCTCGACCGCCAGGCCGAAGATCTCACCTTGCCGGAGACCGCAGCCTGCCCCGAGGGACACCATTTCCCTGTAGACGTCCGGCAGCGCCTCGTGCACGGCCATGACCTGGTCGACCGACCACGGCTTGACCTTGCGCCCGTCGAGGGCAGGCGCCCGCACCGAGCGAGCCCGGCAGGGATTTTCGGCGATGACCCGGTCCTCCACGGCGGCCGTGAAGACGGCGGACACGTTGGCGAAGATGGACCGCCGGTAGGAGGCCGCCCGCCCGGTCTCCTCCAGCTGGCGCATCCAGGCGCGGAGGTGCGAGGGCCGGAAGGACGCCAAGGGCCGGTCACCGAGGTACGGCAGGGCGTGAACCCGCAACCGGATCTCGACGCTCTCACGGGTCACCGGGTCGATCGTGAGCCCCGCCATCCATTCCTTGGCGTACTGCCCGAAGGTCACCGCACCCGCCGCAGGATCGATGTATCGCCCTTGCGACATGTCGGCTTCGATGTTGGACAGCCAGGCGTCAGCCTTGCGCTTCTGCTTGTCCGGGAAGCTCTTCGACTTCTCGGAGCCGTCCGGCGCGACGTACCGGGCGCGGTAGCGGTGTCCGACGCCGTACCGCTCGGTCTTGACCTTGACGGTCTTGCCGTCCGGGCCCGGGACGTTCTTGTACCAGCGGTCTTGCACATGTCCGGCCATCAGGCAGCAGCCCCTTTCATGCGGGACTGCACCCAGCTCTGCACGTCCTTCGGGTCGTAGCGCAGGTGCCGACCGACCCGGAAGCCGCGGGGCCCCAGACGCTTGCGCCGCCACTGGTAGACGGTCTCGACGCTGGGGAGGTCGAAGAGCTGGACCAGGTCTTCCGGCGTGAGGTAGCGCTCAGGCAGCCGAGTCGGCATGGTCACCACTCCCCCTCGGCGTGCAGCTCTGCCAGAGCTTCGCGAGCGGTCTCGCGGTTGCCTTGCAGATCACGTGCGATCGTCGCAGCGAGGGCGGATTCACCAGGGGTGTGACCGTGCCCGGCATACTGCCAATCGGCCAGCACCAGGACGGTGTCAGGCTCGCGGTCTTCGAGCGCGAGAGCTTCGCGTTCCTGCGCGGCGCGGAAGTCGGCGCGTGCCTTTCGCAGTGCGCCGAGCGTGGTCGAGTAACGGCGGCTCTTGCTGGAGAAGTGACCACGGAAGCCGAGCATGTGAGCCCAGGCCCACAGGCGCCGATCCGGGTACAGCCCGTCCAGATCCCGGCATGCGGTGATCAGGCGCCGGGCGTGGTCCGGGACGTTGTGACGGTCGAGTTCGGCGAGTTCGCCCACCCGGCGATCGAGGGTTCCGGTGTTCTCGGCAGCCTTGGTCGCGTACTTCGCCACGTACGAGGCCACGGCCTGTTCAGTGAGATCGGAGCCGTCTCCGAACGCCTTGACTGGCCGGACGTCGAGTTGGCGACCCCACCGGAACGTACGGGCAGGCTGGTCCCCCGAGGCGGGGACACTGACGGTCGTGTACGAGTGATGGGCCGCGGCCCGGATCGCATCACTGAGCAGCTCCGTGCTGGCCCAGGACGGCGCCGCGGAGTCAGGTCCCTCGGCCCCGTCGATGCGGATCACGGCATGGAAGTGCACGGCGCCCCTCTTCTGGAACTCCGCGACCTTGCCGTACGAGAGGCGAGCGCACTCCTTCAGCTCTCGTTGCGTCAGGCCCGCGCGGGCGGCGATCTCGCGCCGGAGACGGTTCGTGAACCGCTGCCAGAGGTCCCCGGCGTGGTTGTTGAACAGGACGCTGCCCGCGTAGTCATACGTCTCCGGGTCCAGCGCGGCACCGAGGGCGGAGTCATCCGAGGCGTGCCGAATCCCGCAACGGCAGGGCCCGTGATCGGGCCGGTTGTGGACCGGGCCGAAGGAAGGCGCCGTGAGCGTCGCGAAGACGCGGGGGTGATTCCGGACCGTGGCAGGTATGTCCTTGTCCTCGTCTCCGGCGAGCCCGGCGCGGATCAGACGGTAGGTGTCGCCCGCGTAGATCCAGGCGCAGGACGGGCAGCGAGAAGCACGGCGATTCCCGCACGCGACTCGGAGACGTCCGCCCGGCTCATGCTCGGTGGAGTAGTGGTGCAGGGTCTCGCCGGTCGTCTTGTCTTTGTGAATGACCCAGCCGGACAGGTGGACCGGATCGGCGCAGCCACCGGTGCGGCGGACCTGGTCCTGCCAGCGGTCGAAGCCCGGAGACCCGGCCACCCTCAGCGTGTCGGAGAGGGTGACCGGGTCCAGGCCCGCGAAGGTCGCGGGGTTGGTCATGCACGACCCCCGGCGAACTGGGCGACGGAGGCGGGCAGTGTGCCGGCACCGTGGCAGGCCGGGCAGTCGACGGCGAGCGTGGGCAACTGCCCGGAGGCGTCGCGGTCGCCGGAGGATACGGCGGCGGTGGCGAAGCCGTCGCAGTTCGGGCAGATCCGCGGGGATGCGGCGGTGGCCGGGGCGGAGCCGGTCATGATGGAGGTTCCTTCCGGTTGAGAGATCGGACAGGGACGGCGCCCGGAGCGGACAAGACTTGGCGGTTGAGGCCGCTCCGGGGGCCGCTCAACGCCGCTTGGACTCAGAGGCGAGCAGCGAGCGCAGGACGACGGCGCACACGGCGACCGAGGCGCCGGTGATGGCGACCGCGAGCAGCATCGAGACGAGGACGGCGCCGACGACGAGGACCACGGCGGTGCCGCCACCGACGAGGGCGAGCACGGAGCCGGGCGTGAGCTGAACCGTGGGACGAGCGGGCGCCGGAGCCGCCATGACGGGCGGCGGGGCCTGGTCGCTCGGGACGACGGCGGTCGGCTCGATGACGGCGGGCGGGGACACGAAGCCCGTGGGCGCGGGGTTGGTCGGGACCTTGGGACGCAGCATGGGTGATCTCCCTTCTGAGTGAGCTACTTAACGAAGCCGTCGACGGCGGGGGCGAAGACGCTGTCGGCGAGAAGGAACCCGCCGAGCAGGAGCACGCCGATCAGCCACCAGGGCGGACGGATGAGCTTGACGCCGAGGACTCCGACGCAGAGCAGGGCGAACCAGAGCGGGACGTCCATCACGACCTCCTAGCGGACCTTGCAACGGTGGGTGCGGGCGGCGAGCTGGGCGGCGGACTGGCTGGTGTAGTCGGCGGACCAGCCGCAGCCGTCCGAGCTGCACACGGCGGCGTGCTTGGTCTGGCCGTGGCGGTCGCGGTGGGTGCCGATCTGCACCGGTCCGATCCGCATCACGGAGTGGAAGAAGTCGCGGGCAGGCATGACGGGTGATCTCCTCTCGGTTCAGACGAGTTGGGCGGCGATGGCATCGGCCATGGGCGCGGGGACGCCGAGGCGAGCGCGAAGCGTGTCGGTGTCGATTCGGGCACCGGTCCGTTGTTCGTGGTCCGCGGCGACCTTGCGGGCGTGCTCGACCAGCGCGGCCGGGACCGGCACCGCGGGAGCAGGTTCAGCGGCAGGGAGAGCCGGGGTGTCGTCAGCGGCCGAGACGGGATCAGGCTCAGCGGCGGGAACAGGCTCCGGGCCGGGGTCCGAGGCGGGGGCCGCCGTGGACGGCGACGGAACCGGCGTCCGGTCTTCGATGGCGGAGTTGGGAGCGTGGGCGAGCAGCGTGCCGCCGAGGAAGGCGAGGGCAGGCCAACCGGCGACGCCGAGCCGGAGGAGAGCAGGCGGGTGTTCCAGGTCGAGGAACCCGGCCGTGGCGACGTTCGCGCCGAGCGAGGCCACCAGGGCGATCAGGAACCAGCACCAGGCCAGCCGGGACGGCCCGTCATTGCGCAGCCGACGCCAGGCCGCGACCAACAGCAGGTCGACACTGACCGGGTAGGCCCATGCCTTCCAACCGGTCTGCCCGGCAGCGGCGGCGAGGTCGTGCAGGTGGGCGAAGGACAGGGCTCCGGCGATCACGGCCTGAACAAGCACGGCGTCCGGGCGAATCGAGCGGGTCATGTCGTCACCTCCTTCGCGAGGGTCAGGCCAGGGAGAGGGCGTTCTCAGGCCGCAGCCGGAGCGGACTCGACGGCGGGCACCAGCGCCGGAGCAGGAGCGCCGAGCACGGGCCGGAAGGGAGCCAGGGCGGGCACGTCCGGGGTCAGGTCGGCATGCCGGTTGCAGATGTTCACGGCCTGCCGCAGTGAGGTGTGCGGGGCGCGGATGCGAGCCCAGCCGCCCGTGGAGTCACCCGTGACGGCGACGCCCGGCGTGTCCGTGGGGATCTGGATCGCGGCCAGCACGGCATCCGGAGCGATGTCACCGAAGGCCATGTTGGCGCTGGACTCGTCGTTGACGCGGTGTGCCGTACGGCCGGTGAGCTGGGCGCGGAGCATGGTGATGCCCTTGCCGAGTTCGGAGCCGAACCGCTGTCCGCAGATCTCCAGATAGATGCCGGCAGCGCGGCCGAGCTGGGCGAGACGGGCGAGCGCGGTGATGATCCGGTCCCGCCGCTTCTCCTCGTCCTTGGTCGCGAAGAGGGCGAGTTCGGCCACCTCGTCGACCAGGACCACGATGGGTATCGGGCGCAGGTCCTCGCGCAGGTCCCAGATATCGGCGGCGATCTCGGCGTCCGGCACGTCAGCGGTGATCCGCTGTTCGGCACGGATGAGCTGGTAGACGTCCTCCATGTGGGACACGAGCGCGTCGAGAAGTTCGGCGGCGGAGTCGGGGTTGTCGGCCAGTGCGGAGAAGCGGCGAGCCAGTGGGAACAGCTCTACGCCCTGCTTGCAGTCGATGCCGACCAGGGCGACCCGCTGTGAGGCGAGGGCGGCGACGAGGTTGCGCTGATAGACCGACTTGCCGGACTCTGTGGCGCCGAGCGTCAGCGCGTGCGGAACCGTGCGGTAGTCGCGGAAGTGGACCGAGCCGTCTTCGCGCAGGGCGACCGGAACACGCATCGGACGGGACTCGGTCACGGCGGGCATCTGCACGCGCTTGAGCACGTCATAGCCGGTCATACGCACTTCGACCACGCCGGAGCGCAGCTCACGAGAGGTGACGCCGTACACGGCGAACGAGTGCCGCAGCCGGTCGCACGACGCGGCCACGTCGAAGGCGTCCTGACCGGGCCGGAGCTTGAGCCGGAGCACCAGGCCGGTCCGGGTCGGCCGCACCCGGAGGATGCGCGGGGCGCGAGGGCCGGGGACGGGCCGGTTGGTCATCCGGGCCAGGCCGATGCGCCAGCGGGCGGCGGGGACCGTCAGGCCGCAGGCGTCCATCACCGAGCCGTACCGGACCAGGACCCGGAGGGCCGCGAAGGTGACCCCGAAGGTCAGCCAGAACCAGGCGGGGCGCCGCCACCGCAGGAGTCCCGCAGTGGCGGCGACCAGCACCAGAAGGACGATGAGTGACGTCACGGTCAAGCCGCCTTCGACTTCGACATGTCGGCGGCGAGCGAGGTGACGGCGACCGCGCGGAAGGCGATCCCGTGCCGCTTCTGGCCGTTGAACTCGTTCTCCCACGGTCGGGCGATCAGCCCCGTGAGCACGACCGGCGTGCCCATGGTCAGCTCTCCGGAGACGCCGGTCTCCGGGACGGTGACGCTCAGGATCTCGACGTCGCCGTTGAGGGCGAACATCACGTTCACGGTCATCAGGGTCGCGCCGGTCTCGGCGTCGGTGGCGATCTCACCGGTACGGCGGTCGCGGATCTTCGGTTCGGGGGCCTGAGCCACCATCACGGTGGCGGTGGAGGTCTCGACGGGGATCTGACGCATCGTCTGTTCTCCTGTTCTCAGTTGAGCCGCCATGCGGCGGTGAGATCAGGAGACCGCGAGAGGTAGTGGACGCATCACGGTCCGTATGGACGTTTAGGGACGTCTGAGCTATCGTCAAAACGTCCCTACGGCGTCCCAGGAGAGGACACGTCATGGCGAACGAGCGTCTGCGCGCGGCCATTTCAGCGAAGGGCGAGACGATCCAGTCCGTGGCTCAGCACGTCGGAGTGGACCCCAAGAGCGTGGAACGGTGGATCACGACGGACCGCACGCCGCACCGGGGACACCGCTGGAAGGCTGCGAGCTTCTTGGGCGTCGATGAGGTCTACATCTGGCCCAGCGTGCAGAAGCAGGCGGAGACCGCGAGCACGTCAGAACTGATCACGTACTACCCGCACCGGGGAGCCGTGCCGACCGCCCTGTGGTCGTCGCTGATCGAGAAGGCGAAGGACCAGGTAGACGTCCTCGTGTACGCCGGTCTGTTCCTCTTCGACAGCCATCCGGACCTGCCGGACCAGTTGGCGGAGAAGGCCAAGGCCGGGGCACAGATCCGGATCCTCCTGGGAGACCCCGACTCCGAAATGGTCCGCCAGCGCGGCGAGGAGGAGGGCATTGGCGGCGACCTGGCCGCACGCGCCCGCATCACACGTCGCTACCTCGAACCGGCGATGACGACGCCCGGCGTCGAGGTCCGCTTGCACGACACGATCCTCTACAACTCGATCTACCGCTTCGACGACGACGTGTTGGTGAACCCGCATGTCCTCGGAGCACCGGCCGGACAGAACCCGGTCCTGCACTTCCGGTACATCCCGGGGGCCCGGACGTTCCGGCACTACATGCGCAGCTTCGACTACGCCTGGGAGCTCGGAGGCCCCGCGTAGAGGGATGCCGGCACAACCGCCACCAGCCCCCGGACATGCGAGGCTTGACCCATGGCCCGCATCGACTACTTCAACGCCCCGGACGCCCCGAAGGCGAACAGCATCGTCCCGTCAGTAACCGCGGTGGCGGTCAACGAGGCCGGGGAAGTCCTGCTCATCCACAAGACCGACAACAACCTCTGGGCCCTGCCCGGCGGCGGAGTCGACGTGGGCGAGTCGGCCCCCGACGCCGCCGTACGGGAGACGAAGGAAGAGACGGGCTTCGACGTCGAGGTAACCGGCCTGGTCGGCATCTACACCAACCCAGCTCACGTCATGGCGTACGACGACGGCGAGGTCCGCCAGCAGTTCTCCATCTGCTTCCGGGCCCGCATCGTCGGTGGCGAGCTACGCACGAGCAGTGAGAGCAAGGAGGTGGCGTTCGTGGACCCGAGCCGACTCGACAGCCTGAACATCCACCCGTCGATGCGGATGCGGATCGATCACGGTTTGTCCGACGGGACTAATCCCCACATCGGCTAACCAGCGAGGCGAGCGCGCGTCCGCTCGACGGCGGCCCCGAGGTACGGACGCGCCTTGCTGATCGCGTTGTGCACCTCACTGCCCTCTGCGTACCGCTCCAGGATCTCGTCAATGCGGCGATCGAAGTCGAAGGACTGCCCAGCCGGACCGGTCGTCATGTCTGCGTAGATCAGGGCATCCAGCACCGGGGAGTCTTCCCGCTCGTAGGCGTCCAGCTCCGCAGTCAGCCCACGCTGTTCGGCCTCGTAGACAGCCCCAGAGTGGTGAGCGACCAGGCGCACAAGCCGCTCCGGCGCCCCGAGCGATTCGAGATGCCGCGCACCATCGATCGGGTGGAATCCCGTATCCCGCAGCTCGGGCGCGTAGCCGAGGTCATGCAGCCAGGCCGCAGCGACGAGCAGATCGCGATCCTCCTCGGGCACAGCCGCGGATGCCTCCTGGGCACGAGCCGCGACGGCCTGAGTGTGCAGCCAGCGGTTCCCGAGCGGGGGCAACAGCGACTCGGCCAGTTCGGCCGCGCCTTGGGGCGTGTCCAGTCCAGAGGGCATAGGTCGCACGGTAGCCGAGACGGGCACGTAGCCGACAGCCCGGGAGTGTCCGTTCCGGATCATGGACGCGGTAGAACTTTCCCTACTTCATCAAGGCCCGCGCACGGCGCGGGCGCGCGCCGCCTCAACGGCGCGGCCCGCCTCCTGTCTTCGCCCCGGCTGGCCGCGCCCGGCGGCGCGCTCGGCGGCTGCGGGCATGAAGTGGGGAGACACCCTCTGTGGCTGGGGCGGTCGGCTCCACGGCTTTAGGCAGCCACTTTGGGGCGAGCCTCTAAGATCTTGGCCCCAACGTCGTGCTTTAACGGGCAGGTCCACAGACTGCCCGACTCGCCGGAAGCTTACGGGGCCAAGATCACTCGCCCCAAAGCAGCTCCAGCCCAAAGCCGCTCCGCCGACCTCACTTGCGACGTCGAGGAACGGGCAAGAGATTGTCCGAATCGAAGTACTCGCGAACCTCGTCCACTACCGCTTTCGCGGTAACGCTGAGCGATATTCCCTCATTATGCCTATACCCAACTAGGCGGTTGTGTATCCAATCAAACTTTGACTTAAGGAAGTCGTCAAGTTCAGGATAACGGTCAGGCATTTCTCTGGCGCATTCTTCAAGCACCGGGCCAATTGCGCTGAGATATTCATGCGCAGCCTCCAGGTGGCGCTCTATCAGGTCGGCTATCTTGGCCGGAAGAAGAGGATTCTCCAGCACTGCACGGAAGTCCGCCTCCTTCTCCGTGTATCTTCGAGGGACGGAAATCATCCCGTCCTTAAATTCCCAGTCTTTCGGCTTCGCGGGAAGCTCAACCTTCGCCCCTTCCTCTGCGGGGTCCTCCTTGTCTGCGTCATAGGAGCTGAGATAGTCCGCGTGGACCCAGGCCGTGGGACACAGTTCCGGTCGATACTCGCGCAACTCTTCAGACCTTCTCCTGCCGAAGGCGAATTCCAAGTACGCGTCATACATGCGAAAGATGTTGGCCTTCTCGCCAAAGTCCATATCGAAATCTTCCGCAAGTTCATCACTCCTCTTTCCGACGAATAGCTCAAGCGCCGAAGAGAGTGCTTCGATCTGCTTCTTGAAGATTTCAGTCCTGAGAGGTTGAAAAATAGTCCTCTTGGCGTTGATATAGCCCAGAATTGCCACCATCGAGGTGGCCAGCCAGAAAATCATCTGCACGATCGAGGTCGCTAATTTCACGACGCTTCCCCCTTGACCTGCCTTCGCCTACTGTGCCCCAGAACATATCTCGCATCCATCCTCAGTGGGTCGGCCTTCCCACAGATCCTGTATCGAAGCGTGCGCGGTACCGGGTCGATAAATCTGTGCCTCGCCGCACGCGACTACACGCTGAGCGCCCTCCCGGGCCGTCCTAGGGCCGTGGAAGGGCGCTCAGCGTTGACCAACGTCGACAGCTACCGACAGCTCAGCAGCAGGTCAGGGCGTTGATCGGTAAGGCGGCCGCAGGTCACGGCCGTCGGTGATCAGTTGTGGCTGTGCAGCACGTCGTTCAGGCCGCCCCACACCGCGTTGTTCGGGCGGGCCTCGACCGTGCCGGTGACCGAGTTGCGGCGGAAGAGGATGTTCGAGGCGCCGGAGAGCTCGCGCGCCTTGACGATCTGGCCGTCGGGCATCGTGACGCGGGTGCCGGCGGTGACGTAGAGGCCGGCCTCGACCACGCACTCGTCGCCCAGCGCGATGCCCACGCCCGCCTCGGCGCCGACCAGGCAGCGCTCGCCGATGACGATGCGGACGTTGCCGCCGCCGGAGAGGGTGCCCATGGTGGAGGCACCGCCGCCGATGTCGGAGCCGTCGCCGACGACGACACCCGCGGAGATGCGGCCCTCGACCATCGAGGTGCCCAGCGTGCCGGCGTTGAAGTTGACGAAGCCCTCGTGCATGACGGTGGTGCCCTCGGCGAGGTGCGCGCCGAGCCGGACGCGGTCGGCGTCGGCGATGCGCACGCCCTTGGGGGCGACGTAGTCGGTCATGCGGGGGAACTTGTCGATCGAGGTGACCTGGAGGTGCAGGCCCTCGGCGCGGGCGTTGAGGCGGACCTTCTCGATGTCGTCCACGGCGACCGGGCCGAGCGAGGTCCAGGCGACGTTGGCGAGGTGGGCGAAGATGCCGTCCAGGCTCTGGCCGTGCGGCTTGACCAGGCGGTGGGAGAGCAGGTGCAGGCGCAGGTAGACGTCGTGTGTGTCGACCGGCTTGTCGTCCAGCGAGGAGATGACCGTGCGGACCGCGACCACCTCGACGCCCCGGCGGGCGTCCGGACCGACCGCGGCGGTGGCGCCGCCGCCCAGGAGTTCGGCGGCCTGTTCGGCGGTGAGGCGCTCGGTGCCGGAGGGACCGGGCTCGTCGGACAGCGCGGGGGCCGGGAACCAGGTGTCGAGGACGGTGCCGTCGGCGGCGATCGTGGCGAGGCCGGCGGCCACGGCGCCGGTGGTGCGGGGAGCAGTCGTGTCGGTCATGAGGGCAACCTAACCGGCCGTCGCCGGTGGAAGCGAGCCGGGACCGCGACCGTCTCGGGTGGCGGGCGCGGGGACCAGCCGCGCCAGCACCTCCCGCGCGTACTCCTCGTCGTACGGCGTGTCCGTGAGGAGGACCTGGAGGCAGATGCCGTCCAGTACGGCGACCAGGGCGCGGGCCGTGACGGGGTCGGTGCGGGCGGCGAGCAGGGCGCCCACGCCCTCGGCCCACTCCGCGGCGACCGGGCGCAGGGCGGGACGGCGCAGGGCGGCGAGGTACAGCTCGTACTCCAGCTCCACGCCGGTGCGGTCGCCGCCGAGCCACTCGCCGAGGACGCGGGCCAGTTCCGCGGGCAGGTCGGCCTCGGGGTCCGACAGGGCGGGGTGGGCGGCGACGACCTCGGCGAAGCCCTCGTTGGCCTGGCGCAGGGCGGCGACCAGGAGGTCGTCGAGGGTCGCGAAGTGGTACGTGGTGGAACCGAGCGGCACGTCCGCCTCGGCGGCCACGGTGCGGTGGCTGAGCCCGGCGATGCCCTTCTGCCCGACGACCCGGATCGCGGCGTCGATGATGCGCTGGCGGCGTCCGGGATCGTGGCGGCGGGGCATCAGTGGGCTCCGCCCAGGTTGAGGACGACGACGCCGACGATGATCAGCGCGATCCCGGCGGCCTTGGTGACGCTCATCCCCTCACCCAGGAAGGCGACCCCGATGGTGGCGATGGCGGCCGTGCCCACCCCGGCCCAGATGGCGTACGCCGTGCCGACGGCGAGGAGCTTCAGGGTCTGGGCGAGCAGCGCGAAGGACAGCACGTACGCGAGTGCCGTCAGCAGGGAGGGGCCCAGCCTGCTGAAGCCCTCGCTGTACTTCATGGCGGTGGTGCCGGCGACCTCGGCGGCGATGGCCCCGGCCAGGAGCAGGTATCCCATGTGTACGAGCGTACATAACGAGGGCGGGGCGGACACGGCGAACGGCGGCACCCGAGGGTGCCGCCGTTCTTCGCGACAGTGCCGCCGGTGTGGCTCAGACGTTGAACCCGAGCGCGCGCAGCTGCTCGCGGCCGTCGTCCGTGATCTTGTCGGGGCCCCACGGCGGCATCCAGACCCAGTTGATGCGCAGCTCGCTGACGAGGCCGTCCGTGGCGGACTTGGCCTGGTCCTCGATCACGTCGGTCAGCGGACAGGCCGCCGACGTCAGGGTCATGTCGATGGTGGCGATGTTCGCGTCGTCGACGTGGATGCCGTAGATCAGGCCGAGGTTGACGACGTCGATGCCCAGCTCGGGGTCCACGACGTCCATCAGGGCCTCGCGGAGTTCCTCCTCCGAGGCCGGCTTCATCTCGAGGGTCTCGCTCATGCCGTCGTCTCCTTCTCGGCGTCGGCGCCTTCCAGCGCCTGTGCCGTCGCGTCCTTCCAGGCCATCCAGCTCAGCAGGGCGCACTTGACCCGGGCCGGGTACTTCGAGACCCCGGCGAACGCGACCGCGTCCTCCAGGACCTCCTCCATGGCGTCGTCGGGCTCGACCTTGCCCTTGGACTGCATCAGCTCCAGGAAGGTCTCCTGGATCTGCCGCGCCTGGGCCAGGTCCTTGCCGACCAGCAGGTCGTTCAGCACGGAGGCGCTCGCCTGGCTGATGGAGCAGCCCTGGCCCTCGTAGCTGACGTCGCTGATCGTCGTGCCGTCGTACTTCACGCGGAGGGTGATCTCGTCACCGCAGGTGGGGTTGACGTGGTGGACCTCGGCGTCGCCATCCCGCAAGCCCCGCCCGTGCGGGTTCTTGTAGTGGTCCAGGATGACTTCCTGGTACATGGAGTCCAGCTTCATGCTCTTCGCTCGTCCCGTCAGCCGAAGAAGTTCCGTACGTGCTCCAGGCCGTCGACCAGCGCGTCGATCTCGGCCGGCGTGGAGTACAGATAGAACGACGCTCGCGTGGTCGCAGGAATTCCGTAGCGCAGGCAGACGGGACGGGCGCAGTGGTGGCCGACCCGGACCGCGATGCCCTGCTCGTCGAGGACCTGGCCCACGTCGTGCGGGTGGATGTCGCCCAGCGTGAAGGAGATCGCCGCGCCGCGCTCCTCGGCCGTGGTGGGGCCGATGATGCGCAGGTCGGGGACCTCCAGCAGGCGCTTGACGGCGTACTCGGTCAGCGCGTGCTCGTGGGCGAGGATCTTGTCCATGCCGATCGAGCCGAGGTAGTCGATCGCCGCGCCGAGACCGACCGCCTGGGCGACCGGGGGCGTGCCCGCCTCGAACTTGTGCGGGGCCGGGGCGTAGGTGGAGGAGTGCATCGAGACGGTCTCGATCATCTCGCCGCCGCCCAGGAACGGCGGGAGGTCCTCCAGCAGTTCCTGGCGGCCCCACAGGACGCCGATGCCGGTCGGACCGCACATCTTGTGGCCGGTGAAGGCCACGAAGTCGGCCTGGAGGGCCTGCACGTCCAGCGGCATGTGCGGCGCGGCCTGGGAGGCGTCGACGCACACGAGCGCGCCGACCTCCTGGGCGCGGCGCACGATCGCCTCGACCGGGTTCTGGGTGCCCAGGATGTTGGAGACCAGCACGAAGGAGACGATCTTCGTCTTCTCGGTGATGACCTCGTCGATGTTGGACAGGTCCAGGCGGCCGTCGTCGGTGAGACCGAACCAGCGGAGCTTCGCGCCGGTGCGCTGCGCGAGCAGCTGCCACGGCACGATGTTGGAGTGGTGCTCCATCTCCGTGATGACGATCTCGGTCTCGTGGTCCACGCGGTAGGGGTCGTCGGCCCAGCCCAGCATGTTCGCGACCAGGTTGAGGGACTCCGAGGCGTTCTTGGTGAAGATCACCTCGTCGCGGGAGGGCGCGTTGATGAACTCCGCGACCTTGTCACGCGCGCCCTCGTACAGCGCCGTGGCCTCCTCGGCGAGGACGTGCACGCCACGGTGGACGTTGGCGTTGTAGCGCTCGTAGTACTCGCTGAGCGCGTCCAGCACCTGTCGCGGCTTCTGGCTGGTCGCCGCGTTGTCCAGGTACACGAGCTTGCGCCCGTCGTGGACCTGGCGGTCCAGGATGGGAAAGTCCTTGCGGATCGCCTCGGTGTCGAGGAGGCCCGGCAGCTGTGTCACTCGGATGCGCCGCCCTTCGTGTATGCCTCGTAGCCCTCGGCCTCCAGCTTGTCGGCCAGCTCGGCGCCACCGGACTCGGCGATGCGGCCGTCCGCGAAGACGTGGACGTGGTCGGGCTTGATGTAGCGCAGGATGCGCGTGTAGTGCGTGATCAGCAGGGTGCCGACCTCACCGGTCTCGCGGACGCGGTTGACACCCTCGGAGACGATGCGCAGGGCGTCGACGTCCAGGCCGGAGTCGGTCTCGTCGAGGATCGCGACCTTCGGCTTGAGCAGCTCCAGCTGGAGGATCTCGTGGCGCTTCTTCTCACCGCCGGAGAAGCCCTCGTTGACGTTGCGCTCGGCGAAGGAGGAGTCCATGTTGAGGCGCTCCATGGCCTCCTTGACCTCCTTGACCCAGTGCCGCAGCTTCGGGGCCTCGCCGCGGACGGCGGTGGCGGAGGTGCGCAGGAAGTTGGAGACCGAGACGCCGGGGACCTCGACCGGGTACTGCATGGCGAGGAAGAGGCCGGCGCGGGCGCGCTCGTCGACGGACATCTCCAGGACGTCCTCGCCGTCGAGGGTGACGGTGCCGCCGGTGATCGTGTACTTGGGGTGACCCGCGAGCGAGTAGGCGAGGGTCGACTTGCCGGAGCCGTTGGGGCCCATGATGGCGTGCGTCTCGCCCTGCTTCACGGTGAGGTCGACGCCCTTGAGGATCTCCTTCGTGGCGTTGTCGGCCTCGACGGTGACGTGCAGGTCTCGGATTTCAAGCGTTGCCATGGGTGCCTCAGGACTCCTGGGTGAGGGAGACGAGCACGTCGTCCCCTTCGATCTTTACGGGGTATACGGGGACGGGGCGCGTCGCCGGAAGACTGTCGGGCTTGCCGGAGCGGAGGTCGAAGCGCGAGCCGTGCAGCCAGCACTCGATGTGGCAGTCGTCGACCTCGCCCTCGGCCAGGGAGACGTTCGCGTGCGAGCAGATGTCGTGGATCGCGAAGACCTCGCCCTCGGTCCGCACGACGGAGATCGGCGTGCCGTCGAGTTCCACCCGCTTCGGGGTGTCCTCCTCCAGCTCGTCCGCTCCACAGACGCGTACGAAGGTCATGCGACCGACGCCTCCAGCTCTTCGGCGATCTTGGCGAGGAGCCGCTCCTCGATGTCCGCTACGCCGATCTGCTGGACCAGCTCGGCGAAGAAGCCGTGGACCACCAGGCGACGGGCGTCCAGCTCGGGGATGCCGCGCGCCATCAGGTAGAAGAGCTGCTCGTCGTCGAAGCGGCCGGTGGCGGAGGCGTGGCCGGCGCCGACGATCTCGCCGGTCTCGATCTCCAGGTTCGGCACCGAGTCGACCCGCGCGCCGTCGGTGAGGACGAGGTTGCGGTTCATCTCGTAGGTGTCGGTGCCCTCGGCGGCGGCCTCGATGAGCACGTCGCCGATCCAGACCGCGTGCGCGTCGTCGCCCTGGAGCGCGCCCTTGTAGACGACGTTCGACTTGCAGTGCGGGACGTTGTGGTCGACCAGGAGGCGGTGCTCCTGGTGCTGGCCCTGGTCGGTGAAGTACAGACCGAACAGCTCGGCCTCGCCGCCGGGGCCTGCGTAGGCCACGCGCGGGTGCAGCCGGACCAGGTCGCCGCCGAAGGTGACGACGAAGGACTTGAAGGTCGCGTCCCGGCCGACCAGCGCGTTGTGCTGGCCGACGTGCACGGCCTTGTCGTCCCAGTCCTGGACGGAGACGACGGTCAGCTTGGCGCCGTCGCCCAGGACGTAGTCGACGTTGGCGGCGAGCACGGCGTCGCCGGTGTGGTCGATGACGACCACGGCCTCGGCGAAGGCGCCCAGCTCGACGACCTGGTGGGCGTAGGCGGTGCCGCCCTCGCCGTGCACGGCGATGCGGATCGGCTCGGTGAGGACCGTCTCCTTGGGGACGGTGATCACGCCGGCCTTCTCGAACGCCGAGTAGGCCTGGGCCGCGACCCGGTCCACGGGGGTGCCGGCCCTGCCGATGCGCGCGTCGTCGCGGCCGACGGTCTCGACGACGACGCCCTCGGGCGCGTCGATGTCGACCTTCACGCCGTCACCGGTGGCGACGGCGGTGCCGTCGTGCAGCCCGCGCAGCCGCTCCAGCGGGGTGAACCGCCACTCCTCCTCGCGGCCGTGGGGGACCGGGAAGTCCGCCACGTCGAAGGACGCGGGCGCGCTCATGCGCGTGGCGACGGTCGACTCGGCGGCCACCGCGATCTGGCCCGCGGTGGTGGACCCCACGGGGATGTTCTGAGCCTCAGCCATGGCTGTCGGTCTGCTCTCTTCCTACGTTCCTGGATCTGGTGACTGCGGTGGGGGCGGGGGTCAGCCGACCGCGCCCTCCATCTGCAGCTCGATCAGCCGGTTGAGCTCGAGGGCGTACTCCATGGGGAGCTCCTTGGCGATCGGCTCGACGAAGCCGCGCACGATCATCGCCATCGCCTCGAACTCGCTCAGCCCGCGGCTCATCAGGTAGAAGAGCTGGTCCTCGGAGACCTTGGAGACGGTCGCCTCGTGCCCCATGGACACGTCGTCCTCGCGGACGTCCACGTAGGGGTACGTGTCGGAGCGGGAGATGGTGTCGACCAGCAGCGCGTCGCACAGCACGTTCGACTTGGAGCCGTGGGCGCCCTCGCCGATCTCGACGAGACCGCGGTAGGAGGTGCGGCCGCCGCCGCGCGCCACGGACTTCGAGACGATGTTGGAGGAGGTGTTCGGCGCCATGTGGACCATCTTGGAGCCGGCGTCCTGGTGCTGGCCCTCGCCCGCGAAGGCGATGGACAGGGTCTCGCCCTTGGCGTGCTCGCCCATCAGGTAGACGGCCGGGTACTTCATCGTCACCTTGGAGCCGATGTTGCCGTCGATCCACTCCATGGTCGCGCCCTCGTACGCCACGGCGCGCTTGGTGACCAGGTTGTAGACGTTGTTCGACCAGTTCTGGATGGTCGTGTAGCGGCAGCGGGCGTTCTTCTTGACGATGATCTCGACGACCGCGGAGTGCAGCGAGTCCGACTTGTAGATCGGCGCGGTGCAGCCCTCGACGTAGTGCACGTAGGCGCCCTCGTCGACGATGATCAGGGTCCGCTCGAACTGGCCCATGTTCTCCGTGTTGATGCGGAAGTAGGCCTGCAGCGGGATCTCGACGTGCACGCCCTTCGGCACGTAGATGAAGGAGCCGCCGGACCACACGGCGCTGTTCAGCGAGGCGAACTTGTTGTCACCGACGGGGATGACGGTGCCGAAGTACTCCTTGAAGAGCTCCGGGTGCTCCTTGAGGGCGGTGTCGGTGTCCAGGAAGATGACGCCCTGCTCCTCCAGGTCCTCGCGGATCTGGTGGTAGACGACCTCGGACTCGTACTGGGCCGCGACACCGGCGACGAGGCGCTGCTTCTCCGCCTCGGGGATGCCGAGCTTGTCGTACGTGTTCTTGATGTCCTCGGGCAGGTCCTCCCAGGACTCCGCCTGCTTCTCCGTGGAGCGCACGAAGTACTTGATGTTGTCGAAGTCGATGCCCGACAGGTCCGAGCCCCAGTTCGGCATGGGCTTCTTCTCGAAGAGGCGCAGACCCTTGAGGCGGAGCTTGGTCATCCACTCCGGCTCGTTCTTCTTCGCGGAGATGTCGCGGACGACGTCCTCGTTGATGCCGCGCTTGGCAGAGGCGCCGGCCGTGTCGGAGTCGGCCCAGCCGTATTCGTACTTGCCCAGGCCCTCGAGCTCAGGGTGAGCAGTCTCCGTGGGGAGAGTCATGCGGGGTTCCTCCCGGCCGTGCTTGCAGATGCGTGAGCGGTGTTCTCGGGCGCGCGCGCCGCGGGTGGCGCGTGCGAAGTCTTCGGAATGAACGTGGTGCAGACCCCGTCGCCGTGCGCGATGGTCGCGAGCCGCTGTACATGCGTACCGAGCAGCTCGGCGAAAAATTCCGTCTCCGCCTCGCACAGCTGCGGAAACTGCTCCGCGACGTGGGCGACCGGGCAGTGGTGCTGGCACAGCTGCTCGCCCTGCTGGGGGTGGGGTGCGCTCCGCGCGGTAGCAGCGTACCCGTCCTTGGTCAGGGCCTTGGCCAGCGCTTGAGCCCGCTGCTCGGCGGGGACCGACTCGACGGCCTTGCGGTACGCGCCCGACTGGGCGGCGATCCGGGCGCGGGCGAAGGCGGCGATCGCCTGCTCTCCGCCCTCCTGCTCGGCGATCCAGCGCAGGGCGTCGGCGGCCAGCTTGTCGTACGACTGGTCGAAGGCGTCCCGGCCGCAGTCGGTGAGCGCGAAGACCTTGGCGGGCCTCCCGCGCGTGCGCGTGCCGTAGACCCGCTGCTCGCGGGCCTCGACCACGTCGTCGGCGACCAGCGCGTCGAGGTGGCGCCGGACGGCGGCCTGGGTGAGGCCCAGACGTCCGGCGAGCTCGGCGACGGTCGAAGGCCCGTGGTCCAGGATGGAGCGCGCGACACGGTTGCGGGTGGACCGCTCACCGGTCGCGAGTTCCTCCTGCGGAGCCTCGCCAACGTTTTTCACAACGCCATTGTTGCGTAATTCGACGGGGGCGGGCAAGCCGCGTCCGGATCTTCGGACGGTGCCCTGTGTCACTTAGGCATACCTAAGCTGACCTGCGGAAACGATCTTTGATCGATCGCCGGCGGGCCGACGGGCTGGCGTCCGGGACCGGCTTCGGGAACACTCCCCCGCATGCCCACACCCCCTCCGACCGGCCCACTCGTCACCCGCGGCACACTCGCCGCCGGGCTGCGCGGACTGGGCGTGCGGACCGGCGAGACCCTGCTCGTGCACTCCTCCCTCAGATCCCTCGGCTGGGTCTGCGGAGGCCCCGTCGCGGTCGTCCAGGCGCTCCTGGACGTCCTCGGTCCGAGCGGCACCCTGGTCGTCCCGACCCAGACCGGCGACCTCTCGGACCCGGCGCTGTGGACCAGCCCGCCGGTGCCCGAGGAGTGGTGGGACACCGTGCGCGCGGTGACGCCCGCGTACGACCCGCTGATCACGCCCTCGCGAGGCGTCGGGGTGGTCCCTGAGACGGTGCGCACCTGGCCCGGCGCCCGGCGCAGCGCCCACCCGCAGACCTCCTTCGCGGCCCTCGGCGCCCTGGCCGCCGAGGTGGTCGCCGACCACGCGCGGGACTGCCGGCTCGGCGAACGCAGCCCCCTGGCCACCCTGGAACGGCTGGACGCCCGGGTCCTGCTGCTCGGCGCGGGCTACCACGCGTGCACCGCGTTCCACCTCGCCGAGTACCGCATCCCCTCGCCGCTGGTGGAGGTGGGGCGCCCGGGGCCGGTGGGCTGGGAGCGGGTGACCGAGGTGTCGATCACCTCGGAGCGCTTCGCCGAACTGGGCCACGACTTCGAGCGGGACCGGCCCGTCGCACGCGGCCGGGTCGGCACGGCCGACGTACGGCTGTTCCCGCTGCCCGACGCGGTCGCCTACGCCGAGCGGTGGCTGCCGCTGCACCGCCCCCGCGAGTGAGCCCCGTCCCCGGTGCGAGGTGGTTTTCCACACCCCCGCGCCCGGCCGGTCGTCCGCCTACCTAGACTCGTGAACCATGCGAAGCGACCCCGTGGTCCAGGTCCAGGCCCTGGTGAAGCGGTACGGCACGAAGACCGCGGTCGACGGCCTCGACCTGGTGGCCCGTCCGGGCGTCACCGCCGTGCTCGGCCCCAACGGGGCGGGCAAGACGACCACCGTCGAGACCTGCGAGGGATACCGGAAGCCGGACTCCGGGACGGTACGCGTCCTCGGTCTTGACCCGGTGACGCAGGGCGCCCTGCTGCGCCCGCGGATCGGCGTGATGCTCCAGTCCGGCGGCGTCTACTCCGGCGCCCGCGCCGACGAGATGCTGCGGCACGTCGCGAAGCTGCACGCCCACCCGCTGGACGTCGACGCGCTGATCGAGCGGCTCGGTCTCGGCTCCTGCGGCCGCACCACGTACCGCAGGCTCTCGGGCGGGCAGCAGCAGCGGCTCGCCCTCGCCATGGCCGTGGTCGGCCGCCCGGAGCTGGTGTTCCTGGACGAGCCGACCGCCGGCCTCGACCCGCAGGCCCGCCGCGCCACCTGGGACCTGGTCCGAGACCTGCGCGGCGACGGGGTCTCGGTGATCCTCACCACGCACCACATGGACGAGGCCGAGCAGCTGTCCGACGACGTCGCCATCGTGGACGCCGGCCGGGTCGTGGCCCAGGGCTCCCCGGAGGAGCTGTGCCGCGGCGGCGCCGAGAACACCCTGCGCTTCACCGGCCGGCCGGGCCTGGACGTGGCGTCCCTGCTCAAGGCGCTGCCGACGGACTCCTCGGCCGCGGAGCTGACCCCGGGGTCCTACCGGGTGAACGGCAAGGTCGACCCGCAGCTGCTCGCCACGGTGACCTCCTGGTGCGCCCAGCACGGGGTGATGCCGGACCGCATCTCGGTGGAGCGGCACACACTGGAGGACGTCTTTCTGGAGCTGACGGGCAGGGAGTTGCGCTCATGATTTCGGTCGACACCGAGGACGGCCGGGGGTCCGGGGGTAGGCCCCCGGGAGGACACAGCCTGGAGCTGACCGGCAAGGAGCTGCGCGCGTGACCACGACCACAGGGACACCGGGGGACACGGGGGCGCCCGGCACCGCCGGGACGTACGCGCCCAGGCCCGGCGCGGCGCCGCTGGGGCGCATGATCGCGGCGCAGGCCGTGCTCGAGACCAGGATGCTGCTGCGCAACGGCGAGCAGCTGCTGCTGACGGTGATCATCCCGACGCTGCTGCTCGTCCTGTTCAGCTCCGTGGACATCATCGACACCGGGGCCGGAGAGGCGGTGGACTTCCTCACCCCCGGCATCCTCGCGCTCGCCGTGATGTCGACGGCGTTCACGGGGCAGGCCATCGCCACCGGTTTCGAGCGCCGGTACGGGGTGCTGAAGCGGCTGGCCGCCTCCCCGCTGCCGCGCTGGGCCCTGATGACCGCGAAGACGGCGTCGGTCCTGGTCACCGAGGTGCTGCAGATCGTGCTGCTGACGGTGATCGCCTTCGCGCTCGGCTGGTCCCCGCACGGCAACCCGGGTGCCGTGCTGCTGCTCCTGGTCCTCGGCACCGCCGCCTTCTCCGGGCTCGGGCTGCTGATGGCGGGCACGCTGCGGGCGGAGGCCACGCTGGCCGCCGCCAACCTGGTCTTCCTGCTGCTCCTCGTCGGCGGCGGGGTGATCGTGCCCCTGGACAAGTTCCCGGACGCGGCTCAGAGCGTGCTGGGGCTGCTGCCGGTCTCGGCCCTGTCCGACGGGCTGCGGGACGTGCTCCAGCACGGGGCGTCGATGCCCTGGGGCGACCTGGGGATCCTCGCCGCGTGGGCGGTCGTGGGGCTCGCGGCCGCGGGGAAGTTCTTCCGCTGGGAGTAAGAACACATGCCGAACGACGACCCTCGTGAAAGCGTGCACAAGCGGGCCCCTACGATGGACGACGTGCCAAACGTGACCCGTGCCGACGCCGCAGCCGCCGTGCGCAACCCCCTCGCCTTCATCGCCGCACGCTGGACCCCGCACCCCAAGACGGTCCGGCGAGCGGCCCTCGCGCCCCTCGTGATGTCGGTGATCATCGTCGTCACCGGCGGCGCCGTCCGGCTCAGCGGCTCCGGGCTCGGCTGCCCGACCTGGCCCAAGTGCACCGACGACTCGCTCACCACCACGAGCGAGATGGGCTTCCACGGCGTCGTCGAGTTCGGCAACCGCATGCTGACCTACGTGCTCTGTGCCGCGGTCGGCTGGGCGATCATCGCCGCCCGCTCGCAGAAGCCCTACCGGCGCAGCCTCACCCTGCTCGGGTGGGCGCAGTTCTGGGTCGTGATGAGCAACGCGGTGCTCGGCGGCATCGTCGTGCTCGTCGGGCTCAACCCGTACACGGTCGCGGCCCACTTCGTGGCGACGACGGCGCTGCTGACGCTGGCGACCGTGATGTGGCAGCGCACCCGGGAGGGCGACGCGGCACCGCGCCCGCTGGTCGGCGCGTCCGTGCGGCAGCTGGTGTGGGTGATGGTCGTCGTCTCGGCGCTGCTGATCACGGTCGGCACCGTGGTCACCGGCGCCGGCCCGCACGCGGGCGACTCCAGCGACGTGCCGCGGATGCCGGTCGACTGGGAGATGATCAGCAAGGGGCACGCGGTCCTGGCGTGGATCGTGGTGACGCTGACGTTCGCCCTGTGGTTCGTGCTCAAGGCGGTCGACGCGCCCAAGGGCCCGCTGGCCCGCACCCGTGACCTGTTCCTGGTGCTGCTCGCCCAGGGGGTCATCGGGTACGTCCAGTACTTCACCGACCTGCCCGAGGTCCTGGTCGGACTGCACATGTTCGGCTCGTGCCTGGTGTGGATCGCGGTGCTGCGGGTGCTGCTGTCGCTGCGCGAGCGGCCCGAGGAGACGGTGCCCGCGCTGCCCGCTCAGGAGTACGACGCCACCAGCGTGTCGATGGCCGGCCCCAGGTAGCTCCGGGTCGGCGCGGCGGGCGGACCGCTCCCCGGCACGCGACAGCGATCGGGTGACGCGCAGGGCTGCGTGTCGGCGGCTCGGCCGGCTCGGCACATCGGGTACACGTCACTCCAGCCCGTAGACCCGCCCGGCGTTGCCCGAGGCGATCATCCCCGCCACCCGCTGCGCGTCCCCGAGCGACCACGCCCCCTCGGCCACCCAGGTGCCCAGCACCCTGCCGAGGGCCTCGCGGAACAGCCGGGCGGCGACGACGTGCAGCTCGGGCAGGCCCTGGGCGCCGCTGGAGAAGAGGATCTTGCCGAAGGGGGCCAGCTCCAGGATCTCCGCGAGGACCGTCGCCGCCCGGGCGCCGGTCCGCACGAGGGCGGCGCCCGAGTCGGCGTAGACGTGCGGGAAGACGCCGGCCAGGTGGGCGGCGTGCCGGTGGTAGGGGTAGCCGTGCAGCAGGATCAGGTCGGTGCCGAGGCCGGCGGTGGCGCGCACGAAGTCGGTGAGCAGGACCGGGTCGGTGCGGTCGATGCGCAGGCCCGGCTCGCCGAGGCCCGCGTGCAGCTGGAGCGGCAGGCCCGAGGCGACGGCGATCCACAGCAGGTGGCGCAGCAGCACCGGGTCGCTCAGCTCTCCGCCGACCTCGCGCCCGGTCAGCCAGCGGGCGGCGGCCCCGCGCACCTCGCCCGCGCCGGGCGGCTCCGGGGCGAGCGCCAGACCGTGCCGCACCCCGGCGACGGAGGTGAAGGCGACCGCGTTCGCGGCGGCGCCGTGCACGGCCTCGGCGAGGTTGGCGAGGAAGGACTCGACGGTGCCGGAGGTGTCGGCGACCTGCTCGGCGAGGAGCTCGAGGCGCACGGTCTCGTGGGCGTCGGCGTCCGCGGCCGAGGCCATCTCGGCGGGGCCGGTGAGGTCGCCGGGCAGTCCCGCGTCGACCAGGTAGGTGGTGATGCCGCTGCCGCGCAGCAGCCGCCGGTCGGCCTCGATGACGCCCAGTTCGCGACGCCGGGCCAGGTACCGGGCGGGCGGACAGTGCGGTTCCAGACCGAGCAGGGGCGGGCACCAGCGGCGTACGGCGAAGCCGGTCTGGGTGTCGAAGAGGGTGGTGCCCGGTGCCGGCGGGCCCTCGGTGCGGGCGAGCTGGGCCTCGAAGGTGCCGAGGCCCAGCTCCGTTCTCAGGACGCCGTGGCAGTACTGGTCCACCAGGGACGGCGTTTCGATCATCCGGGCTCCCCGTGCTGGGACCGTGCGCCGTGCGGCTCGGGTGCCTCGCGGCCCGTGCGCCCGGCGGCTTCCTACGGTCCTAACGGGTGAACCCGGTCTCAGGTGTTGCTCGGGCCTCCGACCTGGATGCCGGCCATGCGCGACCACTCGTAGCGACCGGTGGTGACCTTGGCCGCGAACTCCCCGTCGAAGTCCTCGTGGACGGTGACGCCGGACCGCTCGACGGCCCGCCGCGCGCTCTCGTGGGTGCGCGCGACCAGGTCGCCCCAGGCACCGTCCTCGCCGACCAGCACGATCCGGGCGCCGCGCTCACCGAGGTAGGCCACCTGGGCCTCGGCGCCGCCGTGGGCCTTGGCGAAGGATTCGATCCGCCCGGCCATCCGGGTCACCCGGCGCTCGGCCCACCGGTCCGACCGGCCGCCGGCCTTCGCGCCGTCCTGCTCCGTGTCCACCTGCTGCGTGTCTGCCATGACCAGGATGCTACCGACGGGTAGATCGAACGGCGACGGGGGGGGGGGGGGGGGGGGGGGGGGGGGGCGCGCCCGGCCGGCGCGGGGCGCGGGGGGGGGGGGGGGCCGGGGGGGGGGCCGGGCCCCCCGCCCCCCCGCGGCCGGGGGGCGGCGGGGGGGGCGGCCGGGGGGGCGGGGGGGCGCCCGCCCCCCGGGGGGGTCGCCGCCGCCGGGCGCGGCGCCCCCCGGGGGGGGGGGGGGCGGCGCCCCCCCCCCCCCCCCCCCCCCCCCCCCCCCCCCGTCGGACGGCTCCGTGCTGTGCGCTCAGCGCAGGAAGGGGTCCACCGCGATCGCCAGGAACAGCACCGACACGTAGGTGATGGACCAGTGGAACAGCCGCATCTCCTTGAGCTTGCCGCCCGTGACCTCCGCCTTGGCCCGGTTCTGCAGCCCGTGCGCCTCCCACAGCCACATGCCGCCGGCCGCCACCGCGACCGCGGTGTAGAACCAGCCGGTGTAGCCGAGCGGTGTCAGCAGCAGCGACACGACGACCATCACCCAGCTGTAGATGACGATCTGCCGGGCGACGACCTTGTTGGACGCGATCACCGGGAGCATCGGCACGCCCACGCGCGCGTAGTCCTCCTTGACCTTCATGGACAGCGGCCAGTAGTGCGGCGGCGTCCAGAAGAACATCACCCCGAAGAGGATGACCGGCGCCCAGGACATCGAGTTGGTCACGGCCGACCAGCCGATGAGCACCGGCAGGCAGCCCGCGATGCCGCCCCAGACGATGTTCTGCGAGGTGCGGCGCTTGAGGATCATCGTGTAGACGACGACGTAGAAGAGGAGCGCGCCGAGCGAGAGCCAGGCCGACAGCCAGTTGACCGTGAGGCCGAACAGCAGCGTCGAGACGATCGCCAACGTGATGCCGAAGGCGAGGCACTCGCGCGGACCGACCATGCCGGTCACCAGCGGGCGCTGCGAGGTCCGGTCCATCAACGCGTCGATGTCGCGGTCGATGTACATGTTCAGCGCGTTGGCGCCGCCGGCCGACAGATAACCGCCGACGCAGGTCAGCAGCACCAGCTTCAGATCCGGAACACCCTGCTCGGCGAGGAACATCACCGGAACGGTGGTGATCAGCAGTAGCTCGATGATCCGCGGCTTGGTCAATGCCACGAACGCCTTGACACGGGCCCCGAACGGCCGGTGACTCGGGCCCTGGCTCGTCCCGATAACCCCCGCAGGACGGGATTCAACGGCCGTCACGCACACCCCTGACAGAGACTCCCAGCGAACCCTCCCCGCGTGAAGTGGCGGTAAAGGCTCGCGCGTACCACGCCACTTTAGACGTTGCCCATACCTCGGTCTTCGCGGGGGTGGGCCCGTGTTGGCGAGGGCGCTCCGACGTGCGTTCGGACGGTCGATTGAGCAGTCAGATGAGCGGCTCCGTATTCACTTGCCGAATGCGGTTTCGCCCAGTCGACAGGCGGATCCACAAGAGTCCCGGCAGTCTGGTTTCCAGCGGAAAAACGCACGTACTTACGGGGGTAGGCTCGGCCATGGCCGGCCGACTCACGGACGCGCCGGCAGCCCGTGCACCCGTGCACCGGCAACCGACATGTGGAGAGGAGCCCTGACTCAGGGTGAGCACCAAGCCGACCACCACAGACCTCGAGTGGACCGAACTGGACCAGCGGGCCGTGGACACCGCCCGCGTCCTGGCCGCCGATGCCGTACAGAAGGTTGGCAACGGCCATCCGGGTACGGCGATGAGCCTGGCGCCCGCCGCCTACACCCTCTTCCAGAAGGTGATGCGGCACGACCCCGCCGACGCGAACTGGGTCGGGCGCGACCGTTTCGTGCTGTCCGCGGGCCACTCGTCCCTGACCCTCTACACCCAGCTGTACCTGGCCGGCTTCGGCCTGGAGCTGGCGGACCTCGAGTCCTTCCGCACCTGGGGCTCCAAGACCCCCGGCCACCCGGAGTACGGCCACACCACGGGCGTGGAGACCACGACCGGCCCGCTGGGCCAGGGCGTGGCCAACGCGGTGGGCATGGCGATGGCCGCCCGCTACGAGCGCGGCCTGTTCGACCCGGAGGCCGCCGAGGGCACCTCCCCGTTCGACCACTTCGTCTACTGCATCGCCGGTGACGGCTGCCTCCAGGAGGGCATCTCCTCCGAGGCGTCCTCGATGGCCGGCCACCAGAAGCTCGGCAACCTCGTGCTGTTGTGGGACGACAACCACATCTCCATCGAGGGCGACACCGAGACCGCCGTCTCCGAGGACACCTGCAAGCGCTACGAGGCCTACGGCTGGCACGTGCAGCGCGTGGCCCCGAAGCCGGACGGCGACCTGGACCCGAACGCGATCTACGACGCGATCGAGGCGGCGAAGAAGGTCACCGACCGGCCGTCCTTCATCGCCATGCGCTCGATCATCGCCTGGCCCGCCCCGAACGCGCAGAACACCGAGGCCGCGCACGGCTCGGCACTCGGCGACGACGAGGTCGCGGCGACCAAGCGGGTCCTGGGCTTCGACCCGGAGAAGTCCTTCGAGGTCTCCGACGAGGTCATCGAGCACACCCGCAAGGCCCTGGAGAAGGGGCAGGCGGCCCGCGCGGTGTGGGACAAGTCCTTCCAGCAGTGGCGGGACAACAACCCGGAGCGCGCCGCCGAGTACGACCGCGTCGCCAAGGGCGAGCTGCCCAAGGGCTGGGAGGAGAAGATCCCGGTCTTCGAGGCGGGCAAGGGCCTCGCGACCCGTGCCGCGTCCGGCAAGGTGCTCCAGGCGCTCGGCGCCGTGATCCCGGAGCTGTGGGGCGGCTCGGCCGACCTGGCCGGCTCCAACAACACGACGATCGACAAGACGTCGTCCTTCCTCCCGGCGGGCAACCCGCTGCCCGAGGCGGACCCGTACGGCCGCACCGTCCACTTCGGCATCCGCGAGCACGCGATGGCCGCGGAGATGAACGGCATCGCGCTGCACGGCAACACCCGCATCTACGGCGGAACGTTCCTGGTCTTCTCCGACTACATGCGCAACGCGGTGCGGCTGTCGGCCCTGATGCACCTGCCGGTGACGTACGTGTGGACGCACGACTCCATCGGTCTGGGCGAGGACGGCCCGACCCACCAGCCGGTCGAGCACCTGGCCTCGCTGCGCGCCATCCCGGGTCTGAACGTGGTCCGTCCGGCCGACGCCAACGAGACGGCGATCGCCTGGCGCGAGATCCTGCGCCGCTGGACGAAGGAGTTCGGCAAGGGCCAGCCGCACGGTCTGGCGCTGACCCGCCAGGGCGTGCCGACCTACGAGCCGAACGAGGACGCGGCCAAGGGCGGCTACGTGCTGTTCGAGGCGGACGGCGGCGACGCCGAGGTGGTTCTGATCGCGACCGGTTCCGAGGTGCACGTCGCCGTCGAGGCGCGCGAGCGGCTCCAGGCCGACGGCGTTCCGACCCGTGTGGTGTCCATGCCGTCGGTCGAGTGGTTCGAGCAGCAGGACCAGGGGTACCGGGACAGCGTCCTGCCCCCGTCCGTGAAGGCCCGGGTCGCGGTCGAGGCCGGGATCGGACTGACCTGGCACAAGTACGTGGGGGACGCCGGCCGCATCGTCTCCCTGGAGCACTTCGGTGCTTCGGCGGACGCCAAGGTGCTGTTCAAGGAGTTCGGCTTCACCGCCGAGAACGTGGCCTCCGCCGCCCGGGAATCGATCGCCGCAGCCCAGCGCTGACGCTCATACACGACAGTAGGAGATGCATTTTCCATGACAGACGCACTCAAGCGCCTCTCCGACGAAGGCGTCGCGATCTGGCTGGACGACCTGTCCCGCAAGCGGATCACGTCCGGCAACCTCGCCGAGCTGATCGACCAGCAGCACGTCGTGGGCGTCACCACCAACCCGTCGATCTTCCAGAAGGCGATCTCGCAGGGCGACGGCTACGACACGCAGCTGACCGACCTCGCCGCCCGCGAGGTGACGGTGGAAGAGGCGATCCGCATGATCACCACGGCGGACGTCCGTGACGCCGCCGACATCCTGCGCCCGGTGTTCGACAACACCGGCGGCAAGGACGGCCGGGTCTCCATCGAGGTCGACCCGCGTCTCGCCCACAACACCCGGGCGACGGTCGCCGAGGCCAAGCAGCTGGCCTGGCTGGTGGACCGGCCCAACACGCTGATCAAGATCCCGGCCACCGAGGCGGGCATCCCGGCGATCGCCGAGACCATCGGCCTGGGCATCAGCGTCAACGTCACGCTGATCTTCTCGCTGGAGCGCTACCGCAAGGTCATGGACGCCTTCCTGACCGGCCTGGAGAAGGCCAAGGAGCGCGGCCTGGACCTCTCGCAGATCCACTCGGTGGCGTCCTTCTTCGTCTCCCGCGTGGACACCGAGATCGACAAGCGGATCGACGCGCTCGGCACCGACGAGGCCAAGGCGCAGCGCGGCAAGGCCGCCGTCGCCAACGCCCGCCTCGCCTACCAGGCGTACGAGGAGGTCTTCGGCTCCGACCGCTGGGCGGCCCTGGAGAAGGCCGGCGCCAACAAGCAGCGTCCGCTGTGGGCGTCGACCGGCGTGAAGGACAAGGCGTACAGCGACACCATGTACGTCACCGATCTGGTCGCGCCCAACACGGTGAACACCATGCCGGAGGCGACCCTGTTCGCCACCGAGGACCACGGCGAGATCACCGGCGACACCGTCTCCGGGACGTACGAGCAGGCCCGCGCGGACCTCGACGCGGTCGAGAAGCTCGGGATCTCCTACGACGAGGTGGTCCAGCTGCTGGAGAAGGAGGGCGTCGACAAGTTCGAGGACGCCTGGAACGACCTGCTGAAGTCCACGGAGGCGGAGCTCAAGCGCCTCGCTCCCTCGAAGGGCTGAGAATTGTCGAGCAGCAACCCGCTGCGTGACCCCGCAGACCGACGGCTCCCGCGTATCGCGGGGCCGTCGGGTCTGGTCATTTTCGGCGTCACCGGCGATCTGTCCCGCAAGAAGCTCATGCCCGCCGTGTACGACCTCGCCAACCGGGGTCTGCTGCCGCCGGGCTTCTCTCTCGTCGGGTTCGCCCGCCGCGACTGGGAGCACGAGGACTTCGCCCAGGTCGTGCACGACGCCGTCAAGGAGCACTCCCGCACTCCGTTCCGCGAGGAGGTCTGGCAGCAGCTCATCCAGGGGATGCGCTTCGTCCAGGGCACCTTCGACGACGACGACGCCTTCGAGCGGCTGCGCGCCACCATCGAGGAGCTGGACAAGGCACAGGGCACGGGCGGCAACTTCGCCTTCTACCTGTCGGTGCCGCCCAAGTCCTTCCCGGTGGTCATCCAGCAGCTGAAGAAGCACCACCTCGCCGACCAGACGGGAGGCTCCTGGCGGCGCGCGGTGATCGAGAAGCCGTTCGGCCACGACCTGAGGTCGGCCGAGGAGCTGAACGCGATCGTCCACGAGGTCTTCGGTTCCGACCAGGTCTTCCGCATCGACCACTACCTGGGCAAGGAGACCGTCCAGAACATCCTCGCGCTGCGCTTCGCCAACACGATGTTCGAGCCGATCTGGAACCGGTCCTACGTGGACCACGTGCAGATCACGATGGCCGAGGACATCGGCATCGGCGGCCGGGCCGGTTACTACGACGGCATCGGCGCGGCGCGCGACGTCATCCAGAACCACCTGCTCCAGCTGCTCGCCCTGACCGCGATGGAGGAGCCCGCCTCCTTCGACGCGGACGCGCTGGCGGCGGAGAAGACCAAGGTGCTCGGGGCGGTCCGCCTCCCCAAGGACCTGGGCCGGGACACCGTGCGCGGCCAGTACGCGGCCGGGTGGCAGGGCGGCGCCAAGGCCGTGGGCTATCTCGAAGAGGACGGCATCGACCCCAAGTCGAAGACCGACACCTACGCCGCGATCAAGGTCGGCATCGACAACCGCCGCTGGGCGGGCGTCCCCTTCTACCTGCGCACCGGCAAGCGCCTGGGCCGCCGGGTCACCGAGATCGCGGTGGTCTTCCAGCGGGCCCCGCACTCCCCCTTCGACACGACGGCCACCGAGGAACTCGGCTCGAACGCGATCGTCATCCGCGTCCAGCCCGACGAGGGCGTCACCGTCCGCTTCGGCTCCAAGGTGCCGGGCACGTCGATGGAGATCCGGGACGTGTCCATGGACTTCGCCTACGGCGAGTCGTTCACGGAGTCCAGCCCGGAGGCGTACGAGCGGCTGATCCTCGACGTGCTGCTCGGCGACGCCAACCTCTTCCCGCGCACCGAGGAGGTCGAGCTGTCCTGGAAGATCCTCGACCCGATCGAGCAGTACTGGGACGAGCACGGCACCCCGGCCCAGTACCCGGCCGGCACCTGGGGGCCCGTCGAGGCGGACGACATGCTGGAGCGAGACGGACGGAGCTGGCGCCGGCCATGAAGACAGACCTCACGGACACCACGGCCAGCAAGATCAACAAGGCGCTGGTGCTGGGCCGTCGGGCCATCGGCACCCCCGCCGTCGGCATGGTGCTCACCCTGGTCATCGTCACCGACGAGGAGAACGCCTACGACGCGCTGAAGGCCGCGAGCGACGCCGCGCACGAGCACCCCTCGCGCACCCTCGTCGTCATCAAGCGCGTCTCCCGCTCACCTCGGGACCGCACCAAGTCCCGGCTGGACGCGGAGGTACGCCTCGGGGCCGACGCGGGCACCGGCGAGACCGTCGTGCTGCGGCTGTACGGCGACGTGGTCGACCACGCCCAGTCGGTGGTCCTGCCGCTGCTGCTGCCGGACGCGCCGGTGGTGGTCTGGTGGCCGGTGAACGCGCCGCTCGACCCGGCGAAGGACCCGCTCGGGGCGCTGGCCCAGCGCCGGGTCACCGACACCTACGCCTCCGAGGAGCCGGTACGGGAGCTGTCGGCCCGGGCCGACGCCTACGCGCCGGGCGACACCGACCTGTCGTGGACCCGCATCACGCCGTGGCGTTCGATGCTGGCGGCGGCCCTGGACCAGGTCGACTGCCAGGTGCAGGCGGTCGAGGTGGAGGGCGAGGAGCACAACCCGAGCTGCGAGCTGCTCGCGATGTGGCTCGCGGACCGGCTGGACGTGCCGGTGAAGCGTTCGGCGTCGAACGGTCCGGGTCTGACGGCGGTCCGGATGGACACCGACTGCGGTCCGGTCGTGCTGGACCGGGCCGACGGTTCGCTCGCGAACCTGTCGATCCAGGGTCAGCCGTCCCGAGCGGTGGCGCTCAAGCGTCGTGACACGGCCGAGCTGATCGCGGAGGAGCTGCGGCGCCTCGACCCGGACGACACGTACGCCTCGGCGCTGCGCTACGGGGTGGAGCGGCTGAACGCTCCGGCCGGTGATGGCCGGGCCGACGGTGAGGGCGCCCGCGCGGTCGCCGCTCCCGTCGAGGCGGTCGCGAAGGCCCGGGCGAAGGACGCGGCGCAGGAGAAGACACCGGTGAGGAAGGCGGCGGCGAAATGAGCGACACCCCGCAGCTGGTCGTGCACCGCGACAAGGAGCTGATGGCCGAGGCCGCCGCGGCCCGCCTGATCACGAAGATCGTGGACGCACAGGCCTCCCGGGGCAGCGCGTCCGTGGTCCTCACCGGCGGTCGCAACGGCAACGGTCTGCTCGCGGCACTCGCCGCGTCCCCGGCCCGCGACGCGATCGACTGGGGCCGGCTCGACCTGTGGTGGGGGGACGAGCGCTTCCTGCCGGAGGGCGACCCGGAGCGCAACGTCACCCAGGCGCGCCAGGCGCTGCTCGACGCGGTGCCGCTGGACCCGAAGCGGGTGCACGCGATGGCACCGTCCGACGGCCCGCACGGTTCGGACGTGGAGGCGGCGGCCGCCGCGTACGCGCAGGAACTGGCCACGGCGTCCGTCCCCGAGAACCACGCGGCGGTGCCGTCCTTCGACGTCCTGCTTCTCGGCGTCGGCCCGGACACCCACGTGGCCTCGCTCTTCCCGGAGCACCCGGGCGTCCGGGAGACCGAGCGCACGGTGATCGGCGTCCACGGCTCCCCCAAGCCGCCGCCCGTCCGCATCTCCCTGACCCTGCCCGCGATCCGCGCCGCCCGTGAGGTGTGGCTGCTGGCGGCGGGCGAGGACAAGGCGAACGCGGTGGCGATGGCCCTGTCGGGCGCGGGCGAGATCCAGGCCCCGGCCGCGGGCGCCCGGGGTCGGGCCCGCACCCTGTGGCTCCTGGACTCGGCTGCGGCATCCCGGCTGCCGAGGTCGCTGTACCCACCGGCGTCCGCCTAGATCACGGCATGACAGAGCGCCGGGCCCCGCACGTGCGGGGCCCGGCGCTCTGTCATGGTGCGCCCCGGGACCATCCGGCACCTCGGCGCCGGCGGGGCGGTGGCGTCAGGACCCGCCCGGGCCCGGCGCGTAGGGGTTGGGGCGACCGCCGTGGTGCGGCGCGTACGGCGGCGGAGGCGGCGTGTGCGGCCGGTGCGGTCCGGGGGCGTACGGGTGGCCGGGCCCCGCGGGCGGATACGGGTGCCCTGAGGGGTTGCCGGGCGGCGGCACGTGCGGCAGCCCGGTCGGCGGCAGGTGGCCGGGGGCCGGCGGGACGTGCCCGGGAACCGGCGGGAGGGTCGCCGGGTGGGCCGTCAGACGGATGCCGTAGCGCCGCTTGAGGCGTCCCGTCTCCAGCAGCGCGATCACGGTGACCGTCACGGGCGCGCCCAGGATGAACACGATGCCGAGGGTGAGGCTGAGCCCGTGCAGGTCGCCCGTGACCAGGTCCGGCAGGGCCATCAGCCAGCTCGTCACCGTGGCCAGCAGCGCCGGGAGGCAGCGGTGGACGGCGGCGGTGCCGAAGAAGTTGCCGGAGACCCGCACGGCACCCCAGGCCACGAAGCCCAGCATCCAGAGCATCGTCATGCCGCCGACGATGATCACCAGGGGGTTGCCCGTGGTGTTGATCGTCGTCACCAGCACCACCGTGGCGGCGACGCAGCCGACGAACAGCAGCAGCAGCTTGAGGGCGTTCGTCAGCGGTACGCGCAACTGGCGGACGGTGCCGGTGCGCCGCCAGACGAAGAGCATCGCCCCGACCACCAGCGGGGTGATGAACAGCAGGACGACGGAGGCCGTCAGCGCGTTCTCCATCAGCTGGGCCGCGTCGAAGCCGCCCTCGAAGAGGGTGTAGACGCCGATCGAGGCGACCGCGCCCCCGATGACCCTGATCCGCTTGAGCCGCTCGATCGACGGATCGAGCGACGGCGGGATCCACCTGGGGTGGAACACCGCCGTCGCGGCCTGCTTGGGATTGAGCAGGGACCGGGCGCCCAGCCCGCCTCCGGTCCAGCTTCCGCGCGTTCGCGCCACCTTGTTCCCCCGAACACTCGCTGTGATGATCGCCGGGGGATTCTACGACAGTCGGCGGGGTCGGTGGACGGGATGCCGCCGCGCCACCGGCCGCCCACGCCGGTCACCCCGTCGACCACGTCGGTCACTGCCTTCCGCGCAGCTCCCGGTAGGCGGCGACCAGCGCCCCGGTGGAGGCGTCCAGCCCCGCCACCCGCGCGCCCTCGGTCAGCGCGGGCTCGATCCGCTTGGCGAGCACCTTGCCGAGCTCGACGCCCCACTGGTCGAAGGAGTCGATGTTCCAGACCGCGCCCTGGACGAACACCTTGTGCTCGTACAGCGCGATCAGCTGGCCGAGGACGGAGGGGGTCAGCTCGGCGGCGAGGATCGTCGTGGTGGGGTGGTTGCCGCGGAACGTCTTGTGCGGGACCAGGTCCTCCGGCACTCCCTCGGCGCGTACCTCGTCGGGGGTCTTGCCGAAGGCGAGGGCCTGGGTCTGGGCGAAGAAGTTGGCCATCAGCAGGTCGTGCTGGGCCTTCAGCCCGTCGCTCAGCTCGGCCACGGGCCGGGCGAAGCCGATGAAGTCCGCCGGGATCAGCTTGGTGCCCTGGTGGATCAGCTGGTAGTAGGCGTGCTGCCCGTTGGTGCCCGGCGTGCCCCAGACCACCGGGCCGGTCTGCCACTGCACCGGGTTGCCGTCGCGGTCGACGGACTTGCCGTTGGACTCCATGTCCAGCTGCTGGAGGTAGGCGGTGAACTTCGACAGGTAGTGCGAGTACGGCAGCACCGCGTGCGACTGCGCACCCAGGAAGTCGCCGTACCAGACGCCCAACAGGCCCAGCAGCAAAGGCACGTTGGACTCGGCGGGCGCGGTGCGGAAGTGCTCGTCGACGATGCGGAAGCCGTCGAGCATCTCCCGGAAGCGGTCCGGGCCGATGGCGATCATCAGGGACAGGCCGATGGCCGAGTCGAAGGAGTAGCGGCCGCCGACCCAGTCCCAGAACTCGAACATGTTCGCCGTGTCGATGCCGAATGCGGAGACCTTCTCGGCGTTGGTCGACAGCGCCACGAAGTGCTTGGCCACCGCCTTCTCGTCGCCTCCCAGACCGTCGAGCAGCCACGAGCGCGCCGAGGTGGCGTTGGTGATCGTCTCGATGGTGGTGAAGGTCTTGGAGGCGATGACGAACAGCGTCTCGGCCGGGTCCAGGTCGCGGACCGCCTCGTGCAGGTCGGCGCCGTCCACGTTGGAGACGAAGCGGAGGGTGAGCGAGCGGTCGGTGAACGCGCGCAGCGCCTCGTAGGCCATCGCCGGGCCCAGGTCGGAGCCGCCGATACCGATGTTGACGACGTTCTTGATCCGCCTGCCGGTGTGGCCGGTCCACTCGCCGCCGCGGACCCGGTCGGCGAAGCCGGCCATCTTGTCCAGGACGGCGTGCACCTTGGGGACGACGTTCTCCCCGTCGACCTCGACCACCGCGTCCCGGGGAGCGCGCAGCGCGGTGTGCAGCACCGCCCGGTCCTCGGTGATGTTGATCCGCTCACCGCGGAACATCGCGTCCCGCAGCCCGAACACACCGGTCGCGGCGGCCAGTTGGCGCAGCAGGCGCAGGGTCTCGTCGGTGGCGAGGTGCTTGGAGTGGTCGACGTACAGGTCCCCCACCCGGAGCGTCCAGCCGGTGCCGCGCCCCGGGTCGGCGGCGAACAGCTCGCGCAGCCGCACGTCGCCGAGCTGCTCGCGGTGCTCGGCCAACGCGGCCCATTCGGGCGTCTGGTGGAGCCTGGTGCGGCCGTCTGCGTTCATGTCGGACGTCAGCCTTCTTCCTCGGGTGTCCCAGCTGTCCGTGCTGTACAGCTGTTCCAACCTAGATGATCAAAGGTGACGGCGTCCGACGGAGAACGGACTAGATCTCGCCGCGCAGTTTGGCCAGTGCTTCGGCGAGGATGGCCTCGCCGTCCGCGTCGCTGCGGCGCTCGCGCACGTAGGCGAGGTGGGTCTTGTAGGGCTCGGTGCGCGGCGGGTCCGGCGGGTTGTCCCGGTCCTGTCCGGCGGGGAAGCCGCAGCGCGGGCAGTCCCAGGTCTCCGGGACCTGGGCGTCGCTCGCGAAGCTCGGCTGTGTCTCGTGTCCGTTGGAGCACCAGAAGGAGATGCGCAGACGCGGCGCGGACTCGCCGCGCTCGGCCTCGCCCATCGGCCCCGCCCCGACCCGGCTCCCCCGGATCGCGTTGCCACTTGCCACGGTCGTAACTCCCTGCGTGATGGTGCCGCAAAGCGAGTCGGCGTTTCGCTTCACTGCGAGCGCCTCAGTCTACGTAAGGCCCAACGCGCGTCCAGTGATTGGAGTTACAAGCTCCGATGCGCAGACGCAAGCCCCATGATAGGCGGCGCCGTGAGGCGCGTACCGAACATGGGGCTTTACGTGCACAAGTGTGTGGCGGGGCGGTGCGACCGGTCAGTTGTTGGCCTTCATGAGCAGGCCGAGCACCATGATGCACGCGAACCAGCACAGACCGACCACGACGGTGATCCGGTCGAGGTTGCGCTCGGCGACCGAGGAGCCGCCGACGGAGGACTGCATGCCGCCACCGAACATGTCGGAGAGGCCGCCGCCCTTCCCCTTGTGCATCAGCACCAGCAGCATCAGCAACGCGCTGAAGACGATCAGGGCGATCGAGAACCCCAAAACCACGGCTGGACCAACTTCCTCGGATTCGGATGGACGACGGGGGCACGGTGACAGCGGGCCACCATGCCCCCGCAAGGGTACGACGTATCGCCGCTAGCGCATACTCACTGGTCGATCTGCCTCCCGACCAGGTGTCGGCTACTGGTCGCGGAAGCGGACGATCTTGACGAACTCGTCCGCGTCCAGCGAGGCGCCGCCGACCAGGGCGCCGTCGATGTCGGGCTTCGCCATGATCTCGGCGACGTTGCCGGACTTGACGGAGCCGCCGTACTGGATGCGGACCCGGTCGGCCAGCTCCTGGGAGTACAGCTCGGCGAGCTTGCCGCGGATCGCCGCGCAGACCTCCTGGGCGTCGTCGGCGCCGCAGACCTTGCCGGTGCCGATGGCCCACACGGGCTCGTAGGCGATCACGACGGTCTCGGCCTGTTCGGCCGGGAGGTCCTTCAGGCCGCCCTCGACCTGGGCGAGGGTGTGGGCGACGTGGTTGCCCGCCTCACGGACGTCCAGCTCCTCGCCGACGCACAGGATCGGGGTCAGGCCGTGCTTGTAGGCCGCCTTGACCTTGGCGTTGACGATCTCGTCGGTCTCGGCGTGGTACTGCCGGCGCTCGGAGTGGCCGACGGCCACGAAGGCGCACTTCAGCTTGGCCAGCATCGGGCCCGAGATCTCGCCGGTGTAGGCGCCGCCGTCGTGCGCGGAGATGTCCTGGGCGCCGTACTTGATCTTGAGCTTGTCCCCGTCGACCAGGGTCTGCACGGAGCGCAGGTCGGTGAAGGGGGCGAGGACGGCGACCTCGACGGCGTCGTAGTCCTTGTCCGCGAGGGCGAAGGCGAGCTTCTGGACGTGGGCGATGGCCTCGAGGTGGTTGAGGTTCATCTTCCAGTTGCCCGCCATCAGCGGCGTGCGGGTGGTCATCGGGGTCAGTCCTCCAGTGCGGCGAGGCCGGGGAGCGTCTTGCCCTCGAGGTATTCGAGGGAGGCGCCACCGCCGGTCGAGATGTGGCCGAATGCGTTCTCGTCGAAACCGAGCGTGCGCACGGCCGCGGCGGAGTCGCCGCCGCCGACCACGGTGAAGCCCGGGGCGTCGACGAGGGCCTGGGCGACCGCTTTGGTGCCCTCGGCGTAGTCGGGGTGCTCGAAGACGCCCATGGGGCCGTTCCAGAAGACGGTGGCGGCGTCGGCGAGCTTCGATGCGTACAGCTTGCGGGTCTCGGGACCGATGTCCAGACCCTCCTGGTCGGCCGGGATGGCGTCCGCGGCGACGGTGGTGGGGTTGGCCGGGGCCTTCGTCTTCAGGTCCGGGAACTCGGAGGCGACCAGGACGTCGACCGGCAGGACCAGCTCGACGCCGTTCTTCTCGGCGCGCTCGATGTACTCCTTGACCGCCGGGACCTGGTCCTCCTGGAGCAGGGAGATGCCGACCTCGTACCCCTTGGCCTTGAGGAAGGTGTACGCCATGCCGCCGCCGATGAGGAGCCGGTCGGCCTTGCCGAGCAGCTGGTCGATGACGGCGAGCTTGTCGGAGACCTTGGCGCCGCCGAGGGCGACCACGTACGGGCGCCGCACGTCGTCGGTCAGCTTCCTGAGGACGCCGACCTCGGTGGCGATGAGGTACCCGGCGTAGTGCGGCAGCCGCTTCGGCAGGTCGTACACCGAGGCGTGCTTGCGGTGCACCGCGCCGAAGCCGTCACCGACGTAGACGTCCGCGAGGCCGGCCAGCCTGTCGGCGAAGGCGGCGCGCTCGGCGTCGTCCTTGCTGGTCTCGCCGGTGTTGAAGCGCAGGTTCTCGATGACGGCGACCCGGCCGTCGGCGAGGCCGGAGACGACGGTCTCGGCGGAGGTGCCGACCGTGTCCTCGGCGAAGGCGACGTCGGCGCCGAGCAGTTCACCGAGACGGGCGGCGGCCGGCGCGAGGGAGAAGGCGGGGTCCGGGGCGCCCTTGGGGCGGCCCAGGTGCGAGGCGACGATCACGCGGGCGCCCGCGTCGGCCAGGGCCTTGACGGTGGGCACCACGGCGCGGATGCGGCCGTCGTCGGTGATGGTGGTGCCGTCCAGCGGGACGTTCAGGTCGGCGCGGACGAAGACGCGCTTGCCCGCGACGCCTTCGGAGAGCAGTTCGTCGATCGTCTTCAAGAGGGCTCCTGGGTTCTCGGATCGCTCGTGATCCTACGAGGGCTGGTGGCGGCGGACGCGACGCAGGGCCCGGACAGCGCGACCTTGCGCTGCCCGAGCCCTGCTACCGCATCGAGGTGCCTTGCTGAAGTCGATCAGAGCTGGTTGCCGACGAAGACCGTGAGGTCGACGAGGCGGTTCGAGTAGCCCCACTCGTTGTCGTACCAGCCGAGGATCTTCACCGACTTGCCGTCCTGGACCATCGTCATGGACGAGTCGAAGGTGCAGGACGCCGGGTCGCCGACGATGTCCGAGGACACGATCGGGTCCTCGGTGTAGAACAGGAAGCCCTTCAGGTCGCCGCCGTCGGCGGCCTTCTTGAACGCGGCGTTGACCTCGTCCTTGGTGACCTCGCGCTGGAGCTCCACGACCAGGTCGGTGGCCGAGCCGGTCGGGACCGGGACGCGCATCGCGATGCCGTCGAGCTTGCCCTTGAGCTGCGGCAGGACCAGCGCGGTGGCCTTGGCGGCACCCGTGGTGGTCGGGATGATGTTCTCCGCGGCGGCACGGGCGCGGCGCAGGTCCTTGTGCGGGAAGTCCAGGATGCGCTGGTCGTTCGTGTACGCGTGCACCGTCGTCATCAGGCCCTTGACGATGCCGAAGTTCTCGTCGAGGACCTTGGCCATCGGCGCCACACAGTTGGTGGTGCAGGAGGCGTTGGAGATGACGTGGTGGTTCGCGGCGTCGTACTTGTCCTGGTTGACGCCCATCACGATGGTGATGTCCTCGTCCTTGGCCGGGGCCGAGATGAGGACCTTCTTCGCACCGCCCGCGATGTGCTTCTCCGCGTCGGCCTTCTTCGTGAAGATGCCGGTCGACTCGATCACGATGTCGACGCCCAGCTCGCCCCACGGGATGTCGGCCGGGTTGCGCTCGGAGAGGACCTTGATGGTCCTGCCGTCGACGGTGATGGTGTCCTCGGTGTGGGTGACCTCCTGCTTGAGGCGGCCGAGGATGGTGTCGTACTTCAGCAGGTGGGCGGTGGTCGCGGTGTCACCCAGGTCGTTGACAGCCACGATCTCGATGTCCGCACCCTGCTCCAGCAGCGCGCGGAAGTAGTTGCGACCGATGCGGCCAAAGCCGTTGATGCCTACGCGGATCGTCACGAACCGATCTCCTCGTTGGTACGCCGGCCCGATGTGCCGGCGAGCTGTATTTGGGATGTCCCCGACCACCTCCGACCCTACCTCTCCACGGGGGCGGGGGTGACATCGAGACGGCCCATACCCGGCAGGGCGGTCCGTACCCGCCAGTAGGGGTACGGACCGCCCTGGGCGACGGGGACCGATCACCCGATTTCGCTACACCGTGTCAGTCCCCCGTACACCGGAATTCACTCGTCCAGGGCACGCAGCGCCTGCCGGACCAGCGCCGCGCGGGCGGCCGGTTCGGCGAGGTGCTCCAGGCCGAAGCCCAGCAGCACGGTGTCGTCCGTGGTGACGGCACCGTAGGTCTGGAAGAGCGTCCCGGTGCGGGCCCAGTCCTTCAGGACGGCGGGGCTGCCCTCCGGGGGGCCGGAGACCTGCCAGGCGCCCAGCCCGGTCTCGAAGCCCTCGGTCTCCGCCGTGCCCCCGACCACCAGCGAGGCCTCGTCGGCGAGGACACCCCGGCCGCCGGTGCCGGGGTCGGTGACGTAGGCGATCGACAGCTCGACGGACTTCCCGGCGTAGGCGCTCAGGTCGAACTCGACCTGCTTCCAGCCGCCGGAGGAGCCGGTGAGGCTGTTCCACTGCCCGGTCGTGCCGGCCGCGGCGCAGCCGTCGTCGGACTGGGTCAGGTAGTGCCCGAGCCAGGGGTGCTCGCCCATGTAGAAGCCGGCCGCGCACTCCGCGGGTACGGCGGTGCCGGTGGCGCCGTTCGCCTCGGGCAGCGTGGTCCAGTCGTCCGCGCCGGTGACGTGCGCCTCGACCAGGGCGTGGTCGTAGCCGCGCTCGGTCTCCCACAGCAGCTGGGTGCGGAGCGTGGGGCGATCGGAGGCGGTGACACCGGTGAGGTCGACCGTGCGGGTGAGGCGCTTGTAGGCGTCGTCGGTGTGCACGGCGGCGGCCATCCACTCCCCCGCGTACGGCCCGTACGGGTTGACCGTCCCGGCGAACTTCCCGGCGCCCTCGCTCGCGAACTGCGGGTAGGTGCCGGGGTCCAGCTCGTCGGAGGTCACGCTGTAGGTCCCGGCAGCGTCCAGCGGGTTGCCGGGGGCGTCGCCGAGGGTTCCTCCGGTCCGGTCGAGCTTGCCGGAGCCGGTGAAGCCGGTGGCGCCGGAGGTGGAGGTGCGGGTGTAGGCGCCCAGGTAGTACTGGCTGAAGTCGTCGGAGAGGGTGCCGCCGCCGAGGTCGACGTCGCCGCCGGCCTGCTCGCCGGCCTCGATGAGCTTGCCGCCCTCGTTGAGGAAGGCGCGCAGCTGGAGCTGGGTGGCGTTGCCGGGCAGCGCGGCGCCCGTGTAGTGGGCGACGGTGCCGAAGTGACCGAGGACGCCGAGCGCGTCGGGGGCGCCCTGCGTGGCGACGTCCCAGACGGCCGCGCGCCGGCCGTTGGCCTTGAGCGCGTCCACGTACGCCTGTGTCTGCGTGGCCTTCGCGCCCTCCTCGGCGACGACGAGGACGTCGGCGCGGGGCCGCTCGGCGACCCGGTACGTGAAGTGCTCGCTCTCGGTGCGCTTGCCGTGCCGGTCGTGGCCGCCCCGCGGCTTCTCGCCGGTGAACCAGACCTCGACGCGGTCGCCGGGGCCGGCGCCCCTGACCTTGGCCCGGTACTCGTCGAAGTACAGGTTGTCCTCGCCGCCGTAGGTCTCGCCGCCCCGCCAGGGCCGCAGGGCCGTGTCGTGCGTGCGTCCGCCGTTGACGCGGTACCTCAGCTCCTTGTCGCGCACGGACTTGCGGACGACGACGGAGACCTCCTGGTCGGCGCCGCGGGCGTAGGAGGTGGTGAAGGGGGCCGGGGTGAAGTCGGCGGCGTCCAGGCCGACCGAGGAGGACGGCCGGTCGGGGTGGGCGGCGGTCTCGGCGACGGAGAGCGCGAAGGGGACGTTCTTGGCGAACTCCTGCTGGATCAGCTTCTCGTCGTCGGGGAAGTTGAAGCCCGACTGGCAGTCCCGCGCGTTCCACTGGTCGTCGGGGTCCACGTCGGAGGCCGTCTGGCAGGTCGACATCTCCGGGGTGAACATCCCCATGCCGTTGACGTTGGCCGCGTGCCCGTCGGCCTCGCCGTTGGTGGTGTACAGCTCCGAGGAGACCTGCGGGTGATAACCGGGGATGGCGGAGTTGTCGGGCGTGCCGGCCAGCGCCTTGTAGAGGACGTCGTCCGGGGTGTTCGTGGCCACCTGCCAGCCGACGCCGTACAGGAGGAGCTCGGCCGCGGAGTGGTAGTTGATGCCGAACGTGAAGCCGATCCGCTTCTGGAAGGCGTCCAGGGCCTTGGTCTCGGGCTCGGAGCCGGGGCTCGCGCCGCGGTAGGTCTCGCTGGTGGGGTTGGGGGACGAGCCCTCGTCGTCGTAGCCCCACTTGTAGGCGAAGTTGCGGTTGAGGTCGACGCCGTCGCCGGTGCTGACGGTTCCGTCGCCGTTGACGTCGCGCAGGTTCTTGCGCCAGAGGCGGTTGTCGGTGTTCTCGAAGGTGTAGTCGTAGCCGTCGGGGTTGGCCGACAGGACGAACCACAGCTCGGTGGAGTCGACGATCTCCCTGATCCGCCGGTCCTTCTGGTAGTTGTCCAGGTAGTGGTGCATCAGCCGCCGGGTCATCTCCGGGGTGATCCACTCGCGCGCGTGCTGGTTGGACATGTAGAGGACGGACGGCTTGGAGCCGTCCCGCGTCTTCTTGGCGTGCTTGGTGAGCTTGAGCGCCAGGATGTCCTGGCCCCGCACGGTCTTCCCGATGGAGACGACCTTGGTCAGGCCGGGGTTCTCCTGGGCGGTCCGCAGGATCTCCTCGCGCAGTCCGCCGCTGCCGCTGTAGGGGCGGAAGACCCCGTCGGCGGCGCTCTCGACACGCTTCTCGGCCTGGCTGGACAGGGTGTGCTCGGTGAGGTCGAGGCCCTGCTTCTCCAGCGTGCCGGCCTGTTTCCCGGTGAGGTAGAGCTCGACGGCGGCCGTACCGCGGTCGGGTACCCGCTCGCCGAGTTCGTGGCCGTCCTGGCCGGCGGCGAGGAGCAGGGGTACCTGCTCCCTGGTGACGTCGGCGCGGTAGACCTTCACTTCGTTCGCGTCCGGGGTCGCCGGGTCCGCGGGTTGTGCCTGGGCGACGGGTGCGAAGCCCGCTCCGCCGATCAGGAGCGCGCCGACGGCGAGGATCGATCTCGCTCTTCGTCTCATGAACCCCCCTAGATGGGGCCTGTCCGACAGGCCTGGGTCCGCCACAGTGGCGAACAGGTGCCAGGCTCATGACAGCTCATGATCGAGTCAAGAGTGCGACAGGGACACGCGAACGCCGGTACCGGTCACCCAAGTGGGCGCCGGCACCGGCGGTTTGTCGCGTTCCGACCGCTCGGACGGCGGGGGTGCGGGGTCAGCCGACGAGGTTGTCGGCCAGCTCCTCCTCGCCGAGATTGGCGTCCGTGCCGGCGATGCCGAGGTCCGAGGCCCGCTTGTCGGCCATCGCCAGCAGGCGGCGGATGCGGCCGGCCACGGCGTCCTTGGTCAGCGGCGGGTCGGCGAGGGCGCCCAGCTCCTCCAGGGAGGCCTGCTTGTGCTCCATGCGCAGCCGTCCCGCGGCGGCGAGGTGCTCGGGCACGTCGTCGGCGAGGATCTCCAGGGCGCGCTGGACCCGGGCACCGGCGGCGACGGCCGCGCGGGCCGAGCGGCGCAGGTTGGCGTCGTCGAAGTTGGCGAGCCGGTTGGCGGTGGCGCGGACCTCGCGCCGCAGCCTGCGCTCCTCCCAGGCCAGCACCGAGTCGTGGGCACCGAGCCGGGTGAGCAGCGCGCCGATCGCGTCGCCGTCGCGGACCACGACCCGGTCCACGCCGCGCACCTCGCGGGCCTTGGCCGGGATCGACAGCCTGCGCGCGGCGCCGACCAGGGCGAGCGCCGCCTCGGGACCGGGGCAGGTCACCTCCAGGGAGGAGGAACGGCCGGGCTCGGTGAGCGAGCCGTGCGCCAGGAAGGCTCCGCGCCAGGCGGCCTCGGCGTCGCAGGTGGCCCCCGAGACCACCTGCGGCGGCAGGCCCCGGATCGGGCGGCCCCGGCCGTCCACCAGCCCGGTCTGCCGGGCCAGCTGGTCACCGCCCGCGACCACCCGGACGACGAAGCGCGAACCGCGTCGCAGTCCGCCCGGCGCCATCACGATCAGCTCCGAGCTGTGCCCGAAGATCTCCAGGATGTCCCGCTTGAGCCGCCGCGCCGCGTTCCCGGTGTCCAGCTCCGCCTCGATCACGATGCGTCCGCTCACCAGGTGGAGGCCGCCGGCGAACCGCAAGACGGCGGAGACCTCCGCCTTTCTGCAGCAGGTCCGGGTGACGGGGAGCTGGGAGATCTCGCTCTTCACCGCTGCCGTCATCGCCATGGGCCGATCCTTCCATGCATCCGAAAAATACGGTCGTACGCGGCGGCCAGCAGCTCCGGGTCGTGCCTCGGGGTCCCGTCGGTCCGGGCGACCGGAGCCAGTTCGACCGCGGCGCCGAACCGTTTCGCGGCGTCGGTGAGCGAGTCACGGTCGGGCACGGCGGCCTCGTCGGCCAGCACCACGTCCAGGGCGAGTTTAGGGGCGTGTCGTCCCAAAACCTCCAAATGACGCTGCGGGGAGAAGCCCTCAGTTTCTCCGGGCTGCGGGGCGAGGTTCAGCGAGAGCACCCGGCGCGCCTTCGTCTCGGCCAGCGCGTCCAGCAGATCCGGCACCAGCAGGTGCGGGATGACCGAGGAGAACCAGGACCCGGGGCCCAGCACCACCCAGTCGGCGTCCAGGACGGCGTCGACCGCCTCGGGAACGGCCGGTGGGTCGCTGGGCACCAGGTGCACGGACTGCACCTCGCCCGGCGTGAGCGCCACGGTGGCCTGCCCCCGTACGGTGTCCACCGCGTCGGGCCGCGCCGGGTCGTGGCCCCTGACCAGGGCCTGGAGCTCCAGCGGGACGGCTGACATGGGCAGCACCCGGCCGTGCGCGCCGAGCAGCTTGCCCACCAGGTCCAGCGCCTGGACGTGGTCGCCGAGCTGCTCCCACAGGGCGACGATCAGCAGGTTGCCGACCGCGTGTTCGTGCAGGTCGCCCTGGGACTGGAAGCGGTGCTGGATGACGCGGGCCCAGGTCTGGCCCCAGTCGTCGTCGCCGCACAGCGCGGCCAGCGCCTTGCGCAGGTCGCCCGGCGGCAGGACGCCCAGCTCGTCGCGCAGACGTCCGCTGGAGCCGCCGTCGTCGGCGACGGTGACCACGGCGGTGAGGTCGCCGGTGATCCGGCGCAGTGCGGCGAGCGAGGCGGACAGGCCCATGCCGCCGCCGAGGGCGACGACCTTGGGCTGGGCGCCCCGGCGGCGCGGCTTGCCGCCGCGCGCCTGTTCGGGCCGGGCGGCGCGTGCGGCGGCGGGTCTGCCGCCGCGCCCCTCGGGCACCACCCGGCGCAGCCTGCTCAGCCGCGGAGTACGTCCTGTCATTCCCGTCCCATGTCCCGGTGGACGACCACCGTCTCCACGCCCTCGGCGGCGAGCCGGGCGGCGAGCTTCTCCGACATGGCCACGGACCGGTGCTTGCCGCCGGTGCAGCCGACGGCGACGGTCACATAGCGCTTGCCCTCCCGACGGTAGCCCGCGGCGATCAACTGGAGCAGCTCGGCGTAGCGGTCCAGGAACTCCTTGGCACCGGGCTGGTTGAGGACGTAGCTCGACACCTCCTCGTTGAGGCCGGTGAAGGGGCGCAGCTCCGGGACCCAGTGCGGGTTGGGCAGGAAGCGCATGTCGACGACGAGGTCGGCGTCGACCGGGAGTCCGTACTTGAAGCCGAAGGACATCACCGTGGCCCGCAGCTCGGGCTCCTCCTCGCCGGCGAACTGGGCGTCCATCTTGGCGCGCAGCTCGTGCACGTTGAGGCTGGAGGTGTCGATCACCAGGTCGGCGTCGCCGCGCAGCTCGCGCAGCAGCTCGCGCTCGGCGGCGATGCCGTCGACGATGCGGCCGTCGCCCTGGAGGGGGTGCGGGCGGCGCACCGACTCGAAGCGGCGCACCAGGGCGTCGTCGGAGGACTCCAGGAAGACGATCCGCCGGGTGACCGCGCGCGCCTCGAGGTCGGCGAGGGACTCGCGCAGGTTGTCGAAGAAGCGCCGGCCGCGGACGTCGACGACCACCGCGATACGGGCCACGTTGCCCTGGGAGCGGGCGCCGAGCTCCACCATGGTGGGGATCAGCGCGGGCGGCAGGTTGTCCACGACGAACCAGCCCAGGTCCTCCAGGCACTTGGCGGCCGTCGAGCGGCCGGCCCCGGACATGCCGGAGATGATCACCAGCTCGGGGATGGCCGCCTCGTGCGCCCCGGCCTTTTCCTTGCCCGTACTCACCTGTGCTCCGTCGTCGCGGGTCTGTTCCCGTTCCACTGCCTGCTGCGCCTGATCCCGCTCCGCCGCCTGCGGCGCCTGTTCTCGTCCGGCCGCCTGCGGGGCCTGTTCTCGCTCCGCCGCGGGCTGCGCCTGTTCTCGTTCCGGTGCGGGCTGCGCCTCGTGCTCGGTCATCTCTCCTGCCCCCGTCGTTCGTCCGGGGTGCCCGCGGACACGGGCTCCCCCGGGGCATCCACCGTCGTCCCGGGTGCCCCGTCGTCGTCCTCCATGATCTCTCCGGTCGCCGTGTTCACGGCGGGCGCGGCCGGGGCGGCCCGGGCGAGGGCCACGGCCACGGTCTCGGCGGTCTTGCGGCCTATGCCGGGCACCTCGCAGATCTGGTCGATCGTCGCCGACCGCAGCTTCTTCACGGAACCGAAGTGCTTGATCAGCGCCTGCTTGCGGGTCTCCCCCAGGCCCGGCACGTCGTCCAGCGGACTGGAGCGGAAGCGCTTGGCGCGCTTGGCCCGCTGGTACGTGATCGCGAAGCGGTGGGCCTCGTCGCGGACCCGCTGCAGCAGGTAGAGGCCCTCGCTGGTGCGGGGCAGGACGACCGGGTCGTCCTCGCGGGGCAGCCAGACCTCCTCCAGCCGCTTGGCGAGACCGCACACGGCGATGTCGTCGATGCCCAGCTCGTCCAGTGCCCGCTGGGCGGCCGCCACCTGGGGCTGCCCCCCGTCGACGACGACGAGCTGCGGCGGGTACGCGAACCGCTTGGGCCGTCCGTCCTCGTCCTTGAGCGCCGGGGTCTCGATGAGGTCCGCGCCGTCCGTGCGGGCCGCGTCGTCGGTCACGGCGGCCTCGCCCCCGGTGTGCCGACCCCCGTCGGCCGGTCCGTCGCCGTCCGCCCACTCGCCGGTCTTCTCCTTCTCGGCGAGATAACGGCGGAAGCGGCGGGTGATGACCTCGTGCATGGAACGGACGTCGTCCTGTCCCTCGAAGCCCTTGATCTGGAACCGCCGGTATTCGCTCTTCCGGGCCAGTCCGTCCTCGAAGACGACCATGGAGGCCACCACGTCGTCGCCCTGGAGGTGCGAGATGTCGTAGCACTCGACCCGCAGCGGGGCACTGTCCAGGTCCAGGGCCTCGGCGATCTCCTCCAGCGCGCGCGAGCGGGTCGTCAGGTCGGAGGCGCGCTTGGTCTTGTGCAGGACGAGTGCCTGCTGGGCGTTGCGCTGGACGGTCTCCATCAGCGCCTTCTTGTCGCCGCGCTGCGGGATGCGCAGCGACACGCCCGAGCCGCGGCGCTCGGTCAGCCACTGCTGGACGGGCTCCACCGGGTCGGGCAGCGCGGGGACCAGGACCTCCTTGGGGACCGCGTCACCGCTCTCCTCGCCGTAGAGCTGCTGGAGCGCGTGTTCGACGAGGGCGCCGGTGGTGATCTCCTCCACCTTGTCGGTGACCCAGCCGCGCTGGCCGCGCACGCGTCCGCCGCGTACGTGGAAGATCTGGACGGCGGCCTCCAGCTCGTCCTCGGCGACCGCGATCAGGTCGGCGTCGGTGGCGTCGGCGAGCACGACCGCGCTCTTCTCCATGGCCTTCTTGAGGGCGCCGATGTCGTCCCGCAGGCGCGCCGCCCGCTCGTACTCCATCTCCTCCGCCGCGTCGGCCATCTGCCGCTCCAGGCGGCGCAGGTAGGTGCCGGTGCGGCCGGTCATGAAGTCGCAGAACTCGTCGGCCAGGTCCCAGTGGTCGTCGGGGGTGATCCGGCCGACGCAGGGCGCGGAGCACTTGCCGATGTAGCCGAGCAGACAGGGACGGCCGGTCCGGGCGGCGTTCTTGAAGACGCCCGCGGAGCAGGTGCGCACCGGGAAGACCCGCAGCAGCAGGTCGACCGTGTCGCGGATCGCCCAGGCGTGCCCGTACGGCCCGAAGTAGCGCACGCCCTTCTTCTTGTGGCCGCGCATCACCTGGACGCGCGGGAACTCCTCGTTCATCGTCACCGCGAGGTAGGGGTAGCTCTTGTCGTCGCGGTACTTGACGTTGAACCGGGGGTCGTACTCCTTGATCCAGGAGTACTCCAGCTGCAGGGCCTCAACCTCCGTGGACACCACCGTCCATTCCACGGACGCCGCCGTGGTGACCATGGTGCGGGTACGGGGGTGCAGGTTCGCCAGGTCCTGGAAGTAGTTCGCCAGGCGCTGGCGCAGGCTCTTCGCCTTTCCGACGTAGATCACCCGGCGGTGCTCGTCTCGGAACCTGTACACCCCCGGGGAGTCCGGGATCTCTCCCGGCCTGGGGCGGTAGCTGGAGGGGTCGGCCATGACTCACACCCTACTGGCGCGGACCGACACTCCGGCGGGGCTGTGGACGACGGGGCCCGACCCCTGTGGACAGCCGAAGGGGGGACGGCGGGGGACGGTGCGGGACCGGTCGGTCACGCCGGGTGGCCGCCCGACGGCGGCCCCGTGCGTTCTCGGCCAGGAGCGCGTGACGGACGGGCTCCAGGTGTTGTCGGGACTAGATCAACACGCTTCAATGCGGGGGGACTCGGGGCCTGAAGCGCGGCGTACGGATGTGAAGACCTCTGTGCCGCGACCGGGGGCGGCTCCGGCCGATCCGTGTCGACGGTCTGACCAGCCGTCGTGAACTTCACAGAAGGGCCCCTGCATGCCGCACGCCACACAGCACGCGGACGCCGCCACCGCGCAACTCGACTCGGCCCTGCGCGGCGGCCCCTTCCACGTCGCGCTGCGCGCGGCGATCGCCGCGCGCGGACTGCCGCTGCAGCGCGTGCAGCACCATCTGTCGCGCCACGGGGTGAAGGTGGGCGTCACGAGCCTGAGCTACTGGCAGCAGGGAGCCCGGCGCCCGCAGCGTCCGGAGTCCCTGCGGGCGGTGCGCGCCCTGGAGGAGATACTCCAGCTCCCCGAGGAGTCGCTGATACGCCTGCTCGCCGAGTCGGACGTCGAGGCCCCGGACCGACGGCCCGCCGGCCGCTCCTACCGCGCCCACCTGGCGGCCTCGGGCATCCTGGACGGGCTGCTGACCGACCTCGGGTGTCCGTCGCCGGACGGCGGGGTGCACGTCCTCGGACACCACGAACAGGTCCGCGTCGGGCCCGGCCGCGAGCTCGCGGGACGGGAGTCGCATCTGATCGTCCGCGCCCACCGCGACGGCGTCGACCGCTTCGTCGCCGTCCACTACGGCGACCCGGGGTGCGTCCCCGCCCGGATGACCGTCCACGCCTCGGAGAACTGCCGCACGGGACGGGTCCGCACCCACCACGAGACCGGGTTGCTCGTGACCGAGCTGCTCTTCGACACGCGGCTGACGGCCGGCGACACGCACCTCTTCCGCTACGGCGTCGAGGACGGCACGGCCGGCGTGTCGCGCGAGTACGTCCGCGGTTTCGGTACGGCCGGCGGGCAGTACGCGCTCCAGGTGCGGTTCGACACCGCGGCCCTTCCGGTGCGCTGCCACCGGTTCACTCAGCACTCCCCGGCGGCGCCGCGCGGCGGCCGGCAGGAGCTGGCGCTCAGCGGGCGGCACCGCTCGGTGCACCTCGTGGAGCCGCGGGTCAGGTCCGGAATGCTGGGCATCGGCTGGGACTGGGAGTAGGGCACCGGCCCCTGCCGGTCAGGTACCCGGGCTCACGACGATCCGGCCCTGCTTCACCTCGACCGGCAGTGCGATCAGGGGCTCGGTCGCCGGGGCGTGCAGCACCTCGCCGGTACGGGCGTCGAACTCGCTGCCGTGGCAGTTGCAGACGAGCTTGGTCCCCTCCAGCTTCTTGATGGGGCAGCCGGCGTGCGTGCAGACCGTGCTGAACGCCTTCAGAGAGCCGTCCTCTGACCGGCTGACCACCACGTTCGGGTCCGGGAAGAGCTTGGTCGCGCCCTTGGCGACCTCTCCGTCGGCGCCGAGGTCCACCGGCGCGGTCGGCCTGGCCGGCGCGGCACCGTCGTCGCCCGGGGAGCAGGCGGCCAGGCCGAGTCCGGCGACGGGCGTGGCAGCCGCCGAGCGCAGGACGGTACGGCGACTCGGGGCGGGACGGCCGGACATGGGATCTCCACGGGTCGAAGCGGTGGTGTGCGGGTGCGGGTGCGGGTGCGGGTGCGGGTGCGGGTGCGGGTGCGGGTGCGGGTGCGGGTCGACGATATCGGGCGACCCGGTTCTTCCGGTCGGCCGGGTGACGCGGGGCGGGAGTCCGCCCCGGCGGCGCGTAAACGCTTGCGCAAGCGTTTACGCGCCCTCCCGCAGCGGGGTAACCTCCGGCCGGAGCGCGCGGAACCGGCCCACGGACGGGCCGGCCGCGGCGGCGCGGCCGTACGTGTCACGGCCGTGCGCGACGCGGCCGTGCGCGACGCGCACGGTACGTGCCGCGGCGGCAGGCGACGTGGAAGGGGTGGACGGGTGGCGACCATGGCCGACGTGGCGCGGAGCGCCGGGGTCTCGGTGGCGACCGTCTCGCACGTGCTCAACGACACCCGCCCGGTGCTGCCGCACACCCGCCGGGCGGTGCTCGACGCCGTCGAGGAGCTGGGCTACACCCCCAACACCCTCGCCCGCTCCCTGGTGACCTCCCGCACCCGCTCCATCGGGCTCGCGGTGTCCGCGATCAGCAACCCGTACTTCACGGAGATCCTCCAAGGCGTCGAGGCCAGTGCCCTGGAGCACGGCTACAGCCTGCTCATCGCCGATCCGCACGACGACCCCCGGCACGAGGGCAAGGCCGTCGGGCTGCTGCACGAGCGGCGCGTGGACGGCATGATCGTCGCGCCCTCCGCCGAGCCCCGCGCTCTCGTCGCCTACCTCGCGCGCCACCGGGTGCCGGCCGTTTTCCTGGACCGGATCGTCGGCGAGGCGGAGGCCGAGGGCGCCTCGCGTTTCGACCAGATCTGTGCCGAGAGCGACGAGCCGACGACCCGGCTCGTGGACCATCTCGCCGGGCTCGGCCACCGCCGGATCGCCCTGGTCGCGGGCCGGCCGGGGCTCAGCACGACCCGTGAACGGATCACCGGGTACCGGCACGGCCTCGCCGCCGCCGGGCTGCCCTACGACGAGCGGCTGCTGGTGCACGGCGACTCCGAGGCGGCCGGCGGCGAGCGGGCCACGGCGGAGCTGCTGTCCCTGGCGGTGCCGCCCACCGCGTTGGTCACCGCCAACAACGCCATGACCATCGGCGCCCTGCGCGCCCTGCGTGAGCGCGGCCTGTCCGTACCCGGCGACCTCGCGCTGTGCTGCTTCGACGACTTCGCCTGGGCGGACCTCTTCTCCCCCCGGCTCACCGCCGTCGCCCAGCCCGGCAGGGACATCGGGGCGCAGGCCGTCCGGCTGTTGCTGGACCGCCTCGCCGTGCCGAACCGGCCCGTGCGGACGGTACGGCTGCCCTGCGCCTTCGTCCACCGCACCTCCTGCGGCTGCGCCGAGCAGGTCTCCGGGCAGCCGGGGCAAGCCTCCGCGCCGTTGGGGCACGCCTCCGGGCGGTCGGGCGAAGCCCATGCCAAGGCCAACGAAAGGACCCTCCCGTGATCGTCGTCGCCGGTGAGGCACTGATCGACCTGGTACCGCAGGGCGCGGGCGCCCTCGCTGCGCTGCGGCCCGCGCTCGGCGGCGGTCCCTACAACACCGCCGTCGCGCTCGGCCGCCTCGGCTCACCCGTCGCGTTCTGCTCACGGGTGTCGTACGACGCCTTCGGCGAGGCGCTCCTGGACCGGCTGCGAGAGACCGGCGTGGACGTCTCGCCGGTGCAGCGCGGGAACGAGCCGACGACCCTCGCCGTGGCCTCGCTCGACGCCGACGGCTCGGCCGCGTACACCTTCTACGTGGAGGGGACGGCCGACCGGCTGTTCACGGTGCCCGCCGGTCTGCCGCCGGGCACCCGGGCCGTCTCCTTCGGGACCTGTTCGCTGGTGCTGGAGCCGGGCGCCGGCGCGTACGAGGAACTGCTGCACACGACGGCCGCGCGGGGGGTCTTCACGGCACTGGACCCCAACATCCGACCCGGGCTGATCCCGGACCCGGACGCCTACCGGGCCCGGTTCAGGAGCTGGCTGCCGTCGGTCTCGCTGCTGAAGCTGTCCGCCGAGGACGCCGAGTGGCTCGGCGGCACGCCCCGGGAGTGGCTCGCGGCGGGCCCGGCCGCGGTCGTGGTCACCCGGGGTGGCGCGGGCCTGACGGCGTACACCCGGGACGGGGGCGAGCACACGGTTCCGGGCGAGCACGTGCCGGTGGTGGACACGATCGGCGCGGGCGACACGGTCAACGCGGCGCTGCTGCACGGCCTCGCCGCGCGGGACGCCCTCGGCGACGGGGCGTTGGCCGGGCTGGGGGCGGAGGGCTGGGCCGGCCTGCTGGGCTTCGCCGCGCGCGCGGCGGCGGTCACATGTTCCCGCGCGGGCGCGGAACCGCCGTACGCCCGTGAGGTCGCCCTCTGACGGGGGCCGGGGCGCACAGCGGCACCGCGGGTCCGGTTAGGGCGCGCACGGACGCGGCCGGCCCCCACGGATGATCCCGTGGGGGCCGGCCGGGTCGGGACTCAGGCCTTGCTCGTCCGCATGCTCTTCTTCGCGGCGGGCGTGGCGGCCTTCTTCGTCGTCTTGGCTGCCTTGGCGGCGGTCGCCTTCTTGGTGGCCGCGGCGGTGACGGCCTTGGTGGCGGTCTTCTTGGCGGCGGTCTTCGCCGCGACCGTCTTCGCCGCCTTGCGCGGCCTGGCCACCGGAGCCGCGTCGCTGACCCGTTCGGCACCGAGGACGTCGCGCAGGAACTTGCCGGTGTGGCTGGTGGGGACGCCCGCGACCTGCTCGGGCGTGCCCTCGGCGACCACCAGGCCGCCGCCGGCGCCACCCTCGGGACCCATGTCGACGACCCAGTCGGCGGTCTTGATCACGTCGAGGTTGTGCTCGATGACGATGACCGTGTTGCCCTTGTCGACCAGGCCGCCGAGGACCGTCAGCAGCTTGCTGATGTCCTCGAAGTGGAGGCCGGTGGTCGGCTCGTCCAGGACGTAGACCGTGCGCCCGGTGGAGCGGCGCTGCAGCTCGCTGGCGAGCTTGACGCGCTGGGCCTCGCCGCCGGACAGGGTGGTCGCGGACTGGCCGAGCCGGACGTAGCCGAGGCCGACGTCCTTCAGGGTCTTCATGTGCCGGGAGATGGCGGGGACCGCCTCGAAGAAGTCGGTCGCCTCCTCGATCGGCATGTTCAGCACGTCGGCGATGGACTTGCCCTTGTAGTGGACCTCCAGCGTCTCCCGGTTGTACCGGGCGCCGTGACAGACCTCGCAGGGGACGTAGACGTCCGGGAGGAAGTTCATCTCGATCTTGATCGTGCCGTCACCCGCACAGTTCTCGCAGCGGCCGCCCTTGACGTTGAAGGAGAACCGGCCGGGCAGGTAGCCGCGGACCTTCGCCTCCGTGGTCTCGGCGAACAGCTTGCGGATGTGGTCGAAGACGCCGGTGTACGTCGCCGGGTTCGACCGCGGGGTGCGGCCGATGGGCGACTGGTCGACGTGCACGACCTTGTCGACGAGGTCGTCGCCCTCCACGCGCGTGTGCCGCCCCGGAACGTTCCTGGCGCCGTTCAGCTCGCGGGCCAGGTGCGTGTACAGGATGTCGTTGACCAGCGTCGACTTGCCGGAGCCTGAGACGCCGGTGACGGCCGTGAACACGCCCAGCGGGAAGGACACGTCGATGTCCTGGAGGTTGTTCTCCCGGGCGCCGTGCACGGTCAGCCGCCGGGCGGGGTCCTGCGGGCGGCGGACGTCGGGCAGCGGGATGGCCTTGCGCCCGGACAGGTACAGGCCGGTCTGCGACTCGGCGTTGTCGAGCAGCTCCTTGACGGAGCCGCTGTGCACGACCTTGCCGCCGTGCTCGCCGGCGCCGGGGCCGATGTCGACGATCCAGTCGGCGACCTTGATGGTGTCCTCGTCGTGCTCGACGACGATCAGGGTGTTGCCCATGTCGCGCAGCCGGACCAGGGTCTCGATCAGCCGGTGGTTGTCGCGCTGGTGCAGACCGATGGACGGCTCGTCGAGGACGTAGAGCACACCGACGAGGCCGGAGCCGATCTGGGTGGCCAGCCTGATGCGCTGGGCCTCGCCGCCGGAGAGGGTGCCCGCCGCTCGGTTCAGCGAGAGGTAGTCCAGGCCGACGTCGACCAGGAACCGCAGCCGTTCGTTGACCTCCTTCAGCACGCGCTCGGCGATCTTCTTGTCCCGGGCGCTGAGCTTCAGCTCGCCCAGGAAGTCCGCGCAGTCGCTGATGGACATCGCCGAGACCTCGGCGATCGACTTGCCCATGACGGTGACGGCGAGGACGAGCGGCTTGAGGCGGGTGCCCTCACAGGTGGGGCAGGGCACCTCGCGCATGTAGCCCTCGAAGCGCTCGCGGCTGGAGTCGCTCTCGGCCTCGCTGTGCCGGCGCTTGACGAACGGGATCGCCCCTTCGAACGCCGTGGTGTACCGGCGCTCGCGGCCGTACCGGTTGCGGTAGCGGACCTCGACCTGGGTCTTGTGGCCGTTCAGCAGGGCCTTTCGGGCGCGCAGCGGCAGGCCCGCGAAGGGGATGTCCGTACGGAAGCCGAGCGCGTCCGCGAGGGCACCGATCAGGCGGCCGAAGTAGTCCTTGGTGTGCCCGTGCGACCAGGGGTGGATGGCGCCCTCGTCGAGGGACTTGTCCTCGTCGGGGACGATCAGCTCCGGGTCGACCTCCATGCGCGTGCCGATGCCGGAGCAGTCCGGACAGGCGCCGAAGGGCGAGTTGAAGGAGAAGGAACGGGGCTCCAGCTCCTCGAAGGACAGGTCGTCGTACGGGCAGTACAGGTGCTCCGAGTACATGCGCTCGCGCTCGGGGTCGTCCTCGGGGAGGTCGACGAAGTCCAGCACGACCATGCCGCCGGACAGGCCGAGCGCGGTCTCCACGGAGTCGGTGAGCCGGCGCTTGGCGGAGTCCTTGACGGTGAGGCGGTCGACGACCACCTCGATGGTGTGCTTCTCCTGCTTCTTCAGCGTCGGCGGGTTGGACAGCTGGACGGTCTCGCCGTCCACCCGCGCCCGGGAGTAGCCCTTGGTCTGGAGGTCGGCGAAGAGGTCGACGAACTCGCCCTTGCGCTCGCGCACCAGCGGCGACAGCACCTGGAAGCGGCTGCCCTCGGGCAGCTCCAGGACCTTGTCCACGATGGCCTGCGGCGACTGGCGCGAGATCGGCCGGCCGCACTCGGGGCAGTGCGGCTTGCCGATGCGGGCGAAGAGCAGGCGCAGGTAGTCGTAGACCTCGGTGATGGTGCCGACCGTGGAGCGCGGGTTGCGCGAGGTCGACTTCTGGTCGATCGAGACCGCCGGGGAGAGGCCCTCGATGAAGTCGACGTCGGGCTTGTCCATCTGGCCGAGGAACTGCCGGGCGTAGGAGGAGAGCGACTCCACGTAGCGCCGCTGGCCCTCGGCGAAGATGGTGTCGAAGGCCAGGGAGGACTTGCCCGACCCGGACAGGCCCGTGAAGACGATGAGCGAGTCACGAGGCAGGTCGAGCGAGACGTTCTTCAGGTTGTGCTCGCGCGCGCCACGGACGATGAGACGGTCGGCCACGCCGGTCCGCACCTTTCTTGAGAGAAGTGACAGGGGCGGGGCCCCCGTCTTTCTCAGACTAGGGGGAGCCACTGACAACGCCGGTCGGATTCACCGGTTGTCAACAAACCCCGACTTCCCAGCATGCCCGACGCCGCCTTCGAGCTTATAGCACGTGCATTCGAATAACGGGGGTCGTCCGCAACCTTCACCCGAAGGTGTGGCGCGGTCTAGGGTCAGCACCATGATTGATCACGCTCATGACCTGGTGTCTGTACGCGACGCTACCGAGCGGCTGCTCACCGCGGTCGGTGAACTGGACAACGCGGCCGTGACGGAACCGTCACGGCTTCCCGGCTGGAGCCGCGGCCACGTCCTGGCCCACCTCGCCCGCAACGCCGACGCCCTCGTGAACGTTCTCGAAGCCCGCCCCATGTACGTCTCGGGCGAGGCCCGCGACGCCGACATCGAGCGGGACGCCCCGCGCCCCCTCGACGTCCAGCTCGCGGACGTGCGCGAGAGCGCGGCCCGCTTCCAGGAGACGGGGGCGGCGCCCGCGGACTGGACGCGCAGGGTGGAACTGCGCAACGGGGTCACCGACTCCGCGTCCCGCGTGCCGTTCCGGCGCTGGGCCGAGGTGGAACTGCACCACGTGGACCTGGGCATCGGGTACGAGCTGGAGGATCTTCCGGCGGAGTTCACAGGGCGGGAGACCGACTTCCTCGCGGCCCGGTTCGCCGGGCATCCGGACGTGCCGCCCACCCGGCTGACCGACGGCACGCGCGTGTGGCACACCGGACGCGAGGCCGACGCCCCCGAGGTGACCGTCAGCGGTCCCCCGGCCGATCTGCTCGGCTGGCTGGCCGGTCGTCGTGAGGGCGTCGCGCTCACCGCGGAGGGCGGCCCGCTGCCGGCCCTGCCGCCGCTGTAGGCGCCGGGCGGGCCGCGCCCGGGCGGGCCGCCCCGGGGCCGCGGTTGCGGGTGCGGTTGCGGGACTAGGCTGGCCGTCATGACGTACAGCGGAGAGGTGACGGTGGGCGGGCCCGCCGACGTGCACGAGCTCAAGGACCTGATGATCACCAAGATTGCGGTCGGCCCGATGAACAACAACGCCTATCTGCTGCGTTGCCGGGCCACCGACGAGCAACTGCTGATCGACGCCGCCAACGACGCGCACGCCCTGCTCGGCACGATCGGTGACGACGGCATCGCGTCCGTCGTCACCACCCACCGGCACGGGGACCACTGGCAGGCGCTCGCCGAGGTCGTCGCGGCCACCGGTGCCCGCACCCACGCCGGACGGCACGACGCCGAGGGCATTCCGGTGCCGACCGACGTCCTGGTCGACGACGGCGACACGATCCGGGTGGGGCAGGTGGAGCTGACCGCGCGCCACCTCGTCGGGCACACCCCGGGCTCCATCGTCCTGGTCTACGACGACCCGCACGGGCACCCGCACCTGTTCACCGGGGACTGCCTCTTCCCGGGCGGCGTGGGCAACACCTTCGAGGACCCGGAGGCGTTCGCGAGCTTGATCCACGACGTGGAGACCAAGATTTTCGACGCCCTCCCGGACGAGACGTGGGTCTACCCGGGGCACGGCGACGACACGACGCTCGGCGCGGAGCGGCCGCACCTGCCGCAGTGGCGGGCACGCGGCTGGTGACCGGCACGCCGACCGCCGCCGCGCGCGTCCCGGGCGCCGGGCGGCGTCCGTCATCCGGCGACGGGCGGCGACGTCCCGGCTCGGTTGGGCACACCCTGACGACGGCGGCACGCCGGCGACGGGCGGGAGCACCCCGGCGACGGGCGGGAGCGCCCCGGCGACGGGCGGGTACGTGCGACGCAAACCCGCAGCGTGTGACGCAAACCCGCGTCGTGCGGCGCGAACCCGCGTCGGCCCGGCGCCGCGCACACCCCGTGTGAAGCGTTCGCACACACCCGCGGCCCGTGCGCGCTCCCCGCGCACCGGGCCGACGCGGTCGACTGGTGGCAGCCCCGCACAGGATCGACGGCTCCTGGGCGGCACGGGCCGCCGGCCTCCCGATCCCCGCCCCCCGGCCGGCGGCCCCGGCGTCTCAGGCCTCGGTCGTGCCCGCCCCGGCCAGCGCCGCGATCCGCTCCACACCGAACACGTACCCCTGCACCCCGCACCCCGCGATGACGCCGTCGGCGCGCTGCGAGACGTACGAGTGGTGCCGGAAGGGCTCGCGCTGGTGGATGTTGGAGATGTGGACCTCCACCACCGGCAGGCCGTCGCAGGTGTTGAGCGCGTCCAGGACGGCGACGGACGTGTGCGAGTACGCGGCGGGGTTGATCACGATCCCGCAGTGGTGCAGCCGGGCCTCGTGGATCCAGTCGACCAGCTCGCCCTCGTGGTTGGACTGCCGGAAGTCCACCGTGCCGCCGTGCGCGGCCGCCGCCTTCACGCACAGAGCCTCGACGTCGGCGAGGGTGTCGGAGCCGTAGATCTCCGGCTGGCGCTGGCCGAGCAGGTTCAGGTTGGGGCCGTTGAGGATCATGATCGGGGCGTTGGCCAGGGTGCGGGGCACGGTTCCTCCGGTACGTGAGGGGTGCGGCGGCCCTTGCGCGACCGCTGCTCGGCCCCCGGTCTATCACGGTGCGCCGACGCCCCGGCGGGCCGCGTCCCCGGAGGCGCCGGGTACCGAAGGGGGTTCCGCACCCTGCGCATCTCGGACGGGCGCGGGCGGCCGGACCGCTGCTCCGCGCCGCTGACGGCGACGCACCGACGCCCGCGTCTCGCCTACGGGTTGACGGCCAGTTCCAGGTACGCCGCGAACAGCACCAGGTGGACGCCGCCCTGCAGAGGCGTGGCCCGGCCCGGCACGACCGTCAGGGAGGCCACCACCACGGTGAGGGCGAGCAGCACCAGGTGGACGGAGCCGAGACCGAGGACCAGCGGTCCGGAGAGCCACACGGAGGCCAGGGCGACCGCGGGGATGGTCAGGCCGATGCTGGCCATGGCCGAGCCGAGCGCCAGGTTCAGGCTGGTCTGCACCCGGTCGCGGCGCGCGGAACGCACGGCGGCGATCGTCTCGGGGAGCAGGACCAGCAGCGCGATGATGACGCCGACCACGGCGTGGTGGAGTCCGGCGGCCGCCACGCCGTCCTCGATGGTCGGCGACACGCCCTTCGCGAGGCCGACGACGCCGATCAGGGCCAGCCCCAGCATCCCCAGGCTGAGCAGCGCCGTACGCGAGGACGGTGCGTGGGCGTGCTCCTCGGCGGTGATCACCTCGCCCTGCCGGGTGATCGGCAGGAAGTAGTCGCGGTGCCGCACGGTGAGGGTCGCGATGAACAGGCCGTAGAGGACGAGCGAGGACAGCGCCGCGAAAGTCAGCTGCAGGGTGGAGAACTCCGGGCCGGGCGCGGTGGTGGTGAACGTCGGCAGGACCAGGCTGAGGGTGGCGAGGGTCGCCACCGTCGCGAGGGCGGCGCCGGTGCCCTCCGGGTTGAACACCGCGATCCCGTGACGCAGGGAGGCGACCAGGAGGCTGATCCCGACCACCCCGTTGCAGGTGATCATGACGGCCGCGAAGACGGTGTCCCTGGCCAGGGTCGCGCTCTTGTCGCCGCCGTCCGCCATCAGGGTCACGATGAGCGCGACCTCGATGACCGTGACGGCGATGGCGAGGACGAGGGAGCCGAAGGGCTCGCCGACCCGGTGGGCGACCACCTCGGCGTGGTGCACGGCGGCCAGGACGGAGACCGCCAGGACGACGGTGAGCAGCGCGACGACCGCGCCGGGCAGCGAGCGGCCCCAGGTCAGGGCCAGCAGCACGACCGCGATCACGGGCGTGACGGTCGTCCACTGTGCGAGGAGCGCCCTGCGGCCGGTGACCATGCGGCGATCGTCGCAGAGGGCGACCGGGCCCGCACGCCGGGCCTGCGGGCCTCTCACCCGGGAAGCACGGCGAGTACAGCGAGCACGGCGGGAGCGCAGCGCAGAGATCGGCGGGAGCGCAGATCGGCGGGAGCGGCGGACGGCTCCGTGCCGTTCGCCGCTCCCGCTCCCGGGCCGGGTGGATCAGGCCTCGACGCTGTCCTTCGACGCGTCGCCGCTCTCCGCGGCCGCCCTTTCCGCCTCCGCCTGCTTCTTGGAGGCGCGCAGGCTGGTGATCGTGGTGACGATCAGGACGGAGCAGATCACGCCGAGCGAGACCGGAATGCTGATCTCGGGCACGTGGACGCCGGACTCGTGCAGGGCGTGCAGCACCAGCTTGACGCCGATGAAGCCAAGGATCACGGACAGGCCGTACGACAGGTGCACCAGCTTCTTCAGCAGACCGCCGATGAGGAAGTACAGCTGGCGCAGGCCCATGAGAGCGAACGCGTTGGCCGTGAACACGATGTACGGGTCCTGGGTCAGACCGAAGATCGCCGGGATGGAGTCGAGCGCGAAGAGCACGTCGGTGGTGCCGATCGCGAGCATCACGACCAGCATCGGGGTCATGATCCGCTTGCCGTTCTCCTCGATCCACAGCTTGGTGCCGTGGTACCGGTCGGCGACGCCGAAGCGGCGCTCGGCGGCCTTGAGGAGCTTGTTCTCCTCGAACTCCTCGTCGTCCTCGTCGGCCCGGGCCTCCTGGATGAGCTTCCAGGCGGTGTAGATGAGGAACGCGCCGAAGATGTAGAAGACCCAGGCGAAGCTCGCGAGGATCGCGGCACCCGCGGCGATGAAGACGGCCCTGAGCACCAGGGCTATGAGGACACCGATGAGCAGGACCCGCTGCTGGTACTGCGAGGGCACCGCGAACTTCGCCATGATCAGGACGAAGACGAAGAGGTTGTCCACGCTCAGCGACTTCTCGGTGATGAAGCCCGCGAAGAACTCGCCGGCCGGCTCACCGCCCCCGAAGAGGAGCAGGCCGAGCCCGAAGAGGCCCGCCAGGGCGATCCATACGCCGGTCCAGATGCCGGCTTCCTTGATCGATACGTCATGCGGCTTGCGGCCGATGAAGAAATCGACCGCGATGAGGGCGGCAAGGCCCACGATGGTCAGGACCCACAGGGTCACGGAAACTTCCACTGCGCCTCCGGCAGTACGTCACACGGCAGATGTCAGCGTCGTCGCTGCCGGAGGTCTCTTCCACCCCGGTCCGGGACGCGTGACGCGCTCGGACCACGGGCCGACGCCCCGGGATCTGGCCTGATCCGTATTGACGGGTACGCCGCACAGACAGGGAGTACTCCCCTCCGTACGGAAGACAGTACCCCAATCACCAAGGGAAGGTAAAGAGATTTGCAAATTAAGCTCAAAAGACCAGCTCGGAGGCGGTCACCGGTCCCATGAGCGGCGGGCGGCGGCGACCTGGTCCAGCACCTTCCGGAGCACCTGGCTGCCGGGGGGCACGACCGGCGGCTCGTACGTCCAGGCATGCCCGACCCACGGGTCGGCGAGGTGGTCGTCGGCCACCGGCGTCAGCCGCAGCAGCGAGCGCCACAGCGGGTCGAGCAGCGGCCCGAACCCGGCGGACTCCTCGCGGTCGGCGACCATCATCAGGTGGACGCCGACGGCCGGCCCCTCGTCGGCGAGGTAGCGCAACTGGTTGACCGCGCGGTCGTCGAAGCCGTGCGGGAAGTCGTTGACGATCAGCAGCTGCTGCGAGGTGTCGAGACCGGGCGGCAGTGCGTCGGGAGCACCGCCGCGCAACGCCATCTGCACCAGGTCGACGCGCTGGGTGAGCCGCGCGAGCACGTCCGCCGCCCCCGCGGCGCCCTGGGCGGGCGGCGCGGCGAGCACCCCGCTCTGCACCAGGGGTGCCAGTGCCCGCGCCCCCGATCCGGCGGGATCGATGACGTGCACGGTGAACTCGCCCGCCGGGTAGACGGCGAGCAGCCGGGCCGCGTGGGCGACGGCCGTCTCCAGGCCCAGGCGCCGCATCTCGTGGGAGTCGGCGAACGCGCCGTCGATCGAGGAGGAGCGCCCGCTGTCGATCCACAGGCCGCGTTCGAGCGGCAGCCGGATCAGCATCGGAACGCGTAGGCGGTCGGCCTCGGGCAGGTGGAGATCGCCCAGCCGCAGGGCCATCGGTATCTCCATGGGGACGCGGTAGGCGTGCCAGACGGGGTTGTCCCAGCGCGCGAACGCCGCAGGCAGGGCGGGCTCGACGACCTCCGCCTCCGCGACGAGCTGGGCGACGTCCCGGTCCAGGACCTCCTTGGCCTGTGACACCAGCAGGCCGTGCCGGGCCCGCGCCGCTTCCCGGGCGGCGTCCCCCTGGCCGCCGATCCGGCTGCGCGGGTCGGACAGCACCTGGTCGAGTTCCTTCTCCATGCGGGAGTCGGCGAAGTCGACGGCGCTGCGGTAGGCGGCCGCGGTGCGGGCCAGGTCCTCGAACATGCCCCACACCTGGTTGTAGAGCCGCTCCTCCATGGACCATCCGGTGGCGTCACCCGCGACGGGCTGAGCGGGCCGGCCGGGCTCGGCCGGGGGCGCGGCCGGCGGAGGCGGGGGCGGTGCCCCGTTCTGCCGGCGGGGATGGCTGTAGTCGATCGGGCCGCCCGCGGCGGACCCGGCCGGCCGGCCGACGGTGGCGGGCTCCCCCGGGCCGTCCGGGTACGGCTGCTGCGTCCCGTGCTGCCCCGGCACCCCGGAGGTCTGCGGGCCGGGGGCGGGCACGCCCTGGGGGTCGTACGGAGACGTCGGCGGCAGGGGGCCACCGGGGCCGGTGCCGGGGGCGGCGCCGTGGTCAGGACCGTGCGCCGGGGCGGCGGCGGGAGGGGCCGGTACCGCTCGGGCCAGCCCGTCCGCCACCGCCTCCTGGATGCTCCCCGCGAGCTGGTGGGCCTGGGCCAGTCTCTGGTCCGCGAACAGCTCGGCGAGGCCGCCCGCGTAGCCCTGGCCGACGGCGCGGACCTTCCAGGCGCCCTGTCGCCGGTACAGCTCCAGGGCGACGACGGCGGACTCGGCCTCCAGGCCGGTGATGGTGTAGCTGGCGACCTCGTCGCCGTCGAGGCCGGTGACGGCGACGAAGGGGGCGGCGACGGCACCGAACCGGGCCGGCCCCCTTCCGCCGGCGGGCAGGGCGAGCAGCACGCTGACGCGGTGCACGGCGTCCGGCACGGCGTCCAGGTCCACCGCGAGGCGGTGGTCGGCGGCGGCCTGACGGGAGACCTCGAGGCCCGGCTGCGTGGGTGCGCCCGGGTGGGCCACCCATTCGACGCCGTGGATGGTGCCGTTCTCGTCGCCGAGTGTCGCACCGGCCACGACCGGCGTGCCGGCCGAGACCCGGATCTCGAGACGGGCCCCGGGAAGCGGGTGGTTCTGTCCCCGCGTCAGCTCGGCCGTCATCGCCTTCTCCCCCTGTGTCGTTCGTGCGTCACCCGCGAGGCGTCGTGCGGGCCCGGCAGGCCCCGCGGGCGGGACCGGCCGGTCGGTGCCAGGATGCCGCGGGCGGACCGTACCCCGACGGACGGAGCCCGCTGCGGACCGGGCCACTGCGGGCCGGCGCTGCTGCGGACCGGGCCGCTGCGGGCCGGACCCCAGCGGCCCCGGCATCCCGCGGATCGGCTGCTACAGGACCGGCAGGATCGCCGGCATCAGGTCCTGGAAGGTGCGGCCGTTGGCCGGGGTGCCGATGGCGGTCATCGCCCAGCCCTGGCCCGCACGGTTCACCTTGGCCATGATCTGGGCCGTGAAGGCCCCGCCGCCGGCCAGCGTGTAGCGGGCCAGCTCCTGGCCGTTGGTCTCGTCGACCAGGCGGCAGAAGGCGTTCTGCACTTCCTGGAAGGTCTGGCCGGTGAAGGAGTTGACCGTGAAGACGATCTGGTCGATGTGGACCGGAACGCGCTGGAGGTCGACGAGGATCGCCTCGTCGTCACCGCCCTGGCCGACACCGCCGACGAGGTTGTCCCCGGTGTGGCGCACCGAGCCGTCGTCGCTCACCAGGTGACGGAAGAAGACGACGTCGACCGGCTGCTTGTCCGCGAAGAGGACCGCGGAGGCGTCCAGGTCGATCTCCCGGGTGCGCGAGCCGAAGAGGCCGCGCCGGGGAGCCGCCTGCCAGCCGAGACCCATGCGCACCGACGTCAGGCTGCCGCCGTCGCTCTTCTGCAGACTGATGGCCTGACCCTTGGTCATGTTGACGGTCACGCGCTGATCCCCTCTCGAACTGTCCCCTGTTGCCGCGTACTCGCGGTTGACCAGAACCCTACGCAGGGGCACTGACAGTGCCCCACCCCGGTCCGTGCTTTGTGTCGGTCTTGCAACACAGCGGCTGCCGCGGTGGGCTGCTCGGACGGGCCGTCAGGCCAGTCCCGCCTCCTTCATCTGGCGCAGTTCCTTCTTCATCTCGGAGACCTCGTCGCGCAGCCTCGCCGCGATCTCGAACTGGAGGTCGGCCGCGGCCGCCCGCATCCGGGTGGTGAGGTCCTCGATCTGCTCGGCGAGCTCCGCAGCCGGCCGGTCGGTCACGGCCGTCTCCCTGGTCCGGCCCCTGGCCGCCTTGGTCCCGCCCGCGGCCTTGCCGCCCAGCGCGGGCACGGGGGCCTTGGCGCCCTTGCCCTCCTTGCCCTGGCGGTAGCCCGAGCCGAGGAGCTGCTCAGTGTCGACGTCCTCGCGGGCGATCTGGGCGACGATGTCGTTGATCTTCTTGCGGAGCGGCTGGGGATCGACACCGTTCGCCGTGTTGTACGCGATCTGCTTCTCGCGGCGGCGGTTGGTCTCGTCGATGGCCTTCTCCATCGCCGGTGTGATCTTGTCCGCGTACATGTGGACCTGGCCGGAGACGTTGCGCGCCGCGCGGCCGATGGTCTGGATCAGGGAGGTGCCGGAGCGCAGGAAGCCCTCCTTGTCGGCGTCGAGGATCGCCACCAGGGACACCTCGGGCAGGTCGAGGCCCTCGCGCAGCAGGTTGATGCCGACCAGGACGTCGTACTCGCCGGCGCGCAGCTCGCGCAGCAGCTCGACCCGGCGCAACGTGTCGACGTCGCTGTGCAGGTAGCGGACCTGGATGCCGAGCTCCACGAAGTAGTCGGTGAGGTCCTCGGCCATCTTCTTGGTGAGGGTGGTGACCAGGACGCGCTCGTCCTTCTCGGTCCGCGTGCGGATCTCGTGCACCAGGTCGTCGATCTGGCCCTCGGTGGGCTTGACGACGACCTCCGGGTCGACGAGGCCGGTGGGGCGGATGATCTGCTCGACGGCGCCGTCGGAGCGGGAGAGCTCGTAGGCGCCCGGGGTCGCCGACAGGTACACGGTCTGGCCGACGCGCTCCTGGAACTCCTCCCACTTCAGCGGACGGTTGTCGAGCGCGGAGGGCAGCCGGAAGCCGTGGTCGACCAGGGTCCGCTTGCGGGAGGCGTCGCCCTCGTACATGGCGCCGATCTGCGGCACCGTGACGTGGGACTCGTCGATGACGAGCAGGAAGTCGTCCGGGAAGTAGTCCAGGAGGGTGTTCGGCGGGGAGCCGGGCGACCGGCCGTCGAAGTGCATCGAGTAGTTCTCCACGCCGGAGCAGGAGCCGATCTGGCGGAGCATCTCGATGTCGTACGTCGTGCGCATCCGCAGCCGCTGGGCCTCCAGGAGCTTGCCCTGCTTCTCCAGCTCGGTCAGGCGCTCGGCCAGTTCCTTCTCGATGTCGTTGACCGCCCGCTCCAGGCGCTCGGGGCCGGCGACGTAGTGGGAGGCCGGGAAGACGTACAGCTGCTGGTCGTCGCTGATGATCTCGCCGGTGACCGGGTGGAGCGTGGACAGGGCCTCGATCTCGTCGCCGAACATCTCGATGCGGACGGCCAGCTCCTCGTAGACCGGGAAGATCTCGATGGTGTCGCCGCGCACCCGGAAGGTGCCGCGGGCGAAGGCCATGTCGTTGCGCGTGTACTGGATGTCGACGAAGCGGCGCAGCAGCTCGTCCCGGTCGTGCTCCTCGCCGACCCGCAGCGGGACCATGCGGTCCACGTACTCCTGCGGGGTGCCGAGGCCGTAGATGCAGGAGACGGAGGCGACCACGACGACGTCGCGGCGGGTGAGCAGCGAGTTGGTGGCGGAGTGGCGCAGGCGCTCCACCTCCTCGTTGATCGAGGAGTCCTTCTCGATGTAGGTGTCCGACTGCGGTACGTACGCCTCGGGCTGGTAGTAGTCGTAGTACGAGACGAAGTACTCGACGGCGTTGTTCGGCAGCAGCTCGCGGAACTCGTTCGCCAGCTGGGCGGCCAGGGTCTTGTTCGGCGCCATCACCAGGGTGGGGCGCTGGACCTGCTCGATCATCCACGCGGTGGTGGCGGACTTGCCGGTGCCGGTCGCGCCGAGCAGGACGACGTCCTTCTCGCCGCCCTGGACGCGCCGGGCCAGCTCGGCGATGGCCGTCGGCTGGTCGCCGCTCGGCTGGTAGGGACTGACGACCTCGAAGGGCGCCACCGTGCGTTCGATCTGGGAAACGGGCCGCATGGGTTCCACGGTACGACCCCGCACTGACAACGGGTCCCGGTCAGCGGTTCTGCGGGGTGCGGGGGCGCCGGTGGACGAGGGGGCGGCGGGTGCGGCGGGCTGGGTGGTGCGCCGAGCGGCGGATCGTGCGCGGGGCTCCGGTGTGGGCGGGGACGCCCGGCTTCTGCTCGGCGGGGGCGGCGGCGGGCTGCCCCATGACCATCTGCGGGTCGAACAGGACGACGACGCCGGCCAGGAGGAGGAAGGCGAGGGGGCCGATCAGCATGGGGGCGAGCAGTTCGGCGGGTGATCCGCCGACGGAGGGCTCGGCCGTGCCGGTGAGGTGGACCTGGACGGCGGCCATGCCCGTGTAGTGCATGCCGGTGACGGCCAGCCCCATGATCAGGGCGGCGCCCACGCTCCACAGGAAGCCCCGCACCTGTCCCGCCGCCCACAGGGCGGCGGTGGCGGCGGCCATGGCTATGACGACCGACACGCCGACGGTGAACGTGTTGTACGTCAGCTGCCCGTCCAGGTGCATCCCGGCCATTCCCAGGTAGTGCATGGAGGCGATGCCCAGTCCGGTGATGGTGCCGCCGGTGAACAGGGCCGTTCCGCGCACCCCCCGGTAGCCCACGATGAAGATCCCGACGCCGACCATGACGATCGCGACGGCCAGGCTGGCGAAGGTCATCAGCCAGTCGTAGCGGATCGGGGTGTGTTCGATCGTGAAGCCCATCATCGCGACGAAGTGCATGGTCCAGATGCCGGAGCCGATCGCCGCCGACCCGAGGGCGAGCCAGCCGGGGCGCCAGGAGCGGGTGACCAGCATGGCCCGGGCGGTGCAGCGGAGGCCGAGGGCTCCGCCGAGGCAGGCCATGAGGTAGGCGACCAGCGGTGTGACGAGTCCGTAGTTGAATCCGTCGACCGTGCTGTGCATGTGCGGCTGCCCTTCCGCCTTCTTACGCCCCGGAGGTGTCCCGGAATTACCTGATGTGCTCCCCCTCCCAGGACCGCGCGAACGATCAGGGCCGAGGCAGAGAGTATGCCTTCCACCGGAATGGTCGAACGATTCTCCGGCAAAGAATCACGGCCTCGCCCCAGTTGTGCCGTCTACGTGAGCGTAGTTGAGCAACTCCATTCAGTCTGTGGCCACTCCGCCACCCTTCTTTATGCACTCTCCGGTGTCACAGTGAAGCTGTCCGTGATCGTTCGACGCGAGGAGTACGCATGCACGTGCGCGCAGTAGCCGTCACGACCACCGCTCTGCTGGGGGTCGCCCTCACGGCTCCCCTCTCGCACGCCCGGGCCGACGAGTCGGGCGGCGACGGGCCCGTGGTCGTCGCCCACCGGGGAGCTTCCGGTTACGCACCCGAGAACACGCTGGCCGCCGTCGACCGGGCGGCCGAGCTGGGCATCAGGTGGGTGGAGAACGACGTCCAGCGCACCCGGGACGGCGAGCTGGTCGTCGTCCACGACGAGAGCCTGGCGCGTACGACCGACGTGGAGCAGGTCTTCCCTGGCCGGTCGCCCTGGAAGGTGAAGGACTTCACCGCCGCGGAGATCGCCCGGCTGGACGCGGGGAGCTGGTTCGGGCCCGAGTACGCGGGCGCGCGCGTGCCGACGCTGGAGCAGTACGTGGACCGCCTGGAGCACAACCACCAGAGGCTGCTCCTGGAGCTGAAGAGCCCCGGACTCTACCCGGGCATCGAGCTGCAGACCCTCAAGGTCCTCGCCAACGAGGGCTGGCTCGACCGGCAGCACGTGACGCGACGGCTGATCGTGCAGAGTTTCGACGCCGACAGCATCCGGACGGTCCACGACCTCAAGCCCTCGGTCAAGACCGGCTTCCTCGGCACCCCGGCCGTGTCGGAGCTGCCTGCGTACGCGGAATTCGCCGACCAGATCAACCCGTCGTACAGCTCGCTCTCCATGAGCTACGTGTCCGCGGTGCACGCGTTCACCGGCCCGCACGGCAGGCCGCTGGAGGTCCTCGCCTGGACGGTGAACGACGCGGCCACCGCGCGCCTGGTCGCCGGGTACGAGGTCGACGGCATCATCACCAACAAACCCGACGTGGTGCGGGACGCCGTGGACTAGACGGTCCTCACCCGGGGCGTTGTCAGTGGCCGGTCGTACTGTGGGCGCATGGACAGCCCCGGGCAGGACGGACAGCGGGTCGTGTGGACGGTCGTCACCACCGGCATCGGTCCGCTGCTGCTGGCCGCGACCGGCGACGGCCTGGTCAACGTCGTGTTCCACGCCGCCGGCGCCGCGCGCGACCGGGCACTCGAAAGGCTCGCGGCCCGGCTGGGCACGGAGCCCGTCGAGGCGCCCGGGTCCCCGCTGCTGGCCGAGGCGACACGCCAGGTGGAGGCGTACTTCGCGGGCGGCAGGCGTGACTTCGACCTGCCGCTGGACTGGTCGCTGATCTCGGGATTCAACCGGCAGGTGCTGCGGGAGCTGGCCGCCGGCGTCCGCTTCGGCCAGGTCGTCGGTTACGGCGACCTGGCCGGCCGGGTGGGCCGGCCGGACGCCGCGCAGGCGGTGGGCATGGCCATGGGGGCCAACCCGTTGCCGGTCGTCGTGCCGTGCCACCGGGTCGTGGAGAGCGACGGCGGCATCGGCGGGTTCGGCGGCGGCGTGGACACCAAGCGGCGGCTGCTGGCGCTGGAGGGCGTGCTGCCCGAGCCGCTGTTCTGAGGGGCGGCACCCCGGGGCCTACTCGTAGTGCCGGGCCTCGACGATGTTGCCGTCCGGGTCGCCGAAGTAGAAGCTCCGCCTGGCCGGGCCGCGGGCGCCGTAGGAGTCGTACGAGAGGTCCGAGACGGGGACGGACTGCTCCCGCAGCCGGGCGCGCAGAGCGTCGAAGTCATGCGCGGGCAGGGACACGCAGACGTGGTTGACGGGATGCCCGGCGCCGGCCTCGGCGCCGGGCAGCATGCGCATCCGGGCCGCCATGGAGTGCGGTGCGAGGTCGAGGATGGTCTCCTCGTTGATCCGCACGGAGGGGAAGCTCACGGTTCCCGCGGCGTACTCGGTGACCCGCAGGGGCTCGAATCCCAGGTTCTTCTCGTAGAAGCCGGCCGCGGCGACCGGGTCGCTCACCCACAGGACGACGTGGTCGAGACGTGCCGTGTTGTCTGTCATGGCCTCAGACTCGTGCCCCCTCCCGGGAGCCGCAACGCTTTTGTTCGCCGCGTCGGCGGGGTTTGGCCCGGTCCCCCGCCCGCCAGGGATGAGGGGGAGCGGAGCCGAGGGAGACCGTAGGACGGGAGGCAGGCGCGTGGTGCTGATGGTGTCGGAAGAGGTGCGGGAGGCGATCGGGGCGCGGCGCCCCGTGGTGGCCCTGGAGTCCACGATCATCGCGCACGGTCTGCCTCGCCCGCGCAATCTGCTGGTGGCGCGTGAGCTGGAGGAGGCGGTGCGGCGGGAGGGCGCCGTACCGGCGACGGTCGCCGTGCTGGACGGACGGCCCCGGGTCGGCCTGGACAAGGAACAGCTGGAGCGGATCGCCAACGAGGACGGCGTCCGCAAGCTCGGGCACCGGGACCTGCCCCTCGCCGTGGCCTGTGGCGCGAGCGGGGCGACCACGGTGTCGGCGACCGCCCGGCTGGCGGCGCTCGCGGGGGTACGGGTGTTCGCGACCGGCGGTCTGGGTGGCGTCCACCGGGAGTGGACGGTGACGCAGGACGAGTCGGCCGACCTGGGCCTGCTGGCCCGCACCCGGATCACGGTGGTCTGCGCGGGTGTGAAGTCCATCCTGGACGTCCCCGCCACCCTGCAACGGCTGGAGACGCTGGGAGTGGCGGTCGCCGGATACCGCACGGACCGCTTCCCCGGCTTCTACCTGTCCGACTCGGGACACCCGGTGGACTGGACGCTGGACGACCCGCGGCAGGTGGCGGCGGTCATGCGGGCGCAGGACACGCTGGACGGGCCGCCGTCCGCGCTCGTGGTCGCCAACCCCGTCCCCGAGGAGGAGCAGCTCGATCCCGCGCTCCACGCGCGGGTGCTCACCGACGCGCTGCACGCGTGCGAGACCGAGGGGATCACGGGCCAGGCGGTCACGCCGTTCCTGCTCGAACGCCTGGTACGGCTCACCGACGGCGCCTCGCTGAGCGCCAACCTGGCGGCGGTGCGGGGGAACGTGCGGCTGGCGGCCCGGATCGCGGCTGCCTGGACCGGGGCGTGACCGTGTCGCCGGGCGGCGCGCTGCTGGTCGTCGGGGACGTGGTCACCGACGTCGTCGCGCGGCACCGGGGACCGCTGGCCGCCGGTACGGACACCGCCGCCTCGGTCCGGCGGCTGCCCGGCGGGGCGGGCGCCAACGTGGCCTGCTGGGCCGCCCACGGGGGATGCGGGGACGTACGGCTGCTGGGCCGGGTGGGAGCCGACGCGTCCGACTGGCACGAGCGGGAGCTGACGGCATGCGGCGTGCGTCCGCTTCTCGTCGTCGACGCGGCGGCACCCACGGGGACGGTGATCTGCCTGGTCGACACCGGTGCCGAGGCCGAGCGGACGTTCCTGACGGACAGTGGGGCGTCGCTGCGGATCGGGCCGGACGACTGGTCGGACGCGCTGCTCGACGGCGTGGGCCGACTGCATCTGTCGGGGTATCTCCTCTTCTCGGAGCCGGGCCGCGCCCTGGTGTCGGCCGCCCTGGCCTCGGCACGCGCGCGTGGGGTGCCGGTCAGCCTGGACCCGGCGTCGGCCGGATTCCTCGCCGAGCTGGGCGTCGGCCGGTTCCTCGGCCTGGTCGAGGGCGTGGACGTCCTGCTGCCCAGCCGTGACGAGGCGTGCCTGCTCACCGGTCTTTCCGACGCGGCGGACGCGGCCGCGAAGCTCAGCCGGTACGTCCCCCTGGTGGTCGCCAAGCTGGGGGCGGACGGAGCGCTGGTGGCCCGGTCCGGCGCCGTGAGCGCCCGGGTCGCCGCCGTCGCGGCGTCACCGCGGGACAGCACGGGCGCCGGTGACGCCTTCACCGGCGCGTTCCTCGCCGCGCTGCTCACGGGCGCGGCGCCCGAGGAGGCGGCGGCGGCCGGATGCCGGGCGGGGGCGCGGGCGGTCGAGAGAGTGGGCGGAAGACCGCCGCGGACGGCCGGCCGGCGGCCGGTCGACGGGTGACCGCGGTCAGCCCTTGCGTCCCCAGGCCGAGATCATCGGCGCCGTCGCGAGGTCCATGCCGCCGGCCGCGACGTTCGCGAGGTGGCGGTCGATGTCGTCGTCGGTGGCCACCCCGGCGGTGACCAGCTGGTCGCGGATCTGCCGTACCGTCGCGGACTCCAGGGCGGCGCACGCGGGCGAGGTGACCGGGAAGTAGGCGTCGGCCTCGACGCGGCGCAGCCCCGCCTCACGGAGCAGCCGGGGCAGCCGGCGGCCGTAGGAGAGGTCGGCGCCGCGGCGGGACAGCAGTTCCCTGAAGCCGTGCCGGAGCCTGTTCGCGAGCTGCTGCTCGGGGCCGTGCTCGTCGGGGCAGAGCAGGGGCTGGAGCGCTGGGTCGGCGTCCTCGACCAGGAGGCGGCCACCGGGACGCAGGGCCTGGATCATCGACCGCAACGCCCGGTCCCGGTCGGGGACGTGGACGAGGACGAGCCGTGCGTGCACGAGGTCGAAGCCGTCCCCGGGCGGTTCCTCCGCGCCCACGTCGTGCACGCGTACCTCCACCGGCGGGCGGCCGGCCGGGGCGACCCGGGAGGTGTCGATGTCCGTCGCGAGGATCCTGCCGGTGGGTCCCACCCGCTTGGCGAGCCACGACACCACGGAGGTGCCTCCGGCCCCGACCTCCCAGCAGCGCCAGCCGGGGCCGACGCCGAGCGCCTGGAGGTGCCGGAACGTGGTGGGGTCGAAGAGGGTTGCGAAGGCGTCGAAGCGCTCCGCCGCCTCGGACTGCCCGTTGTCGAGGAGGTATCCGTCGGTTCGCGTCATGCTGCGATCATCCCAGTTGTCCGGCTTGCCCGAAGGGGGCGACGCTCCGGCGGGAGAGTCCCGCCGGGGCGGCCGTCCGGGTCAGCCGTTCCAGGCGGGGTGCCGCGGATCGTCGGCGCGCACCACGAGGTCGGCGGTGCCGGCCGGGTCGGTCTCCTCGTCGTAGCGCTCGAAGGCGGGCAGGGTCCAGTGCTCGGACTCGGGGGTGCGGCGGCGCAGGGCGCCGGGGGTGAGGAGGAGGTGGACGCTCAGGTCGAACGGGAACCAGTGGCGCAGCAGGAAGGGCCCGTGGACGAGCAGCGCACCGCCGGCGGGGAGCCGGGCGTAGGGGCTGCGGGTGGCGCGGTCGGTGACGGGGTCCCACAGGTCGGGCAGGACCCGCCCGTCCCCGCCGGGCCCCAGGGGGTCGAAGACCTCGCGCCACAGGGCGCCGGTGTCGTACCAGCCGTTGTAGTAGGACTCCGCGTCCCGGTGCCCGTACTCCAGGCGGAGCGAGGCGGGCCGCAGGAAGCCCTCCGTCCCCACCACCAGGGAGGGGCGGCCGCGGACGCGCAGCGCCTCGGAGATCCGTTCCGCGAGGTCGCCGGGGCGGGCGGCCGGGGCACCGTCGAGGGCGACGCGGGTCCAGGCGCTGCCGTCGGCGGGCTCCAGGTCGAGCAGGCGCTCGGCGAGCCGGTCGCCGAGCCGGTCCCAGGTGATCGCTTCCAGTCGCACCCGCCCATGATGCGTCAGTCACCGCGTCGGCCGGCACGTCGGCGGCGAACGTGCCGGCGCTCGCTGCATCAGGGGTCCGGTCCTGCCCGGTCCTGACCCGCCCCCTGGCGGCCGGTCCTCGTCGCGAGGGGTGATCAGCGGTGGGTGATCAGCGGTGGGTGATCGGTGATGGATGATCAACTAGTGCCGAAAAAGCTTAAGAACAACAAGCAACCAGCTTAAGAACAACCAGCAACAGGGCGCACGCCTCAGGACAGCAGGAAGTCCGCCTCTCCCGCCTTCGCTCCCTCGATGAAGGCCGTCATCTCGGCCGAGGTGTAGATCAGCGCCGGCCCGTCCGGGTCGGTGGACTGGCGTACCGCGATCCGGCCGTCGGCGAGCTTCATCGCCTCCAGGCAGTTGCCTCCGTTGCCGCCGCTCCACGGCTTGTGCCAGCCCTCACTGCCCAGTTCACGGGCGGGCATGCCGTTGTAGATCCGCTCCGAGCGGGTCAGGGGCGGGCGCTGGGGTTTGATGCGGTTCATTCACAACTCCTTGCGGAGATCCCGGAGGATCTCCTTCGTGCGATGTGCCGTGGCGGCCTGCGCCGCCATGCGGTCCATGACCTCGAGGTGGGTCGCCACCTCGGCGCGCGCGTCGAGGTAGACGGCGCCGGTCAGGTACTCGCTGTAGACCATGTCCGGGAGTTCCGGCATGGCGAATCGGAACAGCACGAAGGGCCCGTACGTGCCGGGGTGCGGCCCGCTGGAGAACGGGGCCACCTGCAGCGTGACGTTGGGCAGCTTCGTGGCCTCGAGCAGCCGGTCGATCTGGGCACGCATCACCTCCGGGCCCCCGACGGGGCGGCGCAGCGCGGTCTCGTCCATCACGACCCACAGCCGGGGTGCGTCCTCGCGGGTGAGCAGTTCCTGGCGTTGCATGCGCAGGGCGACGTGGCGCTCGATGTCCTCCGGCCGGGTCTGGCCGATGGCGCCCGAACGCAGCACCGCGCGCGCGTAGTCCTCGGTCTGGAGCACCCCGGGGACGAAGTGGGGCTCGTAGGAGCGGATCAGGGCGGCCGCACCCTCCAGGCTGACGTACAGCGAGAACCAGCCCGGCAGGATGTCGTGGAAGCGCTGCCACCACCCCGGCTTGTTGGCGTCCTCGGCCAGCTGGACGAAGGCCTCGGCCTCCTCGTCGCCGACGCCGTAGGCCTTCAGCAGGAGCTGGAGGTACGGGATCTTGAGGGCGACCTCGGCCATCTCCATGCGGCGCACCGTGGCGGGGGCGACGCGCAGGACGCGGGCTGCTTCCTCGCGCTTGAGACCGGCGCGTTCCCGCAGGTCCAGAAGGCGCCGGCCGAGTACGACCTGGCCGACCGTCGGCGCGGACCGCGGCTCGCTCACCGCCCACCTCCTGAAGAGTCCCGAAAGAGTCCTTGCGTCCCTGTTCCGTTGTACGGACAGCCTCGGCGAGCTTCGGTGCGTCCTGGTGCGGACAGCCCGGCGGCGCCATTCGAAGTTCTGTTCGAAAGTCGGGAGCGACTTTCGAACGACCTGAAGTGGCGCCGCTCGACGTGCTGTTGCGAGCAGTGTGCCACGACCGTCCAGACCGTCACACAGCACTCTGCATTTTTCAGAGTGACACTTGCCAAGTGTTCACGGCGGGGCGATAGTGGCAAGCGTGATTCCGTCCGCGCCCTTAGGAACAGACGCCACCGTGGGCTCCCTGGGCCTCGGTGCCGCCATGGGAGCCGGCTCCTCGGGAGCCACCGCCGCCGAGCGCCGGTTCCGTTTCGAGCTGGCCGCCCATCCGGGCTCTCCCTCACAGGCAAGACGCCTGACCCGGGCCCGGCTGAGCGGCTGGGCGGTGTGCGAGGACACCTGTGACACCGCGGCGCTGGTGGTCTCCGAGCTGGTGACCAACGCGATCGTGCACACGGCGAGCAGACACATAGTCTGCGAGCTGCACGACGTCGACGACCTGGTCCGCATAGCCGTACGGGACGAGGGCTGCGCCCCCGGCCAGCCCCACCCCTCGGCCGACCAGCAGCCCGAGGACGAGCACGGCAGGGGCCTGCTCCTCGTCGACGCCCTGTGCGACGCCTGGGGCGCCCACGAGCACGGTCCGGGACTGCTGGTCTGGGCCGAGCTGCCGCGCAGGGCCGACCGTGCGTTCGACGCCCCGGAGCCCCACGACGACCTGGGCTGGGGCGCCCGGCCCAAGCCCGGACCCGCGGACGACACGGGAGACGAGGACGAGGCGGAATCCCACCGTCGGGAGAGCCGCAAGACGCGCGGAACGGGGACCGAATGGCTATGAGGGCTGCGACCGGCATGCGACCGCTCGGCCTCGACACGGTGGTCCGCCTCCAGCGCGGACGGCAGGCCGCCGCCACGCCCCTGCGGCTGCCCGTGCCGGACGGCATGACCGCTCCCCTGGGCTGCGACGCGGTTGCGGTGCCCTCGCTCCTCGCCCAGCAGGTGCTGCCCCGGCTGCCGCGCGTGGGGTGCGTCTACGCCGACGAGACGCACTGGTGGTGGATCGTCCCGTCCGACTCCGACTACGCCCTGGACTGGCCTGCGCCCGCGCGCTACGCGACCGGCGCGGTGGTCCCCGGGGCCGCGGGCCTTCCCCGGCTCCTGCACCGCCCGGACGGCACCGTCCCCTACACGCCGCCCATCCCGCTGTACCTGGCCCTGTGCCGGCTGACCGACACGACGCCCACCTGGTCCCGCCCGGTGAGCGCGTAGGCGCCGGGCGGCGCGTCAGGCCGTCGCGTCACCCGCGGCGTCACCGCGATGCACGACGACCAGGAACATGTCCGAGGCGAGGTCCATGACGACCTCGGCGGGCTGACCCTCAAGACGCCGCGCCTGTGCGAACTCCTCCGCCGGCCAGGACCCTCGCGGTCCGCCTGCGGGAAAGCGTTCGAGCACCGTTCGCCCGTTCACCCCGCACCTCCATGTAGCGCTGTACTCGTAGACCTAAACGCCAACCATGGAGTGAACGCCACGTGCGGTGATCGTACTGAGACACAGTCGACACCCGATCACCGCAAAAGGTGATCCGCGGCTCGGCCGTCCGGCCGTTTCCGCTACGGAGCGTCTCAGCTCTCGTACTCGTCGTGGTAGCGGACCGCGTCGCTGCCCGCGGGCGCGCCGAGAGCCGACGCGCGCCCCTCGGGCCTCTCCCACGCCTCCTGCCGGCCGAGCGCGGTGAGGTCGAGCAGGCTGGTGGTCGAGCCCAGTCCGTCCAGACCGCGCTCGTACGTCGAGTAGGTGTGGAAGACCCGTTCGCGGTCCCTCAGGAAGCAGCTGAGGCCCGGCCGCTCCACCAGCTCGCCGTCGTGTTCGAGCGTCACCTCGAAGTCCGTGTTGAAGTCGCCGGCGTACGACGAGTACCAGGGCAGCGTCCAGCCCATCCGCGCCTTGAACGGCAGGATCCTCGGATACGGCGCCCGGGAGACGGCGGCGAAGGACGTGCCGCGGGCCCGCAGGTGCGCGAGGTGCCCGATCTGGTCCAGGAACGCCGAGCAGCTGCGGCAGCCGGCCTCCCAGTCGGGCGCGAACATGAAGTGGTAGACGACCAGCTGGTCCCGGCCCTCGAAGAGGTCGAGCAGCGTGGCCTTTCCGTCGCCGCCCTCGAAGACGTACTCCTTGTCGAGCTCCACCATGGGCAGCGCCCGCCGTTCGGCGTTGAGGGCGTCACGCGCGCGGGTGGCCGCCTTCTCCTTGGCCAACAGGGCCTCGCGCGCCGCGCGCCAGTCGGCGCGGGTGACGATCTCGGGCAGCGACATGGCTCCAGCCTCCTGTGCGGCGTACGACGTGCGGCTCGCGTCGTGCGGCTCGCGTCGTGCTTCGGTCCGACGGCCGACGGTCCGAAGCGGTCGGGCCGTCCGGGTGGTGACCGAAGGGCGGGGCGGAACTCATCGCTGCCCGGCAAGATTGTTTTGGCGGTGCCGCTGAGCTGGCCTTTTCAGGCGTCGCGCGTCCGGAGGCAGCGCCCGCGCCGCTCGGCGAGTTCGTCGCGCAGGGCGGTGAGCCGCTCGGTGTGGCAGGGGGTGAGCCGCCCGGTGTCGTCCAGGTGCACGGCGCATGCGGTGGTGGTGTCGACGAGCCGTTCGAGGACGGCGGCGATCTCGTCCGTTCCCTCTGAGTGCCGGGCGAGGGCGGGCAGTTCGGCGGCGGCGCGGGCGACGGCGGCACGCGCGGCGGCCAGGGTGCGGTAGGCCTCGCGGCGCAGCGTCCACCGGGTGGCCCGGTCGCCGGACTCGCTCAGTACGTGCCCGAGGTAGGCGTGCGCGGCGGCGTCGGCGGCCTCGAGGCCGGCCCGGATGCCGGCGCCCCGCGGCCCCGGCAGCGGCAGGTGACCGACGACCAGCACGATCGCGCAGGCCAGCAGCGTCTCGCCGATGCGGCCCGCGGAGGCCTGCGGTTCGCCGCCCACCATGACCAGTGCGAGGACGAGGACGGTGACGACGGTGGTCTGGGCGGCGAAGTGCCGCGCGGCGACCGGCACCAGCGCCCCGCAGACGGCGACGAGCGCGACGAGCCCTTCCGGCCGGGGCAGTACGGCCGCGAGCCCGGCGAACAGCAGCGCCCCGAGGACGGTCCCGGCCGCCCGGCACAGCACCCGGGACGCGAGCGGGCCGAGGTCGGGCTTGACGAGGAAGACGGCGGTGGCGGGCAGCCAGTACCAGTGCTGGTGGGAGCCGTACCAGTGGCCGTGGTGCAGTGCCTGGGCGATGGCGGCACTGGCCCCGAAGCACAGTCCGGCCCGCAGCCCGTACTCCCGCCCGCCGGCGCCGAGCACGGCACCCGCCAGGGCGCGGGGCGACCGCCTCCGGGTGTGCAGGTCGACGCCCCGGCCCCGGTCGAAGGCCTCCGCGGCGTGCAGCAGGGCGTCGTCCAGGGCGCGCAGGGCGGGGTCGGTCCGGCTGGGCGCGGGCAGCGGCCCGGCGTGGGTGCCCGCGCGCACGGCGGCGGCGAGCCGCCGGGGTCCTTCGGCGGCCCGCGCGGGCACGGTCCGCCCCGCCCAGGCCAGCGCGGTCGCGGCCTCGCCGAGGGGCAGCGCGGCGGCGTACCGGGCGTGCAGCCGGCGTTCGGCCGCGGTCGAGGCGCGACGCCGCAGCCGGGGTCCGGCGAGCGCGTCCTGCGCGTGGTCGAGGGCGGCGGTGAGCGCGGCGCGGCGCGGCACGGCGTCGCCCGTACCGACGGCGTCGAGCAGTGCGGCGACGGCCTCGTAGACGTCGGCGACGGCGGCCCGCTCCCCGTCGAAGCGGAAGTCGAGCCGGCGGTCGCCGGCCAGGGAGCCGGGCGTGGGCAGGGCGAGCCGCAGCAGGAGCAGCCATCCGGCCCCGGCGAGGAAGGCCGGCACGCTCTGCCACGCCGGTCCCGGCAGCGGCATCCCGGCGCCCACGGCGCTGCCGACCAGCAGCTGCGTGCCGGTCGCCGACGCCACCGGTCCGACGGCACTGACGCCCCCGGCGACCAGCCCCAGCCCGGTGAGGACCAGGGTGAGGACCGGGGCCTCCAGGTGCAGGCCGGCGTACGTCCCGACGAGCAGCCCGGCCGCCCCGGCGAGCGCGGGCAGGCCGATCCTCCCCACCGAGGTACGGCGGCTGCCCGGCCGGTCGTTGATGCCGGCCAGCATGGCGGCGATCGCGGCGACGACCCCGAGGCCGGCCCGTCCGGCGGCCAGGGCCGCGATCAGCAGCGGTCCGGCCGCCAGCGCACCCCGGACCACCGCGCTCCACGGCACGGGGCCGCGCTGGGCGTTCAGGGCGTGGCCGAGCCAGGGCGGGAGGGCGCGGGAGGCGGGGAGGGCGGCGCGGAACACGGGGTGCGGGGCTCCAGTCGTCCGGTGGAGGCGGTGGTGAGCCTGCGGGCGACGGTGACCGGGCCGGGGTGCGTGATTCAACGATAGGGGAGCCGGTCGGCGGACCGGAAACGCGCGTGTTGCGCGGACGTGACGACTCGTGACGATCGCCCCGCCGCTGCTCCCTCCCCCGCTGTTCCCTCCCCCTCGGGTCGTTGCACTCCGGGCCGGGTACCGTCCCGCGTCACGCCCGCCGGGCCGCCTCCACGGCACCCCCGAGCAGCGACTCGCAGTCGCCGACCGCCCGTGCCAGGGTCTCCGGCTCCGTCGTCAGGCCCGCCACCAGTGCGTCGACCCCGTCGAGCCCGGCCCGCCCGAGCATCCCCTTCTCGTTCGTCACCCACTCCCCCCGCGCCGCCAGGACCGCGTGTGCCGTCTGGGTCGCGGCGAGCGCGATCGCGCCGGCGACCTGGGTGAGGGCGCCTCTGGGGGCGTGGCCGGCCCTGGCGTAGGCGAGGGTGGCCGTTGCGGCGCCGTACCAGCGCTCGGGGGCGGTGTCGCGCAGGGCCCGCGGGTAGGCGGGGCGGGGCAGGTCGCCGCGCAGCACCTCGTCGACCGCCAGCTCCGCGACCAGGAGGTACGTCGGAATGCCCGCCAGGTGGAACAGCAGCGGCTCGATGCCGAAGCGGCCCGCCTGGGCCTGCGTCACCTCGCGCTCGACGACGTCGAGGTCGCGGTAGTGCACGTCGACCCGGCGCCCGTCGATCGTCAGCCAGGCGCCCCCGTTGAAGACACCGCCGCCCCAGGCCCCGACCTCCGAGACCTCCCCCGCCCAGCCCACGGCGCGCAGGTCGTCGGGGTCGAAGGCGCCCCGGTAGTAGACCGCCAGGTCCCAGTCGCTGTCGGGTCGGTGCGTGCCCTGGGCCCGGGAACCGCCGAGGGCGACCGCCCGGACCGTGGGCAGGGCGGCGAGCCGGTCGGCGGTGGTGTCGAGGAACGCCCGGTCCGTGAGGGTGGAGGTGGGCACGGGTGCGCACTCCTGAGGGTCGGGCGGGCGCGACGGACGCCGGAAGCCTAGGCGTCCCGGGGGGCCGGCCGCGAGGGATATTCGGGTGCGCGGGGCGGGCGCGGGGCGGACGATCGGCGGGTCGTCCCAGCGTCGTCAGGAGCCCACGTGATCCAGCGCGTCACCGTACCCGGCCTGTTCCCGCCACCCGCCTACTCCCACGCCTCCGTCGTCGAGGCCGGGACCAGGCTCGCCTTCCTCGCCGGTTCCGTCCCGCTCGACGCGGAGGGGAAGCTGGTCGGCGAGGGCGATCCGGTCCGTCAGGCCGAGCAGGTGATCGCGAACCTCACCGAGCAGGTGCGTGCCGTCGGAAGCGAACTGGAGCAGGTGGTGTCGACCGACGTGTACGTCGTCGGCACCGACACGGCCGCGCTGTCCGCCGTCTGGGAGGTCGTCGAGGCGTCCGGACTCGGTGCCGGCCCGCACTCCTCGACACTGCTCGGGGTGGCCTGTCTCGGGTATCCCGGGCAGCTGGTGGAGATCACCGCGACCGCGGTGGTGCCGGAGGGCGGCCGTCCGTGAACGGGGAGACGGGGGCGGGGACGCAGGCAGGTGCGGTGGTCCTGCGGCGTGCCGCGGCCGCCGACGCGCGTGCGGCGGCCGACGTCTGGCTGCGCTCCTTCACCGCCGCACTGCCGACCGTCGTGCGGCCGCACTCCGACACGGAGGTGCGTGCGTACTTCCGGCACGTGGTGGTGGAACGGCACGAGACCTGGGTCGCGGAGGAGGCCGGCGGCGCGGTGGTCGGGGTGATGGCCCTGGAGGGCGGGGAGCTGGCGCAGCTGTACCTCGCCCCCGAGCGGCGCGGACGCGGGATCGGGGACCGTTTCGTCGCCCTGGCCAAGGAGCGCCGCGCGGGTGGGCTGTCGCTGTGGACCTTCCAGGTCAACGAGCCCGCGCGCCGCTTCTACGAGCGGCACGGTTTCACTCCCGTGCAGTGGACGGACGGCGCCCGCAACGAGGAGCGGGAGCCGGACGTGCGCTACGTGTGGCGCCCCTAGGGGGTCATCCCGCGGTGCCACCGCGGGCGTACCTGTCCGTCGCCGCCAGCAGGGCCGCGTCCCCGGTCGCTCCGGCGTCGTGCCCGGCCTCGTCCACCAGCACCAGTTCGCTGTCCGGCCAGGCGTGGTGGAGCCGCCAGACGATGCCGAGGAGGTTGCCGAAGTCGAGGCTGCCCTGGACCAGGGTGCCGGGGATTCCCCTCAGCAGGTGCGCGTCCCTGAGGATTACGCCCTCGTCGTTGCCGTCGCCGAGGAAGTGGTCGTTGCCCCAGTAGTGGGTGACGGTACGGGCGAAGCCCATGCGGAACTCCGGGTCCTGGAACCGGGCGACCGAACCGGGCGGTGCCGGAATGATCGCCGTCTCCCAGTCGGTCCAGGCCCGCGCCGCCCGCTCGCGCACCGACGCGTCCGGTGACTCCAGCAGGCGGTTGTACGCGGCGGCCGGGTTCCCGTCCCGTTCGCCCGGGGGCAGCTCGGCGAGGAACCGCTCGTGGGCCTCCGGGAAGAAGGTCCCCAACCCGCGGGTCAGGAGGGCCACTTCGGCGTTGGAGCCGGTCGCGACCCCGGTCAGCACCAGCTCGGTCACCACTGCGGGGTGCGTCTGCGCGTACCGCAGGCCCAGGACCGAGCCCCACGACGCGCCCCACACCAGCCAGCGCTCGATGCCCAGGTGGGCGCGGAGCTGCTCCAGGTCGGCCATGAGGCGGGCGGTGGTGTTGACGCTCATGTCGGTGTCGTGGGCGCTCGCCCGGGGCCGTGAACGTCCGGCGCCGCGCTGGTCGAGGAGGACGATCCGGTAGGCCTCGGGGTCGAAGTACCGCCTGAGGTTCGGTCCCGCGCTGCTGCCTGGCCCGCCGTGCAGCACCAGCGCGGGCTTGCCGTGCGGGTTGCCGCACGTCTCCCAGTACACGAGGTTGCCGTCGCCGACGTCGAGCATGCCGTGGTCGTACGGTTCGATCTCCGGATACAGGCCCATCGGAGCACCGTAGCCGCGACGGCCCGGGCGCTCATTCCCTTTACGGCGGGGCCTCACCCGGTGGGCAGCCCCGCCGTGTCCGCCGCCGTGCGCAGCACGTCGCGCAGCATGCCGGGGGTGAGCCGGCCGGTGAAGGTGTTGCGCTGGCTGACGTGGAAGCAGCCGAAGAGGTCCAGGCCCGGCCCGTCGGGGGCGTCCAGCCTCACGTGGCTGCCGTGTGCGAAGGCGGGGCGGGGGCGGGGCACGGTCCAGCCCGCCCCGGCGAAGGCGGGCAGCGCGGCCTGCCAGCCGAAGGCGCCGAGCACGACCACCGTGCGCAGCGTCGGCCGCAGCAGTTCGAGCTCCTGGACGAGCCAGGACCGGCAGGTGTCCCGTTCGGCCGGGGTCGGCTTGTTGGCGGGCGGGGCGCAGTGCACCGGGGAGGTGACGCGGACGCCGTACAGCTCCAGGCCGTCGTCCGCCGAGACCGCGGTGGGCTGCGAGGCGAGGCCCACGTCGTACAGCGCCTGGAACAGGACGTCTCCGGAACGGTCACCGGTGAACATCCGGCCGGTGCGGTTGCCGCCGTGGGCGGCGGGGGCCAGGCCGAGGATCAGCACACGGGCGTCCGGCGGGCCGAATCCGGGCACCGGCCTGCCCCAGTACGTCCAGTCGGCGAAGGCCGCCCGCTTGGTACGGGCCACCTCCTCCCGCCACTCGACCAGTCTCGGGCAGGCGCGGCATCCCGCGATGCGCTGGTCGAGTACGGAGAGGCCGCCGGTGTCCATGCGTCCACCGTAGGCCCCTCCACGGGCGCGCCGGGCACGCGGCCTCCCGTGGGGGCCGCGGGCAGGGTTCGGGCGTCGGGCCGGGTCCGTCGGCCGCCGGCCGGCGCGGACATTGCGGTCCGGGCCGCCGTGCCGGGCGGTTAAGGTCGGACCATGGCTTCCGAGCAAGACGAAGGCGGGAGCGGCCGGGTGGCCGCCCCGCAGGACGGCGCCGCCGCCACCGCCGCCGCGCCGGACCCGAAGACCGCCGCCACCGCCGCGCCGGACCCGAAGACCGCCGCGGCGATCGCCGCCGCCGAGGCCGCCGGGCCGCAGAACGGCGAGAGCGTCCGCGTGGACAGCTGGATCTGGGCCGTGCGGCTGATCAAGACCCGTTCCCTGGGCGCCACCGCCTGCCGCGGTGGCCACGTGCGGGTCAACGGCGAGCGGGTGAAGCCCGCGTACTCGCTCCGCGTCGGCGACGAGGTGCGCCTGCGGCAGGAAGGCCGGGAGCGGATCGTCGTCGTGAAGCGGCTGATCCGCAAGCGGGTCGGTGCCCCGGTCGCCGTCCAGTGCTACGTCGACAACTCCCCGCCGCCCCCGCCCCGCGAGGCCGTCGCACCGGCCGGCGTCCGCGACCGGGGCACCGGCCGCCCGACCAAGCGCGACCGCCGTGAGCTGGAGCGGCTGCGCGGGCTCGAGGGCCTGAGCAGCTCCCGCAGGAGCGCCGAGACCCGGCCCTGAGCACGCCTCCGGCGGGGCGCACCCGCTCATGCTCGCCGGGTCCGGGCGCGCACCAGGCGGCGCAGGTCCGCGTTGTGCCCGCGTCGGGCCCGGGCGACGACCAGGAGCGGCACCATCAGGATGAGCGGGGTCGCCGCATTCGCGCCGTCGAAACAGCTGAGCTGGACGACGAACGCCCCCACCATCAGCGCGGCCAGTGCCGTCGCCGCCACCGACTGGAGCACCGGGACCAGCAGGGCGATCGCTCCGGCCAGCTCCAGGACCCCGATGGCGTACATGCCGGCGTCGCCCCAGCCCATCTCGGCGAAGGTGTCGGCCGCCGAGGAGTGCGCGATCAGCTTGGGGAGAGCGCTCGCGACGGCGAAGAACACCGCGAGGAGCACCTGCACCGCGCGCAGGGCGCCACGGGCGCCACGGCCACGGGCCGGCGCGGCGGCGGAGGCGGAGGCGGAGGCGGGCGGAACGGTGGTGTCGGTCATGGTGGTCTCCTGAGCTGAGGAACGGTCCGTGTCCGGTCGGGTTGCAGACCGTTCTCCGCCCCGGAACTCATCGGTCGTCCCGGCCTCTCCCTCCACGTCCGCCCGTGCCCCTCCCCCTGCCCCAGCGGCACCGCCCGCAGGGCTCGTTTCCGCCGTCCGGCCCGCCGCAGTACGTTCGATACAGGAGGACGGGAGTGGTGTACCGATGCGTACGGGCAGTGAACCGGTCACCGCGCGCAGTGCCCTGCGGGCGCGGTTCTGGCTGAGTCTGTGGGGGCTGGTCTGGGCGGTCTTCGGCACGGCCGTCTTCGCGCTCACGGGGCGGTTCGGGTGGGCGCTGGCCTGCGGAGTGCTGTGGCTCGTCGCCACGGTCGACCTGACCGTGATCCTGCGGCACCTCCGCCAGGGCCCGCACTACCAGCCGGGCCGGGACATTCCGCCGTACCTGCCGCCGAGACGCTGACGTCAGGAGTCGAACCGGGCCTGCTGAAGGTACTCCGGGTTCGGGTCCAGGGCGGCCGCCAGCCGGAAGTGGCGCCTGGCCTGGTCGGGACAGCCCCGGCGCTCATAGGTGCGGGCGAGCGCGAAGTGCGCGAAGGCGTTGTCCGGCTCGCGCTCCAGGACGATGGTGAACTCCAGCTCGGCGGGCCGCAGTTGCGCCGCGGCGAAGAAGGCCCGGGCGCGCAGCAGCCGGGCGGCGGTGTTCTCGGGGTGGGCGCCGATGACCCCGTCGAGCAGTTTCACCGCGCCGCGCGGGTCCCGTGCCGCGAGCAGGTGCTCCGCGGCGCGGAAGTCGATGACGTCCGTCTCGGGGGTACGTCCGGTCGGACCGCTTGTCTCGGGCACGGCTGAGTCCTTCCCTCGCTGAAAGGGATCAACGCCCGCGTCGGGACCGCTATTCCGTGCGCGCTCTGCGCACCAGTTCGGCCCAGACCTCTGCCACGCGGCGCCGCAGCTCCTCCAGCGGTACGTCGTTGTCGACGACCACGTCCGCGATCTCCCGGCGCTGCTCACGCGTCGCCTGGGCCGCCATGCGGGCACGCGCGTCGTGCTCGGTCATGCCGCGCAGCCGCACCAGCCGGTCGAGCTGCGTGCCGGGGTCGGCGTCGACGACGACCACGAGGTCGTACAGCGGCGCCAAGCCGTTCTCCGTGAGCAGGGGAACGTCGTGGACGACGACGGCGTCATCGGCGGCGGCTTCTTCCAGGGCGCGGGAGCGCTCACCCACCAGGGGGTGCACGATCCCGTTCAGGACGGCCAGCCTCTCCGGGTCGGCGAACACGATCGAGCCCAGCTTCGGCCGGTCCAGGCTGCCGTCCTCGGCGAGGACCCCCTCGCCGAACGCCTCCACGACCGCGGCAAGTCCCGGGGTCCCCGGCGCGACGACCTCGCGCGCGATCCGGTCGGCGTCAATCAGTACGGCGCCGTGCTCGACGAGGAGCCGGGACACCTCGCTCTTGCCGGCGCCGATCCCGCCGGTCAGACCCACCTTCAGCATGAGCGGAAGCTTAGAGGGTGCCGGTCACGGCGTCAGTTGTCGCCCTCCCGCTCGGCCAGGAACCGCTCGAACTCGAGGCCGATCTCGTCCGCGGAGGGGATCTCCACCGGCTCGGCGAGCATGTTGCCGCGGGTCTCGGCGCCCGCGGCGGCGTCGTACTGGTGCTCCAGGCCCTGGACGAGGGCGGTGAGCTCCTCGTCGCCCTCCTGGATCTGCCGGTCGATCTCCGTCTGGGTGCGGTGGGCCTCGGTGCGCAGGGAGTGTGCGATGCCCGGCAGGACCAGACCGGTCGCCGCGGTGACCGCCTCCAGGACGGTCAGCGCCGCGTCCGGGTACGCGGAGCGTGCGATGTAGTGCGGGACGTGCGCGGCGACGCCGAGCACGTCGTGGCCGGCCTGCGCGAGCCGGTACTCGACGACCGCCTCCGCGCTGCCGGGGACCTGCGCCTCCTCGAAGGGGCTGCGGTGGCCGGGCACGAGGTCGGTGCGGGTGCCGTGCGGGGTGATGCCGACGGGCCGGGTGTGCGGGACGCCCATGGGGATGCCGTGGAAGCTCACCGCCAGGCGGACACCGAGCCGCTCCACGATCTGGCCGACGGCGGCGGCGAAGCGCTCCCACTCGACGTCCGGCTCGGGGCCCGACAGGAGCAGGAAGGGCGCACCGGTGGCGTCCTGGACGAGCCGCACCTCGATGGTGGGTTCCTCGTAGTCGGTCCAGGTGTCCCGCTTGAACGTCAGCAGCGGCCGGCGCGCGCGGTAGTCCACGAGCCGGTCGTGGTCGAAGCGGGCGACGACCTGGTGGGGCAGCGAGTCGAGCACCTGGTCGACGATCTGGTCGCCGGTCTCGCCGGCGTCGATGTAGCCGTCGAAGTGGTACAGCATGACCAGTCCGGCCGACTCCTGGGCGAGTGCCATGTCGACGACGGCAAGGCCCTTCGGCTCCCAGGTGTACAAATCCTGCGGATCAAGCACGGTGACCGCTCCCCTCCTCGTGTTCATGGATCACAACACCCCGGTGGGGTGCGGCATTCCCGTCGGGACACACCGAAGGGGCCGCACCTCGGAAGGTGCGGCCCCTCGGGCAACCGCCGTGCTTCACATGCCGCGGGTCAGCGGCCGGTGCTCAGAGCGTCAGCTCTGGCCGCCGGCCAGCTTCTCGCGCAGCGCGGCCAGCGCCTCGTCCGACGCCAGGGCGCCGGAGTTGTCGCCGCCCTCGGAGGAGTACGAGCCGCCGCCACCGCCGCTGGAGGCGGCCTGGGCCGCACCCGCGGTGTCGACGCCCTCGGCAGCGGCCTTCTCGTCCGCCTCGCGGGACTTGATGACCTGCGCCTGGTGCTGCTCGAAGCGCTGCTGGGCCTCGGCGTACTGCGTCTCCCAGGCCTCGCGCTGGGTCTCGTAGCCCTCGAGCCAGTCGTTGGTCTCGGGGTCGAAGCCCTCGGGGTAGATGTAGTTGCCCTGGTCGTCGTAGGACGCGGCCATGCCGTACAGGGTCGGGTCGAACTCGACCGTGGACGGGTCGGCACCGAAGGCCTCGTTGGCCTGCTTCAGCGAGAGGCTGATGCGGCGGCGCTCGAGGTCGATGTCGATGACCTTGACGAAGATCTCGTCGTTGACCTGGACGACCTGCTCCGGGATCTCCACGTGGCGCTCGGCCAGCTCGGAGATGTGGACCAGACCCTCGATGCCCTCGTCCACGCGGACGAACGCACCGAACGGCACCAGCTTCGTGACCTTGCCGGGCACGACCTGGCCGATCTGGTGGGTGCGGGCGAACTGCTGCCACGGGTCTTCCTGGGTCGCCTTCAGCGACAGGGAGACACGCTCGCGGTCCATGTCCACGTCGAGGACCTCGACGGTGACCTCCTGGCCGACCTCGACGACCTCGGAGGGGTGGTCGATGTGCTTCCAGGACAGCTCGGAGACGTGGACCAGACCGTCGACGCCACCCAGGTCCACGAAGGCACCGAAGTTGACGATCGAGGAGACGACGCCGGAACGCACCTGACCCTTCTGGAGGGTGGTGAGGAACGTCTGGCGGACCTCGGACTGGGTCTGCTCCAGCCAGGCGCGGCGGGACAGGACCACGTTGTTGCGGTTCTTGTCCAGCTCGATGATCTTCGCCTCGAGCTCCTTGCCCACGTAGGGCTGGAGGTCGCGGACGCGGCGCATCTCGACCAGGGAGGCCGGGAGGAAGCCGCGGAGGCCGATGTCGAGGATGAGACCACCCTTGACGACCTCGATGACGGTACCGGTGACGATGCCGTCCTCTTCCTTGATCTTCTCGATGGTGCCCCAGGCACGCTCGTACTGGGCGCGCTTCTTCGAGAGGATCAGGCGGCCTTCCTTGTCCTCCTTCTGGAGGACCAGGGCCTCGATCTCGTCACCGACGGCGACGACCTCGTTGGGGTCGACGTCGTGCTTGATCGAGAGCTCGCGGCTCGGGATGACACCTTCGGTCTTGTAACCGATGTCGAGCAGGACCTCGTCCCGGTCGACCTTCACGATGACGCCGTCGACGATGTCGCCGTCGTTGAAGTACTTGATCGTCTCGTCGATCGCGGCGAGGAAGGCTTCCTCGTTACCGATGTCGTTGACCGCAACCTGCGGGGTGGTGGCGGTGGTCTCGGTGCTGCTCGTCATGTGGGAAAGGGCTCCGGTACGGACATTGAAGTCGTAGGTACTGCTTACGCCGGGAGCCCGTTTCGCTCTGCAGAAGCCGGACAGCCAAGGAAGCGTCACCGAAAACCACTGGTGACGCCTCGAGAACCGAGGGGACATACAACAGATGCGAGCGCGACCTGCTACGTCTGAGGTGCGCAGGCCCGCAGCGCAACTTGTAGCATACGGGGGCAGCCGGGCAGGGTCAATGCGCGAAGCCGCACACCCGGGGCGGATCGTCGCATACCCGGCACAAAAGCCGTCCCCCGAGGCCACGCGGACCCCGGAATGCCCCTTGCGTGACACGCGGGGCCGGCGGCACGGAAGAGCCCGCAGACTAGTACGAGGGAGCCGGTCATCCAAGAGCCCGTCACGCCCGAGGCCGCATCAGGGGCCGAGGGAGCCGAAGGAGTCGAGCCCGAGGCCACCCGGCGTGCCGCCGGGGTCACGGAGAGTTCCCGCGCCAACCGCGGCTGGTGGGACCGGAACGCGGACGAGTACCAGACCGAGCACGGCACCTTCCTCGGCGACGACCGTTTCGTGTGGTGCCCCGAGGGTCTGGACGAGGTGGAGGCCGAGCTGCTCGGCCCGCCGGAGGACCTGAAGGGCAAGGACGTCCTGGAGATCGGCGCCGGCGCCGCCCAGTGCTCGCGCTGGCTGACCGCCCAGGGTGCCCGCCCGGTGGCCCTGGACCTCTCCCACCGCCAGCTCCAGCACGCCCTGCGCATCGGCAGCCCCTTCCCCCTGGTGTGTGCCGACGCGTCGGTCCTGCCCTTCGCCGACGGCTCGTTCGACCTGGCCTGCTCGGCGTACGGGGCGCTGCCGTTCGTCGCCGACCCGCGGCTGGTGCTGCGCGAGGTGCGCCGGGTGCTGCGCCCCGGCGGCCGCTTCGTCTTCTCGGTCACGCACCCGCTGCGCTGGGCCTTCCCCGACGAGCCGGGCCCCGAGGGGCTGTCGGTGTCCGCCTCGTACTTCGACCGCACGCCGTACGTGGAGCAGGACGACGAGGGCCTGGCGGTGTACGTCGAGCACCACAGGACGCTCGGTGACCGGGTGCGGGACGTGGTGACGTCCGGGTTCCGGCTGGTGGACCTCGTGGAGCCGGAGTGGCCGGACTGGAACACCTCGGAGTGGGGCGGCTGGTCGCCCCTGCGCGGTCATCTGATCCCGGGGACGGCGATCTTCGTCTGCGAGCGTGACTGAGCCGTCCCGGGAAGCGGTTGCCCTCGCGCGCGACGGACGCTTTCGCGGACGTACGACACTGGGGGCGTGATCCGTTACGACGCCCTGGAGGCGCTGCCCGTGCGCGGCGCGCTGCCCGCGCTGCACGAAGCCCTGGAGGGGCACGGCACGGCGGTGCTGGTCGCGCCGCCCGGCACCGGCAAGACGACGCTGGTGCCGCTGGCCCTGGCCGGGCTGCTGGGCGGGCAGGCTGCTCCCGCGCGGCGCGTCGTCGTGGCCGAGCCGCGGCGGATCGCGGCCCGGGCGGCGGCGCGGCGGATGGCGTGGCTGCTGGGTGAGAGGCCGGGCGCGAGTGTCGGCCACACCGTGCGCGGCGAGCGGGTCGTCGGGCGCCACACGCGCGTGGAGGTCGTCACGACCGGTGTACTGCTCCAGCGCCTCCAGCGGGACCAGGAGCTGACGGGCGTCGACGTGGTGGTGCTGGACGAGTGCCACGAGCGGCATCTGGACGCGGACACGACGGCGGCGTTCCTGTGGGACGTGCGGCAGGCCCTGCGTCCGGAGCTGCGGCTGGTCGCCGCGTCGGCCACCACCGACGCCGAGGGCTGGTCCGGGCTGCTGGGCGACGCGCCGGTCGTCGAGGCGGCGGGCGTGTCGTACCCCGTCGAGGTCGTGTGGACGCCGCCCGCGCGTCCCGTGCGGCCGCCGCACGGTATGCGGGTGGACCCGGCGCTGCTGGCGCACGTGGCGTCGGTGGTGCGGCGGGCCCTGGCCGAGCGGGACGGCGACGTGTTGTGCTTCCTGCCGGGCGTCGGCGAGATCTCCCGGGTCGCCGGGCAGTTGGGCGGGCTCGCGGGCGTCGACGTGCTCCAGGTGCACGGCCGGGCGCCCGCCGCGGTGCAGGACGCGGTGCTGGCGCCCGGGGCGCGGCGCAGGGTGGTGCTGGCGACCTCGGTGGCCGAGTCGTCGCTGACGGTGCCGGGTGTGCGGGTGGTCGTGGACGCGGGCCTCGCGCGGGAGCCGCGGGTGGACCACGCGCGCGGGCTGAGCGCGCTGACGACGGTCCGGGCCTCGCGGGCGGCGGCGCGGCAGCGGGCGGGCCGGGCCGGCCGGGAGGCGCCCGGGGCGGTGTACCGCTGCTGGGCGGAGGCGGAGGACGCCCGGCTGCCGCGGTTCCCGGCACCGGAGATCAAGGTGGCCGACCTGACGGCGTTCGCGTTGCAGGCGGCCTGCTGGGGCGATCCGGACGCGTCCGGTCTGGCCCTGCTCGATCCGCCGCCGGCCGGGGCGATGCGGGCCGCCCGGTCGGTGCTGGAGGCGGTCGGCGCGGTGGACCCGGCCGGCCGCGCGACGCAGCGGGGTGTGCGCCTGGCCCGCCTCGGCCTGCATCCCCGGCTGGGCCGGGCGCTCCTGGACGCGCGGGCGGCGGGTGCCCGGACGGCGCCCCGGGCGGCCGCCTCCGGTGCCCCGGCTCCAGAGGCGGGCGGCGCGGGGACCGATGCGGTGGCCGAGGTGGTGGGCCTGTTGAGCGAGGAGGCGCCGCGGGAGTACGGGGACGATCTCGCCGCCGCGCTGCGGGCGGCCCGGCGCGCGGGGGACGCCTACGGGGCCCGGTGGCGGGCCGAGGTGCGGCGGCTGCGGGGCGCCGTGGAGGACGGGGACGGCGGGGACGACGGGCGGGGGCAGCTCGGCGACGACGCGCTCGCCGGGCTGGTGGCCGCTCTGGCGTTCCCCGAGCGGGTCGCCAGGAAGGACGGCGGTTCGTACCTGATGGTCTCCGGCACGCGGGCCGAGCTGCCGGAGGCGTCCGCGCTGCGCGGGGCGCCCTGGATCGCCGTCGCCGTGGCCGACCGGCCGGTGGGACGGGGGCACGCGCGTGTGCAGCTCGGCGCCGTCGTCGACGAGGACACCGCCCGGCTGGCGGCGGGGGCGCTGCTGACGGAGCGGGACGAGGTGCACTGGGCCGACGGCGACGTCGTGGCCCGGCGGGTCGAGCGGCTCGGGGCGGTGGAGCTGTCGGCGCGGCCCCTCACCGGTGCCGATCCCGGTCTCGTGCGGGACGCCCTGCTGGAGGGCTTGCGGCGGGAGGGGCTCGGGCTGCTGCGGCGTTCGGCCGAGGCCGGTCTGCTGCGCAAGCGGCTCGCGTTCCTGCGGCGGCACCTGGGCGATCCCTGGCCGGACGTCGGCGACGAGGCGCTCCTCGCCCGCGCGCGGGAGTGGCTGGAGCCCGAGCTGAGCCGGGCCAGGCGCCGGGCCGACCTGGGGCGGATCGACGCCCCGGAGGCGCTGACGCGGCTGCTGCCCTGGGCCTCCGGGGAAGCGGCCCGGTTCGACGAACTGGCCCCCGAACGGATCGCCGTTCCCAGCGGTTCCAGGATCCGCATCGACTACGAAAACCCCGAACAACCCGTGCTCGCGGTGAAGTTGCAGGAGATGTTCGGGCTCCAGCAGTCGCCCCGGATCGCCGGGACACCGCTCCTCGTCCACCTGCTCTCCCCCGCCGGCCGGCCCGCCGCGGTCACAGCCGACCTGGCCTCGTTCTGGAGGGACGGCTACAAGGGCGTACGGGCGGAGCTGCGCGGCCGGTATCCGAAGCACCCCTGGCCCGAGGACCCCGCCACGGCGGAGCCGACCCGGTACACCAAGGCCCGGCTCGGCAGGTGACCGCGGCCCGGCGAGGCCGCGGTCCCCGCCGGGCCGGGAACGGCGCCTACGCCTGCGGTGCGGAGGACGGTGCGGTGGACGGGCTTGCGGACGTGCCGGTGGAGGGCTCCGTTGCCGGGTCGGCCGCCTTGGCCACCTTCAGGGTGACGTCGAGGGCAGCGCCGCCCGGCGTGGTGAGCCGGAGGACGTAGGTGCCCTCGGCGTCGTCGGCGTACAGCTTCGGCAGGCGCAGCAGGCCGTCGGCGTCGGTCCTCAGGCCGGTCAGGGTGCGGACGGCCTTGCCGTCCGCGTCCTTGAAGTAGGGGCCCTTGTCGTTCTCGGCCGGGTCGGTGGCCGAGGTGACGAGGGTCGCGGTGACGGCGACCTTGTCCGCGACGGCGCCCTTCAGCGTGGCCTTCACCTCGACCGGGTCGGCGAACGCGCCGCCCGGCGTGCACGTCAGCTCGGTCCCGGTGGTGCGGGTGAGGGTGTCGGCGACGCGCTCGGTGACGGTGGCCTTGTAGTCCACACCCGGGACGGTGCGTCCGATCACGGTGGCGCGGACGGTGAACCGGCCGGTCCGCTCGCCCGCCACCAGCTTGGGCGCGACGGCCACGCCGGAGGCGTCGGTGAGGACCGCGGCGACCTTCTCGCCGCCGGTGAAGGTCGCGTCCGTGTCGCCCAGGACGGTGAAGCGGACGCGTACCTTGCCGACTGCCTCTCCCTTCTGGGTCTCGGCACGGGCGCCGATCTTCCCGGCGAAGGTGTCGCCGGCGGTCGCGGTGAGCGCCGTGGCGCCGGGGTTCTCCAGGTGGTGGACCGTGTCCGTGGGGGTGGGGCGGGTGGTCCCCGTCGGCGGCTCGGGGTCCTCGGGCGGCTTGGGGCTCGCCGTGCCGGGCGGGGTGGGCTTCTGCGTCGCCGGCGGCTTGCTCGGGGCCGGGTGCGGGCTGGGCGTCGAGGGAGTCCGGGGGCCGCTGGACGACCCCGCCCGGCCCGGTGTGGGACCGATGCCCGTGAAGGGGTCGTCGCTGCGCCCGACCGGGAGGCTGCCGGTGCCGTCCGGGATCTCGTGGGTGCCGCGGCGGTAGTGCTCCAGCCACGACAGGACCGTGTTCAGGTAGTCCTGCGAGTTGTTGTAGCTGAGGATCGCGCGGTTGAGGTCGGCCTGGACGGACAGGTCCCAGCCGTTGCGGCACAGGTAGTGTCCTGCGGCCAGCGCGGCGTCGTAGACGTTGTTGGGGTCGTCCTTGCCGTCGCCGTTGCCGTCCCGGCCGGCCCACGCCCAGGTGGACGGGATGAACTGCATGGGGCCGACGGCGTTGTCGTAACCGCTGTTGCCGTCGTAGACGCCGTTGTCGGTGTCCTTGATGAGGGCGAACCCGTTGCCGTCGAGCTGCGGGCCGATGATCTTGCCGATCGTGGTGCCGTTGGCGTCGACGCGGCCGCCGCGTGCCTGACCCGACTCCACCTTGCCGATGGCGGCGAGCAGTTGCCACGGCAGGTTGCATCCGGGCTTGGCCCGGCGCAGCTCCGACTCGGCCTTCCGGTACGCGTCGAGGACGGTCGCGGGAACGCCGGTCTCGTTGGCGCCCGGGGACGTGGGGGTGCCCGCGGTCGGCGCGGGGTTGGGGCTGTTGAGCGGCGGAAGGTCGGTGTAGTACGGCGAGTTGCCGGTCGCGCTTCCCGCGGCGGGCGAGTCGGACGCCGGGACGTTGTCGGCGGTGGTCCGTCTGCCGTTGCCGTCGGCCGTCACCTCGGGCGCCTGGGACGCGGACAGGGCCGCGACCGCGACCGCCGCCACGGTGGTCGTGACCGCGGCCTTGCGGAGCCTCCTGTCGAAACTCGCCGCCATAGAGTGAAGCCCTCCCCTGGACGCCCGCGCGTCCCTCTCCGTCCGTCTTCTGCTGTCGTACTCGCCCGTCGTACCCGCTGGGTCCGCCCTGTTGTGACGATCGGCCGGCACCCGTGGTTGCACCGCGTTCTCACCAGCACGGCGCTCGTCCGTTCGACCTGCACGGTGCCGCAGGCGACCCTACGGCAACTTGCTTTGCACGGGCACCCGTTCGTGCCCGATATTCACCGGTTGGCCATATGAGGAGTCTCGTTGCCGTCACCTTCGGTCGGCGGTCGCGACGAACACGGTGAAGGTGGGGGCGGGGCGGGAGCGCGGCAGCAGGGTGAGCGCCAGCGCGAGGTACCCGCGGGCCAGGTCGGCCCACAGGTGCCGGGCGGACGTCTCGTGCGGAGCGGCGGTCGCGGGGGCCCGGCGGGTGATTCCGCGGCGGAGGTCCTTCCCCGTGCGGTGCAGGGCCGTCGCGAGGGTGGCGGGGGTGCGGCCGGTACTTGCGCCCGGCGCGAAGACCGGGACCCGGAGGAGCGGCGCGCGGGCGGGTCCGTCGGTGCGTGCCCGTGCCGGGTTCGTCCGGTGGTGGAGCATGCGTATACCCATGCCCGCATCCTCACGGGAGACGAGGGGCGGGGCGTTTCGTCGGGGGCCACCGGAGTGACGGGGCGCACGGGCCCCCGGTACCTGGGCGGGGCGGGGCGGGGACGGCCCGGCCCTCCGCCGGTGGAGCGGGCCGGCGGGCGGCCTCGATCACGGGGCCCCGGCAGTGCCTCGCCGGGTTCCGCACTGTCCGCGGCGGCTTCGTCGGGTGGGCCGCGGCCGCCCGCAGGCGATGCGGCGCGGCGTCGCCGACGAGCGTCACGCCGGGCGTCCCCTCCTGGCCCGGACACCGTCTCGCGCTCCTTCTGCGCCGTGGCGCCCTGGCGGGCAGAATCGGTTCCGTGAAGGCGGACCAGTCACCGGAGCGGACACCTGACGGGCATTTCGTCGTCGTCCGGGGGCGGAAGTGGCGAGCGACCGACCCTTCCGTCCCGGAGGAGGCCGCGGCCCGCCTCCGGCGCCATCTGATGTCGGCTCGGCGTGCGGTGCGCTCCGCCCTCGCCGAGAGCGACGCGAGCGCTGAAGCGACGGCGCGGGCGCGGGTGAACCGGGCGAAGACCGCTCTGGGGGAGCGGGGCACGCCTTGGTGGGAACAGTCCGACAGGGCGCGCAGGGAGCGGTGGGAGGACGGGTTGGCGGAGCTGGACGAGCAGGCGCCACAGGAGTAGGCGACCCCGAAGGCAATGGCGCGGGCGGGCGGGCACGGTCTGTGCCTGTGCCGCAGCCGTCGCCACCGGCGCACGCGGGTATGCGAGGTGCTGGACGTCGCCCTGGGTGCTGAACCACACCCGGCTGCGCACCGCGCTGGAGGCCGGCCGGCTGCCGGACGAGGCGGCCGGGGCCTTCGCCACCCACCTTGCGGCAGGTCGGCGACGGGGCACCGCCGCCCGCAGCCGACCCGAGCGGAGCGACACCCCCTAGTGCGCCGCCGACTCCCAGTCCGGGCCCACGCCCACCGAGACGCCCAGAGGGACGCTGAGCTGTACGGCGTTCGACATTTCGCGGCGGACGAGTTCCTCCGCCGCCGCGCGCTCGCCGGGGGCGATCTCCAGCACGATTTCGTCGTGGACCTGGAGCAGCATGCGGGACGCGAGGCCGGCCTCGCGCAGCGCCCTGTCCACGTTCAGCATGGCGATCTTGACGATGTCGGCCGCCGTGCCCTGGATCGGCGCGTTCAGGGCCATGCGCTCGGCCGCCTCGCGGCGCTGGCGGTTGTCGCTGTTGAGGTCGGGCAGGTAGCGGCGGCGGCCGAAGAGGGTCGCCGTGTATCCCGTGGCCCGCGCCTCGTCGACGACCCGGCGCAGATAGTCGCGCACGCCGCCGAAGCGCTCGAAGTAGGCGTCCATCAGGCCGCGCGCCTCGGCCGCCTCGATGTTCAGCTGCTGGGAGAGGCCGAAGGCCGACAGGCCGTACGCCAGACCGTAGGACATGGCCTTGATCTTGCGGCGCATCTCCGCGTCCACGGCCGACTGCTCGACGGAGAAGACCTGCGCCGCGGCGGTGGTGTGCAGGTCCTCCCCGGACGTGAACGCCTCGGTCAGGCCCGCGTCCTCGGACAGGTGGGCCATCACCCGCAGCTCGATCTGGCTGTAGTCGGCCGTCATCAGGGACTCGAAGCCCTCGCCGACCGCGAAGCCGCGGCGGATGGCGCGGCCCTCGTCGGTGCGCACCGGGATGTTCTGGAGGTTCGGGTCGGTGGAGGAGAGGCGGCCGGTCGCGGCGACCGTCTGGTTGAACGTGGTGTGGATGCGGCCGTCCGCGGCGATCGTCTTGATCAGACCCTCGACCGTGACGCGCAGCTTGGCCTGCTCACGGTGGCGGAGCATGATCACCGGCAGTTCGTTGTCCGTCTGGGCGGCGAGCCAGGCCAGGGCGTCGGCGTCGGTGGTGTAGCCGGTCTTGGTCTTCTTGGTCTTCGGCAGGTTCAGCTCGCCGAAGAGGACTTCCTGGAGCTGCTTGGGCGAGCCGAGGTTGAACTCACGTCCGGCCGCCGCGTGGGCCTCCTTCACCGCCTGCTGGACGGCGCCCGCGAACATCTGCTCCATGGCCTGGAGGTGCTCCCGGTCGGCGGCGATGCCGTGCCGCTCCATGCGGGCGAGCAGCGCGGACGTGGGCAGCTCCATGTCGCGCAGCAGGTCGGCGGCGCCGACGTCCGCCAGGCGGCCCTCGAAGGCCTCGCCCAGGTCGAGGATCGCGCGGGCCTGCACCATCAGCGCCTCGGCCTCGGCCCCCTCGTCCGCGCCGAAGGCGAGCTGCCCGTCCGCCGCGGCGGCGGGGGCCAGCTCGCGGTGCAGGTACTCCAGGGACAGCGCGTCCAGGTCGAAGGAGCGGCGGCCCGGCTTGACCAGGTACGCGGCGAGGGCCGTGTCCATGCCCACGCCCGCGAGGCTCCAGCCGTGCTCGGCGAAGACCCGCATCGCGCCCTTGGCGTTGTGCAGGACCTTCGGCCGGTCCGGGTCCGAGAGCCAGGCCCGCAGCGCCGTCTCGTCGGCCTCGTCGATGTCCGTCGGGTCGAACCAGGCGGCCTTGCCGTCGGCCGCGGCGAGCGCGACCTCGGTGACCGAGCCGGTGCCCAGGGCCCAGGTGTCGACCGTGGCGACGCCGAGCGGCCGCTCGCCGTGCTCGGCGAGCCAGGCGGCGACCTCGCCGGTGCCGAGCACCGTGCCGTCCAGCTCCACGCCGTCCGCGACCACCGGGGCGGCCTCGGCCTCCTCGGCGCCCGGGTCGACGGCGTAGAGCCGCTCGCGCAGGGACGGATTACGGATCTCCAGGGTGTCCAGGATCATGGCGACGCCCTTGCGGTCGTACGCCGTCCGCTCCAGGTCGGTGACGGTCCTCGGCAGCTCGACGCGCCGCTCCAGCTCGGTGAGCCGGCGGTTGAGCTTGACGGACTCCAGGTGGTCGCGCAGGTTCTGCCCGGCCTTGCCCTTGACCTCGTCGACGCGCTCCACCAGCTCCGCGAACGACCCGAACTGGTTGATCCACTTCGCGGCGGTCTTCTCGCCGACGCCCGGGATGCCGGGCAGGTTGTCGGACGGGTCGCCGCGCAGCGCCGCGAAGTCCGGGTACTGGGCGGGGGTCAGCCCGTACTTCTCGAAGACCTTCTCCGGGGTGAAGCGGGTCAGCTCGGAGACGCCCTTGGTCGGGTACAGGACCGTGGTGTGCTCGCTGACCAGCTGGAAGGAGTCCCGGTCGCCGGTGACGATGAGGACGTCGAAGCCCTCGGCCTCGGCCTGGGTGGCGAGGGTGGCGATGACGTCGTCCGCCTCGAAGCCCTCGACGGCGAAGCGGGGGACGTGCATGGAGTCGAGCAGCTCGCCGATCAGCTCGACCTGGCCCCTGAACTCGTCGGGAGTCTTGGAGCGGTTCGCCTTGTACTCGGTGAACTCCTCCGACCGCCAGGTCTTGCGGGAGACGTCGAACGCCACCGCGAAGTGCGTGGGCGCCTCGTCACGCAGGGTGTTGGCCAGCATCGACGCGAAGCCGTAGATCGCGTTGGTCGGCTGGCCCGTCGCGGTCGTGAAGTTCTCCGCGGGCAGCGCGAAGAACGCGCGGTACGCCAGCGAGTGCCCGTCCATGAGCATCAGCCGCGGTCGGTCACCGGAGGTGCTGTCGGTCTTCTTCGATGCTGTCTTCGCCACGACACCGATCCTGCCACGTGCCACTGACACTCGGTCCCGCCCTCGCCGTCCGCGGCCGTTCCGTGCCGGTCGGGCGGCGCCGGCACCGCGGGGTCCGCAAGCTTTGCTCACCCGCTGCGTCCCCTCCCGGACGGCCTCACCGTCACCGGGGCGTGCGAGGATCGGAGACGTACTTCACAACGCGTAAGCGAAGGAGCGCGCGATGGCCACCAAGCCGCCCAAGGGTGATCCGGTCCAGGACGCGCCGGAGGTCTCGGCGCCCCAGCACGCGGCGGCGGGCATCCCGGCCATCGGCCACACCCTGCGGGTCGCGCAGCGGCAGATGGGGGTGCGGCGGACGGCGCTGACGCTGCTGAGCGTCAACCAGAAGAACGGCTTCGACTGCCCGGGCTGCGCCTGGCCCGAGGGCGACCACCGGCACAAGGCGGAGTTCTGCGAGAACGGCGCGAAGGCCGTGGCCGAGGAGGCCACCTTGCGCCGGGTCACGCCGGAGTTCTTCGCCGCGCACTCCGTGGCCGACCTCGCCGGCCGCAGCGGCTACTGGCTGGGCCAGCAGGGCCGGCTGACGCATCCGGTGTACCTGCCGGAGGGCGGGACGCACTACGAGCCGGTCACCTGGGAGCGCGCCTTCGACATCGTCGCCGAGGAGATCGCCGCCCTCGGCTCGCCCGACGAGGCCGTCTTCTACACCTCGGGGCGCACCAGCAACGAGGCGGCGTTCCTCTACCAGCTCTTCGCGCGCGAGCTGGGCACCAACAACCTGCCGGACTGCTCCAACATGTGCCACGAGTCGTCCGGCTCGGCCCTGTCCGAGACCCTCGGCGTCGGCAAGGGCAGCGTCCTGCTGGAGGACCTCCACAAGTCCGACCTGATCATCGTGGCCGGCCAGAACCCGGGCACCAACCACCCGCGGATGCTCTCCGCCCTGGAGCAGGCCAAGGCGAACGGCGCCCGGATCATCAGCGTCAATCCGCTGCCCGAGGCCGGGCTGGAGCGCTTCAAGAACCCGCAGACCCCCAAGGGGCTCACCGCGGGCGCCGCCCTCACCGACCTCTTCCTGCAGATCCGCCTCGGCGGCGACCAGGCCCTGTTCCGGCTCCTCAACAAGCTGATCGTGGAGACCGAGGGTGCGGTCGACGAGACCTTCGTCGAGGAACACACGCACGGATACGAGGAGTTCGCCGCGGCCTCCCGCGCCGCCGACTGGGAGCAGACGCTTGCGGCGACCGGTCTCACGCGCGCGGAGATCGAGGAGGCGCTGCGCATGGTGCTCGCCTCCGAGCGCACCATCGTGTGCTGGGCGATGGGCTTGACCCAGCACAAGCACTCGGTGCCCACCATCCGCGAGGTGGTCAACTTCCTGCTGCTGCGCGGCAACATCGGCCGTCCCGGCGCGGGCGTCTGCCCGGTGCGCGGCCACTCCAACGTGCAGGGCGACCGCACGATGGGCATCTTCGAGCGGCCCGCGCCCGCCTTCCTGGACGCCCTGGAGAAGGAGTTCGGCTTCGCGCCGCCGCGCGAGCACGGCTTCGACGTCGTACGGGCCATCCGCGCGCTGCGCGACGGCGAGGCGAAGGTGTTCTTCGCCATGGGCGGCAACTTCGTCTCCGCCTCCCCCGACACGGAGGTCACCGAGGCGGCCATGCGCCGCGCCCGGCTGACGGTGCACGTGTCGACGAAGCTGAACCGCTCGCACGCGGTGACCGGCGCACGGGCGCTGATCCTGCCGACGCTGGGCCGCACCGAGCGCGACCTCCAGGGCGGCGGCGAGCAGTTCGTGACCGTCGAGGACTCCATGGGCATGGTGCACGCCTCGCGCGGCCGCCTGGAGCCCGCGAGCGCGCAGCTGCTGTCCGAGCCGGCGATCGTGTGCCGGCTGGCGCGCCGGGTGCTGGGCGAGGAAAGCCGCACGCCGTGGGAGGAGTTCGAGAAGGACTACGCGACGATCCGGGACCGCATCGGGCGGGTCGTGCCGGGCTTCGAGGACTTCAACGCGCGCGTGGCGCGTCCCGGGGGCTTCGCCCTCCCGCACGCCCCGCGCGACGAGCGGCGCTTCCCGACGGCCACCGGCAAGGCCAACTTCACCGCCGCGCCGGTCGAGCACCCCGAGCTGCCGGAGGGACGGCTGCTGCTCCAGACGCTGCGCTCGCACGACCAGTACAACACCACCATCTACGGTCTGGACGACCGCTACCGGGGGATCAGGAACGGCCGCCGCGTCGTCCTGGTCAACCCGGAGGACGCCCGGGAGCTGGCCGTCGTGGACGGCGGTTACGTCGACCTGGTGAGCGAGTGGCGGGACGGCGTGGAGCGGCGGGCGCCCGGTTTCCGCGTCGTGCACTACCCGACGGCCCGGGGCTGCGCGGCGGCGTACTACCCGGAGACCAACGTCCTGGTGCCGTTGGACGCCACCGCGGACACCAGCAACACCCCGGCCAGCAAGTCCGTGGTGGTCCGTCTGGAACAATCGGCGACCGACTGAGCGTTTGCTCAGCGAAGCTGAGCGGCCCGCCGGCCCGCCGGTCACCGCGACCGGCGGGAAGGGCCGCAGACGGAACGACGAAACGGAGCCGGGCCATGGGTGAGCAGCAGCAGGTGCAGTTCCCGCAGGAGGTCATCGACGAGTACGCCGCGCTCGGTGTCGACCTGCCCGCCCTGTTCTCCGCCGGGCACCTGGGGACGCGCATGGGCGTCCAGATCGTCGAGGCCTCGGCCGACCGGGTCGTCGGCACCATGCCGGTGGAGGGCAACACCCAGCCGTACGGGCTGCTGCACGGCGGCGCCTCGGCGGTGCTGGCCGAGACGCTCGGGTCGGTCGGCTCGATGCTGCACGGCGGCGCGTCCAAGATCGCCGTCGGCGTCGACCTGAACTGCACCCACCACCGCGGGGCCCGCTCCGGTCTGGTCACCGGGGTGGCCACCCCGGTGCACCGGGGCCGGTCGACGGCGACGTACGAGATCGTGATCAGCGACGAGCAGGAGCGCCGGGTGTGCACGGCCCGGCTGACCTGCCTGCTGCGCGACGTGAACCCCGGCGACGGTGCCCCGGCGGGCGCGGCGGGCTGAGCACCCCCGAGCCGCCCCGGTCCACGGCACCGGCGCCCGGGCCCGCGTCCGCGGCATTGCCCCCGCCCGTCCACCGCCCTACCTTCGGGGCATGGGACGGCGAGGGCTCCCGGGAACGGGAGCGGCGGCACTGGCGCTGCTGACCGCCGTCACGGCGGCCGGGTGCGGCGACTCCGGTGACGGAGTGCGCGGTTCCGCCGGTGATGCGCCCAACCCGCCCACCACGTCCGCCTCGTCCGCCCCGGTCGCCCCGTCCGCGCCGCCCGGCCCCCGACGGCCCCTCTCCGGCGCGGACTTGTGCGTGAGCGCCGTCGAGTACTGGGCGCGCGAGATGCTGGCCGGTGCCGAGCCCTACGGCGACTACCAGTCGATGGGGCTGTCGAACCGACAGTACGACGTCCTGCGGGAGGTCGTGGACGCGGCGCGGGCCATGCGACGGGACCGAGGCACCGAGGCGGCCGGGGAGTTGATCGGTCGCCGGACGCGCACTGCGTGCGCCGAGGGCTACCGCGACGGCGGTCCGACCCGCGGCCCCTGGCAGTCATGAGCGGCGTCGGGCCCGTCGAGCCGGGTGAGGACACCCGCGTCCGGGAGGCACCGCGCCCCCGGCCGCGCGGACGGCTCGCCCGGCACTACGACCGCCACCGCCGGGCCGTCCTCGCGTCCACCGCAGCCGTCGTCGTCCTGGCGGGCGGCGGCTACCTGTGCGCGAGCCGTCCGCAGCCGCGCCCCGCTCCCCCGCCGCCCTATCCGTCCCAGGCGGTCGACCTCGTCTACGTGACCGCCTCGCGGGCCGCACCGGCCGGCGGATTCAGCTTCACGGTGCTGCTCAGCGTGCGGTCCGGGCCGCCGGTCACCGTGACGCGGCTGACCCAGCCCTACCGGGGCCTGTCGGTGGTCTCCTCGCCCGCGGCACCTTTCCAGACAAAGCCGCATTCCGTCCGCAAGATCATTGTCACGCTGCGGGTGACGGAATGTGAAAAAGCGCCCCGGAATCCCGGACTCCCTTTCCTGGATGTAACGCTGCGTAATGCGCGCGCAATAGAGGCTCACAGTTTCATCCTGGGGACGCGCTATGCGCAGGACCTCTCCCAGGCCCTTGAGGTCGCCTGCGGCAACGATTCAAGGTAATCACCAAAACGCCCCAGACGCCTGAACCGCGACCGTCCGTCCTGCGGGTTCTCACCATGCGGACAGGGCGAATCGGCCTGAATTCAGCCCTTCTTCCCAGCCAGTACCGCTCTGCAATACCCGGTGTCATAACAAGAGAGTCACAGCCTGAGTCAGACCCTCCTCCACCTTCCCTACACACGCTTAGAGTCACGGCCAGTCACCGCGCCGTCGGATAGTCATTTCGGCCTCGCGCTCGACTCGACCGCTTCCACGGGGATGCGGCCGTGCCAGGGAAAGGACTGATCGTGCGTCAACGTTCGCTCATCGCCATCACCGCCGCTCTGGCGGCGGGAGCGCTCACCCTCACCGCCTGCGGCTCGCGCGACGACGACGGCGGCGGCTCGGACTCCGGCAACGGCGGCGGTGGCACCACCGTCGTCATCGGTGTCGACGCCCCGCTGACCGGCGACCTGTCCGCGCTGGGCCTCGGCATCAAGAACTCGGTCGACCTCGCGGCCAAGACGGCCAACAAGGACAAGACCGTCGACGGCGTCACCTTCAAGGTCGAGTCCCTCGACGACCAGGGCCAGCCGTCCGTCGGCCAGCAGAACGCGACCAAGCTCGTCGCCAACAAGGACGTCCTCGGCGTCGTCGGCCCGCTGAACTCCTCGGTCGGCGAGTCCATGCAGAAGGTCTTCGACACGGCCAAGCTGGTCGAGGTCTCCCCGGCCAACACCAACCCCTCGCTCACCCAGGGCGTGGACTGGCAGACCAAGAAGGTCCGGCCGTACAAGTCGTACTTCCGCACCGCGACCACGGACGCCATCCAGGGCCCGTTCGCCGCGCAGTACGTCTTCAACGACTCCAAGAAGAAGAAGGTCTTCGTCATCGACGACAAGAAGACCTACGGCGCCGGCCTCGCCGCCACCTTCACCCAGGAGTTCAAGAAGCTCGGCGGCAAGGTCGTCGGCACCGAGCACATCAACCCGGACACCAAGGACTTCAACGCGGTCGCCACCAAGGTCAAGAACTCCGGCGCCGACGTCGTCTACTACGGCGGCGAATACCCGCAGGCCGGCCCCCTCAGCAAGCAGATCAAGGCCGCCGGGGCCAAGATCCCGCTGGTCGGCGGCGACGGCATCTACAGCGCCGACTTCATCAAGCTCTCCGGTGCCAGCGGCAACGGCGACCTCGCGACCTCCGTCGGCGCACCGGTGGAGAAGCTCCCCTCCGCCAAGGAATTCGTCGCCAACTACAAGGCCGAGGGCTACAAGGAGGCCTACGAGGCCTACGGCGGCTACTCCTACGACTCCGCCTGGGCGATCATCGAGGCGGTCAAGAAGGTCGTCGAGGACAACGACGGGAAGCTCCCCGACGACGCCCGCGCCAAGGTCGTGGACGCCATGCAGAGCGTCTCCTTCGACGGTGTGACCGGCAAGGTCTCCTTCGACGAGTTCGGTGACGCCACCAACAAGCAGCTCACCGTGTACGCCGTCGAGAACGGTGCCTGGGGCTCCGTGAAGTCCGGCACCTTCACCGGCTGACACCCCACCCGCACCACAGCCCACGAGCCGCGCGGGGCGCTGTTCCACAGGCGCCCCGCGCGGACTCGCATCCGGCCACATCCGTCGAACGTCCGAAAGTCTCGGAGGACATGCGGTGAACGAACTGCCGCAGCAGCTGGTCAACGGCCTGCTACTGGGATCCATGTACGGGCTGATCGCCATCGGCTACACGATGGTCTACGGCATTGTCCAGCTCATCAACTTCGCCCACGGCGAGATCTTCATGACCGGCGCCTTCGGCGCGCTCACGGTCTACGTGTACATCCTGCCCGACGGCACCTCCATGCTGATCGCCCTTCCCCTGATGCTCCTCGGCGCCATGGTCGTCTCCGTCGCCGTCGCCATCGGGGCGGAACGGTTCGCCTACCGACCCCTGCGCGGCGCCCCCCGCCTCGCGCCCCTCATCACCGCCATCGGCCTCTCCCTCGCGCTCCAGCAGGCGGTGTGGGCCTGGTACCCCGAGGCCAAGTCGGCGCGGACCTTCCCGCAGATCGACGGCGGCCCCTTCCACATCGGCAGCGTCACCCTCCAGACCGGCGACATCTTCCTGTTCGTCGCCGCCCCCGTCAGCATGGCCATCCTCGGCTTCTTCGTGATGCGCACCCGCACCGGACGGGGCATGCAGGCCACCGCCCAGGACCCGGACACCGCCAAGCTGATGGGCATCAACACCGACCGCATCATCGTGGTCGCCTTCGCCCTCGGCGCCGTCTTCGCCGCCGTCGGCGCCGTCGCCAACGGCCTCAAGTACGGCCAGATCGACTTCAAGATGGGCTTCATCCTCGGCCTCAAGGCCTTCACCGCGGCCGTCCTCGGCGGCATCGGCAACATCTACGGCGCCATGATCGGCGGCATCACCCTCGGCGTCGCCGAGACCCTGGCGACCGCCTACATCGCCGACATCCCCGGCCTGGACAAGTTCGGCAGCCAGTCCTGGTCCGACGTCTGGGCCTTCATCCTCCTCATCCTCGTGCTGTTGTTCAGGCCCCAGGGCCTGCTCGGCGAACGCGTTGCGGACAGGGCGTGACACCGATGACCACACAGACCACCGCACCGAAGAACACCGGTGCCCCCGCCCCCGGCGACACCCCCGGCCTCATCGGCATACCCGCACGCATCGGCCGTGCCCTCGCCACCGGCGGCGGCGTCCTCACCGTCGTCTCCACCTTCCTCGCCTGGACCTGGACCGCCGAGTTCCCCGGCGACCTCACCGTCTACGGCTACCCCGGCGGCCTCCAAGTGCTGGTCCTGGTGGCCGGAGCCCTGACCACCCTCATCGGCCTCGCCTCGTACGACGTCAAGGGGCTGCGCTGGCTCGCACCGGCCGGCGCCGACGCCGCCCTCAGGTTCGCCGCGCTCGCCGCCTTCACCACCACCTGGTACACGGTCATCGCGATCAGCGCCCAACTCGGCGGCGTCGTCAACCTGGAACCCGGTGGTTACCTCGCGGCCGCCGTCACCCTGGCAGCCCTGATCGGCTCCCTCGCCCTGCCCGTCGAGCGACCCGAACCCGACCCCTTCGACCCGGACGACACCGGCTGGGAACGGTTCAAACACACCAGCTCCCACAACTGGCAGACCGTCAAGGCCGCCTTCGCCTCCGGCAGCCCGCGCCCCGTGCGCGCCCTGCCCTCCTCCATCGAGATCCTGATCATCGTCGCCGTCCTCGCCGTCGGCCTCTTCGTCTTCACCTACGGCATCGGCACCGAGTACGACGAACTCTTCGTCGGCTTCCTCATCACCGCCGGCTTCGGCTTCGCCGCCCTCAACAAGTCCGGCCTCATCGCCCAGGCCTCGCAGATCACCGCACGCCACCAGAACATCACCGTCTGCGGCGCCTTCGTCGCCGCGGCCTGCTTCCCCTTCACCCAGTCCGACGACCAGTACGCCACCATCGGCGTGTACATCCTCATCTTCGCCACGGTCGCCCTCGGCCTGAACATCGTCGTCGGCCTCGCAGGCCTGCTCGACCTCGGCTACGTCGCCTTCCTCGGCGTCGGCGCCTACGCCGCCTCCATGGTGTCCGGCTCCCCCAGCTCCCCGTTCGACCTGCACCTCCCCTTCTGGGCCGCCGTACTCGTCGGCGCCGCCGCGTCACTCGTCTTCGGCGTCCTCATCGGCGCACCCACCCTGCGACTGCGCGGCGACTACCTCGCCATCGTCACGCTCGGCTTCGGTGAGATCTTCCGGATCACCGCCAACAACCTCGACGGCACCTCGGGCCCGGACGTCACCAACGGGTCCAACGGCATCTCGTCCATCCCCGACCTCAAGATCCTCGGCTTCGACCTCGGGACCCAGCACGACGTCGGCAGCTTCACCATCGGCCGCTTCGCCAACTACTTCTTCCTGATGCTCATCATCACGGCCGTCGTCGTCCTCGTCTTCCGACGCAGCGGCGACTCCCGCATCGGCCGCGCCTGGGTCGCCATCCGCGAGGACGAGACCGCCGCACTCGCCATGGGCATCAACGGCTTCCGGGTCAAGCTCATCGCCTTCGCCGTCGGCGCCTCGCTCGCCGGACTCGCCGGCACCGTCCAGGCACACGTCACCTACACCGTGACCCCCGAGCAGTACCTCTTCGCCGGCACCACCCCGCCCAACTCCGCCTTCCTGCTCGCCGCGGTCGTGCTCGGCGGCATGGGCACCATCGCCGGCCCGCTCATCGGCGCCTCCCTGCTCTTCCTCATCCCCAACAAGCTCCAGTTCCTCGACGACTACCAGCTCTTCGCCTTCGGACTCGCACTCGTCCTGCTGATGCGCTTCCGCCCCGAAGGACTCATCGCCAACCGGCGCCGCAAGCTGGAATTCCACGAAGAGGCCGAAGCGCCCACAGTCCTGAGCAAGACAGGGGCCTGACCACCATGACCACCGACACCACCACCAAGGACACCGCACCGGGCACCCCCGCCCCCGGCACCCCCATCCTCGACGCACGCGGCGTCACCATGCGCTTCGGCGGCCTCACCGCCGTCAACAACGTCGACCTCACCGTCAACAGCGGCGAGATCGTCGGCCTCATCGGCCCCAACGGCGCCGGCAAGACCACCTTCTTCAACTGCCTCACCGGCCTCTACATCCCCACCGAGGGCGAAGTCCGTTACAAGGACCGGGTCCTGCCCGCCAAATCCTTCAAGGTCACCGCCGCCGGCATCGCCCGCACCTTCCAGAACATCCGCCTCTTCTCCAACATGACCGTCCTCGAGAACGTCCTCGTGGGCCGCCACACGCGCACCAAGGAAGGCTTCTGGTCGGCCGTCCTGCGCGGCCCCGGCTTCCACCGGGCGGAGAAGGCGTCCCGGGAACGCGCCCTGGAACTCCTGGAGTTCGTCGGACTCGCCGCCAAGGCCGACCACCTCGCCCGCAACCTGCCCTACGGCGAACAGCGCAAGCTGGAGATCGCCCGCGCACTGGCAAGCGAGCCGGGACTGCTGCTCCTCGACGAGCCGACGGCCGGCATGAACCCCCAGGAGACGCGCGCCACCGAGGAACTGGTCTTCGCCATCCGCGACCAGGGCATCGCCGTCCTCGTCATCGAGCACGACATGCGCTTCATCTTCAACCTCTGCGACCGCGTCGCCGTCCTCGTCCAGGGCGAGAAACTCGTCGAGGGCGACAGCGCCACCGTGCAGGGCGACGAACGCGTCGTCGCCGCCTACCTCGGCGAACCCCTCGCCGACGACCCCGGCGCCGCCGAAGCCGCCGAGGTGGAGGCCGCGGAAGCCGCCCAGGCCGCCACCACCAAGGACACCGCGGCCCGCAAGGAGAACGACCGATGACCGCACTCCTCGAGGTCGAGGACCTCCGCGTCGCCTACGGCAAGATCGAAGCCGTCAAAGGCATCTCCTTCAAGGTCGACGCCGGCGAGGTCGTCACCCTCATCGGCACCAACGGCGCAGGCAAGACCACCACCCTGCGCACCCTCTCCGGCCTCCTCAAGCCGGTCGGCGGCCAGATCAAGTTCGGCGGCAAGTCGCTCAAGAAGGTCCCCGCCCACCAGATCGTCTCGCTGGGGCTCGCCCACTCACCCGAGGGCCGGCACATCTTCCCCCGCATGACCATCGAGGACAATCTCCGCCTCGGCGCCTTCCTGCGCAGCGACAGAGCCGGCATCGACCGGGACATCCAGCGCGCCTACGACCTCTTCCCCATCCTCGGAGAACGCCGCAAGCAAGCCGCGGGCACCCTCTCCGGCGGCGAGCAGCAGATGCTCGCCATGGGCCGCGCCATGATGTCCCAGCCCAAACTGCTCATGCTCGACGAACCCTCCATGGGCCTCTCGCCGATCATGATGCAGAAGATCATGGCGACCATCGCCGAACTGAAGTCCCAGGGCACCACCATCCTGCTCGTCGAGCAGAACGCCCAGGCCGCCCTGTCCCTGGCCGACCACGGCCACGTCATGGAGGTCGGCAACATCGTCCTGTCCGGCAGCGGCCGGGACCTGCTCCACGACGAATCGGTCCGCAAGGCCTACCTCGGCGAGGACTGACACCCCCGCCCACCGCACGGCACGAGTGAGGCCCGCGCCCCCCACCGGGACCGCGGGCCTCACTCGCAACTCCCACGTCGTGGGATCAGCCCTTGGACGCCTTCTTCTCCTCGGCGTCCTGGATGACCGCCTCGGCCACCTGCTGCATCGACATCCGCCGGTCCATCGACGTCTTCTGGATCCACCGGAAGGCGGCAGGCTCGGTCAGGCCGTACTCCGTCTGCAGCACCGACTTCGCACGGTCCACCAGCTTGCGGGTCTCCAGACGCAGGCTGAGGTCGGCGACCTCCTTCTCCAGCGCCTTCAGCTCCGTGAACCGGGACACGGCCATCTCGATCGCCGGCACGACGTCGCTCTTGCTGAACGGCTTCACCAGGTACGCCATGGCCCCCGCGTCCCGGGCCCGCTCCACCAGGTCGCGCTGCGAGAAGGCGGTCAGCATCAGCACCGGCGCGATGCTCTCCTCGGCGATCTTCTCGGCCGCGGAGATGCCGTCCAGCTTGGGCATCTTCACGTCGAGGATCACCAGGTCGGGCCGGTGCTCCCGGGCCAGCTCGACGGCCTGCTCACCGTCACCGGCCTCACCGACGACGGAGTACCCCTCCTCCTCCAGCATCTCTTTGAGATCCAGCCGGATGAGCGCCTCGTCCTCGGCGATGACGACACGGGTCGTCAGCGGAGGCACGTGCGACTGGTCGTCGTCGGTCACGTCGGCGGGCTGGGGCGACTCGGGGGCGGTCACGTGGGCGCTCCTTGTTCCGGGGCAGGCGGTACTGCTTCTGAGAGCCTACCTAGCTGCGGCTGACTGCGGTGAACCGGTACACTCCTCAAGGCTGACCGGCCGGGTTGGCGGAACTGGCATACGCGGATGTCTCAAACACATCTGTTCGAAAGGACATACGGGTTCGAGTCCCGTACCCGGCACGGACACCGAAAAGCGGAAGATCACCTTCGCGTGATCTTCCGCTTTTCCATACCCTGGGTGACCGCGTTTGACTCAATGTGTTCCCATGGAACAACACAGCCCATCGATTCGCGCACACGCAGTCGCGCTCATGAACCAGGGCATTCCCAATCGCGTGGTGGCCGCGCAGCTCAATGTCCCGCGCGGAACCGTCAGCTGGTGGCGCAGCGAGGATCGCAAAGCGCGCGGAGAGTCCTACCGCCAACCAACCGATTGCCCCCGGTGCACAGGTCGCCAGTTCGACGAGGTGTCGTACGCCTACCTGCTGGGTTTGTACCTCGGCGACGGCCACATCGTCTCGAAGCCAAGCCAACATCACCTGTCGATCTTCTGCGATGCCACCCAGACCGGTCTGATCGAAGCGGCGGCCGACGCCATGCGGAAGGTCATGCCCCTACCCAGCGTTCGTCCGCGCCGTAAGACGGGTTGTGTGGAGGTCAAGTCATACACGAAGCACTGGTGCTGCATGTTCCCCCAACACGGCCCCGGCAAGAAGCACGAACGCAAGATCGCCCTCGAGGCGTGGCAACAGGAGATCGTTGAGGCTCACCCTTGGGAGTTCATCCGGGGACTCATCCACTCGGACGGCTGCCGCGTCACCAACTGGACCGCGAAGACCGTCGGGGGCGCGCTCAAGCGGTACGAGTACACGCGCTACTTCTTCAGCAACAAGTCGGACGACATTCGCGGGCTTTTCACCAGCGCCCTCGACATGGTCGGTGTCGAGTGGACGACCCTGGCACGCGGGAGCGACCCCTTCAACATCTCCGTAGCCCGAAAGGCCTCCGTAGCCCTCATGGACGCCCACGTGGGCCCCAAGTACTGATCACTTGGGACTGTCGTCCTCCCCGATGTGGTGGACCCGGACCAGGTTCGTGGTGCCGGAGATTCCCGGGGGCGAGCCGGCCGTGATGACGACGACGTCGCCCTTCTCGCAGCGTCCGTAGCGGGTGAGCAGGTCGTCCACCTGGTCGACCATCGCGTCGGTGGAGTCCACGTGCGGGCCGATGAAGGTCTCCACGCCCCAGGTCAGGCTGAGCTGGGAGCGGGTCGCCGGTTCCGGGGTGAAGGCGAGCAGCGGGATGGGCGAGCGGTAGCGGGAGAGGCGGCGGACGGTGTCGCCGGACTGGGTGAAGGCGACCAGGAACTTGGCGCCGAGGAAGTCGCCCATCTCGGCGGCGGCGCGGGCGACGGCGCCGCCCTGGGTGCGGGGCTTGTTGCGTTCGGTGAGCGGGGGCAGGCCCTTGGCGAGGATGTCCTCCTCCGCCGCTTCGACGATGCGGGCCATGGTGCGCACGGTGTCGGTCGCGTGCTTGCCGACGCTGGTCTCGCCGGAGAGCATCACGGCGTCGGTGCCGTCGATGATCGCGTTGGCGACGTCGGAGGCTTCCGCGCGGGTCGGGCGGGCGTTGTCGATCATGGAGTCGAGCATCTGGGTGGCGACGATGACCGGTTTGGCGTTGCGCTTGGCGAGCTTGACGGCGCGCTTCTGGACGATCGGCACCTGTTCGAGGGGCATTTCGACGCCGAGGTCGCCGCGGGCGACCATGATGCCGTCGAAGGCGGCGACGATGTCCTCGATGTTCTCGACGGCCTGCGGTTTCTCGATCTTGGCGATGACGGGGAGGCGGCGGCCTTCCTCGTCCATGATGCGGTGGACGTCGAGGATGTCGCGTCCGCTGCGGACGAAGGAGAGGGCGACGACGTCGAAGCCGGCCCGCAGCGCCCAGCGCAGGTCGTCCTCGTCCTTCTTCGAGAGGGCGGGCACGGACACGGCGACGCCGGGGAGGTTGAGGCCCTTGTGGTCGGAGACGATGCCGCCTTCGACGACCTCGGTGCGCACGTGGGGTCCGTCGACGCCGGTGACCTCCAGGCAGACCTTGCCGTCGTCGACGAGGACGCGTTCGCCGGGGGTGACGTCGTCGGCGAGGCCGGCGTAGGTGGTGCCGCAGGTGTGGCGGTCGCCTTCGGTGCCTTCCTCGACGGTGATGGTGAAGGTGTCGCCGCGTTCAAGGAGTACGGGTCCTTCTGCGAAGCGGCCGAGGCGGATCTTCGGGCCCTGAAGGTCGGCGAGGGTGCCGACGCTGCGGCCGGTCTCGTCGGACGCCTTGCGGACCCGGCGGTAGCGCTCCTCGTGCTCGGCGTGGGTGCCGTGGCTGAAATTGAAGCGGGCGATGTCCATGCCGGCGTCGACCAGGTCCTTGATCTGGTCGTACGAGTCGGTGGCGGGACCAAGAGTGCAGACGATCTTTGCTCGGCGCATGGGTCGAGCCTATGACTTACTGCCGGGTAGCGAATTGGCCACGCATGACCACTCAACGACCTTTCGGTAAAGGGGTATTGACAAGTGTTGAATTGTGCACCCGGTCGCTCCGATGAGCGTTCTTGGGCCGGTCGGGGGAATTTCGCGTGGGCTGCCACCCCTTGACACGCGGCATGTTCAGGACAGAATCTACGCGCGTTGCCACTGTCTGCACCGCACCGGTCCACCGAGGAGAGTCAGTCATGCCGTTGAACCGCCGCACGTTCCTGAGCAGGTCCGCCGTGACGGGGGCGGGGGTCGCCCTGACCGGCGCGGCGGCGGCTCCGGCGGCCGAGGCGGCGGTCCCCGCGCACCGGGGCCGCCGCAAGCCGAAGCGTTACGCGCTGACCGTGCTCGGCACCACCGACCTGCACGGGCACGTCTTCAACTGGGACTACTTCAAGGACGCCGAGTACACCGACGCGGCGGGCAACGCCCAGGGGCTCGGCCGGATCTCCACGCTGGTGAACCAGGTGCGCGAGGAGAAGGGCCGCCACAACACGCTGCTGGTGGACGCGGGCGACACCATCCAGGGCACCCCGCTGACGTACTACTACGCGAAGGTGGACCCGATCACCGCCAAGGGCGGTCCGGTGCACCCGATGGCGCAGGCGATGAACGCGATCGGCTACGACGCTGTGGCGCTCGGGAACCACGAGTTCAACTACGGCATCGAGACGCTGCGCAAGTTCGAGGAGCAGTGCGATTTCCCGTTGCTCGGTGCGAACGCGGTGGACGCGAAGACGCTGAAGCCGGCTTTCCCGCCGTATTTCATGAAGACGTTCCGGGTGAAGGGCGCGCCGCCGGTGAAGGTGGCGGTGCTGGGGCTGACGAACCCGGGTATCGCGATCTGGGACAAGGCGTACGTGCAGGGGAAGCTGGCGTTCCCGGGGCTCGAGGAGCAGGCGGCCAAGTGGGTGCCGAAGCTGCGTTCGATGGGTGCGGACGTGGTGGTCGTGTCGGCGCACTCCGGTTCGTCGGGCACGTCCTCGTACGGTGACCAGGTGCCGTACGTGGAGAACGCGGCGGCGAACGTGGCGCGGCTGGTGCCGGGGATCGACGCGATCCTGGTGGGGCACGCGCACGAGGAGATCGCCGAGCTGAGGGTCGTCAACGAGGAGACGGGGCGGACGGTCGTGCTGTCGGAGCCGCTGTGCTTCGCCGAGCGGCTCACCCTGTTCGACTTCGAGCTGGTCTTCGAGCGGGGTCGCTGGCAGGTCGAGTCGGTGAGGGCGTCGCTGCGCAACTCCAACGCGGTCGCGGACGACCCGAGGATCACGCGGCTGCTGAAGGACGAGCACGCGAAGGTGGTGGCGTACGTCAACCAGGTCGTGGGCACGGCCACCGAGACGCTGACGACGGTCGAGGCCCGGTACAAGGACGCCCCGATCATCGACCTGATCACGAAGGTGCAGGAGGACGTGGTCAAGGAGGCGCTGGCGGGCACGGAGTACGCCTCGCTGCCGGTGCTCGCGCAGGCGTCGCCGTTCTCGCGGACCTCGCAGATCCCGGCCGGCGAGGTGACGATCCGGGACCTGTCGAGCCTGTACGTGTACGACAACACGCTGGTGGCGAAGTTGCTGACCGGTGCGCAGCTGCGGGCGTACCTGGAGTATCCGGCCGAGTACTACGTGCGGACGGCGGCCGGGGCACCGGTGGACGTGGACAAGCTGACGAACGCCAACGGCCGTCCGGACTACAACTACGACTACGTGTCGGGGCTGGCGTACGAGATCGACGTCGCGCAGGCGGCCGGTTCGCGGATCCGCAACGTCACGTTCGGCGGTGCTCCGCTGGACGACGCCGCGCAGTTCGTGCTGGCGGTGAACAACTACCGGGCCAATGGTGGCGGTGCCTTCCCGCACGTGGCGTCGGCCAAGGAGCTGTGGTCGGAGTCGACGGAGATCCGTACGCGGATCGCGGAGTGGGTGACGGCGAAGGGTGTGCTGGACCCGAAGGACTTCGCGTCCGTGGACTGGTCGCTGACGCGTGACGGGGTGCCCGTGTTCTGATCCGTGCCACGGGAGGCCGGCCTCAGATTCCGTCCGCCAGGGGTGTCAGTGCCCGGTGGTGGCGTGCGGACGGGATCTGGGGCCGGCCGTTTTCCAGGCCGAAGGTGGTGAAGGCGGTGCGGCGGGGCAGCGGGTAGGGCTCCTGTCCGGTGAGGTCGTTGAGGATGGTGGCGCTGCGCCAGGCGGCGAGGCCGAGGTCGGGGGTGCCGACGCCGTGGGTGTGGGTCTCGGCGTTCTGGACGTAGACGGTGCCGGTGACGGAGGGGTCGAGGACGAGGCGGTGGCGGTCGTCGACGCGGGGGCGTTCGCTGCTGTCGCGCCGCATGTAGGGGTCGAGGCCGGCGAGGATGCGGCCGAGGGGGCGTTCGCGGTGGCCGGTGGCGAGGACGACGGCGTCGGTGGTGAGGCGGGAGCGGGTCTTCTGCTGGTCGTGTTCGAGGTGGAGTTCGACCTGGGTGGCGCCGATGCGGCCGGCGGTGCGGACGTGGACGCCGGGGGTGAGGGTGGTGTCGGGCCAGCCGCCGTCGAGGGTGCGGCGGTAGAGCTCGTCGTGGATGGCGGCGGTGGTGTCGGCGTCGATGCCTTTGTGCAGTTGCCACTGGGCGGCGACGAGGCGGTCGCGGACCGGTTCGGCCAGGCCGTGGAAGTAGCGGGTGTAGTCGGGGGTGAAGTGCTCCAGGCCGAGTTTGGAGTACTCCATGGGGGCGAGGGCTTCGGTGCGGCCGAGCCAGTGCAGTCGTTCGCGGCCCGCGGGGCGGTGGCGGAGCAGGTCGAGGAAGACCTCGGCGCCGGACTGTCCGGTGCCGATGACGGTGACGTGTCCGGCGCTGCGCAGGGTGTCGCGGTGGCGCAGGTAGTCGGTGGCGTGCACGACGGGGACGGCGGGGTCCTCGACGAGGGGCCTGAGCGGGTCGGGGACGTGGGGTTCGGTGCCGACGCCGAGGACGACGTTGCGGGTGTGGGTGCGGCCGAGGGCTTCCGCCTCCCCGGCGGCGTCGAGCTGGGTGTAGTCGACTTCGAAGAGGCCGCGTTCGGGGTTCCAGCGGACGGCGTCGACCTGGTGGTGGAAACGGAGGGCGGGCAGGTTCTCGGCGACCCAGCGGCAGTAGGCGTCGTACTCGGCGCGTTCGATGTGGAAGCGTTCGGCGAAGTAGAAGGGGAAGAGGCGTTCTCTGGCCTTGAGGTGGTTGAGGAAGGTCCAGGGGCTGGCCGGGTCGACGAGGGTGACGAGGTCGGCGAGGAAGGGCACCTGGACGCGGGCGCCGTCGATGAGCAGGCCGGGGTGCCAGCGGAAGTCGGGGCGCTGTTCGTAGAAGACGGCGTCGAGGCCGGGCAGGGGGTCGGCGAGGGCCGCGAGGGAGAGGTTGAAGGGGCCGATGCCGATGCCGACGAGGTCGCGGGGGGCGTCGGGGGCGGGGTGCGGGGTGGGGCTCATCGGGGGGTGTGTCCTTCCACCAGGGTCAGGAGTGCGGTGAGGTCGTCCGGTCGGGTGTGGGGGTTGAGGAGGGTGGCCTTGAGCCAGAGGCGGCCGTCGGCGCGGGCGCGGCCGAGGACGGCGCGGCCGGTGGTGAGCAGGGCGCGGCGTACGGCGGCGACGGCTTCGTCGGTGGCGTCGGCGGGCCGGAAGAGGACCGTGCTGATGGTGGGCGGCGCGTGCAGCCGGAACCCCGGGTGGGTGTCGACGAGCCGGGCGAAGTCCTGGGCGAGGGTGCAGACCTGGTCGACGAGGGCGCCCAGGCCGGTGCGGCCGAGGGTTTTGAGGGTGACGGCGGCTTTGAGGATGTCGGGGCGGCGGCTGGTGCGCGGGGAGCGGTGGAGGAGGTCGGGCAGGCCGGCGTCGGTGTCGTCGTCGGCGTTGAGGTAGGGGGCGCGGTGGTGGAGGGCGGCGAGGTCGTCCTGGTCGGTGACGGTGAGGAGTCCGGCGGGGATGGGTTGCCAGCCGAGTTTGTGCAGGTCCAGGGCGACGGTGTCGGCGGTTTCCAGTCCCGTGAGCCGTGCGCGGTGCCGGTCGCTGAAGAGGAGGCCGCCGCCGTAGGAGGCGTCGATGTGGAGGCGGGCGGCGTGGGCGGCGCAGCGGCCGGCGATGTCGGGCAGCGGGTCGATGAGCCCGGCGTCGGTGGTGCCGGCGGTGGCGGCGACGAGGTGCGGGCCGGGGACGCGGGTGAGCGCCTCGTCGAGGGCGGCGGGGTCGAGGGTGCCGGCGGGGGCGGGGACGGCGACGGGGTCGGGCAGGCCGAGGAGCCGGGCGGCGCGGGGCAGGGAGTGGTGGGCGTTCTCGCCGTGGACCAGTCGCAGGCCGGCGCCGTGTCTCTCGCGGGCGAGCAGGACGGCGAGCTGGTTGGACTCGGTGCCGCCGGTGGTGACGAGGGCGTCGGCGGCGCCGGTTTCCCGGGCGAGGGCGCGGGTGACGAGGGTTTCCAGTGCGGTGGCGGCGGGTGCCTGGTCCCAGGAGTCGAGGGAGGGGTTGAGGATGCTCGCGGCGAGGTCGGCGGCGGCCGCGACCGCGAGGGGCGGGGCGTGCAGGTGGGCGGTGCACAGGGGGTGGGCGGGGTCGGCGGCGCCTTCGGCGAGGGCGGTGACCAGGACGCGGAGCGCGTCGGGGTCGCCGCGGTCGGGCAGGATGTCGCCGGCCGCGTCGGCCATCCGGGCGGCGACGGCGTCGGGGCCGCCCGCGGGCAGCGGTCCGCCGCGTGCGGTGGTGCCGGTGCGCAGGGCGTCGAGCACGGTGTCAATCAGGGGCCGCAGGGCGTCGGTGCCGTGCGGGCCCGAGGCGAGGGGCGGTATGCCCATGAGCCGTCCTTGGGGCACGGGGACTGGGGTTCCAGCTTGTACGCCGGGGTGGGTGTTCGCCCGGACAGCTCAGTGAGCGCAACCCGAAAGGGGGATCCCGGTGGGCTTTCCGTGCCGGGCGGCGGCCGGTCCCCCGTGCCCCGGGGACCGGCCGGGGCCGGGGTCAGTCCGCGTGCGCCTCCCGTACCCGCAGTGCGCGGGCGAGGTCGTCGAGCTGGTCGGTGAGTTTGCGGCGCAGGGCGGGGAGGGGGTCGGCGCCGGCGAGGCACTCCCGGCCGAGGCGGAGGGTGTCGGCGTCGACGGCGTGCGCGGGGAAGGCCCAGCGTCCTGCGGCCTCGGCGATGGCGGGGCCGCGGCGGGCGGCGAGGGCGACGGCCTCGGTGTAGTAGCGCGGGACGTAGCCGGCCACGAGGTCGGCCTGTTCGGGCTGCCAGAAACCCTGGGCGGTGGCGGTGAACAGGTAGTTGGAGAGGTCGTCGGTGGTGAACATGGCCTCCCAGGCGCGGGCCTTGGCCTCGGCGTCGGGCAGGGCCGCGCGGCAGCGGGCGGCGCCTTCCTGGCCGGTGGCGCTCGGGTCGTCGTCCAGTTCGGCGGCGATGGCGGCCTCGTCGGTGGCGCCGAGGACGGCGAGCCGGGTGAGGATGCGCCAGCGCAGTTCGGGGTCGAGTTCGGGGCCGCCGGGCACGGTGCCGTCGGCGAGCCAGGCGGCGATGGTGTCGGGGTGGGCGGCGGTGGCGATGCGGTGGCGGACGGCGATCAGGCGGAGGCCGGGGTGGTCGCCGTCCTCGGTGCGGCGCATGAGGTCGCGGCAGAGTTCGGCGAGGGTGGTCAGGGCGGCGGGCCGCTGGGCGGGGGTGACGTAGCGGTCGGCGACCTGGCCGGCGGCGAAGGCGAGGACGCCGTCGACGAGTGCGAGGTCGGTCTCGTGCGGGAGGTGGGCGCGGGCGATGCCGAGGTAGGTGGTGGCGGGGAGTTCGCCGTCGCGGACGGCGTCCCTGAGGGCGTTCCAGGCGACGGCCCGGGTGAGCGGGTCGGGCAGGCCGGAGAGGCTTTCGCTCAGGGTGCGGAAGGAGTCGGCGTCGAAGCGGATCTTGGCGTAGGAGAGGTCGCCGTCGTTGAGGACGACCAGGGCGGGGAGTTTGCCGATGGGCCGGGGTTCGGCCTGGGGGAGGTCGAGGTCGAGGCGGGTGCGCAGGGTGAGCCGGCCCTCGTCGGTGAGGTCGCGGTCGTACAGGCCGACGGCGATGCGGTGGGGCCGTTCGCCCTTGCGCGCGACGTCGAGGGCGCGGCTGCCGTTGTCGCCGGTGACGTCGGGGGTGAGGGTGTCGACGCCGGTGGTGCGCAGCCAGGCGTCGGCCCAGGCGTGGACGTCGCGGTCGGTGGCGGCGGCGAGGGAGTCGATGAAGTCGGCGAGGGAGGCGTTGGCGAACTTGTGCCGTTCGAAGTGGATGTTGATGCCGGCCAGGAAGTCCTTCTCGCCGAGCCAGGTGACGAGCTGGCGCAGGGCGGAGGCGCCCTTGGCGTAGGAGATGCCGTCGAAGTTGAGGAGGGCGGAGGCGGTGTCCTGCACGTCCTCGGGGGCGACGGGGTGGGTGGAGGGGCGTTGGTCGGCGTCGTAGCCCCAGGGTTTGCGGGTGACGCCGAAGTCGGTCCAGGTGTCGGTGAAGCGGGTGGCTTCGGCGGTGGTCTGGTAGCCCATGTACTCGGCGAAGGACTCGTTCAGCCAGATGTCGTCCCACCAGCGCAGGGTGACGAGGTCGCCGAACCACATGTGGGCCATCTCGTGGGCGATGACCATGGCGCGGGTCTGGCGCTGGGTGTCGGTGACGGCGGAGCGGAAGACGAACTCGTCGCGGAAGGTGACGAGGCCGGGGTTCTCCATGGCGCCGGCGTTGAACTCGGGGACGAACGCCTGGTCGTAGGAGTCGAAGGGGTAGGGCTCGGTGAACTTCTCGTGGTAGCGGTCGAAGCAGGAGCGGGTGACGTCGAGGAGTTCGTCGGCGTCGGCGTCGAGGTGGGGGGCGAGGGAGCGGCGGCAGTGGATGCCGAAGGGCAGGCCGCGGTGTTCGGTGCGCACGGAGTGCCAGGGGCCGGCGGCGACGGCGACGAGGTAGGTGGAGATGCGGGGGGTGGTGGCGGCCTTCCAGTGGCCGTCGCCGGTGTGTTCGGTGATGCCGTTGGCGAGGACGGTCCAGCTGTCGGGGGCGGTGACGGTGAGGTCGAAGACGGCCTTGAGGTCGGGCTGGTCGAAGGCGGCGTAGACGCGCTGGACGTCGTCGAGGAAGAGCTGGGTGTAGACGTAGGTCTCGCCGTCGGTGGGGTCGGTGAAGCGGTGCATGCCCTCGCCGGTGCGGGAGTAGCGCATGGCGGCCTCGACGCGCAGTTCGTGCTCGCCGGGGGTGAGGCCCTTCAGGGGCAGCCGGTTCTCGTCGAGGGCGGCCGGGTCGAGGGGATGTCCGTCCAGGGTGGCGGTGCGCAGTTCGGCGGGCTTGACCTCGACGAAGGTGTCCGCGGTGTCCGTGTCGCCGCGGACGGTGAACCGGATGACGGTGCGGGAGTCGAAGGTGTCGTCCCCACGGGTGAGATCGAGGTCGATCGCGTAGTGGTGGACGTCGAGGAGCCGGGAGCGGGTCTGCGCTTCGTCGCGCGTCAGTACGGACATGCACGACATGCTGCCTGATGGGGTGGGCAGGGCGCAGGGGCGGTTCGGTACGCACGGTTTGTCCGGCCCGCCGCGCCGGTCGTCGGGCCGCTGACCGGGCCGGCGACGTGCTGCCCGGACCGCGCCCCCGTGGGCGGGGGCGCGGCCGTCCCTGCCGGTCGCCGAGTCGCTCAGGCGCTCAGTCGTTCAGTCGGAGGAGGGTGCGGTGGCGGCGCCGCTGTCCTCCGCGATGCGTTCGTGGTGGTGGATCACCTCGGCGACGATGAAGTTCAGGAACTTCTCGGCGAACGCCGGGTCGAGCTTGGCGCTTTCGGCGAGGGCGCGGAGCCGGGCGATCTGCTGGGCCTCCCGGGCCGGGTCGGCGGGCGGCAGCCGGTGGCGGGCCTTGAGGTGGCCGACCCGCTGGGTGCACTTGAAGCGCTCGGCGAGCATGTGGACGACGGCCGCGTCGATGTTGTCGATGCTGTCCCGCAGCCGGGCCAGTTCCTCGCGGGCGGCGGGTTCGGCGGCACCGGTGCCGGTGTTGCTGGTGGTCATGGGCGCACACCTTAAGGGCGGTGGCCCGCCGGGCGCAGACCGTCTCAGGCGCTGAACGCGCTGCGGTCCCCGTGCGGCTCGTACAGTGGGGGCAGGGAGCAGGGTGCAGGCGTCTTGGGGGTAGGGCGTGGCGAACGGCGGACCGGTCGAGCACGGGTTCCCGCACCTGGAGACGGTGCGGGAGGCGGTGACGGCGCTGTACCGGCGGCTGTCGTACGACACCGTCCGGACGTTCTCGGCCAGTGTGGCGCCGGTGGACGTGGCGTTCTGCGACACGGACGACCTGTATCTGGGGACGCAGCGGGTGGCGCGCGAGCTGGTGCGGCACTACCGGCTGCCGGACGCCCGCATGATCGTCTCGTTCCGGGAGATGACGCACGCGGCGAACGTGGAGCTGACGGCGGGCCCGGAGTACTTCGTCGAGCTGAACGACCGTTTCCGCACGCACCGCCGGGACATCGGCGCGGCCCTGGCGCACGAGGTCATGCACGTGTATCTGCACCGTCTCGACCTGGCCTTCCCCGGCACCCGGGCCAACGAGATCCTCACCGACACGGCGACGACGTACCTGGGCGCCGGCTGGCTGCTCCTGGACGCCTACCGGGAGGACGCGGCGTCCTCGCAGAAGCTGGGGTACCTGACGCCGGAGGAGTTCGGGTACGTGCTGGCCAAGCGGGCGCTGCTGTTCGGTGAGGATCCGTCGGTGTGGTTCACGAGTCCGCAGGCGTACACGGCGTACGGCAGGGGTCTGGCCCGGGCGCGCCGGGACGGGCAGCAGCCGCCGCTCACCGCGGCGGGCTGGGCGGGCCGGCGCCGTTACGCGCGGGACCGCCGGCACGCGCAGGACGCGGGGGCCGGGGGCGCGGCGGCGGACGGTGTGCCGTACGCCTTCACGGCCGGGGCGCCGGGGCAGCTGCGGGTGACGTTCGACTGTCCGACCTGTCACCAGCGGATCGGGGTGCCGGTGCGGGGGCGGGTGCGGGCGCGGTGCGGGCTGTGCCGGACGGTGCTGGAGTGCGATACGTGATCGGGGGGGCAGGGGGCGCCGGTGTGCTGTTTCAATACGGCGCATGACACAGACGATCGGCGAGCCCTGGGGGCTCAGTGTGTTCGGTGCGGGCAGTGTGCGGACGGCGCCGCAGCTGGTGCGGGTGAAGCTGGCGGTGGACATGACGGAGCCGACGCCGGAGCGGGCCTTCCAGCAGGCGGGGGCGGCGGTGTCGCGGCTGCGTGCGGCGTTGCGCGGGCACGGGATACCGGACGCCTCGGTCTCGGGTTCCCGGCTCAGGCTCAATTCCCAGTACGACGGCTACGGGCCCGAGCAGAGGTTCCTCGGGTACCGCTGTTCGGCGTCGTACTCGGTCGAGACGGAGGCGCTGGACGATCTCCAGCAGTTGATCGTGGACGCGGTCGACGCGGGCGCGCACCGGATCGACGAGGTCGAGTTCGACGTGCACGACAAGCCGGCGCTGCGGGACGAGGCGCGTCGCCGGGCGGTGGCCGCCGCCCGGCGCAAGGCGGAGGTGTACGCGGAGGCGGCGGGGGTGCGGCTGGGCCCCGTGGTGCACATCCAGGACGTGGACGCCGAGTCCACCGTCCAGTATCACGGTCACGGCCGGGCGCTCGGCGGTGCGGCCGGTGACCTGGCGCCGGGGTCGGTGGAGGTGTCGGCGGGTGTGCTGCTGGGCTTCTCCCTGACGCACTGACCGTCGGGTCCGGGTCTGCTCAGGCGGGCCGCACGATGCCCTGGGCGCGTGCGGCCGCCAGCCACTGGGGGAATTCGCCCACCAGCCGGTCGTACAGGTCGGCGTCGGTGACCTTGCGCGGGTCGCGGCCGGCGTGGAAGAACCCGGCGTTGTCGACGACGCGTTTGCCGGGCACCGCGAGTTCGTCGAGCCCCCGCAGGTAGTCGAACTGGCGGCTGCCCGGGTCGCCGAAGCCGACGAACTGCCAGAACAGCGGCAGCGGCGCCGCCTTGCACAGGTACCGCTCGGCGGCGAGGCGGTTGACCGGGCCGCCGTCGGTCTGGAAGACGACGAGGGCGGGGTGGTGGGAGCCGCTGTCCAGGTAGTGGTCGATGACGGCGTCCATGGCCAGGTGGTAGCTGGTCTTCCCCATGTGCCCGAGGCCGGACACGATCCGCTCGATCCGCCCCTGGTGGTCGGTGAGGGCGATCTCGGTGACGGCGTCGACGTCGGTGGAGAAGAACACCACGGGCACGGTGCCGTCGTCGTCGAGATGGGCGGACAGGCTCAGTACGCGGTCGGCGAGCGCCTGCACGCTGCCGTCCTTGTAGTAGGGCTTCATCGAGCCGGAGTAGTCGACGACGAGGTAGACCGCCGCCCGTGTTCCGTCCATGCCGTGCTTGGTGAGCGACACCCCGGCGGTCTTGTACAGGTCGACCAGCGCGGGTGCGCTCTCCTGCACCTTGGTGAGACTGATCGCGGCCATGCGGACTCCCCCCGGTCACCCCTGCCGTGCGTCGTGCGGGTGCCGAGGTTACGGCACGGTGCACCCCGCCGCTCGGCCGGGTCACCGGCATTCGTTATTTTGTTCGCCGCCGTCCCCACCGGCTCACCGTCCGCCCGTCCCGAGGAGCCGGCCCCGTGGATTCCGAGCCCACCCCCACCTGTTGGCGCCATCCCGCGGTGGAGTGCCACGTCCGCTGCACCCGCTGCGAGCGGTACATCTGCCCGGACTGCATGCGTGAGGCCGCCGTCGGCCACCAGTGCCCGGAGTGCGTGAAGGAGGGGGCGCGTTCGGTCAGGCAGGCCCGGACCATCGCCGGCGGCCGGATGTCGGCGACGCCCGTCGTGACGTACGTGCTGTTCGCGCTGAACGTGCTGGCGTACCTGGCGGAGGTGGTGCGGCCGGGGATCGTGGACCGGTTCGCCATGGTCGGTTCGCGGCTGACCGGTCCTGACGGCGTCCAGTACCCCGCGGACGGGGGTTTCTTCACCTTCGGGCCGGTACGCGTGGAGGGTGTCGCCGGGGGCGAGTGGGAGCGGATGCTCACCAGCGCCTTCCTCCACCAGTCGCCCTTCGAGGGCGCCTTCGGGATCCTGCACCTCACCCTGAACATGGTCGTGCTGTGGCAGCTGGGACGGGTGGTGGAGCTGATGCTCGGCCGGTTCCGGTTCGCCGTCCTGTACCTGCTGTCGGCGCTCGGCGGTTCCGTCCTGGAACTGGTCCTCACCGACCCCGGGCAGGTCTCGGTCGGCGCGTCCGGTGCGGTCTTCGGGGTGGGGGCGGCGTACTACGTGCTGCACCGCCGGCTCGGCGCCGACCCGGCGGGGGTCGGCCGCCTCATGCTCCTCCTGCTGCTGTGGCTGGTGGTCTCCGCCTGGTTCACGTCGTGGCAGGGGCATCTCGGCGGCCTGCTGGCCGGCGGTGCGCTGGCCGTGGCGTTCGCGTACGCGCCCCGCGACGGGCGCCGCACGGTGGTGCAGGCCGGGGCGGGCGCCGCGCTGGTGGTGCTGCTGGCGGTGACGGCGGTGGTCAAGGTGTCCGAACTGACGGGCGGGAGCGTGCCCCTGTGAGTGCTCCCCGCTGTGAGAGCTGTCCCCCTAGGAAAGGTGTCCCCCTGTGAAACGAGCCGGAGTGCTGCTCCTCGGGGCCCTGCCCGTGATCGCGGCGGGCGTGTACTTCGTGGTGCCGGGGGATTCGTCCGACGCGGCGGACGACCCGGCCGCGACGTCCGCGTCCGCGCCGGCCACCGCCCGGTCGGCCCGGGACGACGCCAAGGACCGGGCCGAGGAGGAGCGGGAGGCGGACGACGCGCTCATCGCCGACCTGCCGGCGGGGCTGGCCGCGCCCGCGAAGAAGGAGCTGGCCCAGCAGTTGGTGTCCAGCGCGGAGAACTCGACCACGCGGTGGCGCACGGCCTACGGCAGCATCGAGGACGTCGGGGACGGCGACGGGTACACCGCGGGCATCATCGGCTTCTGCACCGGCACCCACGACCTGCTCACCCTGGTCGAGCGCTACACCGAGGCACACCCGGACAACGGCCTGGCCGGCTACCTGCCCGCCCTGCGCGAGGTGGACGGAAGCGACTCCCACGAGGGGCTGGACCCGGGCTTCACGGCGGCGTGGCGGGCGGAGGCGGAGGTCCCGGCGTTCCGCGAGGCGCAGGAGGAGGAGCGCGACCGGGTCTACTTCGAACCGGCGGTGCGCCTGGCCAAGCTGGACGGCCTGGGCACGCTGGGCCAGTTCGTCTACTACGACGCGATGGTCTTCCACGGCCCCGACACCGACGCCGAGGGCTTCTACGGGCTGCGCGAGCGGGCCATGGGCAAGGCGCAGACGCCGGGTCAGGGCGGGTCCGAGAAGGCCTACCTGGAGACCTTCCTGGACGTGCGCGAGCAGGCCATGGAGGCCAAGCGGCCGGGCGTCGACACCTCCCGCGTCGGCACGGCCCAGCGCCGCTTCCTCGCGGCCGGGAACCTGGAGCTGGCGACGCCGCTGGAGTGGCAGATGTACGGGGACACCTACCGGGTGCCCTGAGCATGCGACGGCGCCTGCCCTTGGTCCGGTCGGGGACGGGGCAGGCGCCATCAGTGTTCCGCACGCCTTTGTGCGGGACGTTCTTCGGTTGTTCCGTCCGTCGGGACGGTTGTTCCGTCCGTCGGGACGGTTGTTCCGTCCGTCGGGACGGTTGTTCCGTCCGTCAGACCGCGAGGGCGCGGTCGGTCGGGCGGATCGGAGCGGGCAGTTCGCTGGCCCCGGTCAGGAAGCGGTCGGCGCCACGTGCCGCCGAGCGGCCCTCGGCGATCGCCCAGACGATGAGCGACTGGCCGCGGCCGGCGTCACCGGCGACGAACACTCCCGGCACGTTGGTCTGGAAGTCGGCGTCCCGGGCGATGTTACCGCGTTCGTCGAGCTCCAGGCCGAACTGGTCGACGAGACCGTTCTCCTTGTCGGTGCCGGTGAAGCCCATGGCGAGGGTGACCAGCTGGGCCGGGATCTTGCGCTCGGAGCCCGGCTTCGGGGTCAGCTTCCCCTCGATGAACTCGACCTCGCTCAGGTGCAGCCACTGGACGTTGCCGTCCTGGTCGCCCTCGAAGTGGGTGGTGGAGACGGCGTAGACGCGCTCGCCGCCCTCCTCGTGGGCGCTGGTGACCTTGTACAGCATGGGGAAGGTCGGCCACGGCTGGCGCACCGCGTCCCGCTCCTCGCCCGGCCGGGGCATGATCTCCAGCTGGGTGACGGAGGCCGCGCCCTGGCGGTGGGCGGTGCCCACGCAGTCGGCGCCGGTGTCGCCGCCGCCGATGACGACGACGTGCTTGCCCTCGGCCGTGATCGGGGGCGCCACGTAGTCGCCCTCCTGGACCTTGTTGGCCAGCGGCAGGTACTCCATCGCCTGGTGGATGCCGTTCAGCTCGCGGCCGGGGACCGGCAGGTCGCGGGCGGTGGTGGAGCCGGCGGCGATGACGACGGCGTCGTAGCGCTTCTTCAGGTCGCCGGCCTTGAGGTCGCGGCCGATCTCGACGCCGGTGCGGAAGCGGGTGCCCTCCGCGCGCATCTGCTCTATGCGGCGGTTGATGTGCCGCTTCTCCATCTTGAACTCGGGGATGCCGTAGCGCAGGAGACCACCGATGCGGTCCGCGCGTTCGTAGACGGCGACGGTGTGACCGGCCCGGGTGAGCTGCTGGGCGGCGGCGAGGCCGGCCGGGCCCGAGCCGATGACGGCGACGGTCTTGCCGGACAGGCGCTCGGGGATGCGCGGGGCGACGTCCCCGGTCTCCCACGCCTTGTCGATGATGGAGACCTCGACGTTCTTGATGGTGACCGGCGGCTGGTTGATGCCGAGCACGCAGGCCGACTCGCACGGAGCGGGGCACAGGCGGCCGGTGAACTCCGGGAAGTTGTTGGTGGCGTGCAGGCGCTCGGACGCCGCCGACCAGTCCTCGCGGTAGGCGTAGTCGTTCCACTCGGGGATCAGGTTCCCGAGGGGGCAGCCGTTGTGGCAGAACGGGATGCCGCAGTCCATGCAGCGGCTGGCCTGCTTGCTGATGATCGGCAGCAGGGAGCCGGGGACGTAGACCTCGTTCCAGTCCTTGACGCGCTCGCCGACGGGACGGGTCCTGGCGACCTCGCGTCCGTGGTTCAGAAAGCCCTTGGGATCAGCCATTGGTCGCCGCCTCCATCATCTTCTCGGTGGTCTCGGTCTCGGAGAGACCGGCTCGCTCGGCGGCGTCCTTGGCGGCGAGCACTGCCTGGTACGTGCTGGGGATGAGCTTGCTGAAGCGCTCCACGGCGGTGGGCCAGTCGGCGAGCAGCTTCCCGGCGACCGTGGAGCCGGTCTCCTCGGCGTGGCGGCGCACCACGTCGTGCAGCCAGTCCTTGTCGGCGTCGTCGAGGGCCTGGACGGCGTCGACGTTGCCGACGTTGACGTTGTCCGGGTCGAGGTCGATGACGTAGGCGATGCCGCCGGACATGCCGGCCGCGAAGTTGCGGCCGGTCTCGCCGAGGACGACGGCGTGGCCGCCGGTCATGTACTCGCAGCCGTGGTCGCCGACGCCCTCGGAGACGACCAGCGCGCCGGAGTTGCGGACGCAGAAGCGCTCGCCGACCTTGCCGCGCAGGAACATCTCGCCGCCGGTGGCGCCGTAGCCGATGGTGTTGCCGGCGATGGTGGAGAACTCGGCGAGGTGGTCGGCCCCCCGGTCGGGGCGGACCACGATCCGGCCGCCGGACAGGCCCTTGCCGACGTAGTCGTTGGCGTCGCCCTCCAGGCGCAGGGTGATGCCGCGCGGGACGAAGGCGCCGAAGGACTGGCCGGCGGAGCCGGTGAAGGTGATGTCGACGGTGTCGTCGGGCAGGCCCGCGCCGCCGAACTTCTTGGTGACCTCGTGGCCGAGCATGGTGCCGACCGTGCGGTTGATGTTGCGGATCGCGACCTGGGCGCGCACCGGGGCGGCCTGGGTGGCGTCCTCGGCGGCCAGCGCGTCGGAGGCGAGCTTGATCAGCTCGTTGTCGAGCGCCTTCTCCAGGCCGTGGTCCTGGGCGACGGCCTGGTGGCGCACCGCGCCCTCGGCCAGCGCGGGCACGTGGAACAGCGGCTCCAGGTCGAGGCCCTGCGCCTTCCAGTGGTCGACGGCCCGGGTCACGTCGAGGGTCTCGGCGTGGCCGACGGCCTCCTCGATGGAGCGGAAGCCCAGCTCGGCGAGGATCTCGCGGACCTCTTCGGCGATGAACCGGAAGAAGTTCACGATGTACTCGGCCTTGCCGGAGAACCGCTCGCGCAGCACCGGGTTCTGGGTGGCGATGCCGACCGGGCAGGTGTCCAGGTGGCAGACGCGCATCATGACGCAGCCGGAGACGACGAGCGGCGCGGTCGCGAAACCGAACTCCTCGGCGCCGAGCAGCGCGGCGATGACGACGTCGCGGCCGGTCTTGAGCTGGCCGTCGGTCTGCACGACGATCCGATCGCGCAGGCCGTTGAGCAGCAGGGTCTGCTGGGTCTCGGCGAGGCCCAGCTCCCAGGGGCCGCCCGCGTGCTTGAGCGACGTGAGCGGGGAGGCGCCGGTGCCGCCGTCGTGGCCGGAGATCAGCACCACGTCCGCGTGCGCCTTGGACACACCCGCCGCGACCGTGCCGACGCCGACCTCGGAGACCAGCTTGACGTGAATCCGCGCCTGCGGGTTCGCGTTCTTCAGGTCGTGGATCAGCTGGGCCAGGTCTTCGATGGAGTAGATGTCGTGGTGCGGCGGCGGGGAGATCAGGCCGACGCCCGGGGTGGAGTGCCGGGTCCTGGCGACCCACGGGTACACCTTGTGGCCGGGCAGCTGCCCGCCCTCGCCGGGCTTGGCGCCCTGGGCCATCTTGATCTGGATGTCGTCGGCGTTGACCAGGTACTCGCTGGTGACGCCGAAGCGGCCGGAGGCCACCTGCTTGATCGACGACCGGCGGGCCGGGTCGTACAGGCGCTCCGGGTCCTCGCCGCCCTCACCGGTGTTGGACTTGCCGCCCAGCTGGTTCATGGCGATGGCGAGGGTCTCGTGCGCCTCCTGGGAGATGGAGCCGTACGACATGGCGCCGGTGGAGAAGCGCTTGACGATCTCGGAGACGGGCTCGACCTCGTCGAGGGAGATCGGCTGCCGGCCGCTCTTGAAGCCGAACAGGCCGCGCAGCGTCATCAGCCGCTCGGACTGCTCGTTCACCCGCTCGGTGTACTTCTTGAAGATGTCGTACGTGCCGGAGCGCGTGGAGTGCTGGAGGCGGAAGACCGTCTCCGGGTCGAACAGGTGCGGCTCGCCCTCGCGGCGCCACTGGTACTCGCCGCCGATGTCCAGGGCGCGGTGGGCCGGCGCGATGCCGCTGGCCGGGTACGCCTTGGCGTGGCGGGCGGCGACCTCCTGGGCGACGACGTCGATGCCGACGCCGCCGATCTTGGTGGCGGTGCCGTTGAAGTACTTGGCGACGAAGGCCTCGTCCAGGCCGACGGCCTCGAAGACCTGGGCGCCGCGGTAGGAGGCGACGGTGGAGATGCCCATCTTGGACATGACCTTGAGGACGCCCTTGCCGAGGGCGTAGATCAGGTTGCGGATGGCCTGCTCGGGCTCCGCGCCGGGCAGGAAGGTGCCCGCGCGGACCAGGTCCTCGACGGACTCCATCGCGAGGTACGGGTTGACCGCGGCGGCGCCGAAGCCGATGAGCAGGGCGACGTGGTGGACCTCGCGGACGTCGCCGGCCTCGACCAGCAGGCCCACCTCGGTGCGCTGCTTGGTGCGGATGAGGTGGTGGTGGACGGCGGCGGTGAGCAGCAGCGAGGGGATCGGGGCGTGCTCGGCGTCCGAGTGGCGGTCGGACAGGACGATGAGCCGGGCGCCGTTCTCGATGGCGGCGTCGGCCTCGGCGCAGATCTCCTCTATCCGGGCGGCCAGCGCGTCGCCGCCGCCGTGCACCCGGTAGAGCCCGGAGAGGGTCGCGGCCTTGAAGCCGGGCATGTCGCCGTCGGCGTTGATGTGGATGAGCTTGGCCAGCTCGTCGTTGTCGATGACCGGGAAGGGCAGCAGGACGCTGCGGCACGAGGCGGCCGTCGGGTCGAGCAGGTTGCCCTGGGGGCCGAGCGAGGAGCGCAGGGAGGTGACCAGTTCCTCGCGGATGGCGTCCAGCGGCGGGTTGGTGACCTGGGCGAAGAGCTGGGTGAAGTAGTCGAAGAGCAGCCGGGGGCGGTCGGAGAGCGCGGCGATGGGCGAGTCGGTGCCCATGGAGCCGATCGGCTCGGCGCCGGCCTTGGCCATCGGCGCGAGGATGACGCGCAGCTCCTCCTCGGTGTAGCCGAAGGTCTGCTGGCGGCGGGTGACCGAGGCGTGGGTGTGCACGATGTGCTCGCGCTCGGGCAGGTCGGACAGCTCGATCTCGCCGGCTTCCATCCACTCGGCGTAGGGCTGCTCGGCGGCGAGCTGGGCCTTGATCTCGTCGTCCTCGATGATGCGGTGCTCGGCGGTGTCCACGAGGAACATGCGGCCGGGCTGGAGGCGGCCCTTGCGGACGACCTTGGCGGGGTCGATGTCGAGGACGCCGACCTCGGAGCCGAGGACGACGAGGCCGTCGTCGGTGACCCAGTAGCGGCCGGGGCGCAGACCGTTGCGGTCGAGCACGGCGCCGACCTGGGTGCCGTCGGTGAAGGTGACGCAGGCGGGGCCGTCCCAGGGCTCCATCATCGTGGAGTGGTACTGGTAGAAGGCGCGCCGGTCCGCGTCCATGGAGGCGTGGTTCTCCCAGGCCTCCGGGATCATCATCAGCACGGAGTGCGGCAGCGACCGCCCGCCGAGGTGGAGCAGCTCCAGGACCTCGTCGAAGGAGGCGGAGTCCGAGGCGTCCGGCGTACAGATCGGGAAGATCCGCTCCAGGTCCGGGGACGAGCCGAACTGGTCCGAGGCGAGCTGGGACTCGCGGGCGCGCATCCAGTTGCGGTTGCCCTTGACCGTGTTGATCTCGCCGTTGTGGGCGACGAAGCGGTACGGGTGGGCGAGCGGCCAGCTCGGGAAGGTGTTGGTGGAGAACCGGGAGTGCACGAGCGCGATCGCGGAGGCGAAGCGGCGGTCGGACAGGTCCGGGAAGAACGGCTCCAGCTGGCCGGTGGTCAGCATGCCCTTGTAGACGATGGTCCGCGCGGACAGCGACGGGAAGTAGACACCGGCCTCGCGCTCGGCGCGCTTGCGCAGCGCGAAAGCGTGGCGGTCCAGGGCGATGCCCTGCGAAGCCCCGTCGGCCACGAAGATCTGGCGGAAGACCGGCATGGTCGAGCGGGCGGTGGCGCCGAGCATCTGCGGGGCGACCGGGACCTCGCGCCAGCCGAGGACGGTGAGGCCCTCCTCGCCGGCGATGGCCTCGATGCGGGAGACCGCGTCCTCGGTGCCGTGGACCGGCAGGAAGGCGATGCCGACGGCGTACGACCCGGCTTCGGGCAGCTCGAATCCGGCCACCTCGCGGAAGAAGGCGTCGGGGACCTGGGAGAGGATGCCCGCGCCGTCGCCGGAGTCGGGCTCGGAGCCGGTGGCGCCGCGGTGCTCCAGGTTGCGCAGCACGGTGAGCGCCTGGTCGACCAGGGTGTGGGACGCCTCGCCGGTGAGGGTGGCGACGAAACCGACGCCGCACGCGTCGTGTTCGTTGCGGGGGTCGTACATACCCTGCGCGGCAGGGCGAGCATCCATGAAGGACCAGTTCTGGCCATTCGCGGAGTGCTGGGACGGCTGGCGCGGCGTACGCATCGGCTCTCCCGTCGTCGTCATTTGGCTGGGGGCACCTCCCAGGCCTTCAAGGCTCTGGGGGAGCAAGTGCCGAGGGACGACGTTGGCCCTCTGCGGTGGGGTGCAAAATTTGGTGCAGGTTACATGATGGATCGGTTCTCGGTAAACGGGACAATCCGTTCCACCATGCGGACACCTGGGGTTGCGACGGTGGTGCCGTGCTCGCGGTGAAAGCTGTGGAGACCGGGGCGGACAGATCGGTGTCCGCGCGGTCCGGGGGCACGGAGGGGGCGACGTCGCCCTCTTCGCGAGTGCGCGGCAGGCCTCATTGCCCACAGCGCTTACGGCTCATGCCCGGAGATTACGCGCTCGAAACCAGCGAGTAACGGTTACTTATGCGGCCCGTCGCATAAGTTCGAGCCGGGCTATCCTACGGCCGTTCCGAACAGGCTGCCCAGGAGATACGTCACACCGGCCGCCGCGCCACCGAGGGCGAGCTGCCGCAGGCCGCTGTACCACCAGCTGCGGGCCGTGACCTTGGCGACCACCGCGCCGCACAGGAACAGACCGGCCAGCGCGAGCAGCACCGCGGGCCACAGCGCACTGGCGCCGAGCAGGAACGGCAAGACGGGCAGCAGGGCGCCCAGCGCGAAGGACCCGAACGAGGACACGGCCGCGACCGTCGGGGACGGCAGGTCGGAGGGGTCGATACCCAGCTCTTCGCGGGCGGGTATCTCCAGCGCCTGCTCGGGGTCACGGGAGAGCTGGCGCGCCACCTCGCGGGCGAGTTCCGGCTCCACACCGCGTGCCTCGTAGAGCGCGGCCAGCTCGGCCTCCTCGTCCGCCGGGTGCTTGCGCAGCTCGCGGCGCTCCACGTCCAGCTCGGCCTCGACCAGCTCGCGCTGGGAGGCGACGGAGGTGTACTCGCCGGCGGCCATGGAGAAGGCACCGGCGGCCAGTCCTGCGAGCCCGCTGATCACCACGGTCTGCTGGCTCGCGGTGCCGCCGGCGACACCGGTCATCAGGGCGAGGTTGGAGACCAGTCCGTCCATCGCGCCGAAGACGGCGGGGCGCAGCCAGCCGCCGTTCACGTCGCGGTGGGTGTGGTTGTCGCGGTGCGCCTCGTGCAGCGGCGCCTCGGTCTCGATGATGGCCATGAGGGTTCCCCCGGAAGCTAGTTTGGACCCATTCCACTTTTTAACAACACCCAATCTACGCCGATCATTTCCTCCCCGCCAGCAAGGAAAGGCTGGGCTTACCTGCGGTTTTACCTCCCAGCACTCATTCGTGATCTTGTCCGCTCATATGTCGACCGGGTGACGCTGCGCCCGGTTCGGCTGCGGTGGTCACCGCACCGGGGACAGATGAGCCGAGGGAGAGGAGAGGCCGCATGGCATCCACCGCCTGCATTCCCCCGGCCCCCGCGCCCGAGGGCGCCGTCGGACTTCGCGACCGCGCCCGGGGCGCGCTGCTGGGACTGGCCGTCGGGGACGCCCTCGGGGCGCCGGCCGAGAACATGAAGCCCTCGGAGATCCGAGCACGCTGGGGCCGTATCACGGGATACGTGGCCGACCGGCCCGCCGGCACCGACGACACGGAGTACGCGATCTTCTCCGGTCTGCTGCTGGCCCGCCACGGCGCCGCGCTCACCCCCTCCCACGTGGGGGCGGCCTGGCACGAGTGGATCGCGGACCGGGAGGAGGGCCCCTTCCGCGGCGCGGGCTTCAGCGAGCGCGGCACCCTGGAGAACCTGCGCCGGGGCCTGGCCGCCCCGATCTCCGCCCAGCACCGGCACGCCTGGAGCGACGGGCTCGCCATGCGCGCGGCGCCGCACGGCGTGTTCGCGGCCGGACGGCCCGCGGAGGCCGCCCGGCTGGCGGCGATCGACGGCTCGGTCAGTCACGAGGGCGAGGGCATCTACGGCGGCCAGGCGGTGGCGGCGGGCGTCGCGGCGGCCATGGCCGGGGCGTCCACCGTCGCGGTGGTGGCCTCCGCCCTGGCCGTCGTCCCGGACGACTCCTGGACGGCGCGCTGTCTGCGCCGCGCGATGACGGCGGCCCACCGCGGCGAACGCGCGGTGCGCTCGGCGGTGGTCATCGGCGGCTACCCGTGGACCGACCTGGCCCCCGAGGCCGTCGCCCTCGCCTTCGGGGCGTACGCGGCGGCCGACGGCGACTTCACGGACGCCGTGCTGACGGCCGTCAACATGGGCCGCGACGCCGACACCACGGCCGCCGTGGCCGGCGCCCTGGCCGGTGCGACCTGCGGCGTCCACGCCATCCCGGCCGACTGGGCGGCCGCCATCGGCCCGGCCCGCGGCACCTGCCTGCCGACGATGGCCGGGCATCACGTGCTGGAGGTGGCGGACCTGCTGACCCGGGCGGCACGGGAGGCTCGCCCGGCCGCGGGACACGCGCACGCGCCCGGAGCCGGTCTCCCCGCCCCGGACGCCGCCGCGACGCCACCGCGCCACCCGGACGGAACCCACCACCCGGCCCCGCCCCAACCACCCGGCGACACGTCCCCCACCGGCGTCCCGCCCGCCCCCGCAACCGGCACCCTCCCCCTGGCCCCCGGTCCTCCTCCGCCCGACTCCGACCCCCGTCTCCTCCCCCTGGCCCCCGTCACGGCCACGGCGCACCCGGGCACGCCCCCGCACCCGACGCCGGGCGGACGCCGTGACGGCACCACCCCGGCCCCTCCCCCGGTCGGCCCCGACCCGCATGCCCCGGCCCCGGAGACCCACGCGGCGGTGAGCCAGCACCTCGACACAGCCCCCGGTCCGGCATCGGGCGGACCACCCCACCGCACCGCCCCCACCACCCCCCGGTTCCGCCCCGAGACCACTCCCCCCGCCCCAGGACCGAACGCGGCGACAGCCCAGCACCCGGACGCGGCCCCGCCCCGACCCCCCGGCGGCGCCACCCCCGCCGCCGCCCCTCCCCGGCCCGGCCACGACACCGCCCCGGGCGCCCCCGCCTCCGCGGAGGTGGGGCCGTGAGCGCGGCGCGTGCCGGGGTCGGGGCGACGGGCGTCACGGCGTACGTCGAGGGGCCCGGAGGGCCGGGGGCGGACCCGCCGGGCGGGAGCGGGCAACGGCCGGGGGCCGGGCCGGGGGCGGCGGCGTCCCGTGCGGTGCCGCTGCTGGACCGCATCGAGGGGCTCCTGCTCGGGCTCGCCGCGGGGGACGCCGCCGGCTGGCCCGCCGCCCGGCACCGGGCCGCGCGGATGCCGGAGTGGACCCGCCGCCTCACCCGCGAGCTGGACACCTTCGCCGAGCAGAACGCGACCACCACCCTCCCGGTCCCCATCGCCCTGAACCAGCCGCCGGAACCGCTGCGCCTCGGCCCCTCGGACGACGCCGAGTGGGCGGCGTTCGCGGCGGAGGCGGTCCTGCGGGCCGGGGACGACAGCCTGCTCGGGGACCTGAGCCGGGACCGCCGGATGCGGGCCGCGATCGACCTGACGTGGAACGCCGTCGCCAGCGAGGTCGCCGCCGCGGCCGACCGCGCCCCCGAGGTCGAGTCGGCGGTCCTGCCGCTGCGCGCCCGCATCTCGGTACGGGCCGGGCTCGGCAACCTCGCCACCGGCCTGCGTCCGCCCGCCACCGGCCACGACAACCCGCACTACTTCGACGACGCCGCCTGCGTACGGGCCTGCGTCCTCGCCGTGGCCCACCCCGGCGCCCCGCGCCCCGCCGCCGACCTCGCCGAGTTCGACGCCCGCTACACCCAGGACGGCGACGGTGTGCACGGCGCCCGGGCCATGGCGGCGGCACTGGCCCGCGCCCTCGACGGCGCCGGCGTGGACACCTGCGTGAGCGCCGCGCTCGACGAACTGCCGGAGGCGACGGAGATCGGCCGCAACACCCGCCAGGCCCTGGCCCTCGCGGCGGAGGCCGAGAGCACCTTCGCCCTCGTCCCGCTCCTCGAACACCGCATCGTCGACCACGTCTACAGCTACGGCATCGCCGCCGCCGAGACGGTTCCGGTCGCCCTCGCGCTGACCACCGCCGCCCGGGGCCGCGTCGCCGAGGCGGTCCCGGCGGCGGCCTGCCTGTCCCGGGTCGCGGACTCCGCCCCCGCGCTGGCCGGCGCCCTCACCGGCGCGCTCGGCGGCGGCACCTCGCTCCCCGCGTCCTGGCGGGACGCCTGCCGCACGCTGCCCGGCTGCGTACTGCCCCGGCTCACCGGCACCGACCTGGTCGAACTCGCCGGTCTCCTGCACGCCACCCAAGCGTCCCGACCGGAAGGACGAGGCCTCACCCCATGACTCCCACGCCCCCGGACCACGGCACCACCTCGGCGGCTCCCGCACCCCCGGGGGTCGGCGCCCCCTCGGTGTCCCTCGACGAGCGCGTCACCGGCGCCCTCGTCGGCGCGGCCGTCGGCGACGCGCTCGGCGGCCCCGTCGAGGGCTACTCCCCCGAGCAGATCCTCGAACGGCACGGCGGCCGCGTCCACGGCGTCGTCGGCCCCTGGAACGGCGACGCCTGGCGCACCGCCCGCCCCGTCGCCCCGTACCACAAGGGCGACGGCCACGTCACCGACGACACCCTGATGACCCACGCCCTGGTCCGCGTCTACGGCACGGTCCGCGACCACCTCGACGCGTACGCGGTCGCCGAGCACCTGGTCCCGGACCTGATCACCCACCCGCGCTGGATCCCGGAACTGGAGGCCGAGGCGCTCCCCCTGCAACGGATCTTCCTGGCCGAGAAGTGGCTGGTCGCGCGGCTCCACTACGGCCACGTGGACCCGCGCGAGGCCGGCACCGGCAACATCGTCAACTGCGGTGCCGCGATGTACATGGCCCCGGTCGGCCTGGTCAACGCGGCGCACCCCGAGGCCGCCTACGCCGAGGCCCTGGACGTCGCCGGAGCGCACCAGTCGTCGTACGGCCGGGAGGCGGCCGGTGTCTTCGCGGCGGCGGTGGCCGCGGCCTGTGTGCCGGGGGCGACCCCGGAGTCGGTGGTAGCCGCCTGCCTGTCCCTGGCCAAGGACGGCACCCGGGCTGCGATCGAGGCCGTGTGCGACGTGGCCGCACGCCACTCGGAGTTCGAGTCGGCGCTCGCCCCGCTGCGCGCGGCGGTCACCCCGTACGACACGGTGGGCCCCGACTACCGCGCGCCCTCGCTGGGCGCCCGCCGCCCCTCTCGCCTGCACGCGATCGAGGAACTGCCCGTCGCCCTCGGCATGCTGCTCGTCGCCGGCGGCGACTTCCGGCACGCGGTGCTCGGCTCGGTCAACTACGGCCGCGACTGCGACTCCATCGCCACGATGGCGGGCGCGCTGGCCGGGGCGCTGGGCTCGCCGGCCCCGGAGGACTGGGCCAAGACCGTCGCGGAGGCGAGCCGCCTGGACCTGTGGGAACCGGCGACGACGCTCACCGGGGTCGCCCGGGAGGTCTTCGCCCGCGACGTACGGCGCCGCCGCGCCCACGAGGAGGCCTTCGCCGCGATCGGGGGCGCGGGATGCTCCGGCTGACCTGGGTGCAGCCCGAGGACCTGATCGGCCACGAGCTGCGCCAGGCGCGGCTGGACGGCCGGGACGCGTCGGCGGTCGCGGCCCGCTGGCGGGCGGCGGGCGGCAGTGAGGCCCCGCCCCGGGCGGGTGCCTCCGTCCGGCCCGCCGCTCCGGCCCTGCGCCGGCTGGCCGAAGACCTCCTGGACGAGCTGGCCCTCCTGCCGGACCCGTCGGCGGACGCCGAGCCGACGGACCTGGGCCGGATCAGGGCGCTGTGCCCCGACTGGCCCGCGCCGCTGCCCGGCGCCCGGGTGTCCCCGGCCCGGCTGGAGGCGGCCTGGCTCGGCCGGGCCGTCGGGTGCCTGCTGGGCAAACCCGTCGAGAAGCTGCCGCTGACCGGCATCCGGCTGCTCGGCCGCGCGGCCGGTAACTGGCCGCCGACCGGGTACTTCACCGCCCGGGGCGTCCCCGGCGAGCTGCTCGCCGCGTACCCGTGGAACCGCCGCTCCGGGCCCACCTCGCTCGCCGAGAACATCGACGGCATGCCGGAGGACGACGACCTGAACTACCCCCTGCTGGGCCTCCTGCTCCTCCAGCGCCACGGCAGGGCCTTCACCACCGCGGACGTGGCCCGCGTCTGGCTCGACGAACTCCCGCCCGGCCGCACCTTCACCGCCGAGCGCGTCGCCCTGCGCAACCTCCTCAGCGGCGTCGAACCCCCGCGCACCGCCCGCCACCGCAACCCCTTCCGCGAGTGGATCGGCGCCCTGATCCGCGCCGACGTGCACGGCTGGACCCGTCCGGGCGACCCCGGCACCGCCGCCGAGCAGGCACACCGCGACGCGACGCTCACCCACACCTCGGCCGGTGTGCACGCGGCGATGTTCGCGGCGGCCGTCATCGCCACCGCCGCCGGCGGCCGGCACGACGTGCACGCCTGCCTGCGCACCGGACTCGCGGTCGTCCCGCCCGGCTCCCGGCTGGCCCGGGCGGTCCGGCACGCGGTGCGACTGGCATCCGCGCACGACGACTTCGACACGGTCGTGGACGAGCTGCACGCCGTCCACTCCCCCGCCCACCACTGGGTGCACGCCGTACCCAACACCGCCCTGATCGCCGCCGCGCTCACCCACGCGGACGGCGACTTCACCGGTTCGGTCTCCCGTGCCGTGTCGGGCGGCTGGGACACCGACTCCAACGGCGCCACCGTCGGCGGTGTCGCCGGGCTGCTCGCCGGCTCCCCCGCCGCGCTGCCCGGGCACTGGACGGCCCCGCTGAAGAACCGCCTGGCCACCTCCGTCGGCGACTTCGACGGCACCGGCTTCGACGCCCTCGCCCACCTCACCCACCGGGAGGCCACCCGCCCATGCCCGAGCCCGACGTGACCTCTGTGCCCCCTGCCCCCGCCGCCCCGCTCACCGGCCTGCGCGTCCTCGACCTCGCCACCCTCTTCGCGGGACCGCTGGCCGCCACCATGCTGGGCGACTTCGGCGCCGAAGTGATCAAGGTCGAGCACCCCACCCGGCCGGACCCGTCCCGCGGGCACGGCCCGTCGAAGGACGGGATCGGCCTGTGGTGGAAGCTGCTCGGCCGCAACAAGCACACGATCACCCTGGACCTGTCGAAACCCGCCGGGCGCGCCACCCTGCTCCGCCTCGCGGCCACCGCGGACGTCGTCGTCGAGAACTTCCGGCCGGGCACCCTGGAGAAGTGGGACCTGGGCTGGGACGAGCTGTCCGCCGTCAACCCGCGCCTGGTCCTCACCCGGGTCACCGGCTTCGGCCAGTTCGGCCCGTACGCCCGCCGTCCCGGCTTCGGCACCCTCGCCGAGGCCATGAGCGGCTTCGCCGCGATGACCGGCGAGCCGGACACGCCCCCGACGCTGCCACCGTTCGGCCTCGCCGACTCGATCGCGGCGCTGGCGACGGCGTACGCCGTGATGACCGCGCTCGCGGCGCGGGAGCGCACCGGCGAGGGCCAGGTCGTCGACATGGCGATCATCGAGCCGATCCTCACCGTGCTGGGCCCGCAGCCCCTCTGGTACGACCAGCTCGGCCACGTCCAGCCCCGCACCGGCAACCGCTCGCAGAACAACGCCCCGCGCAACACCTACCGCACCGCCGACGGCACCTGGGTGGCCGTCTCCACCTCGGCGCAGTCGGTCGCCGAGCGGGTGATGCGGCTGGTGGGCCGGCCGGAGCTGATCGACGAGCCCTGGTTCGCGACGGGCGCCGACCGGGCCCGGCACGCCGACGTACTGGACGCGGCGGTCGGCGACTGGATCGCCCGGCACGGCCGCGCCGACGTGCTCGCCGCGTTCGAGAAGGCGGAGGCGGCGGTCGCGCCGGTCCAGGACGTGCGGGACGTGATGAGCGACCCGCAGTACCAGGCGCTCGACACGGTCACCACGGTCGACGATCCGGAGCTGGGCCCGCTGCGCATGCAGAACGTGCTCTTCCGGCTCTCCGCCACCCCGGGCGCCATCCGCTGGGCGGGCCGCCCGCACGGCGCCGACACCGAGGAGGTGCTGACCGGGCTGGGGCTCACTCCGGCGGACGTGAAGGAGCTGCGTGAGGAGGGCGTCGTATGACCGCACCCCCGCTGACCTGGCTGTACGCACCCGGGGACCGGCCGCGGGTGGTGGCCAAGGCGCTGGCCGCCGGTGCCGACGTGGTGGTGGTCGACCTGGAGGACGCGGTCGCCGTCGACCGCAAGGAGTACGCCCGGGACGCCACGGCCGAGCTGCTGGCCGAGCCGCAGCCGGTGCCGGTGCACGTCCGCGTCAACGCCCTCGACGGTCCGCTCGCCGCCGGTGACCTGGCGGCGCTGGCCGCGCTGCCGGGGCTGTCCGGGCTGCGGCTGCCCAAGGTCACGTCGCCGGAGCAGGTCACCGAGGTCGCCGCGGGCACCGCCGGTCCACCGCTGTACGCGTTGCTGGAGACGGCCCTCGGGGTGGAGCGGGCGTACCGGATCGCCACCGCCCATCCGGTGCTGCGCGGCATCGCCCTCGGCGAGGCGGATCTCCGGGCCGACCTGGGCGTGCGCGGGGACACCGGCCTTGACTGGTCGCGCTCGCGGGTGGTGGTGGCCGCGCGGGCGGCGGGCCTGGCGCCGCCGTCCCAGACGGTGCACCCGGACACCCGGGACCTGGAGGGCCTCGCGGCGTCCTGCGCGCACGGCCGTGCCCTGGGATTCCTCGGGCGGGCCGCGATCCACCCCCGCCAGCTGCCGATCATCGAGCGGGCCTACCTGCCCACGGAGCGGGAGCTGGAGGAGGCGGAGACGATCGTCAAGGCGGCCTCGGTCCAGCCGGGCGCCCAGGCGCTGCCGGACGGCCGGTTCATCGACGCGGCGGTGGTGGCGACCGCCCGGCGCACCCTGTCCCTGGCCCGGCGGCCCGTCCTGTCCTGAGCCCCGCCCCGGGATACGCCGAGGGCGCCCGGTCGGTCCCGGGCGCCCTCGGCGGCGTGTGCGTGCGGCGGGCCGGATCAGCCCTTCTTGGCGGAGTCGGCCCCGTTCTTCACGCTCTCGGCCTCCACCGCGTCGTCCCCGTCCTCGCCCCGTGGAGCCGCGGAGGTCCCGGAGGTCCCGGACGCTTCCGCCGCCGCCTCGGGCGTCTCGGACGCCTCGGGGGCGTCCGTCTTCGCACCGCTGTCGGCGTCGGCCTTCACGCCGCTGCCGGCGTCCGTCTTCGTTTCCCTCTTGCCGGTGTCCGCGTCGTCGGTCGCGCTGTCCGCGGTGGCGGCCTCCGCGTCCGTCTCCGCGTCCTTCTCCCCTTCGGCCCCGGCCTCGCCGTCGGCGGTCCGGGCGCCCGGCTCCACCACGGCTTCCCGGCCCGGCCGCTTCCGGGCCGAGAGCACGATGTACAGCACGGCGAGCAGGAAGACGACGAGCGCGGTCCAGTTGTTCAGGCGCAGACCGAGGATGTGGTGGGCGTCGTCGACGCGCATGTACTCGATCCAGAAGCGGCCCGCGCAGTACGCCGCCACGTACAGGGCGAACGCCCGTCCGTGCCCGAGCCTGAAGCGCCGGTCGGCCCAGATGACGAGCAGCGCGACGCCGATGCACCACAGCGACTCGTACAGGAACGTCGGGTGGTAGGTGCCCGGCAGCCGGCCGTCGGCGGTCGAGGTGATCTCCACGGCCCACGGCAGGTCGGTCGCCTTGCCGTACAGCTCCTGGTTGAACCAGTTGCCCCAGCGGCCGACGGCCTGGGCGAGGGCGATGCCGGGGGCGACGGCGTCCGCGTAGGCGGGCATCGGGACGCCCCGGCGGCGGGCCCCGATCCAGGCGCCCACCGCACCGAACGCGATCGCGCCCCAGATGCCGAGTCCGCCCTCCCAGACCTTGAAGGCGTCCACCCAGTCACGGCCCTCGCTGAAGTACAGCTGGTAGTCCGTGATCACGTGGTAGAGGCGTCCGCCGATCAGGCCGAAGGGAACGGCCCAGACCGCGATGTCGGCCACCGTGCCCGGCCGCCCGCCCCGGGCGATCCAGCGCTTGTTGCCGAGCCAGACGGCAACGAAGACGCCGATGATGATGCAGAACGCGTAGCCGCGCAGCGGGACGGGACCGAGGTACAGCACCCCGCGCGACGGGCTGGGAATGAAGGCAAGTTCCATGGCAGGGTCGACGCTACCGTGTCGGACGGGACGCGCGGCGGGCAGCCCGGCTACGGGTCCGTAACGAGCGGGCGCGCTACTTGTCGGCGTCCTCCACCATCTGCTTCAGCTTGGCCGGGGTCATGGAGCGGTCCTGGTAGATGTTCCTCCCGTTCAGCAGGACGGTCGGGGTGCCGCTGAAACCGCCGTTCTGGAAGGCCTTGTTGGACTTCTCCACCCAGCTGTTGTGCTTGCCGCCGCGCACGCACTCCTGGAAGAGGGTGGTGTCGAGGCCGTCGACCTTGCCCGCCAGGTCGAGGAGCTTGTCCTCGTCGGCGAAGGCGTCGTCGGTCTCCGGCGGCTGGTTGTCGTACAGCACGTCGTGGTACGGGGGGAACTTCCCGGCGTCCTGGGCGCAGGCCGCGGCGTTGGCCGCCTTGCGGGAGCCGGTGCCGCCCATGTTGCCGTCGATGATCGTGGCCAGGTGGTACTCGACCTTGAGCTGTCCCGCGGCGGTCAGCTCGTGGATGGTGTTCCGGTACGCCAGCTCGAAGGCCTTGCAGGCCGGGCAGCGGAAGTCCTCCCAGACGGTGAGCGTCGACTTGGCGCTCTCCTCGCCGACGGGGATCGCGAGTCCGTCCTTGCCCTGCGCGCCCGACGGCACCACGATCGGACCGGCCGACTCGCTGCCGTCGTCCTTGCCCGCGTTCGCCGCGACCACGCCGATCACCGCCGCGAGGCCCAGGACGCAGACCACGCTCGCGCCGACGATCAGCGCACGGCGGCGCTTGTCCCTGGACTTCTGCTTCTCGCGCTCGGCCGCCAGCTTCTCGCGGGCGCCGCGCTTTCCCTGTCGGTTCTTCTCGCTCACACCCCGCAGAACGAACCGGGGAGGCGCAGCGCGCCTCCCCGGTCCCAGGTCCACTCGTACGAGGGACCCCTGTGCTGTGCTCGTCCGTCAGGCGCCGGAGGTCACGCCTGTCCGCGCACGCCCTTCGCCAGGTCGGCGGCGAGCGCGCGGACGCCCTCCAGGCCGGCCGCGTCGTCGGGCGCGTCCAGCATCCGCTTCACGAACGCCGAGCCGACGATCACGCCGTCGGCGAAGCGGGCGACCTCGGCGGCCTGGGCGGCGTTGGAGACGCCGAGGCCGACGCAGACCGGGGTGCCGGTGGTGGCGCGGGTGCGCCGCACCAGGTCCTCGGCCTGGGCGCCGACCGACTCGCGGGTGCCGGTGACGCCCATGAGGGAGGCGGCGTAGACGAAGCCGCTGCCGGCCGCGGTGATCTCGGCGAGGCGCGCGTCCTTGCTGCTGGGCGCGACCACGAAGACCGTGGCGAGCCCGTGCTTGTCCGCGTGCTCCCGCCACAGCGCCGACTCCTGGACGGGCAGGTCGGGCAGGATGCACCCGGCGCCGCCCGCCTCGGCCAGCTCGGCGGTGAAGCGCTCCACGCCGTAGCGGTCGATGGGGTTCCAGTACGTCATGACGAGGATCGGCTTGCCGGTGGCCTCGTGCGCCTCGCGGACCGTGCGCATCACGTCGGCGATCCGCACGCCGCCGCGCAGGGCGATGTCGTCGGCGGTCTGGATGACCGGGCCGTCGAGCACCGGGTCGCTGTGCGGCAGGCCCACCTCGACGACGTCGGCGCCGCCGTCGAGGGCGGCCTTGACCGCCTCGATGCCGCCGTCCACGGTCGGGAACCCGGCCGGCAGGTAGGCGATCAGGGCGGCGCGGTCCTCGGACCTGGCCGCCGCGAGGGTGTCGGTCAGCAGCTGCACGTTCCCGCTCACTTGGCGTCCCCCTCGATCTCCGCGGCGCCGGTCTCGTCGGCCGCGACCTCGGCGTCGGTGTCGTACAGCCCGAAGTAGCGGGCGGCGGTGTCCATGTCCTTGTCGCCGCGGCCGGACAGGTTGACCACGATCAGCCCGTCCTCGCCCAGCTCCCTGCCGACCTCCAGGGCGCCGGCCAGCGCGTGGGCGCTCTCGATGGCCGGGATGATGCCCTCGGTGCGCGACAGCAGGCGCAGTGCCTGCATGGCGGCGTCGTCGGTGACCGCGCGGTACTCGCCGCGGCCGGAGTCCTTGAGGTAGGCGTGCTCGGGGCCGATGCCCGGGTAGTCCAGGCCCGCCGAGATCGAGTACGGCTCGGTGATCTGGCCCTCGTCGTCCTGGAGGACGTAGGACCGGGAGCCGTGCAGGATGCCGGGCTCGCCCGCGGTCAGGGTGGCCGCGTGCTCGCCGGTCTCGACGCCGTGCCCGGCGGGTTCGCAGCCGATCAGGCGGACGTCGGCGTCCGGAATGAAGGCGTGGAAGAGGCCGATGGCGTTGGAGCCGCCGCCGACGCAGGCGATGGCGGCGTCGGGCAGGCGTCCGGCCTGCTCGAGGAGCTGGCGGCGGGCCTCGACGCCGATGACGCGGTGGAAGTCGCGGACCATCGCCGGGAAGGGGTGGGGGCCGGCGACGGTGCCGAACAGGTAGTGGGTGCGGTCGACGTTGGCGACCCAGTCCCGGAAGGCCTCGTTGATGGCGTCCTTCAGGGTGCGGCTGCCGGACTTCACGGCGATGACCTCGGCGCCGAGCATCCGCATCCGGGCGACGTTGAGCGCCTGGCGCTGCGTGTCGATCTCGCCCATGTAGATGGTGCAGTCGAGGCCGAAGAGGGCGCAGGCGGTGGCCGTCGCCACGCCGTGCTGGCCGGCGCCGGTCTCGGCGATGACGCGGGTCTTGCCCATGCGCTTGGTGAGCAGGGCCTGGCCGAGCACGTTGTTGATCTTGTGCGAGCCGGTGTGGTTCAGGTCCTCGCGCTTGAGGAAGATCCTGGCTCCGCCGGCGTGCTCCGCGAAACGGGGAACCTCGGTGAGGGAGGACGGACGGCCCGTGTAGTGGACGAGGAGGTCGTCCAGCTCGCGGGCGAACTCCGGGTCGGACTTGGCCTTGTCGTACTCGACGGCGACCTCGTCGACCGCCGCGACCAGGGCCTCGGGGATGAACTTGCCCCCGAAGGCGCCGAAGTAGCCCTCGGCGGAGGGGACTTGACCCTCCGGATCGGGGATGAAGAAGGTGCTGGGCATGCGTGAACCTCACGGTGAGTGTCGGGTGGTGACTGATCGCCGTGGGGGCGGGGTGTTCTCTGTCGACTGCGGGCCGTGTGTGGCTGGTCGCGCAGTTCCCCGCGCCCCTAGAAGAAGGGGCGCTGCCATCGGCGGCCGTTGACCTGACCGGGTTCGTCTCCGATGACGTACCGCACCCGGCGGCCGTGGACCCGGCGTGCGGGGGCGCGGCAGCCGCGGGGGCGGCAGCCTCGCGCCAGGCGCGCGTACGGATCCCTGGCGGCCAGGGGGAGCGGGAGAGTCATCGTCCGTCAGCCTACCGGGGGTCAGCCGCGGCCGTGGCGCAGTGCCGGGTGTTCGCCGGCCGCCACCAGGTCGGAGACCGCGGTCTTCGGGTCGCGGCCGGTGACCAGGGACTCGCCGACCAGGACGGCGTCGGCGCCCTCGTTGGCGTAGGCGATGAGGTCGTGCGGGCCGCGGACGCCGGACTCGGCGACCTTGACGATGTGCGCGGGGATCTCCGGGGCGACCCGCTCGAACGTGCCGCGGTCGACCTCGAGCGTCTTCAGGTTGCGCGCGTTGACGCCGATGATCTTGGCGCCCGCGTCCACCGCGCGCTCCACCTCGTCCTCGTCGTGCACCTCGACGAGCGGGGTGAGTCCGATGGACTCGGCCCGCTCGATCAGCGACTCCAGGGCCGGCTGTTCGAGGGCCGCGACGATCAGCAGCACGAGATCCGCGCCGTGCGCCCGCGCCTCCCACAGCTGGTACGAGGTGACGATGAAGTCCTTGCGCAGCACGGGGATGTCCACCCGCGCCCGGACCGAGTCCAGGTCGGCCAGCGAGCCGCCGAAGCGGCGCTGCTCGGTGAGGACGGAGATGACGGCGGCGCCGCCCGCCTCGTAGTCGGCGGCGAGTCCGGCCGGGTCGGCGATGGCCGCGAGGGCGCCCTTGGAGGGGCTGGAGCGCTTGACCTCGCAGATGACCTTGACACCGTCGCCGCGCAGCGCGGACACGCCGTCCTTGGCGGGGCGGGCCTTGGCCGCGCGCTCCTTGAGCTCGTCGAGGGCGACGCGCGCCTGCCGCTCCGCGAGGTCGGCACGGACTCCGTCGATGATCTCGTCGAGCACACTCACGCGAGCGGCCCCCTTTCAGACGGCAAAACGTGTGGTCACTGTGATGGTATCCGGAGCCGGGCACCGGTCCCGCATCCGGCCGGGGAGAGTCCCACTACCTGGACGTGGCGGGGTTGCTCAAGGGGTGAGCCAGCCCCCGGACGGCAGGTTCCGGACAACGGTGAAGACCAGCAGCAACGTCCCGAGCGTCCAGAGGTGGACCGGTCCGAGGTCGACGCGCACGGGACGGCCCCGCACCGCCCGGATCACCCAGACGGTCCACAGGACGGCGAAGCCCAGGTAGGCGAGGACGGCGGGCGCGTTGGCGTGCAGCGCGGCCGTCAGGTCCCCGTGGACGAACGCGTGGGCGCTGCGCAGGCCGCCGCAGCCGGGGCAGTAGACGCCCGTGAAGCGCAGCAGCGGGCACACCGGGTAGTGGCCGGGTTCGTAGGGGTCGACGCTGCCCACGTAGGCGAAGGCCCCGACGACGGCGGCGAGCACCCCGGCCGGGACGGCCAGGCGGGCGGCCGCGGTGCGGGACGGGAGGCGGCTGGTACGGGGGCTGCTCGGGGTCGGCTCTGCACTCTCGGCGGTCACGCCCGCATTCTGCCCCCGGCCCGCGGCACCCGCACGTGAGGGGCGGGGGGGGGGGGGGGGGGGGGGGGGGGCGGGGGGGCGGCCCGGGCGGCGCCGGGCGGGGGGGGGGGGGGGGGGGGGGGGGGGGGGGGGGGGGGGGGGGCCCCCGCCCGCCCCCCCCCCCGCCCCGCCGCCCCGCGCCCCCCCCCCCCCCCCCCCCCCCCCCCCCCCCCCCCCCCCCCCCCCCCCCCCCCCCCCCCCCCCCTCAGGGGTCCGCGACCGTCGGGCGGGTCAGCCCTTGGCGCCGGCCTGGGCGTGCTCGCCGGAGACCTTGTGCACGGGGTGGTTCTGCTTCGGCTGGCCGAGGCCCATCATCCGCATGATGTAGCCGACGACACCACCGAGGAGCACGACCACCAGGCCGGCCCAGAAGCCCCACGGCTGCGCGGCCACCATGAACATGCCCGCGATGCAGAAACCGATGAAGGCGATGATGACACCGGTCCAGGCGGCCGGGGTGTGACCGTGGCTGCTGCCCGCCATTGCTTGCTCCTCGTTGCTGTGTGCCATGTCTGAGCAGGACGCTCGCACCCATTGTCCCGCACGGGGACACGCGCGGTGAGCGGGGGTGCTCCGGCGGGTGAACGCGGGGCCCGGGCGGGTCAGGCGCTGGTGGGGTCCTCTCCGCGGTCGATGGCCTTCCAGAGGTCCTCGGGGCGGTCCGGGTCCACGGTCTGGGGCCTGCGGCGCGGGCGCGGGGTGCCGTCACGCTCGTAGCGGCCGGACATCGCGGGCCACTGGCGTCCGTAGCGCAGCGCGAGCAGTCCGGCGAGCAGGAGCAGGGCGCCGCCCACGGCCGCGACGTAGGGCCAGGCGGTGTGGGAGAGCGCGTCGACGGTGGCCGAGGTGTCGCCGGCCGCCTCGGCGGCCTGGTCGTCGAGCGCGGCACCGTCGGTGGCGCCCACCAGGGCGGCGACGACGGTGCCCGCGCCGCTCAGCGCGAGCACGGCGGCGACGGCGAAGCGCCCGGCGCGGCGCACGGCGAAGACGGCGACGAGCGCGGCGAGGCCGACCACGGCGAGCGCCGCGGGTACGCCCGTGACGTCGCTGCCCTTGGCGGTCAGCGGGAACGCGCCGCCGGCCACCGTCGCGGTGCCCTGCGCCCACTCCTGCCGGGTGGCGAGCAGGACGACGGCGGCGCCGAGCGCGCCGCACAGCAGGGCGACGGCGAGGCTCCGGCGGCCGGCCCGGGCGGGTCCTGCGGCTGGGGTGCGGGGGTGAGGAACAGCTGTCACGTACCCCACTATCACCCGAACCCCGGGCGAACCGTCACCCGGGGTTCGAAATGGAGGGCGTGACAATCACCCCATCGTCCCGGCCGGCCGGTCCTGTGGCGTCAGCCGGTTGGCCGTGTGCACGGCCCGCAGCACCGCCGCCGCCTTGTTGCGGCACTCGGTGTCCTCGGCGACCGGGTCGGAGTCGGCGACGACTCCCGCGCCGGCCTGGACGTAGGCCGTGCCGTCGCGCAGCAGCGCCGTGCGGATGGCGATGGCGGTGTCGGAGTCGCCCGCGAAGTCGAGGTAGCCGACGCAGCCGCCGTACAGGCCGCGGCGGGAGGGTTCGAGTTCGTCGATGATCTGCAGGGCGCGCGGCTTGGGTGCCCCGGAGAGGGTGCCGGCCGGGAAGCAGGCGGTGAGGACGTCGAAGGCGGTGCGGCCGGGGGCGACCCGGCCGGTGACCGTCGAGACGATGTGCATGACGTGCGAGTACCGCTCGACGGACATGAAGTCGACGACCTCGACGGAGCCGGGCTCGCAGACCCGGCCGAGGTCGTTGCGGCCGAGGTCGACGAGCATCAGGTGCTCGGCGCGCTCCTTGGGGTCGGCGAGCAGCTCGTCGGCGAGGGCCTGGTCCTCCTGCGGGGTGGCGCCGCGCGGGCGGGTGCCGGCGATGGGGTGCACCAGGGCGCGCCCGTCCTCGACCTTGACCAGTGCCTCGGGGGACGAGCCGACGACGTCGAAGCCGTCGAGGCGCAGCAGGTACATGTACGGGGAGGGGTTGGTGGCGCGCAGGACCCGGTAGACGTCGAGCGCGCTCGCCGTGCAGGGCGTCTCGAAGCGCTGCGAGGGGACGACCTGGAAGGCCTCGCCCGCGCGGATGCGCTCCTTGATGTCCTCGACGGCGTCCTGGAAGTCGGGGCCGCCCCACAGCGCGGTGTACTCGGGCAGCTCGGAGGGCGGCAGCGCGGCCGGGGGCTGGGCGACCGCGCGGGTGAGGTCGGCCTCCATGGCGTCCAGGCGGGCGATCGCGTCGGCGTAGGCCTCGTCGACGCCGGTCTCCAGGTGGTTGTGGTTGATCGCGTTGGCGATCAGCAGGACCGAGCCCTCCCAGTGGTCCATCACGGCGAGGTCGCTGGTGAGCAGCATGGTCAGCTCGGGCAGCCGCAGGTCGTCGCGCTCGCCGGGGCCGACCTTCTCCAGGCGGCGCACGATGTCGTAGCCGAGGTAGCCGACCATGCCGCCGGTGAAGGGCGGCAGGCCCAGGTCGTGGGCGAGGTCGCGGGGGGTGTGCAGGGCCTCGACGGTGGCGCGCAGGGCGGCGAGCGGGTCGCCGTCGGTGGGGACGCCGACGGGCGGGGTGCCCTGCCAGTGCGCCTGCCCGTCCTTCTCGGTGAGGGTGGCGGCACTGCGGACGCCGACGAAGGAGTACCTGGACCAGGATCGTCCGTTCTCGGCGGATTCCAGGAGGAAGGTGCCGGGGCGCTCGGCGGCGAGCTTGCGGTACAGGGCCACCGGGGTGTCGCCGTCGGCGAGGAGCTTGCGGCTCACCGGGATCACCCGGCGGTCGGCGGCCAGCTTGCGGAAGGTGTCGAGGTCCATGTCATGCGTGACGTCCATGGCGGCAGACCCTACTGACCCGCCCGGGGCGCGTCGGCGCCCGCGGCGTCTTCGGCACCCGCGGTGTCCCCGGCGAGCAGCACGTCCGCGTCGAAGCAGGTGCGGGCGCCGGTGTGGCAGGCGGCGCCGACCTGGTCCACCTTGACGAGGACGGTGTCGGCGTCGCAGTCCAGGGCGACGGACTTGACCCACTGGAAGTGCCCGGAGGTGTCGCCCTTGACCCAGTACTCCCGGCGGCTGCGCGACCAGTAGGTGCAGCGTCCGGTGGTGAGCGTGCGGTGCAGGGCCTCGTCGTCCATCCAGCCGAGCATCAGCACCTCCCCGGTGTCGTACTGCTGGGCGATGGCGGGCAGGAGGCCGTCCGCGCTGCGCTTGAGCCGGTCGGCGATCTCCGGGGCGAGCGGGCTGGGGCGCCCGGGGCCGCCGTTGTCGGGGGAGCTGCTGGTCATGCACCCCATTGTGCCGCCCGGGACGGGCCCTCCCGCGGGATGTCCACTGGGCGGACCCGGCCGGGCGCCGTAGGCTGACTCCATGTCGACTTTCGCCAAGCGTGAACGACTCCTGCTCGCCGACCTGTTGGAGACGGCCGGTCCGGACGCCCCGACCCTGTGCGACGGCTGGCGGACCCGCGAACTCGCCGCACACGTGGTGGTGCGCGAGCGCCGGCCCGACGCCGCCGGGGGCAGCATGATCAAGCCGCTGGCGTCGCGGCTCGACCGGGTGATGGAGGAGTACGGCGCGAAGCCGTACGAGGTGCTGATCCAGCTGATCCGCTCGGGTCCGCCCCGCTTCTCCCCCTTCCAGCTCAAGCAGGTCGACGAGGCGGCGAACACGGTCGAGTTCTACGTGCACACGGAGGACGTCCGCCGTGCCCGGCCCGACTGGTCGCCGCGCGAGCTTGACCCGGTCTTCCAGGACGCCCTGTGGTCCCGGCTGGAGCGCGCCGCCCGGCTGATGGGCCGCGGCATCCCGACGGGGCTGGTCCTGCGCCGTCCCAACGGTCAGACGACGGTCGCCCACCGGGGCACGCCGGTGGTGACGGCCACGGGCGAGCCGTCGGAGCTGCTGCTGTTCGCGTACGGCCGGCAGGACGCCGCCGAGGTGGCGCTGGAGGGCGAGAAGGACGCGATCGCCCGGCTGCGGGAGACGAAGCAGCTGGGCATCTGAGGCCCGCCGCTCACGCCGGCAGCTCGGCCCGCCGCACGCCGGGCGCGCACAGGGCGACGACCCCGCCCAGACCGCACACGGCGGCGCTGACGGCGAAGACCGGGCCGGTTCCCCACAGGCCGATGGCGGCGGCCGACAGGGGCATGCTCAGCGGCGCGATCCCCAGGCTGACGAGGCCGCCGACGGCGGTGACGCGGCCCAGGTAGGCGGGGTCGGACTGGGTCTGGAGCAGGGCGCCGCACATGGCGCCGCTGAGGCCCGCGAGCAGGCCGATGAGCAGCGCCGTGCCGACGGCCACGGGGAGGGCGGACGCGTGGGCCAGGGCGGCGATCGCGGCCGCGCCGGGGACGAGGGCGCCGGCGGCGATGCAGCCGGCGCGCGGCAGGCGTCCCCGTACGGCCAGCAGCAGGGCGGCGATCCCGGCGCCGGTCCCGAACCCGGCCAGCACCCAGCCCATCCCGGACGCTCCCCAGCCCCGCTCGTCCGCGAGCAGGGTGAGGCCCACGTTGAGGGGGCCGACGAAGCCCAGGTCGCCGAGGGCGATGGTCACCATGAGCGGGCCGAGGACGCGGTGCCGGCGGACGTAGCGCAGCCCGCCCACCAGGTCGCGCCAGGCCGTGGTCTCCCGCGCGGCTCCCGCGTCGTCGGCCGGCAGCTCGCGCATCCGGACGGAGATCAGCAGCGGCACGGACACGGCGATCAGCAGTCCGGCGAACGCGAAGGCCGCCGCCGCGCCGCCGGCCGCCACCCCGAGCCCGCCGAGCGGTGCGCCCACGACGGCGGCGAAGCGCAGGGCGAGGCCGCGCATGCCCTGGACGCGGGCGAGCTGGTCGGTACCGGTGATCCGTGCCGGGAGCGCCCCCACGGCGGGCATGAACACGGCGTCGACGGTGCCGAAGACGACGGCGAGCAGGGCGAGGAGCCACAGCCCGGGGTCGGCCGCGAACAGCACGGCGGCGACCGCGAGGACCGCGGCGCACCGTACGGCGTCGCTGCCGATGACGACCCGGCGCGGCCCGAACCGGTCGGCCACGACTCCGCCGCCCAGCATCAGCAGCGCGCGCGGCACCGCGCTGACGGCGGTGACCAGGCCGGCCTGTGCGGGGGTGCCGTTCTGCACGGCGGCCCAGGACAGCGCGAGGAAGAACACCGTGTCGCCGACCATGGACGCCGTGTAGGCGGCGACCCAGCGCAGGACGTTGGGGTCGCGGTGGGCGGGGGCGGAGACGGCGGCGGGTATCCGTACGTCCGTCACGGACGTGGTCGTCTCAGACACGGAAGGGAACTCCGCGGACGTGCGGGGCGGGGCTCTCGCGCCCCTCGGTGTCGCCGGCGGCTGCCGCGGCCCGCCCGTCGGGGGCGGACGGGTTCCGCCTTTCCTTGCGCATCCTGGGGTTCCCTCTACCGGACCGGGTGACCCGCCCCGCGCAGGGTGTCCTTCACCTCGCCGATCCGCAGGTCGCCGAAGTGGAAGACCGACGCCGCGAGGACCGCGTCCGCGCCCGCCTCGACCGCCGGGGCGAAGTGGGCGAGGCTGCCCGCGCCGCCCGAGGCGATCACCGGGACGCTCACGTGCTTGCGCACCGCCGCCAGCATCTCCAGGTCGTAGCCGTCCTTGGTGCCGTCCGCGTCCATCGAGTTGAGCAGGATCTCCCCCGCGCCCAGCTCGGCGGCCCGGTGCGCCCACTCCACCGCGTCGATGCCGGTGCCGCGCCGGCCGCCGTGGGTGGTCACCTCGAAGGTGCCGGTGTCAGTGCGGCGCGCGTCGACCGACAGGACGAGGACCTGCCGGCCGAACCGCTCGGCGATCTCGCGGATCAGGTCGGGCCGGGCGATGGCGGCCGTGTTGACGCCCACCTTGTCGGCGCCGGCCCGCAGCAGCTTGTCGACGTCCTCGGCGGCGCGCACGCCGCCGCCGACGGTCAGCGGGATGAACACCTGCTCGGCGGTGCGGCGCACCACGTCGTAGGTCGTCTCGCGGTTGCCCGACGAGGCGGTGATGTCCAGGAACGTCAGCTCGTCGGCGCCCTCGGCGTCGTACACCTTGGCCATCTCGACGGGGTCGCCCGCGTCGCGCAGGTTCTGGAAGTTGACGCCCTTGACGACCCGGCCGTTGTCCACGTCCAGGCAGGGGATGACTCGGACCGCCAGGGTCATGAATCCACGGCTCCTCTATACGCTTCCACTTCGACCGACACCAGCACCCGCGAGTCGATGAAACCCTGCACGACCAGCAGGGTCGTGACCGGGCGCACGGAGTCGAACAGCTCCTTGTGGGCGCGGCCCACCGCGTCGACGTCACGGGAGTGTGCCAGGCACACCCGGGTCCGGATCACGGACTCGACACCGAGCCCGAACTCGGCGAGGGCCTCGACGGCGGTGCCGAAGGCCACCTTCGTCTGTTCGTACGGGTCGCCCTCGCCGTAGAGCATGTCACCCCGGAAGGCGGTCGTGCCCGCCACGATGACCCGGTCACCCGCCGCCACGGCGCGGGCGAAACCGAAGGACTCTTCCCAGGGACTTCCGCTCTGCACGCGCCGTACGGCTTCGGATGTCATGACGACACAGCCTCCAAGGCTTCTTCCAGGGTGAACGCCTTCGCGTACAGGGCCTTCCCGACGATGGCCCCCTCGACACCGGCCGGCACGAGCCCGGAGATCGCGCGCAGGTCGTCCAGGGACGACACGCCGCCCGACGCCACGACCGGCCGGTCGGTGGCCGCGCAGACGTTCTTCAGGAGTTCCAGGTTGGGGCCCTGGAGGGTGCCGTCCTTGGCGATGTCGGTGACGACGTACCGGGCGCAGCCCTCCTTGTTCAGGCGGTCCAGCGTCTCGTAGAGGTCGCCTCCGTCGCGGGTCCAGCCGCGGCCGCGCAGCGTCGTGCCGCGGACGTCGAGACCGACCGCGATCTTGTCACCGTGCTCGGCGATGACCTTGGCGACCCACTCGGGGGTCTCCAGGGCGGCGGTGCCGAGGTTGACGCGGGTGCAGCCGGTGGCGAGGGCGGCGGCGAGGGTGTCGTCGTCGCGGATGCCGCCGGACAGCTCGACCTTGATGTCCATGGCCTTGGCGACCTCGGCGATCAGCGCGCGGTTGTCCCCCGTGCCGAACGCGGCGTCCAGGTCGACCAGGTGCAGCCACTCGGCACCGGAGCGCTGCCAGGCCAGGGCGGCCTCCAGCGGGGAGCCGTAGGAGGTCTCGGTGCCGGACTCGCCGTGCACGAGGCGGACGGCCTGGCCGTCACGGACGTCGACGGCGGGGAGGAGTTCGAGCGTGCTCATCTCTACAGGGTCTCGATCCAGTTGGTGAGGAGCTGGGCTCCGGCGTCGCCGGACTTCTCGGGGTGGAACTGCGTGGCCCACAGCGCGCCGTTCTCCACGGCGGCCACGAAGGGCTCGCCGTGCGTGGACCAGGTGACCCTGGGCGCGGCGATCAGCGGGTTGTGCGACTCCTGGGTCCACTCGTGGACGGCGTAGGAGTGCACGAAGTAGAAGCGGGCGTCGGCGTCCAGGCCGGCGAAGAGCTGCGAGTCGGCCGGTGCCTCGACCGTGTTCCAGCCCATGTGGGGCACGACGTCGGCCTGGAGCGGTCCGACCGTGCCGGGCCACTCGTCCAGGCCCTCGGCCTCCACGCCGTGCTCGATGCCGCGCGAGAAGAGGATCTGCATGCCGACGCAGATGCCCATGACCGGGCGCCCGCCGGACAGCCGGCGGTCGACGATCCAGTCGCCGCGGGCCGCCTTGAGGCCGTCCATGCAGGCGGCGAACGCGCCGACGCCGGGGACCAGCAGCCCGTCGGCGTTCAGAGCCTTGTCGTAGTCACGGGTGATCTCGACGTCGGCCCCCGCGCGCGCGAGGGCGCGCTCGGCGGAGCGGACGTTGCCGAAGCCGTAGTCGAAGACGACGACCTTCTTGGCCGGGGTGGCGCCGGTCAATTCCAGACCTCCAGCCTCAGGACGCCCGCGAGCAGACACAGCGCGGCGCCGATGGAGAGCAGCACGATCAGGCCCTTGGGCATCTGCTGCTTGGCGAAGGAGTAGATGCCGCCGAGGAAGAAGAGACCGACGACGATCAGTGCGGTGGACGTGCCGTTCATGGGTTACAGCGCGCCCTTCGTGGAGGGCAGGATGCCGGCCGCGCGCGGGTCGCGCTCCGAGGCGTAGCGCAGGGCCCGGGCCAGCGCCTTGAACTGGCACTCCACGATGTGGTGCGCGTTGCGCCCGTACGGCACGTGCACGTGCAGGGCGACCTGGGCCTGGGCCACGAAGGACTCCAGGATGTGCCGGGTCATCGTCACGTCGTACTCGCCGATCATCGGCGCCATGTTCTCGGGCTCGGTGTGCACGAGGTAGGGGCGGCCGGAGAGGTCGACGGTGACCTGGGCGAGGGACTCGTCCAGCGGGACCGTGCAGTTGCCGAAGCGGTAGATGCCCACCTTGTCGCCGAGGGCCTGCTTGAAGGCGGCGCCCAGCGCGAGGGCGGTGTCCTCGATGGTGTGGTGGGAGTCGATGTGCAGGTCGCCGTCGGTCTTCACGGTCAGGTCGAACAGACCGTGCCGGCCGAGCTGGTCGAGCATGTGGTCGTAGAAACCGACGCCGGTGGCGATGTCGGTCTTGCCGGTGCCGTCGAGGTCGATCTCGACGAGGACCGAGGTCTCCTTGGTCGTGCGCTCCACGCGTCCCACGCGGCTCATGTGTTCTGCTCCTTCTTGACTTCACGGACCGCGTCGAGGAACGCGTCGTTCTCCTCCGGGGTGCCGGCGGTGACCCGCAGCCAGCCCGGTACGCCGTTGTCCCGGACCAGGACGCCCCGGTCGAGGATCCTGCGCCAGACCTCCTGGGCGTCGGCGAAGCGCCCGAACTGGACGAAGTTGGCGTCGGACTCGGTCACCTCGTAGCCGATGGCGCGCAGTTCGGCGACCAGCCGGTCCCGCTCGGTCTTCAGCTGCTCGACGTACTTCAGCAGCGTGTCCGTGTGCTCCAGGGCGGCCAGCGCGGTCGCCTGGGTGACGGCCGACAGGTGGTACGGCAGCCGTACGAGCTGGACGGCGTCGACGACGGCCGGGTGCGCGGCGAGGTAGCCCAGGCGCAGGCCCGCCGCGCCGAACGCCTTCGACATCGTGCGCGAGACGACCAGGTTCGGGCGGCCCGCCAGCAGCGGCAGCAGCGAGGCGCCGTGGCTGAACTCGATGTACGCCTCGTCCACCACGACCATGGAGGGCTTCGCCGCCTGCGCCGCGTCGTGGAGCGCGACGACGGCCTCGGCCGGGACCGCGCTGCCCGTGGGGTTGTTGGGAGTGGTGATGAAGACGACGTCCGGGCGGTGCTCCGCGATCGCCCGCTCGGCGGCGGGCACGTCGATGGTGAAGTCCTCGTGGCGCGGCCCGGAGATCCAGCCGGTGCCGGTGCCGCGCGCGATGAGGCCGTGCATCGAGTACGACGGCTCGAAGCCGATCGCGGTGCGCCCCGGCCCGCCGAAGGTCTGCAACAGCTGCTGGATGACCTCGTTGGAGCCGTTGGCCGCCCAGACGTTGCTCGCGTCCAGGGGGTGTCCGGAGGTCTTGGTCAGGTACTCGGCGAGCTTCGTGCGCAGCTCGACCGCGTCCCGGTCGGGGTAGCGGTTGAGGTCGCGGGCCGCCTGGCGGACGCGCTCGGCGATCCGCTCGACCAGGGCCTCGGGCAGCGGGTAGGGGTTCTCGTTGGTGTTCAGCCGTACCGGCACGTCCAGCTGGGGCGCGCCGTAGGGGGACTTGCCGCGCAGCTCGTCCCGTACGGGGAGATCGTCGATGCCGAACGTCACTTGCTCTCCGGGACCTTCCACTCGAACCTCGCCTTGATCGCCGCGCCGTGTGCGGGCAGGTCCTCGGCCTCCGCCAGCGTCACCACGTGGTGGGCGACCTCGGCGAGCGCGTCGCGCGTGTAGTCGACGATGTGGATGCCGCGCAGGAAGGACTGCACGGACAGGCCCGAGGAGTGGCAGGCGCAGCCGCCGGTGGGCAGGACGTGGTTGGACCCGGCCGCGTAGTCGCCGAGGGAGACCGGCGCCCAGGGTCCGACGAAGATCGCGCCGGCGTTCCTGACCCGGTCGGCGACGGCGGCGGCGTCCGCGGTCTGGATCTCCAGGTGCTCCGCGCCGTAGGCGTCGACGACGCGCAGCCCCTCGTCGAGGCCGTCGACGAGGACGATCGCGGACTGGCGGCCGGCCAGGGCCGGGCGGATCCGGTCCTCGATGTGCCTGGTGGCCTCGACCTGCGGCTGAAGCTCCTTCTCCACCGCGTCCGCCAGCTCCACGGAGTCGGTGACCAGCACGGCGGCGGCCAGCGGGTCGTGCTCGGCCTGGCTGATCAGGTCGGAGGCGACGTGCACCGGGTCGGCGGTCGAGTCCGCCAGGACGGCGATCTCGGTCGGGCCGGCCTCGGCGTCGATGCCGATCTTGCCGGTGAAGTAGCGCTTGGCGGCGGCGACCCAGATGTTGCCGGGGCCGGTGACCATGTCGGCGGGCGGGCAGGACTCGGTGCCGTACGCGAACATCGCGACGGCGGTGGCGCCACCGGCCGCGTAGACCTCGTCGACGCCGAGCAGGGCGCAGGCGGCCAGGATGGTGGGGTGCGGGATGCCGCCGAACTCGGCCTGCGCGGGCGAGGCGAGCGCGATCGAGCCGACGCCGGCCTCCTGCGCGGGCACCACGTTCATGACCACGGAGGACGGGTAGACCGACCGGCCGCCGGGCACGTAGAGCCCGACCCGCTCGACCGGCACCCACTTCTCGGTGACCGAGCCGCCGGGCACGACCTGCGTGGTGTGCGTGGTGCGGCGCTGCTCGCGGTGGACGAGGCGGGCGCGGCGGACGGACTCCTCCAGCGCGGCGCGCACGGCCGGGTCCAGGCCCTCCAGGGCGCGGGTCAGCTCCTCGGCCGGGACGCGCACCCGCTCCAGCCGGACGCCGTCGAACTGCTCGGTGAAGTCGATCAGCGCCGCGTCCCCGCGATGATGCACGGCCTCGCAGATCGGACGCACCTTCTCCAGGGCGGCCGAGACGTCGAAGTCGGCTCGGGGCAGCAGGTCGCGCAGGGCCGGGCCCTCGGGGAGGGCGTCGCCGCGCAGATCGATTCGGGAGATCACGGAACCAATTCTCTCAGACCCGCGTCGGGCCCGGTCCGCGCGTATCAATGGCTGATACGGAACGCGACGGGCGCTCACGGTCCGGGGCGAACTCCTGGGATTGGTGCTCACTTTGAGTGTTCGGACCGTCACCCAGCGGGCATGAACGGTTGTACGAAGGGTGTGTGACCACCGAGTAGTCGAGGAGGGGGTGAAGCCTTGTGACCGAAGGGGCGGGCCACCGTGACGGAGAGTTGCCGGACGACCTGACCATCGCGGAGGCCGGCATGTGGCAGGCCTTCCGCAACGGCAGCGTGTACGACCTGAGCAGCGGCGACGCGCTCGTCGACGACCCGCACGGCCCGCGTCCGTGGGGTCCGGAGCGGACCGTGCGGGCCCGTGTGGTGTGCTGGCTGCTTCTCGACGGTCCGCCGGCGCTCGCGGGCCGGGTGTCCTCGCTGCAGCTGGTGGGCGTGCGGATCAGCGACACGATGGATCTGGCGGGCGGCACGGTGGTGCCCTACGTCGAGCTGCGGGGCTGCCGCTTCGACCGGGAGGTGCTGCTGCCGGAGACCCGGTTCACGACCGTGCGGCTGGTGGACTGCTCGGTGCCGCGCCTCGAAGCGGCCAGGCTGCACACCGAGGGCGACCTGCATCTGCCGCGTTCCCGTTTCCCCGGCGGGATCCGGCTGACGGACGCGCAGATAGGCACCGACCTGATGCTCAACCAGGCGATCGTGCACCGGGACCGCAGCGGGCGCTCCATAGCGGCGGACGGCCTGACGGTCGGCCAGGACCTCCAGGCCGAGATGCTGGAGTCGCACGGCGAGGTGAGCCTGCGCAGCGCCCAGGTCGGCGTCTCGCTGAGCCTGCGCGGCGCCCGGCTGCTCAACCCGTACACGCGGCACGCGCTGAACGCCCCGCAGCTGACGGTGGAGCGCACCCTGTACCTGACCCCGGCGGGCCTCGGCAGCCCGCTGCTGCGCGGCACCACCCCCGCTCAGGGCACCCGGGTCCAGCGCTTCGAGTGCGAGGGCGGGGTGCGCCTCGACGACGGGCGGTTCGGCGACGCCCTGGACCTGGAGCACGCCCGGTTCACCTTCACCGACGACCAGGAGCTGTCGCTGCGCCGCGTGCAGACGCCGGAGCTGCGCTTCCTGGGCGAGCGCCCGGCGCGCGGGCGGGTGGTGCTGTCGGGGGCCCGGGTGGTCAACCTGATGGACCGGGCGGACAGCTGGCCGGGCCCCGGACGGCTGCACATGGGCGGCTTCGCCTACGAGAACCTGGTGCCGCGCGGGCCGTTCCCGCTGGAGAAGCGGCTGCGGTGGGTGGGCGCCGCGACCGCCGAGTACCACCCTGAGCCGTACGAGCGGCTCGCCGCCGTGCTGCGGGCCGGCGGCGAGGACGAGGACGCCCGCGAGGTGCTGCTCGCCAAGCACCGCAGGCGCCGCGAGAGCCTGCCGGTCGCGGCGAAGCTGGTGGGGTACGCGCAGGACTGGACGGTCGCCTACGGGTACCGGCCGGGCCGGGCGGCGGTGTGGATGGCGGTCCTGTGGGCGGCCGGCACCCTCGCCTTCGCCCGCGCGGACCCGCCCCCGCTGAAGAGCGGCGAACAGCCGGACTGGAACCCCGCCCTCTTCGCCCTCGACCTGCTCCTGCCGGTGATCGACCTGGGCCAGGCGGGTTCCTGGCAGCTCCACGACGCCTGGCAGTGGCTGTCCACGGCCCTGGTCCTGCTGGGCTGGGTCCTGGCGACGACCGTGGCGGCGGGCGCCACCCGCCTGCTCCGCAGGAGCTGACCCCACCCGGCCGCGAACGGAGCCGGCCCACGGCACCGGGACGGCCCGAGCGTGAACACGGCCCGCGGCCCCCGGCTCCCCCGGCATCCCGGCGGCCCGGGCACCCGGCGCGGGTCCCGCGCGGGGTCGGCTGCTCACACCGGCCGGCCGTGACGGCGGGCGCCACCCGCCTGCCGGCGGCAGTTCCACGGCCGTGCCCCGGACGCCTGCGCACGGAGCCAGCCCCACGGCACCGGGACGACCCGAGCGTGGACACGGCCCCGGCGCCCCAGCGGCCCGGGCACCCGGCGCGGGTCCCGCGCGGGGTCGGCTGCTCACGCCGGCCGGCCGTGACGGCGGGCGCCACCCGCCTGCCGGCGGCGTTCCACGGCCGTGCCCCGGACGCCTGCGCACGGGGCCGGGGAGGCCGCTCGGCCCGGGCGCGGAAGCCGGGCGGCCCGGGCACGCGGCGCCGGGCCTTGGTCCTCGTGCGGGCCCCGCGCCCGGTTCCGGGGGGCGTGGCGGGAAGACCCGGCGGAGCCCCGCATCGGCCCCGCATCGGCCCCGCATCGGGCGACGCGCCCCCGCACGTGGTGCGGCTGCTCACCCGGCCGGGCGAAGGCGCAGCCGGGGCCGCACAACCATCCCGTAGCCTCGTCCGTCCTACTTCCCATGCTGCGCGCGTTCCTGCGGGCCGCGGCTGCCCGGGTCCGCTCCCGGTCTCCACGGCCCGCCCCCGACGACGACGTGCTCCTCGACGCCCCCGACGACCGCCTCGCCCCGGCCCTCGTCGCCGCGGCCCGCGGCGAGCACGGCCCCGTGGCCGGCCTCCTCGCCGGTACCCGGGAGAGCGCCGAATGGGACCACCGCGACCGTTACACGACCCGGCTCGCCGCCTTCGCCCGCTCCCGCCCCGAGTGGCTCGACACCTGGCGCGCCACCGCACCGGACGATCCCGACGCCCTGCTGGTGTCGGCCCGCCTCGCGGTCCACCGGCACTGGGACTCACCGGCCCGCGCCGAGCTCCTGCGCCAGCTGCTCCCCGCGGTCGTCGCCGCGGCCGGGGCCGCCGGTCCCGTCGACCCGGTGCCGTGGCGGACCGCGCTGGACGCCGCACGGGGAGCGCGCGCCCCGCACGCCGAGTTCGAGCGGCTGTGGGAGCAGGCGGTCCGCCGCTCCCCGCACCACTACGGCAGTCACGTCGTCGCCCTGGAGTACCTGGCCGACACCTCGCCCCACGCCCACGGCGAGTGCCTGGACTTCGCGGAGCGGGCCGCGCAGGACGCCCCCGAGGACGCGCTCGTACGCGCGCTGCCGCTGCGCGCCGCCTTCACCTGCCTGCGGACCGACGCCACCGGCACCGGCCCCCGTGCCGGCGGCGCCTCCGCCGTGGGCGTGCACCGTGCCCGGCTGCACGCCGCGGCCGACCGTGCGACCGCCCTCTCCGCGGCCCACCCGGCGGCCGACCCGTGGGCGGCGGAGCTGCGGAACCTGCTCGTCTACGTCCTGGTACGCCTGGACCGCCACCGGGACGCGGCGGAGCAACTGCGGCTGACCGGCCCGTACGTCACGTCCTTCCCGTGGGACCGGGACACGGACGACCCCGACCCGCTGGGCCGCTTCCTCCAGGTCCGCGCGGACGTCCGTGCGCGCCTGAAGACGGGTGCCCATTAGGCTTCTGCGTCGTGACCACCGTCCGGCTCCCCCTGTTCCCCCTGAACTCCGTCCTGTTCCCGGGGCTGGTGCTTCCGCTCAACATCTTCGAGGAGCGCTATCGCGCCATGATGCGCGAGCTGTTGAAGACCCCGGAGGACGAACCACGCCGGTTCGCCGTCGTGGCGATCCGCGACGGCTGCGAGGTGGCCCCGAGCGCCCCGGGACTGCCCGACGGGACGACCACCGAGGAGAGCGGCCCGACGGCCGGGTTCGGGGCAGATCCGCTCAAGGCGTTCCACAAGGTCGGCTGCATCGCGGACGCGGCGACGATCCGCGAGCGGTCCGACGGCACCTTCGAGGTGCTCGCCACCGGCACCAGCCGGGTGCGCCTGGTCTCGGTGGACGCCTCGGGCCCCTTCCTGACCGCCGAGCTGGAGCCGCTGCCGGAGGAGCCGGGCGACGAGGCGGGCGCGCTCGCCGAGGGCGTACTGCGGTCCTTCCGGCAGTACCAGAAGCGACTGGCGGGAGCCCGCAAGCGGTCGCTGGCGACCGGCGCCGACCTGCCGGACGAACCGGGTGTGGTCTCCTACCTGGTCGCCGCCGCCATGATGCTGGACACGCCGACGAAGCAGCGTCTGCTCCAGGCCCCGGACACGGCCTCCCGGCTGCGGGACGAGCTGAAACTCCTTCGCTCCGAGACCTCCATCATCCGTACGCTGCCGTCCCTGCCGGCGTCGGAACTGACGCGCGGCCCGACGAGTCTCAACTGAGGTACTGGCCCGCATGGCGAAGAAGCCGAGCAAGGCGAACAAGAAGCAGCAGCCGGGCGGCACGCCCGCGACGGTGGCGCTCACCGCGGCCGGGGTGACGTACACGGTCCACGCGTACGAGCACGATCCGGCCCACCCGTCCTACGGCGAGGAGGCGGCCGAGGCGATGGGCGTCTCGCCGGAGCGGGTGTTCAAGACCCTGGTGGCGGACGTCGACGGCGCCCTGACGGTGGCGGTGGTGCCGGTAGCGGGCCGGCTGGACCTCAAGGCCCTGGCGGCGGCGGTCGGCGGCAAGCGCGCGGCGATGGCCGACCCGGCCCTGGCCGAGCGCACCACGGGCTACGTACGCGGCGGCATCTCCCCGCTGGGCCAGCGCAAGCGGCTCGCCACGGTCCTGGACGCGTCGGCCGCGGACCACGCCACGATCTGCGTCTCGGCGGGCCGTCGCGGCCTGGAGATCGAACTCTCCCCCGACGCCCTCACCACGCTCACCGCCGCAACCCGAGCCCCGATCTCCCGCCCCGCATAGCGACACGCGCTCCCCCACTACGAGCAGCCGTGTCCCCGCCCCCCAGCTGCGGGCGCAGTCGTGTCCCCGCCCCCCCGCTGCGGGCAGTCGTGCCTCCCCCAGTGCCTGAACGGCCTGGGAGGTACCCCCAGGGCGGCGCGGGTGGGCGCAGCGGCACCCCGCAACGCCGGGTCACGCCCCCACCCCCGCGCTCCCCGGGGGCAGAGCCCTACTTGCCCCCGTACGGCCCTGGCCCCGCCGGATACGCCCCCGGCGCCGGCCACGGATCCGGCTCCGGATCCCGCGGCCCGAAGAGCCCCGTCAACCCCAGATGCACCACCAGCGCCGCGAACGGCCACGCCAGCAGCACCCCCTTCGCCCCCAGCTTCAGCGGCGCGGAGAACGTCACCCCCTCGCCCACCTCCTTGGCGTGCGCGATCACGTCCCGCGCGGGCCCGAGCTGCACCCCGAGCCACCACGCCAGCAGCGACCCGAGCAGACCGCCGACGCCGAGGGCCACCACCAGCGGCACTCCCCCGCGCCGGCGCAGCAGGAAGACCACGACCGCGCTGAGCGCCCCGAACGCCAGCGCGAGCAGCGTGAACGTTCCGTCGACGCCGATCGCCTGCTCGCCCTCGGAGTCCTTGAGGTAGACGATCCAGCTGCCGTCGACCACATCGCCCACCAGGGGCACACTCGGCGCCAGCTGCCACCACAGCACGCCGAGCAGCGCGCCGAAGAGCGCGACCACCACCACGGTCACGGCGGCCTGCCACACTTCCTTCAACATCCCGGGGCCGTCCTGTTCGCCGTGGGGGTCGCCGTGCACGTCGTACGGGCCGCCGGGCGCGGCGCCCACCGCGTGCGCACCGACGGGCGGCGGCACCGGTCCGCCCCGCTGCGACGGGCGTTCGTTCGGCGGGGGTGGCGGAGTCAAGGGTGCGGTCACCGTGCCATCGTGCCAAACGCGTGTGTGCGGCGCGTCACCGGACGGCGGCCCGGCGGTACGCCCAGGTGGCCACGGCCAGCGAGATCACCCCGACCGCGGCACACACCGCGAGGTCGCCGAGGACGAAGCCCCAGTCGGGCCGGCTGCCGAAGGTGCGCGCGAAGGCCTCCACGCCGTAGGTGGAGGGCAGCAGATCCCGCGCCAGGCGCACCACCTGCGGCATCCGTTCGGGCGGCAGCACGCCGAGGAGCAGGGCCGCCGACATGCCGAGCTGGCCCAGCAGGGTGGCGAACTCGGGCCGGGGGGCGAGCAGGCCCAGCGCCGCGCCCAGACCGGCGAGCGCGGCGCCCGCCAGCGGGATGACGGCCAGCAGCACCCACAGATGGGTCATCGGCAGCCCGAACAGCAGGCATCCGAACACCGCCGTCACCACGGTCCCGGGCGCGGTGAAGGACGCGTACGCGCCCGCCGCGCCCAGCACCACCGCGGCGGGCGGCACCGGCAGCGTCGCGTAGTGGTCGAGGCCGCCGCTCGCGCGCAGCTGGCCGAAGTACTGGGCGAGGAGGTTCAGCGCGACGAAGGCCACGACCAGCACCGCCGACCCGGCGACCACGGCCCGTGCCTCGCCGCCGCCGTCCACGACGCCCCGCATCAGGATCATGATGCCGACCGACTGGAAGGTCGCCACGAAAAGCAGCGGGATGCGCGCGACCCGCGCCCGGGACAGCTGCGCCCGGTAGACGGCCACCAGGGAGGGCCACAGCCGTGCCTTGGGCCCCAGCTCGGCCGGACCGGCCGCCTGCCGCTCCTCGGCTGCCCGGGCAGCGCCCTGCAGGGCGTCGGCGGGTACGACACTCACGTCGCGCTGCTCCCCTTCGCTAGGGTCGTTCTCGCTGGGCTCGTTCCGGCCGGGCTCGTTCGGAGCGGTCACCCGAACGGGTGCGGTCGCCACGGGTACGGATCCCGCGGCCGGTGTGCTCACCGCCGGTGTGTTCACGCCCTCACCAGCCCCTGCCGTGCGGCGCCGCCCAGCGCCAGGTACACGTCCTCCAGGCTGGGCGTGGCCAGGGTGAAGTCGTCCAGGGCGGCGAAGGCGGCGCCCCCGGTGACGGTGGCGACGACGGCGCGGGCCTCCTCGGGGGCGAGCCGCAGCGTCCAGCGGCGTCCCGACTCGGCCACGCGGTCGCGCAGGGCGGCGACCTCCGGGACGTTCAGCGGCGCGCTCTCGCGCCACACCAGGTCGACGCGGACCTCTCCGGCGACGCTCTCCTTGAGCCCCGAGGGCGTGTCGCAGGCGATCACGCGGCCCCGGTCGAGGACGGCGACGCGGTCGAGTACGGTCTCGGCCTCGATGACGTTGTGGGTGACCAGCAGCACCGTGGTGCCGTGTTCGGCGCGCCGCCGGTCGACGGCCGACCACACCGCACGCCGGGCCACCGGGTCCATGCCGGTGGTCGGCTCGTCCAGGACGAGCAGCGGCCGCTCCCCCACCAGTGCGGCGGCGAAGCAGGCCAGGCGGCGCTGACCGCCGGAGAGCTTCTTGATCGGGCGGCCGGCCAGCCCGGTCAGGCCCAGCTCCTCGAGGACGGCGTCCCGCTCGGCGCGGGCCCGCCGCACCTCCAGGCCGCGCAGCCGTCCGGTGGTCTCGGCGGCCAGCGACACGGTCAGCTCGTCCAGGGCGCTGGACTCCTGCCCCAGGTAGGCGAGGATCCGCGCGGCCCGCTCCGGATGGCGCACGATGTCGTGACCGAGGATCTCCACGCTGCCGCCGTCGGGCCGCATCAGCCCGGTGAGCTGGCGCACGAGGGTGGACTTGCCGGCGCCGTTGGGTCCGAGCAGTCCGAAGATCTCACCGCGGCGGATGTCCAGGGTGACGTCGTCGGTGGCCCGCACCTCGGGGACGGCCGGGGCGCCGCGCCTGCCGCGCACGGCGGGATAGGTCTTGGTCAGCGCGCGCACCACGCACACGGCATCGCCACCGGGTCGAGGTGCCTGTGCCGCGCGCGTATCCACAAGGGACGAGACTACGGGGTCGGTCCCCCCGCCCGGCTCCCGGGTCCGCCCATAAGTGTCGATTCAACCGGGCGCACGGGGCGTCCGGCGGGCGTCTCACTCCGCTGCGGGTGTGCGTTCGGTCGCCGTCCGTACGTCGAGCTCCCGCCAGAACCCGGCGCGGATCGCGTACCGGTCGTGCTCGTCGATCTGGTCGTCCTTGTGCGCGAGCAGCCCGAAACGGGCCGCGTAGCGCAGCAGCTCCCCGTCGACGCGGTGCGGGATGCGCGGGTACATCCCGGACAGTTTCGCCAGGTGGCCGTGGTCGCCGAGGCGTTCGAGCCAGCGCCGGGCGAAGACCTGTCCGACCTCGTACGGGTCGCCGCCGACCGTGGTGATGTCCTCCTCGCGGTCGGCCCAGCGCTGCTCGGCCGTGGTGAGCTGGGCCAGCGTCGGCAGCGAGGCGCCCTCGGGGGACTCGGCGGCGGGCCGGTCGACCCAGCCCTTGTCGGAGGACCAGCGCAGGGTGGCGTTGGCCGGCTGCGGGGCGGGGTGGGCGCCGGGGGCGCGCAGGGCGGCGAGGTCCTTGGGGGTCGGGACGCCCTTGGCGGGCGGCACCCGCTCGTCGGTGCCGCTCTGGCCCGCGGCGGCCGTGGTGGGGTGCTCGGGCGCCTCGGCGGGCCGCTGGGCGGCGGACAGGGCGGACTCGGGCAGCGGCGCGGAGAGGATCGCGGCGATCTCGGGGCGGGGCACGGGCGGCGGCGCGCAGATGCCGCCGAACTCCTTGGCGCGTACGGCCTTGGTGATCCACGTACGGTCCAGGACGCGGCGTTCGTCGGCCTCGGCGACCAGGTCCTCGGACTGGTTGTAGTCCCCGTCGGCGGCCTGCACGGCCCACAGGTGGACGGCGACGCCGTGTTCCTTGGCGGCCATCATGCCGGGCAGCAGATCACCGTCGCCGGTCACCAGGACGACGTCGGAGCAGGCACGGTTGCGGGCCAGCTCGGTCAGCTCGGCGTGCATGGCGGCGTCCACGCCCTTCTGCGCCCAGCGGCCGTCGCTGCGGGTGAGGGCGCCGAGCCGGACGGTGACCCGGGGCATCACGCGCAGTCGCCGGTGCTCGGGCTGCGGGACGCGGTCGGGGGCGCCGTCGAACCAGTAGATGCGCAGCAGGGGCTGCTGCGTGTCGGACTCGGCGCGGTCGCGCAACCCCTGGATGAGGGCGGCGTGGTCGACGGTGATGCGTGAGCGCGAGGGCTCTCCCGCCAGGAGACTCGCGGCGGCCCCCAGCAGATACCCGGCGTCCACCAGGACGATGCAGCGGTCCACGCGGTCCACCCTCTTTCCGGGAGGTTTGCTTCGGGCTTCCTTCGAGTCTGCCCGACCACGCGGAGGTTAACGGCCCGAACTCGATCTTCGGCGTGGCGTTTCGGCGCTCCGCACCTCCCCCGTACCCCTTCCGGACTTCTCCGTGACTGCCCCGGCAGTTCCCCGGGAGTTCCCACGGACCGCGTCACGGACGGTAATTGCCCGATATGCGTTCTTTGTTGGGCTATGTGAATCTGAAGGAGGTCCTGGCCCCTAGATCCCCCTCAGGAGGTAGATCACCATGGCCAAGAACAAGAACAACCGTGATCGTAAGCAGCCCCAGTCCGAGCGCTCCCCGCAGGCCGCCGACGCGGCGGTGCTGGACCGCGAGGAGCACCACACCCCGCAGCTGACGACGCCCGGCGACGCGGCCTCCCGCAAGCGCCAGAAGCGCTTCGGCCACAACTGACATCCGCGGTACGGGCCGTCGCGGCCCTCCGTACGACGAGGGGCGCACCCGGCAGCCGGGGGCGCCCCTCGCCCGCGTGTCCCGCGTGTCACGGCGCCGCCGGCCCGCCGGGCCCGCGAAGCCGGCTCAGCCTGCCAGGCAGGACGGTCCGAGCAGCACCTTCAGGTCGCCGAAGAGCGCCGGATCGGGCTTCACCCGGTGCCGGTCCAGCCGCAGCACCGTCGTCCTGGTCGGCCCCTGGAGCTTGATCCGCACCTCGCTGTCGCCCCGGTGGTGGGTGAGGATCTCGCCGAGCCTGCTGACCATCGGCGGGGTGACGCGGGTGGCCGGGATGGTGAGGACGACGGGGGCGTTGGCGCCCGCGTTGGACAGGTCGGGGATCATCAGCTCCATCGCGACCAGCCGGGGCACGTCCTCCCGCTTGTCGAGACGGCCCTTGACGAACACCACGGCATCCTCGACGAGTTGCGTGGAGACCAGCTGGTAGGTGGCGGGGAAGAACATGCACTCCAGCGAGCCGGCCAGGTCCTCGACGGTGGCGATGGCCCAGGCGTTGCCCTGCTTGGTCATCTTGCGCTGCAGGCCCGAGATGATGCCGCCGATGGTGACGACCGCGCCGTCGCCGAAGTCGCCGCCGGTGAGCTGGGAGATGCCCGCGTCGGCCTTGTCGGACAGTACGTGCTCCAGGCCGAAGAGCGGGTGATCGGAGACGTAGAGGCCGAGCATCTCGCGCTCCTGGGCGAGCAGGTAGGTCTTGTCCCACTCGTCCTCGCCGAAGACGACGTCGAGGCCGAAGCCGGGCTCGTCGCTCTGCTCGTCGCCCATGCCGCCGAAGAGGTCGAACTGGCCCTCGGCCTCCTTGCGCTTGACCGCCACCACGTTGTCGATCATCGGTTCGTACTGCGCGGTGAGGCCCTTGCGGGTGTGCCCCATCTCGTCGAAGGCGCCGGCCTTGATCAGGGACTCCGTCGTCCGCTTGTTGCAGACGACCGCCTCGACCTTGTCCAGGTAGTCGGGGAAGGACGCGTACTTCCCCTTGGCCTTGCGGCACTTGATGATCGACTCGACGACGTTGGTGCCGACGTTGCGCACGGCGGACAGGCCGAAGAGGATCACGTCGTCGCCCTGCGCGGCGAAGTTCGACATGGACTCGTTGACGTTGGGCGGCAGCACCTTGATGCCCATGCGCCGGCACTCGTTCAGGTAGACGGCCGACTTGTCCTTGTCGTCCTTGACCGAGGTGAGCAGGGCGGCCATGTACTCGGCCGGGTAGTTCGCCTTGAGGTAGCCGGTCCAGTACGAGACCAGGCCGTACGCGGCCGAGTGCGCCTTGTTGAAGGCGTAGCCGGCGAACGGGACCAGCACGTCCCACAGCGCCTGGATGGCCTCGTCGCTGTAGCCGTTCTTCCTGGCTCCGGCCTGGAAGAGCACGAAGTTCTTCGCCAGCTCGTCGGGCTTCTTCTTGCCCATCACGCGGCGCAGGATGTCGGCCTCGCCGAGCGAGTAGCCCGCGATGATCTGGGCGGCCTTCTGCACCTGCTCCTGGTAGACGATCAGGCCGTAGGTGACCGCGAGGACCTCCTGGAGGGGCTCCTCCAGCTCCTTGTGGATCGGCGTGATCTCCTGGAGGCCGTTCTTGCGCAGCGCGTAGTTGGTGTGCGAGTCCATGCCCATGGGGCCCGGACGGTAGAGCGCGGAGACGGCGGAGATGTCCTCGAAGTTGTCGGGCTTCATCAGCCGCAGCAGGGAGCGCATGGGGCCGCCGTCGAACTGGAAGACGCCGAGCGTGTCACCGCGCTGGAGCAGTTCGAAGGTCTTGGGGTCGTCCAGCGGCAGCGACAGCAGGTCGAGTTCGATGCCCTTGTTGGACTTCACCATCTTGACGGCGTCGTCCATGATCGTCAGGTTGCGCAGGCCGAGGAAGTCCATCTTCAGCAGGCCGAGCGACTCGCACTGCGGGTAGTCCCACTGCGTGATGGTGACGCCGTCGGTGTGCCGCACCCAGATCGGGGCGTGGTCGACGATGGGTTCGCTGGACATGATCACGCCGGCCGCGTGCACGCCCATCTGCCGGACCAGGCCCTCGACGCCCTTGGCGGTGTCGATGACCTTCTTCACGTCCGGCTCGTTCTCGTACATCGAGCGGATCTCGCCGGCCTCGCTGTAGCGCGGGTGCGTCGGGTCGGTGATGCCGTTGAGGTCGATGCCCTTGCCGAGGACGTCGGCGGGCATGGCCTTGGTGAGCCGGTCGCCCATCGCGTACGGGTAGCCGAGGACGCGCGCGGAGTCCTTGATGGCGTTCTTCGCCTTGATCTTGCCGTAGGTGCCGATCATGGCGACCTTGTCGGCGCCGTACTTCTCGGTCACGTACCTGATCACCTCGACGCGCCTGCGCTCGTCGAAGTCGATGTCGACGTCGGGCATGGAGACGCGCTCGGGGTTGAGGAACCGCTCGAAGATCAGACCGTGCGGGATGGGGTCGAGGTCGGTGATGCCCATCGCGTACGCCACGATCGAACCGGCCGCGGAGCCGCGGCCGGGGCCGACCGCGATGCCCTGCTTCTTGGCCCACATGATGAAGTCGGCGACCACGAGGAAGTAGCCCGGGAACCCCATCTGGATGATGACGTCCATCTCGTACTCGGCCTGCTTCTGGCGGTCCTCGGGGACCTGGCCCGCGAAGCGGCGCTCCATGCCGCGGCGGACCTCCTCCTGGAACCAGGTGACCTCGGTGAAGCCGTCCGGGATGTCGAACTTCGGCATCAGGTCGCGCTTCTCGAACATGCCGGTGGTGTCGATCATCTCGGCGACCAGGCGCGTGTTGGCGCAGCCCTCCTGCCAGGCGTCCGAGGAGTCGACGGCGTACATCTCGTCCGTGGACTTGAGGTAGTAGCCGGTGCCGTCGAAGCGGAAGCGGTCCGGGTCGGAGAGGTTCTTGCCGGTCTGGATGCACAGCAGCGCGTCGTGGGCGGTCGCCTCGTGCGCGTACGTGTAGTGCGAGTCGTTGGTCACCAGCGGCGGGATGCCGAGCTTCTTCCCGATCTCGAGGAGTCCGTCGCGGACCCGGTGCTCGATCTCGATGCCGTGGTCCATCAGCTCCAGGAAGTAACGGTCCTTGCCGAAGATGTCCTGGTAGTCGGCGGCGGCCTTCAGGGCCTCGTCGAAGTGGCCGAGGCGCAGCCGGGTCTGGACCTCGCCGGAGGGGCAGCCGGTGGAGGCGACGATCCCCTCGGACCACTGGCTGATGGTCTCCTTGTCCATCCGGGGCCACTTCTGCAGCCAGCCCTCGGCGTACGCGTCGGAGGAGAGCTTGAAGAGGTTGTGCAGGCCCGTCCGGTTGGTCGCCCACATGGTCTTGTGGGTGTAACCGCCCGAACCGGAGACGTCGTCCCGCTTCTGGTGCGGCTGGCCCCACTGGATCTTGCGCTTGTTGCGCCGCGACTCGGGCGCCACGTACGCCTCGATCCCGATGATCGGGGTGACCCCGGCCTTCTGCGCCGAGTGGAAGAAGTCGTACGCCCCGTGCAGGTTGCCGTGGTCGGACATGGCGATGTGCGTCATGCCCATCTCGTTGCACGCGTCGAACATGTCCTTGAGCCGCGCGGCACCGTCCAGCAGCGAGTACTGGGTGTGGACGTGCAGGTGCGTGAACGGCGGCTTGGACACGTGCGGCCTCCTGGGAAAACTGGGGACGACTGGCTGCGGTCGATCCGGGGGGTCAGCGTCGAAGTCTATGCCTCACCACTGACACTCCGACGCTCTCCACGCGTACCTTCTGGGGCGGGCACTCCCGCCCCCCTTCGAACGTTGGCCCGAGTGGAGATCCGCTCCGTTCGTGAGGCACCACCCCGCACCAGGAGGCACCAGGCATGTCGGTCCCGCAGCTCGACGCCGAGCACCGCGGCGAGGAGATCCTCGCCGTCTTCGACACCGCCTTCGGACGGCTGCTGGCCGCGGACCCCGCGGCGTTCCGGGTGAAGTTCCGGAAGATGGCGGCGTCCGCCTTCGCGTTCTACCGCGGCACCGCCGGCCTCTTTTACCGCGATTTGACCGAGGACCCGGAGTTCGGCGACCAGCCGGGCGGCGCCTACCTGGACGAGCGGACCTCCCGGGTGTGGATCCACGGCGACCTCCACGCGGAGAACTTCGGCACGTACATGGACTCCACCGGCCGGCTGATCTTCAACGTCAACGACTTCGACGAGGCCTACGTCGGCCCCTTCACCTGGGACCTGAAGCGCTTCGCCGCCTCCGTCGCGCTGATCGGGTACGCGAAGGCCCTCAGCGACGAGCAGATCACCGAGCTGGTGCGGGTGTACGCGCAGGCGTACCGCGAGCGGATCCGCGCCCTGGCCACCGGCGCCAAGAGCGACGAGGTGCCGCCCTTCTCGCTGGACACCGCGGAGGGGCCGCTCCTCGGCGCGCTGCGGACGGCCCGCTCGCTGACCCGCTTCGGGCTGCTGGACTCGATGACCGAGATCCGCGACTTCGAGCGCCGCTTCGCCCCGGGCGGCGGCGCCGTCGAGCTGGACGCCGCCACCCGCTACAAGGTGCTCGCGGCCTTCGACGGCTACCTGGAGACGCTCCCCGAGTCCTCCCTGGCCCGGCCGGACTCCTACCGGGTGAAGGACGTGGTCGGCCGCCGGGGCATCGGCATCGGCTCGGCCGGCCTGCCCTCGTACAACATCCTGCTGGAGGGCAACAGCGACGCCCTGGAGAACGACGTCGTGATCTACATCAAGCAGGCCCAGACCCCGGCCGTCTCCCGGCACATCACCGACCAGGCGATCCGGGACTACTTCCAGCACGAGGGCCACCGCACGGTGATCTCCCAGCGCGCCCTCCAGGCGCACGCCGACCCGTGGCTGGGCTGGACCGAGCTGGACGGCGCCGGCCAGCTGGTCGCCGAGGTCTCGCCGTACGCCGTCGACCTGGACTGGGGCGACATCGACGACCCGGAGGAGATCGCCGAGGTCGTCGCCGACCTGGGCCGGGCCACCGCGACCATGCACGCGGCGGCCGACGACCAGTCCGGGGAGTCCCTGGTGCCCTTCTCCACCGAGCGGGCCATCGACGCGGCCATCGCGGCCGACGAGGAGGGCTTCGCGCCCCTGCTGGTCGACTTCGCGCACCGCTACGGCGCACGCGCGCGCGGTGACCACCAGACCTTCGTCGACCTCTTCCGCAACGGCCGGATCCCGGGCCTGTAGCCGGCCGCCGCCCGTCGGTACTCTCACAGGAACCCTTTAGGGGTCCCTTACCGGCCCCCGTGACACACTCTTCTACTGCTATGGACATATCCGGAACCCCGCTCAGAGCCGTGCGCGCGGCGCTGTTCACGGCACTCGCCGTGACCCTCAGCACCGCGTCGCACGTGCTGCTGTCCGGGGTTCCGCTGCCGCTGCCCACGGTCGCGGCGGTCGCCGCCGCCGTGTTCCTGATCGCGTACGCCCTGGCCGGGCGGCGCGAGCGCGGCTTCGGGCGGATCGCCGCGCTGCTGATCCCGCTGGAGCTGGCCGCCGACACGGTCTTCACCACCGGCCAGCACGTCTGCTACGGCCGGGCGGGCGGCCCGGTCGCGGGCCCGCTGCGCTCGGTCGGCTTCGACGTGCTGTGCGGCGACGGGACCGGCATCCACGCCGGGGTGACCGCCCCGCTGACCCGGGTCACCGGGGCCGAGACCGACCGGATGGCGTCGGTGCTGGCCCAGGCCGACCCTGGCACCGCCTGGCTGCTCCTTGCCGCGCACGTCGGCGTCGGGCTGCTCGCGGCGGCCTGGCTGCGGCGCGGTGAACGGGCGCTGGCCCAGCTGCTCGGCGCGGTGGCCGCGACCACCTTCCGGCCGCTGCTGCTCGCCGTCGCGGCCGTGGGCGTGCGCCGGGCACCGGCGGTGTGCCGCCCGGCGCCCCCGGCCCGCCGTACCGGCGGTGCCCGCGAGCGGATCCTCACGCACTCCCTGGGACGGCGCGGGCCGCCGCGCCCGGTGACCGCTCTCGTCTGACCCGGCACGGCCCGGGTGGCAGGAGCACCACCGAGCACCGCAGTCCCCCCGTACGCACTTCCGCACACCCCCGTGTGCGCGTCCCCGGAGAGATCACCATCATGAGCAAGCGGAACAGCCAGGCGGCGAAGACGGCGGCCCGTGAGCGCCTGCGCGAGGAGCGCGAGCGCCAGGCCAAGCGCGACAAGGTCAAGCGGCAGGTCATCGTGGCCGCCTCCATCGTCGGCGTGCTGGCGATAGCCGGCGGCATCAGCTACGCCGTCGTGCAGAACAACAAGCCCAGCGGCTGGGACAAGGCCGCCGAGGCGAAGGTGGTGGCCCCGGCCAACACCTCGGGCAAGGACGGCACCACGGTCGTCATGGGCAAGTCCGCCTCCGACAACGTCGTGCACCTCTACGAGGACCCGCGCTGCCCGGGCTGTGCGGCCATGGAGCAGAGCATCGGCGAGACCGTCAACAAGGGCATGACGGACGGCGACTACAAGCTCTCGTTCACCATCGGCACCTTCCTCGACGGCAACCTGGGCGGCGAGGGCTCGAAGAACGCGCTGAGCGCGCTGGGCGCCGCGCTGAACGTCAGCCCCGAGGCGTTCGTCTCCTACAAGACCGCGCTCTACTCCACCGAGTACCACCCGGAGGAGACGACCGACGAGTTCGCCAAGGACGACTACCTGATCAAGGTGGCGGACACGGTGGACGCGCTGAAGGGCAACAAGAAGTTCCAGGACGCCGTGGAGAAGGGCACCTACGACGCCTGGGCGATGCGGATGAGCAAGTCCTTCGACAAGGCCGAGGGTGTCGAGTCGACCCCGACCATCAAGGTCAACGACAAGGTGATCGACACGCCCAGCACGCCGGACGCGTGGCAGAAGGCGCTGAAGGACGCGGGCGTCACCAAGTGACCCGGTGACCGCGCCGGTCGCGGTGATCGTCGTCTGACGAGTGGGCGAACTTTTGCGAGTTCGCCCACTCGGGCGCATACCGATCAGTAACCTGATCGGCCGTGACCAGTCGACACAGAGCGTCCGCAGACCACGAGAACACCGAGCGCGTCAAGCGCACCGAGAGCACCGCGGGTTCCCGGAACTCCCGCACCCCGAGCCGCCGTACGGTCGTCAAGGCCGCGGCGGCCGGTGCCGTCCTGGCCGCCCCGCTCGCCGCGGCCCTGCCCGCCGGCGCCGCCGACGCGGCCCCCGCCTTCCTGCACGGCGTCGCATCCGGCGACCCCCTGCCCGACGGTGTCCTGCTGTGGACCCGGGTGACTCCGACGCCCGAGGCCATACCCGGCTCCGGGACCGGCCCGGACACCGAGGTGAGCTGGGTCGTCGCCACCGACAAGGCCCTCACGAACGTCGTCGCCAAGGGGTCCGTCACCGCGACCGCCGGCTCCGACCACACCGTGAAGGCCGACGTCCGCGGCCTCGCGCCCGCCACGGACTACTGGTTCCGCTTCTCCGCGGGCCCCACCGACTCCCCCGTCGCCCGCACCCGTACCGCGCCCGCGCACGACGCCGCCGTGACGAGCCTGCGCTTCGGGGTGGTCTCCTGCGCCAACTGGGAGGCCGGGTACTTCTCCTCGTACCGTCACCTCGCGGCCCGCGGCGACCTGGACGCCTGGCTGCACCTGGGCGACTACATCTACGAGTACGGCACCGGCGAGTACGCCAACCGCGACACCGTCGTGCGCCCGCACGCCCCGGCCCACGAGATCCTCACCCTCGCGGACTACCGCGTCCGGCACGGCCGTTACAAGACCGACCCCGACCTCCAGGCCCTGCACGCCACGGCTCCGGTGGTGGCGATCTGGGACGACCACGAGATCGCCAACGACACCTGGTCGGGCGGCGCCGAGAACCACACCGAGGGCGCCGAGGGGACCTGGGCGGAACGCCAGAGCGCCGCCAAGCGGGCCTACTTCGAGTGGATGCCGGTGCGCCCGGCGATCGCCGGCACCACCTACCGGCGGCTGCGCTTCGGCAGGCTCGTCGACCTGTCGCTGCTCGACCTGCGCTCCTTCCGGTCGCAGCAGGTGAAGCTCGGCAACGGCGAGGTCGACGACCCGGACCGCACCCTCACCGGCCGCGCCCAGCTGGACTGGCTCAAGTCGCAGCTCACGTCCTCGGACGCCGTCTGGCGGCTGGTCGGCAACCCGGTGATGATCTCGCCGTTCGCGATCGGCGCGCTGCCCGCCTCGCTGCTCGGGCCGCTCGCCGAGCTGCTCGGGCTGCCGAAGGGCGGCCTCGCCCTCAACACCGACCAGTGGGACGGCTACACCGACGACCGCCGCGAGCTGCTGGCCCACCTGCGCGCGCACGCGATCCGCAACACGGTGTTCCTGACCGGCGACATCCACATGGCCTGGGCCAACGACGTGCCGCACAACGCCGGGACGTACCCGCTGTCCGCCTCGGCGGCCACCGAGTTCGTCGTCACGTCGGTGACCTCCGACAACCTCGACGACATCGTGAAGGTCCCCGAGGGCACCGTCTCGGCGATCGCGGCGCCGGTGATCCGGGCCGCGAACCGGCACGTGCACTGGGTCGACACCGACCGGCACGGCTACGGCGTGCTGGACGTCACCGCGGACCGGGCGCAGATGGACTACTACGTCGTCTCCGACCGCACCGACGCGGCCGCCGGCTCCGCGTGGGCCCGCTCCTACCGCACGCGCAGCGGCACCCAGCGGGTCGAGCGCGTCTACGACCCGGTCTGAGCCTCCTGGAGGGAGTCGAGGAAGCCGAGCGCCACCCGCCAGGTGGCCTCGGCGGCCTCCGCGTCGTAGTCGGGCAGCTCCGGGTCGGTGTAGAGGTGACCGGCCCCGGCGTACCGGTGCACCTCGACGTCGGCGCCGATGCGCCCCATCTGGAGGTACCAGGCGCTCAGCCAGTCGTCGGTCTCGAAGGGGTCCGGCTCGGCCACGTGCAGCTGGACCGGCAGCTCGTCGACCGAGGCGTTGGGCGCGAGGTCCGAGGTGCCGTGCAGGAGCAGCAGCCCCTTGGCCCGGTGGTCGCCGAGAGCGAGGGTCTGGGCGATGGAGGCGCCGAGCGAGAACCCGGCGTACACCAGCCCCCGCTCGGAGTACGGCGCGGCGGCCAGCACGGCCCGCTTCAGCAGCTCCTCCCGGCCGATCCCGTCCTGGTGGGCCATGCCCTCCTCGACCGAGTCGAAGGTACGGCCCTCGAAGAGGTCCGGGGTCCACACCTGGTGCCCGGCGTCGCGCAGCCGGTCGGCGGCCTGCCGCACCGCGGGCCTCGGGCCGAGGGTCGAGTGAAAGAGCACGATGTTCATGAGGCCATGGTGCCAGCCGGGTGCGACACCTCCGTGCGCGGTGATGCCCCGCGCGGGACGTAAGTCACAGGTTCACGGGGCCGCGCGGCCGGTTACGTTCGAGGGATGGACACGATACTCCGCCCGTTGATCGTGGTCGGCGGCTCCGTCCTGCTGACCCTGGTCATCGGCTGGGCCACCGACCTGCTGCTGCGCAAGGCCGACGGACGGCACCCCGAGACCCCCCTGTGGGGTCTGCTGCGCCGTGCCCGCGTCCCGTACCAGATCGTGCTCTGCTCGGCTCTGCTGAGAGGGTCGTACGTCGAAGCCGAGGTGTTCCCCGAGCACCGGACCGCCGTCGGCCGGACGCTCACGCTGCTGCTGATCGGCTCGGCGGCCTGGCTGGTGGTCCGGATCGCCGCCGCGGTCGTCGAGACGTCCTACTCCCGTTACGCCCACGCGCACGCCGAGCGGGATCCGGCGCGGGTGCGCCGGGTGCGGACCCAGGTGTCGCTGATCATGCGGGTGGTCACCGCCATCGTCGGTGTCGTCGCGGTGTCGTCGATGCTGCTGACGTTCCCGGCGATGCGTGCCGCGGGCGCCTCGCTGCTGGCCTCGGCCGGCATCATCGGCATCGTCGCCGGTGTGGCGGCCCAGTCCACGCTGGGCAACCTGTTCGCCGGGTTCCAGATCGCCTTCGGCGACATGGTGCGCATGGGCGACACGGTCGTGGTGGACGGCGAGTGGGGCACCGTCGAGGAGATCACGCTGACCTACCTGTCCGTGCGCACCTGGGACGAGCGCCGGATCACGATGCCGGTGTCGTACTTCACCTCGAAGCCGTTCGAGAACTGGTCCCGCGGCACCCCGCAGATGACCGGGACGGTCTTCTGGCACCTCGACCACGCGGCGCCGCTGGCACAGATGCGGGAGCGGCTGCGGGACCTGCTGCGCGAGTGCCCGGCCTGGGACGGGCGCAGCTACAACCTGACCGTCACGGACACCACCCCGACCACCATGGAGGTGCGGGCCCTGGTGACGGCGAAGGACGCGGACGACATCTGGACGGTGCGGGTCGCGGTCCGCGAGGGGATGATCCGCTGGCTGGCCGACGAGCATCCGTACGCCCTGCCGCGGGTCAACACGGCGGGCGCGGCGCCGCGCCCCTCCCGCGACGGCTTCCCGCACGCCCGCCGCTCCCCCGACACCGGCCCGCGCCGCTCCCCGGACGGGGCCTCCCGCCACTTCACGGACCGGCCGACGAAGAGGGCGTGACGGCGCGGGCGCGCCCGCGGGCCGGCGGAAGACGGCGTCAACGCGGGGCGCGCCCGCGGGTCAGCGCAGGCTGCGCACGTCGAGGTGGCGCAGCACCCGGTCGACGATCTCCGGATCGGCGCCGGGTTCGCTGCGGGCGGCCAGCACCTCGTGCCGGGCGGCGCTGAGCATCTCGCCCTGGATGCGCCGGACCCGTTTGATCCGCCGCGCCCGCTGCTCGTGCGCCTCCCTTCGTTCCTCGTCCCCGAGGTCCGGGCTGATGCGTATGCCGATGTCGTAGGCGCGCCGCAGCATCTGCTCGGAGAGTTCTTCCGGCAGTTCCTCCACCGACTCGATCTCCTTGAGGCGCTGTTTGGCCGCCTTGGCGGCCCGCAGCGCCAGGTCCCGCTCGTAGTCCTGCTCCCGCTCGGTGTTCGCCCGTACCCCGAGCCGGCCGACCAGCCAGGGCAGCGTCAGGCCCTGCAACAGCAGCGTGCCCATGATCACGCCGAAGGCGATGAAGACGATCTCCTCCCGGTGCGGGAAGGCCGCCCCGTCGTCCGTCTCCAGCGGGATCGCCAGCGCCAGCGCGACCGAGGCCACGCCCCGCATCCCCGCCCACCACATGACCACCGTCTCCCGCCAGCTGGTCGGGATGTCCTCGTCCATGTCGCGCCGGGCGTGCAGCCGCTGGGTCAGCCAGGTGGCCGGCAGCAGGTACAGCAGCCGGACCAGGACGACGACGACCAGGATCGCCGCCGACCAGCCGAGCAGTTCCGTCCAGCGGCCGGAGGCGGTGCGCACGGCGTTGTGCAGTTCGAGCCCGATCAGGCCGAAGGCGACCCCGGTGACCAGGGTGTCGACCACGTCCCAGACGGTGTGCCCGCCGAGCCGGGTCATCACGTCGTCGGCGTCCGAGGCGTACTCGGCGAGGAACATGGCGGTGGTGAGTACGGCGAGCACGCCCGAGCCGTGCAGTTCGTCGGCGGCGACGTAGCTCACGAACGGCACCAGCAGGGTCAGGCCGATCTGCAGCGTGGGGTCGCCCAGCACGCTCATCAGCTTGTTGGAGCCCCAGCCCAGGGCGATGCCGACCGCGACGGCGACCACGGCGGACAGCACCAGGTCGAAACCGGCCCGCCACGGCGAGAAGGAGCCGCCGACCGCCGCGGCGATGGCCACGTGGTACAGGACGATGGCCGTCACGTCGTTGAAGAGCCCCTCGCCCTCCAGGATGGAGACCAGGCGCCGCGGCAGCCCCAGTTGCCCGGCGACGGCGGTCGCGGCGACCGGGTCCGGCGGCGCCACCAGCGCGCCCAGCGCGAAGGCCGCGGCGAGCGGCAGCCCCGGCACGATCGCGTGCGCCACGGAGGCCACGCAGACCATGGTGATGAAGACCAGCGCGACGGCCAGCAGGAAGATCGGCCGCTTGTTGGCCGCGAACTGCCGCCAGGACGTGCGCCGCACGGCCGCGTACAGCAGCGGCGGCAGCAGCGCGGGCAGGATCAGCTCGGGCGGGATGTCGACGTTGGGCACGAAGTCGAGCAGGGCCAGGACGATCCCGAGGAGCGTCATCAGCACCGGCGCGGGCAGCCCGAGCCGGGCACCGATCGGGACGCTCAGCAGGGCCCCGAGCAAGAGCATGAACAACAGGGCCAGCTGATCCACGGTCACCGCTCCGGTGGGGTCTGAGGGCTGCGGTCTGGGCGTTCACCCGGCGAAGCCCAAGCCTGCCACGCCACCGGCCCCACCAGCCGCTCCGGCGCCCTCTGCTAGAGGGGGCGCCGCATCGCGCGGTGGGGGATCCCGGCGTCGGGGAACTCGGGCCCGTACGCCTGGTACCCCAAACGTTCGTAAAATCCCAGCGCGTGGGTCTGCGCGTGCAGGTCCACGGCGGTGAGTCCGCGCGCGCGTGCCGCGTCCTCTATGGCCCGCACCAGCGCGGCCCCGACGCCGAGGCCGCGGGCCGCAGCGGTCACCGCGAGGCGCCCGAGGGAACCGACGGCCGGGTCTCCGTCGCCGTTCTTCGCCGCGGCGGCCGCGCCGTGCAGCAGCCGGCCGGTGCCGAGGGGCACGCCGTCCGCCCGGACCGCGAGGACGTGCACGGCGCCGGCGTCGTAGGCGTCGTACTCGATGTCCTCGGGGACCTTCTGCTCGGCGACGAAGACGTCCTTGCGCACCGCGAAGCAGGCCTCCCGGTCGGCGGGGTCCTCGGCGACGCGCACCGCGTATTCCGGGGCGCTCATCCGTAGGTCTCCTCGCGGACCTGGTCGAGGGCCTGCTGGAGGTCCTCCGGGTAGTCGCTGGCGAACTCGACCCAGTCGCCGGTGCCGGGGTGCTCGAACCCGAGCCGCACGGCGTGCAGCCACTGGCGGGTCAGCCGCAGCCGCTTGGCCAGGGTGGGGTCGGCGCCGTAGGTCAGGTCGCCGACGCAGGGGTGGCGGTGGGCGGCCATGTGCACGCGGATCTGGTGGGTGCGGCCGGTCTCCAGCTTCACGTCGAGCAGGGAGGCGGCGCGGAAGGCCTCGATGAGGTCGTAGTGCGTGACGGAGGGCTTGCCCTCCGCGGTGACCGCCCACTTGTAGTCGTGCTGCGGGTGGCGGCCGATGGGGGCGTCGATGGTGCCGCTGGTCGGGTCGGGGTGGCCCTGGACCAGCGTGTGGTAGCGCTTGTCGACCGTGCGCTCCTTGAACTGGCGCTTGAGCGAGGTGTACGCCCGCTCCGACTTGGCCACCGCCATCAGGCCGGAAGTGCCGACGTCGAGGCGGTGCACGATGCCCTGGCGCTCGGCGGCGCCGGAGGTGGAGACACGGTACCCGGCGGCGGCGAGGCCGCCGATGACGGTCGGGCCGCTCCAGCCCGGGGAGGGGTGGGCGGCGACACCGACCGGCTTGACGACGACGACCACGTCCTCGTCGTCGTGCACGATCTCCATGCCCTCGACGGGCTCGGCGACCACCTGCACGGGCGTCGGCGCCTGCGGCATCTCCACCTCGAGCCAGGCGCCGCCGTGGACGCGCTCGGACTTGCCGACCACCGACCCGTCGACCTGCACCTTGCCCGCCGCGGCGAGCTCCGCGGCCTTGGTACGGGAGAAGCCGAACATGCGGGAGATGGCGGCGTCGACGCGCTCGCCCTCCAGGCCGTCGGGCACGGGCAGGGTGCGGATCTCGGGAATCGTGCTCACCCGTCGAGTATGCCGGACGGCCCGGACAGTCCCGAACACGCGCTCAGTCCCCGTGGGCGGCGGGCTCCCGTCGGCTCGGTCCCCGTGGGTGCCCGGCCCTCGCCGGGTCGGTCCCTGTGGACGGTCCCGTCCGGGTCAGTCCTTGTGGACGGTCCCGTCCGGGTCCAGGCCCCGGAAGGAGAGGATCACGATCAGGATGCCGCCGCAGACGATCGCCGAGTCGGCGAGGTTGAAGACGGCGAAGTGCTTGGGCGCGATGAAGTCCACCACCGCGCCCTCGAAGACGCCGGGGGCGCGGAAGATCCGGTCGGTGAGGTTGCCGAGGGCGCCGCCGAGCAGCAGGCCCAGCGCGATCGCCCAGGGCAGGCTGCGCAGTTTGCGCGCGAGGCGGGCGATCACGACGATCACGGCCGCGGCGATCACCGTGAAGATGATCGTGAAGGCCTCGCCGAAGCCGAAGGCCGCGCCCGCGTTGCGGATCGCGGCGAACCTGAGCCAGTCACCGACGATCTCGATCGGCTCGTGGTGCTCCAGCTTGGCGACCACGATCATCTTGCTGACCAGGTCGACCAGGTACGCGAACACGGCGACGGCGAACAGGACGGCGACCCGGCGCTTGCCCCGAGGACGCTGCGGAGCCTGCTCCCGCTTCTGCTCCTGGCCGGCGTCGTCGGGCAGCTCCTGCCCGTCCCCCGCCGCGTCCGGGGTGTCCGGAGTACCGATGATGCGCTCCGCCTCTGCCACGTGAGTCCCTCAGCCTAGGTCCTTGACTGAGCACGAGGGTACGGCACGTCTCGCCTCCCGGCCGCGGACCGGTACCGGCTCAGTACCTGCGCTCCTGCTTCTGCTTGCACTCGACGCAGAGGGTGGCCCGCGGGAAGGCCTGCATCCGCGCCTTGCCGATCGGGTTGCCGCAGTTCTCGCACAGGCCGTAGGTGCCCGCGTCCAGACGGTCCAGGGCACGCTCGGTCTGGCTGAGCACCTCGCGCGCGGTGGCGGCCAGCGCCAGTTCGTGCTCGCGCGTGATGTTCTTGCTGCCGGTGTCCGCCTCGTCGTCGCCCGCGCCGTCGCCGGAGTCGCGCATCATGCCCTGCAGCGACCGCTCGGAGGAGTCGATCTCGGTGCGCAGCCGGTCGGCCTCGGACTGCAGCTCGCCGCGCGCCTCCTCGACCTCCTGCGGGGTCCAGGGGTCCTCGCCGGGGCGTACCGCGAGGTCGCCGGGGACCGCGGCCGTGCCGCGGGCCTTGGGAACAGCGGTCTTGGCCGCCGTGGCCGTGCCAGGAGTCTTCTTCGCAACCACCGTCGTGGCTCCCGTCTGCTCCGCGGCCTCGGCCGCGCCCGCTTTCTTGGCCGTGCTCTTCTTCGCCGTGCTCTTGGCCGTGCTCTTCTTCGCGGCGGACTTCGCCGCGGTCTTCTTCGCCCCGGTCTTCCCTGCCGGGCCCTCTCCCGCCGCCGCCTTCGGCACGGCCTCCTGCGCCGCGGGCTCCTGCGCCGCGGCACCCTCCTCGGCGGCGCTCCGCTTCGCGGCCGTCGTCTTCTTCTTCGCCACCATGGCCGCGGCCCCTTCACATATTGTGATCTTGCGCGCGAATCGTGCTGGGACGATAAATCGACTCCGGTCGCGCGGCAACGGGGCACGCCGCCCGACTCGCCCGCCCGTCGTGCGCCGCGCGGCGAGCATGCATGCGTTGTGCCCAGCTCCCCGCCCGGTAATCCGCCGGAACACCCCCGGCCGGACCGTCCGCGGGCCGGTCCCCGGACGACGGCATTCGGGTCACCCTAAATCCGGTCGGCCGCTGTCCGCCCGGCGCCGTACACTGGGCGCAGCGAAAAGCGTGGATGGGGACGAGTAGCGGCGTCAGCAGCCCAGAGCGACCCGGGGACGGTGTGAGCCCGGGGGCGAGCGCGACGTGAAGATCACCCCGGAGCCGCCGGAAGAAAGCCGTGGCAGACAGCCGCGGCGAGTAGACCCGGCTCGCGACCCCAATGAGGGGGCTCGCCGGAGCACACGACGCACCGGTCGGGCCAAGGAGGGTGGTACCGCGGGAGCACGGCTCTCGTCCCTCCGACGGAAGGCAGCACGTCCGCCGGAGGAAGCTCGTTGAATACGCAGCCGCAGTACCGCCAGGTGCCCGCCCAGGTCGACCTGCCCGCGCTCGAACACGCGGTGCTCGACTTCTGGCGTGAGCAGAAGATCTTCGCCAAGAGCCTGGAGCAGTCCGAGGGCCGCCCCGAGTGGGTGTTCTACGAGGGCCCGCCCACCGCCAACGGCATGCCCGGCGCCCACCACATCGAGGCCCGCGTCTTCAAGGACGTCTTCCCGCGCTTCCGCACCATGCGCGGCTACCACGTGGGCCGCAAGGCCGGCTGGGACTGCCACGGCCTCCCGGTGGAGCTGGCGGTCGAGAAGGAGCTGGGCTTCTCCGGCAAGCAGGACATCGAGGCGTACGGCATCGCCGAGTTCAACGCGAAGTGCCGCGAGTCGGTGACCCGCCACACCGACGCCTTCGAAGAGCTGACGACCCGCATGGGCTACTGGGCCGACCTCCAGGACCCGTACCGCACGATGGACCCGGAGTACATCGAGTCCGTCTGGTGGTCGCTGAAGGAGATCTTCGGCAAGGGCCTGCTGGTCCAGGACCACCGCGTCGCCCCCTGGTGCCCCCGCTGCGGCACCGGCCTGTCCGACCACGAGCTGGCCCAGGGCTACGAGACGGTCGTCGACCCGTCCGTCTACGTCCGCTTCCCGCTGACCTCGGGCCCGCTGGCCGGCGAGGCGGCGCTGGTCGTCTGGACCACGACGCCGTGGACCCTGGTCTCCAACACCGCGGTCGCCGCGCACCCCGAGGTGACCTACGTCGTCGCCACGAACGGCGAGGAGCGGCTGGTCGTCGCCGAGCCGCTGGTGGCCAAGGCCCTCGGCGAGGGCTGGGAGACCACCGGGCAGTCCTTCACCGGCGCCGAGATGGAGCGCTGGACGTACCGGCGCCCGTTCGAGCTGGTCGAGTTCCCGGAGCCGGCGCACTACGTCGTCAACGCCGACTACGTCACCACCGAGGACGGCACCGGCCTCGTCCACCAGTCCCCCGCCTTCGGTGAGGACGACCTCAAGGTCTGCCGTTCCTACGGCCTGCCGGTGGTCAACCCGGTCCGTCCGGACGGCACCTTCGAGGAGGACGTCCCGCTGGTCGGCGGCGTCTTCTTCAAGAAGGCCGACGAGAAGCTGACGGAGGACCTGGACGCCCGGGGCCTGCTCTTCAAGCACATCCCGTACGAGCACAGCTACCCGCACTGCTGGCGCTGCCACACCGCGCTGCTGTACTACGCGCAGCCGTCCTGGTACATCCGCACCACGGCCGTCAAGGACCGCCTCCTCCAGGAGAACGAGAGGACCAACTGGTTCCCTGAGGCGGTCAAGCACGGCCGGTACGGCGACTGGCTGAACAACAACATCGACTGGGCCCTGTCCCGCAACCGCTACTGGGGCACGCCGCTGCCGATCTGGCGCTGCGAGGAGGACCACCTCACGGTCGTCGGTTCCCGCGCGGAGCTGACCGAGCTGTCCGGCGCCGACCAGTCGGCCCTGGACCCGCACCGCCCGTTCATCGACGCCGTGACCTTCGCCTGCCCGCAGGACGGCTGCGGGCGGACCGCCACCCGCGTGCCCGAGGTCATCGACGCCTGGTACGACTCGGGCTCGATGCCCTTCGCCCAGTGGGGCTACCCGTACAAGAACAAGGAGCTGTTCGAGAGCCGCTACCCGGCGCAGTTCATCTCCGAGGCCATCGACCAGACCCGCGGCTGGTTCTACACGCTGATGGCGATCGGCACCCTGGTCTTCGACAAGTCGTCCTACGAGAACGTGGTCTGCCTCGGCCACATCCTCGCCGAGGACGGCCGCAAGATGTCCAAGCACCTGGGCAACATCCTGCAGCCGATCCCGCTGATGGACCAGCACGGCGCCGACGCGGTCCGCTGGTTCATGGCGGCCGGCGGCTCCCCGTGGGCGGCCCGCCGGGTGGGCCACGGCACCATCCAGGAGGTCGTCCGCAAGACGCTCCTCACGTACTGGAACACGGTCGCCTTCCAGGCCCTGTACGCCCGCACCACCGGCTGGTCGCCCAGCGAGGCCGACCCTGCCCCGGCCGACCGCCCGGTGCTGGACCGCTGGCTGCTCTCCGAGCTGCACGCGCTGACCGACCAGGTGACGCAGGCGCTGGACGCCTACGACACCCAGCGGGCCGGCAAGCTGCTGTCCGCGTTCGTCGACGACCTGTCCAACTGGTACGTGCGCCGCTCGCGCCGCCGCTTCTGGCAGGGCGACAAGGCCGCGCTGCGCACGCTGCACGAGGTCGTCGAGACGGTCACCAAGCTGATGGCGCCGCTGACCCCGTTCATCACCGAGCGGGTCTGGCAGGACCTGGTCGTGCCGGTCACCCCGGGCGCGCCCGAGTCGGTCCACCTGTCCTCGTGGCCGGAGGCCGACCTGGCGGCGATCGACCCGGAGCTGTCGAAGCAGATGACCCTGGTCCGCCGCCTGGTCGAGCTCGGCCGTGCCACCCGCGCGGAGTCGGGCGTCAAGACCCGGCAGCCGCTCAGCCGCGCGCTGATCGGCGTGACGGGCTTCGACGCCCTCTCCCCCGAGCTGCGCACGCAGATCACGGAGGAGCTGAACGTCGAGTCCCTCGCGTCGCTGAGCGAGGTCGGCGGCTCGCTCGTCGACACGACTGCGAAGGCCAACTTCCGCGCGTTGGGCAAGCGGTTCGGCAAGCGTGTCCAGGACGTGGCGAAGGCGGTCGCGGGCGCGGACGCCGCGGCTCTCTCCCTCGCCCTGCGCGAGGGCACGGCCTCGGTGGAGGTCGACGGCGAGACCGTCACCCTCGCTCCCGACGAGGTGATCATCACGGAGACGCCGCGCGAGGGCTGGTCGGTGGCCTCCGACTCGGGCGCGACGGTGGCGCTCGACCTGGAGATCACGGAGGAGCTGCGCCGGGCGGGCCTCGCCCGGGACGCGATCCGCCTGATCCAGGAGGCCCGCAAGAACAGCGGCCTCGACGTGGCCGACCGGATCGCCCTGCGCTGGACGGCCGCGGACGCGGCCACGGCCGCCGCACTGACCGGCCACGCCGGCCTGATCGCCGACGAGGTCCTGGCGACGGACTTCGCCCAGGGCGAGGCGGACGACACGTACGGCACCCCGTTCACGGACGAGGGCCTCTCCCTCACCTTCCGCCTGCGCAAGCAGTAACCGAACGAAGGCACCGAGGGCCCGCATCCCGACAGGGATGCGGGCCCTCTGCCGTCCCCCGAACTAGGAGCCCCCGTGTCCACGTAGCCGCGCGCAGTCGTGCCCGCATAGCCGCAGGCAGTCGTGCCCGCGTAGCTGCGGGCAGTCGTGCCGCTGGGGCGGCACGGGTGGGCGCAGCGGCACCCCGCAACGCCGGGCAACGCACCCCACCCCCACCGCACGGGCACCGGCACCCGCACACACCACAAGGGCGGGCCCCGGGTCAGAAAACCCGGGGCCCGCCCTGAACGCTGCCGTCGGCAACGCCGTACTACCTACCGGACGTCAGTCCGAAGCAGCTCAGTTGTCGTCCTCGTCGATCAGGAACCCCCGCATCGGCGAAGGCGCCTGCCCCATCGGCGACGGCCCCTGCGGCCGCACCGGCGCCATCGGCTGAGTCATCGCCGGCGACATCTGCTGCTGACCGCCGTACGACGGACCGGCCTGGCCCGGACCGCTGCCCATCGACTGGTTGCCGCCGTAGGACGGGGCACTCGCGCCGGCCGGTGCCATCGAGGGCGCCGGGGACGGCGGCAGAGAGGCCGTCGCGGGCGTACGCGGCGGGGCGAGCGAGTCGTCGGCCTGGGTCTCCAGCTGGCGCAGCTGCGACTCCAGGTACGACTTCAGCCGCGTGCGGTACTCGCGCTCGAAGCCGCGCAGGTCCTCGACCTTGCGCTCCAGCGTGGCGCGGGCGGACTCCAGGGAGCCCATCGCGACGCGGTGCTTCTCCTGCGCGTCCCGCTCCAGGGCGTCCGCCTTGGCACGGGCGTCCCGCTCCAGACCCTCGGCACGCGAACGCGCCTCGCCGACGATCTTGTTGGCCTCGGAACGCGCCTCGGCGATCGCCTGGTCGGCGGTCTGCTGGGCCAGCGAGAGGACACGGGCGGCGCTGTCGCCACCGGGGCCTCCCTGACCGGGCATGCCCGGGCCACCGGGGCCCTGCGGACCGCCCATGGGGCCGCCCATCGGACCGGGACCCATCTGGCCCTGCATCGGACCGGGGCCCTGGCCCATCGGACCCTGGCCCATCGGGCCGGGACCCTGCGGGCCACCCTGTCCGCCGGGGCCGGCGGGCAGCTGCGGGGCACCGCTCGGCAGCTGGGGCGGACCACCCATGGGGCCGCCCATCTGCTGCTGCGGCGGGCCCGATATGCCGGCGGGCACCGGAGCGCCGGGTCCTCGCATGCCCTGCTGCGGCATACCGCCCTGCTGCGGGTGCCCCTGCTGGTGCGGGGGCTGTCCCTGCGGCGACTGCTGGTCCTGCGGCGACTCCGGCGGCTTGCGCATGTTCTGCTGGTTCTGCGCGGCCGCGCGCGTCGCCGCGGCCAGCTTGGCGCGCAGGTCCTCGTTCTCGCGGAGCAGCCGGGTCAGTTCGGCTTCGACCTCGTCGAGGAAGGCATCGACCTCGTCCTCGTCATAGCCTTCTCGGAGGCGGACGGTCGTGAACTGCTTGTTCCGCACGTCCTCGGGGGTCAACGGCATCTCTTCACCTCAACGTTGTCGTCGGCATTCGGCAAGCCCGTATCTCTCTCATCGATCACAGCCGGCTCACGATCGAGATCAGGATGTAGACGATGATCATCAGTACGAAGAAGGACAGGTCGAGCGCCACGCCCCCGAGACGCAGCGGCGGGATGAACCGCCGCAGAAGCTTCAACGGTGGATCGGTGACAGTGTAGGTGGCCTCCAGAACGACCACCATCGCCTTGCCGGGTTGCCACGAGCGGGCGAACTGGAAGACGTAGTCCATGACCAACCGGAAGATGAGCACGATGAGGAAGCACATCAGCGCGATGTAGACGACATCCAGGACCACGCTCATGACCTGTGCTTCCCTCTCCCCTGAACCATCTCTCGGACCCCTCTTCGGATCCGTGTTCTTGCTCTGTACCGGTGGTGCGTCTCAGCTCTGGTTGAAGAACCCGCCCTCTGCGATGCGGGCCTTGTCCTCCGCCGTGACATCGACGTTAGCAGGAGACAGCAGGAACACCTTCTGCGTCACCCGCTCGATACTGCCGTGAAGACCAAACACCAAACCGGCCGCAAAGTCGACAAGTCGCTTCGCATCTGTGTCATCCATCTCAGTGAGATTCATGATCACCGGCGTGCCCTCACGGAAGTGTTCCCCGATGGTACGGGCCTCGTTGTAGGTCCGGGGGTGAAGTGTGGTGATCCGGTAGGGCTCTCGTTCGGACACGACCTTGGGCATGATGACCGGTGCGCTCTTTTCCAGGCTTGCGCGTTCTTGTGTGATGGACGCCACGGGCGCGATACGCGCCGGACGACTCGATTCCGCCGCGAGCGAAGCGGAACGGGGCATCGGCTCGCGCTGCGCGGGCGGTTGTACGACTCGTACCTCTTCGTCCCTTTGGGGCTGATGTGAACCATGTGACTGGTGCGCCGGTTCATGGCGCCGGTGATCCCGCTCGGGCTCCGGGTCCAGTTCGGGTTCGAAGTCGTCGTCGGGGTCGAACCCCCGGCCGTCGTACCCGTCGTCCTCCACGAGGCCGAGGTAGACCGCCATCTTGCGCATCGCGCCGGCCATTCTCTGAGTCCTCCGCTCTGTGGTGGATCTGCTGACGACTGCCAAGTGCCTGCGATCCACGAGGTCGTTGCGTCCGCCTTTCGGCGGTAATGACCATATTTTCTGCTGTGGTCCGACTTCTTGGCGACGTTACCCGAGCCCGGGTCGGACTCCGAGTACCGCAGTGCCGACGCGTACATGTGTCGCTCCGGCGGCCACGGCCTGTTCGAGGTCCGCACTCATTCCCGCGGAGACCATGTTCGCAGCCGGATGGGCTCGGCGCACGCAGGTCGACAAATCCATGAGGTGCTCGAACGCCGCCTGTTGGCGTCCCGCGTACTCGCCGGTGAGCGGCGCGACCGTCATCAGGCCGTCGAACCGCAGCCCGTCCGATCCGGCGACCAGGTCGGCCAACTCTTCGATTCCGGCGGGCGAGACCCCGCCGCGCTCCCCGCGCCCGCTCTCCCCCGCGTCGAGCGCGACCTGGAGCAGACAGCCCACCTCGCGACCGGCGCGTACGGCCTCCTTCGACAGGGCCGTGACCAGCCTGGCCCGGTCGACGGACTGCACGACGTCGGCGTAACCGACCACGGACCGCACCTTGTTGGTCTGCAACTGGCCGACGAAATGCCACGAAAGCGGCAGATCCGCACACGCGGCGGCCTTGGGCGCCGCGTCCTGGTCACGGTTCTCGGCGACGTGCCGCACCCCGAGTTCCGAGAGAACGCGCACGTCGTCCGCCGGGTAGGTCTTGGTGACCACGATGAGGGTCACGTCTTCGCGCGGGCGGCCCGCGGCGGCACAGGCGGCGGTGATGCGCTCTTCCACTCTCGCCAGGTTCGCGGCGAGTTCCTGCTTACGGTCCGTCATGCCCCATCAGTCCAGCCACACATAGCCCGCGAGCCGCCCGGTGGTGCGGTCGCGTCGGTACGAGAAGTGGTCCTCCGACTCCCGGGTGCACACCGGCGACTGCGCCCGGTCGCGCACCCCGAGGCGCTGGAGCTGCGCGTGCACCCCGGCGCTCACGTCGACGGCCGGCGTGCCCCAGGAGGTTTCGGCGTGCGCGGCCGGCTCGACGGCGGCCACCTCGGTGCGCATCTCCTCCGGCACCTCGTAGCACCGGCCGCACACGGCGGGTCCGGTGCGGGCGACGATCCGGCCGGGCTCCGCGCCGAGTTCGGTCATGGCCCGTACGGCGGCGGGGACGACCCCGGCGACCAGGCCGGGCCGGCCCGCGTGGGCCGCGGCGGCGACTCCCGCGACGGGGTCGGCGAGCAGCACGGGCACGCAGTCGGCGGTGAGGACGGCGAGCGCGAGACCGCGTTCGGCGGTGACGACGGCGTCGACCCGCGGGACCGGCCGGTCCCCCCAGGGCGCGTCGACCACGGCGACGTCGGCACCGTGCACCTGGTTCATCCAGACCACCCGGGCCGGGTCGACGCCCAGCGACTTGGCCGCCAGCTCCCGGTTGGCGGTGACGGCGCCGGGGTCGTCGCCGACCGCGCCGCCGAGATTGAGCTCCTCGTACGGAACGGCGCTCACTCCGCCCCACCGGTCGGTGAAGCCGAAGTGCGCGCCGCTCACGGTGTCGCGCTGTCCTATCACTTCAGGAAGTCCGGCACGTCCAGTTCCTCGGCCGCGCTGTCCGAGTAGGTCCGCGACGGCGGGACCGGCGGCGGGGAGACCGGCAGGTCGGCGACCGGCTCGGGGGCGGGCGCCTGCTCCGGCTCCTCCTTCGGCTTGACGCTGCCGAGCGAGCCGAAGGACGGGCGGCTCTCGGACGAGGGCCGGGCCGGGGTGGGCTCCTCGCGCTTGGCCGAGGACGACCCGAGGACGTTGTCCCGCTTGGAGGGCGGCTGGCCCCCGTCGAAGCCGGCCGCGATCACGGTGACCCGCACCTCGTCGCCGAGGGCGTCGTCGATGACCGCGCCGAAGATGATGTTGGCCTCGGGGTGGGCGGCCTCGCTGACCAGCTGGGCGGCCTCGTTGATCTCGAACAGGCCGAGGTCGGAGCCGCCGGAGATGGAGAGCAGGACGCCGCGGGCGCCGTCGATGGACGCCTCGAGCAGCGGCGAGGAGATCGCCATCTCGGCGGCGGCCACCGCGCGGTCGTCGCCGCGGGCCGAGCCGATGCCCATGAGGGCGGAACCGGCCTCGGACATGACCGACTTGACGTCGGCGAAGTCCAGGTTGATCAGGCCGGGCGTGGTGATGAGGTCGGTGATGCCCTGCACACCGGACAGCAGCACCTGGTCGGCCGACTTGAAGGCGTCGAGCACCGAGACCTGGCGGTCGGAGATGGACAGCAGCCGGTCGTTGGGGATGACGATGAGGGTGTCGACCTCTTCGCGGAGCTCCGCGATGCCGTCCTCGGCCTGGTTGGCCCGGCGCCGTCCCTCGAAGGTGAACGGGCGGGTGACCACGCCGATGGTGAGGGCGCCGAGCGAGCGGGCGATGTTGGCCACGACGGGCGCGCCGCCGGTGCCGGTGCCGCCGCCTTCACCGGCGGTCACGAAGACCATGTCGGCCCCCTTGAGGACCTCCTCGATCTCCTCGCGGTGGTCCTCGGCGGCCTTGCGGCCGACGGCCGGGTTGGCTCCGGCGCCGAGTCCGCGGGTGAGTTCGCGGCCGACGTCGAGCTTGACGTCGGCGTCGCTCATCAACAGCGCCTGCGCGTCGGTGTTGATGGCGATGAACTCGACGCCCTTGAGACCGACCTCGATCATCCGGTTGATGGCATTGACACCACCGCCGCCGACACCGATGACTTTGATGACTGCGAGGTAGTTCTGCGGTGCTGCCACGTCGAAGGCCTCTCGCCTCGAGTTACGTGTCGTCCGACCGCCGAAGCACTGATGCCCCCGCGACCCGACGACTGATGCCGATTGGGACGGTCCGTAGCGCCGACCCGAACCCTAACGCTGAAGTTTAGGGTTACCAGTGTGTCTGTTCCTTGGACTCTTCCGAACAGGACACTAAGTCGACAAGTGGCGCACGTTCAACGAACACGCCGAACCTCCCGTTTTTCTTTTCACCCTATGTGATCAGCCGTAGCGCTGCCCAACCAGGGTGCTGGCCTGCACATATACCCGTCAACTCTCCGATGACGCGGGGGCGGTGGGAACACTCACGTCGAAGTGCCGCGCATCGGGCGTCGCTTTCATGAGCGCGGTGAGCGCGCGGGCCTTGCCTGCGCCCCGCTCACCGCTCCCCCAGGACACGGTCCTCCCGCCGCTCAGCTCCAGCGAGATGTCGTCGTAGGAACGGACCTTGACGAGCCGTGTGTCCCGGGCGACCTTGCCGGGGATCCGGCCGGCCACCCGCACCGCCTCGCGCACCAGGCGGTCGTCGTCGAAGCGGCGCAGGCTCGCCGCGGCGGATCCGGAACGGGCGAGTTCCAATTCCAGCGCGGGCACGCCTTTCGGGGCCTTGGAAACCGTGGCGAACCGGACGCCTTCGTCGTCCACTTCCACGAACTTCCGACCCTTTTGCACCACCAGAACCGGAGTGCGCTCCGTCACTTTCAGTCCGATTCCGTGCGGCCAGGAACGCTCCACCGCGACCTCGTCGATGCGGGGCAGTTTCCTGCGCAACCGCGCCTCGACCGCCGCGGTGTCGACCGAGACCAGCGGGTCCCCGATCGGCACGTCGGCGGCCTCGCGCACCTGCGCGGGCGTCAGAACGCGCGTCCCCGAGACGGACACGTCTTCGAGGCGCGTCCAGTTCGAGCCGTAGAGCACCCATACGGTGCCGCCCGCGGCGAGCACGAGCGCGGCGGCGAGGATGATGATCGTACGAAGACGAGGCGGGCGGAAGCGGCGCGCGCGGGGCGGGCCGGACGACTCCTGCTGGCGTGCACCGCGCTCGGCGGTGGTCGGTCCGGCCACGCTCCCCTGCCTTCCGTCAGTGTCTAGCGGTGCGCACGGGCGGCGATCGCCTCGTACACCATGCCGACGAGGAGGTCGTCGGCGTCCCGGCGGCCGAACTCGGCGGCGGCGCGGGACATCTCGTACAGCCGGTGCGGGTCGGCGAGCACGGGCAGGACGTTCTGCTGGATCCACTCGGGCGTGAGTTCCGCGTCGTCGACCAGCAGGCCGCCGCCGGCCTTGACCACCGGCTGGGCGTTGAGCCGCTGTTCGCCGTTGCCGATGGGCAGCGGGACGTAGGCGGCCGGGAGCCCGACGGCGGAGAGTTCGGCGACGGTCATCGCGCCCGCGCGGCAGAGCATCATGTCGGCGGCGGCGTACGCGAGGTCCATCCGGTCCAGATAACTTACCGGGATGTACGGGGGCATCCCCGGCATCTGGTGGACCTGCGGCAGTTCGTTCTTGGGACCGACCGCGTGCAGGATCTGGATGCCGGCCTGCTGGAGCCAGGGCGCGACCTGCTGGATCACCTCGTTGAGGCGGCGGGCGCCCTGCGAGCCGCCGGTGACCAGCAGCGTGGGCAGGTTGGGGTCGAGCCCGAACATCGCGCGGGCCTCGGGGCGGGCGGCGGCCCGGTCGAGGGTGGCGATGGAGCGGCGCAGCGGGATGCCGATGTAGCGGGAGTTGCGCAGCTTGCTGTCGGGGGTGGAGACGGCGACCTGGGCGGCGTAGCGCGAGCCGATCTTGTTGGCCAGGCCGGGGCGGGCGTTGGCCTCGTGGACGACGATCGGCACGCCGAGCCGCTTGGCCGCGAGGTAGGCGGGCAGCGCCACGTAACCGCCGAAGCCCGCCACGGCGTCCGCCTTGGTGCGCTCCAGGATCTGCTCGGTCGCCTTGATGGTGCCGCGCAGCCGGCCCGGGACGGTGATCAGCTCGGGGGTGGGCTTGCGCGGCAGCGGCACGGCCGGAATCAGCGCCAGCTCGTAACCCCGCTCGGGCACCAGGCGGGTCTCCAGGCCCCGTTCCGTGCCCAGGGCCGTGATCCCCACGGTCGGATCCTGCCTGCGCAGGGCGTCCGCGAGGGCGAGCGCGGGCTCGATGTGGCCCGCGGTTCCTCCGCCGGCGAGTACGACATGCACCGAATTTCACCGCTCTCCGGACGAGCGCGCCGCCGAGGCGCGCCGTCGCATCGTGTTCCAACTCCCGGGGCTCCGCTTGACCGCGGGTCCCCCGGCTCCCCGCTTTCTACCAAAGCGAGGTTGCCGCAATGCAAGCGCCGCCCGCGCACCGGGTTCGTCACGCGCGAAGGCGATCAGCAGACCGATGGCGAACATGGTCGGCAACAGGGCCGAACCCCCGTAGGAGAACAGCGGGAGCGGGACACCGGCGATCGGCAGCAGTCCGAGGACCGCACCGATGTTGATCACGGCCTGCGCCGTGATCCAGGTGGTCACGCCTCCCGCGGCATACCTGACGAAGGGGTCCTCCGTGCGTCCGGCCACGCGGATACCCGCATAGCCTAGAGCCGCGAACAGGGCGAGCACCGACAGCGTCCCCGCCAGGCCCAGTTCCTCGCCGGTGACGGCGAAGATGAAGTCGGTGTGCGCTTCGGGGAGTTGGCCCCATTTCTCCACGCTGGCACCGAGCCCGGAACCGAACAGCCCGCCCGAGGCGAGGGCGTAGATGCCGTGCACGGCCTGCCAGCACGAGTCCCCGGGGCCCGGGTCGGTGGCGCCGAGGCAGTTGAGGCGGGCCATGCGGTTGGGGCTGGTCTTGATGAGGATGAAGCCGAGCACCAGGGCGATCGACAGCACGCCCGCGAAGAGCCGGGTGGGCGCGCCGGCCAGCCACAGCAGACCGAACAGGATCGCCGTGAGGATGATCGCGGTCCCCATGTCGCCGCCGATCATGATGAGCCCGAGCAGCATGAACGCGGCCGGCACCAACGGCACCAGCATGTGCTTCCACTGCGTCAGCAGCTTCTTGTCGTGCTTGCGGGCGAGCAGGTCCGCGCCCCACAGCACCAGGGCCAGCTTGCCGAACTCGCTGGGCTGGATCTGGAAGGAGCCGCCCAGTGAGATCCAGTTCTGGTTGCCGTTGACCGCGACTCCTATCCCCGGCACCTGGACCAGGATCATCAGGCAGACGGCCCCGGCGAGGATGGGGTAGGCCAGCGCCCGGTGCAGCTTCACCGGCATCTTCATCGCGACGAGCAGGAGCACGGCGCCGATCAGTGCCGCCGCGGCCTGTTTGCGGAAGAAGAACGAGCCCGGCAGCGACAGCTGGAGCGCGGTGATCTGCGACGCCGAGTAGACCATCACCAGGCCGAGCACGGTGATCAGCGCGCTGCCGCCGCAGATCAGGTAGTACGCGGTCAGCGGCCGGTCCCAGGCGCGGCGCAGCCTCAGGTACAGGCGGAGCACCGGGTTCTCGTGCGGCGGCCCCGGCGGAGCGGGCCGCTTGACGCTGCGCTGCACGGGCGGTCGTCCGGTGCGGCTCTGGGGACTACCGGGCATCGCTGCCTCCGCTGTACGTCGGCATGGACCGTCCCACGCGTCCTCCCGAGTTCACCCGGCGCGGGAGCGCGGCCGGGTCAGGCGCCGAGTTCGCGAACGGCCTGCGCGAACGCGTCACCGCGCTGGTTGTAGTTGGTGAACATGTCCATGGAGGCACAGGCCGGGGCCAGGAGCACCGTGTCGCCGGGCCGGGCGAGCCGCCGCGCCTCCTGGACGGCCTGGAGCATCGCACCAGTGTCGGTCCGGTCGAGGTCGACCACGGGTACTTCCGGGGCGTGTCGCGCCAGGGCTTCGCGGATCAGGGCGCGGTCGGCGCCGATGAGGACGGCGCCGCGCAGCCGCTTCGCCGCGCCCGCGACCAGTTCGTCGAAGGTGGCGCCCTTCGCCAGCCCGCCGGCGATCCACACGATCGACTCGTACGCCGCCAAGGAGGCCTCGGTGGCGTGGGTGTTGGTGGCCTTGGAGTCGTCCACGTAGGCCACGCCGTCCACGTCGGCGACGTGCGCGATGCGGTGGGCGTCCGGCGTGAAGGCGCGCAGTCCGTCCCGTACGGCGGCGGCGGAGACGCCGAAGGCGCGGGCGAGGCCCGCGGCGGCAAGGGCGTTGGCGATGTTGTGCGGGGCCGGCGGGTTGACGTCCGAGACCTCGGCGAGTTCCTGGGCGTTCTTGTGCCGGTCCTCGACGAAGGCGCGGTCGACCAGCAGGCCCTCCACCACGCCGAGTTGGGAGGGCCCGGGGGTGCCGAGGGTGAAGCCGACCGCCCGGCAGCCCTCCTCGACGTCGGCGGCGCGGACCAGGTCCTCGGTCGCCTTGTCGGCGACGTTGTACACGCAGGCGACGCGATTGCCCTCGTAGATGCGGCCCTTGTCGGCGGCGTACGCCTCCATCGAGCCGTGCCAGTCGAGGTGGTCCGGGGCCAGGTTGAGCACGGCCGCGGAGTGGGCGCGCAGGGAGGGCGCCCAGTGCAGCTGGTAGCTGGACAGCTCCACGGCGAGGACGTCGTACTCCTCCTCGCCGGTGACCGCGTCCAGCAGGGAGACGCCGATGTTGCCGACGGCGGCGGTGCGCAGACCGGCCGCCTTCAGGATCGAGGCGAGCATCTGGACCGTGGTGGTCTTGCCGTTGGTGCCGGTGACGGCCAGCCACGGCGCGGGCTCCCTGCCGTCCAGGCCGCGCAGCCGCCAGGCCAGCTCCACGTCGCCCCAGACCGGGACACCGGCCTGTCCGGCCGCAGTGAACAGGGGCTTGGTGGGCTTCCAGCCGGGCGCGGTGACGATCAGCTCGGTGCCCTCGGGGAGCGAGTCCCCGTCGCCGAGGCGGACGGTGACGCCGAGCGCCTCCAGCTCCGCCGCCTGCGTCCGGGCGCGCTCGTCGTCGCCGTCGTTGACGACGGTCACCCGCGCGCCGAGTCCGTGCAGGACCTTGGCCGCCGGGACGCCGGAGACGCCGAGTCCGGCGACGGTGACGTGCTTGCCGGTGAATTCCGAAGGCACCGAGGAGGTCACTTGTCCGCTGCCCATCCCGCGTAGAAGAGGCCGAGTCCGACGATCACGCAGATGCCCTGGATGATCCAGAAGCGGACCACGACGAGGACCTCGGACCAGCCTTTGAGTTCGAAGTGGTGCTGGAGCGGCGCCATCCGGAAGACCCGCTTGCCGGTGAGGCGGAAGGAGCCGACCTGGATGACCACCGACATGGTGATCAGGACGAACAGGCCGCCGAGGATGGCCATCAGCAGTTCGGTGCGCGAGCAGATCGCCAGGCCCGCGAGCACACCGCCGAGCGCGAGCGAACCGGTGTCACCCATGAAGATCTTGGCCGGGGAGGTGTTCCACCACAGGAAGCCGAGGCAGGCGCCCATCAGCGCGGACGCGACCACGGCGAGGTCCAGCGGGTCTCTCACCTCGTAGCAGGCGCCGGGGTTGGTCAGGGTCAGCGCGTTGGCGCAGGACTCCTGGAACTGCCAGACGCCGATGAAGGTGTAGGCGCCGAAGACCAGGACGGAGGCGCCGGTGGCCAGGCCGTCCAGGCCGTCGGTGAGGTTCACGCCGTTCGACATGGCGAGGATCATGAACAGCGCCCAGACGACGAACAGCACCGGGCCGATGGTCCAGCCGAAGTCGGTGATGAACGACAGCTTCGTGGACGCCGGGGTGTTGCCCCGGTTGTCCGCGAACTGAAGCGACAGCACGGCGAAGCCGATGCCGACGATCAACTGGCCGGCCATCTTCGCCTTGGCCCGAAGACCCAGCGAACGCCGCTTGACGATCTTGATGTAGTCGTCGAGGAAGCCGACCAGGCCCATGCCCACCATCAGGCCGAGCACCAGCAGGCCGGAGAAGGTCGGCCCCGCGTCGATGTCCGGGTCCAGATAGCCGGTGATGCCCTTGGCCAGGAAGTACGCGGCGACCGTCGCCAGGATGAAGGCGATACCACCCATGGTCGGCGTACCGCGCTTGCTGGCGTGCTCGCGCGGTCCGTCGTCGCGGATGTACTGGCCGTACCCCTTGCGGGCCAGGAGCTTGATCAGCAGCGGGGTGCCGACCAGCGTCAGGAAGAGGCCAATGACTCCCGCGAACAGGATCTGCTTCATCATCGGGCGGCAACCTCACCCTCGGCGCCGGTCTCGAGCAGCGCCGTGGCGACGCTCTCCAGACCCACCGAACGGGACGCCTTCACGAGCACGACGTCCCCCGGGCGCAACTCGCTGCGCAACAGGTCGACCGCCGCCTGTGCGTCGGACACGTGCACCGACTCCTCACCCCACGAACCCTCGTTATATGCGCCCAGTTGCAGCCATCGGGCTTCCCTGCCCCCGACCGCGACGAGCTTGCTGACGTTGAGCCGGACGGCGAGCCGTCCGACCGCGTCGTGCTCGGCGAGCGCCTCGTCCCCGAGCTCGGCCATCTTGCCGAGCACCGCCCACGTCCGGCGTCCCTTGCCCATGGCGGCCAGTGCACGCAGCGCGGCCTTCATGGACTCGGGGTTCGCGTTGTAGGCGTCGTTGACGACCGTCACGCCGTCCGGGCGCTCGGTGACCTCCATCCGCCAGCGGGAGAGGGAGCCCGCCTCGGAGAGCGCGGTGGCGATCTCGTCTGCGGACATGCCCAACTCGTGGGCGACGGCGGCCGCGGCGAGCGCGTTCGACACGTGGTGCTCACCGTACAGGCGCATGGTCACATCGCTTGCACCGGAGGGTGTGTGAAGCCTGAACGAAGGCTGTCCGGTGTCCGTGAGTCGCACGTTCTCGGCAGAGACGTCCGCTTCGTCGGACTCTCCGAAAAGGAGCACCTTCGCCTTCGTTCGGGAGGCCATGGCCCGTACGAGGGGGTCGTCCGCGTTGAGGACCGCGACGCCGCCCTCCTCGGCCGGCGGCAGCGCCTCGACGAGCTCGCCCTTGGCCTGGGCGATCTGCTCCCGGCCGCCGAACTCGCCGATGTGCGCGGAGCCGACGTTGAGGACGAGACCGATCCTCGGCGGGGTGAGTTCGCACAGGTACCGGATGTGGCCGATGCCGCGGGCGCCCATCTCCAGGACGAGGAACCTCGTCTCCTCGGTGGCGGTGAGCGCGGTCAGCGGCAGCCCGACCTCGTTGTTCATGGAACCGGGTGTGAACACCGTGGGGGCCTTGCGGCGCAGGACCTGGGCGATCAGGTCCTTGGTGCTGGTCTTGCCGGCCGACCCGGTGAGGGCCACGAGGGTGGTGCCGAGGCGCCGTACGACGTGCCGGGCGAGGGCGCCCAGGGCGGCCTGGACGTCCTCCACGACGATCGCGGGCACGCCGACGGGGCGGGAGCCGAGGACGGCCACCGCGCCCGCTTCGACGACCTGCGCGGCGAAGTCGTGGCCGTCCGCCCGTTCGCCCACGAAGGCGACGAAGAGGCTGCCCGGCCCGGCTTCCCGGGAGTCCCGGACGACCGGCCCGGTGACCTCGGCGGACGCGTCCGGTATGTCGTGCATCCGCCCGCCGACGACTTCTGCGATCTCGGCGAGTGAGAGGGTGATCACAAGTTCGTCCCCTGGATCAGGATCAGGATCGGCTGGATCATGCGGGATCTCATCCCTGGGCTTTCTTGATGGCTTCGCGCAGCACCTCGCGGTCGTCGAAGGGACGGACCACTCCGGCGATGTCCTGGCCCTGCTCGTGGCCCTTGCCGGCCACCAGCACGGTGTCGCCGGGCTCGGCCCGGGCGACGGCGGCGGCGATCGCGGCGGCCCGGTCCTCGAAGACCTGGACCTCGCCGCGCTCGTGGGCGGGCACGGAGGCCGCGCCCTGGAGCATGGTGGCGAGGATCGCGAGGGGGTCCTCGGAGCGGGGGTTGTCGGAGGTCAGCACGGCGGTGTCGGCGAACCGGGCCACGGCGGCGCCCATCGGCTCCCGCTTGGTGGTGTCCCGGTCGCCGCCGCAGCCGAGGACGGCGTGCAGCCTGCCCTCGGTGACCTTGCGCAGGGCCCGCAGCACCGACTCGACGGCGTCGGTCTTGTGGGCGTAGTCGACCACCGCGAAGTAGGGCTGGCCCTCGTCCACGCGCTCCAGGCGGCCCGGCACGCCCGGCACCGCGGCGACGCCGTCGGCGGCCTCCTGCGGGTCCAGGCCGGCGGCGGCGAGGGCGACGATCGCGGCGAGGGTGTTCGCCACGTTGAAGGGGCCGGCCAGCGGCGACTTCGCGGCGATCCGCTCGCCCTTCGGGCCGAGCACGGTGAACGTCGAGTCCAGCGGGCCGACCTCGACGCCTTCGGCGCGCCAGTCGGCGTCCGGGTGGCCCTCGGCGGAGTAGGTGACGACCGGGACGGTGGCCTCGTCGGCGAGGCGGCGCCCGTACTCGTCGTCGACGTTGACCACGCCGAGCCTGCTGCGCTTCGGGGTGAAGAGCTGCGCCTTGGCCTGGAAGTAGTCCTCCATGCCGGAGTGGAACTCCATGTGCTCCGGGCTGAGGTTGGTGAAGACGGCGATGTCGAAGACGCAGGCGTCCACCCGGCCGAGCACCAGGGCGTGGCTGGAGACCTCCATGGCGACCGCCTCGGTGCCGCGCTCGCGCATCACCGCGAACAGGGCCTGGAGGTCGGTGGCCTCGGGCGTGGTCCGCTCGGACTTGATGCGCTCGTCGCCGATGCGCATCTCGACCGTGCCGATCAGCCCGGTGGACTTCGCCGTGCGCAGGCCGCCCTCGACGAGGTAGGCGGTGGTGGTCTTGCCCGAGGTGCCGGTGATGCCGATCTGGAGCAGGTCGCGGCCGGGGTGGCCGTAGATCGTGGCCGCCAGTTCGCCCATCCGCGCGCGCGGGTCGTCGACGACGAGCGCCGGCAGGCCGGCCGCCGCGGCACGCTCGGCGCCGGCCGGGTCGGTCAGCACCGCCGCGGCGCCGAGGCCGGCGGCCTGGGTGACGAAGTCGGCGCCGTGCAGGCGGGCTCCGGGCAGGGCGGCGTACAGGTCACCGGGGCGGACGGCGCGCGAGTCGTGGGTGATGCCCGTGACCTCGGCGGAGCCGTCCGGCGCGGCGGTACCCAGCTGATCGGCGAGTTCCGCGAGTGAGGTGGCGGAGATCCGCACCGGCCGGGGCGGTCCCGGATATGTCACGGGGTGGCCCTTCTGGGTGGTTTGGGACTGATCGGGGTGTGGCACGGCGGTGAGCGTACCGGCAGTACCCGCCTCCCGGCGAAGCGAGGTGCGGGGGCTGTCCTGGTTCCCGGGGTCGGGGGTGATCGTTGTCACGGGTGGTTCCTGGTGGCTCGGTACTGAATCGACGCTGGCTCGGTACGGGCTCGGTGCCTGTGGGGACGGGGGCGGTGTGGCTCAGGGCTTGAAGGCGACCGGGAGCCTCGCGGGGGCGGCGCCGGTCGGGGGCACCTGAAGGGTCTTCAGGGCGAACTCCATGACCTGCTTGTAGATGGGGCCGCAGATCTGTCCGCCGAAGTAGCTGCCCTGGGTGGCGTTCTGGATGGCGCAGTAGACGGTGACGCGGGGCTTGTCGGCGGGGGCGAACCCGGCGAACGACGAGGTGTAGCCGTGGTACTTGCCGGTGGCCGGATCCACCCGGTTGGCCGTGCCCGTCTTGCCCGCCACACGGTAGCCGGGGATGCGGGCCTTGGTTCCGGTGCCCTCCTCGTCGTCGACGACGGACTCCAGCATCTGCGCGAGGGTCTTCGCGGTCTTCTCACTGGTCACCCGCCTCTTCTCGGGCTCGGGCGCCGGTGTGAAGCGGCCGTCGGCGCCCTTGGTCCCGCGGACGAGCGTGGGTTCGACGCGTACGCCGCCGTTGGCGATGGTCGAGTAGACGGAGGCCGCCTGGAGCGCGTTCACGGAGACGCCCTGGCCGAAAGGGATCGTGTACTGCTGCGAGGTCGACCACTGGCCGGGCGGCGCCAGGATGCCCTTGGTCTCACCGGGGAAGCCGAGGCCGCTGTAGTCGCCGAGGCCGAACTTGCGCAGGTAGGAGTAGAGCACCTTGTTGGCCTCCGCCTGGGTCCTGCCCAGCTCGCCGGTGGCCATGATGGTGCCGATGTTGCTGGACTTGGCCAGCACGCCGTTGAGCGTGAGGTACCAGGTCGGGTGGTCGATGTCGTCCTTGAAGAGCCGGTCGCCGCGCTTGAGGCGGTTCGGCACGGTGATGTGGGTGCCCGGAGTGGCGGCGTTCTCCTCCAGCACGGCCGCCATCGACAGCACCTTGGCGGTGGAGCCGGGTTCGAAGGCGTCCTGGAGGGAGGCGTTGCCCAGCGCCTCGGGGTCGGCGTGCGCGAGGTCGCCGGGCTCGAAGCCGGGAGCGTTGGCCATGGCGAGGATCTCGCCGGTGGCCGTGTCCTGGACGATGACGTAGCCGCCGTCCGCCTTGGACTTCTCCACCTGCTCGCTGATGGCGTTCTGCGCGGCCCACTGGATGTCGCGGTCGATGGTGAGCTCGACGTCGCTGCCGGGCACCGCGGGCGTCTCGGTGGAACCGGCGGTGGGCACCTGGCGCCCGCCGGACTGCGCGTAGCGGATCTTGCCGTCCTCGCCGGCCAGGGTCTTGTCCAGCTTCCGCTCCAGGCCGCCGCCGCCCTTGCCGTCGGCGCCCACCCAGCCGAGGACGCCGGCGGCGAGGTCGCCGCCCGGGTACACGCGCTTGCTGCTGGGGTCGGCGAAGACACCCGCGAGCACGTTGACCGCGGCCGTGTCGGTCTCCGTCTTGGCGGTGAGCGCGGTCTTCAGGTCCTTGATCTGGTTCCAGACCTGGGGCGTCTGCCGGCGCGCGAGGCGGACGTAGCGCAGCTGCTTGTTCTTCGGGCGGAGCACCTCGGCCAGCTCCTCCTGGTCCTGGCCCAGGATGGGCGCGAGGAGCGCCGCCGCCTGCTCGGGACCGTCGTCGACCTTCAGCTGCTCGCGGGTGAACATCGTGGGGTCGGCGGTGATGTCGTAGGAGTCCACGGTGGCCGCGAGGGCCACGCCGTTGCGGTCGGTGATCCCGCCGCGCTCGGCGGGCAGGGTGTGCACGACGTAGCGGTTCTGCTCGGCCTTCGCGGAGTACGTGCCGGCGTCGACGGCCTGCACCTGGAGGAGCCGTACGACGAAGGCGGACAGCACCAGGGTCAGCGCCAGGCCGATCATGCGGAGGCGAGGGCGCGGGCTGCCGAGCCGGAAGGCGCGGGGGGCCGGCCGGGACGGGCCCGGCCTGCGGGCCGGCCGGGCGCCGGGCCCCGGGCGGCGCCCGCCACCGGGGCGGACGGGCCTGGCGGGTCCGGGCACACGGCGGCGCGGCGGTTCCCTGTCGGACACTTCCGTCACCTGCCGGGAGTCGGGGTCGGGGTGGGCGTCGCCGCTGCGGTGGGGGTGGCGGCCGTGCTGGAGGACGCGGGTGCCGGGCCGGACGGTTCGGCGTACGGGGCCGGGGTGCCCGCGGCCGGGCCGCCGGTCGTCGCGGTCAGCGCCTCGGGGGCGAGCACGAGCGGGGTGGCCGCGGCGGGCGCGGGGCTGGGCGAGCCCTTGACGGTGCCGTCGGGGTCGAGGAAGGCCGGGTCGCCGCCGGGCACCATGCCCAGCTCGCGGGCGCGGCGCTGGAGGGCCTGGGGGGCGGAGTAGGCGTCGATGTCCCGCTGCAGCGCCTGTTCCTCGTCGGTCAGCTCCTTGGTCTGCTGCTTCAGGTCGTCCAGCTGGAAGGAGCCCTCGCTCAGGGTGGAGTTCAGCACCAGGAGCCCGATGAGCCCGCCGCCGAGGAGGACGACGACCAGGAGGACGAACGGGGCCCGGGCCGCCTGGCCGCGGGTGCCACCCGAGGGCAGGAGCCGGGCGAGGCGGGCCGCCCTGCCCTTCAGTTCGGGTTTCCTGCTCACTCGCCCTCCCCTGGGGGACGTCGTTCGGATCTTGCCGGGTCTGCCTCGTTCGCTCCACCGCCCGAGGGACTCCCCTCAGCCGAGGGACTCCCGGATGCGCTCGGCGCCGCGCAGCCGTGCCGGTGCCGCCCGCCGGTTCTCGGCGATCTCCTCCTCGGTGGGAAGTTCGGCACCGCGCGTGAGCAGCTTGAGCCGCGGCGCGTAGCGTTCGGGGACGACGGGCAGACCGGGCGGCGCGGTGTTGGCGGCGCCGGCCGCGAACACCTGCTTCACCAGCCGGTCCTCCAGCGAGTGGTACGACAGCACGGCGATCCGTCCGCCGACGGCGATCGACTCGACGGCCGCCGGGATCGCCCGTTCCAGCACGGACAGTTCGCCGTTGACCTCGATGCGCAGGGCCTGGAAGGTCCGCTTGGCCGGGTTGCCGCCGGTGCGCTTGGCGGCCTGCGGCAGCGCCGCGCGGATCAGCTCCACGAGGCGGGCGCTGTTGCTGAACGGCTCCTTCTCGCGCTCGCGCACGACGGCCGACACGATCCGCTTGGCCTGCTTCTCCTCGCCGTACGCCCGCAGGATGCGGACGAGTTCGCCGGGCGGGTAGCTGTTGAGGACCTCGGCGGCACTCATGCCGGTCGTCTGGTCCATCCGCATGTCGAGCGGGGCGTCCTGGGCGTAGGCGAAGCCGCGGTCGGCCTCGTCGAGCTGCATGGAGGAGACGCCGAGGTCGAACAGCACGCCTTGGACGCGGGGCACGCCGAGCCGGTCGAGCACGTCGGGCAGCTCGTCGTAGACGGCGTGCACGAGGGTGGCGCGCTCGCCGTAGGGGGCCAGCCGCTCCCCGGACAGGCGCAGGGCCTCCTTGTCCCGGTCGAGGGCGACGAGCCGGGCCTCGGGGAAGCGTTCGAGGAGCGCCTCGCTGTGGCCGCCGAGTCCCAGCGTGCAGTCGACGACCACGGCTCCCGGCTCCTGGAGGGCGGGCGCCAGCAGGTCCAGACACCGCTGGAGCATCACCGGGACGTGTCGACTCTGGCTCAAGTGGGGCGGCCTCTCAGGTCCGGCACGGCGTCACGCACTGCCGGGTCCCCTCCCGCTCGCATCTGAAGGGGAGGCCTGCCGGCGCCAAAAGCGTCGGCCGGCCGGGAGCGGGAGGAGGCCGAGCCGTACGTACGCGCCGCGCACGTGGGGAGATCTGGCGGGGCGTCGCCCAGGTCTCCGGGGATTCCAGTCCAGCAGGGAGACCCTCGCCTCCCGCTTCGCGTCACTTTAGTCCACCGTGTCGCCCGGTCAATCAACCGGCCTGCGCGTCGCGGGCGCCGGCGTCCGCAAACCGGTGCCGGACGCCTTCTCACTCGTACGGCGGCATCGCACCGCCCTGTGGAGTGGCTCACAACAAGCCGCGATGATGTTCTTTGTCCCCCTTCACAGCGGGCCACCGGCAGGGACGGCCGTTAACGTCATGGATATGACGACTTCTGCATCGGTACCCGCAGGCTCCGAATCCCCCATAGAGGACGGCTCGTCCGCCATCGGCCGGTTCGTCGAGGCGAACACCCGTTACGCCGCCGAGTTCGCCGACGCCGAACTGGCGGGCCGCCCCGCGCTCCAGGCGGCCGTGGTGGCCTGCATGGACGCGCGTCTGGACGTGACCGCGGCGCTGGGCCTGCGCAACGGCGACTGCCACGTCATCCGCAACGCGGGCGGGGTGGTCACCGACGACGTGATCCGCTCCCTCACCATCAGCCAGCGCGCCCTGGGCACGCGCAGCGTGATGCTCGTCCATCACACGGCGTGCGGCATGGAGACCCTCACCGAGGACTTCCGGCACGACCTGGAGCGGGAGGTCGGCCAGCGTCCGGCCTGGGCGGTGGAGTCCTTCCAGGACGCGGAGCAGGACGTGCGCCAGTCGCTCGAGCGGGTGCGCACCTCGCCCTTCCTGCCGCACACGGACGACGTGCGCGGCTTCGTCTACGACGTGAAGACGGGTCTGCTGCGCGAGGTCGACCCCGCCTGACCCGGTGGCCCACCCCGTCGATCCCGCCGGGCAAGCGCCGCAAAGGCCGTAAGGGCCGACATATCGCGGTCAGTTGTCCACAGGCGAGTGACACGAATCGGTAACGGCGGCAAGAATGCGGGAAGTGGTGTCGCGCGGAACTTTTTCCGGGCGGCGTCCGTGATTCGGGGTGGGCCGGTCCGCGCAGCGGGACCGGCCCGGCAAGCTGGGGTACCTCCGCTTCCCGGGAAGCGCGGGGAAAGGCCGAGGAGGGCCGGGTGACGACCTATGACGATCAGGCGAGCCGTGGGGGCACCGCCGCGCGAGCGTACGGGAGCGTGGGGGAAGATCTGACCGCTGTGGTCGAGCGGGTCCGTGCCTCGGTGGAGGGCGTGATCGAGGGCAAGCCGGAGGTCGTCCGGCTCTCGCTGACCGTGCTGCTGGCCGAGGGGCACCTGCTGATCGAGGATGTCCCGGGGGTCGGCAAGACGATGCTGGCCAAGGCGCTGGCCCGGTCCATCGACTGCTCCGTGCGCCGGATCCAGTTCACGCCCGACCTGCTGCCCTCGGACATCACCGGCGTGTCCATCTGGGACCAGCAGCGCAGGGACTTCGAGTTCAAGCCCGGCGCGATCTTCGCGCAGGTGGTGATCGGCGACGAGATCAACCGCGCGTCGCCGAAGACCCAGTCGGCGTTGCTGGAGTCGATGGAGGAGCGCCAGGTCACCATCGACGGCCAGACCTACGAGCTGCCCAGCCCGTTCATGGTGGTGGCGACGCAGAATCCGGTCGAGATGGAGGGCACCTATCCGCTGCCGGAGGCCCAGCGGGACCGTTTCATGGCCCGGGTGTCCATCGGCTATCCGAGTCCGGAGGCCGAGCTGCAGATGCTCGACGTGCACGGCGGGGTCAATCCGCTGGACGATCTCCAGCCGGTGGCGCACGCGCACGAGATCCTGAAGCTGATCGAGGCGGTCCGCGGCGTCCATGTGGCCGACCCGGTCCGGCGGTACGCGGTGGACCTGGTCGCCGCCACCCGAGCCCACCCGGACCTCAGACTCGGCGCCTCGCCGCGCGCCACGCTGCACCTGCTGCGCGCGGCGAAGGCGTCCGCCGCCCTGAGCGGCCGGGACTACGCGCTGCCGGACGACGTGCAGGCCCTCGCGGTCGCCGTCCTGGCCCACCGGCTGCTGCCGACCGCGCAGGCCCAACTGGGGCGCCGCACCGCCGAGCAGGTCGTCCAGGAGATCCTGCAGCGCACCCCGGTGCCCGCGCAGCCACAGCAGCAGACGGGCCTCGGCCTGGGCCGCGGCACGTCGGCGTACGGTCAGCAACCGCCGCGGAGGCTGTGATGGACGCCGGGGGGACGGCCGGGGACGCGGAGGGCCGCGGCGAGGGCGGCGGGGTCCGCACCGCGCTGGCCGGTCTGACCACCCGCGGACGCTCCTTCCTGGCCGCCGGCATCGCCGCCGCGGTCTGCGCCTACGTGCTCGGACAGAGCGATCTGCTGCGCGTCGGGCTGCTCCTGGGCGTGCTGCCCCTCGTGTGCGCGGCCGTCCTGCACCGCACCCGCTACCGGGTCGCGGGCAGTCGCCGGCTCTCCCCCGGGCGGGTGCCGGCGGGCAGCGAGGCCCGGGTCCATTTGCGCGTCGACAACGTCTCCCGGCTGCCCACCGGTCTGCTGATGCTCCAGGACCGGGTGCCCTACGTGCTCGGCCCGCGCCCCCGTTTCGTCCTCGACCGGGTGGAGCAGGGCGGCCGCCGCGAGGTGTCCTACCGGGTCCGTTCGGACCTGCGCGGCCGCTATCCGCTGGGTCCGTTGCAGCTGCGCCTGACCGACCCGTTCGGCCTGTGCGAGCTGACCCGCTCCTTCTCGTCGTACGACACCCTGACGGTCGTCCCGCGCGTGGAGGCGCTGCCCCCGGTGCGGCTGAGCGGCGAGGCGAAGGGGTACGGCGAGGGCCGGCAGCGCTCGCTCGCCCTGGCCGGCGACGACGACGTGATCCCGCGCGGGTACCGCTACGGCGACGACCTGCGCCGCGTGCACTGGCGTTCCACCGCCCGCTACGGCGAGTTGATGGTGCGCCGCGAGGAGCAGCCGCAGCGGGCCCGCTGCACGGTGCTCCTGGACACCCGGGTCGTGGCCTTCGAGGGCGCGGGCCCCGACTCGGCCTTCGAGTGGGCGGTGTCGGGCGCGGCGTCCGTGCTGGTGCACATGCTGGAGCGGGGCTTCTCCGTCCGGCTGCTCACCGACGCGGGCGACTCGGTGCCGGGCGAGGGCGCCGACGGGTTCGCGGGCGCGAGCCAGGGAACGGCCGACGCGGCCGGCCTGATGCTGGACACCCTCGCGGTGATCGACCACTCCGACGGCACCAGCCTGTCCTCGGCGTACGACACGCTGCGCGGCGGGAACGAGGGGCTGCTGGTGGCGTTCTTCGGGGACCTGGACGAGGAGCAGGCCGCGATCGCCGCGAAGATGCGGCAGCGCAGCGGCGGCGCCCTGGCCTTCGTCCTGGACAGCGAGACCTGGTCCCGGGAACCGTCGGAGGTGCCCGGCCCGTCGGACGGGAGCCGGGAGCGGCTGCGCATGCTGCGCGAGTCGGGCTGGACCGCCGTGGCCGTCCCCCGGGGCGCGGCGGTCGAGGAGATGTGGCGCGCGGCCGACCACGAGCGCACCACCCTGACCACCCCGACCGGCGGGAGGGCGACGCGATGAGCGGGCGGACCCGGCTGACGGTGTGTGCCTGGGCGGCCACGGTGATGGCGGCGTGTGCGTTGCTGCCCCTGGTCGATCCGGCCACCTGGATCCTGCAGGCGGCGGTCCTGCTGGCGGTGCAGTCCGGTGTGGGCGCGGTGACGCGGCGGGTGCCGCTGGCACGGCCGCTGACCATCGCCGCCCAGGCCCTGGTCACGCTGCTGCTGCTGACCCTGGTCTTCGCCCGGCAGCAGGCGGTCGGCGGGGTGCTCCCCGGCCCGCAGGCGTTCCAGCACTTCGCCGACCTGCTCCAGCAGGGCGGCGACGACATCGCCCGGTACGCGATCCCGGCGCCGCTGGAGTCCGAGGGCATCCGGCTGATGCTCGTCGGCGGTGTGCTGGTGATCGGGCTGCTGGTGGACACCCTCGCGGTGACCTTCCGCAGTGCCGCTCCGGCGGGTCTGCCGCTGCTCGCGCTGTACTCGGTGGCCGCGGGGCTGTCCGAGGGCGGCGCCGACTGGCTGTGGTTCCTGGTCGCGGCGGCCGGTTATCTGATGCTGCTCCTGGCCGAGGGGCGGGACCGGCTCTCGCAGTGGGGCCGGGTCTTCGGCGGCTCGCCGCGCACTCCGGGCGCGGTGGACCAGGGGCGCGCGCTCGCCCCGGTCCGCACCGGACGGCGCATCGGCGCCTTCGCCCTGGGCATCGCCCTCGTGGTGCCGCTCGCCCTGCCCGCGATGGACGGCGGGCTGCTGGACGGCGCCCGCGGCGGCGTGGGCTCCGGGACCGGGGGCGGCGGCACGATCTCCGCGGTGAACCCGCTGGTCTCCCTGCGGGACAGTCTGAACGTCGACGAGAACCGCGAGGTCCTCAGCGTCCAGACGGACTCCGAGGACCTGTCGGACCTCTATCTGCGCATCGTCTCCCTGGACGACTTCGACGGCTCCACCTGGAAGCCGTCCAAGCGGCACATCACCGGTGTGCCGGACGGCACGTTCCCCACCCCGGCCGGGCTCGGCCCCGACATCAGGCGCACGGAGATCCGGACCATGGTCGCGGCCGCCGACTGGTACGCCCAGACCTGGCTGCCCATGCCCTACCCGCCCAGCGGCGTGCGCGTCGCGGGCAACTGGCGCTACGAGCCCGTCGGCATGACCCTGGTCGGCGACCACGGCCAGAGCACCCGCGGGCTGACGTACGAGGTGCGGAGCCTGAGCGTGCAGCCGACGGCCCAGCAGCTCGCCGCGGCGCCGCAGCCGCCGATGGCGCTCCTGCGCGAGTACACGGCGCTGCCGGACTCCCTGCCCGAGGTGGTCTCCCGCACCGCGCGCGAGGTCACCGCCGGTGCCGCGAACCCCTACGAGCAGGCGGTCGCCCTCCAGGAGTACTTCGCGGTCGACGGCGGCTTCGAGTACGACACCCAGGTCAAGGTCGGCAGCGGCTCGGACGCGATCGCCACGTTCCTGAAGGACAAGGAGGGCTTCTGCGTCCACTTCTCCTTCGCCATGGCTGCGATGGCCCGCTCCCTGGGCATTCCGGCCAGGGTCGCGGTCGGCTTCGCACCGGGGGCACCGCAGGCGGACGGCTCGGTGTCGGTGGGGCTGCGGGACGCCCACGCGTGGCCCGAGGTGTACTTCGAGGGCGTGGGCTGGACCCGCTTCGAGCCGACGCCGACGCGTGGCTCGGTCCCGCCGTACACCGTCGCGGACCGGCCGGGCAGCTCGGTGCCGGATCCCGCCCTGCCGTCCCGGAGCACGCAGGCGGAGCCGTCGGCGGCGCCCTCGGAGAGCGCGGGCTGCTCCCCGCAGGACAAGAAGCTGGGCGCCTGCGCCACCGAGTCCGCGGCGGCCGTGCCCGTCAGCGGCGGCGACGGGCCGAAGTGGTACGCGCTGCTGGCCTGGGCCCTGGCCGGACTGGTGGTGCTGCTGGTCCCGCTCGCACCGATGCTGTGGCGGCTGCGTGCCAGGGCGGCGCGGCTCGGGGCGCACGGTCGCGCCGAGGCCGATGCCGGCCCGCACACCCTCGTGGTCTGGCAGGAGCTGACCGACACCGCGTGGGACCTGGGGATCCTGCCGGAGGAGTCGCAGACCACCCGCAAGGCGGCGGCCCGCATCGTCCGGCTGGGCGGGCTCGAACCGGCGGCCGCCGCGGCTTTGCACCGGGTGGCGGACGCCGTGGAGCAGGTCCTCTACGCGCCCCGCCCCCGTCCGACGGCGGGGCTGACGCAGGACGTCCGGCTGGCAACCGCCGGTCTGCGTGCCGCGGCCGGCCGCGGCACGCGGTCGCGCGCACTGCTCGCCCCGCGTTCGGCCGTTCGGGTGACCTGGGCGGTGTCGGCCCGGTGGGCGGCTCTGAAACGGCGGGCGACGGCCACCCGGCCGGTGTGGCGCAGGACGTCGGACCAGCAGGGCTGAACGGGGTGCGGAGCCGTCCCGGGACACCCGCCGCCCGTCCCGGGGCCCCCACCCGTCCTTGGGCGCCCGAGTCGCGGGGCGGGGGCCATCAGCGGGGGGACGGGCATAGCGGGGTCTGTGCCCCTGTCCATCCGCGCGACGGGCGCTCGGACCTCCCGCGGCGAGCGATGGAGGATCCGCGTGGCGGGCGCCGGGCACTTCCCGGCGGGCGCTCCGGCTCGCTCCGGCGCTCGCTCACGGCGCACGCGTGAGGGGGTGACCACCGGGCGGTGGTCACCCCCTCACGCGGGATGCTCTGGTGAGCGGCGGCTCAGGGCGCTACTGGCCGCCCTGCTGCTCGTCTCTGCGGCGCTGCCAGCGCTCGTCGATCCGGTCCATCATGGAGCGTTTCTGTCGTACTTGGCGGCGCGCTGTCTGGGGGCCGGTCCCGGCCGCCTGCTGCTGCTCGCCCGGCTTGGGGGCCTTGCGCCAGCCGGTCACGGCGAGCACCGCGCAGCCCAGCATGACGAGGAAGCCCACCACACTGAGCCACACCTGCTGGGCGACCATACCGGCCATCAGGAGCGCAATACCCACGAGGAAGCCCGCGACCGCCTGGTAGACCCGTCGCCGGGTGTACGTACGCAGCCCGCTTCCCTCGAGCGCTGTCGCGAACTTGGGATCTTCGGCGTACAGCGCTCGCTCCATCTGCTCGAGCATGCGCTGCTCGTGCTCCGAGAGCGGCACGGAGTCCTCCTCATCGTGCAGTCGCCGGGGCGACCCGGGGGGTCCCTTCAGGATAGGCAGGGAATCGCCCCCGTGAAACCCGCCCCTCTGCGCCAATTGACCAACCGGACTCCGTCATGGCCGTGCCGGCTCGCTGAAGTTCCCATTCCCCAGCGGCCGACCCGTCATGCCGGGCCGTCTCCCTCGATCATACGGCGACTGCCCCTCGTTCGGGGGGCCTGTGGCGTACTCCATCTGCAGTCGCGCCGCTGATCAGCGCCTTACCCCACCGGGCGCTCAGGCCTCGTCGGCACCGCGGGTCTCACCGAGCACATGCAGCTGGGTGGCGACGGAGTGGAACGCGGCGAGTTCGGCCGCCGCGGCCTCCAGCTTCAGCAGGGCGTCCATCGCGCCCGGCTCGGTGTCGACCAGCCCGCCGGGCACGAGGTCGGCGAAGACCCGGACGCCGTGCACGGCGCCGATCCGGAGCCCGGCGCCCTCGACCAGACCGGTGAGCTGCTCGGCGGTGAACCGGCGCGGCACGGGGTCGCCGGTGCCCCAGCGGCCGTCCGGGTCGGACAGGGCCTGGCGGGCCTCCGTGAAGTGGCCGGCGAGGGCACGCGCGAGCACGGCGCCGCCCAGGCCCGCGGCGAGCAGGCTGAGGACGCCCTCGGCGCGCAGGGCCGCCACCGCGTTGCGGACGCCCTCCGCGGGGTCGTCGACGTACTCCAGGACGCCGTGGCACAGCACCGCGTCGTAGCCGCCGCGCTCGACCACCTCGAAGAGGCCGCCGGCGTCCCCCTGGACGCCCCGCACCCGGTCGGCGACGTCGGCCTCGGCGGCGCGGCGCTCCAGGGCGAACAGCGCGTTGGGGCTCGGGTCCACGACGGTGACGCGGTGGCCGAGCCCGGCCACGGGCACCGCGAAGTTGCCGCTGCCGCCGCCGGTGTCCAGGACGTCCAGTGCCTGCCGGCCCGTGGCCTTGACCCGGCGGTCCAGGGCGTCCTGGAGGACGTCCCACACCACGGCGGTGCGCAGGGCCGCCCGGGAGCGGGAGGGCTCGGTGCGCGGCGACGCCGTCTGCGGTCGGGGGTGGGAGGCGGGCGGGCGCATCGGGTCCGACACGGCAGTTGTCTCCTCGGCGCGGCACCGCCTCGGGCACGGGCGGAGCGAACGGGCTGCCGCCCCCGCCCGGTGCGGGGAGGGGAGGCTTCAGGCGCCTCCCACCCTATTGCCTCCGTCGGGCCCGCCGGTCACCCGCTCACGACCCGGTCATCCCGCGTCGGACAGGTCCCGGCCCGGGTGGCCCGACCCGGGGCGGTCGGGGTGCTCCGGGCCCGGTGGGTCCGCGTCCGGGCGCGGCTGGGGCAGCACCGGCTGGAGGACCAGCATCCGCTCCACCAGCCGCAGGAACATCGCCACGTCGCGTATCAGGTCGTCGGCGTCCCTGCGGCCCGCAGCGCCCTGGATGCCCGCCTCGGCCCGGGCCCGGCGGCTCGCGCCGGAGGCGAACAGGGCGCTCCAGTCGGACAGCTCGGGCGCGATCTCGGGCAGCACCTCCCAGGCGCTGCGGATGCGGGCCCGGGCCCGCGGGCTGGTCTCCGGGCGGCCCCGGGCGGCCAGCACCGCCGCGGCGGTGCGCAGGGCGGCGAGATGGGCCGTCGCGTAACGCTCGTTCGGCGTTTCGAGGACGGCTGCCTCGTCCAGTCCGGCCCGGGCCTGGGCGAGCAGGTCGAGGGCGGCGGGCGGGGCCGTCGTCCGGCGGAGCACGGGGTGCACGTCGCTCGCCGGTCCGGTCAGTGAGGGTGCAGGGCCGGCTGCGCGGCGCCGCCGGGCGGCGGCTGCGGACGAGTGGGCCATGACGATCCTCCTGTCGTCTCCGTGACGGCACGTCCTGGCAGGAGGTGCCGTATGTGCCCATCGTGAGGTATGGCACTGACAATCCGTTCTGACCTGGGCTTTCCGTTCGATCGGCCGTTCGGTTCGGCGGACCGGGCCGCCCGGGGCCCGGGGCCTGCGGTGACACCCGCGCGCGGGGTGCTGTGAGAATCGGACCATGGAAAGCAGCAACACCGCGTCGCAGAGCGGCAGCCGTCGCGAGGCCACCCGGCAGAGGCTCTACGAGGCGGCGGTCACCCTGATCGCCGAGCAGGGCTTCTCCGCCACCACCGTGGACGAGATCGCCGAGCGGGCCGGGGTCGCGAAGGGCACGGTCTACTACAACTTCGCCAGCAAGTCCGTCCTCTTCGAGGAGCTGCTGCGGCACGGTGTCGGCCTGCTGACCGCCTCGCTGCGCGAGGCCGCGGAGCGGACGGCCCGGGAGGGCCGCGGCCGGGTCGACGCCCTGGACGCGATGATCCGCGCGGGGCTCGTCTTCATCGACCGCTATCCCGCCTTCACCCAGCTGTACGTGGCCGAGCTGTGGCGCACCAACCGGGCCTGGCAGTCGACGCTCCTGGTAGTCAGGCAGGAGGCCGTGGCGGTGGTGGAGGGCGTGCTGCGCGAGGGCGTGGCGAGCGGGGAGTTCAGCGAGGAGATCGACGTGCCGCTGACCGCCGCCGCACTGGTCGGCATGGTCCTGGTGGCCGCGCTGGACTGGAAGGCGTTCCAGGCGGAGCGCTCCCTCGACGACGTGCACGCCGCGCTGTCGCGGCTGCTCCAGGGACGCGTGAGCGGCCGGGGCTGACCGACCCGGACCGACCGGCCCGAACCGAGCGCCCGGAGCCGAGCGCCCGGCGGGACCGGACGCGGGCCAGGCAGGGTCGACACGGGCCGAGCGGGACCGGACGCGGGCCAGGCGGGGCCGGGCGCGGGCACGGGCCGGGCGCGGGCCGGGCGCGGGCCGGGTACGAAGAACGCCGGTCCGTGGTGGCCGCGTCCCCCGCGGGCCGCCGTCGGACCGGCGCCTTCTCCTGCTCCCCCGTACGTCCCCCCGACGGAACTCCCGTCACCGGTCGTCCCTCCGGGCTCCCCCGTCTCGCTCCCGCCGACCGCGGCCGGCGGAAGGAGCGGATCGCGGGCCCGGCTCCGTTCCGGCGCCCCGTGCCGCCGGTTCCGGAGCCGTGCCCCTCTCCGTGTCTCCACTCTCTCGTTCCCGCAGGTCGCGGCCCATCCGCGCGCGTACTCATCCGGCGGACTAGGTACACCTACTCACGGCTGCGCATCCCGCCTCACGGCGCGGCCCCGCCGACCGGTCACGGGGACGTCCGTCGCGGTGCTCAGCCCGCGCACGGGCGGTGCCGGCGGCGGCGGCTAAAGTCCCTGGCATGGCACGGATTGCGGTGATCGGCGCCGGGATGGGCGCGATGGCGGCGGCCGCCCGGCTCGCCGTCGCGGGCCACCGGGTGGTGGTGTACGAGCGGACGACGGCCTACGGCGGAGCCCTGGGCCGCTTCGAGCGGGACGGGTTCGCCTTCGACACCGGCCCCGGTCTGCTCCCGCTGCCCGCCGTCTGGCGCGACCTGTTCGTGAAGACCGGCAAGGAGCCGCTGGAGTCGTGCGTCGAGCTGGTCCAGGTCGACCCGTCGTCCCGGCACGTCTTCGCGGACGGTACGGAGGTCTCGCTGCCGAACGCCTCGCGGGCGGGTGTGGTCGCCGCCCTGGACGCGGCGCTCGGTGCGGGCGCGGGGCAGCGCTGGAGCGACTTCCTGGTGCGGGCCAGGGAGACCTGGGACCGCACGCGCCGCCCCCTGCTGGAGGAGCCGCTGTGGCCGAACTGGCGGGTGCTGGCCGAGCGGGAACCCTATCCGGCGGTCCCGCACAAGCGGCTGCTGCGCACCCGCCGGGCCGGCACGCTCGCCGAGATCGGCGCCTGGGAGCTGCGCGATCCCCGGCTCGCCGCCCTGCTGGAGAGCCACGCGCTCGCGTACGGTCTGGATCCCCGCACCGCCCCGGCGAACACCGCCGTGCTGCCGTACATGGAGTACGCGTTCGGCACGTGGTACGTGCGCGGCGGCGGCCTGCGGGAGCTGGCGCGGGCGGTGTACGAGCGGTGCCTGGCCCGCCGGGTCGAGTTCCGCTTCGGGACCGAGGTCACCCGGATCGTCGAGAAGGACGGCCGGGTGGTGGGCGTGGAGTCGGCCGAAGGGGCCCTGGAGGAAGCCGGGTTCGTGGTGGCCGGTGTCGCGCCGGAGGTGCTGGACCGCCTCCGCGGCGGTTCGCCGGCAAGGGGCGCGGACGAGGTGCCGGCGCAGCGCGGCGGTGCGAGCCGGCTGACGGTGCTGCTGGCGCTGCGGGGCGGGCGCCCCGAGGGCACCGTGCACCGGACGACGGTGCACGCGGCGGACCGTGCGGCCGAGCTGGACCGTCTGTTCGGCGCCGCTCCCGGGTCGGCCGCGCGGCCGACCGTCACCGTCCTGCGGCCCGACGACCCGGCCCTGGTGCCGGACGCGGACCACGAGGCGGTCACGCTCTCCGCGACGGTGCCCGCTCTGAGCGGTGGTCAGGAACCGGACGCGGCCGAGGCGTTCGGCCGCGGCGCCGAGCAGTTGATCGACGCCGCCGAGCGGGCGGTGCCCGGTCTGCGCGACCGGCTCCTGTGGCACGAGGTGCGCACCCCGGCCGAGGTGGCGGCGGACACCGGCGTCACGGACGGCGCGATTCCGGTGCCGGCGTTCGCGGGCGCCGCCGGGCGTCTGCTGCACCCGGCCAACGCGACGCGCACGGAGGGTCTGTTCACGGTCGGCGGCTGGTCGCACCCCGGCGGGGGCCTGCCGCACGCGGGCATGTCGGGCGCGCTGGTCGCCGGACTGATCGTCGAGGGGCCGGAGTTCCGCGGCTCGCAGTGAACGGCCGGGGAGGCGGGCCCGTGGCCGCCGCCCGGCGCCCGCGTGCTCCTCAGAAGCGGTACTGCTCGTCGTAGCCCTGGTTCCGGCCCTGCGCCCGGTCGTCGCCCTGGTAGGGGTAGGACTGCTGCTCGGGCGGGAGTTCACCGCCGTAGGGGTCGTCGGTGCTGCGCTGCTGCGGCACCCACACGCCGCCGGCCGGGGTTTCGCCGCCGTAACCGCCGGGCGCGCCGGTGGCGTACGGGTCCTGCCCGTAGCCCTGCTGCCCGTACTGCTGCTGCGCGCCGGTCGCGTCGTAGCCGCCGGTGTCGTACGCACCGCCGCCGTACTGGTGGGTGCCGATGTACGGGTCGGAGTACGCGGCGTACTGCTGCTGGGCCCCGGGGTCGTAGCCGTAGCCCTGCTGCTGCCCGTAGCCCGAGTAGTCGTAGGCGTAGGCCTGGTCGGCGCCCGGCGCGGCCGCCGCCTGCTGCTGGCCGGTGCCGTAGCCGGAGTCGGCGTACACGCCGTAGGAGCCGGTGTCGTCCGGCATCGGCTGCGGCTCGTAGACGGCGGTGGTCTCCGCGGCGGAGGGGGCGGCGGCGGGGCGCGCCGGGGTGAAGACGTCGTCGCGGTCGTAGTCGTCGGGCCCGTACGGCGGGCCGTCCTGAGCCGGGACGTGGCCCTGGGCGTGCTCGTCGTAGCCGTCGTGGTCCCGGCCGCCCTCGGTGGGCCCGGCCGCGGGGGCCTCGGGCACCGGCTCGCGGCGCCCGCGTTCGGGACGCGCGCGCTTGCCGACGAGGCTCACCGGGGCGTTGACCGCCCAGCCCGCCTCGAAGCCGCGGCGGAACGAGAGGGTGACGTAGGTCTGGCCGACCGCGAAGGCCGCGGCGCCGAGACCGATGACGAGCACGTTCGACATCAGCACACCGGCCACCACGCCGACGAAGCCGCCGAAGGCCAGCAGCCGCCAGCGCAGCCGCGCCTTGTACTGCAGCAGCACCTCGCCGAGCAGCCACAGCGCGACGACGCCGAACGCGATGTAGAGGACCGTCCAGCCCATGTACGCCCCTCTCCCAGTGGCCGTTACGCAGTGTGTCGCAAATACGTGCGGCCGGTCTAGGCCCGCGGGGGATGGTGCAGGCCCAGGTTCTCGTAGATTTCCAGCGTCGCGGTGGAGTTGTTCAGCGTGATGAAGTGCAGTCCGGGCACACCCTCTGCCAGCAGTCGCGCGCAGAACTCCGTGGCGAACTCGATACCGATCGAGCGTACCGCCGCCGGATCGTCCTTGACCGCGAGGATCCGCTCTTTCAGCTCCGCCGGGAACGAGGCGTTGCTGAGTTTCGGCAGTCTCTCCAGCATCTTCACACTGGTCACCGGCATGACCTCGGGGATCACCGGGGTCGCGCAGCCGGCCGCGGCGACCCGGTCGCGCAGCCGGAGGTAGGACTCGGCCTGGAAGAACATCTGGGTGATCGCGTAGTCGGCGCCGGCCCGGCACTTGTCGACGAAGTGCGCCACGTCCGTGTCCCAGTCGGCGGAGCGCGGGTGCATCTCGGGGAAGGCCGCCACGCCGACGCAGAAGTCGCCCGACTCCTTGATGAGCCTGACCAGCTCGGCGGCGTAGGTCAGGCCCTCGGGGTGGGCGATCCAGTCGGCGCCCGGGTCGCCGGGCGGGTCGCCGCGCACGGCCAGCATGTTGCGGATCCCGGCGTCGGCGTACTGGCCGATGATGTTCCGCAGCTCGGCGACGGAGTGGTCGACCGCGGTCAGGTGGGCCACCGGGGTCAGCGTGGTGTCGGCGACGATCTGCTGGGTCTCGCGGACCGTGCCCGCGCGGGTGGAACCGCCGGCGCCGTAGGTCACGGAGACGAAGTCCGGGGCCACGGCCTCGACCCGGCGGAGCGCGCTCCACAGGTTCTTCTCGCCCTTGGGCGTCTTCGGCGCCGAGAACTCGAACGAGTACGTCGTCTTGCCGGTGGCGAGGATGTCACGCACCGTGCGGGCGCGGTCAGTCCTCGTGCTTGCGGTTCCGAGGGCCATACCGGCAGGTTAGCCAGGGTGTGACGGTCACCCAACCGGATGCGGGATATTTGTCCCTATTGTCGAGTTGTTGTCCATCTTTTGGACACTCGGCCCGCCCTCGGCTCCGTGCGACCCCGGGCGGCTGCGTGCCGCTCCGCGCGGTCGTGTCCGGCTACTTCCCGGCCGGCGCCGCCTCCCGCAGCCGCTTCGCGAACTCGGCCGCCGCCGCGCCCGGGTCCTCGGCCGCGGTGATCGCGCGGACGACGACCGCGCGCCGGGCGCCCGCGGCCAGCACCTCGTCGAGGTTGCCGAGGTCGATGCCGCCGATGGCGAACCAGGGGCGGTCGGTGCCCAGGCCGGCCGTGTACCGGACCAGGTCGAGGCCGGGGGCGTGGCGGCCGGGCTTGGTGGGGGTGGGCCAGCACGGACCGGTGCAGAAGTAGTCCACGCCCTCCTGGGCGGCGGCAGCGGCGGCCTCGGACTCGGCGTGCGTGGAGCGGCCGACGAGGACGTCGGCGCCGAGGATCGCCCGGGCGGCGGGCACCGGCAGGTCGCCCTGACCGAGGTGCAGCACGTCGGCGCGGGCGGCGTGGGCGACGTCCGCGCGGTCGTTGACCGCGAGGAGCTTGCCGTGGCGGGCGCAGGCGTCGGCGAAGACCGCCAGGTGCTCCAGCTCCTCGGCCGCCTCCATGCCCTTGTCCCGCAGCTGCACGATGTCGACGCCGCCGGCCAGCACGGCGTCCAGGAACTCGGGCAGGTCACCCTGGTCGCGGCGGGCGTCCGTGCAGAGGTAGAGCCGGGCGTCGGCGAGCCGGGCGCGGGCGGTGGTCGGGGCGGTGTCGGGCATGCGGGTGTCCCCCCGGGGTCGGTGGCGTGGGCCCACGACGGGCCGCGCGATTCTGGCACACGGCCGCGGACCCGGCCTCTCCCGGGCCCCGGTCCGCGGCTCGTGTGCCGGGGCGGTGCGCCGGGTCAGACGGCGAGCGCCTGGGCGCGGCGCTTGACCTCCGTACCGCGGTTCTCACTCAGCGCCTGGGCGGGGGTGCCGGGCAGGCTCGGGTCGGGCGTGAAGAGCCATTCCAGCATCTCCTCGGCCGTGAAGCCGTCGTCCCGCAGCAGCGTCAGGGTCCCGACCAGGCCCTTGACGACCTTGTCCTCGTCGATGAAGGCCTCGGGGATGTGCAGCGCGCGGTTCTCACCGCGGCGTACGGCGATGAGCTGGCCTTCCTTGATCAGCTGGCGTACCCGGGTCACCTCGACGCCGAGCTTCTCGGCGATGTCGGGAACGGTGAGCCAGGCAGGCACGAGAGCATCGATCTTTGCGTCAATCTCGGTCACGCCCCCCAGACTGCCACCTGGCACTGACAGTCGGAAACCGGGCCGCGCCCGACCGCGCCCGGTTACGCCGTCGCGGCCGCCGTCTTCAGCGGTCTGGCCGGATCGGCCAGCAGCCCGGGGTCCATCGTGGTGCCCGCCTGGATCAGCCGTCTGCCCTGTGCCAGGTCCCGGGGGCGCCCCACCGCCAGCAGGGCCACCAGGCGGCCCGCGCGCAGCCAGCAGACCGTCCACGCGGGGCTCGCGGGGTCGCCGCGCCACAGCGTGGTGTCGGCGGCCGTGTGGTGACCGGCGTACTGCACGAAGCGGCCGAACTGCTCGGACCAGAAGTACGGCACCGGGTCGTAGGCGGGCGGGGCCTCGCCGCCCGGGGCGCCGACGATGTCGGCGGCGACCGTGCGCGGGCCCTGGAGGGCGTTGTCCCAGTGGTGCACCAGCAGCCGCTCGCCGTAGCGGGCGGAGGGGAAGGACGCGCAGTCGCCCACCGCGTGCACGTCCGCCGCGGAGGTGCGCAGGCGGTCGTCGGCCAGGACCTCGCCGTGCGCGCCGAGGGCGATGCCGGAGCCGGCGAGCCAGCCGGTGGCCGGGCGGGCCCCGATGCCGACGACGACCGCGCCGGCGGGCAGCCGGGTGCCGTCGTCGAGGACGACGCGGGCCGGCTCGCCGGGGCCGCCGGGTTCGACGCGCTCCACGCGCGCGCGGGTGCGCAGTTCTGCCCCGGCGTCGGCGTACCAGTCGGTCATCGGCGCGGCGACCTCGGCGGGCAGCGCGTCGGCCAGCGGCCGGTCGGCGGCTTCCACCACGGTCACCGCGCAGCCCGCCTCGCGCGCCGCGGTGGCGAACTCGGCGCCGATCCAGCCCGCGCCGACGACCACGACGTCGTGCTGCCGGGCGAGCACCGGGCGCAGCCGTTCGGCGTCGTCCAGGGTGCGCAGCAGGTGGACGCCGGGCACGTCCTCGGTGCCGGGGAGCCGGACCGGTTCGGCGCCGGTCGCCAGGACGAGGGCGTCGTAGCGGACGGGGCCCTCGGAGGTGTCCAGGACGTGGTCGCCGGGGCGGACGCCCAGGGCCTCGCAGCCCAGCCGCAGGGTGATGCCGAGCGCCTCGAAGTCGACGTCGAAGGCGGAGCCCTCGGCGGTGCCGAGCAGGACGGCCTTGGACAGCGGGGGACGGTCGTACGGCTGGTGGGGCTCCGCGCCGATCAGGATCACCGGGCCGGTGAAGCCCTGCTCCCGCAGGGCGACCGCGGTCTGCACGCCCGCCATCCCGGCGCCCACTACGACCACACGGCGCTCCGCGTCCGCCACCGGTTCCCGCCCCCGCTCGTTCGTCTGCTCGCTCACCCGATCACCATAGTTACCCGCGAAACGCCGGTCAGTGCCCCTGCGCGGTGATCTGCTCCACGACGCTCGTGCCGCTGCCCGCCTGCGACTCCCACTCCCAGGTCTCCTCCAGGCGCACGCGTCCGTCCGGCAGCTCCACGACGGTCGAGGCGCAGTGGCCCGACGAGGTGCTGCCGTCGGTCTTCAGCTGCACGTACCGGAAGTCGAGGCGGTCGCCCTCCCTGGTGCCCACCAGACGGCCGCGCACGACGTCACCGCCGGCGTACTCGGCCCACACGGCGCCGTCCTGCTCGTGGTAGGTGAACCGGGTGCGGGTGCCCACCTGGCCGGGCGCCTGGTCGGCGACCGGCGCGAGGACGAGACCGTCGAGCGAACGGGTCATGGACACGGGCTCCCTTACGAGTGCGATGCCCTGCGGGCTAGGGTGGCCAACGTAAAGCACTCGCGGGAGCCCGGACGCACCGGGCTGAGAGGGAGGCTGGCGGCCTCCGACCGTACGAACCTGATCCGGGTCATGCCGGCGAAGGGAGGGGCTGGACGCCCATGTCGTCTCCACCGAACGCATCTCGTCCTCCTGGTACGTCTCGTGCGCCCGACGTCCTGGTCGTCGGCGGCGGGGTCGTCGGGCTGGTCACGGCCTGGCGGGCCGCGCAGCGCGGGCTGGCCACGGGCCTCGTCGACCCCGAGCCGGGCGGCGGGGCGGCCCAGGTGGCGGCCGGGATGCTGGCCGCCGTCACGGAGCTGCACTACGGCGAGGGGACGCTGCTCGCCCTGAACCTCGCCTCGGCCCGCCGGTACCCCGCGTTCGCGGCCGAGCTGGCCGACCTCACGGGTCACGACCTCGGGTACCGCCGCTGCGGCACGCTCGCCGTCGCGCTGGACGCCGACGACCGCGCCCACCTGCGCGAACTGCACGCGCTCCAGCAGCGCTCCGGCCTGGAGTCGGAGTGGCTGTCGGGGCGCGAGTGCCGACGTCTTGAGCCGATGCTCGCGCCGGGCGTGCGCGGGGGGCTGCGGGTGGACGGCGACCACCAGATCGACCCCCGGCGCCTGGCCGGCGCACTGCTGGCAGCCTGCGAGCACGCGGGCGTGGTCTTCCAGCGGACGTGGGCGGAGCGGCTCACCGTCGGGCGCGGGGACCGCGCCACCGGTGTCGTCACCTCCGACGGCACCGCGCTGGAGGCCGGACAGGTGGTGCTGGCCGGGGGCAGTCTGAGCGGGCGGCTGACGGGCGTGCCGGAGGCCGTGCTGCCGCCGGTGCGGCCGGTGAAGGGCCAGGTGCTGCGGCTGACGATGTCCAGGGCGCGGCCGCTGCTGCACCGGACGGTGCGCGCCGTGGTGCGCGGCAACTCCGTCTATCTGGTGCCCCGCGAGAGCGGTGAGCTGGTCGTCGGCGCCACCAGCGAGGAGCTGGGCTGGGACACGACGGTCACCGCGGGCGGCGTCTACGAGCTGCTGCGCGACGCCCACGAGCTGGTTCCCGGCATCACGGAGCTGCCCCTGACGGAGACCCGCGCGGGCCTGCGCCCGGGCTCCCCGGACAACGCCCCGCTGCTCGGCCCGACCGCTCTGGACGGCCTGTCGCTGGCCACCGGGCACTACCGCAACGGCGTCCTGCTCACCCCGGTCACCGGCGACGTCATGGCGGATGTCCTGACCACCGGGGAGCTGCCCGAGGAGGCCCGCGCCTTCACCCCGCGGCGCTTCAGCACCGACCCCGCCCTACCCCGGCCTTCGACCCCCTCGGAACGGACGGAGCAGACCGTATGACTCCCGTGACCATCTCCGTCAACGGCGAGCCCCGCGAGGTGGCTCCCGGCACGGCCCTGGACGCGCTGGTGGGCACCCTCACCGCGGCACCGTCCGGCGTGGCCGCCGCCCTGAACGAGACCGTCGTCCCGCGCGCGCAGTGGTCCGCCACCGCCCTGGCCGACGGCGACCGCGTCGAGGTCCTCACCGCTGTGCAAGGAGGCTGACCATGGCCGACGATCCCTTCGTCCTCGGCGGTACGACGTACGGCTCCCGCCTGATCATGGGCACGGGCGGGGCGCCCAGCCTCGACGTGCTGGAGCGCGCCCTGGTGGCCTCCGGTACGGAGCTGACGACCGTCGCGATGCGGCGGGTGAACGCCTCGGTGCACGGGTCGGTGCTGTCCGTCCTCGACCGGCTCGGCATCCGCGTCCTGCCCAACACGGCCGGCTGCTTCACCGCCGGGGAGGCCGTCCTGACCGCGCGGCTGGCGCGCGAGGCGCTGGGCACGGACCTGGTCAAGCTGGAGGTCATCGCCGACGAGCGCACCCTGCTGCCGGACCCGGTCGAGCTGCTGGACGCGGCGGAGACGCTGGTCGACGACGGGTTCACGGTGCTGCCGTACACCAACGACGACCCGGTGCTCGCGCGGAAGCTGGAGGACGCCGGGTGCGCGGCGATCATGCCGCTGGGCTCGCCGATCGGGTCCGGGCTCGGCATCCGCAACCCGCACAACTTCCAGCTGATCGTGGAGCACGCGCGCGTACCGGTGATTCTCGACGCGGGAGCCGGTACGGCGTCGGACGTAGCGCTGGCGATGGAGCTGGGGTGCGCGGGTGTGATGCTGGCCTCGGCGGTGACCCGGGCGCAGGAACCCGTCCTGATGGCCGAGGGGATGCGGTACGCGGTGGAGGCGGGGCGGCTGGCCCGGCGGGCGGGGCGGATCCCGCGCCGGCACTTCGCCGAGGCGTCGTCTCCGGCGGAGGGCCTCGCCGTGCTGGATCCGGAGCGGCCCGCCTTCTAGGGGTGACCCGCGCAAGATCCGGACGACGTCCCCTGGGTCCTGTCGGCAGCCGGGGCGGGAGCGCGGCCCGGCGGTCGCGGCGGCGCGGACGCCTACGTCACAGGTGCGCTGCAGTCGTGGTGCGATTCCGGGCGGCGGCGCGGGGTGTCCGTGGTGGCTCGTAGACTCCCCTGCGTGGACACGACCCTTCAGGACCCTCTCGTCGGGCAGGTGCTCGACGGCCGGTACCGCGTCGAGGCGCGGATCGCGGTGGGCGGGATGGCCACGGTCTACCGGGCCGTGGACACCCGCCTGGACCGCGTGCTCGCGCTGAAGGTGATGCACCCGACGCTCGCGACCGACGCCACCTTCGTCGAGCGGTTCATCCGCGAGGCCAAGTCGGTGGCCCGGCTCGACCACCCCAACGTGGTCCAGGTCTTCGACCAGGGGGCCGAGGGGGCGTACGTCTACCTGGCGATGGAGTACATCGCGGGCTGCACCCTGCGGGACGTGCTGCGCGAGCGCGGGGCGCTCAGGCCGCGGGCCGCGCTGGACATCCTGGAGCCGGTGCTGGCCGCGCTCGGCGCCGCGCACCGCGCGGGGTTCGTGCACCGGGACATGAAGCCGGAGAACGTGCTGATAGGCGACGACGGCCGGGTCAAGGTCGCCGACTTCGGTCTGGTCCGGGCCGTGGACACCGTCACCAGCACCACCGGCTCCGTCCTCGGCACCGTCTCCTATCTGGCGCCCGAACAGATCGAGAACGGCACCGCCGATCCCAGGGTCGACGTCTACGCGTGCGGTGTCGTGCTGTACGAGATGCTGACCGGCGCCAAGCCGCACGACGGGGATTCGCCCGCCGTCGTGCTCTACAAGCACCTGCACGAGGACGTGCCGCCGCCGTCAGCCGCCGTGCCGGAGATGGCGTACGAGCTGGACGAGCTGGTCGCCGCGGCCACCGCCCGCAATCCGGAGATCCGGCCGCACGACGCCGTGGCGCTGCTCGCGCGGACCCGTGAGACGCGGGAGGCGCTGAGCGCGGACCAGCTGGACGCGGTACCGCCGCAGGCGCTGGCCGCCGAGCACGACGGCGCCGAGGACCGTACGAGCGTGATCCCGCGCGCACTGACCATGCCCCGGCCGCTGCCCGTCGACGAGGACGAGGGCGGGGACAGCCGCCCGGCCGGGGCGTTCGCCTCGGACGGGATCGACCGCACCAGCCGGCTGGCGGCTCCCCCGCCGGCCCCGCCCCGCTCCCGCCTGTCCCGGCCGCGACGCGGTCCGCTGGCGATCGTCGTGGCCGTCCTGCTGCTGCTCGGCGTCGGCACGGGCGTCTGGTACATCAACTCCGGGCAGTTCACCAAGGTGCCGCCGCTGCTGTCCAAGTCCGAGGCGCAGGCCAGGGACCGGCTGGACGACGCCGGGCTGGACGTCGGCAAGGTGAAGCACGCCTACAGCGACACCGTGGAGCGCGGCAAGGTCATCAGCACCGACCCCGGGGTGGGCGACCGCATCCGCAAGAACGACTCCGTGTCGCTCACGGTCTCCGACGGCCCCGACACCGTGAAGCTGCCGGACGTGTCCGGCTACCGGCTGGACCGGGCCCGGAGCCTGCTGGAGGACGAGGGTCTGGAGCCCGGCATGGTGACGCGGGAGTTCAGCGACGAGGCGGCCGAGGGCTTCGTGATCTCCACCGAGCCCGGGTCGGGCACCACGGTGCGCGCGGGCTCCGCGGTCGCCCTGGTCGTCAGCAAGGGCAGCCCGGTCGACGTCCCGGACGTCACCGGTGACGACCTGGACGACGCGAAGGCCGAGCTGACGGACGCCGGCCTGAAGGTGGAGGTCGCCGACGAGCAGGTCGAGTCGGAGTACGACAGCGGCCAAGTGGCCCGGCAGACACCGGAGCCGGGCGGCCGGGCCGCCGAGGGCGACACGGTGACCCTCACGGTGTCCAAGGGCCCCCGGATGATCGAGGTCCCGGACGTGGTCGGCGACAGCGTGGACGACGCCAGGCAAACGCTTGAGGACGCGGGCTTCGAGGTGGACGAGGACCGAGGGCTGCTCGGGCTCTTCGGCGACACCGTCAAGGAGCAGTCCGTGGACGGCGGGGACACCGCTCCCGAGGGGTCCACCATCAAGATCACCATCAGGTGACGGGGCGCCGTCCGCCGCATGACACCCTGGACGGGTGAAGAGTCAACAGCCCGCCCTCTCGGCCACCGCCTCCGCCGCCCTCCCCCGCAACCCCGTCGGCGGCCACGTCCCGGTGGCCGGCGGACTGCACTCCGTCGGGCTGTCCTACGCCCGTGAGCTGCGGGCGGAGACCGTGCAGGTCTTCGTCGCCAACCCGCGCGGCTGGGCCACCCCGGCCGGCCGCCCCGAGCAGGACGAGGCCTTCCGGGAGGCCTGCGCGGCCGGGTCGATCCCCGCGTACGTGCACGCCCCGTACCTGATCAACTTCGGCTCGCACACCGAGGCGACGGTGGAGCGGTCGGTCGAGTCGCTGCGCCACTCGCTGCGGCGCGGGCGCGCGATCGGGGCGCTCGGCGTGGTCGTGCACACCGGCAGCGCGACCGGCGGCCGGGACCGCGGGGTGGCGCTGAAGCAGGTGCGGGAGCACATGCTGCCGCTGCTGGACGAGCTGACCCACGACGACGACCCGTACCTGCTGCTGGAGTCGACCGCGGGGCAGGGCGCCTCCCTGTGCTCGCGGACCTGGGACTTCGGGCCGTACTTCGAGGCGCTGGACGCCCATCCGAAGCTGGGCGTGTGCCTGGACACCTGCCACATCTTCGCGGCCGGCCACGACCTGACCGGGCCGTCCGGCATGCACCAGACCCTCGACCTGCTGGTGGACACCGTCGGCGAGGGCAGGCTGAAGCTGATCCACGCCAACGACTCCAAGGACGTGGCGGGCGCACACAAGGACAGGCACGAGAACATCGGCGCCGGTCACATCGGCGAGGACCCGTTCCGCGCGCTGATGACGCACCCCGCGACCGAGGGGGTGCCGCTGGTCATCGAGACGCCCGGCGGCAAGGAGGGGCACGCGGCGGACGTGGAGCGGCTGAAGAAGCTGCGCGACGGCTGACCCCGGGGAGGCCGCGCGGGGTCACGCCTCGGGGCCGTCCCCGGGCTCCTCCTGGTAGGAGTAGCGCTGCTCCCGCCACGGGTCGCCGATGTTGTGGTAGCCGCGCTCCTCCCAGAAGCCGCGCCGGTCGGCGGTCATGTACTCGATGCCGCGGACCCACTTCGGGCCCTTCCAGGCGTACAGGTGCGGGACGATCAGCCGCAGCGGGAAGCCGTGCTCGGCGGTGAGCAGCTCGCCGTCCTTGTGGGTGGCGAAGAGGGTGTGCTCGGCGGCGAAGTCGGACAGCCTGAGGTTGGAGCTGAAGCCGTACTCCGCCCACACCATCACGTGGGTGACGGCGGGCGCGGGCGGGGCGAGGTCGAGGATCGCGGCGGCCGGGACGCCGCCCCACTCGGCGCCGAGCATGCTGAACTTCGTGACGCAGTGCAGGTCGGCGACGACGGTGGTGTAGGGCAGGGCCGTGAACTCGTCGTGGGTCCAGCCGTGCTTCTCGTCGTCGGTGGTGGCGCCGAAGACCCGGAACTCCCAGCGTTCGGGACGGAACTTGGGGACCGGTCCGTAGTGCGTGACGGGCCAGCCGCGCTGCAGTCGCTGCCCGGGCGGGAGCTCGAACCGCGACGCTCCTTGCGAACCGTCTTCTCCCGATCCGTGTTCCACCGGCTGACCCATGTCTCCATCCTGACAGACCCGGACCGATGCCCCTGACCCACCCCGCTTACATTCGGGCAAAGAGCAACAAACGCGACGAAGACGACTAAGCCTGTCCTTACTTACTAAGTCAAGACTTACTGGACGATCTTCGACGGCGGTGCAATCATGCCGCGCAACACGCCTGTTCCCGTTCGAAGGAGCGTCAAGCGATGCAGGGCGACCCGGAAGTCATCGAGTTCCTCAATGAGCAGCTGACCGCCGAGCTCACGGCCATCAACCAGTACTTCCTGCACGCGAAACTGCAGGACCACAAGGGCTGGACCAAGCTCGCGAAGTACACGCGCGCGGAGTCCTTCGACGAGATGCGCCACGCCGAGGTGCTCACCGACCGCATCCTGCTCCTGGACGGCCTGCCGAATTACCAGCGGCTCTTCCACGTGCGGGTCGGCCAGAGCGTGACCGAGATGTTCCAGGCCGACCGGGAGATCGAGCTGGAGGCGATCGACCGGCTGCGCCGGGGCATCGAGGTGATGCGGGCCAAGCACGACATCACGTCGGCCAACGTCTTCGAGGCGATCCTCGCCGACGAGGAGCACCACATCGACTACCTGGAGACCCAGCTCGACCTGATCGAGAAGCTGGGCGAGTCGCTGTACCTGTCGACGGTCATCGAGCAGACCCAGCCGGACCCGTCGGGGCCCGGGTCGCTCTAGGTCCCGTCGTCCGTACCCGGCGGGCGGGCGCCGGGCTCAGGCCGCCTCGGGAAGCTCCGCGAGGACCGGCGCGCCCTGATCGGCCAGCTCCCGGCGGGGGCACGCGCCCCGGCCGAGCAGGGCCTGGATCCGGCGTACGCAGCCGCCGCAGTCGGTGCCCGCCTTGCAGGCGGAGGCGATCTGCCGGGGCGTGCACGCGCCGGCCTCCGCGTGGCTCTTCACCTGTTCCTCGGTGACACCGAAGCAGCTGCAGACGAACACGCGGTTCACCTCCCGGACGGGTACAAGGTCGTGCCGTACCGACGACGACCGGGGGCCCGACTGACGGTGAGGCAAACCTAACCTTACCCATCGCGCCAGGCCGGCAAAAGTGGAAGGGGCGCGGATCCCGTGTGACCCGCGCCCCATTTCACCCGCCCCTCGCGAGGCGGACCGTCACTGGTCCCGGTACATCTCCGCCACCAGGAACGCCAGGTCGAGCGACTGGCTGCGGTTCAGCCGGGGGTCGCAGGCCGTCTCGTAGCGCTGGTGCAGGTCGTCGACGAAGATCTCGTCGCCGCCGCCCACGCACTCGGTGACGTCGTCACCGGTCAGCTCCACGTGGATGCCGCCCGGGTGGGTGCCGAGCGACTTGTGGACCTCGAAGAAGCCCTTGACCTCGTCGAGCACGTCGTCGAAGCGGCGGGTCTTGTGCCCGGAGGCCGCCTCGTAGGTGTTGCCGTGCATCGGGTCGGTGATCCAGGCGACGGTGGCGCCGGACGCGGTGACCTTCTCCACCAGCTCGGGGAGCTTGTCGCGGATCTTGTCCGCGCCCATCCGGACGATGAAGGTCAGCCGGCCGGGCTCGCGGTCGGGGTCCAGGCGCTCGATGTACTGCAGCGCCTCCTCGGCCGTGGTGGACGGGCCGAGCTTGATGCCGATCGGGTTGCGGATGCGCGAGGCGAACTCGATGTGCGCGTGGTCCAGCTGCCGGGTGCGCTCACCGATCCACACCATGTGCCCGGAGACGTCGTACAGCTGCCCGGTGCGCGAGTCGACGCGGGTGAGGGCCGACTCGTAGTCCAGCAGCAGCGCCTCGTGCGAGGAGAAGAACTCGACGGTCTGGAACTCGGCCGGGTCCGTCCCGCAGGCCCGCATGAAGTTCAGCGCGTTGTCGATCTCCCGGGCCAGCTGCTCGTAGCGCTGGCCGGAGGGGGAGGACTTCACGAAGTCCTGGTTCCAGGCGTGCACCTGGCGCAGGTCGGCGTAGCCGCCGGTGGTGAAGGCGCGCACCAGGTTCAGCGTGGACGCCGACGCGTGGTACATGCGCTTGAGCCGCTCGGGGTCCGGGATCCGGGCCGCCTCGGTGAAGTCGAAGCCGTTGACGGAGTCGCCGCGGTAGGTCGGCAGGGTCACGCCGTCGCGGGTCTCGGTGGGCTTGGAGCGCGGCTTGGAGTACTGACCGGCGATCCGGCCGACCTTCACCACGGGCACGGACGCGGCGTAGGTGAGGACGGCGCCCATCTGGAGCAGCGTCTTCAGCTTGTTGCGGATGTGGTCCGCGGACACCGCGTCGAAGGCCTCGGCGCAGTCGCCGCCCTGGAGGAGGAACGCCTCTCCCTTGGCGACGGCCGCCATCCGGGCGCGCAGCTGGTCGCACTCGCCCGCGAAGACGAGCGGCGGATACGACTCGAGGTCCGCGATCACTGCGCGCAGAGCCTCGGTGTCGGGGTACTCGGGCTGCTGCGCCGCGGGCAGGTCTCGCCAGGTGTTGCCAGCGCTCGGGCTGGTCTTAGCGTTCACGGTCACCCCTCAACACTAAGGGGTCACGCCACGCGCTTTTCGCCGTGGCTCGACAGATGAGACGGGCCCCCGGCGCGGGCGGCGGCCGACGGGTTGGTAACCTCACGCGTTTCCTGGGATCGCGTCCCAGGCATCGCAGACATCGCAGCTGCACACATACATGTTCATACCGAGCGCATACCGGGGTGGGGTTTTGAGCGCTGAGCATCGAAGAGACCGCAAGAAGAAGAGGCTGCTGGTCTACGGCGTCGCCACGGCGGTGGCCGTCGCCGCCACGGCCGGCACTCTTGCCCTGGCCTCGCCCGGCCTCCTCGGCTCGGACGCCGCCGAGGCGGCCGTACCGGCGGGAGCACGGCTGCAGACGGAGTTCGAGCAGGCCGCCGAGGAGTTCGACGTCCCGCAGAGCGTGCTGATGGCGGTCTCGTACCGGCAGACGCGCTGGGAGGACCACGACGGGCTGCCGAGCACCACCGGCGCGTACAACGTGATGGGGCTCACGGACGTCGACGCGGACAGCCTGGAGAACGGCGGCGCCGCCGAGGAGCGCGAGCACCGGCTCGAGCACATGAACCGCAGCGGTGACCCGGTCGTCGAGAAGCACTTCGACGCCGACAAGGCGCTGGAGAGCCTCGACGAGGAGCCGGTCGACACCGACGACCCGCGGCTGCACACCCTGGACGAGGCGGCCGGCCTCATCGACACCTCCGCCGAGAAGGTGCGCAGCGACACCGGCGAGAGCATCCGGGCGGGCGCCGCGCTGCTGGCCAAGTACCAGAAGGACGCCACCGGTTCGCTGCCCGAGGACCCCGGCGCCTGGTACCCGGCCGTGGCCCGGGCCAGCCAGGCCCCGGACACCAAGGGCGCGCAGCTCTTCGCGCAGCGCGTGTTCGACACGGTCAGGAGCGGTGAGCAGCGCGTCACCGCCGACGGCCAGACCCTCAGCCTCCCCGCCGACCCGGCCGTGAAGCCGCGGCAGACGACGGACCTGGAGCTGGCCGCGGGCTCCGCCGCCCCGGCCCCCGAGTGCCCGTCCGGTCTGCGCTGCGACTTCCGTCCCGCCGCCTACAAGCAGAACGGCGCCATCGACGACTGGGGCAACTACAACGTCGCGAGCCGCCCCACGGCCGGCCACGAGATCACCTCGATCGTGATCCACGACACCGAGGGCAGCTACAGCAGCGCGCTGGGCGTCTTCCAGAACTCCCTGTCGTACGCCAGCACCCACTACCTGGTCCGCGCCTCCGACGGTCTGGTCACCCAGCTGGTCGAGACGAAGAACGAGGCGTGGCACGCGGCCAACAAGACCCTCAACATGCACTCGATCGGTATCGAGCACGAGGGTTACGCGATCAAGAACGGCAGCTGGTACACCGAGCCGCAGTACGAGTCGTCGGCCGCCCTGGTGAAGTACCTGGCCGGCAGGTTCGGCATCCCGCTGGACCGTGAGCACATCATCGGCCACGACGAGATCCCGGGCGTCCTGGACGGCAACGTGAAGTCCCAGCACTGGGACCCGGGCCCGTTCTGGGACTGGAACCACTACATGGGCCTGCTGGGCGCCCCCACCGGCGCCGAGGGACCGGGCGGCCCGTACAAGGCCGGCCAGGTGGTCCGCGTCGTCCCGCCGTTCACCACGGCCAACCAGCCGAAGATCACCAACAACGGCTCCTCGGTCCCCGCGCAGCCGGCGAACTTCGCGTACCTGTACTCCTCGCCGTCCACCTCGTCGGCCACCCTCACCGACCCCTACCTGGGCAGCCAGACCTGGAGCGAGGGCTGGAACTGGGGCAACAAGGTCCTGGCCGGCGGTGAGTACGTGGTCGCCGAGGCACGGCAGGACTGGACGGCCGTCTGGTACGGCGGCAAGAAGGCCTGGTTCTACAACCGGGGCGGCCAGTTCGCCACGGCCGCCGGCACGCCGGACGTGATCACGCCCAAGGCGGGCGCGAGCTCGGTCCCCGTGTACGGGCGGGCCTACCCCGAGGACAGCGCGTACGCGGGCACCGGGGTGCCGGTCCAGAGCAAGAACAACGAGTCGCTGACCAAGTACGGCGTCCTCGCCGGGCAGAAGTACACCCTCGCCGGTGGCGCCCTGAAGGGCTCCTACTACAACAGCGGCAACATGGACGGGTCGGGCGCGGGCTCGCGCACTGTGGTCGTGGGCGACACCACGTACTACCCGATCCGCTTCAACCACCGCGTCGGTTACGTCCGCACGGCCGACGTCCAGCTGGTCAAGGGCGCCGCGCCCGACCCGGGCACCAACCGGTACGACATCCTCGGCCGGGACGCCTCGGGCGTGCTGTGGCAGTACCAGGGCACCGGCACCGCGTCCTCGCCGTTCTTCGCCCGCTTCCGCGTCGGCGGCGGCTGGAACACCTACAACGCGGTGACGACGCTGACGGCGCTGCGCGCCGACGGCACCGGCGACATGGTGGCCCGCGACAAGAGCGGCGTGCTCTGGTACTACAAGGGCAGCGGCGACCTGACGGAGCCGTTCGCCGCGCGCACCCGGGTCGGCGGCGGCTGGTCCGTCTACGACACGATCACCGGCGCCCGCGACCTCACGGGCGACGGCAAGCCGGACCTGGTGGCCCGCGACAAGAGCGGCGTGCTGTGGCTCTACAAGGGCACCGGCACGACCTCCGCGCCCTTCGAGAGCAAGGCCAGGATCGGCGGCGGCTGGAACATGTACAACGCGCTCGCCGACACCGGTGACCTCACGGGCGACGGCAAGCCGGACCTGGTCGCCCGCGACAAGAGCGGCGTGCTCTGGCTCTACAAGGGCACCGGCAAGGCGTCGGCCGTGTTCGAGTCCCGCACCCAGATCGGCCGCGGCTGGTCCGTCTACGACGCGCTGCTCGGCCCCAGCGACCTGAACCGGGACGGTGTGCCCGACCTCGTCGCCCGGGACAAGGACGGCGTGCTCTGGTTCTACCAGGGCACCGGCAGCGCCTCGGCACCGTTCAAGGCCCGCACCAAGGTCGGCGGCGGCTGGAACACCTACGGCATGCTCATGTGAGACACCCGCCGGTGACCCGGCACACCGTCCGCGGCGTCGCTGCCGTCCCGCATCGCGGGACGTGCCGCGGCGCCGCGCCCGGATGCGCTAGGGTCGGCGGCATGTTCGCGCACTCGACCCAGAACTGGTGGTGGACCGCTCATCCGGCGGCCCACTGACAACGCGCGACGCACGACTTCGCGAAGGCCGCCCGAGGGGCGGCCTTCGGTGTTTCCGCGGCCGGGACCGTCCCTTACCGACAGAGGGACACCACCATGACACCGCACCCCGCACCCCGCACGAGTCCGCTCGACGGCCTGCCGGCCGACTCCCGCCCGTTCGCCCTGCTCCGCCGCCGCGCCCCCGGTCACGACCACGACGTGGTCGAGCTGCTGGTCGGCCCGGTCGCGCAGCACGACAGACTCGCCGACCTGCCCGACGAGGGGCTGGCGCTGGTCCCCTTCCGGCAGATCCGCGAGCGCGGCTTCGACGTCCGCGACGACGGCACGCCCCTGCTGATGCTCACCCCCGAGGAGCGGTACGACATCCCGCTCGCCGAGGCGCTGGCGCAGTTGCCCGCGCACGAGGTCCGGGTCGAGGGCGGCGGCTTCGACGTCGGCGACGAGGAGTACGCGCGGATCGTCGGGCGGGTCCTCGACGAGGAGATCGGGCGGGGCGAGGGCGCCAACTTCGTGATCCGGCGGACGTACGAGGGCCGCGTCCCGGGGTTCGGGCGGGCCGACGCGCTGGCCCTGTTCCGGCGGCTGCTGGTCGGCGAGCGGGGCGCGTACTGGACGTTCGTGGTGCACACCGGGGACCGCACGCTGGTGGGCGCGAGCCCCGAGGTGCACGTGCGGATGTCCGGCGGCACGGTCGTCATGAACCCGATCAGCGGCACGTACCGCTATCCCGCCGAGGGGCCGACGCCGGAGCACCTGCTGGACTTCCTCGCCGACGGCAAGGAGATCGAGGAGCTGTCGATGGTCGTCGACGAGGAGCTCAAGATGATGTGCACCGTCGGCGACATGGGCGGGGTGGTCGTCGGCCCGCGGCTGAAGGAGATGGCGCACCTCGCGCACACCGAGTACGAGCTGCGCGGGAAGTCCTCCCTGGACGTGCGGGAGGTGCTGCGGGAGACCATGTTCGCGGCGACGGTCACCGGCTCGCCGGTGCAGAACGCCTGCCGGGTCATCGAGCGGCACGAGGCCGGCGGGCGCGGCTACTACGCGGGCGCGCTGGCACTGCTCGGCCGGGACGCCGGGGACGGGCCGGGGCGGCCGGGCGGTCACCCGACCCTCGACTCCCCCATCCTGATCCGCACCGCCGACATCGACGCCGACGGGCGGCTGCGGGTGCCGGTCGGCGCCACGCTGGTGCGCGGTTCGGACCCGGCGGGCGAGGTCGCCGAGACCCACGCCAAGGCGGCCGGGGTGCTGGCGGCGCTCGGCGTGGGTCCGTCCCGGCCGCGTGCGGAGGCCGGGCGGCCCCGGCTGGCCGACGATCCCCGGGTGCGGGCGGCGCTGGACGGGCGCCGCGCCTCGCTGGCCCCGTTCTGGCTGCGGATGCAGGAGCCGTCGGCCGCGCTGAGCGGACACGCCCTGGTCGTCGACGCGGAGGACACCTTCACGGCGATGCTCGCGCACCTGCTGCGTTCCTCGGGGCTCGCGGTGAGCGTACGGCGCTACGACGAGCCGGGGCTGCGCGAGGCGGCGCTCGGGCACGAGGGCGGGCCGGTGGTGCTGGGGCCGGGCCCCGGCGACCCCGGTGACCCGGCCGACCCGAAGATGCGCTTCCTGCGGTCCCTGACCGCCGAGCTGCTCGCGGCGAACCGGCACGGCGTCCTCGGGGTCTGCCTCGGGCACGAGCTGATCGCGGCGGAGCTGGGCCTCGCCGTCGTACGCAAGGCGGTGCCGTACCAGGGGGCGCAGACGGAGATCGACCTGTTCGGGCGGCCGGAGACGGTCGGCTTCTACAACAGCTTCACCGCGCGCTGCGACGACGCGGCGGCCGTTGCGCTGGCCGCGCGGGGCGTCGAGGTGAGCCGTTCGGCGGGCGGCGAGGTGCACGCGCTGCGGGGTGCGGGTTTCGCCGGGGTGCAGTTCCATCCCGAGTCGGTGCTGACGCTGAACGGCACGGCCGTCGTGCGGGAGCTGACCGGTCAGCTGCGCGGGACGAGCACGTTCTCGGAGCGGCGGCCCTGACGGTAGTCGAGGACGTTGCGCGCCGTCGTGTCGACGATCTGACCGACGGCGTCCTCGGTGTAGTACGCCTGGTGCGAGGTGACCAGGACGTTCGGGAAGGTGACGAGGCGGGCCAGGGTGTCGTCCCCGACGGCCTCCAGGGACTTGTCGAGGAAGAACAGGCCCGCCTCCGCCTCGTACACGTCCAGGCCCACGCCCGTGAAGCGGCCCGCGCGCAGCTCGCCGACGAGGGCCGCGGTGTCGACCAGGCCGCCCCGGCTGGAGTTGATCAGGATGGCGTCGTCCCGCATCGACTTCAGGGCGGCCGCGTCGATCAGGTGCCGGGTGTCGGGCATCAGCGGGACGTGCAGCGTGATCAGGTCGGAGCGGGCCAGCAGCTCGTCCTTCGGGACGTACCGCATGCCCAGCTCCGCGCAGGCCGGGTTCTCGGCGACGTCCCAGCCGAGCAGCCGCATGCCGAAGCCGTGGGCGATGCGGGCGAAGGCCTCGCCGATCTTGCCGGTGCCGAGGATCCCGGCGGTGCGGCCGTGCAGGTCGCGGCCCATCAGGCCGTGCAGGCGGAAGTCGAAGTCGCGGGTGCGGGTGGAGGCGCGCACGATCCGCCGGTTGACGGCCATGGCGAGGGTCCAGGCGAACTCGGCGACCGAGTAGGGCGAGTAGGACGACACCCGGGCCACGGTGATGCCGAGCCGCTCGGCGGTGTCCAGGTCGACGTTGTTGAAGCCGGTGGAGCGCTGGGCCACCATCCGGGTGCCGCCGGCCGCGAGGATCTCCAGGACGTCCGCGCCGAGGTCGGCGTTGACGGACGTGGAGACGATCTCGTGGCCGGCCGCGATGGGCGCGGTGTCCTCGTTGAGGAAGACGTCCAGGCAGCGGACGTCCTCGTGGTCGCGGAAGGCCCGCTCGATCAGGGGCTTCTCGTCGGCCTGGACGCCGAAGGCAAGGATCTCCATGACCGCTCCCGTTCCGGTGGGCTCCGGGCCGAATATACGGCCCCCGGCCCGCCGTCGCCGGTCAGCGGTCGTCCGCCGGGGGTCAGCCGAAGAAGACGCCGACCTCCTCGTACAGCGCCGGGTCGACGGTCTTCAGCCGGGCGGTGGCCTCGGCGATGGGGACGCGGACGATGTCCGTGCCGCGCAGGGCGACCATCTTCCCGAAGTCCCCGTCGCGCACGCAGTCGATGGCGTGCAGTCCGAAACGGGTGGCGAGCCAGCGGTCGAAGGCGCTGGGGGTGCCGCCGCGCTGGACGTGGCCGAGGACGGTGGTGCGGGCCTCCTTGCCGGTGCGTTTCTCGATCTGCTTGGCCAGCCACTCGCCGACCCCGGACAGCCGGACGTGCCCGTAGGAGTCCAGCGACTCGTCCTTGAGCACCAGGTCGCCGTCGCGGGGCATCGCCCCCTCGGCGACGACCACGATCGGGGCGTAGGACGCCCGGAACCGGGAGGTCACCCAGGTGCACACCTGCTCGACGTCGAAGCGCTGTTCGGGGATGAGGATGACGTTGGCGCCGCCGGCCAGGCCCGAGTGCAGGGCGATCCAGCCGGCGTGCCGGCCCATGACCTCGACGACCAGGACGCGCATGTGGGACTCGGCCGTGGTGTGCAGCCGGTCGATGGCCTCCGTGGCGATGCCGACGGCGGTGTCGAACCCGAAGGTGTAGTCGGTGGCGGACAGGTCGTTGTCGATGGTCTTGGGGACGCCGACGCAGGGCACGGCGTACTCGTCCGCGAGGCGGGTGGCGACGCCGAGGGTGTCCTCGCCGCCGATGGTGATGAGTGCGTCGACGCCGAGCGCGGCGAGGTTGTCCTTGATGCGCCGGATGCCGTCCTGCTGCTGGAGCGGATTGGTGCGCGAGGAGCCGAGGACGGTGCCGCCGCGGGGCAGGATGCCGCGGACGGCCGGGATGTCGAGCGGGACGGTGTCGCCCTCCAGGGGGCCGCGCCAGCCGTCCCGGAAGCCGGTGAAGTCGTAGCCGTACTCCTGGACGCCCTTGCGGACGACGGCCCGGATGACGGCGTTGAGCCCGGGGCAGTCGCCGCCTCCGGTCAGTACTCCGACCTTCATCGCACAACCCCTTTGCCAGGGTGGGTGGTTGAGGCCACTGTCCCGCGTGGGTCAGGCGTCGTCCAGACCGCGTTCTATCGCGTACCGCACCAGTTCCACCCGGTTGTGCAGCTGGAGCTTGCCGAGGGTGTTCTGGACGTGGTTCTGCACGGTGCGGTGGGAGATGACGAGGCGTTCGGCGATCTGCTTGTAGCTCAGGCCCTTGGCGACCAGGCGCAGCACCTCGGTCTCCCGGTCGGTGAGCCGGGGCGCGCCGGGATCGTCGGTGCCGGCGGCAGGGGCGGGTTCGGAGGCGAGGCGGCGGTATTCGCCGAGGACGAGCCCGGCGAGCCCCGGGGTGAAGACCGGGTCACCGGCGGCCGTACGGCGCACCGCGTCCCGCAGCTCCTCCGTGGAGGCCGACTTCAGCAGGTATCCGGTCGCGCCGGACTTCACCGCCTCCAGCACGTCGGCGTGCTCCCCGCTCGCCGAGAGCACCAGCACGCGCAGCGTGGGGTCGGCGCCGAGGACCTCCTTGCAGACCTGGACGCCGGGCTTGCCGGGCAGGTTGAGGTCGAGGACGAGGACGTCCGGAGCGACGGCCGCGGCCCGGCGCACCGCCTGGTCGCCGTCGCCCGCGGTGGCGACCACGTCGAAGCCCGACTCGGCCAGGTCCCGGGCGACGGCGTCGCGCCACATCGGGTGGTCGTCGACCACCATGACCCTGACCGGGCCCTCCCGTTCCGGGCCGCGCCGTTCACCCGGCATCCGCTGTCGTTCACTCATGGTCCACTGCCTTCCCCCGTGCGGTGGTACCCCTGCCGGTACCGACGGTCTTCTTCGGTGCCTTCAGCTCGACCTCCGTGCCCTGTCCGGGCACCGAGATCAGTTCGGCCGTGCCTCCGAGGTCGCGCAGCCGGCCGCGGATCGACAGGGCCACGCCGAGCCGTCCCTCGCCCTCGGCCTCGGCGAGCCGGCCCTCGGCGATGCCCGGCCCCTCGTCGCGGACGGTGACGATCACCTCGTCCGGTTCGTCCTCGACCAGGATCCAGGCGCGCGCCCGCTCCCCGACGTGTGTCCGGACGTTGTCCAGGGCGGCGCCCACGGCGGCCGCCAGTTCCCGCGCCGCCCGGGGGGCGAGCAGGACGGGGGCGCCCGGCTCGGCGAGGTTCACCAGCGAGCCGGCGTACGGGGCGAGCAGGGCCCGCAGGTCGACGGGGGCGTCCGGGTCCGCACCCTCCGGTTCGTCGACCACCCGGACGACCGCGCCGTCGGCTGCGTCCTCCGAGACGCGGGAGACGGGTACCAGGCCGCCGGAGACCAGGGTGCGCAGGGCCACCTCCTGCTCCCCGGCCAGCCGGCCCAGCTCGGCCGCCTCGCCGCCGATGACGGCGCCCCTGCGCTGCACCATCGCCAGCACCTGGAGGACGCTGTCGTGGATGTCCCGGGCGAGCCGCTCGCGTTCCCTGGTCGCGGCCTCGATCTCCAGGGCGCGGGCGAGGGTGCGCTCGGAGGCACGGGCGACCTCGACGACGTAGCCGATGGCGATGGAGGCGACCCAGACGAGGATGACGTTGTGGACGGTGTCGCGGGCCGGGGTGCCGCGTTCGGCCAGGTTGGCGACGGCGACCAGGGTGGAGGCCACGGCCGCCCAGCGCCAGCCGCCCTTGATCGCGAAGGCCAGTACGGAACCGGCGGTCCATATCGACGGCAGCGTCGGACCGCCGTCCATGACGCGCTCGTGGGCGTCGGCGAGGGGGGTGAGCAGGATGCCGGTCAGGGCGACGGCGAGGTCGGCGGCGAGGAACCGGCTGGTGCAGCTCGCCGCGTTCGTGACCTTGGGGAGGGTGGCCAGGGTCCAGACGAAGAGGACGGCGTAGTAGGCGACGGCCAGCCAGGGGCGGACGAAGCCGGACCAGGCGGTGGCGAAGAAGCCGATCGCGTACAGCATGGTGAGCACGCGGTAGCCGGCGAGCGCGCGCCACAGCGGCAGCTCGACCGACATCCTCATGACTCTCTCGCGCCTGGCCATGTCCCCCCTCTCCCGACCACGGTGCCCGGTCGTCCCGTCCCCGGTGCCGCCGTGCCCGGGCCCCTGCCCGGACTAGGTCCCGGTCCCGGTCCCGCTCTTCTCGGCCTTGGCCGTCCTGGCCGCCTTCTCGGCCTTCGCCGCCTTCTCGGCCTTCGTCGCCTCCGCGAGCTGTCGTTTCATGGCGGTCGCGTACATGTCGACGTACTCCTGGCCGGAGAGCCTCATGATCTCGTACATGACCTCGTCGGTCACCGCGCGCAGCACGAAGCGGTCGTGCTCCATGCCCTGGTAGCGGGAGAAGTCGAGCGGCTTGCCGATGCGGATGCCGGGCCGCATCAGCTTCGGCATCACCTGGCCGGGCGGCTGGATCTTCTCGGTGTCGATCATGGCGACCGGGATGACGGGCGCGCCGGTGGCCAGGGCCACCCGGGCGAGGCCGCCCGGCTTGCCCCGGTACAGGCGGCCGTCCGGGGAACGCGTGCCCTCGGGGTAGATGCCGAACAGCTCGCCGCGCTCCAGGACCTCTATGCCGCTCTTGATGGCGGCCTCGCCCGCGCCGCGCGCGCCGGAACGGTCCACCGGGAGCTGGCCCACGCCCTTGAAGAACGCCGCGGTCAGCCTGCCCTTGAGCCCGGGGGTGTTGAAGTACTCGGCCTTGGCGATGAAGGTCACCTTGCGGTCGAGGACGGCGGGCAGGAAGAACGAGTCGGAGAACGACAGGTGGTTGCTCGCCAGGATGGCGGGGCCGTCGGCCGGGATGTGCTCCAGCCCTTCCACCCAGGGCCGGAAGGCGAGCTTCAGCGACCCCCCGATGGTGACCTTCATCGTGCCGTACAGCAACCCAGTGCCTCCCGTGTCCGAAGTTCAGACCTTATCCCGCGGCACCGTCAATGGCGCCGACGGCCCTGGTCGGTGTCCGTGCGGTCGCGTACGGTGAAAGCCCCGCGAGTCCCCCTGACGACAGGAGACCGAGACGTGTCGGTCCTGCCCGGAGCCGAGCCGTTCCGCCACGAGGGCGGGGAGGCCGGCGTCCTCCTCTGTCACGGTTTCACCGGTTCCCCGCAGTCGCTGCGCCCCTGGGGCCGGTACCTGGCCGCGCGCGGCCTGACGGTCTCGCTGCCGCTGCTGCCCGGGCACGGCACCCGGTGGCAGGACATGCAGGTCACCGGGTGGCAGGACTGGTACGCGGAGGTGGACCGCGAGCTGCGCGCCCTGCGCGAGCGCTGCACGCGGGTCTTCGTGGCCGGCCTGTCCATGGGCGGCGCGCTGGCACTGCGGCTCGCCGCCAAGCACGGGGAGGCGGTGCAGGGCGTCGTCGTGGTGAACCCGGCGAACCGGATGCACGGGGTGGCCCAGCACGCCCTGCCGGTCCTGCGCCACCTGGTGCCGGCGACGAAGGGCATCGCCAGTGACATCGCCAAGCCGCGCAGCACGGAGCTGGGGTACGACCGGGTGCCGCTGCACTCGGCGCACTCGCTGCGCGCGTTCTTCCGTCTCGCCGACGGCGACCTGCCGCAGGTGACCCAGCCGCTGCTGTTGCTGCGCAGCCCGCAGGACCACGTGGTGCCGCCGGCCGACTCGGCGCGCATCCTGGGCCGGGTCTCGTCGACGGACGTGACCGAGATCCTGCTGGAACAGAGCTACCACGTGGCGACGTTGGACCACGATGCGGACCGGATCTTCGCGGAGAGCGTCGCGTTCATCGGCCGGCTCGCGCCCGGTTCCGTCACGGAACCGGATTCCGGTCTCGGCAAGGAAGGGACGGCCGCAGGTGGCTGAGCACGACTCCGACCGCGAGGACCGCGAGGACCGCGAGGAGCGGGACCTGGAGCGGGAGCACCGCGAGGGACGGGAGCGCGCGGCGGACGGCGGTCCCGGGGCGCAGGGGACGCCCTTCGACGAGGACGCGGCCTGGGACGCGATCGTCGCCGGGTACGGGGACGAGCCGCCGGACCCGCCGGGCGCGAAGCCCTTCAAGTCGATCGAGGACCTGGCCCTGCTGGAGCCGGAGGTGAACGACGAGAAGCCCGCGGCGGACCGGCCGTCCTCGGAGCGGCCGCTGGGCAGCTCCGTGGCCTTCGCTCCCGGCATCGGCCCCCGCGACCACACCCCCGCCGAACCGTCCGACGACGACTTCGACGCGGACGACGAGGGTCACTTCGTGCCGCCCGAGCCGCCGCCGCTGCCCGACGCCGACCCCACCGCGAAGTTCGCCTGGCTGGGCGTGCTCGGCGGCCCGGTGCTGCTCCTGCTGGCGGTGGTGCTCGGCTGGGAGATGACCTGGTGGCTGACGACCCTGAGCATCGGCGGCTTCCTCGGGGGCTTCGCCACCCTGGTCGTGCGGATGCGGACGGGTGAAGAGGACGACGACGATCCGGGGCGGGGCGCGGTGGTGTAGCCGGCCCGGGAGCGGCGCGTCAGGTGCGCGCCGCGGGTACGCGGAGGGCGGTCAGGACCGGCAGGTGGTCGGTGGCCGCCCTCAGGTCGTGCTCGGCCACCCCGGGCAGTCCCGACGGCACCCCGCAGCCGAGCACCTCGACGCCCTCGGTGACGAAGACCGCGTCGATACGGCGGTCCGGCGCGCCGGCCGGGAAGGTGTACTCCCCGCCCCAGGGTGCGGCCGTCCAGCAGTCGCGCAGTCCGTCCCCGAGCCGCCGGAAGGTGCGGCCGCCGGGGCGCTCGTTCAGGTCGCCGCCCGCCACGGCGTGCGTCACGCCGAGGGCGGCCAGGTGGTCGAGGAGCAGACCGGCCTGCTCGTGGCGTTCGTCCGCCCGCAGCGACAGGTGCGTGCTGAGCACGCCGAGACGGGCTCCGCCGATCCTGACCACGGCGGTGGCCAGGCCCCTGCGGTGCTGACCGGGGGTGAGCGGGAGCAGCGCGTCCTCGGTGCGCTCCACGGTGGCCCGCAGGGAGCACAGCAGGGCGGGCCCGGCCGCGGTGCCGCCGCCGGAGAGGAGGACCAGGTCGCACGCCGCGGCGAGCCGGGTGATCTTCTTGCGCCAGCGGAAGAGGCGGGGGGCCTCCTGGAGGAGGACGAGGTCGGGTGCGCAGGCCCGGATGACGCGGGCGAGGGCGTCGGTGTCGTCGCGCATCGAGCGGATGTTGTAGCTCAGGACCCGGACGACCGCGGAACCGTCGGGTTCGGTATGGGAGTTGGGAAGAGGAGGAAGCGAGGACGTTGCCATGTGGATCAAGATACGACGCGGCCCGTCGTCCCCGGACGGGGCTCGACGGGCTCGGTCGTCCACGAGGCCCCGCGCGTACGCGGGCCCCGCGAGTCCTACATGATCGGGTCGGGTTCCCTCGCCAGGTCGGCCGCGCCCACGAGGCCCGCCTTGTTGCCGAGCTTGGCGGCGATCACGTCGGCGACCGGACGCCAGTTGCCGCCGACCAGCCAGCGCTTGTACGACTTGCGGATCGGGTCGAGGACCAGGTCGCCCTCGTCCGAGAGACCGCCGCCGACGATGAAGGCGGACGGGTCGAAGAGCGAGGCCAGGTCGGCGAGACCGGCACCGGCCCAGCGGGCCAGCTCCCGGTAGGAGTCGACGGCGACCGGGCAGCCCTGGCGGGCGGCGACCGAGATGTGCTTGCCCTCGATGCCGTCGGGGGTGCCGTCGCCGAGCGCGAGCAGCACCTCGGCGCGCTCGGGGGTGGCGTTGGCGCGCTGCTTGGCGTACCGCACCAGGGCCCGGCCCGACGCGTACTGCTCCCAGCAGCCCTGCGAACCGCAGCCGCACAGCAGGCCGTCGGGCACCATGCGGATGTGGCCGAACTCGGCGGCCACGCCGAAGTGACCGCGGCGCAGCTTGTTGCCGATGATGATGCCGCCGCCCAGGCCGGTGCCGAGGGTGATGCAGATGACGTTGCGGTGGCCCTTGCCGCCGCCGAACCTGTACTCGCCCCAGGCCGCGGCGTTGGCGTCGTTCTCCACGACGACGGGGAGACCGACGCGGGCCTGCACCTTCTCCTTGAGCGGTTCCTGGCGCCAGTCGATGTTGGGCGCGAAGTAGACCGTCGAACGCTGGCGGTTGACGTAGCCGGCGGCACCGATACCGACGCCGACGATCTCGTGCCCCACGCGCGCGCCCTCCACCGCGGAGGCGATGGCGTCCACGATGGCCTCGGGCGTGGTGGGGGTCGGCACCTTGTGGGTCGAGAGGATGTTGCCTTCCTCGTCGACCACGCCGGCCGCGATCTTCGTGCCGCCGATGTCGACGCCGATGGTGAGTCCCATGAATCCCTCAGTTCGGTCGAGCCCCGCTAAGGGCAACCGTACCCGAGGCGGGGCTCAGTCCAGGTCGATGCGCTGCCCCGGGCCGGTGCCCCCGTCGTCCTCGTCGCGGCCGTCGGTGCCGCTTTCGTCCAGGTCACGGGGGTCGCCCGGGTCCTTCGGGGCGGTGTCGCCCGTGGTCCAGCGGCGTTCCTGGTTCTGGACGGCGGAGCGGTAGGCGGCGAGGAGTTCACCGCCCGCTGCGGCGAGGTGGTCGAACACCCCCGGGTTGCGCTCGATGACCGGTTCGACGGCGGCCTTCGCCTGCTGCACGACCTGCCGGACCACCTGCTGGGCGGCGGGTCCGGCGACCTGGCCGAGCAGCGGGGACTGGAGGGCGGACAGCTTGTCGGCGACGGTGTCGACCAGCCGGCGCAGCTCCTCGGCGGCCGAGCCGGGCGGCGGCCCGTACGCGGCGCGGCGGCGGGCCTGCTCCGACTCCAGGTCCTCGGCGCACGCCGTCGCCCAGGCGTCGGCGTCGGTCGCGGCACGGGGCTCGTCCGTCGCACGGGTCCCGTCGGTCGCGCGGGTCCCGTCGGTCGCGCGGGTCCCGTCCGTGGCTCGGGTCTCCCCGGTCACACGCGTCTCGTCGACCGCGTCGGCCTCGTCGGGGCGAGGGGCCTCGGACGGGGGGAGCTCTTCGCTCATCACGGACTCCTGACTACGGTTCGTCCTTACGACGTTACCCGAACGGGCCGCGGTCCCGCCGGGTTCCGCCGGTCAGCGCTCCCGCGGCCACTGCCCCGGGTCCGGAGCGAACCGGACGGCGAGTGTGCCGTCCCGCAGCGCGGCCCCGTCCACGGAGCAGCGGCGCAGCGCGGAGGGCAGCGGGAGCGTGCGGCGGAACGGCCCGGCGGCGACGACCAGTTCGTCACCGCGGCGGACCAGGTCGAGCTGCTCGCGCACGGCGCCGGGCAGCGGGATGTGCCAGACCAGCACGCCGTCCCCGGCCAGCTGGTCGGTGACGGGCCACTCGACCGGGGAGGCGGCCGGGTCGACGCCCGGCACGTCCAGGGCCGTCAGGTCGTCCGTACCCCGGGGGTCCCGGCCGAGATGGGCGACGGCGTGGACGTCGTGCGTTTCCCGCCACCCTTCCAGGGTCTTGCGCTGCTGAGCGAGGAGGCCGCCGAGCCGGCTGTCCGCCGGAACGTCCTCGGGCAGGACGCGGTTCGCGACCAGCAGGTCGGTGCGCAGGCCGCGCAGGGCGAGGCCGAGGGTGGTGACGAGGACGGCGTCGGCGCCGGCCGGTCCGGGCTCGGCGACCAGCCGTACGGTGGTGTTCCGGTCGGCCAGCACGGCCTCGGTGGCGGCGAGTTCCAGGTCCCAGCGGGCCGCGGCCTCGTACAGCGCCTCGGTGGGCATGGGGACGCCGGCGAGCCGGCCGAGGACGGGGCGCAGGGCCCGGGCCGCCTGCCGTTCGGGCGGGAGCAGACGGCGCAGGCTGCGGCGCAGTTCCTCGGGTGCGGCGAGCAGGGCGAGGGCACGCGGGGCGGGCGGGAGGTCCACGACGAGGAGGTCGTGCGCCTCGGCGAGGGCGGCCTCGCGCAGGGCGCGCAGCAGGGCGAGGTCGTCGGCGCCGGGCAGCGGGGTGAGTTCCTCGGTTTCGAGGCGGGAGGCGCCGAGCAGGTCGAGGGCGGAGGCCGCGCGGTCCTGGAGGGCGGCGAGGGTTTCCCGGAAGCTCTGGGCGGCGTCGGGGCGCCAGGCGGTGAGGCCGGGTTCGACGGTGGTCGGCGCGGGGCCGGTGCGCACGCCGAGCACGGCGCCGAGGGTGTCGTCGCGGTCGGTGCCGAGGAGGAGGGTGCGGGTGCCCTGGCGGGCGGCCTTGAGCGCGGTGGCGGCGGCGAGCGTGGTACGGCCGGTGCCGCCGGGGCCCGTGATCAGGAGGGTGCGCATGGGGGTGAACGGTACCGGTGCCTTGGCGGCGCCGGGGGCGGGTGCCTTGGCGACGCCGGGTAAGGGTGCGCCGGGGTGCCGGGGGGCGCGGCCCGGCGTTGCGGGGTGCCGCTGCGCCCACCCGTGCCGCCCCAGCGGCACGACTGCCCGCAGCGGGGGGGGTGGCGGCTGCCCGCAGCCGGGGGGCGCGGCACGGTGGCTGCCCGCAGCGGGGGGGGCGTGGCGGCTGCCCGCAGCGGGGGCGGGGGCGGCACGGTGGCTGCCGCGCGGCTAGGGGCGGTTCGACTCCACTCGCTTCTTCAGGCCTGCCAAGGCCCGGTCGATGATGACCTTTTCCGCCTTGCGCTTGATCATGCCGAGCATGGGGATCTTGACGTCCACCGTGAGCCGGTAGGTGACCTCCGTGCCCGTGCCCGCCGGGCGGAGCAGGTAGGAGCCGTCGAGGGAGCGCAGCATCTGCGACTTCACCAGCGTCCAGGAGACCTCGTGCTCGCCGGTCCAGGTGTAGCCCAGCGTCTGGTCGTCCTTGATCGCCCCGGCGTCCATGACGAGTCGGACCTGCTCGGCACGCCCCTGCGCGTCGGTCGCCAGGACCTGCGCCTCCTTCACCTCGCCGGTCCAGTCCGGGTAGCGGGCGAAGTCGGCGATCACCGCCATGACGTCGGCCGGTGCCGCCTCGATGGTGATGCTCGAGCTGGTGTGTTCCGCCATCGCCGTGGCTCCTCCGGATGCGGGCCGCTACTGAGGTGGTCGTGCGCCCGTCGCGCGCACGTGTGTGCCGCGTGCAGGCTATCGCGCACGGGGGCGGGGCATGTCACCACCCACCTGCGCGGGTCCGCCGCCCCCGGTCACCACTCCAGCGCCCAGGGCCGTCCCGTCGACGCGAAGTGGCCGACGTTGACGCACTCGGTCGCCCCGACGCGCATCCGCCGGGTCAGCGGCTGGTGGACGTGGCCGAACAGGGCGTAGCGGGGCCGGGTGCGGCGGATGGCGTCCAGCAGCGCGCGGCTGCCCCGCTCGAAGCGTCGGGCCACCGTGTCGTAGAGCAGTTCCGGGACGTCCGGCGGGATGTGGGTGCACAGCACGTCCACCTCGCCGACGGCCTCGATCTTCGCCGCGTACGCCTCGTCGCTGATCTCGTACGGCGTGTTCATCGGGGTCCGCAGGCCGCCGCCGACGAAGCCGAAGACGCGGCCGCCGATCTCCACCCGCTCCCCGTCGAGCACGGTGGTGCCGGGCCCGGCGAACTCCGGCCACAGCGGCGGCACGTCGACGTTGCCGTAGGTGGCGTACGTCGGAGTCGGGAAGGCGGCGAAGAGTTCGGCGTACTGCCTGCGCACCGCCCGCTCGATCAGCTCGCGCGGGTCCCCGCCGGTCTCGGCCCACAGCCGCCTGCCGAAGTCCCTGGCCTCGTCGAAGCGGCGGGCGGTGCGCAGCGCCACGATGCGGTCGGCGTTCGCGACGCCGAACAGGTCGGGGAAGATGCCGCGCGAGTGGTCGGCGTAGTCGAGGAAGAGGACCAGGTCCCCGAGACAGATCAGGGCGTCGGCGCCCTCGCCGGCCCTGGCCAGGTCGCGGGCGTTGCCGTGGACGTCGCTGACCACGTGGACGCGCGTGCTCGTGTTACGAGGCGGTGTGGGTGCCATGGCGATCAAGCGTAAGCAGCGCGTGCCTGATGTGAACAGTGGCGGTCGGACCTGCGGTTACTGGCTGGTCGGTTGATCCGTCGACTACTGTGCGCAAAGCAAACCCCATCCGTGTGACGCGGCGAACATCTCGCGGGGACCCCCTGTCGGAGAACGCATACCGACGGGTAACGTCCGGGCCGTCCAGTCGTGCTCTGGATTTCAACATGTGAATCGCGCATGAGTTCTCCGGAGCACTTGCCCGACCCTTGGACCGCACCGTCGCATCACACAGTGTCGTGGCGCCGGCGCCCTATGAGGAGCAGCAGTCTTGCGCGAGTTCAGCCTTCCGGCCTTGTACGAGGTCCCCACGGACGGAAACCTGACCGACATCGTCAGGAGGAACGCCGCGCAGCATCCTGACGTCGCCGTCATCGCCCGCAAGGTGGGCGGCGCCTGGCAGGACGTGACCGCGCGCGACTTCCTCGCCGAGGTGCACTCCGCGGCCAAGGGCCTCATCGCCTCCGGTGTCCAGCCGGGCGACCGGGTCGGCCTGATGTCCCGTACCCGGTACGAGTGGACGCTGCTGGACTTCGCGATCTGGAGCGCCGGCGCGATCACCGTGCCGGTGTACGAGACCAGCTCCGCCGAGCAGGTGCAGTGGATCCTCAGCGACTCGGGGGCCACGGCGTGCGTCGTGGAGTCGGCCGGGCACGCCGCGGCCGTGGAGTCGGTGCGCGAGCAGCTGCCCGCCCTCAAGAACCTCTGGCAGATCGACGCCGGGGCGGTGGACGAGCTGGGGCGCCTCGGACAGGACGTCACCGACCGTGCCGTCGAGGAGCGCGGCTCGATCGCGAAGGCGGACGACCCCGCCACCATCGTCTACACCTCCGGCACCACCGGCCGCCCCAAGGGCTGCGTGCTCACCCACCGCAGCTTCTTCGCCGAGTGCGGCAACGTCGTCGAGCGGCTGCGTCCGCTCTTCCGCACCGGTGAGTGTTCGGTCCTGCTCTTCCTCCCCCTCGCCCACGTCTTCGGGCGGCTGGTCCAGGTCGCGCCGATGATCGCGCCGATCAAGCTGGGCAACGTCCCCGACATCAAGAACCTCACCGACGAACTGGCCGCGTTCCGGCCCACGCTGATCCTGGGCGTGCCGCGCGTCTTCGAGAAGGTCTACAACTCGGCGCGGGCCAAGGCGCAGGCCGACGGCAAGGGCAAGATCTTCGACAAGGCCGCCGACACCGCCATCGCGTACAGCAAGGCGCTGGACACCCCGTCGGGCCCGGCCGTCGGTCTGAAGATCAAGCACAAGGTCTTCGACAAGCTCGTCTACAGCAAGCTCCGTACGGTCCTCGGCGGCCGCGGCGAGTACGCGATCTCCGGCGGCGCCCCGCTCGGCGAGCGGCTCGGCCACTTCTTCCGCGGCATCGGCTTCACCGTCCTGGAGGGCTACGGCCTGACCGAGTCCTGCGCGGCCACCGCCTTCAACCCCTGGGACCGGCAGAAGATCGGCACGGTCGGCCAGCCGCTGCCCGGCTCCGTGGTGCGCATCGCGGACGACGGCGAGGTGCTGCTGCACGGCGAGCACCTGTTCAAGGAGTACTGGAACAACCCGGCCGCGACCGCTCAGGCGCTGGCCGACGGCTGGTTCCACACCGGCGACATCGGCACCCTCGACGAGGACGGCTACCTGCGGATCACCGGCCGCAAGAAGGAGATCATCGTCACGGCCGGCGGCAAGAACGTCGCCCCGGCCGTCATAGAGGACCGCATCCGGGCGCACGCGCTGGTCGCCGAGTGCATGGTGGTCGGCGACGGGCGGCCCTTCGTGGGCGCGCTGGTCACCCTCGACGAGGAGTTCCTGGGCCGCTGGTGCGAGGAGCACGGGAAGCCGGCCGGGTCGAGCGCGGTGTCGCTGCGGGACGACGCGGATCTGCTCGCGGCGATCCAGGACGCGGTCGACGACGGGAACGCGGCGGTGTCGAAGGCGGAGTCGGTGCGGAAGTTCCGGGTGCTGGGGGCTCAGTTCACCGAGGACTCGGGGCACTTGACGCCTTCGCTGAAGCTGAAGCGGAACGTCGTGGCGAAGGACTACGCGGACGAGATCGAGGCGATCTACGCCAAGTAGGGGCGCCCATGGGGTGCCGGGTGCGGTTCGTTGGCGGCATCCCGTCCGACGGGGCTGGTCGCGCAGTTCCCCGCGCCCCTGAGGTCAGTGCGACTCCCCCGTGCCGACAAGGCACCCCGCGTTACAGCAGCGCCTTCAGGTGTTCCGCCAGCAGGTCCCAGCGCCACTTCTCCTCGACCCACGAGCGGCCCCGCTCGCCCATTCTGCGGCGCAGTTCCGGGTCGGCGAGGAGGGTGATGACGCGGTCGGCGGACTCGTCCGGGTCGGCGCCGCGGACCACCCAGCCCGTCTCGCCGTCGAGCACCGCGTCGGGGGCGCCGCCCGAGTCGCCGGCGACGACGGGCAGACCGGTCGCGGACGCCTCCAGGTAGACGATGCCGAGGCCCTCCACGTCGAGGCCGCCCCGGCGGGTGCGGCAGGGCATCGCGAAGACGTCCCCGGCGCCGTAGTGGGCGGGCAGCTCGGACCAGGGCACGGGGCCGGTGAAGTGGACGGAGCCGGCCACGCCCGTCTCGGCGGCGAGGCGGCGCAGGTCCTTCTCGTAGGGGCCGCCGCCGACGATCAGCAGGACGGCGTCCGGCTCGGCGGCGAGGACGCGGGGCATCGCGCGGATCAGGGTGTCCTGGCCCTTGCGCGGGACCAGGCGGGAGACGCAGACGACGACGGGCCGGTCGGTGAGGCCCAGGCGGGCGCGCACCTCGTCGCCGCCGCTGCCCGGGTGGAAGGTCTTCTCGTCGACACCGGGCGGCAGTTGCACCATCCGGGCGGCGGCCTCCGGCGTGAGCGCGCCCGCGATGCGGGAGCGGGTGTACTCGCCGAGGTAGGTGATCGTGTCGGTCGACTCGCCGATCCGGCGCAGCAGTTGGCGGGCCGCGGGCAGCTGGGCCCAGCCCGCCTCGTGGCCGTGGGTGGTGGCGACGAGGCGCTCGGCGCCCGCCTTCCGCAGGGCCGGGGCCATCAGGCCGAGGGGCGCGGCGGCCCCGAACCACACCGAGGTGCAGCCGTGCTCCCGCAGCAGGCCCACCGCACGCCGGGTGGCGCCGGGCGTCGGCAGCAGCATCGTCGTACGGTCCCGTACGACGGTGAAGGGCTGCTCGGCGTCGAAGGCGGCGGTGGCCTCGATGCCCTCGCGGCTCCGCTTCCAGGTGGAGGCGTAGACGACCAGCCGCTCGGGGTCCAGGCGCAGCGCCATGTTGTGCAGGAAGGCCTGGATGCCACCCGGACGGGGCGGGAAGTCGTTCGTCACGATCAAGGTCTTGCGCACGTCGCCGACCCTACCGAACCGGCCGCCGGGTGCGGACCGGGCCGCCTCCTGTGGCACACGTACAGGTGTCCGGGTCATCATGTCCGCACCGGAAGGCAGCAGCGGCCGGCAGGACGGACGGGCAGGGAGCACGTGGAGACGAAGGACGCGAGGCGGTCACCGGTGTGGCTGCTGTCGACCTGGGGCGCCTCGCGGCTGGTGCTGCTGCTGTTCGTGCTGAAGGTGCTGGTCTTCCCCGGCCCGGACGTCACGAGCGACGTGTCCGTGATCTACCGGGGCTGGTCCGACGTCCTGCGCACCGGAACGTTTCCGCTGGCGGACGTCACCTGGCAGTACCCGCCGGCCGCGGCCCTCCCGATCGTCTCCCCCGGCCTGCTGCCCTTCCTGGAGTACGCGACGGCGTTCTTCGTCCTCGTCTGCGTCACGGACGCCGCCGTCCTGGCGCTGCTGTGGCACGCGGGCCGGGGGCCGGGCCGCTCGCCGCGCGGTGCGTGGGTGTGGGTGGTGGGCGTGCCGCTGCTCGGCCCGACGGTGTACGCCCGCTACGACGTGATGGTCACCGCCGTCGCGGTGGCCGCGCTGCTCGCCGCGGGCCGGCATCCCCGCGTGGCCGGCGGCCTGGCGGCGCTCGGGGCGCTGCTGAAGGTGTGGCCCGCGATGGTGCTCCTCGGGATGCGGGGACGGGCGCCGTGGCTCGCCGCCGTGCTGAGCGGCGCGGGGCTCACCGCGTTGTTCGCCGTGTCGATGCCGGGGGCGTTCGCGTTCCTGACGTTCCAGCGTGAGCGGGGCGTCGAGGTGGAGTCGCTGGGCTCGCTGGTCTTCCACGTCGCGCGGCACTTCGGCTGGGAGGGCGGGGTGCTGCTGAACTACGGCTCCATGGAGTTCCTGGGCCCGCACGTCGGCACGGTGGGCACGGTCTCGATGGCGCTCAGCGGGGTGGCGTTCGGCTGGCTGGTGCTGTGGCGGCTGCTGGCCGCGCGGTCGGGGGGCCCGGGGTTCGCGGCGCACACGGCGGCGGACGCGGCCTTCGTGGCGGTGCTGATGTTCACGGTGACGAGCCGGGTGATCAGTCCGCAGTACCTGGTGTGGCTGATCGGCGTCGGTGCCGTCTGCCGGTGCTTCCGGGAGAGCCGGATGCGGGTGCCGGTCACCCTGGTGCTGGTGGCGAGCCTGGTGACGCTGCTGGAGTTCCCGCTCCTGTTCGGCGACGTCGTCACGAGCACCCCGCTCGGCATCACGCTCCTGGCCGTCCGCAACGTCCTGCTGGTGGCCGCCACGCTCGTCGGCGCCCGCGCCCTGTGGCGGGACACGGTGCCGCCCGGGCGCCCGGGCGGCGCCGGAGAGCCCGGCGGGCTCAGCCGAGCCGCGTCCGCAGATACTCCCGCCAGCGCGCCGTGAAGTCCTCCTGGGTCGTCCCGAGCACCTTCCTCGTCGCGTCCTCGACGGCGCCCGCGCGCTCGCCGTGCGCGCCCACGGCGCGGTAGAAGGCGTCCAGCCGGTCCTCGTCCCACTGCTCGGCGATCATCCGGCAGGCCAGCCAGCCGCCCTCGTAGGCCCGGGCCAGTTCCTGCGCGTCGGCGGTGAAGCCGAAGTCCTCGTCCGTCGGCAGCCGCGCCGGCACCTCGCCCTGGGCGACCGCCTCGGCCAGCTCGGGGGCGGCCTCGGCGGCGGCGCGCGCGCTGTCGCGGTAGCCGACCCAGTCGGCGTAGCCCTCGGAGAGCCACAGCGGCGTGGCGGAGGTGGTGTCGGCGCGGGTGGCGACGTGGGTCGTCTCGTGGGTGAGGACGACCTGCCGGCCGAGGTCGCCGAGGAGTCCGTACGCGTCGGGGTTGACGATGATCCGGTCCGCCGGGGCGTGCTCCCGGCCGCCCGTCTCCCCGGTGGTGACCGCGGCGATGCCCCGGTAGGAGGAGGCCGGCGAGCCGAGCAGGCCCGCCATGCCCTCCAGCGACCGGGGGACGACCACGACCACCCGGCGGGCCCAGTCGCCGTCCCAGGCGTCGGCGACGGCGGGCACCGCCCGGTCGGCAAGGCCGGCGAAGCGGCGCAGGGTTCCGGTGGGCTGCCCGACGCCGAGGACCAGGCTGTGCGTCCCGCGGACGACCTCGACCTCGCCCTGGTCCCAGGGCTGCTGGCCGGACTTCTTCGCGGGCCGGTCGGAGTCGACGGACCACCGTCCGCCGGCGCCCTCCCGGCTCAGCCGCAGCGTGCGGCCGGTGGCCACGGCACCCCGGTCGTAGCCCTCGACGCGATAGCGCAGCTCGACGTCGGCGGTGGCGGTGTCGCCGCTGCGGTCCAGGTCCCGCACCCGGTACGACCAGGCGGCCAGCGGGATCGCGCTCAGGTCGCCGAAGCGGGCACCGGCGCCGGTGCGCGCGTAGGCGGCCGCGTCGTGGGCGAGGACGGCCGCGGCCCGCCGGTCGAGGACCCCCTGGACCTCGGCCCGGGCGGGATCGGCCACGCTCCCGCCACCGCAGCCCACGAGCCCGACGAGCAGCAGGCACAGCACCCCCGCCGACCACCCCGGCACCCGCGTTCGACCAGCCACGTTCCCGATCGTACGGGCGCGGGACCGGGGACGGCACCGGACCGGGGCCCCCGGGAGCCGTGACCCGGCAGCCCGCGAGCACCGGCACGTCAGGCCCGTGGGGCCGGCACGGGTGCCACCCCCGTGTGACGCACGGGCACCCGGGACCCGGCAGGCCACGGACACCGGCTCCGTCGGACCCGTGAACCCCGCACCGGCATCGCATCCAAGTCGAGCGCCCGACGCCGGGAACCAGCAGGCCCCAGGCCCCTGGCCCCAGGCACCGGCCGCGTCCAGCTCGTGAGCCCGCACCGGCATCGCACACCCCGGCGACGGCGCCGCGGGCGCCGAGGGCCCCGACCCGGCAGGCCCCAGGCACCAGCTCCCCTCAAGCCCGCAAGCCCCGCACCGGCATCACACCCCCGCGAGGAGCGGGAGCCGGGCCGCGGCAGGCACGAGCACCGGCCGGGCCGGGCCCGGGGACCCTCGCCGGTGTCACACCCGCGTGATGGACGAGATCGGCATCATGCCGACCGGGTCGTAGCGCACCGGCGCTCCGGGGTAGGGGGCGTGGATCACCTGGCCGTTGCCGGCGTACATGCCGATGTGGCTGGCGTCGCTGCGGTAGGCGACCAGGTCGCCGGGGCGTGCCTCGGACAGGGAGACCCGGCGCCCGGTGCCGGACTGCGCCTGGGAGGTGCGCGGGATGCCGACGCCGGCCTGCGCGTAGGCCCACTGGGTCAGGCCCGAACAGTCGAAGCCGGAGGGGCCGTTGGCACCCCAGACGTAGGGCTTGCCGAGGGCGGAGCGGGCGGCGGCGAAGGCGGCGGAGGCGCGGCCGGAGGCGGGAGCGGCGGCGCCGGCCAGGGCGGTCAGGTCCTCGCGGCCGGAGCGGGAGCCGCGCCCGTAGGCGGCGCGTTCGTCGTCCGGCAGGGCGGCGAGCAGCGCACGGGCCTTGGCGAGCTTGCGCTCCACGGTCTTCTTGTGGGCGGCGACGGCCTTGCGGCCCCGTTCCAGCTCGGCGAGCTTGGCGGCCGCCTCGGCGCGGTCCTGCGCGAGGTCGCGCATCGCCTGCTGGAGCTCTCTCAGCTCGCCCGCCTGACGGGTGGTGATCCGGTCGAGCACGGAGGCCCGGTCGAGGTAGTCGTCCGGTTCGGCGGACAGCAGCAGCGCCAGCGACGGGTCGATGCCGCCGGAGCGGTACTGGGCCCCGGCCAGCGAACCGAGCGCGTCGCGCAGTGTGTTGACGTGCTGCTGCCGGCGGGCGATGAGGTCCTGCGCGGTGGAGACCTCCTCGCGCAGCCGGTCGGTGCGCGCGTCGGCCTTGTTGTACGCCTCGGTCGCCTGCTCCGCCTCGGTGTGCAGGCGGTCCACCTCCGCCCGCCGGTCGTCGTGCGGCGCGGCCGTGGCCGGTACGGCGCCCAGGAGCGCGGCGGCGACGGAGAGCAGGCCCACGGCGGCGGTGGAGCCGCGGTCGAACCCGGATGGTGCAAGGCGGCGATGGGACCCCACGGGAAGCCGCACTCCTTCCGCTGGCGGACGGGGAAACGCGGCAGACAGTAACCCCGCGGCGGGGCACCGGCCAACGACCTCCGGGGCCGCGCAACACGACGCCCCGCCGCTGACGCAGGTCACCGGCGGGGCGGGGGGTCACACGACCCGGACGTGATTCGCCCGAACGGGCGGTACGGCGGGACTGGTTCCGGGTGGCGCGGCGGCACCTGGCCGGGCCTCCGCACCGGGCACGGTCAGAGGCACACGCCGGGCACCTTCAGAGGCACACGCCGACCGCGGTCAGACGCGCACGCCGAACATGAACGGGCCGCCGATCGTGCTCATCGACTCGTAGCGGACGTTGGTGCCGGTGCGCGGCGCGTGCAGGACCTGGCCGTTGCCGGCGTAGAGGCCGACGTGGTGCAGGTCGCTGAAGAAGAAGACCAGGTCGCCCACCTGCAGCTGGCTCATCGAGGAGATGCGGGTGCCGTAGTTGGCCTGTGCCTGGGAGGTGCGCGGGATGCCGACGCCGGCCTGCGCGTACGCCCAGGAGGTCAGGCCCGAGCAGTCGAAGGAGGACGGACCGGTGGCGCCGTAGACGTACGGCGTGCCTATCTTGCCCTGGGCCGCGGCGAAGGCGGCGCCCGCGCGGCCGGAGGCCGGGGTGGACTTGCCGCCGGTGAGCACCTGGCGCTCGCTGGCGCGGTTGGAGCGCTGCTCCTCCTCCTGGAGGGCCGACCGCTCCTGCGCGGTGAGCGTGTTGAGCAGCTTCTGCGCGGACGAGAGCTTGCCCTGGACCTGCTTCTTCTTCTTGCCCAGCTCGGTGCGGGTTGCGGAGAGGTCCTTGAGCTTCTCGGAGGCCTCGGACCGCTGCTGGGCGAGGTCGCGCTGCTTGACCTGGATCTTCTTCAGCGCCTCGACCTGCTGGCCGCTGAGCTGGTCGAGGGTGGAGGCCTTGTCCAGGTAGTTGTCCGGGTCGGCGGACAGGAAGAGCTGGAGGGAGGGGTCGATGCCCCCGGAGCGGTACTGGGCGCTGGCCATCGAACCGAGGCCGTCGCGCAGCTCGTTGAGCTCCTCCTGGCCGCGGGCGACGTTGTCCTGGATGGTGGAGATCTCCTTCTGGAGCTTCTCCTGCTTCTCCTTGGCGCCGTTGTACTTCTCGGTGGCCTGCTCGGCCTCCTCGTAGAGCTTGTCGACCTTGGCCTTGACCTCGTCCTTGCTCGGCTTCTCGCTCGGGGCGGCGTTGGCGGCCTGGGAGCTGAGAGCGACAGCGGCGGCGGCAGCGGTGGTGAGCACGGTCACGCGCGTGCGGCTCGGCTGCTTGGGACGACGGTGGGACGCCACGGAGACGAGCTCCTTCTTGAGAGGGATCACCCGTTCGAGGGTTCGAAGGGTGACCCTAGTGACCCACTCGTGATCAGTTCAAATCCTCCGCCGAAAAATCACGGTTACGCACCGCGTTTTTCGCCACAACTCACCTGCAGTGACGTCGACCTGACACTACGTTGCGTCACGGTTCCGTCAATTCGGGCATAGGGCGCCTACGTTGCGGTTGGTACGGAAGTGAATCAGGGGCTAGGAAAGCCGCTTGAGGAGCACCACGGACGCCACCGGGCGTGCGCCGGCGCGCGCCACACCGTCGGCCACCTCGCGGTCGGTGGAGACGACGATGACCGGCCGGCCCGGCGGCTCGGACCGCACCAGCTGCCGGATCAGCTCGTCGGCGGTGACGCCGGGCTTGGAGAAGAGCACCCGCACCCCGCGCGGCGGCGCGAGCAGCACGGGCGCCGCCAGTTCGGCCCCGTCGAAGACGCAGGTCATCTCGGCGCCGGTCTGCGCGGCGAGCTGCGAGAGCTGGCCGAGCAGCCGCAGGCGCTGCTTCTCCAGCGGCATCTGGGGATAGCCGGTCTTGGTGACGTTGTAGCCGTCGACGACCAGGTGCGCCTGGGGCAGCGCCAGCAACTGGTCGAGGACGGCCGGGTCGTTCTCGGACAGGGCCCGGTTGGCGATGTCCTTCGGCGTCATCCGGCCCGGCTCGACCGCGTCCACGGTCTCGGCGGGCCGCACGGACACCGGGGGCAGCGCCAGCTCGCGGCGCAGCCCCTGGGTGGCGTCGAGAAGGGTGTCGAGCAGCAGCCGCACGCGCATGTCCTCGACGCTGCGGCCCTCGCGGGCGGCCTTGCGGCTGGCCTCCAGGGCGGCCTCCGCCTCCCCGAGGCGGGCCTTGAGCCGCCGGGCCTCGCTCTCGGCGGCGGACACCTGGGTGTGCGCCTCGGCGCGGGCCGCGTCCGTCTCGGCCCGGAGCTTGCGCAGCGCGGCCTCGCCGCGTTTGACGTCGCTGAGGGCGGAGCGCAGCTTGCGGTGCAGCGACTCGCTCTCCCGCTTCGCCGTGTCCAGCTCGGCGCGCAGCCGCTCGGTCTCGGCCTTGGTGTGCTCCCGGGCCCGGGCCAGCTCCTCGTGCAGCCGCTCCAGCTCGGCGCGGCTCTCCTCGTCGGCGCGCTCGGCGTCCGCGCGCTGCGCCTCCTCGCCGGCGGCGGTCACCAGCTTCACCCAGCCGTGCGGGCGCAGGACGTAGGCGGCGGCGGCCACGTCCAGCGGGTCGGCGGCCGGGAGGGCGGACCCGGCGTCGAGGGCACCGGCCAGTTCCGGCTGGGCGTCGCGGAACTTCTCGCCGACGCGCTGGCGGAAGAGCGGGTCCGTCTCCACGGCGGCGGCCATGGCGTTGCCGGCGAACTTGGCCCTGCGGTTGGGGGCGAACCTGGCGTACTGCCTCAGCTGGGCGGGCAGCTCACCGAGGGTGAGCGAGCCGAAGCCGTCGGACACGATCTGCACGACCCGGCGGCGCACGCCGTCGGGCAGCGGGCGGTCGAGCACCTCAGCGGCGCCGTCGCCCGGCCCCCCGCCGTGTGTCTCCACCATCCGTCACCCCAATGTCTCAGGGCGATCCCGCGCCGGAATCGCCTGGTGCGGGGCCGCTCCACTCAGGAGGCGGCATCCGGCCTGTCGACGAGTTCCACCTGGTCCACGGCGTTGCACCAGCGGCACCGCACCGACTCGATGGTCTCACTGAGCACCTCGCGCTCCTCCACCGTCGGCTCACCGGCCAGGTCGAGGTGCACGTACTCGACGACCTTCGAGGCCCGGGTCACGTCGAAGCGGGTGAGGTTGCCGCAGAGGGTGCAGCGCCACCGCGTCGTGTCGGTCGGCAGGGGAACCGTCATCGTGGCTGTTCGCTCTCTTCCAGTGTCGGTGACGCGCCGGGCCTCCCCGGTGCGTGTGGCTCGTAACCCTACGGCCTGGCGGGTACCCGACGCCCGCGTGTCCACGGCGGCGAGGCGCTATGGACCCTCGCGTCCGTTACGTCATGCTCTGTATCCATGATCCGCAACTGGAGCAGGACGGCCCGCAGGACGGTCGGGGCGGCCAGGAAGCTCGTCCCGGCCCGCCCGCCCGGGGGCCGGGCGGCGCCGGTGACCTACACGCTGATCACGCTGTGCTGCCTGCTGTTCCTGGTCAGCCCGGCGGCGGGGCTGAACCCGCTGTACGGCACCGGGGAGGAGCAGCTGGCGGCGCAGCGCGCCCACTTCCGGCGCTGGGGCGTGATCCCCGCAGAACTGTTCGAGGACTCCCCCGGCTCGGCGCTCACCCCGGCCACCGCGCTGTTCGTCCACGGCAGCTGGGTGCACCTGCTGGGCAACATGCTCTTCCTCTACGTCTTCGGCGCGATGACCGAACAACGGATGGGTAGGCTCCAGTTCACCCTGTTCTACCTCGGCTGCGGCTACCTGGCCCTGCTCGGCTACGCGGGCGCCAACGCCCACTCCCAGGAGTCCCTGGTCGGCGCCTCGGGGGCGATCTCCGCGATCCTGGGCGCGTTCCTGTTCCTCTTCCCCCGGGCCCGCGTGACCAGCCTTCTGCCCTTCCTCTTCTTCCTGCCGCTGCGCTTCCCGGCCTGGCTCGTGCTGCCGTTCTGGGCGGCCCTGCAGTGGATGGCGGCGGGCCGGGCCGGTGACGGGCCGGGGGTGGCGTACCTCGCGCACCTGGTGGGCTTCGGTCTCGGCTTCCTCTTCGCCTGGGCCCGGTTCGGGCGTACGACTAGAGTTGGGGGCGTTCCAGTGACGGCGCCCGAGGGAGAGAACCAGCCGTGATCAGCGCGATCGTCCTCATCAAGACCAGCGTGGACCGGATTCCCGAGATCGCGGAGCAGATCGCCGCGCTGGAGAACGTCAGCGAGGTCTTCTCCGTCACCGGCACCTACGACCTGATCGCCATGGTGCGGGTGAACGAGCACGAGGACCTGGCCGAGGTCATCCCCGGCCGGATCAGCAAGATCCCCGGCGTGGAGGGCACGGACACGCACGTCGCGTTCCGGACGTACTCGCAGCACGACCTGGAGGCGGCGTTCGCCATCGGGCTGGACAACTGATCGACCCGGGCCGGGCGCGCCCCGAAGGGGCGCGTGACCGTACCGCCGCGCCGCTCCCCCGACCCGGGGCCGGCCTCCTCCCCCGGGCCGCTCAGGCGTCGGCGGCCGAGGTGGTGTCGGGCACGCAACGGCCGTCCTCGGTGCGGTACTTCCACCGGGCGCCGTCGCTCACCAGCTCCTTGACGGCCTTCACGAACCGCTCGACGTGCTCGTCCGGGGTGCCCGCGCCGAAGCTCACCCGGACGGCGTTGAGGGACTTCTCGCCGGGCACCGCCTCGGGTGCGCCGCACTCGCCCTGCGCCTGCGGGTCGCTGCCGAGCAGGGTGCGCAGCAGCGGGTGGGCGCAGAAGAGGCCGTCGCGCACCCCGATGCCGTACTCGGCGGAGAGGGCCGCGGCGAAGTGGGAGCTGTTCCAGCCCTCGACGACGAAGGAGAGCACCCCGACGCGCGGCGCGTCGTCGCCGAAGAGGGAGAGGATCCGCACTTCGGGAACCCCGGCGAGGCCCTCCCGCACCCTGCGGATCAGCTCTTCCTCGCGGGCGACCAGCGTGTCGAACCCGGCCTCGGTGAGCGCCTTGCAGGCGGACGCGATGGCGTAGGCGCCGATGACGTTGGGCGACCCGGCCTCGTGCCGGGCGGCGCTGTCGTGCCACTGGACGTCCACGCCGCCGTCGGCGCGCCGGCTGACCCGGCGGCTGGCGCCGCCACCGGCGAGGTACGGCTCTGCCTCGCGCAGCCAGTCGGCCCGTCCGGCCAGCACGCCCGAGCCGAAGGGGGCGTACAGCTTGTGCCCGGAGAAGGCGACCCAGTCGACGTCCAGGTCGGTCACGGAGACGGGGTGGTGCGGGGCGAGCTGGGCGGCGTCCAGCACGATGCGGGCACCGTGCGCGTGTGCGGCGGCGGCCAGTTCACGTACCGGCCACAGCTCGCCGGTGACGTTGGAGGCGCCGGTCACGCAGACCAGGGCGGGCCCGTACGGCTCGCGGGCGGCGAGGGCGCGCTCCAGGGTCTGAACGGCCTGCGCGGGGGTGCGCGGGGCGTCGAGGTAGGTCACGTCGGCGTCCCGCCAGGGCAGCAGCGAGGCGTGGTGCTCCGTCTCGAAGACGAAGACCCTGCTCCCGGCGGGCAGCGCGGCGGCGAGCAGGTTCAGGGAGTCGGTGGTGGAGCGGGTGAAGACCACCTGGTCGTCGTCCCGGCAGCCGAGGAAGGCGGCGACCGTGGCGCGGGCGTTCTCGAACAGGTCGGTCGACAGCTGCGACAGGTAGCCGGCGCCGCGGTGCACGCTGCCGTAGTACGGCGCGTAGGCGGCCACGTCGTCCCAGACCCGCTGGAGCGCGGGCGCGCTGGCGGCGTAGTCGAGCGCGGCGTAGGTGACTTCACCGCCGGTGACGAGCGGCACGGTGACGTCCCGGCCGAGGACGGGCAGCGGGGCGGCGACGGCGGTGGCGGCAGGGGTGGGTACGGACATGGCGGACTCCCGTGAGGAACCAGCGCGAGAAGCGCGCTGCGAAAGGTGAAGGAAGAGGTGCGGAGGCGGGGCTCTGCGGCCCTATCGCATTCGCTGGTTCACGGGAGACTCCCTCGGACGACCCAGGACCCCTGGTTCCGCGAGGGGTCCGCGCTTGCCGTGGACCTTGCTGTCCACGGCCTGGTCTTCACCCGGGGCACCCCGCCACGGACGGAGGGTTGCCGGACAGTCGGCCGGGGCCTCATGACTGTCACTCATGACCTGTCGAAAAACTTATGGGAAGTGATCGGCGTCCCGCAACCCGGGTCCGGATCGCGGGACGCACGTCACATGCGTCAGGCGTGGCTGGCCGCCACCCAGCGGTCGAGGACGCGCTTGGCGGCGCCCGAGTCGATCGCCTCGGCCGCCCGGTCCATCCCGGCCCGCAGCTGCTCCGCCAGCGGCGCCCCGCCCGGCTCCAGGGCCACCAGGGCCGCCGCCGAGTTCAGCAGCACCGCGTCCCGTACGGGTCCCGGCTCGCCGGCCAGCAGGCGGCGGGCGACGTCGGCGTTGTAGGAGGCGTCGGCGCCGCGCAGCGCCTCGACCGGCACCAGGTCGAGCCCGACGTCCCGGGGGTCGAAGGCCTCCTCGGTCACCCGGCCGTCCCGCACGACCCAGACCCGGGAGGTGGCGGTCGTGGTCAGCTCGTCCAGACCGTCGTCGCCCCGGAAGACCAGGGAGGAGTGGCCGCGCTCGGCGAAGACACCGGCGATGATCGGTGCCATCCGGGCATGGGCGACCCCGATGGCCTGTGCCTTCACCCGGGCGGGGTTGGTCAGCGGGCCCAGGAAGTTGAACACCGTGCGGATGCCGAGCTGGCCGCGGGCCGCCGCGACGTGGCGCAGGGCCGGGTGGAACTTCACCGCGAAGCAGAACGTGATGCCGGCCTCCTCGGCGACCTCCGCCACCCGCTTCGGCGTCAGCTCCAGGTTGACCCCGAGCTTCTCCAGGACGTCGGAGGCGCCGGACGCCGAGGAGGCGGCCCGGTTGCCGTGCTTGACGACCTTCGCGCCCGTGCCGGCCACCACGATCGCGGACATGGTGGAGATGTTCACCGTCTTGGCGCCGTCACCGCCGGTGCCGACGATGTCGACGGTCCTGCCCGGCACCTCGATCACGTTGGCGTGGTCGTACATGGTGCGGACGAGCCCGGAGATCTCCTCGACCGTCTCCCCCTTGAACCGCAGTCCCACCGCGAAGGCGGCGATCTGCGCGTCGGTCGCCTCGCCGCGCATGATCACGTCCAGCGCCCAGGCGGTCTCGTCCGCGGACAGGTCACGGCCGTCCAGCAGGCCGTTCAGCAGGGCGGGCCAGGAGTGGCCCGCCGCGATGTCGCCTCCAGCGGGGGTCACAGCGCTCATGAGCCGCTCCTGAATCGTGTGTGTGGGGTGTGTCGTGGAAGGGAGGTGCGGTTCCACCCTATCCAGCCCGGACACGGCCGAAGGGCCCCGTCCGCGGAACGGACGGGGCCCTTCGACCGTGGTGTGGCGACGCTGGAGGGTCAGTGGTGGCCGTGGCCGCTCGTGATCTCCTTGTACTCGTCGACGGTCGGCTTCGGAATCTGCGACTCCTCGCCGTAGTAGGCCTCGCTGAGCTTGGCGCGGAGCTTCTCGGAGCCCTTCACCTTGCGCTCGACGCCGTTCTCGTCGACCGTCGGGCCGATCTCGGCCGGCTTGTACTGCTCGTGCGCCGTGAGCGTGTGCAGCTGCTCCTGGCTGAGCGGCTCGTGCACCTCGATGAACTCACCGTGCGGCAGGCGCTTGATGATGCCCGACTCGCGGCCGTGCAGCACCTTGTCCTTGTCCCGGCGCTGGAGACCGAGGCAGATCCGCTTGGTGATGACGAACGCGATGACCGGTCCGACGAAGAACCCGATCCGCACGAACCAGGTGACCGAGTTGATCGACAGGTGGAAGTGGGTCGCGACGATGTCGTTGCCACCACCGATCAGCATGATCATGTACGCGGTGACCCAGGCGACGCCGAAGGCCGTACGGGTCGGGGCGTTGCGCGGCCGGTCCAGGATGTGGTGCTCGCGCTTGTCCCCGGTCACCCACGACTCGATGAACGGGTAGAGGGCGATGACCGCGAGGAAGATACCGAAGATCACCAGCGGGATGAACACACCGAGGACCAGGGTGTGACCCCAGAAGTTGATCTCCCAGCCCGGCATGGCGCGGACCAGACCCTCGGCGAAGCCCATGTACCAGTCCGGCTGGGCGCCCGTGGACACCTGGTCGGGCCGGTAGGGGCCGATGCTCCAGATCGGGTTGACCGAGGCGATGCCGGCGATGACCGCGATGACACCGAAGACCAGGAAGAAGAAGCCTCCGGCCTTCGCCATGTACACCGGCAGCAGCGGCATGCCGACGACGTTCTTGTTGGTCTTGCCGGGACCCGCGAACTGCGTGTGCTTGTGGTAGAAGACCAGGATCAGGTGGCCGACCACGAGCCCGAGCATGATGCCCGGCAGCAGCAGGATGTGGATCGAGTAGAACCGGGCGACGAAGTCGGTCCCGGGGAACTCCCCGCCGAACAGGAACATCGAGATGTACGTGCCGATGATCGGCGTGGACAGGATCGCGCCCTGGGTGAAGCGGACACCGGTGCCGGAGAGCAGGTCGTCCGGGAGCGAGTAGCCGGTGAAACCGGTGAACATGCCGAGGACGAACAGCAGGAAGCCGAACAGCCAGTTGATCTCACGCGGCTTGCGGAACGCGCCGGTGAAGAAGACGCGCATCATGTGCACGAACATGCCGGCGAGGAAGATGATCGCCGCCCAGTGGTGGATCTGCCGGATCAGCAGACCGCCGCGCACGTCGAAGCTGATGTCGAGCGTCGACTTGTACGCCTCGCTCATCAGCTGTCCCTGCATGGGGACGTACGAGCCGTGGTACGTGACCTCGTTCATCGACGGGTGGAAGAACAGCGTCAGGTACACACCCGTGAGGATGATGATGATGAAGCTGTAGAGGCAGACCTCACCCAGCATGAACGACCAGTGGTCGGGGAAGATCTTGCGCATGTTGGCCTTGGCCAGGGAGTAGATCCCGAGCCGGCCGTCGGCCCAGTCGGCGACGCGCTCGCCGGCCGGTGCCTTCCCGCGCGAGCGGGGTGCGTCGTTGGCTGCAGTACTCATCCGCGCTCCCAGAATGCAGGACCGACGGGCTCCTCGAAGTCGCTGAGCGCCTCGAGATAGCCCTCGTCGTTCACACCGATGCGCAGCTGCGGCAGCGGGTGACCGGCGGGACCGAAGATGACCCGGGCGCCGTCGGAAAGGTCGAAGGTGGACTGGTGGCAGGGGCAGAGCGCGTGGTGCGTCTGCTGCTCGTACAGGGAGATCGGGCAACCGACGTGGGTGCAGATCTTCGAGTAGGCCACGATGCCCTCGTGCGACCACTCGAGCTCGCGCTTGTCCTTGATGCTGTCCGGCTCCAGCCGGATGATCATCAGGGCCGCCTTGGCGATCTCGTTCTGGAAGTCGTGGTTGTCCTCCTCCAGGCCCTCGGGCTTGGCGAAGGTGAGGGAACCGACCCCGATGTCGGACGGGCGCATGGGCTCGTTCGTGTTCATGTTGACGAGCAGCTTGCCCTTGGACCACAGCGTGTGGCGGAGCTTCGTCCCGGGCAGCGGGCCGAGGTCGCGCAGCAGGACGACGCCGGAGAGCGGCACCAGCGTGAGCGCGCCCAGCATCGTGTTGCGGATCAGCTTGCGCCGGCCGATCACCGACTCCTTGGCGCCCTGCTTGAAGTCCGCGTGGACCTTCGCGCGGGTCTCGGAGTCGGCCTCGATCGGGTGGCGCTCGTCGGCGACCTCTTCGTCGGACATCAGGGTGCGCGCCCAGTGGACGGCGCCCGCGCCGATGGTGAACAGCGCCACGCCCAGGGTCAGGCCCAGCGCGAAGTTCATCGCGTTGATGTGACCGAGGGGGAAGACGAAGATCGACTTGTCGTGCGGGATCGCGACGAACGAGGCGATGAAGCCGATGGTGGCCAGCATCGACACCGTGAACAGCAGGGCGACCACGCGCTCGGACCGCTTGGCGGCCCGCTCGTCGACGTCCTGGATCCGGTGCTCGTGGGGCGGCAGCCCCGGGTCCGCGAACGGGTTCTTGTCGTCCGCGGGCTTCGGCACGTGCGTGCCGCCCTGCTCAGCCGGCAGGTTCTCTTCTGGAATGTCTTGGCTACTCATGACTTCTTGGCCTTTGCGGTCCGAGCGGCGACCCACACGGCGACGGCGATGCAGGCACCCAGGCCGAAGATCCAGCCGAACAGGCCTTCGCTGACCGGCCCGAGGCCGCCGAGCGAAAGACCGCCCGGGTCCACGGTCTCGTCACCGTTGACCGCGTCCAGGTAGGCGATGATGTCCTTCTTGTTCTGTTCCGACAGGGCGGTGTCGGGGAAGGAGGGCATGTTCTGCGGGCCGGTCTGCATGGCCTCGTAGATGTGCTTCGGGCTGACACCCTCGAGGCTCGGCGCGTACTTGCCGTGCGTCAGGGCGCCGCCCTTGCCGGTGAAGTTGTGGCACTGCGCGCAGTTGGTGCGGAACAGCTCGCCGCCCTTGGCGATGTCCGCGCCCTCGGGGCCGTACTTCTCCTCGGAGGGGACGGCCGGACCGGCACCCAGCGACGCGATGTAGGCCGCGAGCTGGTCGATCTCCGCCTGGGAGTAGATGTTCGGCTTGTCCGGGATCTGCGCGCCGGGCTGCTGGGCCGGCATGCGGCCGGTGCTGACCTGGAAGTCGACGGCCGCGGCGCCCACGCCGACCAGGCTCGGACCGTCGCTGGTGCCCTGACCACCGGTGCCGTGGCAACTGGCACAGCCGACGGCGTAGAGCTTCTTGCCCTCGTCGATGGCGAGGGACTGGGCGCTTTCATCGGCCTGCGCCTTGCTCGCGGGTGCGAACGCGGCGTACAGCCCCCCTGTGCATGCCAGCGCGAGGAGTAGGACGACGAGTGCCGCCAGCGGATGGCGTCGTCGTGCGGAGAGCTTTTTCACGGATTACCCCGGTGTCAGGATCTTCTGCGTCGATGCTTCTGGTATTGCGCGGGTGCGGTGCCGCGACTACTTGATCAGGTAGATCGTGGCGAACAGGCCGATCCAGACCACATCGACGAAGTGCCAGTAGTAGGACACGACGATGGCGGCGGTCGCCTGCTCGTGGGTGAACCTCCGGGCCGCGTAGGTGCGGCCGAGGACCAGCAGGAAGGCGATCAGGCCGCCCGTCACGTGCAGTCCGTGGAAGCCGGTGGTCAGGTAGAACGCCGAGCCGTACGGGTCGGAGGACAGGGAGATCCCGTCCTTCTTGACCAGTTCGGTGTACTCGAACACCTGACCGCCGATGAAGATCGCACCCATCACGAAGGTGACGATGAACCACATCCGGAGCTTCTTCACGTCACCGCGCTCGGCCGCGAACACGCCGAGCTGGCAGGTGAGGGAGGAGAGCACCAGGATCGTGGTGTTCGTCGCGGAGAACGGGACGTTCAGCGCGTGAGCCTTCTCGGACCAGAAGTCCGGGCCCGTCACCGATCGCAGGGTGAAGTACATCGCGAAGAGGGCCGCGAAGAACATCAGCTCGGAACTCAACCAGATGATGGTTCCGACGCTGGTGAGGTTCGGCCGGTTGACCGACGGGTGCGCGTGCCCGGTTTCTACTGTCGTTGCTGTCGCCACGACCGACATTATGTCGGTCGCTTATCCCGCCCTCACCCCGGGGGGTGCCGTTCGGAGTGTCCGCCCCGTCTGTACTGCCCGGATGGCCCATCGAACGGCCCGTCGAAGCCGTGTCCGAACCCGTGCTGACGGGGCGTTCGAGGGAGTAGCATCCGGCCCAACGGGCTACGACAGCCTCACGGGCTCCATCGGTCTTCACCGCGTATCGGAGGAAGCATGCAGGCGACCGCCACGGTGCTGGTCTACAGCGACGACTCCAACACCCGCGAACAGGTGCGGCTCGCGACCGGCCGCCGGCCGGCCCCGGACGTGCCGGTGGTCGAGTTCGTGGAGTGCGCGACTCCGGCCGCCGTGCTCAAGGAGCTGGACCGGGGCGGGATCGACGTCTGCGTCCTGGACGGCGAGGCCGTGCCGATGGGCGGCATGGGCATGTGCCGCCAGATCAAGGACGAGATCTTCCAGTGCCCGCCGGTGCTGCTGCTCATCGCGCGGCCGCAGGACGCCTGGCTGGCGACCTGGAGCCGGGCGGAGGCGGCGGTGACGCTGCCGGTGGAGCCGGTGGAGTTCGCGGGCGCGCTGGCCTCGCTGCTGCGCGAGAAGAGGCTGCAGGGCGTCTAGGGCGCCTTCCGGCCGGGGGCGCGGTGGCACGCCCCGCGCCCCTGTCACCTGCTCCCTGAGGGCCTCCTCAGACGCTCTCCGGCCTCAGCCTGGCCTGCTCACCCGTGCCGGCGGCACTGCCGGCGCCGCCGGTCAGGGCGCTGCCCGTGCGCCACTTCGCCCAGTCCATGTTCCAGTCGCCGAAGCCGTTGCCGAAGGGCTCCATCGTCTCGCCGCCGGAGTTGACGACCTCGACGAGGTCGCCCTCCTGGACCTCGTTGAAGAACCACTCCGCGTTGTCGGTGCTCATGCCGACGCAGCCGTGGCTGACGTTGGCGATGCCCTGGGAGCCGACGGACCAGGGGGCGGCGTGCACGTACTCGCCGCTCCAGGTCACCCGGGTGGCCCAGTGGACCGGCAGGTCGTACGACTCCGAGGAGCCCTCGGCGATGCCGACGGTGGTGCTGCGCATGCGTACGAAGGATTCCTTGCCGAGGACGACCTTGACGCCGTTGCGGGTCTCGAAGCCGGGCTTGCCGGTGGTGACCGGGAGCTGGCGGACCTCCTCGCCGTCCTTGAAGACCGTGAGGGTGTGCGCGGCGGCGTCGGTGACGGCGACGACGCGGTCCTCGGTGGTGATCTTCAGGGGTTTGGCCTTGCCGCCCCACATCCGGTCGCCGATCTTGATGCCGTCCAGGGTGCTGTGCACCTTGATGGTGGCGTGGGCGGGCCAGTAGTCCTGCGGCCGGTAGTGGAGCTTCTTGTCGTCCACCCAGTACCAGGCGCCCTGCACGGCCGGCGTGGACTGCACCTTCAGGGCGCGCTCCACTATGGCCCGCTGGGCCGGGTCCCGGACCGGCTGGCTCAGTTCCGCGGTGACGGGCTGGCCGACGCCGTACGCGCCCGCCTTGGGCCCGAAGACGACGTCCAGGGCCTTCTTGGCGCCGGGCTTGCCGGTCTCGAAGGTGAGCACCTTGCGGCCGGGTGCCCCGTCCCCGTCCTCGGTGCTGACGCGCACCGTGTAGCTGGCGTTGGCGGCCAGCGGCGAGGTGCTGTGCCAGCGCGCGCCGTCGGCGGACAGTTCGCCCGCGACGTAGCGCCCGGCCGCGTCCATGGCCGTGACGTCCGTGATGCGCCCGTCGGCGCCCTCGGCCACCACCTCCAGGGGTTTGTCCGGGTCGGCCTTCTTCCCGGCCTCCGTGGGGCCGTTGAAGGAGATCTGGCCCGCCGCGTCGTAGGGCGTGGCGGACAGCGGATTGTCGTCGCCCGTGCAGGCGGTGACGCTCGCGCCGAGGGCGATCACCAGCAGGGTGCAGCCGACGACCGTACGCCCCCGCGCCTGGAAGTGAACCGGGATGCTCATGACCTCACGCTAGGGAGGACCGTCGGAGGCGGCACGGTGGATGAGCCGGAGGAGTGAGAGGCCGTACGGCAGACGAAGGGCCCGGACGCTCCTGACGGAGTGTCCGGGCCCTTCGGTGCTCGGTGCGTGCTACTGGGTGCGGTTCTCGCCGCGGTAGTACTCGAAGACCCAGCCGAACAGGCCGATCAACAGGATCGGTGCCGAGAAGTACAGCAGCCACCAGCCGATGGCCACGCCCATGAAGGCGAAGGCACCACCGATGCCGAGCGCCAGCGGCTGCCAGCTGTGCGGGCTGAAGAACCCGACCTCACCGGCGTCGTCCGCGACGTCCGCCTCCGTGTTGTCCTGCGCGCCCACGTCGACCCGCCGCGCCGTGAAGGCGAGGTAGAAGCCGATCATGATGGCCAGGCCGAAGGCCAGGAAGAGGGCCGTGGTACCGGCCGGCTCCTTGGACCAGTAGCCGTAGACGACCGCCACGGCGAGGATGAAGACGCTCAACCAGATGAACATCTTGCCCTGGATTTTCACTTCCCGGCCTCCTTGCCGCCGGCGAGGGCCTTCTCACCGTGGCCGACGTTCTCCAGCTGATCGATCGCGGAGATCTCGGGGTAGTGCAGGTCGAAGGCGGGGGATTCACTGCGGATGCGCGGCAGCGTGAGGAAGTTGTGCCGCGGCGGCGGGCAGGAGGTCGCCCACTCCAGCGAACGGCCGTAGCCCCACGGGTCGTCCACCTCGATCTTCTTGCCGTACTTGGCGGTCTTCCAGATGTTGTAGAAGAACGGCAGGAGCGACATGCCGAGCAGGAACGAGCTGATCGTCGAGATCGTGTTCAGGGCGGTGAAGCCGTCCGCCGCCAGGTAGTCGGCGTAGCGGCGCGGCATGCCCTCGGCACCCAGCCAGTGCTGGACCAGGAAGGTGCCGTGGAAGCCGACGAACAGCGTCCAGAAGGTGATCTTGCCCAGGCGCTCGTCCAGCATCTTGCCGGTGAACTTCGGCCACCAGAAGTGGAAGCCGGCGAACATCGCGAACACCACGGTGCCGAACACCACGTAGTGGAAGTGCGCCACCACGAAGTACGAGTCGGACACGTGGAAGTCCAGCGGCGGCGAGGCCAGGATGACACCGGTCAGGCCACCGAAGAGGAAGGTGACCAGGAAGCCGGTGGACCAGAGCATCGGTGTCTCGAAGGACAGCGATCCCTTCCACATGGTGCCGATCCAGTTGAAGAACTTCACACCGGTCGGGACCGCGATCAGGAAGGTCATGAAGGAGAAGAACGGCAGGAGCACGCCGCCCGTCACGTACATGTGGTGGGCCCACACCGTCACCGACAGGCCCGCGATCGCGATGGTCGCGCCGATCAGACCCATGTAGCCGAAGATCGGCTTGCGGGAGAAGACCGGGATGATCTCACTGACGATGCCGAAGAACGGCAGCGCGATGATGTACACCTCTGGATGCCCGAAGAACCAGAACAGGTGTTGCCACAGCAGCGCTCCGCCGTTGGAGGAGTCGAAGATGTGGGCACCGAACTTGCGGTCGGCCTCCAGCGCGAACAGGGCCGCGGCCAGCACCGGGAAGGCCAGCAGGACCAGCACACCGGTCAGCAGCACGTTCCAGGTGAAGATCGGCATGCGGAACATGGTCATGCCGGGCGCGCGCATGCAGATGATCGTGGTGATGAAGTTGACCGAGCCGAGGATGGTGCCGAAGCCGGAGAAGGCCAGACCCATGATCCACAGGTCACCGCCGATCCCGGGCGAGTGCACCGCGTCGGACAGCGGCGAGTAGGCGAACCAGCCGAAGTCGGCCGCGCCCTGCGGGGTGAGGAACCCGCCCACCGCGATGGACGAGCCGAACAGGTACAGCCAGTAGGCGAACATGTTCAGCCGCGGGAAGGCGACGTCCGGCGCGCCGATCTGCAGCGGCATGATCCAGTTCGCGAAGCCCGCGAACAGCGGCGTCGCGAACATCAGCAGCATGATCGTGCCGTGCATCGTGAACGCCTGGTTGAACTGCTCGTTCGACATGATCTGAAGACCGGGCCGGGCGAGCTCGGCGCGCATGAAGAGCGCCATGACGCCGCCGATCACGAAGAACGCGAACGACGTCACCAGGTACATGGTGCCGATGGTCTTGTGGTCAGTGGTCGTGAGCCACTTGACCACGACGTTGCCGGGCTGCTTGCGCCGTACCGGCAGCTCGTTCTCGTACGAGTCCTCCGCTGCCGAGGCACCCTGGGGTTCGTTGAGGATGCTCACAGGTTGTTCGTCTCCCGGTTCTTCTCGTGGCTCGTCTGAGCGATGCCCGCGGGAACGTAACCGGTCTGCCCCTTCTTCGCGAGGTCCTGGAGGTGCTGCTCGTAGCGCTCCGGGGAGACGACCTTGACGTTGAACAGCATCCGGGAGTGGTCCACGCCGCACAGTTCGGCGCACTTGCCCAGGAAGGTCCCCTCCTTGTTGGGGGTCACCTCGAAGGCGTTGGTGTGGCCCGGAATCACGTCCTGCTTCATGAGGAACGGCACCACCCAGAAGGAGTGGATGACGTCACGCGAGGTCAGGACGAAGCGGACCGTCTTGCCCTTGGGGAGCCAGAGGGTCGGCCCGGGGTTGCCGGTCTGCGGGTTCTCCGTGCCGGGGGTACCGCAGTCGTAGACGCCGCCGGCCTTCGCCGGGAAGTCGTCGATGAACCGGTCCGGAATGCCGGCCAGTTCCTTCGAGGTCTTGGCGTCGCCGGTGGAGCCCGGGACGTCCTCGATGTGGTTGAAGCACCAGCTCCACTGGAAGCCGACCACGTTGACCGTGAGGTCGGGCTTCTTCTTGAGGCTCATGAGATCGGACTCGTCACGCGCGGTGAAGTAGAACAGCACCGAGACGATGACGAGCGGAACCATGGTGTACAGCGCCTCGATGGGCAGGTTGTACCTGGTCTGCGGAGGGACCTCGACCTTGGTGCGGCTGCGCCGGTGGAAGAAGACACTCCACAGGATCAGGCCCCACACCAGCACGCCGGTGGCCAGCGCGGCGGCCCAGGAGCCCTGCCACAGGGAGAGGATCCGCGGAGCCTCTTCCGTGGTTGGGGTGGGCATGCCGAGGCGGGGGAAGTCCTCGTATGTGCAACCGGTGGCGGTCGCCAGGACCAGGCCCGCGGTCAGTGCCTGCAGCAGCTTCCGCCGCATCGGGCGCCGCGGCGAGCGGTCGGAGCCGTTGGGACTCACGTAGCGCCTTCCCGAGAGTCTCGCCCGCGCGGTTGGCTGCGGCCTGCCTTCTCGCTGGTCGGTCGCCGCCCTGCGTCGGGCAGGGGTTTGATGTTTATGCGGACCAAACCCTAGCCGACGCCCTCCGGGGGGTCGCGGGGAGGGTGGCATACGCGCCGGGGGTCACTCTTTAAGGGTGGGGCGGGGCGCCCACGGGGGGTGGAGGGCTCGGGTTGTCCGGCGGCTGACGGTCCGTTGCGGCTTGTCGCGCCCGCGCGGCGGAGCCGCACATGTCCCAGCCCCGCGCCCCTGACGGGGCGCTGCGGCCCCCGGCGTTCTAGCGTTGCCCCGTGGCCTACTTCGATGCTGCTTCCGCTGTTCCCCTCCATCCCGTCGCCCGGCAGGCGCTGTTGGCGTCGCTCGACGAGGGGTGGGCCGATCCCGCGCGGCTGTACCGGGAGGGGCGGCGGGCGCGTTTGCTGCTGGACGCCGCCCGGGAGGCGGCGGCCGAGGCCGTGGGGTGCCGGGCGGACGAGTTGGTGTTCACCCCTTCGGGGACCCGGGCGGTGCATGCGGGGGTGGCGGGGGCGCTGGCCGGGAGGCGGCGCGTCGGGACTCACCTGATCGTGTCAGCGGTCGAACACTCCTCCGTACTGCATGCGGCCGAGGTGCACGAGGCCGGCGGCGGGAGCGTCACGCAGGTGCCCGTCGACCGGACGGGGGCGGTCGGTCCCGCGGCGTACGCGGCCGCCCTGCGCGTGGACACGGCGCTGGCGTGTCTCCAGTCGGCCAACCACGAGGTGGGCACCGAGCAGCCGGTGGCGGAGGTGGCCGAGGCCTGCCGGGCCGCCGGGGTGCCCCTGCTGGTGGACGCGGCCCAGTCGCTGGGCTGGGGGTGCGTCGAGGGCGACTGGTCGTTGCTGTCGGGCAGCGCCCACAAGTGGGGCGGGCCCTCGGGGGTGGGGCTGCTCGTCGTGCGCAAGGGGGTCCGCTTCGCGCCGCAAGGGCCCGGGGACGAGCGGGAGTCGGGGCGGGCGCCCGGTTTCGAGAACCTGCCGGCGATCGTGGCCGCCGCGGCGTCGCTGCGGGCGGTGCGGGCCGAGGCGGCGGCGGAGGCGGCCCGGCTGCGGGAGCTGACGGAGCGGATCCGGACGCGGGTGCCGTCCCTGGTCCCGGACGTGGAGGTGGTCGGCGACCCGGTGCGCCGGCTGCCCGGGGTCGTCACCTTCTCGTGTCTCTATGTCGACGGAGAGACCTTGCTGCACGAGCTGGACCGCGCCGGTTTCTCCGTGTCGTCCGGATCGTCCTGCACGAGCAGCACCCTGACGCCGAGCCACGTCCTGCGGGCGATGGGGGTGCTCAGCGAGGGCAACGTCCGGGTGTCGCTGCCGCCGGGGACCCCGGCCGAGGACGTCGAGCGGTTCCTGGAGGTGCTGCCGGGGACGGTGGCCGCGGTGCGCGAGAAGCTGGGGGCGCCGGCCGCGACGGAGACCGTCCGCGCGGCCGGCCCCGACCTCGTGGTGGACGCGCTGGGCCGGCGCTGCCCCGTGCCGGTGATCGAACTGGCCAAGGTCATCGGCGACGTCCCCGTCGGCGGCACCGTCCGGGTCCTCTCGGACGACGAGGCGGCCCGCCTGGACATCCCGGCCTGGTGCGAGATGCGGGGACAGGAGTACGTGGGCGAGGAACCGGCGGAGAAGGGCACCGCGTACGTGATCCGCCGGACCGGCTGACGCCGGGAAGGGGCGCGGGGCGGTGTGCGGCTCCGCCGCGTGGGCGCGACCGGCCCCCGCGCACCCGCACACGCCACCGCGCCTCGAAGGGCTCCCCCCTGGTCGCGGCCCCGCGCGTCAGCCCAGGTGCGCCTGGACCTCCTCCGCCGCCTCGTCGCCGTACGCCTTCGTGAACCGCTCCATGAAGTGCCCGCGCCGCAGCTGGTACTCCTGCGTCCCCACCGTCTCGATGACGAGGGTCGCCAGCATGCAGCCCACCTGCGCCGCCCGCTCCAGCGTCACGCCCCACGCCAGTCCCGACAGGAAGCCCGCGCGGAAGGCGTCGCCGACGCCCGTGGGGTCGGCCTTGCGCTCCTCGTCGGGGACGCCCACCTCCAGGGTGGCCTCGCCGGCCCGCTCGATGCGCACGCCCCGGGCGCCGAGGGTGGTGACGCGGTGGCCGACGCGGTCGAGGATCTCGGCGTCGCTCCAGCCGGTCTTGGTCTCGATGAGCCCCTTCTCGTACTCGTTGGAGAAGAGGTAGGTCGCCCCGTCCAGCAGTATCCGGATCTCGTCGCCGTTCATCCGGGCGATCTGCTGGGAGAAGTCGGCGGCGAAGGGGATGGACCGCGCGCGGCACTCCTCGGTGTGCCGGAGCATCGCCTCCGGGTCGTCGGCGCCGATGGAGACCAGGTCGAGGCCGCCCACGCGGTCGGCGACGGTCTTCAGCTCGATGAGGCGGGCCTCGCTCATCGCACCCGTGTAGAAGGAGCCGATCTGGTTGTGGTCGGCGTCGGTGGTGCAGACGAAACGGGCGGTGTGCAGGGTCTCCGAGATGCGCACCGAGTCGGTGTCGACGCCGTGCCGGTCCAGCCAGGCGCGGTAGTCGTCGAAGTCGGAGCCCGCGGCGCCGACCAGGATCGGCCGGGTGCCGAGCTGGCCCATGCCGAAGGCGATGTTCGCCGCGACGCCGCCCCGGCGCACGTCCAGCTGGTCGACCAGGAAGGAGAGCGAGACCGTGTGCAGTTGGTCCGCTACGAGCTGGTCGGAGAAGCGGCCGGGGAAGGTCATGAGGTGGTCGGTGGCGATGGAGCCGGTGACTGCGATGCGCACGGCGTGGACTCTCTCCTGAGGGGAGGCGGGTTGACGGTTCACGCTACCCGGGACGGACGCCCCACCGAAGGAGGCGAAACTACCCGGTAGTACAACTTTCCTCGCGATACGGGACGTGCCTACGGTTCTGTCATGACGAATCTGCGGACCGCCGACCCCGCCCCGGCCGACCTCGACGGCGATCTGGAGTCGCTGCGCGGTGACTGCGCCCGGATGACCCCGCGCTGGTCGCCGCCGCCCCACGTCCTCGCCCGGCCGGTGCCGCTCGCCCTCATCCACGGCGTCCGGGTGCCGCCGGCCTCGGCCCGGTTGCTGGAGGCGATGTCGGACTACGGCGACTGAGCGCCCCGGCCGGCCCGGGGGCCGTTCGGGCGATCCGCGCCGGTACCGGGAACCGGATCCCGGTCCACCGCGTCCCATCGCTGTCCTCAGCACCAGCCGAAGGAGCGATGCGGTGAACACCGAGCGACCCGACAACGACGACGCCGACGCCGCCCCCGAGGCCGGCACCGGGCGTCCCGCGCGGCGGCGTCCCCGGGCGGTCGCGGTCGCGTCGGTGGCCGCCGCGGTGCTGCTGGTGGGAGCCGGCGGCGCCTACCTGGCCACGTCCGCCACCGGCGACGACCCGGACGGCGGTACGACGTCCGGGGCCGCGGGCGACGACACTCCCCCGCCGCTCCCCCTCGACGACCACGGGACGTCGTCCCCCGAGGGCGGCTCGAACGGCATCGCGCCCGGCGAACCCGACCCGTACGGCGTCACCTACCGCGCCGACGGCCCGCTCCCCGAGGGTCCCGGCTCGGCGCCCGTGTACCGGGCGAGGGGCGACGTCACCGAGGCCGAGGTGACCCGGCTGGCCGAGGCGCTGGGCATCGAGGGCGCCCCCCGCGCCCGGGGCGGGGCGTGGCAGGCCGGCAACGCCGCGGACGGTTCCGGTCCGCTGCTCACGGTGGACCGGCGGGCGCCGGGCACCTGGACCTTCCACCGCTACGCGCCCGGCACCGACGACTGCAAGAAGGGCGCCGCCTGCAAGGCCCCCTCGGCCGGCGGGGACCCGGTGGGCGAGGCGGCCGCCGAGAAGGCGGCGGCGCCCGTGCTGAAGGCGCTGGGCCAGGACGACGCCAAGCTGGACGCGAGCCGGGTCATGGGAGCCCGGCGGGCCGTGAACGCGGCGCCCGAGGTGGGCGGGATGCCCACGTACGGCTGGACCACCGGGATCGTCGTCGGCGCGCGGGGCGAGGTGGTCGGCGGCAACGGCCAGGTGAAGACGCCGGTCAAGGGGGACACGTATCCCGTCCTGGACGCCGGGCGGACGCTGGCGCTGCTGAACGAGCCGGGGGCGGGCGCCGGATCCGTCGGGGGCGTCGGCGGGTGCACCGGGTCCGCGCCGCGCCAGGACCCGGCCGACGTGCCGTGCACGCCGCCGACCGGCCCGTCGGAGCAGCCCGGGGCGGGGAAGAAGCGGACCGCGACCGTCGAGGACGCGGTGTTCGGGCTGGCCGCGCATCCGGTGCGGGGGCGGCAGACGCTGGTGCCGTCCTGGCTGTTCGAGGTGCGGACGCCGGGCGCGGACGGCACCGTCACGGTCACCCATCCGGCGGTCGACCCGAAGTACCTGACGACGGCGGCCCCCGCCTCACCCCCCTCGCCCTCCCCGTCCGGCGAACCGACGTCGAAGCCCGGGAAGCCGCGGGACGTGCGGGTGAGCGGTTACACGGCCGCCGACGGCGAGCTGACCGTGCACTTCACGGGCGGGGTGTGCTCCGACTACGACGCGAAGGCCGAGGAGAGCGGCGGGAAGGTGACCGTCACGGTGACCGAGACCCCGCATCCGGACAAGGTCTGCGTCCTGATCGCCGAGGAGTACGAGCGGACGGTGCCGCTGGACGAGCCGCTCGGCGCCCGGGCGGTCGTGGGCTCGGACGGCGAGGACGTCCCGGTGCACAAGCCGGGCGCGCGGCTGCCGGCTCCGTCCCGGGGCCGGTGACACCGCACCCTTCACACGACGGAAGGGCGGCGGCCCGGGAGGGGAATCCCGGGCCGCCGCCCTTCGCGCGTTCCGCCGCCTCGCGGCGGACCGGCCGGTCAGCTGAACGAGTCGCCGCAGGCGCAGGAGCCCGTCGCGTTCGGGTTGTCGATCGTGAAGCCCTGCTTCTCGATCGTGTCCACGAAGTCGATGGTGGCACCGCCGAGGTACGGGGCGCTCATGCGGTCGGTGGTGACCTTGACGCCGCCGAAGTCCTTCACCACGTCACCGTCGAGCGAGCGCTCGTCGAAGAAGAGCTGGTAACGCAGGCCGGAGCAGCCGCCGGGCTGGACGGCGACGCGCAGCGCCAGGTCCTCGCGGCCTTCCTGGTCGAGCAGGGCCTTGACCTTGGCCGCGGCGGCGTCGGTCAGGATGATGCCGTCGGTGACGGTGGTGGTCTCGTCCGATACGGACATCTACATCTCTCCCGGGTTGTACGGAGACTGCTTGCCGACGGTTTCAACCGACGGAGCCGCGGATTCATTCCGGGCGGGACCGAGTCTTTGTCCTCGGCGCCCCCTTAATGCTCGCACACGCCTCCGCCGGCGGTCAGCGGCTGTGGACGGACGACGGATCGGACACCGGGATTCACGTCACACCGACACTATGGCCATCGTCAAAGTGACGTGAACCGGTTATGATATATAGCGTCAGTTCGACGAAAAGGGTCGACGAAAAAGAGAAAGGGTGCGTGTCGTGACCACCGCCCAAACCCAGGAGCTCGACGTACAGCCGACGCCCCTCGCCCTGCTGCTCCTCGGCCGTGAGGCCGACCCGAGGAGCGAGCGCGGCGTGGAGTGCCCCGGCGACCTGCCCTCGCCCTCCGACCCGGACCTGGTGGCGCGCGCCCGTGCGGCCAAGGAGAAGCTCGGCGACAAGGTCTTCGTGCTCGGTCACCACTACCAGCGCGACGAGGTCATCCAGTTCGCCGACGTCACGGGCGACTCCTTCAAGCTGGCCAAGGACGCGGCGGCGCGCCCGGAGGCGGAGTACATCGTCTTCTGCGGTGTGCACTTCATGGCGGAGTCGGCCGACATCCTGACCTCGGACGACCAGAAGGTGGTCCTGCCCGACCTGGCGGCCGGCTGCTCCATGGCCGACATGGCCACCGCCGAGCAGGTCGCCGAGTGCTGGGACGTGCTGACCGAGGCCGGGGTCGCCGGGCAGGTCGTGCCGGTGTCGTACATGAACTCGTCCGCGGACATCAAGGCGTTCACCGGCAAGCACGGTGGCACCATCTGCACCTCCTCCAACGCCGAGCGCGCCCTGAACTGGGCGTTCGAGCAGGGTGAGAAGGTCCTCTTCCTGCCCGACCAGCACCTCGGCCGCAACACGGCGGTGCGCGACCTCGGCATGTCCCTGGAGGACTGCGTCGTCTACAACCCGCACCGGCCGAACGGCGGGCTGACCGCGGAGGAACTGCGCGCCGCGAAGATGATCCTGTGGCGGGGACACTGCTCGGTGCACGGCCGCTTCAGCCTGGATTCGGTCAACGACGTGCGCGAGCGCATCCCGGGCGTGAACGTCCTGGTGCACCCCGAGTGCAAGCACGAGGTCGTCGCGGCGGCGGACTACGTCGGCTCGACCGAGTACATCATCAAGGCCCTGGAGGCGGCCCCGGCCGGCTCCAAGTGGGCCATCGGCACGGAGCTGAACCTGGTCCGCCGCCTGGCGAACCGTTTCGCTGCCGAGGACAAGGAGATCGTCTTCCTCGACAAGACGGTCTGCTTCTGCTCGACCATGAACCGCATCGACCTGCCGCACCTGGTCTGGACCCTGGAGTCGCTGGCCGAGGGCACCCTGGTCAACCGCATCGAGGTCGACCGGGAGACGGAGGCGTTCGCGAAGCTGGCACTGGAGCGGATGCTGGCGCTGCCGTAGCCGCCGGTCCCGGTCGGGACGCGGGGCCGCCGCGGAGGGCTTCCTCCGGGCGGCCCCGCGCCGTCTCCCCTCTCGGGTGTCGGTGCGTTGCCGTAGGCTTCCCGCCGCCTACACCGACTGGGAGGACCCGGAGTTGACCGGCCTGTCTGCTTTTCCGCTGCCCTTTCACGCTTCCCGCTCCATACCCTTCGCGACGCCCCGGACCCTGCGGGAACTGCAGATGATGCGGTGCAGCGCCCACCTCCGGGCGAAGCCGGGGTGGTTCGAGAAGATGAACGACCCCGAGATCGTCGCCAGGTGGACCCGGGAAGCCGTCGACCAGGGTCTCACCGAGGCCCAGGTCCGCTACGTGCTCGCCGAACTGGCGCACTACGCCGCGCTGCGCGACGCGCGCACCGGCGTCGAGGTGTCCGCCGTCGACGGGGTGTGGCAGTCCGACACCCTGGTCGACGACGCGCTGCGGACCCGGCTGCGCGAGGCGGTCCGGGTGCTGGAGGAGGTCCCCGAAGCGGAGCGGGACTGGCATCCCGGGTCCGGCGGCCAGGTGCTCGACCTGGTGCATCCCTCACTGTTCTGCCTGGTGAAGGACGTGAGCGGCGCGCCCGAGCGGGCCTGGCACAACCCGACGGACCGGTATTCCCGGCACGAGTTCTCGGAGCGGTTCCAGTGGCTGCCCACCGACGTCGACGTCCACAAGGACGGCGCCGTCACCTTCCGTTCGTACGTCAACAACGTCCACCCCGAGACCCATCGCGCACTGGCCTCCGTCCTGCCGGACGTCTTCGCGCGCATGCGCCCACTGCTGGAGAACGTGCTCACCGACCTGCGCCGTCCGCGGCCGCCGCGGATCGAGGCCGACCCCTACGGCTGGTACGACTCGGAGCCGGAGGACCCGGACAGGGCCTCCTTCGACGACGACGAGGCCTACAAGGCCGCCCTCCTCGCCGCGGAGAAGGCGCAGGACGACTGGTGGGAGAACCGCCGCCCGGTCGTCCCGGACGCCCCGGACTTCACCCCGCCCGAGGTGCCCGACGCGTCCGCCCGCGTCGACCTGCGCGGCCGCCGTCTCCAGGTGATCGTCAAGCTCGCCACCGTCCACCTCACCCCGGACCGGCCCGAGTACGCGGGCGGCTCCTGGCATGTCGAGGGGATGCTGAACGAGCGGATCGTCTCGACCGGCATCTACTACTGGGACAGCGAGAACATCACCGAGAGCCGGCTGGGATTCCGGACGGCGCTCGACGATCCCGACTACGAGCAGAACGACGACAACGGACTGCGTGAGGTCTACGGCCTGGAGGACGAGGATGCGCTGAACCAGGTGCTGGGATCGGCGTCGACCCCGGCGGGCCGCTGCCTGGCGTTCCCGAACGTCTTGCAGCACCGCGTCGACTCGTTCCGCCTCGCGGACCCCACCCGGCCCGGGCACCGCAAGATCCTCGCGTTCTTCCTGGTCGACCCCTCGCAGACGATCGTCTCGACCTCCGACGTGCCGCCGCAGCAGCCCTGGTCCGACACCTCGACGATGACGCTGGAACAGGCCAGGGCCTTCCGCGAAGAGCTGATGCGGGAACGCAAGTTCTTCGTCGACGAGCACAACGAACAGCTCTACGAGCGCGAGTTCTCGTTGTGCGAGCACTGAGCACTGAGCGGGCGAACGCGGGCGCCCCCGTGGAGAGTCCACGGGGGCGCCCTTCGTCGTACCGGCGGATTCGCCGTGCCGGGGGTCTCAGACCTGGGCCGGCTCCGGCTCCTGCGAGGGCTGCGACTGCTCGGGCAGGCCCTTCTTCGCCGCCCGCTTCTTCGCGCGCCGCTCCTTGCGCAGCTCCAGCATGGCGTAGAGCGTCGGCACCAGGAGCAGGGTCAGCAGCGTCGACGTGATCAGACCGCCGATCACCACCACCGCGAGCGGCTGGGCGATGAAACCGCCCTCACCGGTGACACCGAGCGCCATCGGGAGGAGGGCGAAGATCGTCGCCAGTGCCGTCATGAGGATCGGGCGCAGCCGGTGGCGGCCGCCCTCGATCACGGCCTCGACGACGCCGTAGCCCTGCTTGCGGTACTGGTTGATCAGGTCGATCAACACGATGGCGTTGGTGACCACGATGCCGATCAGCATCAGCATGCCGATCATCGCCGGGACGCCCATCGGGGTGCCGGTGGCGATCAGCAGGCCGATCGCGCCGGTCGCCGCGAACGGGATGGACACCAGCAGGATCAGCGGCTGGGCCAGCGACCGGAAGGTGCCGACCAGCAGCATGAACACGATGGCGATCGCGGCGAGCATGGCGAGGCCCAGGTTGACGAAGGCCTCGTCCTGGTCGGCGGTGACGCCGCCGATCTCGGCCGTGGCGCCGGTCGGCAGGTCCAGGCCGTCGATCTTCGACTGGAGGTCCGCGCTGACCGCGCCGGTGTTGTCGCCGGTCGGCTTGGCGGTGACGGTCGCCGCGCGCTGCCCGTCGATCCGGGTCATCGAGACCGGGCCGTCCACCAGCTGCACGGTGGCGATGTCACCGAGCTTGACCGGGCCCAGGTTCAGCGCCTTCAGCTCGGCCATCGTCCGGGCGGGCTGCGCCGACCTGATGACGACGTCGCGCTCCGTGTCGTCCAGGGTCGCCTTGGCCGCCGGGGTGCCGCGCACCGCCTGGGCGACGGCGGCACCGAGGGTCTGGTCGGTGAAACCGGCCCCGGCCGCCTTCGCGTTGGCCTTGACCGAGATGCGCGGGACGCTCTGCGCCAGGTCGCTGGTGACGTCGGTGACGTCGTCGAGCCCGGCGACCGCCTTGCGGACCTGCTCGGCGGCGTCGCGCAGCACCTGCCCGTCGGCGGCCTTGACCACGACGCTCAGGTCCTGGCTGCCGAAGCCGTCACCGGCGGCGAGCGTGGTGGTGCCGATGCCGTCGCCGAGCTTCGCCAGCCCGTCCTCGATGTGGTCCTGGACGGCCTCGGAGGACGCCGAGTCCTCCAGCATGATCTGGTAAGAGGCCTGGTTGGTGTCCGTGCCGCCGCCGAAGGCGGCCATGAAGCCGGACGAGCCGATGGTGACCTGGTAGTCCTTGACGCCCTCGGTGCCGCCGAGCAGCTTCTCGACCTTCTCGACCTGCTCGTCGGTCGCGCCGAGGCTGGTGCCGGGCTTCAGCTCCTGCTTGACGCTGAGGACCTCCTGCTCGCCCTGGTCGAAGAAGTTCGTCTTCAGCAGCGGCGCCATGCCGAAGGTGCCGACCAGCACGACGACCGCGATGGCCACACTGGTCAGCCGGCGGCGGGTGGCGAAGCGCAGGACGGGGACGTAGAAGCGCTGGAGGCGGCTCTTGGCCTCCTTCTCCTCCGCGAGGCGGCGGGCCTCGGCCGCGTCCTCCGGCGTGTTCTTCGGGGGCCGCAGGAACCAGTACGACAGCACCGGTACGACCGTCAGCGACACCAGCAGGGACGCCAGCAGCGCGGCGGTGACGGTGAGGCTGAAGGAGCCGAACAGCTCGCCGACCATGCCGCCGACCAGACCGATCGGCAGGAACACGGCGACCGTGGTGAGGGTGGACGAGGTGACCGCTCCGGCGACCTCGCGGACGGCGCCCAGGATGGCGTCCTTGCGCTCCTCGCCGTAGCCGAGGTGCCGCTTGATGTTCTCCAGGACCACGATCGAGTCGTCGACGACGCGGCCGATGGCGATGGTCAGCGCGCCCAGCGTCAGCATGTTGAGCGACAGGTCGCGCGTCCACAGGACGATCAGCGCCAGCACCACCGACAGCGGGATGGAGACCGCGGTGACCAGGGTGGAGCGGATCGACGCCAGGAAGACCAGGATGACCAGGACGGCGAAGAGCAGACCGAGCCCGCCCTCGGTGGTCAGACCGGAGATGGCCTTGGAGACCGCCGGGCCCTGGTCGCTGACGACGGTGAGGGTCGCGCCGGAGCCGAGCTGCTCGCGCAGGTCGGGGAGCTTGTCCTCGACGGCGTTCGAGATGGAGACCGCGCTGCCGTCGTGGTCCATCGTCACGGCGACCGCGAGGGACGGCTTGCCGTTGGTGCGGGTCAGGGAGTCGGCCTTGGCCTCCTCCTCCTTGACGGTGGCGACGTCGCCGAGGCGGACCGGCTTGTCGACGCCCTCACCGGTGACCATGAGGTCCTGGATCTGCTTCAGCGAGGTGAAGCCGCCGCCGACCTGGACGGTGCGGTTGGCGCCCGCCTCGTCGAAGGAGCCGGCCGGGACGGTCGCGCCGCCCGCCTGGAGGGACTGGGCGAGCGTCTGCGGGCTCACCTTGGCCGCGGCCAGCTTCGCCGGGTCCGGCGTCACGGTGACCTGGACGTCGCGGACGCCGTCGACGACGACCTGGGCGACGCCGTCGATGTCCTTCAGCTCGGTGACGACCGTCTTGTCGAGCTGGTCGGCCAGCGCCTGCTGGTCCTTGTCCGAGGTGACGGCGAGGACGACGGTCGGGATGTCGTCCGTCGAGCCGGAGATGACCTGCGGGTCCACGTCCTCGGGGAGCTGGGCGCGGGCCCGGTTCACGGCCTGCTGGACGTCGGCGACCAGCTGCTGGGTGTCCGGGCCGTAGTCGAAGGACGCCATGATGACGGCGTTGCCCTCACTGGCCGTGGAGGTGACGCCCGAGATCCCGTCGACCGCTTCGAGGCTGTCCTCGATCGGCTCGACGACCTGCTTCTCGACCACGTCCGGCGAGGCACCCTGGTACGGGGCCAGCACCGACACCATGGGCAGTTCGATGGTGGGCAGCAGCTGCTGCTTGAGCTGGGGGATCGCGATCGCCCCGAAGACGAGCGCGACGATCGACATCAGCCCTATCAGGGCCCGTTGCGCGAGGCTGAATCTCGACAGCCAGGACATGGATCAGGGTCTCTCTTCTGTGGCCGAGCGGGGGACGGGGCACATGGCAGCGCCGGGCGCGGGCGACACAGGTGAGCGCCCACCCCAACACCCTGAGCCATGGACGGCCCCGCATCCCTAGGCCCCAGGTCCATTTCCTTATCCCGCGCCTACTCCCTCCGCAGTACACGGAGGCGTAGGTCACTCCACCCTCGGACGTACCAGCCCGGACTCGTACGCGATGACGACCAGCTGGGCACGGTCGCGGGCGCCGAGCTTGGCCATGGCCCGGTTGACGTGTGTCTTCACGGTGAGCGGGCTGACCTCCAGGCGCTCGGCGATCTCGTCGTTGGAGTGCCCGCCGGCCACCTGGACCAGCACCTCCCGCTCCCGCACGGTCAGCGACTCCAGCCGCTCGGCGCGGGCCGGGTCGCGGTCCCCGTCGTCGGTGCCCTGCTGGGCGAGGAAGCGGGCGATCAGGCCCTTGGTGGCGGTCGGCGACAGCAGCGCCTCGCCGCCGGCCGCGACGCGGATCGCGCTGAGCAGCTCCTCGGGCTCCGAGCCCTTGCCGAGGAAGCCGGAGGCGCCGGCGCGCAGCGACTGCACCACGTAGTCGTCCACCTCGAAGGTGGTCAGTATGACCACGCGGACGTGGGCGAGGGACGGGTCGGCGCTGATCATGCGGGTGGCGGCGAGACCGTCCGTGCCGGGCATCCGGATGTCCATCAGCACCACGTCGGCCCGCCGCTCGGCGGCCAGCCGGGCCGCCTCCGCCCCGTCGGACGCCTCCCCCACCACCTCCATGTCGGGCTCGGAGTCGACGAGCACCCGGAAGGCGCTGCGCAGCAGCGCCTGGTCGTCGGCGAGCAGGACACGGATCGTCATACGGGGTCCTCGATGGCGTCGGTGGCGGCGTCGGTGCGGTTCCTGACCGGAAGGATCGCATGCACGCGGAACCCGCCTCCGTAGCGGGGACCGGTGGTGAGGGTGCCGCGCACCGCCGTGACGCGCTCGCGCATCCCGAGCAGACCGTGCCCGCCGCCCTCGGCGGGGGCGTCGGCGGCGTCGCCCTCGGTGGTGCCGTCGTCGAGCACGGTCACCTCGATGTTCGGCCCCACCCGTACGACGCTGACCTCGGCCTTCGCCTGTCGCCCCGCGTGCTTCTGCACATTGGTCAGCGCCTCCTGGATGATGCGGTAGGCGGCCAGGTCGACGGCGGCGGGCAGCTCGGTGTTCTGGTCGGTGCGGGCCAGCTCGACCCGCAGTCCGGCGTGGTGGAAGGTGCCCACGAGTTCGTCGAGGCGGGCCAGGCCGGGGGCGGGCTCGGTCGGTGCCTCCGGGTCGCCCGTCTGGCGGAGCAGCCCGACGGTGGCCCGCAGTTCGTCCAGTGCGCTGCGGCTGGCCTCCCGTACGTGGGCGAGGGCCTCCTTGGCCTGGTCGGGCCGCTTGTCCATGACGTGCGACGCGACCCCGGCCTGCACGTTGACCAGGGCGATGTGGTGCGCGACGACGTCGTGCAGGTCGCGGGCGATCCGCAGGCGTTCCTCGGCGACGCGGCGACGGGCCTCCTCCTCGCGGGTGCGCTCGGCCTTCTCCGCCCGGTCGCGGATGGCCTGCACGAAGGCGCGGCGGCTGCGGACGGCGTCCCCGGCGGTGGCGCCGATGCCGGTCCAGGCGAAGACGGCGAGGTTCTCCTGCGCGTACCAGGGCAGGGGCCCGGCCAGCATGGCGGCGCCGGTGAGCACGGTCATGGTGAGCAGGCCGACCCGCCAGGTGGTGGGCCGGTCGGTGGAGGCGGCGACGGTGTAGAGGGCGATGACGGCCGCCATGACGACGGGGGCCCGCGGGTCGCCGGTGACGCTCTCGACGACGGAGGCTCCGCCGGTGACGGCGAGGACCGCCATCGGCCTTCGGCGCCGGAAGGCGAGCGCGGCGGCGCCTGCGGTCATCAGGGCGAGGCTGAGGACGTCGGGGGTGCGCAGGCTCCAGCTGACGCCCTTCGGGCCGTGCGGGTCCACGAAGGAGCCGGCGACCATGCACAGCAGGACGGCCGCGGCCAGGGTGGCGTCCAGGGCGGAGGGGTGGGCGCCGATGGTGCAGCGGGCGCGGGCGAGGGTGCTCACGGGTTTTTACGGTAGCCGGAGTGGGCGTGTCTTTTGAGGGGCCGGTGTTCAGTGGGCGTTGGCCGGGGGCTGCGCCCCCGGACCCCCGCTTCGGCCCTGAACGGGCCTCGTCCTCGAACTCCCCCAGAGGGGTGCCCCCAGACGGGCCCGCCATATTGACCGGCGTCAGTGCGGCACCGCACCGGCTGGAGTGCCTGGCCGGGGTTCTCAGGCGCTTCCCGGGATGAGGCCGTCGTCGCTCAGCAACTCGCGGACCTCCTCCAGGGTGGCGTCCGGGGAGGGGAGGATGAGGTCGGACGGCTCCAGGGTGTCGTCCGGGAGGGGCTCGCCCAGTTCGCGGACCTTGGCCAGGAGGGCCTGGAGGGTCGCCCGGAAGCCGGGACCGTCGCCGTTCTCCATCTCGGCGAGGAGTTCGTCGTCCAGCTCGTTCAGCTGGGTGAGCCGGCCGTCGGCCAGCTTCAGCTGTCCCTCCCCCATGATCCGTACGATCATGTCGGCCCTCCTAGGCGTGGGCTACTGCTTGTCGAAGCGCGGGGTGTCCTGCGGCTGCTGCTGGGACTGCGACGGGGCCTGGCCCTGACCCTGGCCGCCCTCGATGGCCTGACGGTCGGCGGTGGAGCCCCCGGCCAGCTCGGCCTTCATGCGCTGCAGTTCCAGCTCTACATCCGTACCACCGGAGAGCCGGTCCAGCTCGGCCTGGATGTCGTCCTTGTGCATGCCGGACTGGTCGTCGAGGGCGCCGGAGGCGAGCAGCTCGTCGATGGCGCCGGCCCGGGCCTGGAGCTGGGCGGTCTTGTCCTCGGCCCGCTGGATGGCCAGGCCGACGTCGCCCATCTCCTCGGAGATGCCGGAGAACGCCTCGCCGATGCGGGTCTGCGCCTGGGCCGCCGTGTAGGTGGCCTTGATGGTCTCCTTCTTCGTGCGGAAGGCGTCCACCTTGGCCTGGAGGCGTTGGGCCGCGAGGGTGAGCTTCTCCTCCTCGCCCTGCAGCGTGGCGTGCTGCGTCTCCAGGTCGGTGACCTGCTGCTGGAGGGCGGCGCGCCGGGAGAGGGCCTCGCGGGCCAGGTCCTCGCGGCCCAGCGCCAGCGCCTTGCGGCCCTGGTCCTCCAGCTTGCCCGACTGGGACTGGAGCTGGTTGAGCTGAAGCTCCAGGCGCTTGCGGCTGGTGGCCACGTCGGCGACGCCGCGGCGCACCTTCTGCAGCAGCTCCAGCTGTTTCTGGTACGAGTAATCGAGGGTCTCGCGCGGGTCCTCGGCCCGGTCAAGGGCCTTGTTGGCCTTCGCGCGGAAGATCATCCCCATACGCTTCATGACACCGCTCATGGGCTTCGCGCGCCCCCTTCTGACCGACTCCAGCTCCAGCGACTGCAACAGAACCCACAGTACGGGCCCTGCATCCATTACCGCACTGTTCGGGGACGGATGCGCTCATCCCCAAGGACGACTGCGCACGCTCCCCGTCCGGCCCAGGGAGTAGGTGCTCCCCGCGGTTGTCCGGAAAGTTCCGGTGTCCGGGACTGTGCGCACCATCCGCTCCGTACTTCCGCTCTGTCCCCTTACAGACGTCCGGCGTTGCCGGATCGTTCCCCACCGGACTGGGGTCCACACCCCGGCACCCCGTACCCTTGGGTTTTGTGTTCCGTAGCCGTGCCAAGGATGAGAAGGCCCCGAGCGCCGTCAGCGCGCAGGTGACCGACTCCAAGCAGCCCCGTGACCCGCAGGCCCCCAAGGGAAGGCCGACGCCCAAGCGCAGTGCGGCCCAGTCCCAGCGCCGCAGCGTCGCCCACACGCCGACCACGCGCAAGGACGCCGCCAAGCGGCAGCGCGAGGAGCGGCGCACCGCGATGGCCCGGCAGCGCGAGGCGCTGGCGAAGGGCGACGAGCGGTACCTGCCGGCCCGGGACAAGGGCCCGGTCCGCAAGTTCGCGCGCGACTTCATCGACTCGCGGTTCAACATCGCCGAGTACTTCCTGCCGATGGCCGTGATCATCCTCGTGCTGAGCATGGTCCGGGTGGCCTCGTTGCAGAACATCGCGCTGCTGCTGTGGCTCGTCGTCATCGTCCTGATCGTGCTGGACTCGATCGTCAGCGGCTTCCGGCTGAAGAAGCGGCTCGCCGAGCGCTTCCCGGACGAGCGCAGGCGCGGCGCGGTCGCCTACGCGCTGATGCGCTCGCTCCAGATGCGTCGGCTCCGGCTGCCGAAGCCCCAGGTCAAGCGCGGGGAGCGGCCCTGAGCACCACACCGTTCGCCGGGGGCGCGGCCGAGGCCTGGACAGCGGGACTGTCCGGGCTTCGCAACGTCGTACGGCAGGAGATGGTGGCCCGGCAGCTGGACGAGCAGATAGCCGGGCGCTTCGCCGTGGGCAGGCGGCTGCGCGTGCTCGACGTCGGCATGGGCCAGGGCACCCAGGCGCTGCGGCTGGCTCGGGCCGGGCACCAGGTGACTGGCGTGGAGCGGGACCCCACGATGATCGCCACCGCGCGCGACGCCCTGGCCGGGCAGCCGGAGGGCATCAGGGAGCGGATGCGCATCGTCGAGGGGGACGGCCGGGACACCGGCGTGCACTTCCTGCCGGGCAGCTTCGACGTCGTGCTGTGCCACGGCGTGCTCATGTACGTCGAGGAGCCCGATCCGCTGCTCGCGGGGCTGGCCCGGATGCTCGCGCCCGGCGGCCTGCTGTCGCTCGTGGTGCGCAACGGCGACGCGCTGGCGATGCGCCCCGGCCTGCACGGCGACTGGGCGGGCTCGCTGGCCTCCTTCGACACCACGAACTACCGCAACCGCCTGGGCCTGGACGTCCGCGCGGACCGGCTGGCGACGCTGACGGCGAAGCTCGCGGGCATCGGCGCCCCGCTGCACACCTGGTACGGCGTCCGGGTCTTCACGGACACGGCACCCGACGGCGCCCCGGCCCCGGACGACCTGGAGACCCTGCTGGCCGCCGAGGAACGGGCCGGCCGGACCGACCCGTACCGCGCGGTCGCGGCCCTGCTGCACCTGTGCGGGGTACGGGGCTAGGAAGCCGGCCTGAGCCGACCCCAGCGGGGTCCGGTGCGTGCGGGGTCCGGTGCGTGCGGAACCGCCCGGCCCTTCCCGGCGTCGCCCGCGGGCGGAGAGCAGCCGGCACGGCGCTGCGGGCCTTCGCCGGCTTCGTCCGTGCACTCGGGCCGCAGACCCTTCCGTGACCCGGCCGCTGCCCTGACCGACCGCGCGCGGTCCGCTCCCCGTTCCGTCCGGTTCCGTCCCGGCGCCCGTTCGGGGGTTCACCGGGGGCCGGGGGCCCGGGGCGCGGTGAGACTCGGGCCATGGACACTTCCCGCGCCCGTCTGTCCCGGCTGCTCGCCCCGATCGCCGTCCTGGCCTGCCTCCTGCCGCTGTCGGCCGGGTGTTCCGGCACCGGGGCGGGGACCGACCGGGGTGCGGGGAGCGCACGGGAGGGTGACACGGCGCAGGCCGCGGTGCCGCGCGCCGCCAATGACCTTCAGGCCGACTACGAGCGGGTGATCAAGGACGTACTGCCGTCGGTCGTGCAGATCCAGGCGGGCGACTCGCTGGGGTCGGGGGTCGTGTACGACGACAAGGGTCACGTCGTCACCAACGCGCACGTCGTCGGGGACGAGAAGTCCTTCCGGGTGACGACCGCCCGCGACGAGGGCGCGCTGGGCGCGAAGCTCGTCTCGTCCTACCCGGAGCAGGACCTGGCGGTCATCAAGCTCGACAGGGTGCCCGAGGGGACGAAGGCGGCCCGCTTCGGGGACTCCGCGAAGGTCGCGGTCGGGCAGATCGTGCTGGCGATGGGCTCGCCGCTCGGCCTGTCCTCCAGCGTGACGCAGGGCATCGTGTCGGCGACCGGGCGGACCGTCACGGAGGGCAGCAGCGGGGGCGGCACGGGCGCGACCATCGCCAACATGGTGCAGACGTCGGCGGCCATCAACCCGGGCAACAGCGGAGGCGCCCTGGTGAACCTGGACGGTCAGGTGATCGGCATCCCGACGCTGGCGGCGACCGACCCGGGCCTCGGGGACAGCGCGGCGCCCGGCATCGGGTTCGCGATCCCGGCGTCGATGGTGACGACGGTGGCCGGGCAGATCATCGAGAGCGGCAAGGTCACCGACTCGGGCCGGGCCGCGCTGGGCATCACCGCCCGCACGGTCGTCGACGGCTCCTACCGGCCGGCCGGGGCGGCCGTCGTCGAGGTGAGCGACGGCGGGGCCGCGGACGCGGCGGGGCTGCGGTCGGGGGACGTCATCGTCAGGCTCGGGGACACGGACATCACCACCATCACCTCGCTGTCCGAGGCGCTGGCGTCGATGCGGCCGGGCGACCGGACCAAGGTCACGTACACCCGGGACGGCGCGGAGCACACCGCCGAGGTGACGCTGGGCGAGCAGTGACGGGGCGGGTCGGGCAGGGGTCGGGGTGAGCACCGACGGGGGCGAGCGCCGGCGGGGGCGAAGCCGCCCCCGCCCGCACCCTGACCACTCAGGCCCCGGACTCGGCTTCGGCCTCCGCCTCGGCCTCCGCCTCCTCGGCGTGCAGGCTCATCGGGCCGTAGATCTCGGTGGAGTCCTCGAAGAGCCGCACCTGGTCGGTGCCGCCCTCCTGAAGGTCCTTCCAGTGCTCCCCGATCCAGGACTCGGCGTCCCCTTGCGTGGTGAACTCCTCGGGCTGCACCGCGGGCTGGACCTCCGTCCCGTCGGCCGTCTCGAACCGCCACGTCCATGCCGCCATGTACGCCTCCAAGATGTGAGCACATGCAGAGCGGAAGCCGGATCTTGGTCCGGCCCCCGCCCGCAGCCTATGCGCTGAGCCGGGCGCACCGTGGAAGACCCTGGGACAAGCCGGGCCCGGTCCGGGGCCGAGGGGCGCGGAGACCGGCCCGGACACGGCTTCCGGTGACGGCGGTCGGGGCCCGCCGCGCGCCCTCGGGGGACTCGGGCGCGCACGTCGCCGGGCGACCGGTGAAAATCGGTGCGTGGACGTCACTCTGCTCGGCACCGGTGCCCCGGCGGGACTGCCCCGCCCCGACTGCCCCTGCGCGGCCTGTGCCGCGGCGCAGGGCGAGCACGCGCGCGCGGCGACCGCGCTGCTGGTGGACGGTGCGCTGCTGCTCGACCTGACGCCCGGTGCCGCGTTCGCCGCGGCCCGGGCCGGGCACTCCCTGGCCGGCGTACGGCAGGTGCTCCTCTCGCACCCGCACGACGGCCCCGCCGTGGAGGTCCCGGCCGGGCTGCCGCAGCCGGGCCGGGTGCCGGACGGGCGGGAGCTGGCGCTGCTGACCGGGCACCGGGTGCGGGCGGTGGCACTGGACGCGCCGGGCACCGGCTACGCGGTGACGGGACCGGACGGCGGGCGGTTCCTGTACGTGCCCCCGGGCGGCGCTCCGGCGGGTCTGGAGGCGCCGGCGGAACCGTACGACCTCGTCCTCGCGGACGTCGTGGGGCGGCCGGACGCGCTCGCGAGGCTGCGCGCGGTGGGCGCGGTGGGCCCGACGACGGACGTAGTCGCCGTCCACCTGGACCACGATGCGCCGCCGGGCCCCGAGCTGACGCGGCGGCTGGCGGCGGCCGGCGCGCGGGCGGTACCGGACGGCACGACGCTGGCGGTGGGCTCGTACGAGGACGTGCCCGACGTACCGCGGCGCACCCTCGTCCTGGGCGGCGCCCGGTCGGGCAAGTCGGTGGAGGCCGAGCGCCGGCTGGAGTCCTTCCCGGACGTCGTCTACGTGGCCACCGGCGGCACGCGGGGCGGCGACACCGAGTGGGCGGCCCGGGTCGGCGCGCACCGGGAGCGGCGCCCGGGGTCGTGGCGCACCGTCGAGACGTGCGACCTGGTGCCGCTGCTGAAGGACGAGGGGCCGCCCCTCCTCGTCGACTGCCTGTCGCTCTGGCTGACGGACGCGATGGACGCGGTCGGCGCGTGGGACGACGCGGAGTGGGCCGGCGGCGGCGAACGGGCGCTCAGGGACCGGGTGCGGGAGCTGACGGAGGCGGTCCGCGCCACCCGGCGCACCGTGGTGGCGGTGTCGAACGAGGTGGGCTCGGGCATCGTCCCGGCCACGGCGTCCGGCCGCCGCTACCGCGACGAACTGGGCCGTCTGAACGCCGCGTTCGCGGGCGAGTGCGAGCAGGTGCTCCTCGTGGTGGCGGGCCAGGCGCTGGTGCTACGCGGCTGAGGCGTCCTTGCGCGCGATGACGCGCCGGGCGCGGGCGCCGGTGAGGACCGTGCAGCCCCGGGCGACGAGTTCGGCGTTCAGGCCGAACGGGTGCACGGGCAGCAGGCGGCGCGGGTCGGCCACGTCGACGAGCAGGTGTCCGCCGGGCCGCAGCACCCCCAGTGCGGCCCGCAGCTCCGCCCGGGGGTCCGGAACGCGTTCCAGGTACTGGAAGAGGCTGACGACGTCGTAGCGCTCCCGCAGCCGGGCCGCGATGTGGCGGTCCGTCAGGCGCCCGACGAACGCCTCCTCCACCCGCTCCAGGGCCCGGGCCCGCAGCACGCGATGGGTGGGGTCGAGGCCGTCGAACGAGGTGTACGGGAAGTGCCTGCGCGCGGTCAGCGGGAAGTCGGCGTCCCCGGTGCCGACGTCCAGCCAGCTCTCCGGCGCGGGACAGCGGCGGAGCACGGCGCGGGCGGCCAGCCCGTGTCTCAGCCGGACCCCGGCCCGGACCAGGGGGTGCTCGGGGCCGGGCGTGAGCGGGGGGTTGCGGAAGACGTGCCGGCAGTCCGAGCACCGCTCGACCGGCGACCGGTGGGGCGCGCCCTGCCGCGGCCCGTCACCGCGCAGCCGGGCACGCAGCCGCCGCGAGCCGCACCACGGGCAGTCCTGCCGGTAGGGCCCGTACGGAGGCACGGGAGGCACGGCGGGCACCGGGGAGGCGAGAGCAACGGGCGGCACCGGCGGGGCGGGGGGAACCGGGGGCACCGGGGGGAGCGGGGGCACCGAGGGGCTGGAGGGTCCGGACACGGGCGGCTCCCGACGCGAGACGAGGACGTACGAAGGGCGTACGAGGCGTACGACATTCCTGGCAAAACGTTACGTAGGTGATCGCGTTCCGGTGCGCAACGACGCAGCCCGGGCGCGCTGCCCACGGGCCCTTAATCGGGTGGGACCGGGGCCGGTACTGTTCGGCGAATGAGCTCGCTGAATCTCGACGACTTCACCGACCTGATCGAGCGCCCCGACGGCGGGGTGCGTCGCGACGCGGAGGCGCGCCGGGAGCGTCAGGCCGTCCCGCCCGGATCGCTGGGCCGCCTGGACGACCTGGGCGAGTGGCTGTCGGCCGCGCAGTCCGCGGTACCGGTCCGGCCCGTCGTGCGGCCCCGGGTGGTGCTCTTCGCCGGTGACCACAAGGTCGCCGAGCTGGACGTCTCCGCGCGGCCCGCGGGCGGCGCCGGTGAGCTGGTGCGCGAGGTGCTGGAGGGCGGCCGGCCGGTGTCGGTGCTCGCCAGGCGCCTGGACGTGCCCGTGCGCGTCGTCGACATGGCGCTGGACTGCGACCCCGCGACGCTGTCGGCCGAGGTGGCCGGACACCGGGTGCGGCGCGGCGGCGGACGCATCGACGTCGAGGACGCGTTGACCCTGGAGGAGGCGGAGGCCGCCTTCCGGGCCGGCATGGCGGTGGCCGACGAGGAGGCCGACTCGGGCACGGACCTGGTGGTGCTCGGCGACGTGAGCGTCGGCGGTACGACGGCGGCGGGCGTCCTGGTCGCGGCGCTGTGCGGGACGGACGCGTCGGTCGTCACCGGGCGGGGCGGGCTGCCGATCGACGACCTGGCCTGGATGCGCAAGTGCGCGGCGATCCGCGACGCGCTGCGCCGCGCGCGGCCCGTCCTCGGCGACCAGTTGCAGCTCCTCGCCACGGTCGGCGGGGCGGACCTCACCGCCATGACGGGCTTCCTGTTGCAGAGCGCGGTGCGGAAGATGCCGGTGATCCTGGACGGGGTGGTGACGGCCGCGTGCGCGCTGGTGGGGCAGCGGGTCGCCTTCCGGGCGCCGGACTGGTGGCTGGCCGCGCACGACAGCGGGGAGCCGGGGCAGACCAAGGCGTTCGACCGGATGGCCCTGGAGCCGCTGCTGTCGCAGGGCGTGAAGGTGGGCGAGGGGGTCGGTGGACTGCTCGCCCTGCCCCTGGTGCAGGCGGCGGCGTCGCTGGCGGCGGAGCTGCCGGAGGTCTCCGACGGCGAGGTTGCGGCAGTCGACGAGTGAACGGGTTGCCCGGTGACCCGGCATGGGTGCGGGCGCGGGGGGCGCGTGGCCCGGCGCTGACCGGGTGCCTCCCCCGGTGACGGAACGGCCTGGGAGGTACCCCCAGCGCCCACCCGTGCCGCCCTGGGGGTGCCCCCTCTGGGGTGCCCCCTCTGGGGGAGGCACGACTGCCCGCAGCCGGGGGGCGGCATCACTGCCCGCAGCCGGGGGCGCGGCAGCCGTTCGCGGCTGGGCGCCGGGGTGACGCCCGGTCAACGAGGGTCCGGGCGGCCGCCGATCCAGTCCTGGACGGTGCGGCGGGGGCCGGTCCAGCGGCGGTCGTGGTGGTAGGCGCGCAGGCGGGCCCTCGCGCGGGCGCGGGGGCGGCGGGCGTAGAAGCGGCGGGCCCACGGCGAGCCCGGCCGGGCCAGGCGGACCGCGCCGACCAGGGCGATCACGGGCACGATGACCCCGAAGACGGCCAGCCGCGCCTTGCCCTTGGCCAGGGAGAGCAGGGAGAAGAGGAAGTTCCCGGCGACCGTCGCGGCGACGTTCACGCGGTCCTGCATCTCGTCCTGCGACAACCCGTCGACCCCGAACGGCGTGAAGCCGGCGAGGACCAGTCCGACCAGGGCCGCGGTGAGCACCACGACCTCCACGCTCTTGCGGCCCGCCTCGGTCCAGTAGACGTCGTCCAGGTGCAGGATCAGCGCGAACTCGTCCAGTACGAGCCCGGCGCCCACCCCGAAGACCACCGCCGCGAGCGCGGACCCGAATCCGTGCCGGCCGCCCGCCACCGCGCCGAAGCCGCCGACGACGGTGAGCACGACCCCGGGGACCACGTGGTGGATGTGCACCCCGCCCGTCTCGACGTTGCCAAAGGGGCCCTTGCCGGCCCTGATGAGCCGGGTGACGACCCGGGTGATCACGAACGTCAGCACGAAGGCGCCCAAGGCGAGGAGCAGCGGCAGCTTGCCCGGTTCCATGATGTTGCGCTGCCACCAATCTCCCATATGCGCACTTTATCCCCGGGGCGCGTCAATGCCTCGCCGACCGCCGGGTAGTCTGCGCCGGTGCTCAGGACCCCCTCCCCCGACGGTCTCCGTTTCGCCTTCGGCACCCTCACCGTGTTCCCGGTCGAGGTGACCCGCTGGGACCGGGACGCCGCGCGCGGCGGCATGCTCTGCGCGCCGCTGGCCGGGCTGGCCGTCGGCGTCGCCGCCGCGGGCACCGGGCTGTTGCTGCTGTTCCTGGGCGCCGGGAGTCTGCTCGCCGCGGTCGCCACGGCCGCCGTGCCCGCCCTGCTCACGCGTGGACTCCACCTGGACGGGCTGGCCGACACCGCCGACGGGCTGGGCAGCGGCAAGCCCGCCGAGGACGCCCTGCGGATCATGAAGCAGTCGGACATCGGACCGTTCGGCGTGCTGGCCCTGCTGTTCACGCTCCTCGCCCAGGTGGCCGCCCTGGCGCAGGCCTACGACGGCTCGTGGGCGCGCGGCGCGCTCGCCGCGGTGGTGTCGGCGACGGCCGCCCGGCTGGCGCTCACGACGGCGGCCCGGGCCGGGGTGCCCGCCGCCCGTCCGGAGGGACTGGGTGCCGCGGTCGCCGGGGTGGTCCCGGTCGGCGGGGCACGGGCCGTGGCGGCTGCCGTCACCCTGGCCGGCGCGGCGGCGGGGGCGGGCCTGGGCCCGTACGACGCGCTGCGCACGGCGCTCGCCGTGGTGGGTGCGGTCGCGGCCGCCGAACTGCTGCTGCGGCACTGCGTGCGCCGCTTCGGGGGCGTCACGGGCGACGTCTTCGGCGGGGTGGCGGAGACGGCGGCCACGACCGCGCTGGTCGTCCTGGTCCTGGGCTGAGCCGCGAGGACGGGGCCCGGGACCGAGGGGTTCAGCAGGCCTCGCGCCACGCCCCGAGTTCGTACTTCTTCAGCATCGAACTGAGCCGCAGCTCACGGGAGTCGGCGCAGAAGCGTTCCGTCGGCAGCTCGTACTCGACGTGGAAGACCGCCTTGCCGGCGTCGATGAACGGCTGGTTGTCGCCGCACTCCCGGTACTGGGCGCACTGCTCGTTGACGGCGAAGTCGAAGTCGTCCACCAGCTGCGGTATCTGGTCCAGGTCGTTCTTCAGGCCGACGGCCATCCCCCGGTCGTGGGCGAGCTTCGCGATCAGCCGGTTGTAGCGGAGCTGGTCGTCGCCGGTGAGCGGGAAGCCGGTCTCGTTCCTGTAGCCGTCCATGTTGTCCGGCTCGACCGCGTCGAAGCCCTTCTCCCGGCACATGTCCAGGCGTTCGGCCATCAGCGGCTCCAGGACGTCCGTCGCACGGATGTCCAGCCACCGCTCCCCCTCCCAGCCGTTGCCCTTGCCCAGCACCGCCGCCGGGAACGTCTCGGCGTCGGGCCGGAAGTCCTCCCAGGCACCGGTGGAGACGTAGCAGATCACCTTGCGTCCGTCCTCGTGCAGGCCCGCGACCGCGGCCTCGTCGTGGTCGAAGCCGTCGATGTCGTAGACGGGTACGTCGACGGACGTGTCGAGCCTGCCGCTGAGCTGCCACTGCCAGGCGGTGCCCGGCGTCGGCCGCCAGTGGCCGCCGGCCCCGCCGTCGTCACCGTCGTCGTCGGGCGCCGACGTGCAGCCCGCGAGCAGCAGCAGGAGAAGGGCTGTCGACAGGACCGGGCGTCTCACGGGCGTTGCTCCAGAGTGAGGTCGGGGCGGGCGGTCGTGCCCCGGCAATGATCTCCCATCCGCGTCTCCGGGCGGAAACCGCGGCCCGCGGGAGGGGGCGCGGCCCGGGGCGAGCGTAGGCTCGTGCCGAGTGTTCGCCTGCCCAGGCGAGGACCGCATCGCAGGAGGGATCTAGGGTCGGTTGTCGGGCCCGGTCGACCCACCCGCATTCGGCCACACCAGACTTCATACGGAAGCGAGAATTCACCACCGTGACTGCTCTCACTCTCTCCACCGCCGCGGCGCCCGGTCTCCGGGCCGACGCGATCGTGATCGGCGTCGCCAAGGGCGCAGGCGGCCCGGCCGTCGCCCCGGGCGCCGAGGCCGTGGACAAGGCGTACGACGGCCGGCTCGCCGGCGTCCTGGAGACCCTCGGTGCCTCGGGCGCCGAGGGCGAGGTGACGAAGCTGCCCGCTCCGGCCGGCTTCAAGGCGCCCGTCGTGGTGGCGGTGGGTCTCGGCGCCGAGCCCGAGAAGGACGCCGGCTTCGACCCGGAGTCGCTGCGCAGGGCCGCCGGCGCGGCCGCCCGCGCCCTGGCCGGCGCCAAGAAGGCGGCCTTCGCGCTGCCGCTCGCCGAGGCCGCCGACGCCGGTTTCGTCGCCGAGGGCCTGCTGCTCGGCGCGTACTCCTTCGACGCGTACAAGGAGTCCGCGAAGGAGGCCAGGGGTGCCAAGGGCAACGGCAAGGCCCCGCTGGCGGAGGCCGTGCTGCTCGGCGGCAAGCCCCGCGACAAGGCGTACAAGGCGGCGATCGAGCGTGCCGTGGCCGTCGCCGAGGAGCTGAACCGCGCCCGCGACCTGGTCAACACCCCGCCGAACGACCTCAACCCGGAGGCGTTCGCGGCGGTGGCGCAGGCCGCGGCCAAGGAGCACGGCATCAAGGTGCAGGTGCTCGACGAGAAGGCGCTCACCAAGGGCGGTTACGGCGGCATCCTCGGCGTCGGCGCCGGTTCGGCGTCGGGTCCGCGGCTGGTGAAGCTGTCGTACACCTCGCCCAAGGCGAAGAAGTCCCTGGCCTTCGTCGGCAAGGGCATCACCTACGACTCGGGCGGCATCTCGCTGAAGCCGGCCGGGCACAACGAGACGATGAAGTGCGACATGGCCGGTGCCGCCGCCGTGTTCGCCGCGGTCGTCTCCGCCGCGCGCCTCGGCCTGGAGGTCAACGTGACCGGCTGGCTGGCGCTGGCCGAGAACATGCCCTCGGGTTCCGCGACGCGCCCGGGTGACGTGCTGCGCATGTACAGCGGCAAGACGGTGGAGGTGCTCAACACCGACGCCGAGGGCCGGCTCGTGCTCGCCGACGCGCTGTGGGCGGCCTCGCAGGACAAGCCGGACGCGATCATCGACGTGGCGACCCTGACCGGCGCGATGATGCTGGCGCTGGGCAGCCGGACGTACGGGATCATGGCGAACGACGACGCGTTCCGCTCCGCGGTGCACGAGGCGGCGGAGGAGTCCGGCGAGCCGGCCTGGCCGATGCCGCTGCCGGAGCACCTGCGCAAGGGCATGGACTCGCCGACCGCCGACATCGCGAACATGGGCGAGCGGATGGGCGGCGGTCTGGTGGCCGGGCTGTTCCTGCGCGAGTTCGTGGGCGAGGGCATCACCTGGGCGCACCTGGACATCGCGGGTCCGGCCTTCAACGAGGGCGGGCCGTTCGGGTACACGCCGAAGGGCGGCACGGGTACCGCGGTGCGGACGCTGGTGCGGGTCGCCGAGCGGGTTGCCCTCGGCGACCTCGGATGACGTACGCCTGAGAGTCCGGGGGTGCGGGTGGTACCGCGGCTGCGAGTCCGTCGTGGCTCGTCGCGCCGTTCCCCGCGCCCCTGGGCGGGGGTGTCCCCGGCGTCGGCCGAGAGGGACCCGACCCCCCGGCCGTCGCGCCCGCGCGGCGGAGCCGCACATCGGCACAGCCCCGCGCCCCTGGGCGGGGGTGTCCCCGGCGTCGGCCGAGCAGAGCTGTCCGCTCGGTCGGCCGTCCCTGCGCCGGGCAGGGCGAACCCCGCTCACCTGAACGTGGGGCGTCTCACACCCCGGCCCCACGTCTCGTTCGCCTCTTACAAGTGCGAAGATGGAGCCCGGCAGGACAGGGCCCACCCATAGGGCCGAGAACAATGAGCGGCCGGACACCAGCCGCCGACCGGTCACTGGAGACCGGCGTGGCGCACATGCATGGAGGACGTGACGTGGCGAACGACGCCAGCACCGTTTTCGACCTAGTGATCCTCGGCGGTGGCAGCGGTGGTTACGCCGCGGCCCTGCGCGGGGCGCAGCTGGGCCTGGACGTCGCCCTGATCGAGAAGAACAAGCTCGGCGGCACCTGCCTGCACAACGGCTGCATCCCCACCAAGGCCCTGCTCCACGCGGGTGAGGTCGCCGACCAGTCCCGCGAGAGCGAGCAGTTCGGCGTCAAGACGTCCTTCGAGGGCGTCGACATGGCGGGCGTGCACAAGTACAAGGACGAGGTGATCGCCGGCCTGTACAAGGGCCTGCAGGGCCTGGTGGCCTCGCGCAAGATCACCTACATCGAGGGCGAGGGCCGGCTGTCCTCCCCCACCTCGGTGGACGTCAACGGCCAGCGCGTCCAGGGCCGTCACGTCCTGCTGGCGACCGGCTCCGTGCCGAAGACGCTGCCGGGCCTGGAGATCGACGGCAACCGGATCATCTCCTCGGACCACGCCCTCACGCTGGACCGCGTGCCGAAGTCCGCGATCGTGCTGGGCGGCGGCGTCATCGGCGTCGAGTTCGCCTCCGCGTGGAAGTCCTTCGGCTCCGAGGTCACGGTCATCGAGGGCCTCAAGCACCTCGTCCCGGTCGAGGACGAGAACAGCTCCAAGCTCCTGGAGCGCGCCTTCCGCAAGCGGGGCATCAAGTTCAACCTGGGCACCTTCTTCGACAAGGCCGAGTACACCCAGGACGGCGTCAAGGTCACCCTCGCCGACGGCAAGGAGTTCGAGGCCGAGGTCCTGCTCGTCGCCATCGGCCGCGGCCCGGTCTCGCAGGGCCTCGGCTACGAGGAGAACGGCGTCGCGATGGACCGCGGCTTCGTCCTCGTCGACGAGTACATGCGGACCAACGTCCCGACCATCTCCGCCGTCGGTGACCTCGTCCCCACCCTCCAGCTCGCGCACGTCGGCTTCGCCGAGGGCATCCTGGTGGCGGAGCGGCTCGCCGGCCTGAAGACCGTGCCGGTCGACTACGACGGCGTGCCGCGGGTGACGTACTGCCACCCGGAGGTCGCCTCCGTCGGTCTCACCGAGGCCAAGGCCAAGGACGTCTACGGCGCGGACAAGGTCGTCTCGATCAAGTTCCCCCTGGGCGGCAACGGCAAGAGCCGCATCCTGAAGACCGCGGGCGAGATCAAGCTCGTGCAGGTCAAGGACGGTGCCGTGGTCGGCGTCCACATGGTCGGCGACCGCATGGGCGAGCAGGTCGGCGAAGCGCAGCTGATCTACAACTGGGAGGCGCTGCCCGCCGAGGTGGCCCAGCTCATCCACGCCCACCCGACGCAGAACGAGGCGCTCGGCGAGGCCCACCTGGCGCTGGCCGGCAAGCCGCTCCACATGCACGACTGACCGCTTCGGTCTTCGGGCGCGACGACACAGACTTCCGCAATTTCGTAAGGAGCAACCGAAACCATGGCGGTTTCCGTAACCCTTCCGGCGCTCGGCGAGAGCGTCACCGAGGGCACCGTCACCCGTTGGCTGAAGGCCGAGGGTGAGCGCGTCGAGGCCGACGAGCCGTTGCTCGAGGTCTCGACCGACAAGGTCGACACCGAGATCCCGGCCCCCGCCTCCGGCGTGCTGTCCTCCATCAAGGTCGCCGAGGACGAGACCGTCGAGGTCGGCGCCGAGCTGGCGCTGATCGACGACGGCAGCGGCGCCCCGGCCGCCGAGCAGGCCCCGCAGGCCGAGCAGGCCGCCGAGCCCGCTCCCGAGCCCGCCGCTGCCGCCCCGTCCACGGAGCAGGCCGCCCCGGCGCCCGCGCCGAGCGCCGAGCAGTCCACCGGCGGCGGCTCCGCCGAGGGCACCGACGTGGTCCTGCCCGCGCTGGGCGAGTCCGTCACCGAGGGCACCGTCACCCGCTGGCTGAAGTCGGTCGGTGACAGCGTCGAGGCCGACGAGCCGCTGCTGGAGGTGTCGACGGACAAGGTCGACACCGAGATCCCGGCCCCCACCTCCGGCACCCTGCTGGAGATCGTGGTCGGCGAGGACGAGACCGCCGAGGTCGGCGCCAAGCTCGCCGTCATCGGCGAGGCGGGCGCGGCTCCGGCCGCCGCCCCGGCCCAGGAGGCCCCGGCCGCCCCCGCGCAGCCCGAGCCCGCCCAGGCCCCGGCTCCGCAGCAGGCGGCTCCGGCCCAGCAGGCCCCGGCCGCCCCGGCACCGCAGGCCCCCGCCGCCCCGGCACCGCAGGCCCCCGCGGCCCCGGCTCCGCAGCAGCAGGCCGCCCCGGCCCCCGCGCCGGCCCAGGCCGCCGCTCCGGCTGCCCCGGCCGCCGCCCAGCCGGTGGACGACGGCGCCTACGTCACCCCGCTGGTGCGCAAGCTCGCCGCCGAGAACGGCGTCGACCTGTCCACCGTCAAGGGCACCGGCGTCGGCGGCCGTATCCGCAAGCAGGACGTCGTCGCCGCCGCCGAGGCCGCGAAGGCCGCCCCGGCTCCGGCTGCCGCCGCCCCTGCCGCGCCCGCCGCGAAGAAGGCCCCCTCCCTGGAGGCCTCCCCGCTGCGTGGCCAGACCGTCAAGATGCCGCGCATCCGCAAGGTCATCGGCGACAACATGGTCAAGGCGCTGCACGAGCAGGCCCAGCTGTCGTCGGTCGTCGAGGTCGACGTCACCCGTCTGATGAAGCTGCGCGCCCGTGCCAAGGACGCGTTCGCGGCCCGTGAGGGCGTCAAGCTCTCGCCGATGCCGTTCTTCGTCAAGGCGGCGGCCCAGGCGCTGAAGGCGCACGCGCCGATCAACGCCAAGATCAACGAGGCCGAGGGGACCATCACCTACTTCGACACCGAGAACATCGGTATCGCGGTGGACTCCGAGAAGGGCCTGATGACCCCGGTCATCAAGAACGCCGGTGACCTCAACCTGGCCGGCATCGCCAAGGCGACCGCCGACCTGGCGGGCAAGGTGCGGGCCAGCAAGATCAGCCCGGACGAGCTGGCCGGTGCCACCTTCACCATCAGCAACACCGGTTCGCGCGGCGCGCTGTTCGACACGATCATCGTGCCGCCGGGCCAGGTCGCCATCCTCGGCATCGGTGCCACGGTCAAGCGTCCGGCCGTCATCGAGACGGAGGACGGCCCGGTCATCGGCGTCCGCGACATGACGTACCTGACCCTGTCCTACGACCACCGTCTGGTGGACGGCGCAGACGCCGCCCGCTACCTGACGGCGGTCAAGGCGATCCTGGAGGCGGGCGAGTTCGAGGTCGAGCTCGGCCTGTAATTCCCCCCGTCAGCGGGCCTGTACGGTGCCCCCGCCCGGAGCTTTCCGGGCGGGGGCTTCGCCGTGTTCCGGGCGGGGCACGCTGTGTAAGTCTCGTCTCACCTGCGTGGAAGCGCCCCCGTGCGCCCTTCCCGCCCGCCGTGACGGCCGTATTGTTTCTCCACGTCAGTCGCCCCAGGGGTCCGAAGGTGACCCTCCCGAAGGAGCTCCCATGACCGCGCCCGTCGTCCACTCGCTGCGCGAACAGATCCGCGAGCACATCCTGGAAGGGATCATCAGCGGGCGCTGGCAGCCGGGCGAGCGGATCGTGGAGCGCCGGATCGCCACCGAGCTGGAGGTCAGCCAGACCCCGGTGCGCGAGGCGCTGCGGGAGCTGGAGTCGCTGCGGCTGATCGAGTCGGCGCCGAACAAGGGCGTGCGGGTGCGGAACCTGACCGCCGCCGACCTGGAGGAGAGCTACCCGGTCCGGGCCGGCCTGGAGGCCATCGCGGCGGAGCTGGCGGCGGAGCGGCTCGCCGAGGACTGCTCGGCCCTGGAACCGCACGTCGCCGCGCTGTACGAGGCCGACCGGGTCTCGGACGGCACGGGGCAGGTGCGGCACACGGTCGGCTTCCACCGCGAGCTGGTGCGGGCCGCGGGCAACTCGGTGCTGCTGCACACGTGGGAGGGGCTCGGGATCGAGGTGTTCACCGCGCTGTCGATACGGTGGCTGGGCACGGTGCAGCAGTCGTACGCGGAGGAGCACGAGGAGCTGGTCGCGGCCTTCCGCCGCCGGGACCCCCGCATCCCGGAGATCGTCAAGTCCCACGTCCTGGGCTGCGCCCCCCGTCCCTGACGACCGGCGGAGCCCTCCAGGGGCGCGGAGCCGTGTCGGTATGCGCCTGCGCCGCGCGGGCGTGATCAGCCACCGGGCACCCGCGGACGCCACGCGGCCGACCCTCCGAGCTCATCCGCGCCCACCCCTTCTCACCTGCACGAATCCCCGACAGGACCGTCACCCCGTGCCATCGCCGAAGGCACCGCGTGCCTACTTTCTCGTGATCAAGAGGTTTTGGCCCTCAACCCTTTGATCGATCATCGATCAGGGAGTTACAGTCACGCTTGGGTCTCCCACCGGAGCCCAGCCCTGTCCTGCCAAAGACCTAGGGCACCCCCGAACCCTTGCCGATGAGGGAACCCCCTTCGACTGAGGAAGGCGGCGACATGACCGACCCCAAAGCCATCCAGCCGAGCGAGCTCGACCAGCTCCCGGACCGCGACCCGGAGGAGACCGCCGAATGGCAGGCCTCCCTGGACGCCGTCACCAAGGCGGCCGGGCCGCACCGTGCCGCGTACCTGATGCGCCGCACACTGGAGCGCGCCGAGGGCGCGGGCCTCGCCCTGCCGAAGCTCCTCGAGACGGACTACGTCAACACCATCCCGACCTCCGCCGAGCCCACCGTGGACGGCGACGAGGCGATGGAGCAGCGGATCACCGCCTGGAACCGCTGGAACGCGGCGGCGATGGTGACCCGCGGGAGCAAGCACGGTGTCGGCGGCCACATCGCCACCTTCGCCTCCGCTGCCTGGCTGTACGAGACCGGCTTCAACCACTTCTTCAAGGGCAAGGAGGGGGACGGTTCCGGCGACCAGCTCTACGTCCAGGGCCACGCCTCGCCCGGCATCTACGCCCGCGCCTTCCTCGACGGCCGCCTGAACGAGGAGCAGCTGGACAACTTCCGCCGCGAGGCGGGCGGCAACGGTCTGCCGTCCTACCCGCACCCGCGGCGCCTGCCCTGGCTGTGGGAGTTCCCCACCGTCTCCATGGGCCTCGGCCCGATCTCCGCGATCTACCAGGCGCGGTTCAACCGCTACCTGACCAGCCGCGGCATCAAGGATCTGACGAACTCCCACGTGTGGGCGTTCCTCGGCGACGGCGAGATGGACGAGCCGGAGTCCACCACCGCGCTCACCCTCGCCTCCCGTGAGGGCCTGGACAACCTGACCTTCGTGATCAACTGCAACCTGCAGCGCCTCGACGGTCCGGTCCGCGCCAACTTCAAGATCGTGCAGGAGCTGGAGGCGCAGTTCCGCGGCGCCGGCTGGAACGTCGTCAAGTCGCTGTGGGGCACGGCCTGGGACGAGCTGTTCCAACTCGACACCACCGGCGCCCTCGTACGCCGCCTGCGCGAGGTACCCGACGCGCAGGTGCAGACGTACCAGACGCGCGACGCCGCCTACATCCGCGAGGACTTCTTCAACAAGGACCCGCAGCTCGCCGAGATGGCGAAGCTGCTGTCCGACGACAAGATCCTCGAGTGCTTCCACTACTCGCGCGGCGGTCACGAGTCCCGCAAGGTGTACGCCGCCTACCGCGCCGCGCTCGCCCACAAGGGCGCGCCGACCGTGATCCTGGCCCAGACGGTCAAGGGGCACACCCTCGGCACCGGCTTCGCGTCGAAGAACGCCAACCACCAGATGAAGAAGCTCTCGGTGGACGAGTTCAAGGACATGCGCGACCTGCTCGGCCTGCCGATCAAGGACAGCGACTTCGTCGACGGCGTGGTCCCCTACGGCCACCCGGGCGCCGACTCCCCCGAGGTGCGCTACCTCCAGGAGCGCCGCGCCGCCCTCGGCGGTCCCGCCCCGGCCCGCCGCGTGCACCCGGTCGCGCCGCTGCCCGCGCCCGCCGAGAAAGCCTTCGCGTCCTTCGACAAGGGCTCCGGCTCGCAGAACGTGGCCACCACCATGGCCTTCGTCCGCCTGGTCAAGGACCTGGTCCGCGACAAGGAGACCGGCAAGCGCTGGGTGCCGATCGTCCCCGACGAGGCGCGCACCTTCGGCATGGAGAGCCTCTTCCCGTCCCTGGGCATCTACTCGCCCAAGGGCCAGACGTACGAGCCGGTCGACCGCGACCAGCTGATGTACTACAAGGAAGCCAAGAACGGCCAGATCCTCAACGAGGGCATCACCGAGGCCGGCTCGATGGCCGACTTCATCGCCGCGTCCACCGCGTACGCGACGCACGGCGAGGCGATGATCCCGTTCTACATCTTCTACTCGATGTTCGGCTGGCAGCGCACCGCCGACCAGATGTGGCAGCTCGGCGACCAGCTCGGCCGCGGCTTCCTGGTCGGCGCCACCGCGGGCCGCACCACCCTCACCGGTGAGGGCCTCCAGCACGCGGACGGCCACTCCCCCGCCATCGCGGCGACCAACCCGGCGGCGCTGTCGTACGACCCGGCGTTCGCCTACGAGGTCGCGGCGATCGTCAAGGACGGTCTGCGCCGGATGTACGGCGAGGCGGCTCCGGGCGAGGACCCGAACGTCTTCTACTACCTGACGGTCTACAACGAGCCGATGCCGCAGCCGGCCAAGCCGTCCGCCCCCGGCGTGGACAAGGGCATCGTCAAGGGCCTGTACCGCTTCAACACGGCGGAGACGGCGGGCCTGACCCCGGCCGCCAACGCCCCGCGCATCCAGCTGCTGGGCTCCGGCACGGCGATCCACTGGGCGCTCAAGGCGCAGCGGCTGCTCGCCGAGGAGTGGGGCGTGGCCGCCGACGTGTGGTCCGCGACCTCCTGGACGGAGCTGCGCCGGGACGCCATGGACGCCGACGCGGCGCTGCTGCGCGGCGAGGAGCGGGTGCCGTACCTGCGCCGGGCGCTCCAGGGCGTCGAGGGTCCGGTCCTCGCGGTCTCGGACTACATGCGTCAGGTCCCGGACCAGATCGCGCAGTGGGTCGAGCAGGACTACTCGTCGCTCGGTGCCGACGGCTTCGGCCTGTCGGACACCCGTGACGCCGCCCGCCGTCACTTCGGGGTGGACGCCGAGTCCATCGTGGTCGCGACCCTGGCCCAGCTCGCCAGGCGCGGCGAGGTCAAGGCGACGGCCGTGAAGGAGGCGCGCGAGCGCTACGGCCTGTAGAGGTCGTGACGGAAGGCCCCCGCTCCGGCGGGGGCCTTCCGCGTCCCTGCATGATGTGCACATGCGTGCTGCCCGCCTCATCAAGATGGTGCTGCTGCTCCAGTCCCGTCCGGCCATGACCGCGGCCGAGCTGGCCCGGGAGCTGGAGGTCTCGGAGCGGACCGTGACCCGGGACGCGCAGGCGCTGTCGGAGGCCGGCGTGCCGGTGTACGCGGAGCGCGGCCGGGCCGGCGGTTACCGTCTCGTCGGCGGCTACCGCACCCGGCTGACCGGGCTGGCCCGGGGCGAGGCGGAGGCGCTGTTCCTGTTCGGGGTCCCGGGGGCGCTGCGCGAGATGGGCCTGGAGGACGCGGCCTCGGCGGCCCGCCTGAAGGTGTCGGCGGCCCTGCTCCCCTCCCTGCGGGACGCCTCCCGTACGGCGGCCCAGCGCTTCCACCTGGACGCGCCGAGCTGGTTCCGCGAGCCCGAGACGCCCGTGCTGCTGCCCGAGGTCGCGGCGGCGGTCTGGGACGACCGGCGCGTCGCCGCGCGCTACCTGCGGGGGCCGGACGAGGTCGTCCGGGAGCTGGAGCCGTACGGGCTCGTGCTGAAGGCCGGCGTCTGGTACCTGTGCGCGAGGGTCGCGCGGGCGACGCACGACGGGGCCTTCCGCGTGTACCGCATCGACCGCTTCACGGCGGTGGAGGCGGGCGAGGAACGCTTCGAACGGGACGAGGCCTTCGACCTGCCCGCGTTCTGGGCGGAGCGGGCCGAGCAGTTCTCGCGGTCCATCCTGCGGGCCGAGGTCGTGGTGCGGCTGTCGGCCGACGGCCTGCGGAGGCTGCCCCACGCCGTCGACGCGCCGGCCGCCCGGGAGGCGCTGGAGGGTGCGGGGGCGCCGGACGCGGACGGCTGGGTGACGGTGACGTTGCCGGTGGAGTCGGAGGAGGTCGCGCACGAGCAGCTCAGGATGCTCGGGCCGGAGGTGGAGGTGCTGGCGCCGGCGGCCCTGCGGGAGCGGTGCGCGCGGGATGCGCGGCGGTCGGCGGGGTTGTACGGGGGGTGACGTCTCGCCGGGGGCGGTGGGTGGGTCGCGTGGTCCGGCGTCGACCGGTGAGCCGGGGTGGGTGCGGGTGCGGGGAGACGCGTGGCCCGGCGCTGCCGCGGTGCCGCTGCGCCCACCCGTGCCGCCCCAGCGGCACGACTGCCCGCAGCTACGGCGGCGCTGCTGCCCACAGCCGCGACGGGGCAGCCGCGTACAACGGGAAAGGGCCACCGGGGGATCGCGGCCGGCAGCCGCGTACGGCGGGAAAGGGCCGCCGGGGGATCGCGGCCGGCAGCCGCGTACGGCGGGGAGGGGACGGGGTGGGGGTGTCCGCCCGCAGCGGTTGGCGCGTCAACGCCCCGAGCCTCTTCAAGTAACCGATTCCGCGCCGTTCCGAGGACGGACACCCCCGCCCCGGCCCCGCACCACCCACCGAACCCAAGGCGCTGCACGCACCCCCACCGAAGCCGCACAGGCCGCCGCAGGCATCCGTAGATAACGATCCGCCGCACTCCACGTGCGCCGTCACCGCCCAGGGCCGATGCTGGACGCGTGATGGACGAGACGGAGTTCTGGGAGCTGATCGATGCCGCCCGGCAGGGCGCCGACGGCGATCCCGAGGACCAGGCAGACCTGCTCGTGGAGCGGTTGCTCGACATGGACCCGGACCTGGTGCTCGACTTCGCCCGTCACTTCGAGGCCCGGTACAACCGCGCCTGCGCCTGGGACCTGTGGGCCGCCGCGTGGATCCTGCTCGGCGGCGCGAGCGACGACGCCTTCGACTTCTTCCGCTGCTGGCTGATCGGCCAGGGCCGTGAGGTGTACGAGGGCGCCGTGCACGAGCCCGACTCGCTCGCCGAGCTGCTGGACGACTTCGACGAGGAGCTGGACGGCGACGGCGAGGAGCTGGGCTACGCGGCCGACGAGGCCTACGAGCAGCTCACCGGCACCGTCGCCCCCGACCTGGGCATCGCGCCCGCCCCCGCGGAGCCGCTGGGCACACCGGTCGACCTGGAGGACGACCGCGCCCTCGCCGAGCGCCTGCCCCGCCTGTGGGCGAGGTTCGGACCGGGCTGAGGCGCGAGCCGGAAGCCGGGACGCCGTCCGGGGCCGCCCGCGCGGCCGGTCAGGCGCGGCCCTGGAGGCGGGCCGCCGTGTCCCTGATGTCCGCGAGCCGCGCGGTGAGGGCCGCGCCGGGACAGCTCGTCGCGTAGCCGTCGTCGTGCCCCGCGACGGCGGGCAGCGTGGCGGTGGCTCCCGCCGCGTACCGGCTGAGGCCGTTGCTGGAGACCAGGGCGACCTTCGCGTGCGGGTCGGTGCCGGTCTCACCGAGCTTCCAGGCCGCCACGGCGGCGATCGCGTCGGTCAGCTCGTCCGGCACGGGCACCCCGGCCGTGTAGGTGCCGAGGGCGGCGATCCCGGTGGTGCGGTGGTTGAACCCCTGCGTGTGGGCACCGGTCACCGGGCGGTCGATACCCCCGGCCCGGCCCTCGTAGATCGTGCCGCAGCGGTCGACGACGAAGTTGTACCCGATGTCGTCCCAGTCCCGCGCACCGGTCTGGCCCTGGTACACACCGCGGAGGATGGAGGGCACGTCGGCGCAGTCGTAGCCGTTCGGCGTGTCGGTGTGGTGGACGAAGACGGCGACGACCCTGTCGTCGTAGCGCGGGGCCGGCTGCGCGCGGGCGGCGCCGCCCAGCCAGACCGACCGGGGCACGATGTCGGGCCGCGGCGCCGCGTAGCGGTCGGCGGCGGAGGCGGCCGGGCCGGCATCGGCGTCGGCCGCCCGTTCCACCCCGTTCGCGCACAGGAAGAGGGCGGCGACGGCGGCCAGCCCCGGCAGGGCGCCGAGCAGCGCCCGGACCGCGACCGGCAGGCGGGGGGCGCCGGCCGTCCGGGCGGCCCGTCGCTCCCGGGCCCGGCGCGGTCCTCGGAAGACTCGCATGGTCCTACTGTCCGGCGGATCCGCTCTGTCCGCGATGTGTGCGATGCCACCCGGTGGAACCATCGTCCCGGTGCCCGGCGTTTCACGGTGGACCGCACACGTTCGCCGACCGCGCCCCCGAGGGACTCGACCGATTTTCGGACAGGTGTGCGCCTCGGACTGATCGACCGGCCCGTACGGCACGTACTGAGGGCCCAGGGCTCCGGCAGAAAGGCGGTTCGCGTGGACCTGCTCGACCCCGTGCTGGCGCTGGTGGTGCTGGCCTACGCGGCTTCGGGGTACCGGCGCGGCCTGGTGGCCGGCTGCGTGTCGCTGGCCGGCTTCGTGGGCGGTGCGGTGCTCGGCGTGTGGCTGCTGCCGTGGGTGACGGACCTGGTGGCGCGGGGCTCGACCGCGGCGACGGCGGTCGCGGTGGTCACGGTGCTGCTGCCGGCCATGGTGGGCCACGAGCTGGCGGGGCGGCTCGCGCTGCGCCTGCGCCGGGAGCTGGCCGCCGGCCCGCTCCGGGTGGCCGACGGCGTCGGCGGGGCGGTGGCGCACGCGGCGGCGGCGCTGATCGTGGCGTGGGTGGCGGCGAGCGTGCTGGCGGCGTCCTCGTCGTCGCTGCTCACCTCGGCGATCCGGGGCTCGGCCGTGCTGGACGCGGTGCAGCGGGTGATGCCCGACACCACCCCGGCGTGGTTCTCCCGGGCGACGTCCGCGCTGGCCGACGCCGGGTTCCCCCAGGTCTTCAACCCGTTCGAGAACGAGTCGGCCGCCGAGGTCGCGAAGCCCTCCGGCGACAGCGTCACGCCCGCGGCCACCCGGGCCGCCAGGCTCGGCACGGTGAAGGTGGAGGGCGTCGCCGGCGCCCAGGGCCGCGAGGGCAGCGGCTTCGTGTACGCGCCGGAGCACGTGATGACCAACGCCCACGTGGTGGCCGGCATCGACGACCCGACCGTGCGGATCGGCGGCGTGGGCCCGGCGTACGAGGCGCGGGTGGTGCTGTTCGACCCGGACAAGGACGTGGCCGTGCTGTACGTCCCCGACCTGAGGGCGCCGGTGCTGCGGTTCGACGAGGACGCCGCGCGCGGCGACGCGGCGGTGGTCGCGGGCTATCCGCAGGACGGGGCCCTGGATCTGCGGGCGGCGACGGTGGCGAACCGGATCCGGGCCACCGGCCGGAACATCTACGGCGACGAGAGCGTGACGAGGGAGATCTACTCGATCCGCTCCACGGTCCGCCCCGGCAACTCGGGCGGACCGCTGCTGACCACCGACGGCCGGGTGTACGGCGTGGTCTTCGCCCGTTCCACCTCGGACGCGGAGACCGGGTACGTGCTGACGGCGGCCGAGGTGGCCCCCGAGGCGCGCAGCGCGGCGGACGCCACGCGGGCAGTGGACACGGGCGAGCCGGTCACGTCGTGAGCGCGTCCCCTGCCGGACCTGCCGGACCTGCCGGGCTCGCCGGGCCGTCCGGGCCTGCCGGACCGTCCGGACCGGTCAGCATCTGCCCCATCAGCACGTCGTCGGCGTACCGGCCGTCCAGGAGGAACTCCTCGGGCTGCACGCCCTCGACGACGAAGCCCTCCGACTCGTACAGCCCCCGCGCGGCGGTGTTGTGGCCGAGGACCCGCAGGGTGATTCGGCGGAAGCCGCCCTGCCGGGCCTCCTCGACGGCGGCCCGGACCAGGGCCCGGCCCACGCCGTGCCCGCGGGCGGCGCCGGCGACGGCGAGGCCGCGGATCTGACGGACGTGGGTGTTGGAGGCGAGCGGGGTGGGGAGGCCGAGGCGGACGTACCCGACGACGGCGCCGTCGAGTTCGGCGACCAGGTGGGCGTCGGGCCCGCAGGTGTCGCGGAAGAACGGGTCGTCCGGCCCCGGCGGGGGCGAGACGGCGTGCAGGTGGGACCAGGTCTCCAGGTCGATCCGGCGCAGCGGCTGCTCGTCCTCGGGCCTGGCTCGGCGTATGTGCGGGGCTGGCATGGCGATCACTGTACGGCGCGGTGGCCGGGACCGTTCCGTGGTTTTCCCCGGGCGACCCGGCAGGATGGGCCCATGGACGACGGACAGGTGGACGGCGGGCGCAGGGGCGGACGTTCGGGCGGGGGGCGGTCCCGCGTCGCGGTGGCCGGCGCGTCCGGTCTCATCGGCGGCGCGCTGGCGCGCTCCTTGGCCGCGGACGGGCACGAGGTGGTGCGCCTGGTACGGCACGACCCCGCCGGAGCGGACGAGGTCCGCTGGGATCCGGAGCACGGGCGGGTGGACGCGGCCGGTCTCGAGGGGTGTGACGCCGTGGTCAACCTGGCCGGCGCCGGGGTGGGCGACCGCCGCTGGACCGACGCGTACAAGACGCGCATCCGCACCAGCCGGGTGCACGGCACGACGGCGCTGGCGGAGGCCGTCGCCTCGATGGAGCGGCCGCCGCGCGTGTTTGTGAACGGCAGCGCGATGGGCTACTACGGGCAGACCGGTGACCGTCCCGTGGACGAGAGCGCTCCGGCCGGAGAGGGTTTCCTGCCGGCCCTGTGCGTGGAGTGGGAGGCCGCGGCCGCCCCGGCCCGCGAGGCGGGCGTGCGGACGGTGTTCACCCGGACCGGTCTGGTCGTCGCGCGCGGCGGCGGGGCCTGGGGGCGGCTCTTCCCGCTCTTCCGGGCGGGGCTCGGCGGTCGGCTGGGCGACGGCTCGCAGTACTGGTCCTTCGTGGCGCTGCACGACGAGGTGGCGGCCGTCCGGCACCTGATGGACCGGGACGACCTGTCCGGCCCCTTCAACCTGACCGCCCCGCGGCCGGTGACGAACCGTGAGGTCACGCTGGCCATGAGCAGGGTGCTGCACCGGCCGGCGCCGTTCGCGGTGCCCGCGCCGGTGCTGCGGGCGGCGCTGGGCGAGATGGCGGGCGACGTACTCGGCAGCGCCCGGGTACTGCCGGCCCGCCTCCTGGAGTCGGGCTTCCGCTTCGCGTTCCCGGAGATCGACGGGGCGATCCGGGCGGCGCTGTAGAGGCACCACGGCGTCGTACACCGGCCGGGCGTCCGGACCGCGTCCGGGCCCGTGACCGGCCAGACGCCCCGACCACCGGCCGACCGCCTGTCCGACCCCCTGACCGGCCAGACGCCCCGACCACCCGCCGACCGCCCTCGACCCCTTGCCCCCCGGCAGACCACGGGCCGCCGCCCAACCCGCACCGATCGATACCGACCGACCCCGACCGCACGGCAACCACACCGCACCCGCATGCGACCACTGTGCGACCGTGTGCTGCTCCCGTGCGACTCCCGCTGACCGCTTCGAGCCCTAGCCTCGTCTTGAACTCGGGTATTCCTCAAGCCTGTTGGGGGCATGACGTCTCCAGCGGCCGCGCAACCTCGAGGAGGGGCACGTGTTTGAGCCCGCGTACCAGGCGGACGTCGTCGTCGTGGGAGCCGGGATCGCCGGACTCGCCGCGGCTCAACGGCTGACCGGCGCAGGAGTGACGACCACGGTCCTGGAGGCCGCCCACACGGTGGGCGGCCGGATGGCCACGGAGAAGGTCGACGGTTTCCGGCTCGACAGAATCGGACAGCTGCTGTCCACGGCGTATCCCGAACTGCGCCGCACCCCAGGGCTGGACGGCCTCGCGCTGCTGCCCTTCGCCCCCGGCGTCCTGCTGCACAGCGAGGGACGCCACCACCGCGCGGGCGCCCCGGCGGGTGTACGGAGCGCACGGGGCGCACTCCATGCTGTGCGCGCCCTCGCGAGCGCCCCCCGCTCCATCCCCGCGCCCCGGCGCACGGTGAACGCGCCCGGTCCGTCCGGTGAACCCGCCGCACCCCGCACCCGCGCCGGCGCCCCGCTCGGCACCGCCGTCGACCAGGCCCGGCTCGGTGCCGCGCTGGCCCGGCTCGCGCACACGCCGGCCGAGCGGCTGCTGGCCCGGCCGGAGCTGCCCGCCGCCCGCGCACTGGCCGCCCGCGGACTGCCGCCCCGCACGATCGAGGGCTTCCTGCGTCCGCTGCTCGCCGCCCTGCTGTGCGACCCGGACCTGACGACGTCCAGCCGGTGCGCGGACCTCGCGCTGCGCGCCTTCGCCTGCGGCCGGCTCGCCCTGCCCGAGGGCGGTGCGGAGGCGCTGCCGGAGCACCTGGCGCGGTCGCTGCCGCCGGGCACCGTGCGCACCGGGGTGCGCGTCACCTCGGTGGCGACCAACGCCGTGACCACCGCCGAGCACGGCGTCATCCGCTGCCGGGCCGTCCTCGTGGCGACCGACGCCCGCGCCGCCGCCGAGCTGCTGCCGGGCCTGCGGGTGCCGGACTTCCACCCGGTGACGGTGGTGCACCACACGACCGACGAACCGCCGACGACCGGCGCGTCCCTGCTGCTCGACGCCGACCGGGGCGGTCCGGTGGCCCACACGGCGCTGGTCAGCCGGGTGGACCCGTCCCGCGCGCCGGCCGGCCGCACCCTCGTCTCCTCGACGGTCCTCGGCCCGCCCCCGCCCGACCTGGACACCGCCGTGCGCATCCACCTCTCCCGCCTCTACGGCACCCCCACCACCCGCTGGGAGACCCTCGCCGTGCACCACACGCCCGAGGCGGTGCCCGCGATGCGCCCGCCGCACGACCCGCGCAGGCCGGTACGGCTGCTGGCCGGGCTGTACGTGTGCGGCGACCACCGCGACACCAGCACCCCCCAGGGCGCCCTGCACTCGGGCCTCCGGGCGTCGGCAGCGATCCTGTCGGACCTGGGGGCGGGCCGGCCAATGCACGCGGCGGAACCGACGGCGACCGCCCACGCGGCCTAGACAGGGAGTGTCGTCCGGACGCCCAGGGCCCCCTCCCCCCCTGCTATCCCAGGGCCGCCACCTTGTCCCGGTACCCCCGTACCGGGGCGGCGTCCCGATACGGCTCCAGGCGGCGCTCGAAGTCGCGGACGTACTCCGTGGCCCGTACCGAACGCATTTCGGCCGCCTGGCCGGCCGCTTCGGCGGCCAGCTGGCAGGCCTGGTCGAGTTCGCCGAGCCCCAGCCGGGCGGTGGCGAGGACGACCCGGCAGAAGAGCCTGCTGCGGGCGTAGACGGGGGCGCGCAGCTGCAGCGAGCGTTCCGCGTGCTGGGCGGCGGCGCGGAACTGCTGGAGGTCGCGGTGGCAGTGTCCGAACTCGTCGGCGAGCTGCGCCTCGTCGAAGAAGCGGGCCCAGTGCGGCACCTCGTCGCCGGGCCGGGCGGCCTCCAGCGCCCGCTCGGCCCGCACCAGGGCCGCGGTGCAGGCCCGCACCTCGCCGAGGAGGGCGTGCGCCCGCGCCTCGGCGGCGTGCAGCAGCGTCTGCACGACCGGCGGCGCCGAGGTCCCCACGCCCTGCTGCGCCACCCGCGCCAGCTGCACGGCCTCGCGCCCGTGGCCCAGGTAGACGGCCTGCCGGCTCATGGTGACCAGCACGTACGAGCCGTACGCCCGGTCCGCCGCCGCCTGCGAGAGCCGCAGCGCCTGCACGAAGTAGCGCTGGGCCAGCCCGTGCGCGGCGATGTCGTACGAGGTCCAGCCGGCGAGCCGGGTCAGGTCGGCCGCGGCGGCGAAGAGGCGGCGGCCGGTCTGCTCGCCGTAGGTGCCGCGCAGCATCGGCTCCAGCTCGTGCTCCAGGTAGCGCACCAGGGCCTGGCGGGCGTGTCCGCCGCCGTACCGGTCGTCGAGGCTGCGGAACAGCTCACCGACCGAGCGCAGCGCGGCGAGGTCGCCCCCGCCGACCTTCTGCCCCGGGCCCCGCTCGGCCTGGGCCCGGCGCCGGGACGGGTCGAGCGGGACGGCGAGCCCGGGGGTCATGGGGCGGCCCTGCGCGGGGATGCGGACGGGCACCTCGGCGCGGGCCACCTTCTCGTCGGCCCGGCCGATCAGCCAGTCACGGCTGGGCACGACGAGTCCGGCCGGTGTGAAGGCGATCTTCCGCAGTTCGGCGTGGGAGCCGGAGTCCTTGCGCCACAGCCCGCCGACGATGTCGACCGCCTCGTCCGGGCTCCCGGCGAACTCCAGGCCCGCGTAGACCGGCGCGCAGGCGTCCAGGCCGAGGTCCTGGGCGGTCAGGCGGCGGCCCAGGCGCCGGGTGAAGACCTCGGCGATCAGGGCCGGGGTGGTGCCGCGGGGCTGCTGGCCGCGCAGCCACCGGGTGACGGACGTCTTGTCATATCTGAGGTCCAGGCCGTGTTCGAGTCCGAGCTGGTCGACGCGACGCGCGAGACCCGCGTTCGAGAACCCCGCTTCGGCGATGAGCGCGGCGAGCTGGCGGTTGGGGGTGCGCTGCGCGGGTCGTTCCGTCATGGTGCGGTGCGGTCTCCTGCCTTCCGGGTGTTCGAAGTGCCCGGAGCGCCTGTGAGCAGCCCTTATGGCCTCGTGAACGGCGCGAATGTAGCGGAGAGTAAACACCCGATCGCACAATTCGCCCGGCATTCATCCGATCGTGTGAGGATCGCCCACCCGGCTGACGGCGCGCGGACGGTCGTACAGTGGCGTGGGCACGCTTCGTGCCTTACGACCTTGCAGGGAGGCACGTGCCGTGAGTGAGCTGCGCTTCGTCCGGATGGGCTTCGGTGCCGAACGCGTCGAGTACCAGGAGGCGTGGGACGAACAGCGCCGGGTGCACGCCGCGCGGTTCGCCGACGAGGTTCCCGACACCGTGCTGCTCCTCGAACACCCGCCGGTCTACACCGCCGGCCGGCGCACCGAGGAGAGCGAGCGTCCGCTGGACGGCACCCCGGTGATCGACGTGGACCGCGGTGGCAAGATCACCTGGCACGGCCCCGGCCAGCTGGTGGGCTACCCCATCCAGAAGCTCCCGCGTCCGGTCGACGTGGTGGCCCACGTCCGCCGTCTGGAGGAGGCCCTGATCCGCACCTGCGCGGAGTTCGGCCTGGAGACCACCCGGGTGGAGGGCCGCAGCGGCGTCTGGGTCCTCGGCGATCCGGTCGAGCAGCGCCCGAAGCTCGGTGGCCTGTCCCTGGACTTCGACCCGCGCCTGACCGACGACGAGTTCGACCCCCGCCTGAACGGCCCCGAGTACGCCCCGTCCAACGCGGGGCAGCGCCGCGAGGACCGCAAGATCGCCGCGATCGGCATCCGGGTCGCCAAGGGCGTCACGATGCACGGCTTCGCGCTGAACGTGAACCCCGACAACCAGTGGTTCGACAAGATCATCCCCTGCGGCATCCGCGACGCGGGCGTCGCCTCCCTGGCGAACGAACTCGGCCGCGACGTGACCATCGAGGAGGTCCTCCCGGTCGCCGAGCGCCACCTGCGCGACGTCCTGGAGAACGCGGACCTGAAGCCGAGGGTCATCGAGAAGGCCCCGGCGGCATAGATCCAGCCGGCGGCACGAATCCAGCGCCGGGCGGCATAAATCCAGCCCGTCCGGCGTTTGAGGACGAGGCCCGTTCGGGGCCGAAGCGGGGGCCTGGGGGCGGCAGCCCCCAGCAGGACCAGCACCAACGCCGACCAACAAATCAACGGGCGTACCCTGAAGAACGCCGAAGAATCAAACGCTAGGGAGCCGGTCGTGTCCGCAGTCGCACCCGACGGACGCAAGATGCTGCGCCTGGAGGTCCGCAACAGCCAGACCCCCATCGAGCGCAAGCCCGAGTGGATCAAGACCCGGGCGAAAATGGGCCCCGAGTACACCAAGATGCAGAACCTCGTGAAGAGCGAGGGCCTGCACACCGTCTGCCAGGAAGCCGGCTGTCCCAACATCTACGAGTGCTGGGAGGACCGCGAGGCGACCTTCCTCATCGGCGGCGACCAGTGCACCCGGCGTTGTGACTTCTGCCAGATCGACACCGGCAAGCCGGAGGCGCTCGACCGCGACGAGCCGCGCCGCGTCGGCGAGTCCGTCGTCACGATGGACCTGAACTACGCCACCATCACCGGCGTCGCCCGCGACGACCTGCCGGACGGCGGCGCCTGGCTGTACGCGGAGACGGTGCGCCAGATCCACCAGCAGACCGCCGGCCGCGAGGCCGGCCGCACCAAGGTCGAGCTGCTCGCCCCCGACTTCAACGCCGTGCCGGAGCTGCTGCGGGAGGTCTTCGACTCCCGCCCCGAGGTCTTCGCGCACAACGTCGAGACGGTCCCGCGGATCTTCAAGCGCATCCGCCCCGGCTTCCGCTACGAGCGCTCCCTGAAGGTCATCACGGACGCCCGCGACTACGGCCTGGTCACCAAGTCGAACCTGATCCTCGGCATGGGCGAGACCCGCGAGGAGATCAGCGAGGCGCTCAAGCAGCTGCACGAGGCCGGCTGCGAGCTGATCACCATCACGCAGTACCTGCGCCCGTCCGTGCGCCACCACCCCGTGGAGCGCTGGGTCAAGCCGCAGGAGTTCGTGGAGCTGAAGGAGGAGGCCGAGCAGATCGGTTTCTCCGGCGTGATGTCGGGCCCGCTGGTGCGTTCCTCGTACCGCGCCGGACGGCTCTACGGGATGGCCATGGAGCAGCGCCGCTCCGCCACCGTGTGAACTCCCGCACAAGTTACTACTGGCCAGTAATGGCCGAGGTGCCGCGGCCCCGACCGTCCTCGCTGATGAGGGCACCGGTCGGGGCCGCGCATCCGTTCCGGCACCCGGCCACGCGACTTCATGTGCGTTTGACCGGCGGGTCACGCCCTGGTAACACCAATCAGTGACCCTGGAATCACAGCACGTACACCACCATGTACACCCGTCTCCGGGAACCGGAGCCGTACCGAGGGGGACCTCCGCGATGCAGGCCGCACCCGTTCGTGCCACCGCCGCTCGTGACACCGTCGTCCGTGCCACCGCCATCCCGTCGTTCACCACCGCCCTGCGGGCCGTCGAGTCGCTGCTGATGAGCGGCGGCCAGCGCACCGCCCGGCGCAACGCGTGGAACTCCGTCCTGGAGGACCGCCGTCGCGCCAAGGACCGCATCGAGACGGAGCGCGCACTGCGGCAGTCCGTCGCCGGCCGGCCCTGACCGCACGCCCGGCCGCCCGCCCGGCGCGCCGGCGGCGCCGTCCCGCCGCGATCCCGCCTCCCCCGCCGGGCACTGCCGTCGTCGGCGCTTCCGGGGGCACGTAGACTTCGTGCCATGGCGAGGAAGGAACCTGCAGCGGACGCTGCAAACCCCGGGCGACTGAAGCAGATCGCTCTGACCTACAAGATGACCCGCAAGGCCGACAAGAAGATCGGTCTTGTGCTCGCGGGTGTCGGCATCGTCGTCTTCGGTGTCCTCCTCGGGATCGGTTTCTTGATCGGTCACCCCATCTATCTCGGCATCCTGGGCCTGCTGCTCGCCTTCCTCGCGACGGCGATCGTCTTCGGGCGCCGGGCCGAGCGGGCGGCCTTCGGGCAGATGGAGGGACAGCCGGGCGCGGCGGCGGCCGTACTGGACAACATCGGCCGTGGCTGGACGACCACCCCGGCGGTGGCGATGAACCGCAACCAGGACGTGGTGCACCGCGCGGTCGGCAAGGCCGGCATCGTGCTGGTCGCGGAGGGCAACCCGAACCGGGTGAAGTCCCTGCTCGCGGCCGAGAAGAAGAAGATGAACCGCATCGTCGCCGACGTCCCCGTGCACGACCTGATGGTGGGCACCGGCGAGGGGCAGGTCGAGCTGAAGAAGCTGCGCACGACCATGCTCAAGCTGCCCCGTGTACTGTCCGGCCCGCAGGTCACCGTGACCAACGACCGGTTGCGCGCCCTGGGCGACCTGATGAGCAACATGCCGCTGCCCAAGGGCCCGATGCCGAAGGGCATGCGGATGCCCCGGGGCGGCAACCCCAGGCAGCGCTGACCCCTCAGGGCTCCGGCAGGACTCCGGAGCGCCGGTACGCCGATGGGGGCGGCCCGATCACTCGGGCCGCCCCCATCGGCGTACCACCGCCGTGCTCACCGGGCGTCGCACTCGCCCCGCGAGGCGTCAGGTCCGGACTTCCACCGTGCGGGCCAGCCGGTCGTGCAGGCCGCGGCCGTCGCGGTCCCAGATCAGCGCCGGCAGGGCGAGGCACAGCAGGACCGAGCGGAGCAGGGCGCGCAGCGGGCTGGGCCGGCCGGTGGCGAGGTCCACCACCCGCAGGCCGAAGAGGCGCTTGCCCGGGGTGAAGCCGATCGTGCCGACGGTCAGCACGCTCAGCACGAAGAAGATCAGCAGTGCCCAGTTGCTCGCCGTCTGCCCGTAGCTGCCCGTGATCAGGCCGTATGCGATCAGGACGCACAGGGCCCAGTCGACGGCCAGCGCGCCGAGGCGCCTGCCCGGGCGGGCGATCGAACCCGGCCCCTCCTCCGGCAGACCCAGCTGCTCACCGCGGTACCCGAGATCGGTGCCGCCCTCCTCGATGGCCGCGCGGGGGCCGGAGAGCCACGATCCGATTGCTTGCCTGTTGTCCACCCGACCACGGTACTGCGCCGGTCCGCGAAGCCGGGACGGTGGGGTGTGACGGGGGCCGATGCGGCCTAGGCTGGGAGGGAGCCGGTTAACTTCTGCGAAACAAATGGGTCACGCCCGAGAAATCACCCGTCCCTAGGGTCGAGGGAGCGTGGGCCACCCGCACTGGCCGCACGAACGATCTACCACCCCGGCGGGACGGTCGGGAGTAGGAGGAGCTGGATGTTCCAGAACGCCGACGACGCCAAGAAGTACATCGCGGACGAGGACGTCAAGTTCGTCGATGTCCGGTTCTGCGACCTGCCGGGCGTCATGCAGCACTTCACGTTGCCCGCCGAGGCGTTCGACCCCGACGACGAGCAGGCCTTCGACGGATCCTCGATCCGCGGCTTCCAGGCCATCCACGAGTCGGACATGTCCCTGCGCCCCGACCTGTCCACCGCGCGCATCGACCCGTTCCGCCGGGACAAGACGCTCAACATCAACTTCTTCATCCACGACCCGATCACGGGCGAGCAGTACTCCCGCGACCCGCGGAACGTGGCGAAGAAGGCCGAGGCGTACCTGGCCTCCACGGGCATCGCCGACACCGCGTTCTTCGGCCCGGAGGCGGAGTTCTACGTCTTCGACTCCGTCCGCTTCGCCACCAGCGCGAACGAGTCCTTCTACCACATCGACTCCGAGGCCGGCGCCTGGAACACCGGTGCCCTGGAGGACAACCGCGGTTACAAGGTCCGCTACAAGGGCGGCTACTTCCCGGTCCCGCCGGTCGACCACTTCGCCGACCTGCGCGCCGAGATCTCCCTGGAGCTGGAGCGGTCCGGCCTGAAGGTCGAGCGCCAGCACCACGAGGTGGGCACCGCCGGCCAGGCGGAGATCAACTACAAGTTCAACACGCTGCTCGCGGCCGCCGACGACCTCCAGCTCTTCAAGTACATCGTGAAGAACGTGGCCTGGAAGAACGGCAAGACGGCGACCTTCATGCCGAAGCCGATCTTCGGTGACAACGGCTCGGGCATGCACGTCCACCAGTCCCTGTGGTCGGGCGGCGAGCCGCTCTTCTACGACGAGCAGGGCTACGCCGGCCTGTCGGACACCGCCCGCTACTACATCGGCGGCATCCTCAAGCACGCCCCGTCGCTGCTGGCCTTCACCAACCCGACGGTGAACTCCTACCACCGCCTGGTGCCGGGCTTCGAGGCCCCGGTGAACCTGGTGTACTCGCAGCGCAACCGCTCGGCCGCGATGCGCATCCCGATCACGGGCTCGAACCCGAAGGCCAAGCGCGTCGAGTTCCGCGCCCCGGACGCCTCCGGCAACCCGTACCTGGCCTTCTCGGCGCTGCTGCTGGCGGGCCTGGACGGCATCAAGAACAAGATCGAGCCGGCCGAGCCGATCGACAAGGACCTCTACGAGCTGGCTCCCGAGGAGCACGCGAACGTGGCGCAGGTCCCGACCTCGCTGGGCGCCGTCCTGGACCGCCTGGAGGCCGACCACGAGTTCCTCCTCCAGGGCGACGTTTTCACGCCGGACCTGATCGAGACGTGGATCGACTTCAAGCGCGCCAACGAGATCGCGCCGCTCCAGCTGCGTCCGCACCCGCACGAGTTCGAGATGTACTTCGACGTGTGATCGACGCCCCACGCCGTTCCGGCCGGCGCCCCCGTCCCCGTTTCCCGGGGGCGGGGGCGCCGTCGTGCGTGGCCGAAAACACTTCACAGGGTGAGCGCGGGCCGGGATCATGTCCACTGACACGGTTGTCCGAGTCAGGTTGCACGTCGGGGGGACGGGGAGAGTGCCGGAGATGGCGGAGCCAGGCGACGAGGAGCGCGAGTTCGACCTGAGGTGGGCGGACGGTGCCGAGCACAAGGAGCCCTCGGCGCGGGCGCGGATGCTCGCCGCACGCTGGAAGGAGAACCCTCCCGGCCCGGTCCCCTTCCGCGCCGACCCCGACCACGTGGGCTCCGGCCGCCGGTCCTCGTGGGTGTCCACCGCGGTGGTGCTCGGCTGCGTGGCCGCGGTGATCGTGCTGCTCGGTTACGTCAATTTCCGGGCGCCGTACTAGGGCCGACACGGCCGCCCGGCGCCGCCGGGTTCAGCGGAAGGCCTCGACGTGACGGGCGGCCCAGTCGGCGAAGGAGCGCGGGGCACGGCCGAGGACGCGCTCGACGTCCGGGCTGACGCGCAGCTCGGCCGGGCTCGGGTCGCCGAGGATGTCGAGGGTGTCGTCGGCGAGTTCCGCCGGCATGCTCAGGGCCATGGCGGCCCTGGCCTCCTCGCGGGTCAGCTCGTGGAAGGCCACCGGCGAGCCCAGGGCGGCGGCCAGGGCCTCCGTCTGGCCGCGCGGTGTGATCACCTCCGGGCCGGTCAGCTCGTAGGCGGCGCCGGCGTGCCGGTCCTCCAGCAGGCAGGCCGCCGCCACCGCGGCGATGTCCGCCGGGTCGACGACCGGCACTCCGACGTCGCCGAAGGGCGCGGCGACGACCCCTCGCTCCCGGACGGACTCCGCCCACCACAGCGCGTTGGAGGCGAAGCCGCCCGGCCGCAGGACGGCCCACTCCAGGCCGGACTCCCGCAGCGTGTCCTCCAGTTCGCGCATCGCGATCCGCGTTCCCCCGAAGGGTCTGGTCACCACGCCGAGCGTGGAGAGCAGGACGACCCGGCGGACGCCGCCGCGCGCGGCTTCGCCGATGAGGTCGGCGGCGTCGGCGCCCGTGGCGTGCAGGTCGCCGGAGAGCAAGAGGAACATCGACTTCGCCCCGGCCAGCACGGGCCGCAGGGCGGCGGGCTCGGCGAGATCGGCCACCACGTGGCGGACGCCGTCCGGCACCGCCGCCGGATGCCGCGACACCGCCGTCACCTGCTCGCCCGCCTCCGCCAGTGCCCGCGTCAGCGGCCGGCCGATGTTTCCGGTCGCCCCGGTCACCACGATCATGATCAGCTCCCTCTCGGATCCTTCCCGGATCCCGTCCTGGATGGAGGGCTCACGCTAGGACCGAGGGCTAACTATGGGTAAGGGCATACCTGTAGGTAAGCTCATGACATGACGGAAGGCCTGCAGCACCGGAGGGTCGAGACCGGCCGGCGCTATGACGTGTTTCACACCGACTGCCTGGCGCGCGACATGGTCGACCATGTGACCAGCAGGTGGGGCATCTGGGTGCTGATCTCCCTGCGCCACAACGACCTGCGCTTCTTCGAACTGCGCGAGAGCATCCAGGGCATCAGCGAGAAGATGCTCGCCCAGACCCTGCGCCTCCTGGTGGCGGACGGCCTGGTCTGGCGGGAGGTCGAGCCGACGACGCCGCCCCGGGTCACGTACGGACTGACCGAGTTCGGCCGGGACATCGGTGAGCCGCTGACGGAGCTGTTCGACCGGATCACCCGCCGGCTGTCGTTGCCCGGCACCGGCACCGGCACCCCCTAGCCGGGACACGAAGCCCTCCGGTCCGCGGGCCGCCGGTTGTCAGTGGGGTCGGGCACGATGTCCCCACCGAGGACGCGACGCGCGTACGGACGGGTGGAGGGCCTGCATGGGTGAGGACGTACGACGGCACATCGGGACGGCCGAGCGGCGGGACCGGCTGGCCCTGCGGCAGCTGCTGACGGCGTCCGCGCGGGCGCGGAGCCCGGAGGAGGTCGCCGGTGCACTGGTCGCGCTGCACGGCACGGACCCGGCGACGGTGCACCTGGCCGTGGGCGCGCGGCTGGCGGACAGCGCGAAGACCGTGGCGGAGACGGAGCGCGCGCTGTACGACGACCGGTCGCTGGTCCGGATGCACGGCATGCGGCACACGGTGTTCGTGTTCCCGACGGAGCTGACGGCCGTCGTGCACGCCTCCACCGGACGGACCGTCGCCGCCCGGGAGCGGGCCAGGCTGCTCAAGAACATGGCGGAGGCCGGGGCCCCGGACGCCGCCTGGCTGGCGGAGGTCGAGGAGTCGACGCTGGCCGCGCTGGCCCGGCGCGGCCAGGCCACGGCGGCCGAGCTGGCCCGTGACGAGCCGCGCCTGAAGGAGCAGTTCGCCTACGCGGCCGGGAAGAGCTACGAGGGCGTGCACACCGTCTCCACCCGTCTGCTGCGGGTGCTGGGCGTGGAGGGCAAGGTGGTGCGGGGCCGGCCGCTGGGCTCGTGGACGTCCGGCCAGTTCCGCTGGGCGCCGGCGCCCGAGCATCCCGAGCTGGACCCGGGCGGCGCCCAGGCCGAGCTGTTGGGCCGGTGGCTGGCGGCGTGCGGTCCGGCGACCGAGGACGACCTCAAGTGGTGGACCGGGTGGCGGGTGACGGAGGTGCGCCGGGCGCTGACCGCGATCGGCGCGGAGGCGGTCTCCCTGGACGAGGGCACGGGGTACGTCGTCGCCGGTGACGCCGGCCCCGTCGCCGGTCCCGCCGAGCCGTGGGCGGCGCTGCTGCCCGGCCTGGACCCGACGGCGATGGGCTGGCAGCAGCGGGACTGGTACCTCGCCCCCGGGCTGCGGCCGGCGCTCTTCGACGGCAGCGGCAACGTCGGTCCGACGGTGTGGTGGAACGGCCGGGTGATCGGCGGCTGGGCCCAGCGCGCCGACGGCGAGATCGTCTGGCGGGTCCTGGAGGGTGAGGGCGTCGGCCGGGAGGCGGCGGCCGCGATCGCGGCGGAGGCCGAGCGGCTGGCGTCCTGGGTGGGCACGACCCGGATCACGCCCCGGTTCCGGACGCCGCTGGAGCGGGAGTTGTCGGCGTAGGTCACCGCGCGGCGCCGGTCGGGTGAGTCGGCCCGTCCGAAGACCCTCCGGGGGGCGAGGGCAAGGCCCGTCAGGGCCGAAGTGGGGACCCGGGGGCGGCAGCCCCCAGGGCCGGTGGCACGAGCGCCGGGCACCGTGGACGACACGGCACCCGGCGCCGAGGTCACCGCGAGTACCGCATCAACGCCCGCACCATGTGGCACGTGGTGTCCGACGGCGGGTGGACCCCGATGGTCAGCGCGGCGCTCCGGATCCTCTCGTCGCGCGCCTGGGCGGGCAGGTAGACGCCGGAGTCCAGCAGGGCGATGGCGAGGCGCATCGCCTTGAGCCGGCGGTTGTGCGACACGTACCACTCGCGGGGGCGGCCCGCCGGCAGCGGACGCTTCTCCACGGGCTCGTACGGCAGGTCGAGCAGGACGGGCCGCTTGGCGGTGGACTGGGTGGGCAGCGGCTTCGGCTTCAGTGCGGCAGCGGGCACGGGCATCCTCCTGTCGCGGTCGGGGCGCCGTCGGACCACCCGGCGACACCCTCGAACACTGCTTCTATTTTACCGCCCCCCACTGACAAAAGCCCCTGCGCACAAGGGCTTTCGGGGCCGCTGTGACCCCCGTGGTGAACGAGTTCGCGCACCCCTCCGGTTACCGTGTGCGGCATGGAGATCTGGATCAATCCGGCCTGTTCGAAGTGCCGCAGCGCGATCAGCCTGCTCGACGCCGAAGGGGCCGACTACACCGTCCGCCGTTACCTGGAGGACGTGCCGAGCGCGGACGAGATCCGCGAGGTGCTCACCCGGCTCGGGCTCGAACCGTGGGACATCACCCGCACCCAGGAGGCGGCCGCCAAGGAACTGGGCCTGAAGGACTGGCCCCGCGACGAGGCGTCACGCGACCGCTGGATCTCCGCGCTCGCCGGTCACCCGAAGCTGATCCAGCGGCCGATCATCACGGCGGACGACGGGACGGCCGTGGTGGGGCGCACCGACGAGGCGGTCCGGGAGGCCCTGTCCCGGTAGTCCGGGAACCGAGAGTGTGACACAGGTTACGTGCGCGCGTCGACGCGACCGGTGAGCAACTCCGTTCGGTATCTCGTACATAGCGGCGTACGCTCCCCTACCTCTTCAGGAGGCGCGCATGTCGCGCAGGAGAACTCTCGGCACGAAGAAGAAGATCGCGCTACTGGTGGGCGCCGCCACGGTGGCCGGCGGCGGCGCCTTCGTCATGGCGAACGCCTCGAACGCCGCGCAGACCACCCAGGAGGCGCGGACGACGGCCGCCCGGGACTCGGGCGTCTGCCAGGGGCTGGCCACCGCGCTCGGCAACAACCAGCGGTTCATCGAGGGCCAGCGGGCCGAACCCGACGCGCTGTCCCAGGCCCGGATCGAGAACCGCGAGGCGGTCGTCGCGGAGATCGAGCGCAAGCAGGCGGCGTCGGGCTGCGCGGTCGGGGAGTCGGCTCAGGACTCCCAGGCCGCGCCGCCGGCCCAGAGCGGCTCCCCGTCCGCGCAGCCGCCGCAGGCCGGGCAGGAGGCGGGCCAGGACGCCGGCCGAGACACCGGGCAGGAGACCGGAGAGCAGGCCGGCGACCAGGCCGGCGGGGCCGGGCAGGCAGGCGACCAGGCTGGCGAGCAGGTCTGCGCCGGTTCCACCGTCACCCTCTCCGGCGAGGGCGGCGCGCCCGCCGCCTCCAGCAACCAGTTCCCGGTGGGCACCGAGCTACGGGTGACCAACCTCGACAACGGCAAATCCACGACCGTCGAGGTCACCTCGGTCTCGGGCAGTTGCGCGCTCCTCAACAACGCGGCGTTCGAACAGGTGCGGGAGGAGGGCAAGTTCCTGATCCGGCGCGCGCTGATCGAGAAGGTCGGCTGACGATCAGCCGGCCGGTGCGGCGAGGAAGCCGCCGAGGCGCTGCCCCAGTCCGGACGGCGCGGACTGCGGCAGCGCGTGGTGGGACACGTCCGGCAGGACCACCGTCTCCGCGTGCGGCAGCAGGGTCCGCGCCCGGGCCACCACCTCGGCGGCGTCGTGCGTCCTGCTGTTCCCGGCCAGGAGCAGCAGGACCGGCACGTCGAGGGCGCGCAGGGCCTGCGGGGCCGGGCGCGGCCCGGTGACCGGCCTGCGCTCCGGGAAGCCGGCGGCGGCCTCCTGGAGGGCGAGCCAGTCGGCGTCGAGCGGGGTCGCGCCCGTCTCCCAGTCCAGGAAGGCGCGCACCCGGCGGGGCGTGGGCCGCAGCAGCATCGGCAGCGCGTGCAGCAGGTAGGCCGCCTTGAGCCCGGCGAAGCACTGGGTCGGGTCCAGGAGGAACAGGCGGCGTACCCGGCCGGGTGCGTGCAAGGCGTGGTGCAGGGCGATCCAGGCGCCGTAGGAGTGCCCGCCGAGGTCGGTCTCGGCGATGCCTAGGCCGTCGAGGAGCGCGTCCAGCCAGCCGGTGAGGTCGGCGACCGTACGGGGGTGCCGGTCGCCGGCCGGGAGGCTGCGCCCGGGGGCACCGATCAGGTCGACGGCGTGCACGCGGTGGGTGCGGGACAGCTCGGCGGCCTGGGCGTACCAGGACGCGGAGGTGGCCGCGCCGCCGCCCGGCAGCAGGACGAGGGGGCGGCCGTCGGCCGGGCCGGTCACGTGGACGTGCGTCTGACCGAACGGGGTGGGCACGGTCACCGCCTCGGTCCCCGCGGGCCACTTGGCCATGACCTTGTCGTAGGCGTCGTGGAATCGGCCTGCGTCGTACGAACCGCGCGCGCTCATGGGCGTGCCCCCTGTCCCGTTCGCTCCCCTGGTCCCTGCATTTCCCTGCGTCCCCGCTAGTATCTCGCCGAACGAGATACTTGTCGAGCGAGATGATCGTGAAGGAGGGTGCCGGATGTCCGACCGGGGACCGGAGATGGAGATCGTCCACCTGTTGCGGGCGCTCACCGTGGAACTGGGCGCGCACAGTGCGCGGTTCGCTCAGCGCAACGGCATGCACCCCACCGACGTCCGCGCGCTCATCACGCTCATGGACGCCGCGCGGGCGGGCGAGGCGCTGACCGCCGGGCACCTGGGCGCCGCGCTCGGGCTGAACTCGGCGGGGACGACGGCGCTGGTGGACCGCCTCGAGCGGGCGGGGCACGTGCGGCGGGTGCGTGACGAGCGGGACCGGCGCAAGGTCACCGTCGAGGTGGACGAGCACGCGGTCGCGCTGGGCTGGTCCCACTTCGGGCCGCTGATCGCCCGCGCCGTGGAGCTGCTGAGTGGATACGACGCACGCGAACGGGCCGCGATCGAGCACTTCCTGACCGGCATGCGGGAGGCGGCCGGCGACGACGTGAGTGAGTCGCACCACAACGAGCCCGGGTAACACGGGGTTCACACACGGGCAACGGTCGGGAAATCGCCCGTTGGCACGCTGCACGGCAGTAGACGCGGCGCCCCTGCCGCCCAGCGCCGCAGCACCCGCGAGAGCGCCCAGACCACCCCGAAGGATGTGGCCCCCGTGACCTTCAAGGCCGAGTACATCTGGATCGACGGCACCGAGCCGACGGCCAAGCTCCGTTCCAAGACGAAGATCATCACGGATGCTCCGGCCGGCCTGGACGCGCTGCCCGTCTGGGGCTTCGACGGCTCCTCCACCAACCAGGCCGAGGGCAACTCCTCGGACTGCGTGCTGAGGCCGGTCTTCTCCTGCCCCGACCCGATCCGCGGCGGCGACGACATCCTGGTGCTGTGCGAGGTCCTCGACACGGACATGACGCCGCACCCGAGCAACACCCGCGCCGAACTGGCCGAGCTGGCCGAGCGTTTCGCCGCGCAGGAGCCGATCTTCGGCATCGAGCAGGAGTACACCTTCTTCAAGGGCGCCCGCCCGCTCGGCTTCCCCGAGGGCGGCTTCCCGGCCGCGCAGGGCGGCTACTACTGCGGTGTCGGCTCGGACGAGATCTTCGGCCGCGACGTCGTCGAGGCGCACCTGGAGAACTGCCTCAAGGCCGGTCTCGGCATCTCCGGCATCAACGCCGAGGTCATGCCCGGCCAGTGGGAGTTCCAGGTCGGCCCGCTGGCGCCGCTGGAGGTCTCCGACCAGCTGTGGGTGGCCCGCTGGCTGCTCTACCGCACGGCCGAGGACTTCGGGGTCTCCGCCACCCTCGACCCCAAGCCGGTCAAGGGCGACTGGAACGGCGCGGGCGCGCACACCAACTTCTCCACCAAGGCGATGCGCGAGGGTTACGACGCGATCATCACGGCCGCCGAGTCCCTCGGTGAGGGCTCCAAGCCGATGGACCACGTCAAGAACTACGGCGCCGGCATCGACGACCGCCTCACCGGCCTGCACGAGACCGCCCCGTGGAACGAGTACTCCTACGGCGTCTCCGACCGCGGCGCCTCGGTGCGCATCCCGTGGCAGGTCGAGAAGGACGGCAAGGGCTACATCGAGGACCGCCGCCCCAACGCCAACGTCGACCCGTACGTGGTGACGCGGCTGCTCGTCGACACCTGCTGCACGGCGCTGGAGAAGGCCGGCCAGGTCTGAGACCGGCCCGCGCCGTCAGTGGCGCGTGCGAGGGTGGGGACATGGAGATCGACGATGTCCTCGCCCTCAAGGTCGAGACGGAGAACGGGCGGACGCACACCGGGCTGCGGGCGGCGGAGCTGCGGGAGCTGGTCGCGCGGATCGGCCGTGCCGGCGACCGCTTCCTGGTGGTGCAGCGGATACCGGACATCCCCGACGTGTTCGCCCAGGTGTGGCACGAGGACGGCGAGGGGTACCGGTTCGAGTACCGGGCCGCCGTGGACGCGTTCTTCGGTGCCGACCTCGGCGATCCGCACCGCGTGGCCGGGCTCCTGACCGGCTGGGCCCGCCAGGAGCCCGGATGGGAGGCGGGCGTCGTCTGGGAGGCGGTCGACCTCGGGCCCCGCGAGGACGTTCCGGAGCTGCCGGACGAGGTCCGGCGGCAGACGGAGCGGCTGATCCGGGAGCGGCTGCGCTGCGGGTACGACACCCGCAAGGTGCTGGTGCAGATCGCGGAGGAACACCTCGTCGGCGGCGAGTACGGCGAGCGGCCGGTCTCCCGCGACCAGGCCCGGCAGTTGGTGGACCGGCTGTGGCTGGAGCAGGTGGCCGAGCAGGAGAGCTGGGGCGGGGAGAGCACCGACCCGGACCGGCTCACCCGGGTCTTCGAGGCCCTGGACGGGGCCGGTATCACCGCCCGGGAGAACTTCACCTGCTGCCGGGGCTGCGGCACGGCGGAGATCGGCGCGGAGCGCCGGGGCGCCCGGGGCTTCGTCTTCTTCCACCGGCAGAGCACCGAGGCCGCCGCCGAGGGCCACGGGCTCATGCTGCACTACGGCGGTTTCGACGGCTCGGAGGAGACGACCACGGCCGTCGGGCACGAGGTCGTGGCGGCGTTCGCGGACTCCGGCCTGTCCACGCAGTGGGACGGCGACCCGGGCCGGGCGATCGAGGTCGCCCCGCTGAACTGGCGCAAACGGCTGGTGGGGTGACCGTTTCGACGTCCGGATCAGGCCAGTCGGCGTCCACGCACTGAGAGGACTCTCCTCTCCCCCGCCGCCGTCTGCTTCAATGGGCCCATGGCCAGCTTCCGGAAGTACGCAGCGACGGGTCGCCATGACCTCGAGCCCTTCTGGCCTTCCCGTCAGCACGACGACTTCGACCGGGTGTGTTGCCGCGCGACGATCGCGCCGGCCCGCTAGGAAGCCGAACTCCCAGGCCTTCCGCGCCTGCCGCCGGTGCGCACGACGTACGTCCCGCGACGCGCCCGACCACGAACTCGCGCCCGTCGCCCCTCCCGACGAACCTCTCGCGCGAAAGAGCTGACGTCTCATGGCGACCCCCCGTTCCCTGTCCACCGTCACCCTCGGCTCCCCCGCCGCCCGTCCCGACTCCGGCAGCCCACGGCACCGGCTGCGCGCCGTCGATCCGGACGAGGTGGTGAACGTCGCCGACCTGCTGCCGCCGGGCGCCACCTGGCTGCCCGCGCCCCCGCACACCCTCCCGGCGCTGCCGGGTCACCCGCCGATGGTCGGCTACCTGGTGCTCGTCCCGGCCGACCAGCAGCCGCCCTTCGGGGACCCGGACCGGAGCCGGGACCGGATCGCGGGCCCCCCGGCGCACAGCCCGGCCCGAGGACAGGTCCCGGGCGAGAACCCGCTCGTCCGGATCGACCCGGCCCGGCGCACCGCGGCCGTGGAGGGCCGCGAACTCGACCTGACCTACCTGGAGTTCGAACTGCTCGCCCATCTCGTCGCGCATCCGCACCGGGTCCACACCCGCGACCAGCTGGTCACCACGGTGTGGGGCTACGGACACGTGGGCGACGGCCGCACCGTCGACGTGCACGTGGCCCGGCTGCGCCGGAAGCTCGGCGCGGAACACCGGCAGACGATCCAGACGGTGCGCCGGGTCGGTTACAAGTACACGCCGCCCACCGGCCGCTGACCCCGGCCGCCCCTCTGCCGACGGCAGAGGACCGTTCCCCGCGAAGCCCGCGCCCGGCACAGTGGCGGCATGAGGCTACTGGTGCTGGGCGGTACGGAGTTCGTGGGGCGGGCCGTGGCCGAGGCGGCGCTCGGCCGCGGGTGGCAGGTGACCGTCCTGCACCGCGGACGGCACGCCCCGCCGCCCGGGGTGCGGGCGCTGCACGGCGACCGCACCGCGCCCGACGGGCTCGCCGCCCTGGCCGAGGGCACCTGGGACGCCGTCGTCGACACCTGGTCGGCGGCGCCCCGCGCGGTGCGGGACGCGGCGCGGCTGCTGCGGGGCCGCGCCGGACGGTACGTGTACGTGTCGAGCTGCTCGGTGTACGCCTGGGCGCCGCCCGCCGGGTACACCGAGGACGCCCCGCTCGTCGAGGGCGCCTCGGCGGACGCCGGGCAGCGCGACTACGCCCGGGACAAACGGGGTGCCGAGCTGGCCGCCGTGGAGACCTTCGGCGCGGACCGGTCGGTGCTGGTGCGGGCCGGGCTGATCCTCGGCCCGTACGAGAACGTCGGCCGGCTGCCGTGGTGGCTGAACCGGGTCGCCCGCGGCGGCCCGGTCCTCGCGCCCGGCCCGCGGGACCTGCCCCTGCAGTACGTCGACGTCCGCGACCTCGCCGACTGGACGCTCGGCGCGGTCGACCGGGAGCTGGGCGGACCGTACAACCTCGCCTCCCGGCCGGGGCACACCACCATGGGCGGACTGCTCGACGCCTGTGCGAGGGCCACCGGCGGCGCGGCGGAGCTGCGCTGGACGGCCCCCGAGACGGTGCTCGCCGCCGGCGTCGAGCCGTGGGGCCGGCTGCCGGTGTGGACGCCGCCGGGCAGCGACCTGCACGACGCGCTTCAGGGCGCGGACGTCTCCCGTGCCCTGGCCACGGGCCTGTCCTGCCGCCCGGTCGGTGACACGGTGGCCGACACCTGGTCCTGGCTGCGGGGCATCGGCGGTACCGCGCCGCAGCGCCCCGACCGGCCGCCGGTCGGCCTCGACCCTGAGACGGAGGCGAGAATCCTCGCGGCCGACACCACCCGACCCGGCGGAGGTGTACCTGGCACCACCCCCTGACCGGGGTGCCCGGCCCCGTGCCCCGGGCCGCCGTCTCGGCGAGACTGCCGTCATGAGCATCGACACGAAGAGCGGCACCCGGCGGACCCGGCCCCCCGAGCGCACGACGCGGACGCGGGGCATGGCGCCGGCGGCCGTGCGGGGACTGGCCCTGACGTTCATCTCCCTGCCCGGGGCGGTGCTCTGCTTCTGCCTGACCCTGGTGTCCGTCGCCCTCGTCCCGATCGGCGTCGGCATCGTCACCACGCCGTACGTGCTGACCGGTGTGCGGATGTTCGCGGACTGGCGGCGGCTGCTCGCCGCCGAGTGGGGCGGGGTGCGCATCCAGCGTGCCTACCGGCCGCTGCCCGAGGGCGCCAATCCGTGGACGCGCACCTTCGGGATGCTCCGTGACCCGGCGACCTGGCGGGACCTCCGCTGGCTCCCGGTCGACATGACGGCGGGCTTCGTCACCGCGCTGCTGGCCTTCGCGCTGGTGGTGTACCCGCTGGAGGGGTTCACGCTCGCGGCCGGGCTGTGGCGGGTCTGGGACGACACCTACTGGTACGGCTTCGTGCCCGTGTCCGACCAGACCACCGCGTTGTACGCCGCCGCCCTGGGCGCCGTCCTCCTCGTCGCCGCCGCCTGGCTCGGCCCGCTCGCGCTGCGGGCCCACTTCCGGCTCACCGGTGCGCTCCTCCGCTCGGGCCAGACCGAACTCGCCGAGCGGGTACGGGTGCTGACCGAGACCCGGCGCGACGCCGTGGACACCTCCGCCGCCGAACTGCGCCGCATCGAACGCGACCTGCACGACGGGGCGCAGGCGCGGCTGGTCGCCATGGGCATGGACCTGGGCACCGTCGAGGCGCTGCTGGAGAAGGACCCGGGCAAGGCCAGGGAACTGCTGGCGCAGGCCCGGCGTTCCTCCGCCGACGCCCTGACCGAGCTGCGTGAGCTGGTGCGCGGCATCCACCCGCCGGTGCTCGCGGAGCGCGGGCTCGGCGACGCGGTGCGCGCCCTGGCGCTGCGCCTGCCGGTCGCCGTCGAGGTCGACGTGGACCTGCCCGGCCGCGCCGAGGCACCCGTCGAGTCGGCCGCGTACTTCGCGGTCAGCGAGGTCCTCACCAACGCCGTGAAGCACTCCGGCGCCGACCGGATGTGGGTCGACGTGCACCACCACGAGGGGAACCTGCGCGTCTCGGTCACCGACAACGGCAGGGGCGGCGCGGTGATCGGGGCGGGTTCGGGCCTGGCCGGGGTGGAGCGGCGACTGGGTACATTCGACGGCGTCCTGGCCGTCAGCTCGCCCGCGGGCGGCCCCACCATGGTCACCATGGAGATCCCTTGCGCGTTGTCCTAGCCGAAGACCTGTTCCTGCTGCGCGACGGACTGGTCCGGCTCCTGGAGGCCCACGACTTCGAGATCGCCGCGGCCGTCGAGACCGGCCCGGAGCTGTCCCGGGCCCTGGCCGAGCTGGAGCCGGACGTGGCCGTGGTCGACGTCCGGCTGCCGCCCACGCTCACCGACGAGGGCCTGCAGTGCGCGCTGGAGGCCCGCCGCAACAAGCCCGGGCTGCCGGTCCTGGTCCTCTCCCAGCACGTGGAGCAGCTGTACGCGCGCGAGTTGCTGGCCGACGGGAGCGGCGGAGTGGGTTACCTGCTCAAGGACCGGGTGTTCGACGCGGAGCAGTTCGTGGACGCCGTGCGCCGGGTGGCGGCGGGCGGTACCGCGATGGACCCGCAGGTCATCCAGCAGCTGCTCAGCCGGCGTGCGGCGGAGGACCGGCCGCTGGAGCGGCTCACCCCCCGTGAGCTGGAGGTGCTGGAACTGATGGCGCAGGGCCGGACCAACGCGGCGATCGCCGGCAAGCTCGTCGTCACGGAGCGGGCGATCGCGAAGCACACGGCGAACATCTTCGCGAAGCTGAGTCTGGAGGTCTCGGACGACGACAACCGCCGTGTGCTGGCGGTTCTGGCGTATCTGGACCGCGGTCGCTGACCTTCTCACGCGTCCCGCCCGTCCCACGGGACCCGGCAATTCCCGCCACGGGTGAACACCTCCGGAGCGGCTTCCGTATGAAGGGGAGCCGCTTCACTCCTGTCGGGCGCCCTCGATGCCCCGCAAGCGATGCCCCCGCAAGGAAGTCAGAGGAGTTCCATGGGACGCAACACAAGAAAACGCCGTACGCCGCTGGCCACCAAGATCGTTGCCGGGGCGGCGGCCCTGGCGGTCGGCGGGGGCGGGCTGGTCTGGGCCAACTTCTATGCTTCGGCGCACGAGGAGCACGGGGGCCACAACCGGACCAGGTCGGCCGCCGCGCAGGTCGCGACGATCGACTGCCCCGACGTCGGTCAGCAGATCCGGGACGTGCCGGACCGGGCGCGCGGAGAGGTGGATGGCGAACTGGCCACGATGGACAGCCAGATCACCGACGCCTACCAGCGTCTCGCCACGACACGGCGGGCGCAGGCGGGTGACGCGCAGTTCGTCGGCAACAGCATTCTCGGCCCGCTCAAGGAACGCCGGAAGGCGATCATCGACCGGATCCAGCTGGAGATCAACCGGGCCGGCGGCCGGGCCGACGACAACCTGGACGAGCTGGCCGGATGCCAGGGCCGTCCCGCCGACCAGATGCAGAACGGCGGCGGCCAGAACGGCGGAGACGGGCAGAACGGCGGAGACGGCCAGGACGGCGGAGACCAGAACGGGGACGGCCAGAACCAGGACGACAACGGCAATGGTGTCGCCGGTCCGGTCGCCGACGACTTCATCGACATCAACGACGTCCAGCCGAACTCCCGCAACAGCCGCAACGGTCTCGCCGCGAACGGCGACGGCGGTTCCACCGGCACCTTCACCACCGAGTGCGGCGTCAACGAGAACAACCTGTTCAACAGCGACAACCTGATCGCCGCCCCGGGTGTCGACAACGGCGCGCACCACACCCACGACTACGTCGGCAACCAGGACAACGACGCCTTCTCCAGCGACCAGGACCTCGCGGCCGCGGACACCTCCTGCCAGAACCAGGGCGACAAGTCCACGTACTACTGGCCGGTGCTGCGCCTCCAGGACGGTACGCAGGAGTTCGACGCGGGCGACCAGGGCGGTGGCGCGGAGGGCAACATCGGCAAGATCCTCAAGCCGGCCCAGGCAGAGATCAAGTTCGTCGGCAGCCGGCAGGGCGACGTGGTCGCGATGCCGAAGTTCCTGCGCGTCATCACCGGCGACGCCAAGTCCTTCACCAACGGCGACGCCAACGCCAACTCCTCGTGGAGCTGCTCGGGCTTCGAGGACCGCCAGGTGACGGACAAGTACCCGCTGTGCCCCGAGGGCAGTCAGGTGCTGCGCACGATCAACTTCCAGAGCTGCTGGGACGGCCAGAACATCGACAGCGCCAACCACCGGGACCACATGGCGTTCGTCCAGGAGGACGGCAGCTGCGCGAACGGCTTCCAGGCCGTCCCCCAGCTGCAGATCCGCCTCGCGTACGACATCCCCGCCCCGACCGTCGAGAACGGCCAGGTGCAGAACCCGTACGCCGTGGACAGCTTCCCGGAGCAGCTGCACAAGCCCATCACCGACCACAACGACTTCATCAACGTCATGGACGAGGACCTGATGAACGAGGTGGTCGACTGCATCAACCGCGGCGAGGACTGCCAGTAGCGGTCCAGGTCCGGCACGCGTGAGAGGGCCGGTGGCGGAGATCCGCCACCGGCCCTCCTCGTGTCACGCGCCCGGTCAGCCGGTGTGTCCGGCGTGCTCGCCGTGCCCCGCCGGGTGACCGCCGTCGCCGCCGTGCCGGGCGCCCTGCTCCAGGGTGCCGCCGAGCCGGCCGCGCAGGTCGGCGACCACGTCCTCGTGGCCGACGGCGACCCATTTGCGGCCGACGAGGTAGTAACCGCCGTAGTCCTTGGCCGTGTTGATCCACTCGCGCTGGCCGCGGTCGGTGGCGAAGGTGGCGAGGACGTACTTCCCGTCGCCCTTCCCGCACAGGGCCTGGCGGATGGTGTCGGCATCGGTCTGCAGGTCGGGCGTGCACTTCGCCTCGACGGCCAGGTGTTCCAGACTGCCGGTCGCCGTCTCGGGCACGGCGGCCTCGCCGTCCCCGTCGGCGCCGCAGCCGGCCAGCGTGAGGACCGCCGCAAGGGCGGCCGCCGCGAGCATCGGTCGGGTCAGCCTCATGTGTTCCTCCGGTCCGCTGGGGCGACATGCCGCACGGAGCCCCCGAGGGCTCTCGCCATCGATACGGGCGCGACGCGCGAAGTACTCAGGAACCCGGGTGCTCTTGTGCCGGGACCGTGCGAGAGTGGCGTGGTGGACCAGGACTGGGAACAGCGCGTGACGGCCGCCTGGGCGGCTTTCGACGACTACGCCGAGGACGATGCCGCCGACTTCCGTGCGGTCGTCGACGCCCTCGCAGACGAGTTGCCGGCCGACAGCCCCCTCGGCCTGTTCGAGCGGGCCTGCGCCTGGGACTCCACCGGCCACTCCGACCGTGCCGTGCCGCTGTACCGCGAGGCACTGGAGCGCGGACTCTCCGAGGCCAGCCCCTACAAGGGGCGCCGGGCGAAGATCCAGCTCTCCAGCTCCCTGCGGAACACCGGGCACCCGGAGGAGGGCGTGAAGCTGCTCTCGCCGGAACTGGTCGCACCGTCGGACGAGTTGGACGACGCCGTGCGGGCCGTGCTCGCGCTGTGCCTGTCGAGCATGGGCCGCGACCGGGAGGGCCTGGCCCTGGTGCTCGGCGCGCTGGCCCCCCATCTGCCCCGCTACCAGCGGTCGATGGCCCACTACGCGCGCCTCCTGGTGGAGCCGGAAGCGGAGTAGCGCGCCCCGGCGGGGGCGGCCCCACGGTGACCATCGCCCCGTTCGCTCGTTCTGCTGAACGTGCAGCCACAGGATGTCGCCCCGCGCCCCGCACCGTCCGCCGCCTCCCCGGCCGACCCGGTGGTGGACGTCGAGCAGGCCGAGGCCGCGCTCGTCGAGCACTATCCGCGCCTGGCCCGGCTGGCTTACCTGGTGCTGCCGCCGGGCCTCGGCCGCAGCCGCCGGGTGCTGACCGCGCACGCCCTCACCCAGCGCGCCCTGCCCCGGAACCGGACGACGACCCCGGTGATCCCGGCCCAGTCCACCGGCCGGGCGGTCGACCCCGGGTACGCCCTGGTCCGGCTGCGCGTGGTGCGTACGGCGCTGGAGGCCGGGCTGCCGCTGCGGCGCCGGGCGTGGCCGCGGCGGTCCCAGCTGCCGCCGCTGCTGCCGCACGTGCGGGGCCTCAAGCTCTTCCCGCGTTCCGGCGGCGCCGACGAACTCGCGCTGGACCAGCGGCTGTCCGCGCTCTCCGGGCCGGGCCGGGCGGCGTACGTGCTGCGCGGCCTGGAGCGGCTGCCCGACGACGGGGTGCGGCAGCTGCTCGACGCCGCCGGGGTCGCCGACCCGGAGGCGGCCCTGCGGGAGGCGGACGGGGTGCCGGGCCGGTACGGGCTGCTCGGCTCGCCCGAGTTCGACCCCTGCTCGCTGCAGGCCAGGCCGACCGATCTGCTGCGCCGGCGTCAGCACACCAGGGCCGCGCTGGTCGCCGGAGCCGCGCTGGTGGTGTGCGGGGCGCTGCTCGGGCTGCCCGGGGACGGGTGGGGGCCGGACGGCGCCGCCGCCCCGTCCTGGGCGCGCAACCCGGCGGCCGAGGCCGCGCTGGATCCCGGCAGGCTCACGAAGGCCGCGCCCGCCGCCTGGGAGACGTCCGCGCGCACCGACTTCTCGGTGTGGCCGGCGCGGGGTGGGCTCACCGGCGACGTGGAGCTGCTGCGCCGCGCCCTGGCCGTCTGGGCCCGGCCCGGCGAGAGCGTCGGGGTGTCCGCGACGCCGGGGACCGCGACCGGCGGTCCCGCGGGCCCGCCGCAGCTGCTGTACGCCGGGGAGGTGGACAACGCCCGGGTGGTCGTCCTGCACGACGGGCTGCGCCTGGTCAGGTACGCCGAGCCGAAGGACGGTTCCGCCGGCGCCGCCCTGGACTTCGCACGGACCGACGGGGCGGGCCGTGCCGAGGCGACCGCGGTGGTCCTGGGCCGGGCCGACGGCAACGTCCGCTACCTGACGGCACCCTGGGTGACGGGGGTGACCGGGCGGGATCTCGTCGAGCCGGTCTCCGGCACCAGGGAGCTGACGCTCACCGACGGGGTGACGTCCCCGCTGGCCAGCCCGGTGCAGCAGCGGTCCGGTGCGTGCACGTCGTGGAACGTGCTGGAGCTGACCGACGGTTCGCACACCCGGGTGGTGAGTGACCTGGGCGAGCTGGTGCCGGCCCGGCTCACCACCGGTCGTCCCGGTGCGGCGAAGGACGCCTCGGGCGCGAAGGCGCTGGCCGCCTGGGCGCCGTACGCCTGCTCGCTGGGCACGGTGCGCGGGCAGGGGGTGCGCTCGGTGAACGCCTGGGAGTTCGCGGCGCAGCCGCTGCCCGACGGGACGGGGTCGGGCGCGTGGGTGTGCACCCGCGCCGAGACCTGGCGCGGTGACGGGACGCGGGTGCTGGCGCAGTTCCGGACGCCGGGCGGGGCGCAGGGCGCGGTGGCGGCGAAGGCGCAGGACGTGCCGGCGTGCGGCGAGCGCGACCCGCACGTGCTGGCCGGGGTGCTGTGGAAGTCGGAGGGCGGGCACTGGTACCTGCTCGCGGCGGGCAGCCGGGGCACGAGGTCGGTCGAGGCCACCGGCGGGATCGACGACTCCGCCGACGGCAACCTGCTGACGGCGAAGGCCGAACAGGGCGCGCGGGCCCAGCTGACGGGGACGCTGGAGGACGGGCGGACGATCGGCGGGCTGCGCTAGCCCGGGCGCACACGGCGTCGCCCGGCTTGCTGACACTGACGTCAACAAGTACCGGCAGAAGGGTTCCGCACCGAGCTACCAGTCAGTACATTGACGCCATGTCCAACAAGCTTGTTCCGCTGTTCACCCGGCGGCCGAGGCCGACGGTCCTGCTCCTCGCGGCCGGTGCCGCGCTCGTCGTCGGCCGGGCGGTGCGGCGCCGGACACCGGGCTCGCCGGCGGGCACGGGTTCCGTCCCCCGCCCGCCGGCCACGGGACGGTCCCGCTCCTCGGCGTCGACGCTGCTGGTGACCGCGCACGAGCGGTTGGCCGACGGGGTGGTGCTGCTGCGCCTGGAGGGGACGGATCTGCCGCGCTGGGAGCCGGGCGCCCACCTGGACCTGGTGCTGCCCTCGGGCCTGGTCCGGCAGTACTCGCTGTGCGGCGACCCGGAGGACACCTCGTCGTACACCGTGGCCGCGCGGCTGGTCGAGGACGGGCGGGGCGGCTCGCGCGAGCTGCACGAGCAGGTGCAGGAGGGCACCGAGCTGGAGGTGCGCGGGCCGCGCAACCGCTTCCCGCTGGTCCAGGCACCCGCCTACGCGTTCGTCGCCGGGGGCATCGGCATCACGCCCGTGCTGCCGATGCTGCGGGCACTGCCCGAGGGCACCGAGTGGCGGCTGCTGTACGGCGGCCGGACGCGGGCGTCGATGCCGTTCCTGGAGGAGATCGAGAAGCTGGACCCGGACGGCGGCCATGTCACAGTGGTTCCCGAGGACGAGGACGGGCTGCCCGACGTCGGCGCCTTCCTTGCCGACCTGCCCGAGGGCGCGGCCGTCTACTGCTGCGGCCCGGAGGGCCTGATGACGGCCGTGGCGGAGCGCCTCCCCGACGGCGCCGCCCTGCACCTGGAGCGGTTCGCGCCGCGCACCACGGCCGACGGCGACGGGGAGTTCGAGGTCGAGCTGCACCGCAGCGGGCGCACGCTGACCGTGTCCGGCGACTCCTCGGTGCTGGCCGCCGTGCGCGCCGAGCTGCCGAACACCCCGTACTCCTGCGAGCAGGGCTGGTGCGGGACGTGCCAACAGAAGGTGCTGGAGGGAGAGATCGATCACCGGGACGATCTGCTGACCGACTCGGAGCGGGGCGACTCGATGCTCATCTGCGTGTCCCGCTGCCGGGGTACGCGGCTGGTGCTCGACATGTGAACCGCCGATGCCCGGTCCGATCCGGTCCGGCCCGTTCGAGGGCCGGATTCGATCGGTAAGGTGTTCGTATGACTACCGGGGTGCGCCGCAGAATGGGCGTCGAGGAGCGACGGCAGCAGTTGATCGGCGTCGCGCTCGATCTGTTCAGCCGCCGCTCGCCCGACGAGGTCTCCATCGACGAGATAGCGTCGGCGGCGGGCATCTCGCGCCCGCTGGTCTACCACTACTTCCCCGGCAAACTCAGCCTGTACGAGGCCGCGTTGAAGCGTGCCGCGGACGATCTGGCGGCCCGGTTCGCGGAGCCGAGGACCGGCCCGCTGGGCGCGCGGCTGCTGCGGGTCATGGGCCGCTACTTCGACTTCGTCGACGACCACGGCCCGGGTTTCTCGGCCCTGATGCGCGGCGGCCCGGCGGTGGGCTCGTCCACGGCCAACGCGCTCGTGGACTCCGTACGGCAGGCCGCGTATGTCCAGATCCTTTCGCACCTGGACGTCACCGAACCGCCCGCGCGTCTGGAACTGGTCGTCCGCTCCTGGATCTCGCTCGCCGAGTCGACGGCGCTGCTCTGGCTGGACGGGCGCCGCATCCCGCGCGCCGAGCTGGAGGCGCAGCTCGTGCAGGACTTCGGCGCGCTGCTGGCGGTGAGCGCCGCGCACGACGCGTGGATGGCCGCCCTCGTGCGCCGCGTGGTCGCGGCCGAGCCGGCCGACGGGCCCCTGGGGGCCCTGGCCGGCCGGCTCGCGGAACTGATCGGCTAGCCCTCGAACTTCCGGTACGACGGGTCCAGGTCGCGGACCTCGGCCGACAGGTGCAGCCGGATCCCGTCCCTGGGCTGTACGTGCTTGCGCAGCAGTTCCACCACGGCCTCGGTGAGCCGGGCCTTGGTGGCCTCGTCGCGTCCGGCGAGCAGGGCGATCGAGACGTTGACGACGGCGTGCCGGTCGCGCTCCGCTCCGACGACCTCGTCCTCGGTGACCGTCACCCGCGTCTTGCACGCCTCCGGTCGCGCCCCGGCCGTCTCGACGACCACCGGGTGCAGGGCGAGCGCGAACTCCTCCCAGTCGACGTCGTCGAGACGGGGGGAACGCTCGACACTGATCTGCGGCATGGGTGCTCCTGTTCTGCGGTGGACAGGAGCACCCTAACCGCGGCGTACTAGTGCGTGCGGGTGAAGACCGCCACCGTGCGGCCCGGCACCGTGAAGGTGCCCGATTCCTCCGCGTAGGCCGCCTTCTTCACGACCGGGTCCGTCCCCGACGCCTGCACCGGGTGCAGCCGGTAGCCGGTCCCGGCCGCCTCGGTCACCCGCTGGCGCTGCTCCTGCGGGGTCGCGTTGAAGACCACGACCAGGTCACCGAGGCTCATGGTGATCACGCCGGGGGTCTCCCGCGTGCCGGAGAGCGGGAAGGAGAGCCGGGACTGCACCTGCCCCGCCGTGGCCAGGGAGAAGTCCTTCTCGCCGGTGCGGATCCTCAGCAGGTCCCGGTACGCCGCCGAGGCGCCGGTGATCTGCGGGCAGCCGACCCGCACCGACCCCAGCAGGGGCTTGGCGTACGACCACTTGTCCCGGTTGTCGGCGGCCGGCGGCAGTCCGCGGCCGAAGCCGTTGCCGTCGCCGCAGTTCCAGTGGAGGGCGTTGAACCAGTCGCCGCTGTCGAAGGAGTTGCGGTCCAGCGACTTGGAGCGCAGCAGGTCGGTGCCGGCCTGGGAGAGCGCCGGGCCCTGCGAGAGGGCGGCGGTCGCCAGGGCGAGGACCTGCATGCGGGCCCGGTCGTCGGCGGAGGTGTCCTTCGGCAGCTTGAAGGCGAGCGCGTCGAACAGGGACTCGTTGTCGTGGGCGTCGGCGTAGGCGAGGGCGTCGCCGGGGGCCGCCGCGTATCCGGCGGGGGCGCCGTTGTAGTCGACCTCGGAGCCCTTGACCTCCTTGCCGTCGGTGCCGGTGAAGGCGTAGTCGGCGAGGTTGCCGCTCAGCCCGACCTTGATCAGGTCCTGGTAGTGCAGCAGTCGGGCCTTCTGCTCGGCCTCGGTGCCGTTGTCCGACGAGCCGTTGGGATCGGTGTAGAGGCCGGACGCGAAGCCCTGGACGCCGGGCTCCTCGTCGAAGGGGCCGCCGCCGCGCACGGCGTCACGGGCCCGGTCGGAGAAGGTGGCGATGCCGGTGCCGGCCATGTTCTTCTGGGTGGCCTGGACGAAGCGGGCGTCGTCGGCGACCTCCCCGAAGTTCCAGCCCTCGCCGTACAGGATGATCTTCTTGCCGTCGACGCCGTCCTTCTTGAGGGTCAGTGCGTCCAGTGCCTTCCTGACCGCGAGGATGTTGGCCTTGGGGTGGTGGCCCATGAGGTCGAAGCGGAAGCCGTCGACCTTGTACTCCTTGGCCCAGGTGACGACCGAGTCGACGACGAGCTTGCCCATCATGGCGTTCTCGGTGGCGGTGTTCGAGCAGCAGGTGCTGTTGGCCACCGAGCCGTCGGCGAGCAGCCGCTGGTAGTAGCCGGGCACGATCCGGTCGAGGACGCTCGTCCCTGCCTGGCCGCTCGCGGCCGTGTGGTTGTAGACGACGTCCATGACGACGCGCAGGCCGTCGTCGTTGAGGGCCTTGACCATCCTGCGGAACTCGACGGTGCGCCCGGTGCCGTCGGGGTCGGTGGCGTAGGAGCCCTCGGGGACCGTGTAGTGGTACGGGTCGTAGCCCCAGTTGAAGGCGTCCTTGGCGGCGGCCTTCGTCACGCACTCCTGCTGCTGCTCGGAGTCGGCCGGGTAGGAGGCGAGGTCGCAGTCGGGCGCAGTCTGCTCGGACTTCTTCTCGGGAACGGTGGCGATGTCGAAGGCGGGCAGCAGGTGCACGTAGGACGTGCCGGCCTCGGCCAGCTCGCGCAGGTGCTTCGAGCCGTCGCTGTCCTTGTCGGTGAAGGCGAGGTAGGTGCCGCGGTGGTCCGCGTCCGCCGTCGGGTCGGCGACGGAGAAGTCCCGGATGTGCAGCTCCTGGATCTGGGCGTCCCGCAGCGGCACCGCCTCGGGCTTCCGGTAGCCGTCCCAGCCGCGCGGGGCGAGGGAGCGGTCGTCCAGGTCGACGACGAGGCTGCGCTCGGAGTCGGTGGTCAGGGCGAGGGAGTACGGGTCGGTGACCTTGTTGGTGACGACCTTGCCGACGGTGGGCGCCCACACCTTGACGGCGTACCGGTAGGCCTTGCCCTGCCAGGACTTCGGGCCGGTGACGGACCAGACGCCGGAGGCGTCGTCGCGGCGCATCCGCACGGTGCGGCCGTCGATCTCCAGGGACACGTCCTGCGCGGTCGGTGCCCACACGGAGAGCGTGGGCCGGCCGTGGCGGAAGACCGGGCCGAGGCCGGCCTTGGCCGCCCGGTCCGCGTACAGGTCGTCCAGGACGCCGGCGGTCTGCACGCCGGTCGTCGCGAGCAGGGCACCGCCGGCGGTGCGCTGGGCGGCGACGACCTGGCCGCGCAGGGCCTCACGGACCCGGTCGCGGTCGCGCGGGTCGACCGACCAGGCGGTGTACTCCTTCAGGTGCGGGAACTTCGCCTTCTGGGCGTCGGTGAGGGCGCCCTTCGTCAGGCGCAGCCACCGCTGGTCGTCGCCGGTGAGCCGGCCGCCTTCGGCGGTGACGGAGCCGGTGCGGGAGGCGACCAGCTGGGTGGAGGCGGCGCCCTCCGAGCCGTTCCAGGCGACGGTGTCCCGGTCGATCCAGACGGCCTTGGAGGTGGTGAGGTCGACGGCCGCCGCGGAGCCCGCGGGCTGCGGCAGCAGGTACTCCTCCTGACCGCTCAGCAGCCACACATCGTGACCGTCGGCCTTGAGGTCCAGGGCCTGGTCGGTGGGCAGGTCCTTCTCGTCGCCCTTGTGCACGATGTAGCTGAGGCTGCTCGCGCCCTCGGTGAGGGGCACTTCGAAGACGGCGCCGTACGCGTCGGTCCTCACCGGCTGGAGGGGCTTGGCCCAGTCGGTGGGGTTCGCGGCGTCGCCCCAGACGTGCAGGCCCCAGCCGTCGTAGTCGCCGTCGGCGCGCTTGTAGTGGAGTACGGCCTTGCCGGTGTCCTGGGCCGGGTATTCGGGCCGCTCCGTGGTGACCTGCTCCTTGCCCTGCTCGATCCACACCTCGCCGGTCTCGGTGACGTCGATGGTGCGGTCGGCGGCGACGTCCTTGTCGCCGTCCTTGTCGATGACGAGGAAGTTCACGTCGGACGCGCCGGGCTTGAGCTTGACGTAGGCGAAGGCGCCGTAGGCGTCCCGGCCGGTGAAGGGGTGGGTCCCGGGCCAGGTGGTCGCCTCGCCGTCGGCGAGGTCGCCCCAGGCGTACAGGCCCCAGTCGTCGTAGTTCCCGTCCGCGCGCTTGTAGTGGACGACGGCGTAGTCGCGGGAGGCGGCGGTGGGCACCTCCTCGGCGGGCGGGGTGCCGGTGGTGGAGGCGGCGGTGGCGCTCGCGGTGCGGCCCGCCGAGTCCACGACGACCGCCTTGTAGCGCAGGGCGGTGCCGGCGGGGGTGCCCGCGCCGATGGTCTGGGTGACCTTGTAGGGGGCGTGGTCGGCCGTGCCCAGGGTGCGCCACTTCCCGTCGCCCGTCTGGGCGGCGAAGACGACGCGGTCGAGCTGTCCGCCGGTGACGTCGGCGGTCAGCTCGACGGTGCCGGTGGCGCCGGGATCCGGGGCGCGGAGGGTGATCGCCGGCTTGGCGGCGGGCGCCGCGAGCCTGCCCGCGGCCTTGAGGACGACGGCCGACCCGGCCGGGACGGTGACGGTGACCTTCGTGTCGGCGCCCGACTTCACGGTGGCGCCGGTGCCGTAGAGGCCGCGGAAGGTCATGTTCGCCGAGCCGGTGGTGAAGGCGGCGCTCTTCGCGGTGTCGGCGTTGTTGAAGGCGACGACGTACTCGGTGCCGGTCTTCGCGTCGGTGCGGGAGAAGGCGTAGACGCCGGGGCCGTCGGCCGCGTAGCGCTCGGTCTGGACGCCGTCGGCGAGGGCCGGGTTGGCCTTGCGCAGCCGGGCGAGGGCGCTGATCTGCCGGTAGAGCGGCGCGTCCGTGTCGTAGGCGGCCTCGGCGTGGGTGCGGTCGGTGCCGAGCTGGTCGTCGTCGAGGTAGTCCGCGGTGCGGGAGGCGAACATCGGCTGGCGGGCGTCCTTGTCGCCGCCGGCGCCGGTGAAGCCCTGCTCGTCGCCGTAGTAGACCACCGGGTTGCCGCGGCTGAGGAACATCAGCTCGTTGGCGAGCCTGTCCTTCTTCAGCAGCTCGGCGTCGGTGGCGTCCGGGTCGTCCTGCTTCAGGAAGGTCCCGATGCGGCCCATGTCGTGGTTGCCGAGGAAGGTGACCTGCTCGTAGGCGTTGGCCTTGTCGGTCGTGTACTTGTAGTCGTCGCCGAAGACCGAGGCGAGCTTCCGGGCGCTGCCGCCCTGGGAGGCGTACGCGCGGGCCGCGTCCTGGAAGGGGAAGTCCAGGGTGGAGTCCAGGCGGCCCTCGGTGACGTAGGGCGCGGTGACGGAGGTGTCGGCGGAGTAGACCTCGCCGAACATGAAGAAGTCGTCGCGGCCCTTCTTGGCGGCGTAGGCGTCCAGTGCGGTCGCCCACTGGGTCCAGAACTCCATGTCGACGTGCTTCACGGTGTCGATCCGGAAGCCGTCGATGGCGAAGTCCTTCACCCACCGCTGGTAGATCTTCTCCATGCCGCCGACGACCTCGGGCCGCTCGGTCCACAGGTCGTCGAGGCCGTTGAAGTCGCCGTAGGTGGCGGACTCGCCGGCCCAGGTGGAGTCGCCCCGGTTGTGGTACATCGCCGGGTCGTTGAGCCAGGAGGGGACCTTGAGGTTCTTCTTGGCGGGCGGGACGACGGGGGTGCGCGGGAAGGCGTCGGTGTCCACCCGGGGGAAGCCGCTGCCGCCGTCCGCGTAGTCGGCGTCGTCGAAGGGCTCGCCGTCCTCGGTCAGGTACGGGAAGGCGCCCTTGGAGAGGTAGCCGTAGGACTTCTCCTCGTAGTCGACGACGTCGGCGGTGTGGTTGGTGATGACGTCGAAGAAGACCTTCATGCCCTTGGCGTGGGCCTTGGAGATGAGGTTCTTCAGGTCCTGGTTGGTGCCGAAGTGCGGGTCGACCTGGGTGAAGTCGGTGATCCAGTAGCCGTGGTAGCCGGCCGAGGCGTCCTTGCCGGTGCCCTGCACGGGCTGGTTCTTGAAGATGGGCGCCATCCAGATGGAGGTGGTGCCCAGGCCCTTGATGTAGTCGAGCCTCTCGGTCAGGCCCTTGAGGTCGCCGCCCTGGTAGAAGCCCTTGTCGGTGGGGTCGTAGCCGGTGCTGAGCCGGGTGCCGGTCAGGCCGCCCTCGTCGTTGCGGGTGTCGCCGTTGGCGAAACGATCCGGCAGGACGAAGTAGAACTGCTCACGGGTCAGGTCGTGGCGTGCGGCGGTCTTCGCCAGCTGCGCGTCGGACGGGGGCGCGGGCGGGGCGTCGGCGCGCGCGGCGAGCGGGGGGAGCAGGGCGGCGGCGAGCGCGGTCACGGTGACGGCCGCGACCCGTCTCACTCGTGCGGTACGGCGCGCGTCAGGCACCGGCCATCTCGGTATCACAGGCGTGAGCTCCTTGCGAGTACGGCTCGTTGGGTCCGACCCCGGCGAGACCGTAGCGCTGCCGCAAGTCTTGCGGCAAGACTTGCGAAAGTAACAGAAAGGATTTTCACCGGACTTGCTCAGGCCGTCCGGGCGCCGCGGCGGACACGCGAAGGGCCCGCCGTCTCCCCGGGGGGAGGCGGCGGGCCCTTCAGCGGTCCGGACGGGGCGTCAGGCCCTCGTCAGCCGGTCGTCCACCACACCGTCGTGTCCGCGGGCACCTTGGCCTCGCCGGCCGCCTCGGTGATCTCCCCGCTGGCCAGCAGCACGCGGCCGTACGCGGGCATCGCCACCGACTCGCCGGTGGTGTTGGCGACGCACACGAACTCCCCGCGCCGGAAGGCGACGACGCCCTCGGGGGCCCGCAGCCACTCGACCGCGTCACCCGCGCCGAGGTCGGTGGTGGAGCGGCGGACGGCCAGGGCCTCGCGGTACAGCTCCAGGGTCGAGCCGGGCGCGCCGGTCTGCGCCTCGACGCTCAGCTCGCCCCAGCCGGCCGGCTGGGGCAGCCAGCTGCCGCCGTCGCCGAAGCCGTACGAGGAGCCCTCGCGGGTCCACGGGATCGGCACCCGGCAGCCGTCGCGGAAGCCGTCCTGGCCGGCGCCGCGGAAGTACGCCGGGTCCTGGCGCACCTCGTCGGGCAGGTCGACGACGTCCGGGAGGCCCAGCTCCTCGCCCTGGTAGACGTAGGCCGAGCCGGGCAGCGCCAGCATCAGCAGGGTCGCGGCGCGGGCCCTGCGCAGGCCCAGTGCGCGGTCACCGGCCAGGCGGATCTGGGTGCCGAGGCCCGCCGGGTTGGCGAAGCGGGTGGCGTGCCGGGTGACGTCGTGGTTGGACAGCACCCAGGTGGCGGGGGCGCCGACCGGGCGCATGGCGTCCAGGGTGCGGTCGATGACCGTGCGCAGTTCCCCGGCGTCCCAGTGGGTGCCCAGGTACTGGAAGTTGAACGCCTGGTGCAGTTCGTCGGGGCGGACGTAGTTGGCGGTGCGCTCGACGGTCGGGGTCCACGCCTCGGCGACGAAGATCCTCTCCCCCGAGTACTCGTCGAGGATGCGCCGCCACTGCCGGTAGATCTCGTGCACGCCGTCCTGGTCGAAGAACGGCATGACATCGTTGCCCAGCAGCTTCAGCTGCTCGTGCGATCCAAGGTCGGGCAGGCCCTCGGCCTTCACCATGCCGTGTGCGACGTCGATGCGGAAGCCGTCCACGCCCATGTCCAGCCAGAAGCGCAGGATGGAGCGGAACTCGTCGCCGACGGCCGGGTGCTCCCAGTTGAAGTCGGGCTGCTCGGGCGCGAAGAGGTGCAGGTACCACTCCCCCGGCGTGCCGTCGGGTTCGGTGACCCGGGTCCAGGCGGGGCCGCCGAAGATGGACTCCCAGTCGTTGGGCGGAAGTTCGCCGTTCTTCCCCTTGCCGGGGCGGAAGTGGTAGCGGTCCCGGGAGGGGGAGCCGGGGCCCTCGGCGAGGGCGCGCTTGAACCACTCGTACTGGTCGGAGGAGTGGTTCGGGACCAGGTCGACGATGATGCGCAGGCCCAGCGCGTGGGCGTCGCGGATCAGCGCGTCGGCGTCCAGCAGGGTGCCGAACATGGGGTCGACGGCCCGGTAGTCGGCGACGTCGTAGCCGGCGTCGGCCTGCGGGGAGGCGTAGAAGGGGCTGAGCCACACGGCGTCCACGCCCAGGTCGCGCAGGTAGGGCAGGCGGGTGCGGACACCCTCCAGGTCGCCCATGCCGTCGCCGTTGCTGTCGGCGAAGCTGCGCGGGTACACCTGGTAGATGACCGCGTCCCGCCACCAGTCGCGGCGCTCGGAGACGGTGGCGACGGCGGAGGTGGGGGCCGGTGCGGCGGAGTGCTGCTGGCTCATGTCGTCCTTGGTACGTAACGGAAGCGGAGTGGAGGCGTGGGGGCGGAAGAGGCGGCCGGCCGCGGTGCTGCGGGGTCGGATGGGCACCGCGGCCGGACGTTTCCGGGGCGGGCTCAGCCCTTCGTGCCGCCTGCGGTGAGGCCGGTCACCAGGTTCTTCTGCACGAGGTAGAAGAACGCGGAGACGGGTATCGCGACGAGCACGGCGGTGGCCGCCATCAAGTTGCGCTGCGCGTCGTGTTCGCTGACGAAGCTCTGCAGTCCGACGGCGAAGGTGTACTTCGTGTCGCTCAGCATGAACGTCGAGGCGAAGGCGACCTCGCCGAACGCGGTGATGAAGCTGTAGAAGCCGGCGACCGCGAGGCCCGGCCGGGCCAGCGGCAGGATCAGCCGGAAGAAGGTGCCGAACGGGGTCAGCCCGTCGACGCGCCCGGCCTCGTCGATCTCGAACGGGATGGTGTCGAAGTAGCCCTTGAGCAGCCACGCGCAGTACGGCACCGCGGTGGAGCAGTAGACCAGGATCAGGCCGAAGTAGTTGTCGATGAGCTGGAGCTTCGACAGGATCTGGTACATCGGCACGATCAGGACCGCGATCGGGAACATCTGGGTGACCAGCAGGACCCACATGAGCTTCCGGTAGCCCGGGAAGCGCATCCGGGAGACCGCGTAGCCGGTCGTCGCGGCGACCAGCACACCGATGACGGTGGTGCCCAGCGACACGATCAGCGAGCTCTTCAGCCAGTCGAAGAAGTTGGTGTCCTGGAGGACGAACGAGTAGTTGTCGAACGTCATCTTCGACCAGATGCGCCCCGGGTGCAGGTAGTCGTTCTTGTCCGGGCCGAGGGAGAGGAAGACCAGCCAGGCGACCGGGAAGAGCGCGACGAGGCTCGCGAGGGTCAGCACGCCGTGCGAGGCGAGGGACGCGGCGCGGCTGCGTTCGCCGCGGCCGCGGACCTTGCGCGGCGGCGCGGTGGACGCGGTGACCTGCTCGGCGGGGGCCTTGGTGGGCGCGGTGCTTGTACTCATGGCGGCTCCTGCCTCAGTTCGCGAGCTGCTGCTCATTGCGGTTCAGCCAGCGGCGGTAGAAGGAGGTGAAGACGATCAGGATGGCCAGCAGCAGGATGCCGTAGGCCGCGGACTGCGCGAAGTCGCGCGGCTGCTGCCCGAAGCCGAGCTGGTACGCCCAGGTGACGAGGATCTGCGCGTCGGGGGCGGTGTTGCCGAACAGCAGGAAGATCACGGCGAACTGGTTGAAGGTCCAGATGATGCCGAGCAGCACGACGGTGGAGCTGACCGACCGCAGGCCGGGGAGCGTGACGTAGCGGAAGCGCTGCCAGGCGTTGGCGCCGTCCATCTCGGAGGCCTCGTAGAGGCTGTTGTCGATCGACTGGAGGCCGCCGAGGAGCGAGACCATCATGAACGGCACGCCGCACCAGGTGTTGACCATGATGGCGGAGAACCGCTGCCAGAAGGTGTCCTCCAGCCAGGCGGGGGTCGGCAGGTGCAGCCAGTCGAGGACGGCGTTGATGATGCCCTCGTCGGCGAGCATGAAGCGCCAGCCGAAGACGGTGACGAAGGTGGGCACGGCCCAGGGCAGCACCAGGATCAGCCGGTAGAGGGTGCGGCCGCGCAGCTTCTGGTTGAGCAGCAGGGCGAGCCCGAGGCCGATGAAGAAGTGCAGGCCGACGCAGACGGCCGTCCACACGATGGTCCAGATGAAGTGCGACCAGAAGCGGTCGTAGGCCGTGGGGCCCCACAGGATGTCGGCGTAGTTGTCCAGGCCGACGAACTTGTAGGTGGCCTCGATCTCGTTGACGCCGATGGTGCGCGCGCTGTTGAGGCTGTTGGCGTCGGTGAGGGTCAGGTAGAGGCCGTAGCCCAGCGGGTACAGCACGAGGACGCCGATCACGACGGCCACCGGCGCGATCATGGCGTAGGCGTACCAGTGCTTCTGGTAGCCGTCTTTCAGACGCCGGCCGAGGCCGGGCCGCGGGGTGCGGTCACCGCGGCGCTTGCCGGTCGCGCGGTCGATGGTGACTGTCATGGTTCGACACCTTCGGGAGCATCAGGAAGATCGGGGGTGCGGCGCACGGCCGGTGACCGCCGGGTCCCTCCCTCGGGGGCCCGGCGGTCGGGTGGATCTACTTGCTGAAGTCCGGCACCAGCTTGGCGATGGCGGTCTCGACGTCGCTCAGGCCCTCGTCCAGGGACTTCTTGCCGCCGGCGATCTGGGGCAGCTCGTCGTCCAGCGGCGTCCACAGGGAGCTGTACTCCGGCAGCGCCGGGCGCGGCTGGGCGGCGGGCAGGACCGTCTGGAAGCCGGCGATGCCCGGGTCGGCCTTGACCTTGTCGGTGTAGGCGTCGTCGCGGGTGGGCAGCGTGGAGTTCTTCAGGGCGACGGTCTCCTGGGACTTCGCCGAGGTCATGAAGTTCACGAACTTCAGCGCGGCCTCCTGGTGCGCCTTGTCCGAACCGGCGTAGACCGACAGGTTGTGGCCGCCGGTCGGGGCGCCCGCCTTGCCGGTGGTGCCGGCCGGGACGGTGGCGATGCCGAGGTTGTTCTTGTCCTTGAACGCCGTGCCCTTGTAGAAGTTGGTGATCTCCCACGGGCCCTGGACGATCGAGGCGACCTTGCCGCTGACGAACGCCTCCTGGATGTGGGCGTAGGCGTCGGCGGTGGTGTCGGCCTTGTGCAGGCCCTTGCCGTCGAACAGGCTCAGCCAGGTGCCGTAGCCCTTCTTGGCCGCGGCCGAGTTGACGGTGACCTTCTTGGCGTCGGCGTCGACCGTGTCGGTGCCCTCGCCGTACAGGAACGGCTGCGCGTAGTAGCCGGCCGTGGAGGCCCAGTAGCCGTCGGCGCCGGTCTTGTCCTTGATGGTGGCGGCGGCCTTCTTGAGGTCGTCCCAGGTCTTGGGGGCCTCGACGCCGGCCTTCTCGAACAGTTCCTTGTTGTAGACGAAGGCGAGGGTGTCGGTGACCAGCGGCACGCCGTAGGTCTTGCCCTCGTACTTGGCCTGCTCGATCAGGTTGGGCTGGAACTTGTCCTGCTCGGCGAGGGCCTCGGTGCCGTCCAGCGGCAGGAAGAAGCCCTTCTTGGCGAAGGCGGGCGTCCAGCCGACCTCGGAGCGCAGCACGTCGGGGGCGCCCTTGGAGCCTGCGGCGGTGTCGAACTTGTTCTGCGCCTGGTCGAAGGGGACGTTGACGAAGTTGACCTTGACGCCCTTGTTGGCGGCCTCGAACTCCTTGACCAGGGCCTTGTAGGTCGGCGCCTCGTTGGTCGCGTTGGAGGTGTCCCAGTAAGTGATGGTGACCGGTCCGCCCGACTCGCTGTCGCTGTCGCCGTCCCCGCCGCACGCCGTCGCCGCCAGGGCGAGGGACGCCACCAGCGCGGTGGCCGCTATGCCACGCCGCATGAGTTCTCCTTGAGGGTGAAAAGCCCGTGTCGTGCAGGGTGCGGGCCCGTCCGCCGCTCCTGCCGATGTCGGCCGCGTCGTTGCCGCCGCCGAGCGACGTGAACGTAACAGCGTTGAAAGCCCGGCGAAAGGTCTTGCAGCAAAAATGTGCAAGAGATCTCCGAAGTTATCCGGGCGTGACCTCCCGGCGACCGCCATGAGACGCTTGTTTACGGGGCCCGAGCGGTATCGGGCGGGTTGTGCAAGACTCTGCAAGCTCTTGCCGCCACTTTCTCGAGGGAGCGCGATGACGCAGCAGCCCGCGCCGGGCCGTCCGACGGGCCGCCCAACAGGCCGTCCACGGCGCCCGATCGGTGTGCAAGGAGGCGGGCGACAGGTACAGTCCACCCCTGTGACCCCACGGCTTGCCGACATCGCCGCCCAGGCGGGAGTGAGCGAAGCGACGGTCAGCCGCGTCCTCAACGGGAAGCCGGGCGTCGCCGCCACCACCCGCCAGTCCGTGCTCGCCGCCCTCGACGTGCTGGGCTACGAGCGTCCGGTGCGGCTGCGGCAGCGCAGCGAGGGCCTGGTCGGCCTGATCACCCCGGAGCTGGAGAACCCGATATTCCCGGCGCTCGCCCAGGTCATCGGCCAGGCGCTGACCCGCCAGGGCTACACGCCGGTCCTCGCCACCCAGACGCCGGGCGGCTCCACGGAGGACGAGCTGACCGAGATGCTGGTCGACCGCGGGGTCGCCGGCATCATCTACGTCTCGGGGCTGCACGCCGACACCACCGCCGACATGCAGCGCTACGAGCGGCTGCGCGCGCAGGGCGTGCCGTTCGTCCTCGTCGACGGTTTCTCCTCGCAGGTGCAGGCGCCGTTCATCTCCCCCGACGACCGGGCCGCGATGAGCCTCGCGGTCACCCACCTCGTCTCGCTCGGCCACACCCGGATCGGACTGGCCCTCGGGCCGAAGCGGTTCGTGCCGGTGCAGCGCAAGATCGAGGGGTTCGTGCGCACCGTGCAGGAGCAGTTGGGCCTGAGCGCCGAGACGGTGGAGAAGGAGCTGGTCCAGCACTCGCTCTACACCCTGGAGGGCGGCCAGGCCGCGGCCACCGCGCTCATCGGCCGGGACTGCACCGCGGTGGTCTGCGCCAGCGACATGATGGCGCTGGGCGCGATACGCGCGGCCCGGCAGCTGGGCCTGGACGTGCCCAAGGACGTCTCGGTCGTCGGGTTCGACGACTCGCCGCTGATCGCCTTCACCGACCCGCCGCTGACCACGGTCCGCAAACCGGTCCCGGCGATGGGACAGGCGGCGGTGCGGACCCTGCTGGAGGAGACCGGCGGGACCCCGGCACCGCACAGCGAGTTCGTGTTCATGCCGGAGCTGGTGGTACGCGGCTCGACGGCGTCGGCACCGGGCGAGCGCGTGCGCCCCTGACGTTCGTCGGGGTGCCGGGCCGGGGGCGGATGCGGGTCGGACCGGCCTGGGGGATGATCGGTGGAAGAAGGCTTTTCTGGCAGACTTCGTGCCTATGGGTGACGCGATCGTGAGGACTCGGGAACGCCAGGAGGACGGCGTCCCGCACCCCGTCCCCGGGACGACGGGGAGGGGCTTGCTGCGCCGTCCGCGCGCCCCGCGCCGTCCCCGTCTCTGGTTCGAGATCCTGCTGATCGCACTGAGTTACTGGACGTACTCCCTCGTCCGCAACGCGGTACCGGAACAGCGGACGGCGGCGCTGCGCAACGCCGACTGGATCTGGCACGCCGAGCAGCAACTCGGCATCGCCGTCGAGGAGTCCGTCAATCACGCCGTGAACTCGGTGACTTGGCTGGTCGTCGGCATGAACTACTACTACGCCACGCTGCACTTCGTGGTGACCCTGGGTGTCCTGGTGTGGCTCTACCGCAGCCATCCCGGCCGTTACGCGGCGACCCGGCTGGTCCTCTTCGCGACCACGGGTGTCGCCCTGGTCGGCTACTACCTGTATCCGCTCGCCCCGCCCCGGCTGATGAACGGCGGCCACTTCGTCGACACGGTGATGGTGCACCAGACATGGGGGTCGATGGCGTCCGGCGACCTGAAGAACATGTCCAACCAGTACGCCGCGATGCCGTCGATGCACATCGGGTGGTCGGTGTGGTGCGGGCTGACCGTGTTCGCGCTGGCGTCCGTGCCGTGGGTGCGGGTGCTGGGGCTGCTGTATCCGGCGCTGACGCTCGTGGTGATCGTGGCTACCGCGAACCACTTCTGGCTGGACGCGGTGGGGGGCGTGGCGTGTCTGGCGTTCGGGTACGGCGTAGCTCTCGTCTGGTACGGGAAGCTGCCGTACGCGTTGCCCCGGGTGGTGCCGGGCGCCGCACGGCGGCGGAGGGTGCTGCCGGGGCGGGCTTAGCCGCGGGTACTCATGTCCCCCGGTGCAGCCCTCACGCGTAGAACAGTTCCTCCACCACCGTCCGCGCCCGGCGGGCCGTGCGGCGGTACTCGTCCAGCATGTCGCCCGCGTGGCCCGAGCCGTGGCCCAGGTAGCGGCCGACGGCGGCCAGCTCGCGCGGGTCGGTCGGGAAGGTGTCGCCGGCCCGCCCGCGGACCAGCATCACCGCGTTGCGCACCCGCGTCGCCAGCACCCATGCCTCGTCGAGGATCTCGGCGTGTTCCGGCGACACGAACCCGGCGTCGCGTGCGGCGGCCAGCGCCGGGCGCGTCCGGGTGGTCCGCAGCCCGGCGACCTCGTGCCCGTGCCGCAGCTGGAGCAGCTGCACGGTCCACTCCACGTCGGACAGGCCGCCCGGCCCGAGTTTGGCGTGCAGCTTGGGGTCCGCCCCGCGCGGCAGCCGCTCGGACTCCATCCGGGCCTTGAGCCGCCGGATCTCCCGTACGGCGTCCTCCTCCAGGCCGCCCGCCGGGTACCGCAGCGGGTCGATCAGCTCGACGAAGCGCCGTCCCAGGTCCTCGTCCCCGGCGACGAACTCGGCCCGCAGCAGGGCGTGCGACTCCCACCCCAGTGACCAGCGCCGGTAGTAGGCCTCGTACGACTTCAGGGTGCGCACCAGCGGCCCGGACCTGCCCTCGGGCCGCAGGTCGGCGTCGATCAGCAGGGGCGGGTCGGCGCTCGGCACCTGGAGCAGGCGGCGCATCTCGGCGACGACCTTGTTGGCCGCGTCCCCCGCCTCCCGCTCGCCCACCCCGTCGCGGGGCTCGTGCACGAACAGCACGTCCGCGTCGGAGCCGTAGCCCAGCTCGTGCCCGCCGAAGCGGCCCATGCCGATGATCGCGAACCGGGTCGGCAGCACGTCGCCCCACGTGGCGCGCACGACGGCCCGCAGCGTCCCCGCCAGGGTCGCCGCCGTCAGGTCGGACACCGCGCCGCCGACCAGGTCCACCAGGGCGCCCTGGTCGGCCTCGACGGGCTGGGCCTCGGTGCCGTAGGAGCCGACGATGTCCACTGCTGCCGTGCGGAACAGCTCCCTGCGCCGTACGCCGCGCACCGCGGTGACGGCCTGGGCGGCGTCGTCGGCGCGGCGGACGGCGGCGAGCGCCTCCTGCTCCAGCTGGGCCCGGCCGCGTGGCCGCAGTCCCCCGGCGGCGCCGTCGCCGAGCAGTGCGACCGCCTCCGGGGCGCGCATCAGCAGGTCGGGGGCGAGCCGCCCGGCGGACAGGACGCGGGCGAGGTTCTCGGCGGCGGCGCCCTCGTCCCGCAGCAGCCTGAGGTACCAGGGCGTGTTGCCGAGCGCGTCGGAGACCTTGCGGAAGTTGAGCAGCCCGGTGTCCGGGTCGGCGGAGTCGGCGAACCAGCCCAGCAGCACGGGCAGCAGGGTCCGCTGGATGGCCGCCTTGCGGGTGACGCCGGACGCGAGCGCCTCCAGGTGCCGGAGCGCGGCGGCCGGGTCGGCGTACCCGAGGGCGACCATGCGTTCGCGGGCCGCCTCGGGGCTCAGCCGGGCCTCGCCGGGGGCCAGCTGGGCGACGGCGTCGAGCAGCGGCCGGTAGAACAGCTTCTCGTGCAGCCGGCGCACGACGGAGGCGTGCCGCTTCCACGCGCGCAGCAGCCCGGCCACCGGGTCGGTGCGCAGGCCGAGCGAGCGGCCGAGGCGGCGCAGGTCGGCCTCGTCCTCGGGCACCAGGTGGGTGCGGCGCAGCCGGTGCAGCTGGATGCGGTGCTCCATGGAGCGCAGGAAGCGGTACGCCTCGTCGAGCTGGGCGGCGTCGGTGCGGCCGACGTAGCCGCCCGCGGCGAGGGCCTCCAGCGCGGCCAGCGTCGTGCCGCTGTGCAGCGAGGTGTCGGCCCGCCCGTGCACCAGCTGGAGCAGCTGCACGGCGAACTCGACGTCCCGCAGGCCGCCGGGCCCGAGCTTGAGCTGCCGGTCGACCTCGGCGACGGGGATGTTCTCGACCACCCGGCGGCGCATCTTCTGCACGTCGGGCACGAAGTTCTCGCGGTCGGCGGCCTGCCACACCAGGGGCTGGAGGGCGGCGACGTACTCGGCGCCGAGGCCGGGGTCGCCGGCCACCGGGCGGGCCTTGAGCAGCGCCTGGAACTCCCAGGTCTTGGCCCAGCGCTGGTAGTAGGCGACGTGGCTGCTGAGGGTGCGCACCAGCGGGCCGTTGCGGCCCTCGGGGCGGAGGTTGGCGTCGACGGGCCAGATGGAGCCCTCGACGGTGGTCTCGGAGCAGATCCGCATCATGTGCGAGGCGAGCGAGGTCGCGGCCCGCAGCGCCTTGCTCTCGTCGGCTTCGCCGACGCCCTCGGCGGGCTCCCCCACGAAGATCACGTCGACGTCGGAGACGTAGTTCAGCTCGTGGCCGCCGCACTTGCCCATCGCGATCACCGCGAGCCGGCAGCGCGCGGCGTCCTCGGGCGCGGCCGCCTCGGCGAGGGCCAGGGCGGCCCGCAGGGTGGCGGTGGCGAGGTCGGCCAGCTCGGCGGCCGTCTCGGCGACGTCGATGGTGCCGCAGACGTCGCGGGCGGCGATGGACAGCAGACAGCGCCGGTAGGCGACGCGCAGGGACACCGGGTCGGTGGCCTCGGCGAGCCCCCGTTCGAACTCCTCGACCCCGCGGTGCAGGTCCCGCGGCTCGTACGTCACCAGGGCCTGCCAGTCCCCGGCGTGCCGGGCGAGGTGGTCGCCGAGCGCCTCGGAGGCGCCGAGCACCCCGAGGAGACGGTCGCGCAGCGGCTTGGCCGCTATCAGGGTGTCCAGCAGTTCCTGGCGTGCGGTGGGGTCGGGCTGCGCCTCCAGGAGCCGCACCAGTCCGTGCAGCGCGAGGTCCGGGTCGGCGGTGGCGCCCAGCGCCTCGAGCAGCACGGGGTCGGCGCGCAGCTCGGCCAGCTCGGCGCCCTCCAGCAGCCGTTCGGCGGCCGAGGGATCGGTGAAGCCGTGCCGCAGCAGCCGCGTGAAGGTACTGCTCCTGCGCCCCGGCGCCGTCATCTCGGCCTCCTGTCGGACTGTGCGGGCGGTGGACCCCGCGGGATCAAGGTCGTACGGGCTGAGCGTAACCGGGGATCGGCGCGCGGGCGCCGGGGCGTACCGCTTCCGGATCCCGCTGGACCGGCCCGGGCCCGTGCGCCATCTTGGACACGAACGGTTCGACGAAGCAGACAGAAGCGCCGCACAGTCCGGAAAATGCCGAAGGAGTCACGTCATGGACTTCACGCTCGAAGTCATTCCGCTGCCCGTGTCCGACATCGACCGTGCCCGTGACTTCTACCGGGACAAGGTCGGCTTCCACGTCGACATCGACCAGGAGGTCATGCCGGGCATGCGGATCGTCCAGCTGACGCCGCCGGGCTCCGGCTGTTCGGTGGCCCTCGGTGACGCCATCTGGGACATGGCGCAGGGGCAGACCCGGCCGGAACCGGGCTCCTACCAGGGTCTCCAGCTCTGCGTCGCCGACATCAAGGCGGCCCACGCGGAGCTGACCGCGCGGGGCCTCGACGTCTCGGAGCCGGTGCAGTACGCCCCGGACGACGGCGCCACCTTCATGTACTTCAAGGACCCGGACGGCAACGGCTGGGCGATCCAGGAGTACCGGCGCCGGGTGGCGGAGCCGCTGCACAAGGTGCTGGCGGACCTCAAGAGCGAGGGCTGACCGGCCGCGCCGCCCGGCCGGTCGCTCAGCCGCTCTCCCGCCAGCGGTTGGTGACCGGCAGGCGGCGGTCCTTGCCGAAGCCCTTGGACGAGATCTTGGTTCCCGGCGGGTACTGCCGCCGCTTGTACTCCGCGGTGTCCACCATGCGCAGCGTCCGCGTCACCAGCTCGCGGTCGTACCCGGCGGCCACGATCTCGTCCGCGCTCCGGTCCCGGTCGACGTAGAGGTCGAGGATCGCGTCGAGCACCGGGTAGTCGGGCAGCGAGTCCGTGTCGACCTGGCCGGGGCGCAGCTCCGCGCTCGGCGGCTTGGTGATCGAGTTCTCCGGGATCGGCGGCGTCCGGCCGCGGTCCCGGGCCGCGCGGTTGCGCCACTCGGCGAGGCGGAAGACCGAGGTCTTGTACACGTCCTTGATGGGTCCGTACGCGCCCACCGAGTCGCCGTACAGCGTCGAGTAGCCGACCGCCAGCTCCGACTTGTTGCCCGGCGCCAGGACCAGGTGGCCCTCCTGGTTGGAGAGCGCCATCAGCAGCGTCCCGCGCAACCGGGACTGGAGGTTCTCCTCCGCCAGGCCGGTCAGCTCCAGTGCGCCCGTGTACGCGTCGAACATCGGCTCGATGGACACGGTGCGGTGGTGGAGGCCGGTGCGCCGGGCCAGCTCGGCCGCGTCGTCCCTGGAGTGCCCGGACGAGTACGCGGACGGCATCGAGACGCCGTACACGTGCGGCGCGCCGAGCGCGTCGCAGGCGATCGACGCGACCAGCGCGGAGTCGATCCCGCCGGACAGCCCGATCAGCACCGAGCGGAAGCCGTTCTTCGTGACGTACGCGCGCAGGCCGGTGACGAGCGCCGAGTAGACCTCCTCGTCGTCGTCCAGCGGCTCGGCGCGCCCGCCGGACAGCCACTGCGCGCCGGCGGGGAGCGGCGCCTGCCGCCCGGCTTCCCCGGCGAGGAGCACCCGGTCGATGCGCAGCCCGTCGTCCACGACGCCCGTGGGCGGCTCCGGCTCGGCGGCCGGCAGGTCGAGGTCCAGGACCAGGCAGCCCTCGGTGAACTGCGGCGCCCGCGCCAGCACCTCGCCGTCCCGGTCGACGACGATCGAGTCGCCGTCGAAGACCAGCTCGTCCTGCCCGCCGGTCATGGCGAGGTAGGCGGTGGTGCAGCCGGCCTCCTGGGCGCGCTTGGTCACCAGCTCCAGCCGGGTGTCGTCCTTGTCGCGCTCGTACGGGGAGGCGTTGACGGAGAGCAGCAGCCCGGCGCGCGCCGAGCGGGCGGCCGGCACCCGGCCGCCGTCCTGCCACAGGTCCTCGCAGATGGCCAGCGCCACGTCCACACCGCGCACCCGCACCACGGGCAGGGTGTCGCCGGGCACGAAGTAGCGGAACTCGTCGAAGACGCCGTAGTTCGGCAGGTGGTGCTTGGCGAAGGCCAGCGCCACCTCACCGCCGTGCAGCACGGCCGCCGCGTTCTGCGGGGCGCCGGCGGGCTGGCCGTACTTCGGCCGGGCCGCCGCCGAGCGGTCGAGGTAGCCGACGACCACGGGCACCTCACCGAGCCCCTCCGCCACCAGCCGGGCCGCGAGGGAGCGCAGGGCGGCGCGGGAGGCCTCGACGAAGGAGGACCTGAGCGCCAGGTCCTCCACCGGGTACCCGGTCAGCGTCATCTCCGGGAACGCCACCAGGTGCGCTCCCTGCCCGGCCGCGTGCCGGGTCCAGCGCAGGACCGACTCGGCGTTGCCGTCGAGGTCGCCGACGGTGGAGTCGATCTGGTTCAGGGCAAGTCGTAGGCGGGGCACGCGCCCACCTTAATCGTCAGAACGACGCAATGGGGTGACGCACGGATTTCCGCCGGATGTCCGGGACCTCACGGACCGCTGGGACCTGACGTGATCCCGCGGATCGCGGCTCACGTCCGGGGCTTCGCGCCGCGCTCGGCCAGCAGGTCCGCCATCAGCCGGATCTCCGACTCCTGCGACTCCACCATCCCCTGGGCCAGCCGCTTCTCCACGCCGACCGCGCACTTCTCGACGCAGCCCTTCGCCATGTGGACGCCGCCCTTGTGGTGCTCGGTCATCAGCTGGAGGTAGAAGACCTCGGCCTGCTTCCCGTCCAGCGTCCCGAGCTTCTCCATCTCGGCGTCGGTGGCCATGCCCGGCATCAGCGAGCCCTCACCGGCGGAGGGGGCGTCGCCCATGCCCATCCAGGTCATGGGCGGGTCGGACGACACCTTGGGCAGCGCCCACAGGTCGAGCCAGCCGATCAGCATGCCGCGCTGGTTGGCCTGGGTCTGCGCGATGTCGTAGGCCAGCCGCCGCACCTCCTCGTCGTCGGTGCGGTCCCGCACGATGTACGACATCTCCACGGCCTGCTGGTGGTGGACCGACATGTCCCGCGCGAACCCGGCGTCGGCGGAGTCGGCGGCCGGGACCCGGCTGCCCCCGTCGTCACCGGCGACCGCGAAGGTGATCCCGCCGGCCGCCACGAGCGCCGCGGCCGCGCTCCCCGCGATCCAGCCGGCCCGTTTCCGGGTCACTGGGACAGGCCCTGGGTGCACGCGGCCCCGGGCTCGGGGGTCTGCTCGCCCTGGACGTACTTCTCGAAGAACTTGTCCACGTTCGGGTCGTCGGCGCCGGTCACGGTGCGCTGGTGGCCCCAGGCGGACAGCACGATCGGGTCCTTCTGCTTGTCGTCGGGGCTCATCAGCGAGTACGGCGTCTTCTTGACCTTGTCGGCCAGCTTCTCGACGTCGGCCTTCGGGGCCTTGTCGGTGTACGTCACCCAGACGGCGCCGTGCTCCAGCGAGTGCACGGCGTTCTCGTTGTTCAGCGGCTTCGTGTACACGTCGCCGTTGCAGTTCATCCAGACCTGGTTGTGGTCGCCGCCGACGGGGGGCTCCACCGGGTAGCTCACCTTCTTGGTGACGTGGTTGCGGCCGAGGTCGCCCTTCCAGGTCCGCACCCCGTCCGCGCCGGTGACGAACGTGCCGGAGGTCTTGCCGTCGGAGGCCGTGTCGCCGGAGGAGTCGTCGGACTGGGACCGGACGAGGAAGACACCGCCGACGACGAGACCGGCGACCACCACGGTGCTGACCGTGATCGCGAGGATCCGGTTGCGGCGGTCGCGGGCCTCCTCGGCACGCCGCATCTCGGCTATGCGGGCCTGGCGCGCCGTGTTGCTGTTCTTCTTGGCGGAACCCATGGGGTGTTGCCCTTCTGGGAAGAATTCTCGGGACACAGGAGCGATGAGGTCCGCTGATCGTAATCGCGCGGGGCCGGTCATTCGTAGGGAGATCACAGGATCCGTGCCGGCCGGATCCCCGGAATGGCCCGATCGAACAGATGGCCTCTACGCTGCGGTCACGGGGCGGACCCGGCTGCCGAGGTCCGCAACGCGTACGTAACGGCGCTGTGGTGTGATGCTCAGGTGCCCGACCGCCTCCCGCCCTACCGGAGCCAGGCGGCCTGACCAGCAAGGATGGGGAAGCGGAAGATGGACAAGCAGCAGGAGTTCGTGATCCGGACGCTGGAGGAGCGCGACATCCGGTTCGTACGCCTGTGGTTCACGGACGTGCTGGGCTTCCTCAAGTCCGTCGCCGTGGCCCCGGCCGAGCTGGAGCAGGCCTTCGACGAGGGCATCGGCTTCGACGGCTCCGCCATCGAGGGCTTCGCCCGGGTCTACGAGTCCGACATGATCGCCAAGCCGGACCCGTCGACCTTCCAGGTCCTGCCGTGGCGCGCGGAGGCCCCCGGCACGGCCCGCATGTTCTGCGACATCCTCATGCCGGACGGTTCGCCGTCCTTCGCGGACCCGCGCTACGTCCTCAAGCGGGCCCTGGCCCGCACCTCCGACCTGGGCTTCACGTTCTACACCCACCCGGAGATCGAGTTCTTCCTGCTCAAGGACAAGCCGGTCGACGGCTCGGTGCCGACCCCGGCCGACAACTCGGGCTACTTCGACCACACCCCGCAGAACATCGGCATGGACTTCCGCCGCCAGGCGATCACCATGCTGGAGTCGATGGGCATCTCGGTGGAGTTCTCCCACCACGAGGGCGCCCCCGGCCAGCAGGAGATCGACCTGCGCTACGCCGACGCGCTCTCCACGGCCGACAACGTCATGACGTTCCGCCTGGTCATGAAGCAGGTCGCGCTGGAGCAGGGCCTCCAGGCGACCTTCATGCCGAAGCCGTTCTCGGAGTACCCGGGCTCGGGCATGCACACCCACCTCTCCCTCTTCGAGGGCGACCGCAACGCGTTCTACGAGTCCGGCGCGGAGTACCAGCTCTCCAAGGTCGGCCGCTCCTTCATCGCGGGCCTGCTCCGCCACGCCGCCGAGATCTCCGCGGTCACCAACCAGTGGGTGAACTCCTACAAGCGCATCTGGGGCGGCACCGAGCGCACCGCCGGCGCCGGGGGCGAGGCCCCGTCCTACATCTGCTGGGGTCACAACAACCGCTCGGCCCTGGTCCGCGTCCCCATGTACAAGCCCGGCAAGACCGGCTCGGCCCGCGTCGAGGTCCGCTCCATCGACTCCGGCGCCAACCCGTACCTCACCTACGCCGTCCTGCTCGCCGCCGGCCTCAAGGGCATCGAGGAGGGCTACGAGCTCCCGCCGGGCGCCGAGGACGACGTCTGGGCCCTCTCCGACGCGGAGCGCCGCGCCCTGGGCATCGAGCCCCTCCCCCAGAACCTGGGCGAGGCCCTCGCCCTGATGGAACGCAGCGACCTGGTCGCCGAGACGCTCGGCGAGCACGTCTTCGACTTCTTCCTCCGCAACAAGCGGCAGGAGTGGGAGGAGTACCGCTCCCAGGTGACGGCGTTCGAGCTGAAGAAGTCGCTGCCGGTGCTGTAAGTGCAGCTCAAGCCGGACGTCATACTCACCTGGAACTGGGATCTAAGCGAGATCGAACCCCTCACATAACGAAGAACTGCCCCTCCCGGCAGCAGCCGGGAGGAGCATTTCTTTATCTCTCACTCGAGGTGGACCCCTCTACCTCAGAGATGTACTCACTCGCACATGACCTTGGCGGCGTCACGAATCGTCATGTCCAACGTGAATTCGTCCCCAACAAGGGTGCTAACGGCGGCTTCTGTCCCGTTGAGCTCATAGGCCATTGCCGACAGGAAGGGTTCGTCCAGGTTGCCGTGGTCGAGAACGTTGAACTTCAGGGTCTCGTTGAGCGGAGCGCTGGAGTCGACGATTTGCTCCTTCTTCAAGAAGTCCCAGATCGCATTCATAGCCTTCTGCATCTGCTCGTCCTCGGCCATTTTGGGGTTCCACCTTTCACGCTGTGCGGTTGAGTCGTACCCGCGTGTAACGACGTTCTCGTCTTGCGCGTTACGGTAGGGATTCGCTTCAGCCAGTCGGAGGCAAAGGCTTCCCATGGACGCCCGGCCACCGAGCGACCAGGAGCGGGGACCAAGGGCCGCGACGAGCGCGGCCGGCGTGACGGTCGGCCTCGGTCCAAGGAGGACCAGGGCCAAGGGTGTAGAAGCGCCCGTAGCCCTTCCTGACGTGCTGAGCGCGAGATTGGGGCGCTAGTCCATGCCGGAGCATTCCTGACCGAGAACCCTCGACGACTGCAATTGCTCCGCATGAAGCTGCTAGCGGCGTCTGCGCTCGGATGCTTCTCGGCGGCCCGGACAGCCCGGAGACCACCCGGCGCGGCAAGGAAGAGGAAATCGGTCAAGGGGTTACCTACACATCACGCGAAGCCATGAAGTCCTATCGCGGCTTGTACGGCATGGAAGGTGCATCCGGGCCCCGTGCGCGTGACCGGGTTGCCCGCTGCCCTCCGGGAGGGCGTTGCGGTCTATGACGCCGCCTTCCAGCTCGACGGCGGCCTGGCATACGCGCGGGAGGACACCCCCGAACCACTCAAGGACACCTTCGCCGCGCTGCTGGAGAGCCTCGGCGAGGTCGCCGGGGACGGCATTCAACCCGGCCTGTTCACCTGCTCGTCGACCGACTCACCGTGGTCTGATCCGAACCGCTGGGCCCCGATGCGTCACACCCCTCGGATCGCAACGCGACCCTGGATCGGTCCCGGAAAACCCGGGAATCTCCACGGTGTTCACCTCGCGGGCGCACGGGCAGGGCGTGGGGCAGCCCTTTGCGCCGGGCTGTCGGACCAGTGGCGTCGAACCGCCGCCCGGGCCGGGGGATGACGTGAAGATGCGGTCGCTTTCCCCGACCGCATCCACACACCGGTGAACCCGGCGGCTCCGGGCGACCGCGGTCAACGGCTCGGCGATGGTGGGCCGTTCGCCCCCGTGCTTTGATCGGTGCGCGGCGCGCCGGTGGCCCGCTCCGGACTTCCCACTCCAGACGCCGGGCGTGTGTGCCGCACCGCTCCCCCGCCCCACGAAAGGAACAGACCTGCCATGAACACGGTCCCCCAGGTCGACACGGCCGAGATCTCCGACGCGGCCCTGGACCAGGTGTCCGGCGGCCTCGCCCTCAGCACGGTCCTCATAGGCGGCGACGGCGCGCTCGGCGCCGGCCTGCACGCGGAGGCCGGCGCGCTCTCCCTCACCACCGGCCTCGGCGTCTCGACGCCCTTCGGCGGCGCGGCGGCCGAGGGTCAGGCGCACACGATGAAGGCCTGAGCCGGGTCAGGGCCTCAGCGCCACCGCCGCCCCCACGAACCCCGCCCACGCCGTCCTGGTGACGACGAGGCGGGCGCCGTGGGGGCGCTTCGAGTCGCGGATGTGGATGGTGGCGGGGGTTATCGCCACCTCTACGCAGTCGCTCGGATTACTGGTGTCGCTGTAGCTGCTCTTGAACCAGGCCAGGTCGGTGAGGTGTCCGGATGTGTCCTTACGGCTCATGTCTCCCCCAGCAGTTGTTGGATGAAGGCCACCGACTCTCTGGCGGGCAGCGCCTCGGCCCGGATACTGCCATAACGCAGTTCGAGGATGCGTAGTTGCCGGGGGTCCGTGACAGGCCGACCGCCGAACTCGTCGTCGGCCCGGCCGACCGCCGTGCCGTCGTCGAACTTGAGCACCTGCATCCGCCCGCCTCCCGGGTGATCACCACGAGACGTCGGCATCACCTGGATCTGCACGTGCCGCAGTCGCCCCACTTCCAGCACGTGTTCGAGCTGTCGCCGGAGCACCTCCGCACCTCCGACGGGACGCCTGAGGGTCGCCTCTTCCTGGACGAAGCTGAGTTGCGGGGCCGGTACCCGTTCGAGCATCGCCTTGCGGCCCATCCGTGCGGCGACGGCACTCTCCAGCTCTTCCTCGGTGAGGGCCGGCCGTCGCCTGCCGAGGAGTTCGCGCGCGTACTCCTCGGTCTGAAGGAGCCCGTGCAGGCTGTAGCTGCCGTACGAAAGCGACTCGACGGCACGCGCCTCCAGCTTCGCCAGGTCCCGTACCTGCTTGGGATACCGGACCCTCTTCACGTCCTCCCAGGCCGCCGCGAGGAGGCCGCCCGCGTCGAGGACCTGGTCCGCCCGCTCCAGGTACTCCCGGCGAGGGATCCGCTTCCCGCCCTCCACCTTGTAGACGAGGTCCTCGCCGTACCCGACCGCCAGCCCGAAGTCACCCGCCCGCATGCCCACCGCCTCGCGGCGCAGCCTCAGCTGCCTGCCCACGGTGGTGAGGACGGCCACGCCCCACTCGTCGTCCGGGTCGACCTCCCAACCCGGCTCGTCCGCCTCGCCGTTCACCGGCATCCGCACCCCTCCCTCGTACGCGTCGTATCGCGACGCGCGACACGATAGAGGCAGAGCTACGGTGCGTGACGGGAAACGGTCAGTCCGTCACTCCGGCGTGGGACGCGGCCCGGTCGGACTCCGGCACGTGCCCCGCGACCACGCGCTTGCGGCCGGGAGCCGGGGCCGCGGCCGCGCGGCGCCGGTCCACCGCCCACGCCGTGCCCGCGACCGCGAGGCCGAGGACCGCGAGGGCCGAGCCCGCCGTGGCCGGGGAGGTGACTCCGAATCCGGCGGCCAGGGCGAGGCCGCCGATCCAGGCGCCGCCGGCGTTGGCGAGGTTGAAGGCTGCCTGGTTGGCGGAGGAGGCGAGGGAGGGGGCCGCGGCGGCCTTCTCCATGACCATCAGCTGGAGCGGCGAGCCGGTGACGAAGGCGGCCATGCCGAGCAGGGCCACCGACACCGCCGCGGTGACCGGCGTGCGCATCAGGAGGGGGAACAGGGCCAGGACGACGACGAGGGAGGCGAGGCCGCCGAAGAGGGTGCCGCGCAGGGAGTGGTCGGCCAGGCGGCCGCCCAGCAGGTTGCCCGCGGTGGCGCCGACGCCGAACAGGGCGAGCAGCAGCGTCACGCTGGTCTCGGCGAATCCGGCGGCGTCGGTGAGCATCGGCGTGATGTAGCTGTACGCGGCGAAGAGCGCGCCGAACCCGGCGACCGTCGTGCCGAGGGCCAGCCAGACGGGCAGGGAGCGCAGGGCGGCCAGTTCACCGCGCAGGCCGGTGGTGGGGGCGGGGGCGCTGTCGCGCGGGATCAGGAGGGCCAGCGCCGCTATCGCCGCCACGCCGATCGCGCTCACGCCGAGGAAGGTGGCCCGCCAGCCGAGCTGCTGGCCCATGGCGGTGGCGGCGGGGACGCCGACGATGTTGGCGACGGTGAGGCCCAGGAACATCAGGGAGACGGAGCGGGCCTTGCGTTCCGGGGCGACCATGCCGGTGGCGACGACCGCGCCGACGCCGAAGAAGGCGCCGTGCGGCAGGCCGCTGACGAAGCGGGCGGCCAGCAGGGAGATCTCGCCGGGCGCGACGGCGGACAGGGCGTTGCCGACCACGAAGAGCGCCATCAGGGCGATCAGGACGGCACGGCGGGACATCCGGGTCGTGGCCGCGGCGAGCAGCGGGGCGCCGATGACGACGCCGAGCGCGTAGGCGGAGACGAGGTGACCGGCGGTGGGGATGGAGATGCCGAGGTCGTCCGCGACGTCGGGCAGCAGCCCCATCATCACGAACTCGGTGGTACCGATGCCGAAGGCGCCCACGGCAAGGGCGAGCAGGGCCAGGGGCATGAAGGGTCTCGCCTTTCGAGAGCGGGGTCCGTACGGGAGGGACGGGCACAGGGGGACGACTGTATGTTCCCGTACGGAACAAAGACTCTCAGGGCGGGTATTCCGCAGACGAATTCTAGGAAGCCGTTGTGTCGACCTTCACACGCGCGGCGATCGGCAGGTGGTCACTGCCGGTCTCCGGAAGCGTCCAGCTGGTCGTCGGTTCGACCCCGGTGACCAGGATCTGGTCGATGCGGGCCATCGGGAAGGACGCCGGCCAGCTGAAGCCGAAGCCGTCGCCCACGGCGCCCTGCGGGGAGCGCAGCTGAGAGGTGATCGCGGTGAGCGAGCGGTCGTTCATCGTGCCGTTGAGGTCGCCCAGCAGGATCTTGCGGGGCAGCTTCTCGTCGGCGATGGCCTCACCGAGGGCGTCGGCGCTCTTGTCCCGCTGCCGGGCGGTGAAACCGGCCTCCAGCTTCACCCGTACGGAGGGAAGGTGGGCGACGAACACGGCGATCGGCCCGGACGGGGTGGCGACGGTGGCGCGCATCGCGCGCTTCCAGCCCAGCTCGATGTCGACCGGCTTCACGTCGCTGACCGGGTACTTGCTCCACAGTCCGACGGTGCCGACCACGGCGTGGTGCGGGTACTTCGCGGCCAGCGCCTTCTCGTACGTCGGTACGGCGGACGCCTTCAGCTCCTCCAGCGCCATCACGTCCGCTCCGGCGGCGGCGACGGCGCGGGCGGTGCCCGCCGGGTCGGCGTTGTCGGCGTTGACGTTGTGCGTGGCCACGGTGAGGTCGCCGCCGGAGCCGGTCTTGGCGAAGAGCAGGCCGCCGAAGAGGTTGAACCACACGCTCACCGGCAGCACCAGGGCGATCAGCGCCGTCGCCGACTTGCGCACCAGGGCGATCACCAGCAGGACCGGGATCAGCAGGCCGAACCACGGCAGGAAGGTCTCGGTGAGGCTGCCGAGGTTGCCGATGGTGTTCGGGATGTGCGAGTGGGCCGCCATGACCGCGGCGAGCAGCAGGGCGACCGCGGCCGTGACCAGGCCCCGGCGCCAGATCCGCCGGTCGCCGCGCCAGCCGCCGACCGCCCGGCCGAGCAGGCGCCGAATCCGGGTTCCCCGGCGCTCGGGATCCGAGCCGCCGCCGTCCGTCTCCGTCATGTACGCCTGCTGCGCCATACCGTCGCCTCACTGCCTGCTGTGCATACCGTCGCCCCCTGTGACTCAGCACCATAGGGGATGATCGGTTCCGATCCCGCCGTCCCTGGACGGCCGTACTGGCACGAGGACGTACGGGCCGCCCCGCGGAGTTCCGCGCCGCCCCGGGGCGGGCGGCTCTGTGACAGAACGGGCACATTTGACCCCATGAGCCCTCACACGACACGGAACGAGGGTCCCCTAGCCGTCGGCCCGCCCCAGGTGCCACCATGGAAGGGATCCGGGGACGCCGTCAGGGCGCCTCGAGATGACATGAAGGAGCCGTTGCCATGACGCAGCTCTCGGCTGCCCAGACGCCGCAGCGCACCCCCTCCGACGGGAGCAGGGCGCTGTACGGGGGCAAGATCAACCGCCGTATCACCGTCCGGGACATCACCGCCGCCAAGGAGCGCGGCGAGAAGTGGCCCATGCTCACCGCGTACGACGCGATGACCGCGTCCGTCTTCGACGAGTCCGGCATCCCCGTGATGCTCGTGGGCGACTCCGCGGGCAACTGCCACCTCGGCTACGAGACCACCGTGCCCGTCACGCTGGACGAGATGACGATGCTCTCGGCCGCCGTCGTACGGGGCACCAGCCGCGCCCTGATCGTGGGCGACCTGCCCTTCGGCTCCTACCAGGAGGGCCCGGTGCAGGCACTGCGCTCGGCGACCCGGCTGGTCAAGGAGGCCGGGGTCGGGGCGGTCAAGCTGGAGGGCGGTGAGCGGTCGCACGAGCAGATCCGGCTGCTGGTCGAGTCCGGCATCCCCGTGATGGCCCACATCGGCCTCACCCCGCAGTCCGTCAACGCCATGGGCTACCGGGTGCAGGGCCGCGGCGAGGAGGCGGCCCAGCAGCTGCTGCGCGACGCCAAGGCGGTGCAGGACGCGGGCGCCTTCGCGGTCGTCCTGGAGCTGGTGCCGGCCGAGCTGGCCGCCGAGGTGACCCGGACGCTGCACATCCCGACGGTCGGGATCGGCGCGGGTCCGGACACGGACGCCCAGGTGCTGGTGTGGACCGACATGCTCGGGCTGACCGGCGGCCGGATGCCGAAGTTCGTCAAGCAGTACGCCGACCTGCGCAAGGTCATGGGCGACGCGGCCAAGGCGTACGCCGAGGACGTCGTCGGCGGCACGTTCCCCGAGGACGCGCACTCCGTGCACTAGCGTCCGCCGGACAGCCATCGCGGTACGACCCGGCCCCGCCGATCTTCCCCCGTCGGCGGGGCCGGTGGCTTTCCCGCCCGGGAGGCCCGGTCCGGTGGCGCCCCCGGCAGGGGCTGTCGGCGGGATGTCGGCGGTCCCGGAGGGCTGTCGGCGGGATGTCGGTGCTTTGTCGGTGGCCCCTGCCATCGTCTGGGCCATGAAGCGAATCGACGACACTCCCCGGGCCGCGGACAGCGCGGTCACCGTGCGGGGGCTGGTCAAGCACTACGGCGAGACCAAGGCGCTGGACGGCGTCGACCTGGACGTGCGCGAGGGCACCGTGATGGGCGTGCTCGGTCCGAACGGCGCGGGCAAGACCACCCTCGTACGCATCCTGTCCACCCTCATCACCCCCGACTCCGGCCGGGCGCACGTCGCCGGGTACGACGTCGTGCGGCAGCCGCGGCAGCTGCGCCGGGTCATCGGACTGACCGGGCAGTACGCCTCCGTGGACGAGAAGCTCCCGGGCTGGGAGAACCTCTACATGATCGGCCGGCTGCTCGACCTGTCCCGCCGGGACGCGCGCGCCCGCGCCGACGAGCTGCTGGAGCGGTTCTCGCTCACCGAGGCCGGCAAGCGGCCCGCCTCCACCTACTCCGGTGGCATGCGGCGCCGCCTCGACCTGGCCGCCTCCATGATCGGGCACCCGGCGGTGCTGTACCTGGACGAGCCCACCACCGGTCTGGACCCGCGCACCCGCAACGAGGTGTGGGAGGAGGTCAAGCGCATGGTCGGCGACGGCGTCACCGTGCTGCTCACCACCCAGTACATGGAGGAGGCCGAGCAGCTCGCCTCCGAGCTGACCGTCGTGGACCGCGGCAAGGTCATCGCGAACGGCGGCATCGAGGAGCTGAAGGCCAAGGTCGGCGGCCGCACGCTGCGGGTCCGCCCGGCCGACCCGCTCCAGCTGCGCCCGCTCGCCGCCTACCTGGACGAGCTGGGCATCACCGGGCTCGCCGACACCACGGTGGACACCGAGCGCGGGTCCGTCCTGGTACCGATCCTCAGCGACGAGCAGCTGACGGCCGTGGTCGGCGCGGTCACCGCGCGCGGCATCACCGTCTCCGCCGTCACCACCGAACTGCCCAGTCTGGACGAGGTCTTCCTGTCCCTCACCGGCCACCGCGCCAGTGCCCCGCAGGATCCCGCGCCCGCCACCGACGACGCCCGCGAGGAGGTCGCCGTATGAGCGCCGCCACCACCACCGCACCCGCTCCCGCCCTCACCCCCGACGCGCGGATCACGCTGCGCGCGCACGTCCGGCACACCGGCGCCCTGGTCCGGCGCAACCTGCTGTGGATCCGGCAGGACCCGGAGTCGATGTTCGACGCGCTGCTGATGCCGATCGTCTTCACCCTGCTGTTCGTCTACGTCTTCGGCGGGTCGATCGGCCAGGCCCTGGGCGGCGGGCAGGACGACTACGTGCAGTACGTGATCCCGGGCATGATCGCGATGATGAGCATGACGCTGTCCCAGGGCGTCGGCACCGGCTTCAGCCAGGACTTCAACTCCGGTGTCATGGACCGCTTCCGGTCGCTGCCGATCGGGCGCGGCTCGGTCCTCTTCGCGAAGATCGCGGTCGAGATGGGGCGGATGCTGTTCGCCACCACGGTCCTGATGGTCGTCGCCGTCCTGGTCGGCTTCGACATCGACCACTGGGCCGGGCTGTTCGCGACCGTGGGCCTGTCCGCGGTGTTCGCCTCGTCGATCATGTGGGTGTTCCTCACCCTGGGCGTGGTCCTGAAGAACGCGCAGTCCGTGCAGGCGATGGGCTTCATGGTGCTGTTCCCGCTGCAGTTCGGCTCGTCGATCTTCACGCCGACGCAGTCGATGCCGGGCTGGCTTCAGTCCTTCACCGACTACAACCCGCTGTCCACGCTCGCCGACGCGGCGCGCGGGCTGATGGTGGGCGGCCCGGTCGCGCACGACCTGTGGATCACGCTGGGCTGGTCGGTGGCGATCACGGCGGTGATGGCGCCGGTCGCCATCCACAAGTTCCGTACCAAGTCCTGAGCACCCGCGCGCGCGGGTCGCGTCAGACGAGGGCGACGGCCTCCTCCACGGAGAGCCGGCCGCCCTCGGCGTACGCGCTCTCGTAGGCCGCGGTGCCGAGCGCCTCGCGGACCCGGTCGGCGGCCCGCTCGCGTGCGTCCCGCTCCATGCCCGACGACACGTGGCCGGCCGGCAGCATGGCGTCGGCGGCGCCGAGGCACCGCGCGCCGTCCGCGGCCCTCCGGCCGCCGTCCAGACGGGCCATCCCCATCGCGGCGATGGTCAGGTAGGCGGAGCGCATGTGCGGGGCGATGGCCGTGGAGAGCGGGTCCTCGGCGCGTTCCAGGGCTTCACGGATCTTGGTCAGGCACTCCTCGTGCCGGTCCTCCAGGGTGGCGAGCCAGGCCTCCGCGGCGAGGATGAAGGCGTCGAAGACCACGAAGTGGGCGATGGAGAAATCCTCGCGCAGCCGCCGCAACTGCTCGCGGGCCTCGGCGGTCCGCCCGGTCATGCCGAGCCGCCCGGCGAGGTACAGCCGGGCCGCGGGCATCGCGCCGTGGTGACCCGAGCCGCGGGTGCGTTCGATGACGTCGCGCAGGATGCGCTCGCCCTCGTCGGCCTCGCCCGCCTCCACGAGCACGCTGCCGAGGCGGGCGTCGAGGATGTCCACCTGGGCGTGGGCGCCGAGCCGCCGGGCGTGCTGGGCGGCGGACCGGTAGTCGGCGGCGGCGAGAACGTAGTCGCCGACGCGCTCCCGGGCCTCGGCGCGACCGGAGAGGGCCTCGGCCATCCCCCACGCGTCGCCGAGGCGGCGGTAGATCTCCAGCGACTCGTCGGCGTCGCGGAGTGCGTCACCCGCCCAGTCGCTGCGGTTGGCGAGCATGTTGGCCCGCATCTGAAGCGCGCCGGCCAACTCCCACTCGTATCCCGGGGTCTCCCGGCAGGTGCGCACGGTGGCGTTGATGATCTCGTGCAGCCGTTCCATGTCACCGGTGAGCATCACGGCGAAGAACCAGAGCAGGCCGGGGCTGGAACAGGTCTGCGGCATGCCCGGCTCGTACGTCTGCGCGATGACCCGCAGCTTGCGCTGGGCCGCCGGGTTCTGCCACGCGTCCAGCTCCGTGTCCATGCAGGCCAGGTGGGCCAGGTGCACGCCGCGCCGGGCCTCGGCGAGGACCTCGCCGGTCATCGGGGGCGGGGCGGACGTGCACCGCTCCCACACCGGCTCGGCGGGGCGGGCAGGCTCGGCGAACGGGTCCGGACCGAGCGCCATCACCTCGACGAACCAGTTCCGGGCCTCCACCCGCAGGTCGCGCATCTGGCAGTACCAGACCAGCGACAGCGCCAGGCACAGCGCCTCCTGCTCGTCGCGTTCGGCGACGGCGTGCCGCAGGGCGGTGCGCAGGTTCTCGTACTCGCGCTCCAGCCGCTCGATGGCGGCGAGTTGCTCCGGCCCGCGCAGCAAGGGATCGGTGGTGCGGGCGAGTTCGCGGTAGTACGTCAGGTGGGCTCGGGCGGCGGCTGCCCGGCCGCCGGTCTCGTCGAGGCGCTCGCCGGCGTATTCGGCGACGGTCTCCAGGAGCCGGTAGCGCATGCCCTCGCCGTTGCTCCGGTCGGTCACGGGTGTGGCCACGACGAGGGACTTGTCGACGAGGGAGCCGAGGGCGTCCAGCGCGGCGGGCCCGCACACGGCCTCGGCGGCGGTGAGGTCGCAGCCGCCCGCGAACACCGACAGCCGTCCCAGTACCTCGCGCTCGTCCGGGTCGAGCAGGTCCCAGGACCAGTCGACGACCGCGCGCAGTGTCTGCTGGCGGGGCAGCACGGTGCGGCTGCCGGAGGTGAGCAGGCGGAAGCGGTCGTCGAGCCGGTCGGCGATCTGGCGCGGGGTGAGCATGCGCAGCCGGGCCGCGGCCAGTTCGATGGCCAGCGGCAGGCCGTCGAGGCGGCGGCAGATCTCGGCGCAGGCGGCGGCGGTCGCCTCGTCGGCGTCGACGCGGAAGCCGGGGCGGGCGGCGGCGCCCCGGTCCGCGAGCAGCCGCAGTGCGGCGGGCTCGGGCAGCGGCTCCACGGGGCGCAGCGACTCCCCGGGGATGCCGAGGGGTTCGCGGCTGGTGGCGAGGACGGTCAGGTGGGGGCAGCGGGCGAGGAGTTCCTCGGTGAGGCGGGCGGCGGCGTCGACGACGTGCTCGCAGTTGTCGAGGACGATCAGCATGCGGCGCCTGCCGCAGTGCTCGACGAGGCGCTCGACGGCGGTGTCCTGCCCCTCGACGGCGGTGACGGCCCGCATCTCCTCGGCGCCGGCGCGGTAGAGCACGGTCTCGCGGGCGCCGACGGCGGTCAGCACGGCCTCCGGTACGGCGGCGGGGTCGTCGACGGGCGCCAGCTCGGCCAGCCACACCCCGTCGGGCGCCGTGTCCCCGGCCCGCTCGGCGGCCTCCTGCGACAGCCGCGTCTTTCCGGCGCCGCCGGGCCCCAGGAGCGTGACCAGCCGCGCGGTCGCCAGGTCGGCGCGCAGCGCGTCCACGTCGTGGTCCCGGCCGACGAAGGAGGTGAGCCGGGCCCGGAGATTGCCCCGGGGGCGAGGCGCCTCCGCCCCGGTCCCGGCGACGGACCGCGGAGGCGCCGCGGGCCCCGCGCCGGGGGCGGGTGTGGCTCCGGGGACGGTGCCGGAGGGGGCTGCGGATCCGGTGGCGGGGCCCGGGGCGGGGGCGTGTTCGGACCCCGTGCCGCGGGGAGGCACCGGACCGGATGCCGACGGGACGGCGGGCGGGACGGCGGGCGCCGCACCCGCACCGGACCCGGGCGCCTCACCGGGGCCGTAGGCGGATCCGTCCACCGGGCCCCCGCCGGACACCGGAGCCGCCCCGGCGCCCGGCCGCGCGCCGGACGCCGGGGACGGACCGGCGCCGGCGTCGTACCCGGAGCCGGACCCGTACCCGGAGCCGGACCGGGGTGCCGCCGCCGTGCCGGGGCCCGGAGCCGGAGCGGGGATCGGGGGCGAGGCCGGACGGAGCAGTTCCGTGTGCAGGGCCCGCAGGTCGGGCCCCGGGTCGGTGCCGAGCCGGTCGGCGAGGAGGCGGCGCACGCCGTCGTAGGCGGCCAGCGCCTCGGCGGTGCGGCCGGTGTCGCGCAGGGCGCGCAGCCGCAGCGCCTGGAGGGGCTCGTCCAGAGGGTGGGCGTCGCACAGGGCGGTCAGCTCGGGCAGGGAGTGCTCGGCCTGCCTCAGGTCGAGAGCGGCGGTGTGGCGGGCGCGCAGGGCGTCCAGGCGCCGGGTCGTCCAGCGGGCCGCCTCGGCGGTGCGGTCGGGCAGGTCGGGGAGGACGGGGTCGCGCCACAGGGCGAGGGCGTCGTCGAGCACGACGGCGGCCTTGGCCGGGTCGCCGTCGGCGAGGGCGCGGGTGCCCTCACCCGCGAGCCGGTCGAAGCGGTGCAGGTCGACGTCGTCGGGGGCGACGGCGAGCCGGTAACCGCCGTCGGCGGAAGCGACCGAGTCCGCGCCCAGCGTCCGGCGCAGCCGCCCCACCAGTGCTTGCAGGGCACCCGGCGCGTCGGCGGGCCGGTCCCCGTCCCAGACCTCCTCCACCAGCAGTCCCACGGGGACCGCGCGGCCGGTCCTGAGGGCGAGCACGGTCAGCAGGGCACGCAGCCGCGCCCCGCCGAGCGGGACGGCCGTGCCGTCGGGACGGAGTGCCTGGGTGGTGCCGAGGATGCGATAGCGCACCGGACCATTGTCCCCGTTGCCGTCGGAGCCGGTCACGGGGTTTTGGCCGTACGGCGTGGCCGGTCTCCGCGGCCCTCTCCGCCCGTACGGCGCGGAACCCTCCGCCCCGCCCGGGACGTTCCCCCCGTACGCCCGGTACGGTCGGGCAGTCCCGCAGCCCGCAGGTGCCAGCCACACGTGTCCGACAGCCAGGGAGTGCCATGTCCACCGCCACCGCCCGTCCCAGCGACCGGCGGATCAGTCCCGTCTTCCTCGGGATCGTCGCCGTCGCCGCGGTCACGGGCTGGGCCGCCTGGACCGGGTTCGCCGAGCAGCCGGGTCTCGCCGTGTTCCTGTTCGTGACGGCCGCGTGGGTCGTGTCGCTGTGCCTGCACGAGTACGCGCACGCCCGCACCGCGCTGCACAGCGGCGACATCTCGGTCGGCTCGAAGGGCTACCTCACGCTGAACCCGCTGAAGTACACCCACGCGCTGCTGAGCGTCGTGCTCCCCGTCCTGTTCGTGATCATGGGCGGGATCGGTCTGCCCGGCGGTGCCGTCTTCATCGAGCGCGGGCGGATCCGGGGACGCTGGCGGCACAGTCTGATCTCGGCGGCGGGTCCCCTGACGAACGTGCTGTTCGCCGTGGTGTGCACGGCGCCGTTCTGGCTGGACGCGCTGGACGGCGTGCCGCGCGACTTCCGGCTCGCGCTGGCCTTCCTCGCGCTGCTCCAGGTCACGGCCGCGATCCTGAACTTCCTGCCGGTGCCGGGCCTGGACGGCTACGGCGTGATCGAGCCCTGGCTGTCGTACAACGTGCGGCGGCAGGTGGAGCCGCTCGCGCCGGTCGGGCTGCTGATCGTGTTCGCGCTGCTGTGGATCCCGGCGCTCAACGGCGTCTTCTTCGACGCGGTCGACGCGCTCCTGCGGGGCCTCGGGATCGACGAGGCCGACACGTACTGCGGTTTCGAGCTGTACCGCTTCTGGCAGACCGACCCGCTGTGCACACCGGGCGGGTGAGCCCCGCTCAGCCGAGGGGGGAGGTGGGCGTCGCGGTGCGCCGGGCGTCCCGGCCGCGCTTGAGGTAGTACCAGCACATGTTGGACGACAGGCCCGAAAGCAGCACCCACACGACGCCGATCACGACACTGCCCTGCACGAAGGAGACGACGGCGGCGGCCACGGCGAGCACGCAGACGACCAGGGCGTAGAGGGCGAGGCGGGGCATGGGAACGGCTCCTGTCGGGGGGACACTGGTACCGACCAGTGTCCCCCATCGCCTCATACGTCCGTGACCCGGAGCCCGGCGTGTGCCTTGTAGCGGCGGTTGACGGAGATCAGGTTGGCCACCAGCGACTCGACCTGGTGGGCGTTGCGCAGCCGTCCGGCGAAGACGCCGCGCATGCCGGGGATGCGCCCGGCGAGGGCCTGCACGATCTCCACGTCGGCGCGCTCCTCGCCGAGCACCATCACGTCGGTGTCGATCTCGTCGATCTCCGGGTCCTGGAGGAGGACCGCCGAGAGGTGGTGGAAGGCGGCGGCGACCCGGCTGTCCGGCAGCAGGGCGGCGGCCTGCTCGGCGGCGCTGCCCTCCTCGGGCTTGAGCGCGTAGGCGCCCTTCTTGTCGAAGCCGAGCGGGTTGACGCAGTCGACGACGAGCTTGCCGGACAGTTCCTCGCGCAGGGATTCGAGGGTCTTGCCGTGGCCGTCCCACGGCACGGCGACGATCACGACGTCGCTGCGGCGGGCGGTCTCGGCGTTGTCGGCACCTTCGACGCCGTGCCCGATCTCCTCGGCGGCGGCCTCGGCGCGCTCGGCGGCGCGGGAGCCGACGATCACCTTCTGGCCGGCCTTGGCGAGGCGGTACGCGAGGCCCTTGCCCTGGGGCCCGGTGCCGCCGAGCACGCCGACGACCAGCCCGGAGACGTCGGGCAGGTCCCAGGGGTCCTTGGCCGGGGCCTTGGCGGCGGCCTTCTGTGCAGCACTGTCGGTAGAGGTCATGGGGCGACCCTACGTCCGCGGCGCCCGGCCCACGGGTACGGGTCCCGGCCGGCGGGAGGCGGTCGCCGGGGCGGGTGAATCGGGTGCGAACCCCGGACCGCGGGGACGCGGTTGCGGCAGGATGCGGCCGCATGGACGCCGTACGGGTCGCGCTGCTGCGGGAAGTGCTCGCCGGGACCGAGTGGCTGGGGGCCACCCGGAGGTTCGCGGGGGCGCTGCGCGGGTCGGTGGTGCCGCACGGGGGCGGCCTGCTGCTGGTGGGCACCCCCGGGTACGAGCCCTGGCACCTGGCGGCGCACCTGGTGGACGAGGCCGCCTGGTCGGGGACGCCGGAGCTGGCGCCGACGCTGGTCCGGCACGAGGCGCTCCCGTCGGACCCCGCGCATCTCGCGGTCGGTCTGGGGCGGCTGGCGGCGGCCAGGCGCGGCGAGACGCTGCTGGTGGTGACGCCCGACGATCCCGGCGCGGGGCTCCTGGAGCGGGTGCACGACGCCCGCCGGGCCGGTGCGACGGTGCTGGCGCTGGGCACCGGCCGGGACCCGGGCGAGCGGGAGCTGACGGCGATGGCGCACGAGACGCTGACCGTCCCGGACGGCGCCGAGCTGGACCTGGACACGGTGCAGCACCTGGTCAGCGCGTCGGCCGGGGAGAACGCGGTGCCGCCGCCCCGGGGCCGGCGCCGCTTGAGGGACCGCCTGTCGCGCCTGGCCGACCACCTGACGGCGCCGCCGCCGTCGGGGTGGTGACGGCCGCGCGGCCGTCTCGGGGACCACCGCCGGGAAAACCGGTTGCCCGCGCGCGTCCGGCCGCCGGACGATGACCCCTCGTGACCGACACCTCCCCCACCGACACGGCTCCCGCAGACACCTCCCCCACCGACGCGCCCACCGGCCTGCGCGCCCTGCTGCCCGACCTCTCCCCCTGGCGGGCCTCCCGCGACTTCCGGCGGCTCTGGGTCTCCGGTCTGATCACGAACTTCGGGAGCTTCCTGACCTTCGTCGCGCTGCCCGTGCAGATCAAGGAGCTGACGGGCTCGGCGACCGCGGTGGGCGCCATCGGCGCCGTGGAACTGGTGCCGCTGGTGGTGTTCGGGCTGTACGGCGGTGCCCTGGCCGACGCCTGGGACAAGCGGAAGCTGATCCTGTGGACGGAGGCAGGTCAGGGCGTGCTGTGCGCGGCGCTGCTGGTCAACGCGCTGCTGCCGAGCCCCGCCGTGTGGCCGCTGTACGTGATCGCCGCGTTCACCTCGGCGTTCGGCGCGGTCCAGCGCCCGGCCCTGGACTCGCTGACCCCGCGGATCGTGGCCCACGAGCACCTGCCGGCCGCCGCCTCGCTGAACGCGCTGCGCTGGCAGGTCGGCGCGATCGCCGGGCCGGCGCTGGCGGGCGTGGTGGTGGCGTACGCGGGGCTCGGCTGGGCCTACGCGGTGGACCTGGTCACCTTCGCCGTCTCGGTGGCGCTGGTGGTGGGCCTCGCCTCCTCGCCCGCCTCGCACGAGGCGGTGCGGCCGTCGTGGGCGGCGATCGCCGAGGGTGCCCGGTACGCGTGGAACCGCAAGGAGCTGCTGGGCACCTACGCCGTGGACATCGCGGCGATGCTGCTGGCCATGCCGCTGGCGGTGCTGCCGTTCCTGGCCGACGAACTGGACGCCGAGTGGTCGCTCGGTCTGATGTACGCGGCGATCCCGGCGGGGGCGCTGCTGGTGAGCGTCAGCAGCGGGTGGACGTCGCGGGTGCACCGGCACGGGCGGATGGTGGTGCTGGCGGCGGCCGGCTGGGGCCTGGCCATCGCCGCCGCGGGCTTCGCCGGGAACGTGTGGCTGGTACTGCTGTGCTTCGCCCTCGCCGGGGCGTGCGACATGGTCAGCGGTGTCTTCCGCGGCGCCATGTGGAACCAGACCATCCCGGACGAGCTGCGCGGCCGGCTCGCGGGGATCGAGCTGCTGTCGTACTCGGTGGGTCCGCAGCTCGGCCAGGTCCGGGCGGGCGGCACGGCCGCGCTGGCGGGGGTACGGGCGTCGGTGTGGTCGGGCGGGCTGCTGTGCGCGGGCGCGGTGGGACTGCTGGCGCTGTGCCTGCCGACGATGATGACGTACGACGTGCGGACGAACGAGCACGCGGTGCGGCTGCGCGAGAAGCGCGCGGCCGGCACCGCGAGCGCCTGACCGGTCCGTCCCCGCTCAGTCGTTCCTGTCGCCTTCGGCGCTCCCCGCCGAGGGGGCGTCGTGCCACCTGGGGTCGTTCTCCCACTCCAGGTTGCGTTCGCGGGCGGTCCGCATCGCCTGCTCGGCCTCGGTGCGGGAGGCGTACGGCCCGAAACGGTCCTTGCCCGGGCAGTCCGGGCCCTCCTCGACCTTCTGGTGCTCCAGGCAGTAGTACCACTCGCCCGGTTTGCCGACCGTGCGCTTCTTGAACAGGGCCATGGGCAGCTCCTCTCGCCACCGACATGTTCCCCCATGCGTGCTGGTTAGACTCGCTGCATGTCTGGCCAGTCGCTGCTCGTACCAGGGGAGCTGTCTCCCACCCGTTCCGTGCCCGGAAACATCCGCAGGCCCGAGTACGTCGGCAAACCCGCGCCGACCCCGTACACCGGTCCGGAGGTGCAGACGCCCGAGACGATCGAGGCGATGCGCGTGGCCGGGCGGATCGCGGCGCGGGCGATGGAGGAGGCCGCGAAGCACATCGCGCCCGGCGTGACGACGGACGAACTGGACCGGGTGGCGCACGCGTACATGTGCGACCACGGCGCCTACCCCTCGACGCTCGGTTACCGGGGCTACCCCAAGTCCCTGTGCAGCTCGGTCAACGAGGTGATCTGCCACGGCATCCCCGACTCCACGGTGCTGCGTGACGGCGACATCGTGAACCTCGACGTGACGGCGTACATCGGCGGGGTGCACGGCGACAACAACGCGACGTACCTGGTCGGTGACGTGGACGAGGAGAGCCGGCTGCTGGTCGAGCGGACCCGGGAGTCGCTGGCCCGCGCGATCAAGGCGGTCAAGCCGGGCCGGCAGATCAACATCATCGGCCGGGTCATCGAGTCGTACGCGAAGCGGTTCGGGTACGGGGTGGTGCGGGACTTCACCGGTCACGGCATCAACTCGTCGTTCCACTCGGGGCTCATCGTCCCGCACTACGACAGCCCGCACGCGACGACGGTCATCCAGCCCGGGATGACCTTCACGATCGAGCCGATGCTGACGCTCGGGACACACGAGTACGACATGTGGGACGACGGCTGGACGGTCGTGACGAAGGACCGCAAGCGGACGGCCCAGTTCGAGCACACGCTGGTGGTGACCGACTCGGGCGCGGAGATCCTAACCCTGCCCTGACCGCGCACGCCCCCGGACGGCCCGCTCTCCTCGGAGGGCGGGTCGTTTCGCGTTCCGGTGGGTACGCTTTTGCCGACAGCCCGTCGGCAACCTATTGACTTAGGTAAGCCTAACCACAGAAAATCGCGCCCATGGACTCCTTCTCGACCCTCATCCGCACGGCGTCCCACGAGCAGCACGTGGAGGCGGAGACCTCCACCTTCATGAGCGACCTGCTCGGGGGCCGGCTCGGCGTGGACGCCTACGCGCGCTACACCGAGCAGCTGTGGTTCGTCTACGAGGCCCTGGAGGCCGCCGCCGGACGGCTGGCGGCGGACCCGGTGGCCGGACCGTTCCTCCGGCCGGAGCTGCTGAGACTGGCCTCCCTGGAGCGGGACCTGGCGCACCTGCGCGGCGCCGGCTGGCGCGCGGGCCTGACCGCCCTGCCCGCGACCGAGGCGTACGCGGCCCGGGTGCGCGAGTGCGCCGAGGACTGGCCGGCGGGGTACGTCGCCCACCACTACACGCGCTACCTCGGCGACCTGTCGGGCGGTCAGATCATCCGCGACAAGGCCGAGCGGACGTGGGGCTTCGCCAGGAAGGGCGACGGGGTCCGGTTCTACGTCTTCGAGGAGATCACCAACCCGGCGGCCTTCAAGCGGGAGTACCGCGACCTGCTGGACGGCATCCGCGCGGACGACCTGGAGAAGCAGCGGATCGTCGCGGAGTGCAAGCGCGCCTTCGCCCTGAACACGGCGGTCTTCCGGGCGCTGGGCGAGGAGTTCCCGCTCTCCGCGTGAGCGACGCCCGCGCCGCCGACGCGGACGCGGGCGCCCCGGAGACGCGCCGGTCCCCCTCGGCCGACGGGGCCGAGGGGGACCGGGGAGCGAACGGCGGGACCGGCTCAGTTGTCGATGTCGTAGTCGTCGCTGCGGCAGTTGATGCCGCCGAAGTACAGGTCGCCGGTGCTGTCCGTGGTGATGGCGCCGAAGTACGGGCTGCACGTGGCGTCCGAGTCACCGTGCAGGGGGCCGTCGAAGGCGGTGGCCGCCGCGGCGCCGCCGGCGGTCATGGCGACGGTCAGCAGGACGGTGGCGAGAGCGGAGCGGATGCGCATGGAGTTCCTCTCGGGTCGGTGAGCGGTCAGGCCCAGAGGTCCCCCCTCGCCGTCGCGCGCACACGCTGTTCCACCCGTACGGAGGCGTGCCACGGGGTGACCTTCACCGCTCCAGGCGCACCCGGCCCCCGATCTCCACCCAGCCCCCGGGCTGAGGCGCCGTCAGAATCTGCGAACCGGCGCCCTGGGTGATGTTCAGCGCCCGGCCCAGCCGCCCGGTCAGCAGCAGCGCCGCCGCGCCGGTCGCCTCGTCCTCGTCGATGCCGTCGTCGCGCCCGGGAAAGGCACGGGCGCGCACCCGCCCCGCCGCCTCGTCCTCCCACGCCCAGGCGTACACCCACTCCCCCTTCGCGGGCACCGCGAGGGCGTCGACCTCGGCGACGGTGGCGTGCTGACGCAGTGTCCGCGGCGGGGCCCACTCGGGGCGGGCCTCGATCCAGCTGAACTCCCCGTCGAGGCGGGCGCCCACCACCCCGGCCGGGGTGACGAGTTCGGGCACGTCGAGCAGCCAGGCGGTGCCGACGCAGGGGTGTCCGGCGAAGGGCAGGCGCAGGGTGGGCGTGTAGATGTCGACGACGCCGCGCTCCGGGTCGTCGACGAACACGGTCTCGCTGAAGCCGAGTTTCGCGGCCAGCTCCTGCCGCCGCTCGGGCCGCGGCAGTACGGATCCGTCCCGGACGACGCCCAGTTCGTTGCCGTATCCGCCGTTCGGCGCGCAGAAGACGCGGAGTACGTCGTAGTCGGTCACCGGGGCATTCAAGCATCGCCGGCGGCGGTCCAGGCGGGGTGGGGGACAAGGTCACCTTTGACGCGCCCTTGACCGTCCCATGAGCACCTCATTGAGCCACCGTGACCGGCCCGTGCTCATACACCGTCCATGAGATTCGGATCACCGTACGGACAGGTTTTCCTTAGGAAATCCTTAGGTATGTTAGGCCAGCCTCACCTTCCTCTGAGGCCCGTCACGCGCAGTTTTCGGTCACCTCTTGGAGCCCCGCATGCGAGCCGCCAGACTTTCCGTCGTCACCGCCGTCGCGACCGCCGCGGCCCTGGCCGCCGTCACCGGGTGCACGGAGAAGAGCGACGCCGAGGACGGCGACCACGTCATCGCGGTGACGGCGACGGACGACGCGTGCGAGGTGTCGAAGACGGAGTTCCCGGCCGGGCACGTCGAACTCGCCGTCGAGAACAAGGGCTCCAAGGTCACCGAGGTCTACCTCCTCTTCCCCGACGACCGGGTGGTCACCGAGCGGGAGAACATCGGCCCCGGCACCAAGCAGCGGGTCACCGCCGAGGTGAAGGCCGGCGACTACCGGATCGCCTGCAAGCCCGGCATGAAGGGCAAGGGCATCCGCCAGGACGTCAAGGCCACCGGCGGCAAGGCCGCGGCGCGCGACCCGCGGCTCGACGAGGCCGTGGCCGCCTACCGGCAGTATGTGCAGCAGCAGGCCGACGAGACCCTCCCGAAGGCCGAGGCGTTCGCGAAGGCCGTCCGGGCCGGTGACCTGGAGGCGGCGAAGAAGGCGTACGCACCCTCCCGCATCGGCTGGGAGCGCACCGAGCCGGTCGCGGAGTCCTTCGGTGACATCGACCCGCAGGTCGACGTCCGCGAGGACGGCCTGGAGGAGGGCCAGGACCCGGCGACCGACTGGACCGGCTGGCACCGCCTGGAGAAGGCGCTCTGGCAGGACGGGAAGATCGGCGACCGGGAGAAGGAGCTGGCCGCCACCCTGGTCACCGACCTGAAGGACTGGCAGAACCGGGTCGGCAAGGCCGAGATCACCCCCACCTCCATGGCCAACGGCGCCAAGGAGCTTCTCGACGAGGTCGCCACCGGCAAGGTCACCGGCGAGGAGGAGCGCTACTCGCACACCGACCTGGTCGACTTCAAGGCCAACGTCGAGGGCGCGCAGAAGTCGTACGCGCTGCTGAAGCCGGTCGCCGAGGAGAACGACGCGGCGCTGACGAAGGAGCTGGACGGCCAGTTCGCGGCGCTGGACAAGCTGCTCGACCAGTACCGGCCGAGCCCTTCCTCCTACGAGTTCACCTCCTACGACAAGGTCGGCAAGGCGGACCGCAAGGAGCTGTCCGACGCGGTCAACGCCCTGGCGGAGCCGCTGTCCAAGCTCGCCGCCGCCGTGGTCGCCCAGTAGGCGCGGAAGGACGACGATGACGGACACCGAGTCCTCCTCCCCCGCCCCCTCCCGGCGGGCGCTGATCGGCTGGGGCGGCGCGGGTCTCGTGCTCGGCGCGGCCGCGGCGGCCGGCGGTGCGGTGGCGATGGAGCGCACCGGCGACGACGCGCTTGCGGCCGGCGCGGGCTCCGCCGTCCCCTTCCACGGGCCGCACCAGGCGGGTATCGCCACCCCGGTGCAGGACCGGCTGCACTTCGCGGCGTTCGACGTGACGACCGAGGACCGTGCCGCGTTCGTCGCGCTGCTCAAGGAGTGGACGGCGGCCGCCCGCGCGATGACCGCCGGCCGGGCGGTGGGCGAGGGCGCCTACGGCGGACTGGCCGAGGCTCCGCCGGACGACACCGGCGAGGCGCTGGGCCTGAGCCCGTCGCGGCTCACCCTCACCCTCGGCTTCGGCCCGTCCCTCTTCGCGAAGTTCGGCCTCGCCGGCCGGCGTCCCGAGGCCCTGGCCGACCTGCCGAAGTTCCCCGGCGACAACCTCGACACGTCCCGCAGCGGCGGCGACCTGTGCGTCCAGGCCTGTGCCGACGACCCCCAGGTCGCGGTGCACGCGATCCGCAACCTCGCCCGCATCGGCTTCGGCAAGGTGGTGGTGCGCTGGTCGCAGCTCGGTTTCGGCAAGACGTCGTCCACGACGCCCGACGAGCAGACCCCGCGCAACCTGCTCGGCTTCAAGGACGGCACCCGCAACATCGCGGGCACGGAGCGGGACCGGCTGGACCGGCACGTCTGGGCCGACGCGAAGGACGGGTCCGCGTGGATGGCGGGCGGCTCCTACCTCGTCGCCCGGCGCATCCGCATGCACATCGAGACCTGGGACCGTACGTCCCTCCAGGAGCAGGAGGACGTGTTCGGCCGCGACAAGGGCGAGGGCGCCCCGGTCGGCAAGGCGAAGGAACGCGACGAGCCGTTCCTGAAGGCGATGAAGCCCGACGCGCACGTGCGGCTCGCGCATCCCGACTCCAACGCCGGGGCGACGCTGCTGCGCCGCGGCTACTCCTTCACCGACGGCACGGACGGCCTGGGCCGCCTGGACGCCGGTCTGTTCTTCCTCGCCTACCAGCGCGACGTGCGCACCGGTTTCATCCCCGTCCAGCGCAACCTGGCGACGGACGCGCTCAACGAGTACATCCAGCACGTGGGTTCGGCGGTCTTCGCCGTGCCGCCCGGGGTCCGCGACGCGGACGACTGGTGGGGCAGCACGCTGTTCGGCAAGGAGGCGTAACCGTGTTCTCCAACTACCTGATCGGACTGCGCGAGGGCCTGGAGGCCTCGCTCGTCGTCTGCATCCTGATCGCCTACCTGGTCAAGACGGGCCGCCGGGACGCCCTGAAGCCCATCTGGGCGGGCATCGGCGTGGCGATCGCCCTCGCGTTCGGCTTCGGCTGCGCGCTGGAGTTCGGCTCGCAGGAGCTGACGTTCAAGGCGCAGGAGGCGCTGGGCGGTTCGCTGTCGATCGTCGCCGTGGTCCTGGTGACGTGGATGGTCTTCTGGATGCGGCGCACCGCCCGGCACCTGAAGGCGGAGCTGCACGGCAGGCTGGACGCGGCCCTCGCGATGGGCACCGGCGCCCTGGTGGCCACGGCGTTCCTCGCGGTGGGCCGGGAGGGCCTGGAGACGGCGCTGTTCGTGTGGGCGTCGGTGCACGCGGCGAGCGACGGCACCCCGCGCCCGCTGATCGGCGTGGCCCTGGGCCTGGCGACCGCGGTGCTGCTCGGCTGGCTGTTCTACAAGGGCGCGGTGCGCATCAACCTGGCCAAGTTCTTCACCTGGACCGGCGGCATGCTGGTCGTCGTGGCGGCGGGCGTCCTGGCGTACGGCGTGCACGATCTCCAGGAGGCCGACCTGGTACCGGGCCTGACGCACCTGGCCTTCGACATCAGCGGCACGGTCGACCCCTCCAGCTGGTACGGCACCCTGCTCAAGGGCGTGTTCAACTTCCAGCCCGATCCGACCGTCCTCCAGGTCACGGTGTGGCTGCTGTACCTGGTCCCGGCGCTCGCGCTCTTCCTCGCCCCGGTAGGGTTCGCCTCCGGGAAGGGGAAGGTGAAGGAACCTGATGAGCCAGGATCGCGGCCCTCGAAGGCCCCGCAGGCTTGAGAAGTGCGCGCTCATATCCGCCTCGGCGACCGCTTTGTCGCTGGCGGCGAGCGGATGCGTGGTGGTGCACGGTGAGCGCGAGGTGCTTCCCTCGGCCACCCGTGCGGAGGCCGCGAAGGCACTGGAGCAGTTCACCGCCGCGTACAACAAGGCCGACAAGGCGTACGACGCCTCCCTGGACGCCGACCGCACGACGGGCGCCCTCGCCGCGATCGACTCGGCGCGGCTGAAGGCGGGCGCCGCCAACCACCCCGACGGCAATCCGGCGCACACCCCGCTGGAGCTGACCGACACCAGGTTCACCGTCCCGAAGAAGGCGGGCTGGCCGCGCTGGTTCGTCGCGGACGCCAAGGCCAACAAGGGCGGAAACGCGCGTTGGTTGCTGGTCTTCACCCGGAACGCCATGAAGGAGCCCTGGGAGGCGGCGTACCTGACGCTGGTCGCCCCCGGGAAGGTGCCCGAGTTCAAGACGGACCGGGACGGCTGGGCCCAGGCCGTGCCCGCGAACTCGGCCGACGTGAGCGTCCCGCCGGCCTCCCTGAGCAAGGACTACACGGCCTACCTCCAGGACGGCGGGAAGGTCTTCGCCGACGGCACGCACACCAGTGCCTGGCGCGCCGCGCGCGCGAAGCGGTCGGCCCGCCCCGGCCTGGCCACGCAGTACATCGACGAACCGCTGACGAACGGCGACTACGCGCCGCTGGCACTGCGCACGAAGGACGGCGGGGCGCTGGTGTTCTTCACCACCCGGCACTTCGAGAAGCAGACCGCCGCGCGGGGCGCGTCCGTGCCGACGCCGAACAAGGACGTGCTGGCGCTGACGGAGGGCGAGATCAAGCAGTCGCTGACGATGGAGTTCGTCTCCAACGAGGTGGCGCTCGATCCGGCGGACGGCCCGGTGTCGGTGCTGGGCCGGGTCCAGGGCCTGACGTCGGCGAAGGGCGAGTAGTCCGTCAGCGGCGCAGGGGCCAGGCGGCGCCCGCGTGGTCGCTGTCCTCACCGGCGTGCCGGGAACAGGCGTCGGTGAGGGTCTCCAGCAGGGTCAGCGGGTCCGGCAGCGGGTGCTCCGGGCCCCGCACCCAGTGCACGGTCCGGTCCTCGCCCGGCAGCCGGGCCGGCGGCACCAGTACGTAGGAACCGCGGCAGTGCCAGCGCAGCCCGGGATGCTCGTCCATGGTCTCGGGGTGGCAGTCCAGCTCGCAGGGCCACCACTCGTCCTCGTCCTCGGGGGTGCCCCGGGTGAGGGTGAACAGCAGCATGCGCCCGTCGTCGCTCTCGGCGACCGGACCGACCTCGACTCCGGCGTCGAGCAGCCGCCGCAGCGCCTCGCGGCCGGCCTCCAGCGGCACGTCGAGCACGTCGTGCACCATGCCGGTCGCGGTGATGAAGTTGGCCTCGGGCTGGTGCCGGGCCCAGCGCTCGATCTGGCCGCGGTCGGTGGTGGACTGCGTCTGCCAGGCGAACGACACCGGGTGCCGGGCCGGGGTGGGACAGCCCACGCGGTCGCAGGAGCAACGGTAACCGGCGGGGTGCGCGGCGGGCGCCAGGGGCAGTCCCGCACCGGCGGCGGCGAGCAGCAGATCCTCCCGGCCACCGTCCGGGGCGGCCTCCTTGGGGCGGCGTCCGCGCAGCCACGAGGAGAGTTTGCCCTGCAGACCGCTCCGACCGCCGAACTCCGCGCTCATCTATCCCCTTGCCCTCGCCGTCGTGCGCACCAGCATGCCCTATCGTCGCACCATTTGACGCTTCGGGGTCGCGAAGGGACAAACTTCCCTGGTCAGGCCTCTTCGGTCACCGTGGAGCGAGGCCGTGGAGCGCGTAGTCGACGAGGGTGTCGGTGTACTCGTAGGAGACCGGGCCGGTGTGCTGCAGCCAGCGCTGGGCCAAGGGCGAGACGAAGAGTTCGAGCGCGATGCGCGGGTCGACCTCCGGCCGCACCTGGCCGGCCTCCTGGGCGGCCCGCAGTCGGTCGGCGTGGAGCTGGAGCGAAGGCTCCAGGAGCTTGGCGACGAACTCCCGGCCGAGCTGCTCGTCGACGAGCCCCTCTGCCGCCAGGGCCCGGGAGGGCGCCTCGAACTTCGGGTCGTACAGCTGGTCCACGGTGGCGCGCAGCACCGCCTTGAGGTCGGCGGCGACGTCACCGGTGTCCGGGATGGCGTAGGGCGCTTCCCCTCCCTGCGCCCGTACGGCCTGTTCACCGAGGTCGAGGAAGGCCTCCAGCAGGACCTGGGCCTTCGACGGCCACCAGCGGTAGATCGTCTGCTTGCCGACTCCGGCGCGGGCGGCGATGCCCTCGATGGTGGTCTTGGGGTAGCCGATCTCCCCGACCAGGGAGAGGGCGGCGTCGTAGATGGCCTGGCGGGACCGCTGGCTGCGCCGGGTGGCGTCGGGGTGCGGCCGCTGGGCGGCGGGGGTGCGGGTGGACTTCTGTGTGGCCATGCTCCGAAGTTACCAGGTTGACAAGACGGTCCGTCTCGCTGACAGTGGAGGCGCATCGAGACGAACCGTCTCGTATCGCAACCCTCGCGATCCGACGCACACGAACACCAAGGAGCACCCCATGACCCGAGGCGGAACCGGAAACATGCTGGGCGTCGGCGGCACGCGCCGGAATCTCGGACGTGACGCCCTGCGCGGCGGCGGCCGGGCGGACCGCGCCGGCGGCGGCCCGTCCCCGCAGGCGCAGAAGCGCGAACTGCTGCGCGCACTGCGGCAGCGCAGGCAGGACCGCAGCACCTGACCGAGCTGTCCCCGGCCGCTCAGTGGCGGGGCGCCCGTGCGCTCTCCAGGTAGTGCAGGACGGCCGCCACCCGCCGGTCGACCTGGTCGGCCGGGGACAGATCGAGCTTGGCGAAGATGCTGCGGATGTGCTTGTGGACGGCGCCGTCGGTGACCACGAGCCGTCCGGCGATGGCACTGTTGCCCAGGCCCTCGGCCATCAGGGCGAGCACCTCCCGCTCGCGCGGACTCAGCCGCTCCAGCCGGGTGTCCTGGCGGCCGCGGGTGAAGAGCTGGGCGACGACCTCCGGGTCGATGGCGGTACCGCCGCCCGCGACCCGGCCGAGCGCGTCCATGAACTCCTCGACCCGGCCGACGCGCTCCTTGAGCAGGTAGCCGAGGCCGCCCACGCCGCCGGTCAGCAGGTCGGTGGCGAAGGACTGCTCCACATAGGCGGAGAGCACGAGGACGGCCAGCCCGGGACGCCGCCGCCGTGCCTCGACGGCGGCGCGGACGCCTTCGTCGGTGTGGGTGGGCGGCATGCGCACGTCCAGGATGGCCACGTCGGGTTCGTGGGCGTCGATGGCCGCAAGCACCGACTCGGCGGTCTCCGCGGTGGCCACCACGTCCAGACCCTCGGCCCGCAGCAGCAGGGCGAGCCCTTCGCGCAGCAGCGGATCGTCCTCGGCGATCACGATCCGCAGGGCGCGGTGCACGTCACGTTCCACGGGGAGTCCAATCCAGCTAGACGGGCGCCGACGACCCTACTCCGTAAGGAGGTTGACCCGGCGGGTCACTCGTCCCCCACCGGCCACGGGTCTCCCCAGGCCACGTCGCGCGCCGCCTTGTACAGGTCGCCGTGGCGCTTGGTGACCGTCCGGCGGCGGAGCTGCTCGTCGGGCTCGCACAGGTCGAGCAGGACCTGCCCCTTGCGGATCTGCGGACGCCGGACCACGCGGGAGGGCGCCGGGGAGACCGGGAGGCGGGTGGCGGCGACGTAGCTGAACTTCTCGTCCTCGTAGGCGAGGGAGCCGCTCTTGACCTGCCGGTGCAGGGAGGAGCGGCTGACGCGCGCCGCGAAGTGGCACCAGTCCGTGCCGGGCACGATGGGACAGGCGGCGCTGTGCGGGCAGGGCGCGGCGACCCGGAACCCGGCGGCGATCAGCCGGTCACGGGCCTCGATGATCCGGGCATAGCCGGCGGGGGTCCCGGCCTCGACGATCACGACGGCCTGCGCGGCGCCGGCGGCGGCGTCGACGAGGGCGGCGCGGTCGGACTCGGTCAGCTCGTTGAGCACGTAGGACACCGTGACGAGATCGGTGCGCTCGACGGTGAGCGCGGCTCCGATGCGGGAGCACTGCCAGCGGGCGTCGCGCAGGGCGGGGAGCGAGGCGGCGATCTCGCGGCCGAGGGCGAGCGCGGGTTCGGCCCAGTCGAGCACGGTCACCGGGCGCGTGCCGTCCCAGGTGTCGCTGACGGCCCAGGTCGCGGCGCCGGTCCCACCGCCCACGTCCACGTGGCTGCCGGGCGCCCAGTCCGGCACGGCCGCGGCGAACTCGGCGAGCGCGGAGCGTACTGCGGCGAAGGTGGCGGGCATGCGGTACGCGGCGTAGGCCACGACGTCGGCGCGGTCGCGGAGGATGGGAGCGTCGGTCGGGGTGTCCCCGCGGTAGTTGGCGATCAGCCGCTCCACGGCCTGCGCGGCCTGGCGGGGCGGGAGCCCGTCGACGAGGTCGGTGAGGGTGGCGCGGAGGGTGTCGGCGGGGTGGTTCACTCGGCGATTGTACGAGGCACTCCGTGGGTGGCGTTTGTCGGTGGGCCGGGGTTGGCCTGTGGCCCGGGGCGGGCCGCGACCGGCGTTATCGGTGGCCCGGGGTCGCCCTGTGGCCCAGGGGGCCCGCGACCCGGCGTGGGCCGGTGGCCCGGGGACGGGGCGGGGCGAGGAGACGTGTGGCCCGGCGCTGCCGGGGTGCCGCTGCGCCCACCCGTGCCGCCCCAGCGGCACGACTGCCCGCAGCTGGGGCGGGGAAGCCGCGTACGGCGGGGAGGGGGCGGGGGGGGGGGTGTTCGCCCGCAGCGGTTGGCGCGTCAACGCGGCCCGCTTCTGTGGCCGACCGATTCCGCGCCGTTCCGAGGACGGACACCCCCCCCCCCCCCCCCCCCCCCCCCCCCCCCCCCCCCCCCCCGCAACCCCCCCCCCCCCCACACCCCCCCCCCCCCCCCCCCCCACCGAACCCAAGGCGCTACACGCACCCCCACCGAACCCGCACAGGCGCCGCAGGCACCACACCCACCCACCCCCACAGGCCGCCGCAGGCCTCCGCCACCCCCGCCACAACCGAACCCCCACAGGCGCCGCAGGCGGCCGGGTCAGGGGCGTACTGCTCGGGCCAGCTCTGTGCACAGGGTCGCGCGGGGGGTGTTGGCCGGGGGGCGGCGGCGGGGGTGGACGGTGTTGGCGAGGAGGACCGCGAAGGTGTCCGTGGCCCGGTCGAGGACCAGCATCGTGCCGGTGAAGCCGGTGTGCCCGGCCGCCCCCCGCCCCGCCAGCTCCCCCATGAACGACGGCTGGTCGAGGACGAAGCCCAGCCCCGGTTCGGTCAGCAGCAGTTCCACGAAGTCGGGCCCGAGGATGCGCGCCGGCCCGTGCGAGCCGCCCGCGAGCAGCGTCCGGCAGAAGACCGCGAGGTCCCGCCCCGTCGAGAAGAGCCCCGCGTGACCGGCCACGCCACCCAGCGCCCACGCGTTCTCGTCGTGGACGACCCCGCGCAGCATCCCCCGGTCCACCTTGGCCCAGGGCCGCCGCTGGTCCTCGGTGGCCGCCGCGCCGGGACACGGCCCGAAGTGCGTCGCCGTCATGCCCAGCGGCCGGGTGATCCCGTCGCGGACGAGGACGTCGAGCGTGCGGCCGGTGATGCGTTCCAGGACCTCCTGGAGGAGCAGCATGTTCAGGTCGGAGTAGCAGTACGTCCCCGGCACCCCCACGGGCGGCTCCGCCCGCAGCCGCCGCATCCGTTCCTCGTCGTCGGCGCAGTCGTACAGCGGGAGTTCGGCCCGCAGCCCGGAGGTGTGGGTGAGCAGCTGCCGCACGGTGACGCGGTGCTCGGCCGCGCCCCGGAAGTCCGGCAGGTAGGCGCCCACCTCCGCGTCGATGCCGAGCGTGCCCCGCTCGATCTGCTGCACGGCGGCGACCGCGGTGAACAGCTTCGTCAGCGAGGCGAGGTCGAAGGGCGTGTCGACGGTCGCCGGCACCCGGGAGCCCGCGGGCAGCTCCACACCCGTGTCGCTGTGCGGGTCGTAGGCGGCGTAGCGCACGGCCCAGCCCGCCGCCTCCTCGACGGCGAGCACGGGCCCCCGCCCGACGGCCACGACGGCGCCCGCCGCCCAGGGACGTTCGCCCACCGTGAGGTCGTGCACCAGGGCGACGACACGGCGGAGCCGCTCGGGGTCGAGCCCGGCCCGCGCCGGGGTGTCGCCACGCAGTCTCGGAGCGCTCAGTTGTCCGCTCCCTTGCCCGTTCCCGTGCCCGTTTCCCCGCGTGCCCCCCGCCCGCGGCACATGGTCACGAGGAAGCCCAGCGCCACGACCGCCGCCACCAGCTGGACCACGGCCATCGGTACGGCGGTGTCCTCCCCGGCGATCCCGACCAGCGGGGAGGCGACGGCACCGATGAGGAAGGAGGACGTGCCGAGCAGCGCGGAGGCGGAGCCGGCGGACTGCTTGACCCGCATCAGGGCGAGCGCCTGGGTGTTGGGCAGGCTGATGCCCATCGCCGACATCAGCACGAACAGCGCGACGGCGACCGGGGCGAGCCCGACCTCTCCGAAGACGCCCAGGGACATGAGCAGCAGCGCGGTCGCGGCGGCGATCACGACGACGAGGCCGAGGGCGAGCACCCGGTCCAGCCTGACCCGTCCGACCAGGACCTTGCCGTTGATCTGCCCGACCACGACGAGCCCGATCGAGTTGAGGCCGAACAGCAGGCTGAACGTCTGCGGGGAGGCCCCGTAGATCTCCTGCACGACGAACGGCGAGGCCGCGACGTAGGCGAACAGCGAGGCGAAGGCGAAGCCGCCGGCGAACATGTACCCGGTGAAGGGCCGGTCGGCGAGCAGCCCGCGCATCGCGCGGAGGGTGTCGCCGACGCCGCCGGCGTGCCGCTCTTCGACGGGCAGCGTCTCCGGCAGCCTGGCCCACACGAGCGCGCCGAGGGCCACGCCGACCACGACGAGGACGACGAACACGCCCCGCCAGTCCGTGAAGCGCAGGATCTGCCCGCCGATGAGGGGCGCGACGACCGGCGCGACGCCGGAGATCAGCATCAGGGTGGAGAAGAAGCGGGCCATGGCCACGCCGTCGTACAGGTCGCGTACGACGGCGCGGGAGATGACGATGCCGGCGGCGCCCGCGAGCCCCTGCACCAGCCGGAAGGCGACGAGGACTTCGACGGTGGGCGCGAAGGCGCACAGGGCGGTGGCGACGACGTAGACGGCGAGCCCGGCCAGCAGCGGCCGCCGGCGCCCCCACTTGTCGCTCATCGGACCGACCACGATCTGCCCGAGGGCCATGCCGGCCAGGCACGCGGTGAGCGTGAGCTGGACGGTGGCGGCGGGTGCGCCCAGGGACCGGGTGACCTCGGGGAGCGCGGGGAGGTACATGTCCATCGCGAGCGGCGGCGTGGCGGTGAGGCTGCCGAGGATGAGGGTGACGAGCAGACCGGTGCGGCGCGCGGCACGCAGCGAGCGGAGGGCCGGTCCCGTCCCCGCCTGCGACCTCGGCGCCGTCGACGACATCGGCGCCGCCGAGGTCGAAGGCGTTGACGGCGTGGACGACATCGGCGCCGTCGAAGACGCTGACGGCGTCGGTTTCGGCTTCGGCGGCGTGGTCGTGTCCGGTGACCGGTGCGGTACGGACGGCCCGCGCTCGGGCATGTGCCCCTCCCTCTCCTACGGATCCGCCACCTATGCTCTCAGCTCGTACGCCGTTGAACGAACAGACTCGAACAACGGGCGGCGAACGACGGAAAACGAACCTGAGCGAGGGTGGGGCAGGGTGTCAGCGGTGACCGGGCAGAAGGTGCGCTGGGGGATTCTCGCGACCGGCGGGATGGCGGCGCGTTTCACGGCGGATCTGGTCGATCTGCCGGACGCGGAGGTGGTGGCGGTCGCGTCGCGGACCGAGGCGTCGGCGAAAGCGTTCGCCGAGCGGTTCGGGATACCGCGGGCGTACGGCGCCTGGGAGACGCTGGCGCGGGACGAGGACGTCGACGTGGTGTACGTCGCGACCCCGCACTCGGCGCACCGGACCGCGGCCGGCCTGTGCCTTGAGGCCGGGCGGAACGTGCTGTGCGAGAAGCCGTTCACGCTGAACGCGCGCGAGGCGGCGGAGCTGGTCGCGCTCGCCCGCGAGCGGGGTGTCTTCCTGATGGAAGCGATGTGGATGTTCTGCAATCCGCTGGTGCGGCGCCTGAAGGCACTGGTGGACGACGGAGCGGTCGGCGAGGTCCGCAGCCTCCAGGCGGACTTCGGCCTCGCGGGCCCGTTCCCGCCGGCGCACCGGCTGCGCGATCCCGCGCAGGGCGGCGGCGCGCTGCTCGACCTGGGCGTGTACCCGGTGTCGTTCGCGCAGCTGCTGCTCGGTGAGCCCGCGGACGTCACGGCGCGGGCGGTGCTCTCGGAGGAGGGCGTCGACCTCCAGACGGGCGCGCTGCTCTCCTACGGGAGCGGCGCGCTCGCCTCGGTGCACTGCTCCATCACCGGCGGTACGCCCAACTCGGCGTCGGTCACCGGCTCCGAGGGCCGAATCGACGTCCCGAACGGCTTCTTCTTCCCGGACCACTTCGTCCTGCACCGGGACGGCCGCGAGCCGCAGGTCTTCCGCGCCGACCCGGCCGACGGGCCCCGCGAGAGCCTGCGGCACGAGGCCGAGGAGGTCATGCGGGCCCTGCGCGCCGGGGAGCGCGAGTCGCCGCTGGTCCCGCTGGAGGGCACGCTGGCCGTGATGCGGACGCTCGACGCGATCCGGGACCGCGTCGGCGTCCGCTACCCCGGCGAGGAGACCGCGCCCGCGGACCGTGAGGTCACGCCGGCTTGAGCCCCGGCTCCCCGGCCTCGGTGACGAAGGACCCGGCGGTGGTGAGCGGCGCGCCCTCGGTGGAGACGTGGGACACCGTCTTGAAGTCGGCGCGCGCCGACTCGCGGCCGAGGGACACCGTCGCGTAGCCGCGCCGCCCGTTGAAGAACTTCAGGTGCGGGTTGGCGGTCATGAGGGTGTCCCAGTTGGAGGGCTTCTCCGAGCCGTCGCGGCCGCTGGTGACGGAGGTCGTGACGATCTCCGTACCCAGGGTGCGGGAGTCCGGGTCGTCGAAGTCGCGCTTGATGTCGAAGCCGTAGGAGACGTGCACGTCGCCGGTGAGGACCATGAGGTTCTCGATCCCGGCGGCCTGTGCGCCGGCCAGGATGCGTTCGCGGGAGGCCGGGTAGCCGTCCCACGAGTCCATGGAGACCTGGGACGGTGTGGTGGTCGAGTTGTACCGCTGGGAGAAGGTGACCTGCTGGGGCACCACGTTCCACAGGGCGTTCGACCGGTGCCAGCCGTTGATCAGCCAGCGCTCCTGGGCGTCCCCGGTGAGCGTGCGGGACGGGTCCGTGGACTCGGGCCCGGGGTACTGCCAGCCGTCGCCGTACGCCTGGTCGGAGCGGTACTGGCGGGTGTCGAGGACGTCGAACTGGGCGAGGCGGCCCCAGTACAGGCGGCGGTAGAGCTTGAGGTCGGGGCCGTCGGGCAGCTGGGGCGTGCGCAGCGGCATGTTCTCCCAGTAGGCCCGGTAGGCGGCGGCCCGGCGGATGAGGAACTCCTCCGGCGGGACGCTGTTCTCCGGGGTCTCGTCGGCGTAGTTGTTCTCGGTCTCGTGGTCGTCCCAGGTGACGATGAACGGGTGCGCGGCGTGCGCGGCCCGCAGGTCGGGGTCGGACTTGTAGAGGGCGTACCGCAGGCGGTAGTCCTCCAGCGTCACCGTCTCGTGGTTGAAGAGGGCGGGCAGGGTGCCCGCGGGGTAGGCGCGGGAGCCGCCGGTGGCGTTCACGGCGTACTCGTAGAGGTAGTCGCCGAGGTGGAAGACGACGTCCACGTCCTCCTGGGCCAGGTGCTTGTACGCGGTGTAGTACCCCTCGTCGTACTTCTGGCAGGAGACGAGGCCGAACGTCAGGTCGGAGACCCTGCTGTGCTGCGCGGGCGCGGTGCGGGTGCGGCCGGCCGGGCTGACGTACCGGCCGGCGCGGAAGCGGTAGTGGTAGACGTGGCCGGGCTCGAGGTGGTCGACCTCGACGTGCACGGTGTGGTGGAACTCGGGGTGGGCGGTGGCCCGGCCCCTTCTGACGACGCGGCGGAACCGTTCGTCCAGGGCCAGCTCCCAGCTCACCTCGACGCGTTTGGCGGGCAGTCCGCTGTCGGCCTGGTACGGGGCCGGGGCCAGGCGCGTCCACAGCAGCACGGAGCCGGGCTGCGGGTCGCCCGAGGCGACGCCGAGCGTGAAGGGGTTGGCGGTCAGCTGCGCACCGTCCAGCTCGGCGGCGCTCGCGGTGCCGGCGGCCGGCAGGTTCACCGAGAAGGCGAGCGCGGCGGCGGCGCCGGTGACGGTCAGGAACCGGCGGCGGCCCAGGCTGCGGGCGGCGGCGCGGAGTTCGGGCGCGTGCGAGGTCTTCGTCCGGGCCGGGCCCTGGTGGTTCGCGGGTGTCATCCGTTCCTCCCCAAGCGGTGGTTGCAAGGGGAATTCGAAGCGCCGGGAACGACCCCGGCTTGGCGCGGACATGGCGATCGTATGTCGGACGGATGAGTTCCGGATGTTCCGCGACCCGTACCCTGCCGACTCATGAACGCTGTGAGAACCACCGACGAGGAAAGCGCCGGCCGGCCGAAGGTCGCCGTCGTCACGGGCGCCGGCTCCGGCATCGGCCGGGCGGTCGCCGTCGAACTGCTCCGGGCCGGCTGGTCGGTGGCGCTGGCCGGCCGCCGCCCCGAACCCCTGGCGCAGACGGCCGCGGCGGCACCCCCGGGCGGCGGCACGGCACTCACCGTCCGCGCCGACGTGTCCCGCCCCGAGGAGGTGGCGGCCCTGTTCGGCGCGGTGCGCGACCGGTTCGGGCGGCTGGACCTGCTGTTCAACAACGCGGGGACGTTCGGTCCCGGCGGCGTGCCGGTCGAGGAGCTGCCCTACGACGCCTGGCGGCACGTGGTGGACACCAACCTCAACGGCGCGTTCCTGTGCGCGCAGGCGGCGTACCGGCAGATGAAGGAGCAGGACCCGCGGGGCGGCCGGATCATCAACAACGGTTCGATCTCGGCGCACACGCCGCGCCCGCACTCGGTGGCGTACACGGCGACGAAGCACGCGCTGACGGGCCTGACCAAGTCGCTGTCGCTGGACGGCCGCCCCTACGGCATCGCGGTCGGCCAGATCGACATCGGCAACGCGGCGACCGAGATGACGGCCGGCATGCAGACCGGCGCGCTCCAGGCCAACGGGGAGACGGCACCCGAGCCCGTGATGGACGTGGCCGACGTGGCGCGCACGGTGCGGCACATGGCCGAGCTGCCGCTGGAGGCCAACGTGCAGTTCGCGACGGTCCTGGCGACGGCGATGCCGTACGTGGGGCGCGGCTGAGCCGGTCCGCCGGGCGAACTCACCGAGCCGGTTCCCCGAGCCCTTCGCCGCACCGGATCACGTCAGCTGTTCACATCATCGGAATTTCAAAGTCCGCGGTATTGCAGCCGGTGAAGGACATATGCTCAAATCTCCTTCACCGGAGCTTCACACATGAGGCGTTGGTCTTCCACAACGCTCCACGGACCATGCCGAGGGGGGAGACGGCAGCCGTTCCGCCACCGGCTGGGGGTGGGTCCCGCGCGGGATGCGCGGGGTGCACACCGGTGGACGGAACGGCTGCCGCACCAAGTCCCGGCGCGTTACGCCTGTCCGGTCTCGAACCGGGCGATCCGGCCGTCCTCGTCCACGGTGAAGTCCCACCGGGTGCGCATCTCGCCCCAGGTGTCGTTGCGGTAGCGGGCGATGAGGGCGCGACCGCCGTTCGACTCGTTGTCGACCTCCAGGTGACCGTTGGAGGAGAAGATCTCCTGGTCGATCCACTGGTCGAGGTTCCGGTCGTCCCCGTCGTCGGCCATGGTGGCTCCCGGCGCGAGCAGCGCGAGGAAGGCCTCGCGGTCGTGGGCGTTGACGGCGGCGACGAAGGCGCGGACCGCCGGGTCGCTGAGTCGCGTGGTCTGAATCGTCATGGCGGCAGCGTCACACCGGCTCCGCACCCCCGCCACCGGGCCCGCCGGCCGGCCCACCGCCCGCCACCACCCGAACGGCGCCCGCGACGGGCCCCGCCGCCACGGACGGGTGACGGTGGGGAGGTGATCCGCCGCCGCCCGCGGCGGCCGTCCGCGAGGGAGTCGAAGTGAACTGCTCTGACCGGCGTGATCTCGGGCTGCTGCTGCTCCGCCTGGGCACCGGCGGCGTCCTGGCCGCGCACGGCGCGCAGAAACTGCTCGGCTGGTTCGGCGGCGGCGGGATCGAGGGCACCGGCCAGGCCATGGAGGCCATGGGCTACGCGCCGGGGCGGGCCAGCGCCACCGCGGCGGGCCTCGCGGAGGCGGGCGGCGGGGCGCTGCTGGCGCTGGGCCTGGCCACCCCGGCCGCGGGCGCGGCCGCGGCCGGAGCGATGGCGGGCGCCGCGGCGGTGCACGCCCCGAACGGCTTCTTCGCCCAGGCGGGCGGCTACGAGTACGCGGCCTCCCTCGGCCTGACGGCCGCCGGTCTGGCGGTCGCGGGACCCGGCCGCCTCTCCCTCGACCACGCGCTCGGCCACGCGGTCAACCGGAACTGGATGGTCCCCGCCGCCCTCGCGGTGACGGCCGCGGCCACGACCGTCGTCGTGGGCGCCCGGAACAGGCGGTTGCGCCGGGCGGCGGAGGGACAGCAGGAACCGCTGTTCGACTGACGCCCGCGGGGAGCGGGACCGTGGCACGCTGCTCCGCATGAGCGACAACCCGCACGGCCTGGCAGCCGACCCCTGGAGCACCGTCGACGACCTGTGGGCGTGGCTGGAGGCGGACCAGCCCGTCGGCGGCAGGGAGGGCCTGCTGCTGCGCGTGCTGAAACTGTCGGAGGAGGTCGGTGAGGTCGCCGAGGCGGTGATCGGCGCGACCGGCCAGAACCCGCGCAAGGGTGTCACCCACACCTGGGAGGACGTGGAGGCGGAGCTGTGCGACGTCGTGATCACGGCGATGGTGGCGCTGCGTACGCTGACTCCCGAGGCCCGGGTGGTGTTCGGCCGGCACCTGGCACGGGTGGCGGACCGCTCGCTGGGTGCGTGAGCGGCGCGCGGAGGTCCGCACCCGTGCCGACGGGCCACGGGTGCGGACCGGCGCCGGGTCAGCCCGCGGTGCAGGAGACCGAGGGCCAGGTCCAGTTGCCGTTGGCCTGGATGGTGGCGCCCCAGGTGCTCCCGCTGCCGTTGGACTTGGCGGTCAGCGTCTGCGCGCTCGGATAACTCGCGCTGACGTTCCACGTCGACAGGACCTTCGCCGGAGACGGCACGTTCATCGTCACCGTCCAGCTACTGGCCCCGCTGACCGACACGTTCAGGTTGTACCGGTCCCCCCACTTCTGCCCGGCGGACAACGTCGCGGTGCACCCGCCGCCGCCACCGCCGCCTCCCCCACCGCCGCCGCTGCCGCCGCCGTCGGGGGCGACCGCACGGCCGGTCTGCGGCGAGATCATGCCGGAGCACAGTCCCTTGCCCGCCAGGGTCTGCGCGATGCGGGGGATGGCCGCCAGGGTGTTGGCGGGCCAGTCGTGCATGAGGATGACCTGGCCGTTGCCGAGGCGGGAGACGGCCTGCACGATCGCGTCGGTACTGGCGTTGTTCCAGTCCTGCGAGTCCACGTCCCAGATGACCTCGGTCAGCCCGTACTTGGCCTCGACCGACCTGAGCGTCGCGTTGGTCTCGCCGTACGGCGGCCGGAACAGCTTGGGCGTCCCGCCGCCCGCGCCCGCGATCGCCTGCTGGGTGCGGGAGATCTCCGAGTCCATCTGGGCCTGGCTGAGCTGGGTCATGTGCGGGTGGGTGTAGCTGTGGTTGGCGACCCACATGCCGGCGTCCACCTGGGCCCGGACCAGGGACGGGTTCTGGGCGGCGTACTGCCCCTGGTTGAACATGGTGGCCCGCAGCCCGTTCTGCTTGAGCGCGTTGAGCAGGGACTGGGTGCTGCCGGAGGGGCCGTCGTCGAAGGTGAGGCCGACGTAACCGGTGCAGGCGGCGGCCCGGGACGGGGCGGCGCCCGCCGCCACGGTGCCCGCGGCCGCGAGCGCGGTCACGGCCACACCGGTGGCCAGGGTGCGCAGGCCGCGCGACGGACGGGGGCTGGTGCGCGTACGCATGGATCCTCCTCGCTGGTGTCGTGCGGTGGGGTCAGCCCGCGGCGCAGGAGACCGAGGGCCAGGTCCAGTTGCCGTTGGCCTGGATGGTGGCGCCCCAGGTGTTCCCGCTGCCGTTGGACTTGGCGGTCAGCGTCTGCGCGCTCGGATAACTCGCGTTGACGTTCCACGTCGACAGGACCTTCGCCGGAGACGGCACGTTCATCGTCACCGTCCAGCTACTGGCCCCGCTGACCGAGACGTTCAGGTTGTACCGGTCCCCCCACTTCTGCCCGGCGGACAACGTCGCGGTGCACCCGCCGCCGCCACCGCCGCCTCCCCCGCCACCACCGCCGCCGGAGCCCGTACCGCCGACGTTGATGCTGGAGTTGCCGCTGCTCTGGTAGCCCTCGGTGGCCATGATCATGTAGTAGCTGAAGTTGCCCAGCGGCATCCCGGCCCGCGCCCACGCGTCGAAGTGGTTGCCGGTGGTGATGGTGCCGCCGGTCCGCTTCGCCTGCCGCACGCTCCAGTACTGGTCGAAGGTGCGGGTGCCTTCGACGGAGGGCTTGTTGACGCGGGTCGTCCGGTAGATGTCGTAGGTGCCGCCGTCGCTGGTGACGGTGCCCTTGTACTCGCCCGTGGGGCGGTAGGTGCCCCAGTTGTCGACGATGTAGTACTCGACCAGCGGGTTCGACGTCCACCCGTAGAGGGCCAGGTACGCGTTGCCGGACGGGTTGAAGGTGCCCGAGTACTGCACGGTCCGGCGTCCGCCGTTGCTCCAGCCCTTGCCGGCGACGAAGTTGCCGGTGTTGCTCCAGGAGGTGCTGTACTGACCGCCGGAACCCATGTTCATGGAGACGGTGCCCTGGCTGTCGGTCCAGAACGAGTAGTAGTAGCCGTTGTCGGTGCCCTCCTGGTTGGTCGTGACGACCGTGTCGGCCTGGGCGGTGCCCGGCAGCATCAGCGCGGCGAGCGCGGCCAGGGCGACGGCCCACGCGCCTCTGAGGAGCAGGGCGGCGGAGCCCCGTCTGCGGCGCCGCGGTGGAACGAGCAGGTTCATGGAAGGCGTTCCTCTCCTGCGGGGGTTCGGACAACGGCGCCAGTGTTGGCCTGCACTTGTCGAGCGTCAACACTTTCGGTCGACATTTCGAAACCTGCGACGTCGTCGTGAACACCTCGCGGAGGAGTCACGCGCAGCTCAGCCCACTTGTGACCCCCGGCGGCATGCTGCGAGCAGAAGAAGCTCGCAGATGCCGCCGGAAAGGCACTTGGCCTTCTCCGAAAGTTTCGAAGAGGGTTCAGCAGCCCCCGTCCGCCAGCACGAAGTACCCGGGGGACGTCTCCTTCAGGGTGTGGGTGACGGCGACGTTGTACAGGCCCATGTTCTGGTTCGAGCCGTTCGCGTAGGTGTAGCCGCCGCTCTGGTGGGCGCGGCCCGCGGCGACCTGGTGGTAGTTGGAGGCCGTGTAGCACCGGGGCGCGGCGCCGGTGGTCGTGGCCGTGACCGCCCCGGACCGCGTCCCCTCGGCACCGGAGGGGTCGATCGCGGCGACGGTGTAGCGGTAGGCGGTGCCCGCGCTCAGGCCGGTGTCTGTGAAGGACGTGCCCGTCGGGGAGCCGACCTTGCCGCCGTCGCGGTAGACGGCGTACGAGGCGGCGCCGCTCACGGCGGTCCAGGACAGCCCGGCGCTCGTGCCGGTGGTGCCGGTGACCGTCAGCCCGGACGGCGCCGGCAGGGTGCCCTCGCCGTCGCCCGGGGACGCGTCCAGGCCCCAGAACTTCCCGGTGTAGTAGCTGGAGCAGACGCGGTTCAGGTAGTACGTGCCGGTGCTTCCGCAGCTGTCGGCGCCCGATCCGGGGCTCACCGCGAGCCCGTGGGCCATGCCGGAGACCGAGTACAGGGCCACGGCGGGCCGGCCGGCCGGGTCGTCGTAGGTGCTCTCGGTGGTGCTCCCGGGCAGGCTCCGCGTGCCGGAGGCGGTCTGGCCGATCCCCCAGACGTCGGTCCACTGGTCGCGCAGTTCGGTGCCGTTGACCGGGGCGACGGTCCCGTCCGCGGTGCCCTGCCAGATCGCGACGCGGGGCCACGGACCGGTGTAACCGGGGTAGGAGCCACGGACCTTGTCGCCCCACTGCTTCGGGGTGAGGCGCTGGTCGCCGTACTGGCAGCCCGACGCGGCGGCCAGGCTGGTCGCGCACTGCGCGGGCAGTCCGGAGGCGACCGCGCCGCCCGCGAAGACGTCCGGGTAGGCCGCGAGCAGGTCGGCGGTCATGCCGCCGCCCGCGGACAGGCCGGTGACGAAGACGCGGTGGCGGTCGGAGCCGTACCGCGCCGCCGCGTGGTCGACCATCTGCACGACCGAGGCGGCCTCGCCCCGGCCGCGGGTGTCCTCGGCGGGGTCGAACCAGCTGAAGCAGGACATGCTGTTGTTGGCCGGGCCGGTCTGCGGGTACACCACCGCGAAGCCCCAGGCGTCGGCGAACTTCTGCCAGCCGGAGTGGGCGTGGTAGTCGCTCGCCGACTGGGTGCAGCCGTGCATCGCCACGACCAGCGGCGCGTTCGCGGGGAGGTCGGCCGGCGCGTACACGTACATCCCCAGGTTGCCGGGGTTGGAGCCGAAGCCGGTGACCTGCTGGAGGCCGTCGGCCGCGACGGCGGGCCGGACGAGCGGGGAGAGGGTGGTCAGGCCGGCGGCGAGGCCGAGTGCCACGGCCAGGACGCGGCGTCCGAAGGCGCCGCGCGGGGTGAGGGAACGCATGGGGTGACTCCCGTGGGTGTGAGGTGGGAGAGCTGCTGCGGACGCTGCGGCGGACACCGCCCGCCCGCCGACGTACCGGCGTGCTGGGAGCGGACCGTACGACCGCGCCGGTGACCGCGACATGTGAGCGGCGCCCAGCGGGGCGCCCGGCGCAGTGGTGGCCCGGACCATGGCGCCGCCGATGCCGCTGTGGCAGGGCCAGGGGATGGTGGCGGCCACCATGCCGGGGAGCGGAATTGTGTGACGGGCCCCTGTGTCTGCGCTCTCGCTTCCTTCCTACGGTGTTCCGCCATGGAGAGCACCGAGAATCCCCTCACCCCCCGGTTCCTGGCCGGACGCAAGGCCCTGGTCACCGGGGCGGCCGGCGGAATCGGCCGGGCCTGCGCCGAGGCCTTCGCCGCGGCGGGCGCCGAGGTGTACGTCGTGGACCTGGCCGCCGAGGGCGCCAAGGACGTGGCCGCGGCGACCGGCGGCACGGCCGTCGTGGCCGACCTCTCCGACCCGGACGCGGTGGAGGCGCTGCCCGGCGACGCCGACATCGTGGTCAACAACGCCGGCCTCCAGCACGTCGCCCCCGTGCACGAGTTCCCGATGGACCGCTTCGCCCTCATCCAGCGGGTGATGGTGGAGGCCCCCTTCCGGATCGTGCGCCGCACCCTGCCGCACATGTACGCGCGGGGCTGGGGCCGGGTCGTCAACGTCTCCTCGGTGCACGGCCTGCGCGCCAGCGCCTACAAGTCGGCGTACGTCATGGCCAAGCACGCCCTCGAAGGGTTCAGCAAGGTGGTCGCGCTGGAGGGTGCCGCGCACGGGGTCACCAGCAACTGCCTCAACCCCGGCTACGTCCGCACCCCGCTGGTCGAGGACCAGATAGCGGACCAGGCGCTCGCCCACGACATCCCGGCGGGCGAGGTGGTCGAGCGGGTCTTCCTGGAACGCACCGCGATCAAGCGGCTGATCGAGCCGGCGGAGGTCGCCGAGGCCGCCCTGTGGCTGTGCGCCCGCAACACCGGCTACATCACCGGCTCCTCACTGCCGCTGGACGGCGGCTGGACCGCCCACTGAGAACCGGCCGTGGGGGGGGGGGGGGGGGGGGGGGGGGGGGGGGGGGGGGGGGGGGGGGGGGGGGGGGGCGCGGGGGGGGGGGGCGGGGGGCGGGGGGGGGCGGGGGGCGGC
>NZ_JBITFE010000005.1:0-52765 GCF_044455745.1 Streptomyces sp. NPDC051136 | reverse complement strand
CCGCCCGCCGCGCGCCCCCCCCCGCGCCCCCCCCCCCCCCCCCCCCCCCCCCCCCCCCCCCCCCCCCCCCCCCCCCCCCCCCCCCCCCCCCCCCCCCCACGGCTGTTCGCCGTCCGCCGTGTCTGCGGGGACCGCGGACGAGGCGGGCGGTGCGTGTGCCGTCACGACCATGCGGGAGGCGCGGTCCGGCGGGGCCGCCGCGTGCGCCGCGAAGGCGGCGTCGTCGGTTCCCGTCCGACTCGGCCCGGCCGACGGTGCGGCCGGGCCGAGTCGTTCTCGACGCCGGCCTGCCCGATATCACTTTTCGCACACTCTTAACGGCGCCATTTCAGTGCGCGGCACCTTCCGCAATTGAGGTCCGGGGCCGATGCTTCTTCAATTGCCCCCGGCGACCGAGCGGGCCACAATGAAGCGCGCACATGTCCCGCCGACAGGACAGTACTGCGACATTGCCGAGCACTCACTACACCGTTGAAAGGTGGGTTCCGCATGTTCGTCCCCAGCCATTACCGGCAGCCGGAAACGTCGTGGATGGTCGATCTGATGCGCTCCAACCCGCTGGCCCTGATGGCCAGCAACGGCACTTCCGAGGCCGGACCGTTCGCCACCCACCTCCCCGTCATCTTCGACCCGGAGGGCGGGACGGAACCGGCCGACGACCTCGCCGGACTGCCGCTGCTGGGGCACATGAACCGAGCCAATCCGCACTGGTCGGCACTGGAGGACGAGACGGTCGTCCTTCTCTCCTTCACCGGCCCGCACGCCTATGTCTCGCCCACCGTCTACGATGTGACCCCCGCCGCCCCCACATGGAATTTCACCTCCGTCCACGTGCACGGAGTGGTGGAGAAATTCGATTCGATCGAGGAGACCCTGGAGGTCGTCCAGGCCACCGTGCGGGCTTTCGAGGAGAAATTCGGCGACAACTGGGACATGACCGAGTCCATCGACTATTTCCACAAGATCGTTCCCGCTGTCGGAGCATTCCGCATTCGCGTCACCAAGGCCGAGGGCATGTTCAAACTCAGCCAGGAGCAGGATCCGGAGATCCGGGATCGCGTGGTCCAGTCGTTCGCCGGGCGCGGCTGCACGCGGCACTCCCAGACGGCCACGCTGATGAGCCGCCTGCCGTGACGGTGCCCTCCGACACGAGGGGTCCGCATCCCCTTCCGGATGTGCGGACCCCTCGACCGGTGACGCCGGCGTACCGTTACTCCAGGGCGGCCTGCCGCAAGCCGCCCTCTTTCAGCACCCGGTCGGCCGCGGCGTCGAGGGTGTGCATCACCCACTCCGCCAGCTCGGCGCCGGACTGCTCCGCCGCCTTGTGCCACCACTGGAGCCGGTTGTCGGGCACGGCGAGGCGGCGCGTCGACGCCTCGCCGGCGTCGGCGGCGGGCGGGGTGCCGTCACGGTGGGCGCGGAGCGCGTTGCGCAGTTGCTTGGTGCTCCACTTCATCCGCTCGGCGCGGTCCAGCCACGTCTCCTGCTCCTCCAGGGGCAGGGACGCCAGCTCGGCATGGTGCTGGAAGCTGAGCGCGGAGCGCCGGCGGTACAGCTCGAAACGGCGGGACACCCAGGCGTAGTTGCGCAGCGTCTGGTACTGGAGGCCGGCGGCGCGGATCCCTCGTTCGTAGCGGTCGGCGTAGTGGTCCTTGCCGTAGACGAGCCAGTCGCCCAGCCACCAGGACGACGAGTTGAGCAGTCCGGACAGCTGGCGCCCGGCTCGCTCCCACTCCTCGAAGGCGAGTCCGGCGGGTATGTGCAACCCCACGTTCGTGGTGAGCACCTGGTCGCGGCGCGACTCCGGCGCTCCGGCAGTCCGCGCCTTCTGCGCGGCCCGGCCGAACGGCAGCGCCCTGGAGCCTTCTACTTCAGTGACCTGATTTCTCATCACGCCCTCCATAACAACGCCTTCGTCAGCCGTACCGGTTCGCGGTGGCTCCTTATCGCATACAGAAAGCGTTCACCCCGTCTTAATCGGACAGCACCGAAATCAGTGGCCACGGTCGGGCACCAGGGGTAGACACCCCTGCTCCAGCGGAACCCCGCGTACGACGCCCCGGCCAGTCCGGTTGCCCAAACGCCGCGCTTCTCGAGTAGATCCCGACACCGGATCCAAATTCAAGGATCTTGGCGCCACCGAGCGCGACTTTGCGGAGTCCGAGCTTCCTCTCGACTCCAAAGGTCCAGTCCACTGACTGGCGGGTTTCGTTCGCCCCGCCGGTTCGGCCGCACGCCGCGGGCCGAGGTCGTCCGCGACGGAGCGCCTGCTGCGGGGATACGGTGCTTCACCTCGAACGATCAAGGAAGTTGCAGTACAGGGAGGCGCCGAGGAGGACGGCGCTCGCACCCGCACCCCGGACGGGCGACCGGGCCCGGACGGTGGCCGGAACGGAATCCGGTCGTCCTCGGCCACTCCGACGTCCTGCTTCCTTGCGCCACCGCAGGCGCCAATACAAGCCAGGCCCCCACCAGGGAGTGGCGCCATTGCGACACGCCGCTTAGACTGCGCCGCATCACCGCTCGGTAACATCGGGGGAGTTATTGCGGCATGGATATGGCTTATGCAGGCATGTCACCAAGATCAAATCTTGCCCCACGCGACAGCAATTCTGCATTGTCACTGGCCGATTTCAGCTCGACGATATTCCGTAGTTTACGTCGGGCCGACCAGCGCAAGTGGGCCTACACCTATCTGCACGGTCTGCTGATCACGCCCGGGAAGAAATCGGTGCGCCGGCTGGCGGCCGCCGCCTCGAGCGATCCGTCCGTCGCGCAGGCGCTGCGGCAGTTCGTCAGTCTCAGTCCGTGGGACTTCGACGCCGTGATGGAGGAACTGACGCACTGGGTGGAAGGCCGTGCGTCCGAGCCGGTGTGGAACCTCGGCCGGGCGGTCCTGCCCAAGCGCGGCAACCGCTCGGTGGGAGTCGACCGGCACTTCGACCTGGAGTCGGGCCGGTCCGTCAACTGCCAGCTGGGGCTGGGCGCGTTCCTGTCCGTGGGCGCCGTCCAGTTCCCCGTCGACTGGAGTCTGTACCTGTCCCCGGCCTGGGTGCAGGACCCGGACCGGCGCAGCGACGCGCGCATTCCCGACTCCGAGCAGTACCGTCCGCTGTGGGCGCTGGCACTGCGTCTCGTCGACCGGCTCGCGGCCCGGACGTCGTCGTCCCCGGTCGTCGTGGCGGACATGGGCGACGAGCCGGACGTACGGTACCTGCTGAGCGGACTCGCCAAGCGACGGTGCGACTTCGTCGTGGCCGTGCCTCCGCACCTGCCGGTGCTGCCCGTCGGCAACATGGCAGCCACTCCCGCGCCGGTCAGCGCGAGAGCGAGGCTCTCGGCGCAGAGCACGGAACCGGCCGTGGTCACCGCACCCGACGGGCGGCAGCGCGCCGCCTCCTTCCAGACCTCGCTCGTCCACGTGCCCGGGCTGTCGCAGGGCCACTCCCCCGGTCCGCCCTACCGGTTGTTCGCCGAGATGCGCGAGCCCTCGGTCACCGGTCCGCTGTGGATCACCAGCCTCGCCCATCACGGCCTCCCCGAGGTCGCCTCGATCGCCGCCGCGCACACCGGGACGGCGGACGCCGTGGCGCACTTGGAGCGGGACTTCGGACTGCTCGACTTCGAAGGGCGTTCGTTCCCCGGCTGGCACCACCACATGGCCCTCGTCTCCGCCGCGTACACCTATCGGCATCTCGGCGCGCCCGCCGCACCCGCCCGCTCCGGCAAGCGGTGCGGAGCGGCCGGGCGGGCGCCGTAGCGCCCGGGCCGGAGCCCGCCTGCCGGCCGTGGGGCCGTCCCGGACCGGGACGGCCCCACGTCGGTCAGCGGCTGTACTCGGGTTCCTGGGTCCGCCTCGGGTGGGGCGGGGCACCGAGTCGGCGCGCAAGCTTCCCGCCCTCCACGTCCATGTTCGGCAGCACCCGGTCGAGCCACTTCGGCAGCCACCAGGCCCGGTCGCCGAACAGGGCGAACAGGGCCGGGATGACGGCCATGCGCACGACGAACGCGTCGAAGAGCACGGCGAGGGCCAGACCCAGGCCGACCATCCGCACGAAGTCGTTGTCCTCCATGACGAACCCGGAGAACACGCTCGTCATGATCAGGGCGGCCGCGGCGACCACCCGCCCGCTGTGCCGGAAGCCGGTGACGACGGCCTGGTGGGTGGACTCGCCGTGCACGTAGGCCTCGCGCATCCGCGTCACCAGGAACACTTCGTAGTCCATGGCGAGGCCGAAGACCACACCGATCATGAAGATGGGCATCGTGGACATGATGGGCCCCGGCTGGTCCACGCCCACGATGTCGGCGAACCAGCCCCACTGGAAGATGACCACGACCACGCCGAGTGCCGCGGAGACCGACAGCAGGAAGCCGAGGGCGGCCTTCAGCGGGACGAGGAGCGAGCGGAAGACGAGGATCAGCAGGACGAAGGCGAGGCCGACGACGAGCGCGAGGTACGGCACCAGCGCATCGTTGAGCGTCCTGGAGAAGTCGATGAACATGGCGGTCTGACCGCTCACCAGTACCTCGACGTCGTCGGCCCGCCCGACGTCGTGCAGGTCGCCGCGCAGGGTCTTCACCAGCTCTTCCGTCGTGCCCTCCGTCGGCCCGGTCTCGGGTACGACGTTGACGATGGCGGTGTCACCGGCCTCGTTGGGCGTCGGGGAGCCCACCTGGGCGACACCGGGCCGGCCGGCGAGTTCGCCGGCGACGTCCTCGGCCACGGCCTTGGCGTCCTCGGCCTCGACGGTCACCAGCAGAGGGCCGTTGAAGCCGGGGCCGAAGGACTCCGACAGCATGTCGTAGGCCTTGCGCTGGGTGGTGTCGGGGGCCATGGTGCCCTCACCGGGCAGGCCCAGTTCCAGCCTGGTGGCGGGCGCGGCGACGGCGCCGAGGCCCAGCACCCCGAGCAGCAGGACGGCGGCGGGGCGGCGCAGCACGAGTCCGGCCCAGCGGGCTCCGAGGTTCGGCCGCTGCCGGGCCGCCCGCTTCTCGCTCTTGCGGCGCTGCCGGGCGCTCAGGCGCTTGCCGGCGATCCGCTTGCGCTCCCGGCGGGGCAGCACCCGGTAGGGGGCGAAGCCGAGCAGCGCGGGCACCAGGGTGACGGCGACGAGGACCGCGATGGCGACGGTACCGGCGGCGGTGAGGCCCATCTTGGTGAGTATCGGGACGTTGACGACGGCGAGGCCGGCGAGGGCGACGATCACGGTGAGGCCGGCGAAGACGACGGCGGATCCGGCGGTGCCGACGGCCCGTCCCGCGGCATCCCCGCGGTCCCGGCCCTCGGCCATCTCGGCACGGTAGCGGGAGACGATGAAGAGGGCGTAGTCGATCCCGACGGCCAGGCCGATCATCATGGCCAGCGTGGTGGTCGTCGAGGACAGACCGAGGGTGCTGCCGAGCGCGCCGATCGCCGAGATGCCGATGCCGACGCCGATGAGCGCCGTGATCAGCGGCATGCCGGCCGCCACCAGCGAGCCGAAGGTCAGGACGAGGATGACCGCGGAGACGCCGATGCCGATGAGCTCGGCGGTACCGCCCAGCGCCTGGTCCACGGGGACCGCGTCACCGCCCATCTCCACCGTGAGCCCGTCCGCCCTGGCGTCGGCGGCGGCCCGGAGCAGCGCGTCGTGCGCCCGGTCCGAGACCTCGGCGGCGGCCACGTCGTAGGTGACGACGGCGTAGGCCGTCGTGCCGTCCTCGCTGACGGCTCCCCCGGCGAAGGGGTCGGAGACCCGGACGACCTCCGGGGCCTCGGAGAGGTCGGCGACGAGGGCGGCGACCTCCTTGCGGGGCCCGGTGTCGGAGATCTTGCTGTTCTCCGGGGCGCGGACCACCACCCGGGCCGAGGCGCCGTCGGCGCTGGCCGCCGGGAACTTCTCCTTGAGCAGGTCGAAGGCCTTCTGGGACTCCGTGCCGGGCATGGAGAAGGTGTCGGCGGGCGGGGCGGGCGCGGTCGAGGCGGCGAACGCGGCACCGCCGAGTGCGAGCAGCCACAGCAGGACGACGACGCCTCGTCGCCGGAAGGCGAACCGGCCCAGTTTGTACAACAGGGTGGCCACGGTGCATCAACTCCAGGTGTGTCATGGGGGAAAGCGAGGTGGGCGAGGAGCGGGACCGGCGGCTCGGGCTGCGCCCCGGTCAGGGCGGCCCGGCCCGGTCGGGCGACGGGGCGGTGCGGCGTCGCCGCGGTCCGGCGCGGGCCTGGGTCGTGAGGAGCGGCACGGCGCACAGCGCGATCACCGGAAGCGCGCCCAGCAGCACGCGGGGTCCGGCCTGCGCGAAAAGGGCAAGGGTCAGCAGCACCGCGGCCGTCACGGGCAGGGCACTGTGCCGCCGCCACCGGTCGCCGCGGGTCTCCCCGTCGGCAGCCGCCCGTCCGGCGGGAACGGCACGGCCCGCGGGCGGTGCGGTGGTGAGCGCGGTGACGGCGTCCTCGATGCCGGGGCTGCGCACGGACAGCCGACGGGGGACGAGGCGGGCGTCGTCCAGGACGTCGAGGACGGCGCGCACCAGGCCGGCGCTGCCGTCGCCGGGGATCTGCAGGCTGAGCGCGGCGGGATCGAGCTCGGCGGTGTGCAGCCGGAACAGCCCGGCCGCGGTGGCGAGGTCGGCGGCGGTGGCGAAGTGGAGCCGGACGTGTCCGCCGGGCACCAGCCGCAGCAGTTCCTCCCGGGTGCCCTCCGCGACGATCCGGCCCCGGTGCAGTACGCCGATCCGGTCGGCGAGGCGGGCCGCCTCGTGCGGGCAGCGCGTGGTGAACACGACGGCGGCGCCGTCGGCGGCGAGGTCGCGCACGACCCCGCGCACGAGCCGGCGGCCCACCGCGTCGAGGCCCTCGGTGGGTTCGTCCAGCAGCGCGACCTCGGGTTCCCCGGCCAGCAGCACCGCCAGCGCCAGCCGGCGCCGCAGGTCGGCGGAGAGGGTGGCCGCGGGTACGGCCGCCGCCCGCGCCAGTCCGAGCTGTTCGACGAGGCCGGCGGCCCTGGCCCGGGCGCTCGGCGCCGACAGCCGCCGCAGCCGGGGGGTCAGGAGCAGGTTCTCTTCGGCGGTGAGGCGGCCGTCCACCGCGGGGGCCCGGCTGAGCAGCCCGGCCGCGTCCCGCACGGAACGAGGGTCGGACACGGGGTCGTACCCGGCGATCCGTATGCGGCCGCCGTCCGCTGGGGTGTGCGCCGCCAGGACGCGCAGGGCGGTGGTCTTGCCGGAGGATCCGGTGCCCAGCAGTGCGAAGGCGGTGCCGTGCGGGACGCTCAGGTGGAGACCGTCGAGGGCGGTGCGACGCCCGTACGCCTTGCGCAGCCCGCGCACCAGGACGGCCGGCGCGTCCGTGCCGGACGGCCCGGGACCGGCCCGGTGACCGCTCACGCCGCCCTCCCGCCGGTGAGCAGCGGCAGGAGCCGCGGTCCCGACACCTGCGGGGAGGACAGGAAGACGGGCGGGTTGTCGGGGTCGGTGCGCAGCCGGGGGAAGCGGTCCAGGAGGGCGCCCAGCGCGATCCTGCCTTCCAGCCGGGCCAGCGGGGCGCCCAGGCAGAAGTGGATGCCGCGGCCGAAGCCGAGGTGGGGGTTGGGATCGCGTGCGGGGTCGAACACGTGCGGCCGGGAGAAGACCTTCTCGTCGCGGTTGGCCGCGCCCAGCCAGAGCGCGACGATCTGACCCGGCAGCAGCCGCTGCCCGCCCAGTTCGACGTGCTCGGTGACGACGCGGTGGAAGACGGCGAAGGGGGTCATCAGACGCAGGGACTCCTCGATCGTGGCGGGAATGCCGCTGCGGTCGGCACGCAGCCGGGCCGTGTGTGCGGGGTGTGCGTCGAGGCAGAGGGCGGTGTTGCCGAGGAGCAGGGCGGTGGTCACGTATCCGGCGAGGAACAGCAGTTCCACGAAGGCGGTCAGGGCCGTGCCGCTCAGCCGTTCCCCGTCCGTCTCCGCGTGGACGAGCCGGCTGAGCAGGTCCTCTCCGGGGCGCCGGCGACGTTCGTCGATGTGCGCCGCGAAGTATTCGCTCATCCGCCGGGACAGGTCGTACGCGGCGTCGACGTGCCGGTTCTGCTCCGGGTTGCCGCCGACCGACGGCGGCTCGGTGCCCGGGAACAGCTCGTCGGCCCACTGCCGGAACAGGGCGTGGTCCTCACGCGGCACACCGAGCAGGCAGGCGATGACGGTGATGGGCAGCGGCTGGGCGAAGTCCCTTATCAACTCGATCTCGCGCCGGCCGTCCACGGCGTCGAGCAGCTCGCGGGTGAGCGAGGCGACGCGCGGCTCCAGGGCGGCGACGGCCCCCGGAGTGAAGGTCTTGCCGACGAGCCGGCGCAGGGCACGGTGCTCGGGCGGGTCGAGCTGGGTGAGCACGCCGTCGACGTCGTAGTCGTCGGGCTCCGGCAGGAAGTGCCGGTTCGTGTCGGAGGAGAACACGCCCGGGTCGGAGAGGACCCGGACCGTCTCGGAGTGTCCGTAGACGTTCCACACACCCTGGCACTCGTCGAAACCGACCGGCCGGGCGGGCCGGTCACCACGGAGCCAGAAGTGCTGTTCGGGCACTCCCCATCCGTCGGCGAGCCGGGCGATCGGAGAGCGCGGCAAACACGGAGGAGCCATAGCGCCATCATGACATCACATGGCGCCATGACCAAGCGGGCGCGGGTCACGATGGCGCACAGTGTGCGGTTCACGGCCGAAAGGGCGCGCATTTCCTTCCGCATTCAACAGCTACTACCTGGGAAGCAGCAGGTCATCGAGGGTCGGGCAACGGGCGAGTCAGAATGACGCCATTGTGGGGCCGCTTCGTCCGTCGACTGGCGCCGTGCGGCATACGTGCGACGACCCGGGTCCTCGTGGAAGCAGGACCCGGGTCGTCGGGAGGTCGTCGGTGGCGGTGTCAGCCCAGTCGGGCGCGGACCAGCTCCGCCACCCGGCTCCAGTGGGAGGCGAGGTAGAAGTGCCCGCCCGGCAGGACCGTCAGCTCGTGCCCCCCGGTGGTGTGCGTGGCCCAGTCGCGCGCCTCGGCCGGCGAGAACTGGGGGTCGTCGTCGCCGGTGAGGACGGACAGGGGGCACCGCAGCGGCGGTCCCGGCGTCCACCGGTAGGTCTCGGCGGCCCGGTAGTCGGCCCGCATCGCCGGCAGGATCAGCTCCAGCAGCTCCGGGTCACCGAGGATCCGGTCGTCCGTGCCGCTGAGCCGGGCGAGGTGCGCGATCAGCGCCTCGTCGTCCGCCCGGTGGACGCCTTCGTCGCGGACCATGCGCGGAGATCGCCGGCCCGACACGAACAGGGCCGCCGGAACAGCGCCCTCCGCTTCCAGCCGCCGCGCCACCTCGAAGGCCACGGAGGCGCCCATGCTGTGGCCGAAGAGGGCGAGGGGGCGGTCCTGCCACTGACGCAGCTCCCTCACGACGGCGTCGGCGAGGGCCGGGACACTGTCCACGCACGGCTCGCCACGGCGGTCCTGGCGCCCGGGATACTGCACGGCGAGCACCTCGGCGCCCGGCGCCAGGGCGGCCGACAGCGGGAAGTAGAAGGAGGCCGCGCCGCCCGCGTGCGGGAAGCAGACCAGCCGCGGCGCGTCGGTGTGTGCGCGGTGGAACAGCCGCAGCCATCCGGTTCCGGCCGCCGGCATGGTGGTGCCCGTCGCTGTCTCGCTCATGTGGGTCCTCTCGTCCCGACCGCGCCGTACGGTCTCGTCGTCCGCTCGTCTCGTGTGCGCTCGTCTCGTGTGCGCTCGTCTCGTGTGCGCTCGTCTCGGGTGCGCTCCCGGGTCGCCGGGAACGGGCAACGCCGCGCCCCGGCCGGTCAGCACCGCACGACGGTGCATCCCCAGTGCATGCCGCGGCCCATGCCGGCCAACGCCACCAGGTCCCCGTCCCGCAGGTCGCCCGACGCGACGTGGTGAGGCAGCGTGAGGAGGTGGTCCGCCGCGCCGAAGTGGCCGTGCTCCATGGAGAAGTCGAGATTGGTGCGGTCCAGTGGCACGTCGAGCCGCTCGGCGAGCGCGGTGAGCGTCTGCCGGTTGTCGTTGAGCAGGACGACCCGGGCCAGATCTCCGGGGTCGACGCCGGCCCGCTTGCAGGCCCGGGCGACCACCTCCCGCACCCGGTCGTTCATCAGGTCGATGAACGCCTCGAAACGGTCGGAGTCGTAGTCGAAGAACTCCATCATGTCCCAGGCGTCCCGCGCCGCCGGGCTCTCGTCTCCGGGGGTGAACGGCAGGGCCGCACCGCCCTGTTCCATCAGGAAGAAGTCGGCGTAGCGTCCGTCGGTGATCACCTCGCTCGCCAGCCAGCGGAACCGGTCGTGGCCGCGGTCCGCGACCGTGGCCGCCGCGCCGTCGGAGAAGAGCAGCGAATGCGTCGCCATGCGGTTCCAGTAGGTCTCGCAGGTGCGGTTCGCGCCGACGAACAGGGCCCGCCGGTAGTCCGGATGGGTCGCGAACCGGCCCGCGAGCGTGTCGAAGCCGGTGATACCGCCGTGGCAGCCCTGGCTGATCAGGACCGCCTCGGCGCGGTGGGCGCCCAGCCGGGCCTGGAGCTCGGCCGCCGGGTCCCAGTACAGGTACTCGGGGACGTCGGTGATCGCGAGCACCAGCAGGTCGAGGTCGGCCGGGTCGGTGCCCGACTCCTCCAGGGCGCGGCGGGCCGCGTCCTCCGACAGGTCGGTGAGACCGACGTCGTCGCCGGCGCGGTGGACGGCGCGGTAGCCGTACGCCAGGACCCGTTCCACGTCAGGGGTGTACTCCGACACGACGTCGGCCACCGGGACTCGTTCCCCGGTCGCCGAGCCGAACGACATCATCCCGAACACCGCAGCTCCCTCGTCATGGTCGGTCGCTCCCGTCGTCGAGCAGGGTCCGCAGCTGGTCCGGCTGCTCCAGGCGTTCCTTGAGGCGGGTGAGGAACAGGACGGCCTCCCGGCCGTTGACCACCCGGTGGTCGTAGGCGAGCCCGAGGTGCACGGTACGGACGGGAGTCGGTGTGCCGTCCTGCCCCGCTCGGTACTCCTCGCCGACGGCGCCCACCGAGACCATGCACAGCTGGGGCCACAGCACGATCGGGTGCACCAGGACGACGCCGGGGTCCGGGTTGAGCGAGACGGAGATGGCACCGCCGTCCAGTTCGGCGGCGGAGAACCCCTGGGTCAGCGCCTTCATCCGGAAGTCCATCAGGGTGTCGGCGATGTCGGCGAGGGACTGCCGGGCCGCGTCGCGGACGACCGGTACGTACAGCCCTCCGCCCGCGTCCACGGTGACCCCGACGTGCGGGGCGTCGGCGACGACGACGGTGCGCTCGTCCACCAGCGAACCGAAGAAGAGGGGAAACTCGTCGTACGCCGCGGCCACCGCCTTGATCACCGCCTCGGCGAGTCCGAACGCCTCTCCGGTCTCCTCCTCGATCCGGCCGAGCGTGTCCAGGGCCGCGTCCACCTCGGCCCGGACCACGGTGAACCCGGCCGGTACCTCGCGATGGCTCTTGGCGACCACGGCGGCGGTGCCCTGCTGGGCACGGTCGAGCGTGTGGACGGCGCCCGGTCCCGGCGGCCCTGCGGCGGGCGTCACCTCCGGCGCCTCGGCGGCGGGGGCCGCGTCCGGCGCTTCGGCGGCGGGCGCCACCTGCGGCGCCTCGGCCCGGGGGGCCGGTGCCGCCTGGCCGGGAGGCTGCGGCAGGAGGAGGCCCAGGAGCGCGCCGACGCCCCGTTCCTCCCCTTCGGACACGCGTTGCCGGAGGTAGCCGGAGACGGGCGCCGTGACGTCCTCGATGGCCTTGGAGGTCTCCAGGGACACGACGGGGTCGTCCTCGTCGACCCATGCGCCGTCCTCGGCCAGCCATTCCACGACGAGGTAGGAGGTGTCGTTGTTGTTGAGCTTGGGCACGCTCAGCGCGACGCCGTCCGCCGCCTCGTCGGTGGGCCGGACCCCGCTCGGGGCCCCGTCCCCGGCTGCGGCCGCCGGTGCGACGTCCCAGCCGGCCGCGGCCCGCACGGCGGCCTCGATGTGGTCGCGGCCCAGCAGCACCCGACTCTCCAGGTGGGCGGCGGTCGGAATGATCGAGTCGGCGGAGTTCAGCAGGATCACCGGTCCGGTCAGCGACGACCAGATCCGCTCGTACAGCAGGCGTGCCACCTCGGCGCCCCAGGTCCCGCCGGCCGTTCCCTCCTCGACGACCGCGATCCGTCCCGCCCCGGCGAGCAGCGGCAGCACCGGGTCCAGGTCCAGCGGGTACAGCCGGCTGGGGGTCAGCAAATGCACCGACCTGCCGTAGCCGTCCCGCAGCGCGCGGGCGGCGTCCAGGGCGCGGTGGGCCATGCCGCCGGGGGCGATCACGACGAGGTCGGCGGTGCCGCGCTCTCCCTCGGGGAAGGTGTGCGCCCAGCCGGTGCCGGCCGTGCCCAGCATCTCGTAGCGGTAGTCGTCACCGGCCCGGCCGTCCTGGTACATCCGCCGGGTGTAGAGCACCTTGTCCTCGAAGAAGACGGCGGGCGCGCCCTGTTCGAAGGCGGAGTCGAGCACGGCGCCGGCATCGTGGTAGGGCGAGAGCTCGTAGAGGGAGAGGTTGGGGATGCCGACGAAGTGCTTCTGCGGGCTCTGGCTGTGGGTCGGCCCGTAGCCGCGGTTGCCGCCCACCGGGCAGCGGACGACCAGCGGCACGGGGACCTCGCGGCCGTACATCGACACCGACTTGGAGGCGAAGTTCAGCACCTGGTCGAAGCCGAGGGCGATGAAGTCGCCGAACATGATCTCGACGATGGCCTTGTCACCGGCCAGGGCGAGCCCTCCGGCCACGCCGAGAATGCCGCCCTCGCTCAGCGGGGTGGACAGCACGCGGTCCGGGAACCCGGTGGAGAGACCCTTGGTGATCTTGAATGCGCCGCCGTACGGGTCGGACACGTCCTCGCCGAGCAGGTGGAGCCGCTCCTCGCGGCGGAACAGGGCGTGCAGCGCGCGATTGAGGTGCTGCGCCACACGGGGCGCGACGGTGCCGACGGCGTCGGCCGCGACGGTGGTCATACCAGATGTCCTCTCTCCGCCAGGACCTGGCGCAGGTCGCCCACGGTGCGGCAGGAACGGGCCTGCCGGGGGGTGAGTCTCACCCCGAACTGCCGGTTGACGGCGGCGACGATCTGCACGTGCCGGAGGCTGGTCCACTCCGCGTTGACGGCCGGCCCGGTGTCGTCGGTGATCTCGTCCTCGCCGATGCCCAGCACCTCGGCGACGGTCCTGTTCAGCGTGCTCACGCGGCGGCCCCCGGGTACGCGTCGACCAGGCCGGGCCACCGCGACGGCGGCCGGGCGGACACCTCCGCCACCAGATCGGCCATCAGGGCCTTGGCCCGGGCGTCCGCCGCGGCGAACCGGTCGCCGTAGTGCCTCGCGTACCGCGCGCTCCACTCCCGGGCCCGCACGTCGGCCAGTTCGGCCTCGGAACGGGTGTCGTCGCCCTTGCTGTGCGGGCCGAGCCGCAGGCAGTGGAAGTGCACGACGGCCGGGACTCCCCGTCGCACGTCCGCCACGACCGGAGCGAGTTCGGCGCGAATGGCGTTGACGTCCGTGCCGTGGATCGAGTGGTACTCGACGTCGAACGCCCGGGCACGGTCGGAGACGGTGCCGGCCAGCTGCCGCTCGGTCGGGGTCGACTGGGCGATGCCGTTGTCCTCCACGACGACCAGCAGGGGCGCCTGCCACAGGCGCGCCATGTTCAGCGCCTCGTAGACGGAGCCCTCGCCCCAGGTGCCGTCCCCGATGTGCGCGACGGCGATGCGCTCCTCGCCGGTCCGCCGGTAGTGCAGGGCGACGCCCACGGCCACGGGCAGGCTCTGCCCCTGCACTCCGGTCGACAGGAAGCCGTCCCGGTAGATGTGCTGGCTGCCGCCGACGCCGGCGCACACCGCGCCGGACCGGCCCATGATCTCCGCCAGCAGCCCGGCGGGGTCCCGGAACCGGGCGAGGTAGTGGCCGTGACCGCGGTGGTTGCTGAAGACGAAGTCGTCACGGAGCAACGGAGCCAGGGCGACCGGCACGTACTCCTGCCCCAGGCAGGTGTGGGTCGTACCGTTGAGCTGGCCCGCGGCGAACAGATCCAGCAGAGCCAGCTCGAAATTCCGTATCAACAGCAGGAGTTCGAGGTCGTCATCGGCCAGCTCGGTGATTTCCGGCGCCATCTCGGCCGCCTGAACACGCATGTCTTCTCCGCTTTCTCGACAATGTGGCGGGATGCGAGGCTGTTCAGGCCAGGTCGGCCGCCATGGCCTCGGCCAGGCTCTTCGGACGCATGTCGGTCCAGTTCTCGTTGATGAAATCGAGGCAGGCCTGACGGCTGTCCTCACCCTTGGCGACGGTCCAGCCGGCGGGTACGTCGGTGAAGGACGGCCAGAGGGAATACTGCCCCTCGTCATTCACGAGCACCAGATACACGCCGTTTTCATCCTCGAAGGGATTCGCCATTTGTTTCCCCTTCCCAGAAGGAAGTCGTCGGTAAGTCAGGCGGGTTCTCGAAGGCTATACGGCCTTCGAACGCGGTGACCATCCTCGGCCCGGCGGTGTCCTGGCGACGGGACACCCGGCGTCGGTGCGGGCCTTGAAGCACCTGCGTCCGCCGGTCTAGCGTGACGACGCCACGTTCTCCGACGACGGCGACGATTCCGCTCCGGAAGCGTCCGGGCCGCGTCATTCACGGACACCGGACTTCGCGGCCGAATTCCTTGCCCCCGGCAGGGCGAGTCGCGGGGCCGACCGGCACCACCACACCCGTCCCGGACTCCGGGCGACGCATTTTCGGCACGCCCGCAAGACCTTTGAACGCACCTGCGAGAACGACAGGAGGAACTCCCATGCAGGTTTCCGCGGCGAGCGACGAGACGGCCGGCGAATACAGCCGGCCGGACATCGAGCGCTCCGTCGTCGAGTGGCTGCGCGCCGAGCTGGACGATCCGGAAATCGTCGGGTCCGACAACTTCCTCGACATCGGAGGTCATTCGCTGACCTTCGCGCATTTGAACAGGTACCTCGGCGACACCTTCGGCATCGCCCTGGACAACAGGATCACCTACTCCGAGCAGCTCAGCACGGCCGTCGCGCAGGCGCGGCCGGCCGAGCAGGGCTGACCGCGAACCGCAACTGAGGGGGCAGGACATGACCACCACCGCACGGAGCGAATTCTCCCTGTCGGACGAGGAAGTGGCGTCGTTCCACAAGAACGGCTACATCGGCCCGCTGACCATCTACACCCCCGAGGAGATGGACGAGATGTGGAAGGAGGTCCGGCGCGAGTCGCTGGACCGCACCCACGCCGCCTATCCGGAGGTGGACAAGGGCGTCGGTGCACCCAACATCTTCAACTACGACCGGCACCTCGACGTCGACCTGCTCGCCCGGCACGCGTGCAACCGCCGGATCGTCGAGCGCGTGGCGTCCCTGCTGGGCCCCGACCTGCTGTGCTGGCGTTCGGAGTTCTTCCCGAAGTACCCGGGCGACGAGGGCACCGACTGGCACCAGGCCGACACCTTCGCCAACGCCAGCGGCAAACCGCAGCTGCTGTGGCCGGGCGAGACGGAGGACAACTTCGGCGCCGGCACGCTGACGGTGTGGACGGCGTTCACCGACTCCACCAAGGAGAACGGCTGCCTCCAGATCATCCCGGGCACGCACCGCCAGATGAACTACGACGAGACCAAGCGGATGGACTTCGACGAGAGCCGCATCAACTCGGAGGTCAAGGACGGTGTGCCGCGCGGCTTCTTCGGCTACGACTACCGCCAGCTCCAGCACGACCCGGACTGGAAGCCCAACGAGGAGGACGCGGTCTCGCTGGTCATGGAGCGCGGCCAGTGCGTGATCTTCCTGTCGACGCTGATGCACGCCTCGCTGCCCAACATCAGCACGGGCAAGAAGTACCGGATGGGCTTCGCCACCCGCTATGTGCCGACCAAGGTGCAGATCTACCCCGGTACCGACCACATCGAGGAGTACGGCGGCAGCATCTCGCTGGAGAAGTGGTCGGCCTTCCTGGTCAGCGGCCGTGACGAGTACGGCCACAACAAGATCACCGACAAGACGCTGCGGGGCACCCCGATCCACGAGGCGTGAACCCCGTACGCGTCGGATGATCGGACGTCCATGACACAGGAGCACCGGCCGGTGGTGGCCTTCGTCCCGCCCTCGTGCTGCGGCACCGGCTACTTCCGGCCGCTCAGGCGTGCCCTGGGCGACCGGATCGAGTTCCGGCCCGTGGAACTGCCCGGACACGGCCGCAGGTTCGAGGAGCCGTGCCTGGTCACGGCGGACGACGCGGTGCGCGACGCGGCCGGGCAGCTCGGCGGTCCGGTCGACGCCGTGTACGGCGAGAGCCTCGGCGCGTACGTCGCCCTGGCGGTGGCGGCGACGCTCCGGCAACCGCGGCCGCCGCTGCTGTTCGCCGTGTCCAACTCACCTCCGTCGGCCCGTGAGCCGCTGGACCCGGCGGAGGTGACGTCCATCGAGTCGGCGGTGGCCGTGCTGACGGCCATGGGCGGTGAGATCCCCGCGGAACTGGTCGCGGACCCGGTGCTGGCGGCCGGAGCGTTCCCGCTGATCCGGGACGACCTGCGCCTGGCCGGCTCGTTCGTCGCGGCCCACCGGAACACCCGCTCACCCGGTGACATCCAGGTCGTCGCCGGGCTCGACGACACCGCGTCCTCGGACCTCGCCGCGTGGTCGCGGCACACCGAGGCGGGCTGCTCGGTGCTGCGGCTTCCGGGCGGGCACCTGCTCTCCGCCGTCAACCCGTCGGGCGTGGCCAAGGCGGTGCTCGACGCGCTCTCCGGCCGGACGGCCGAGGCCTTCCCCCAGGTATGAGGACGAGAGATGACGACAGCGTTAGCCGCCGGGGCCGTCCCCGCGATCGGCCACCACCACCTGCTGCTGCTCCTCACCCAGGTCTGCGTGTTCCTGACCGCCGCGGTGGTGCTGGGCAGGCTGGCGACCCGGCTGGGGCTGCCGGCCGTGGTCGGCGAGCTGAGCGTGGGCGTGCTGCTCGGCCCGTCGATGTTCGGCGATCTGCTGCCCGGTCTGTCCGACTGGCTGCTTCCGCCGGACGCGGACCAACGGCATCTGCTGGGCGCGGTCGCCCAGCTGGGCGTCCTGTTGCTGATCGCCGTCACGGGCGCGCACATCGACCTGGGCCTGCTGCGACGCCAGGGGCGGGCCGTGGGCCTGGCCAGCGCGGGCGGTGTGCTGCTGCCGCTCGCGCTCGGCTTCTGCCTCGGGCTCCTGACGCCCGGTTCGCTGATGGCGCCGGGCGCCGAGCGCGTCACCTTCGCCCTGTTCATCGGCATCGCCCTGGCGGTCAGCGCACTGCCGGTGATCGCCAAGACCCTCCTGGACATGAACCTGCTGCACCGCAACGTGGGGCAGCTGATCATCGGCGCGGCGGCCGTCAGCGACATCGTGGGCTGGCTGCTGCTGTCGCTGGTGTCGGCCATGGCGACGGCGGGTGTGCACTTCGGCCTGGTGGCCAAGAGCATCGGCTACCTGGTCGCCGTGCTGGCGTTCACCCTGTGGGTGGCCAGACCGGTCGCCGCGCGGGTGCTGCGGTACGCCGCCCGGCCGGACAGGCCCGAAGGGACGACGGCCGCGGTGGTCGCCATGATCATGGCCTCGGCCGCGGCGACCCACGCCCTCGGCATGGAGCCGATCCTCGGCACGTTCCTGTGCGGCATCGTCATCGGCTCCCTGGGGCCGGCCGGCCGCGCGGCCCTCGGCACGCTGCGTCCGTTCGTCATGGCCGTGCTCGCCCCGCTGTTCTTCGCCACCGCCGGGCTCCAGGTCGATCTGACCGCGCTGGCCCGCCCGGAGGTGCTGGCCGCCGCGGTGGTCGCGCTCACCGTGGCCACGCTGGCGAAGTTCGCGGGCGGTTACCTCGGGGCCCGCGCCGGCCGGCTCGGCCACGCCGAGGGGATGGCCATCGGGGCGGGGCTCAACGCCCGGGGCGTGATGGAGATCGTCCTGGCCGGCGTCGGTCTGCAACTCGGGGTGCTCACCAACGCCACGTACACGGTGATCATCCTGATCGCCGTCGTGACCTCGGTCATGGCGCCGCCCCTGCTGCGCCGCGCCACCCGCCACATGCCGAAGACGGCGGCGGAGACCGAGCGGGAGAAGGAGTTCAGCACGGCCTGAACCGCCCTGCGCGAGGACACCGGCCGCGGGGGGGGGGGGGGGGGGGGGGGGGCGGGGGGCGGGCGGGGGGGGGGGGGCGGGGGCGGGGCGCGGGGGGGCGCGCGGCCCGGTGCGCGGTCTGCCCGCCCCGCCCGCGCCCCCCCCCGGGGGGGGCCCCCCCCCCCCGGGCGCCCCCGCCCCCCCCCCCCCCCCCCCCCCCCCCCCCGCCGCGGTGGTCCCGGTGCGACGTGCACCCGCGCTCGCGCGGCACGGGACGACCCCGCGACGGACGCAGGCACGGGCGCGCGGCACGGGTACGGGACGACTACTTGGCGGCAGACGCACGCGCGGGCACGGCACGGGGACGGGCACGGCATGAGGACGGGCACGGCCCGTGCGGCCCGCACCCCCGGGGTGCGGGCCGCTCGGGCGGAAGGTCAGCGGGCGGCCGGGTCCGGGAGCGCCGACCGGTCGAGTTTGCCGTTGGGGGCGAGCGGGAGGCGGGGCAGGGTGACGAACGCCGCCGGGATCATGTAGGCGGGCAGCCGCTCGGCCACGTACCGGCGCAGCGTGCGCGCGGACGGTGCCTCGGGGGCGCCGTCCGGGCCGGCGAGGACCAGATAGGCCACCAGGCGGCTGCCGCCGGATCCCGGATCCGGGCGCAGCGCCACCGCGGCCTGGGCGACACCCGGGTGCCGTGCGAGAGCGGCCTCGATCTCGGCGGGTTCGATCCGGAAGCCGCGCACCTTCATCTGGCCGTCGCCGCGCCCGACGTGCTCCAGGAAGCCGTCCGCGTTCCAGCGGGCCAGGTCCCCGGTGCGGTACATCCGCGATCCGGGAGGTCCGAACGGGTCGGCCACGAAGCGCTCGGCCGTCGCCCCGGGCCTGCCGTGATAACCGCGGGCGACCGACCCGGCGACGTACAGCTCGCCGGTCACGCCGGGGGGTACCGGAACCAGGCCGGGGCCGAGGACATAGGTCCGCATGTTGTCCAGCGGCCGGCCGATGGGCACGCCGGCGCCCCGCCAGCCGTCCGGGACGGTGAACGCGGTGGCGTAGAAACTCTCGGTCTGGCCGTAGGCGTTGACCACGCGCGCCCCGGGGACCGCGGCGCGCAGCCGCTCCACCAGGTCCGCGGGCAGCCGCTCACCGGCGAACATCAGGACGTCGGCGTGGACTCTCCCGGCGATGCGGTCGGTGAGTCCGGCGAACACCGACGGCACGGTGTGCAGCACACCGCCCCGCCAGCCGCTCCGCTCGCCGAGCACCAGGACGTCGCGCACGACCTCCACGGTGGCGCCCGTGGTGAGCGCGGTGAACACCTCGAACACGGAGACGTCGAAGTTGATGGAGGTTCCGGCCAGTACCCGGGTGCCGGGCCGGACACCGGCCACGGCCGCCAGGCGGGTGACGCCGTTGACGATGTTGGCGTGGGTGACGGCCACGCCCTTGGGGACCCCCGTCGAACCCGAGGTGTACATCACGTACGCCAGGTGGCCGGGCCCAGCGGAGACCCGGCGGCCCGTCGCCACGGGATCCCGGAGCGCGAGGTCTTCCATGAGACACACCGGGGCGGTGGGGTCCGGGAGGTCCCCGGCGGTCTCTCGGTCGGTCAGCACGAGGTCCGGTGCCGCGTCGCGGAGCAGGAAGGACAGCCGCTCGGCCGGGTAGCGGGGGTCGACCGGCAGGTACGCGGCGCCGGACTTCAGGATGCCGAGCAGGGCCACGACCAGGTCCGCGGAGCGGGGCAGGGCCAGGGCGACGAGGGACTCCGGGCCGGCGCCGGCCCGGAGCATCCGTGCCGCCAGCGTGCCGGCGCGCTCGTCGAGCTGCCGGTACGTCAGCGACTGCGCGCCGCACACCACGGCGACCGTGTCCGGGGTGGCCGCGGCCTGCCGGGACACCAGGTCGGGCAGCGAGCCGTCCGGGGTGGGTGCCCGGCGGCCCACCAGTTCCTCCAGCAGCAGTCGGTGTTCGGCGGGATCGAGGACCGTCGCCGTGCTCACCGCGCTCCCGGGGCGGTGGGCGAGCTGCCCGAGCACCCGGGTGAAGCGGTCCGCCAACGCCTCGGCGCCGGCCGGGTCGAAGAGGTCGGCGGCGTACTCGAGCCGGCCCGCCGGCGCCCCGTCACCGGCCCCGAAGCCGTGCGGGAAGCGGAGCACCAGGTCGGGCACGGGGTTGCCGGCGAGGCCGCGGTCCTCGGTGATCGACAGGCCGGCCGGCACCCGCCCGGACGGCCAGCCGACGGCCTCGCCGGTGGTCACCGTCACCGGGAAGAGCGGGTGCCGGTCCGCGGGGGCCTGCGGGGTCAGTTCGGCGACCAGCCGGGCGAACGGCACCCGGGTGTGCTCCCGTGCGGCCTTGGTCCGTTCCAGCACCCGGTCGACCAGGTCGGCGAAGGAGGGGTGGCCGGACACGTCGGCGCGCAGCACCCAGGTGGTGCCGGGCAGATCGGGCGCCGCCCCCGAGGCGATGTGGACCCCGACGGGCAGGTCGGTGCCGGCGCCGAGCTGGTGCAGCAGGGCGCACAGGGCCGCCTGGATCACCATCGCGGGGCTCGCACCGCGGTCCGCCGCGACCTTGTGCACGGCTTCCGCGACGCGCTGGTCCAGGACCAGCGGCACGCTGCCGGTGCGGCCGCTCGCCACCGCGGGGCGCGGGTGGTCGTACGGCAGCGGCAGCGTGTCCGGCGCCTGGGCGAGCGCCGCCCGCCAGTGGGCGGCCTCGGCCTCGACGACGGCGTCCGTCCCGGCCGGGGCCGGTCCGGTGCCGGCGCCGTGGGGTCGCGCCGTGTCGCGGCCCGGGCGGGCGGCGGGCGGCTCCTGGCCGGCGCAGCGGGCGGCGAGGGCGTCCGCCAGATCGCGCACCAGCGCCGCGGCGGGCCGGTCCTGCACCGCGAGGGGATGCAGGACCAGGACGAGGACGTGCTCGTCGGCGGCCGTGCGCAGAATGCGGGAGCGCAGCGGCGGTTCGGCCGTCAAGTCGAACGGGCGCTCACGCAACTCCCGTACCGCGTGCGCGAGATCACGCGGGGCCACGGCTTCCACCCGCGGGCGCGGACCGGCCTTTGCCGGGGGCGGCACCCGCCGGGCGGGAGTCCCGGAGGCGTCCTCGCACAGCAGTGAGCGCAGGATGTCGTCGCCGGCCGCCGCGTCGGCGACCGCTGCGGCCAGGGCGGCGGCGTCGAGGTGTCCGCTGAGACGCCACACGAGAGTGGTGTGCCGGGCGCCCTCCGCACCCTGCGGGCTGCGGGCGGACCGCAGGCACTGCTGCGCGAACGACAACGGGATCATGCGTACCTTCTCCTTCGGCGTCCTGCTGGTGTCGTCGTCCGGCCGCGGCCCACCGCCCGCCGCTTCCGGCGGACCGGTCAGTCCTGTCGGGGCGCGGCCGCCTGACCCGGCACGGCCGCCTGACCGGGCACGGCCAGGGGACCCGCCGGGGCGAGCAGTTCGGGCGTCAGGTCGCGGACGCTGCCGCAGCCGCCGAGCGTCAGCGCGAGATCGAGTTCGGCGAGCAGGCAGCGCAGCACGTGCCGCACACCGTCGCGGCCGTCCAGGGCCAGGCCGTACAGGTAGGGCCGGCCGAGGAGCACCGCGTCCGCGCCGAGCGCCAGCGCCTTGACCACGTCGGCGCCGGTGCGCACACCGGAGTCCACGAGCACCGGCGCGCCGTCCCCCACGGCCGCGCGTACGGCGGGCAGGCAGTCCAGGGCGGCGACCGTGCCGTCGAGCTGCCGGCCGCCGTGGTTGGAGACGATCACGCCGTCGGCGCCGTGCTCCAGGGCCGCGCGGGCGTCGTCGGGGTGCAGGACGCCCTTGACGAGGAGGGGCAGGTCGGTCAGCCGCCGCAGCCACGGCAGCCGGTCCCAGGTGAGCGCGGGGTTGGCGGAGACGGCCGCCCAGTGGGCCACGGCCTCGCGCGGCCCGGCCCCCGGGGGCAGCGCCGCGTTGAAGACCGGATCGGAGGTGAAGTTGGCCAGTCCGGCACCGTGCAGGAAGGGCAGGTAGCCGTGGTCGAGGTCGGTGGGGCGGTAGCCGAAGGCGGGGTTGTCGACGGTGAGGACCAGTGCGCCGTAGCCGGCGGCCTCGGCGCGCCGCACCAGGGACTCGGCGAGCGTCAGGTCCGAGGGCCAGTACAGCTGGAACCACCGCGGCTGTGAGCCGGCCGCCGCGGCGGCCTCCTCCATGGAGTGGGAGGAGAAGGACGACAGCACGAAGGGCAGGCCCACGTCGGTGGCGCCGCCGACGGACGCGAGTTCACCGCTGGGGTGGACGACGGTCTGGGCGGCGACGGGCGCCAGCAGCACCGGTGCGGCCAGGTCCTGTCCGAACAGCCGCACCCCCAGGTCGCGCCGGGTGATGCCGCGCAGCATCCGGGGCACGATCCGCCACCGGTCGAACGCCTCGCGGTTGCCGCGTCCGGTCGCGCCGCTCCCGGCGTCGCCCACGACGTAGCCGTACGCGGACGGCGCCAGCACCTGGCGCGCCGACTCCTGGAGGGTGGTGAGGTCGGTGGAGAGGCGGGACGACCGGCCGTCCGGTCCGGCGAGGTAGATCTCCCGCACCAGGTCGGCCGGCGGGCCGGCGGTGCGGACGGCCAGGTCCTCGCGGATCCGGCCGGCGAGCAGCCGTGCGCTCTGCCCCGCCCGTTCGGTCAGTGCGAAGTGGCCGCCGGGATGCACGGCGAGAGTGTGTGCGGCGGAGGTGTGCCGGGCCCAGCCGCGCATCTGGTCGGCGGTGTTCTTGGGATCGTCCTCGGCGAGCAGGACGGTGAGGGGGACGCCGAGCGCGGTGTCCGGATCGCACCGGTAGCGGCGCAGCATGCGGTGGTCGGCGCGCAGCAGGCGCAGCACCTCGGCTCGCAGGTCGGGTTCGGCGAGCAGGGCTTCGGGCACGCCGCCCAGTCGCCGCAGCCCCGCGACGACCGCCTCGTCGTCGAGGCTGTCGAGGTCCGGCTCCTGCCAGTCGTCGGCGGGCGGCCGGGCGGCGGAGACGAAGAGGCGGGCCACGACGGACTGCCGGGCCAGCAGCCGGGCCGTCTCGAAGGCGGCCAGGGCGCCCATGCTGTGGCCGAGGAGGAACAGGGGGCGGCCGGTGTACGGACCGAGCGCGGCGGCCGTGGCCTCGGCGACCTCGGTGACGTCGGCGGCGCAGTCCTCGCCCCGGCGGTCCTGGCGGCCCGGGTACTGCACGGCGAGCAGGGCGATGTCGTCGGGCAGCGCCGCGGCGAGGTCGGCGAAGGCGGTGGCGGTGCCGCCCGCGTGCGGGAAGCACACCAGGCGGGCGACCGGGTCCTCGTCGGCGGGGAAGGCCCGCAGCCACCGGGAGGACCCGGTGACGGACCCGCGGCGGGCGGCCGGGACCGCGGGAGCGTCGGTGCGCGCGGGGCCCAGGGTCGCGGTGGTGCGTTCGGTCATGTCCTCGGTGTCCCGTCCTCGATGGTGGTGGGCAGCTGGTCCAGCAGGTGGCGCAGGCGCTCTCCCAGCCGGGCGCGTTCGGCGGCCGCGAGGGCGTGGCCGGCGACCAGTGCCTCGACGCCGGCCAGCGCGTCGGACAGGGGGTCGTCGGCCGTCTCCCCGGGCAGTTCGGTGCGCAGGTGGCCGACCAGCTCGCGAGGTGTGGGCCAGTCGAAGGTGAACGTGGCAGGCAGGCGCACTCCGGTGGCGGACGCGAGGCGGTTGCGCAGTTCGACGGCGGTCAGCGAGTCGAAACCGATCTGGTCGAAGACGCTGTCCGGGCCGACCTCCGCCTCCGAGGTGTGGCCGAGCACGGTCGCGACCTCGCGCAGGACCAGACCCATGAGGTCGCCGCCCGCCGTGCCGTCCGGCGTACCGGGATCCGGCGCGGCGGGCGCCGCGGGGGACGCCGTGTCCGGCCGGGCGCCGGCGGCCGGGGCCGCCGCGGGAGGCGCCGCGGGGGGCGCGACGTCGTCGAGCAGGGCCGGCAGGGTCCCGTCGCGGCGCTGCTCGGCGAGCCGCTCCCGGTCCCACCGGGCGGCCACGGCGACGGGCGTGCGCTGCTCCAGCGCGGCGTCCAGCAGGCCCAGGCCGCGGGCGGCCGCCAGCGGCCGCACTCCGAGCCTGGCCATGCGGGCGACGTCGGCGCCGGTGAGGGCGGCGCCCATGCCGCCGGCCGTGTCCCACAGCCCCCACACCAGGGACGCGCCGGGCAGGCCGTCCGCCCGGCGGCGCTCGGACAGGCCGTCCAGGAAGGCGTTGCCGGCGGCGTACGCGGCCTGTCCGGCGGAACCGAGGGTGCCGGCCAGCGAGGAGTAGACGACGAACGCCGACAGGTCGCGCCCGGCGGTCAGTTCGTGCAGGTTGACCGCCGCGTCGACCTTCGGCCGCAGGGCGCGGTCGAGTTGTTCGAAGGTGAGGGCCGACAGCAGCGCGTCGTCGACGACGCCGGCGGCGTGGACGACGCCGCCGATCCGGATGCCTTCGGCGTCGAGGCCGTCGAGGGCGGCGGCCAGCGCGTCGCGGTCCGCGGCGTCGCAGGCGAGGACGCGGACCTCGGCACCGAGGCCGCGCAGTTCTTCCAGGTCGCGGGCCGCTTCCTCGCCGGGCGCGCCGCGTCCCATCAGCACGACGTGGCGTATGCCGTGCCCGGCGACCAGGTGGCGGGCGGTGAGCCGGCCGAGCCAGCCGAGTCCGCCGGTGACGAGGACGGCCCGCTCGGTGTCCCAGACGGGGCCGGGCAGTTCGAGGACCACCTTGCCGATGTGCCGGGCCTCGGCCAGGTGACGGAACGCCTGCGGCGCGTCGCGCAGGTCCCAGGCGGACACCGGCGGCGGCCGGAGCGCGCCGGACTCGAAGAGGGCGAGCAGCGCGCGGAGCATCTCCTGGATGCGGTCGGGTCCCGGTTCGCGCACGTCGTAGGCGCGGTAGCGGACGCCGGGATGCTGCCGTGCGACCTCGGCCGGGTCCCGCCGGTCGGTCTTGCCCATCTCCAGGAAGCGGCCGCCGCGGGGCAGCAGGCGCAGCGAGGCGTCGGTGTAGGGCCCGGCCAGGGAGTTGAGGACGACGTCGACGCCCGCCCCGCCGGTGGCGTCGAGGAAGCGCTGCTCGAAGTCGAGGTCGCGGGAGGAGGCGATCCGGGTGCCCGGCAGACCGGCGGCGCGCAGCGCGTCCCACTTGCCGGGCGAGGCGGTGGCGTAGGCCACGGCTCCGAGGTGCTGGGCGAGTTGCAGGGCGGCCGTGCCGACCCCGCCCGCGCCGGCGTGCACCAGGACCGACTCCCCCGCGCTCAGCCCGGCCAGGTCCACGAGGCCGTAGTAGGCGGTCAGGTAGGTCACCGGGACGGCCGCGGCCTGCTGGTACGTCCATCCCCGGGGGACGGGGCAGACCAGCCGCCGGTCGGTCACGGTGATCGGTCCGATGCCGGAGAAGAGACCGAGGACCCGGTCGCCGGGGCGCAGGTCGCTGACTCCCTCGCCGACGTCGAGGACCACACCGGCGCCCTCACCTCCCTGGCCCCGGTCGCCGGCGTCGGGGTCCACCGAGGGCGGGATCACCCCGAGGGAGAGCAGGACGTCCCGGAAGTTGAGGCCGGCGGCCCTCAGCCGCACCCGGACCTGGCCGGGTCCCGGCGGCCGGTCCGCCTCCGGCCAGGGTTCCAGGGACAGGTCGGCGAAGGACTTCTTGCCGACGTAGTCGAGCCGCCAGGTGCGGGTTCCGGCCGGCGGGAGCAGTCCGCCGCGTTCCGGGGCTTCGGAGAGCAACGGCCGGTGGGCGGTGCCGTCGCGCAGGGCGAGTTGCGGCTCGCCGGTGGCCACGGCGGCGGGCAGGGCGGCGCGGGAGGCGTCGCTGCCGTCGTCGTCGACGAGGACGAAGCGGCCGGGGTGTTCGGCCTGCGCCGCACGCACCAGGCCCCACACGGTGCGGTGGGCGAGCCGGCCGGGTGCCCCCGTGCCGGTCACGGTGACCGCCTCGCGGGTGCGGACGACCAGACGGGTGCCGGCGAGCCGCTCGTCGTGGATCAGGAGCCGGGCGGCGTCCACCACCGCGTGCAGGACGCCGCGTACGGCGGCCGGGTCGCCGTCGGCGTCGGCGCAGCCGAGCAGGACGACCTCGGGGGCGGGGGCTCCCGCGGCCAGGGCGTCCGCGAGGGCGGCCGCGTCGGCGAGGGCTTCGCCGGGGCCGACCCGCGTCCAGCGGCCGGTGTCCGCCGAGGGGAGCGGCTCGGTCAGGGAGGTCCAGCGCGGCAGCAGGAGGCCGGCGGCCGGTGCTGCGGGGCCCGAGGGGAGCGGGCGCAGGCTCAGCGAGTCGACCGAGGCCACCGGCCTGCCGTCGGCGTCGGCCACGTCGACGGCGACCGCGTCCGCCCCGGCGGGTGTCAGCCGCACCCGGAGCGGTCCGGTCGCCGCCCGGTGGACGCGCACACCGGACCAGAGGTAGGGCACCAGGCGCCGGCCGTCCTCGGCGATCCCAGCCGCGGCGAGGGGGTGCAGGCAGGCGTCGAGCAGGGCGGGATGCAGGGCGTACCGTCCCTCGGGCCACCGCTCGGCGGTCGGCGCCACCTCGGCGAAGACCTCGTCGCCGCGCCGCCACATCGCGCGTACGCCCCGGAAGACGGGTCCGTACTCCAGTCCTCGCGCGGCCAGGTCCTCGTACAGCTCGCCGGGCGGCACCGCGACGGCTTCGGCACCCTCGGGCGGCCAGTCGACGAGGGGGGCGTCGTCGCCGGGCCGGGCGGGGGCCGGTCCGGCGAGCGTCCCGTGGGCGTGCCGGATCCATTCCCCGGGTTCGGGCCCGTCGGCGCGGCGGGCGTGGACGGTCACGGTCGTCGTGCCGTCGTCGGCGGGTGCGGCCAGCAGCACGCGGAGCTGGATCTCCGCGTCGCGGGGCACGGGCAGGGGTGCCTCCAGGACCAGTTCGCCGACCGGTCCGCGGTCCTCGTCCCGGGCGGCGCTCGCCACCAGGTCGAGCAGTGCGGTGCCGGGCAGCAGCACCTGTCCGGCGATCCGGTGGTCGGCCAGCCACGGGTGGGCGGCGAGGGAGAGCCGCCCGGTGTACACGGTGCCGGCCGGCGGGGGCAGCTCGGCGGTGGCGGTGAGCATCGGGTGGTCGCATCGGGCGAGCCCGGCCGCGCCGACGTCGCCCGGGGTGTCCGTCCGCTCGATCCAGTAGGTGCGGCGCTGGAAGGCGTACGTCGGCAGCGGGACGCGACGGGCTCCGCGGCCGGCGAAGACCGCCGCCCAGTCGGTGGGGGTACCGCACGCGTGCAGCCGGGCCAGGGCGGTCAGCGCGGCCGCCGGTTCGGGCCGTCCCCGGCGCAGGGCCGGGACCAGGGCGTGGGCGGCCGGGTCGGCGAGGCAGGCGGAGGCGGTCGCGACGAGGTCTCCGGCGGGCCCGAGGTCGAGGAACCGGGTGCAGCCCAGTTCGCCCAGGCTGCGCACGCCGTCCTGGAACCGGACCGTCTCGCGGGCGTGGCGGACCCAGTACTCGGGGTCGGCCAGGTGGCCGGAGGGCACCGGTTCGCCCGTCAGGTCGGAGACGACGGTCAGGTGCGCCGGGCGGAAGGTCAGGCTTTCGACGACGCGCCGCAGTCCGTCGAGGGCGGGCGCCATCAGGGGCGAGTGGAAGGCGTGGCTGACGGGCAGCCAGGTGGCCTTGCCGCCGGAGGCCTCGAACCGCTCGACGAGGCGCACCAGTTCGTGCCGGTCGCCGGAGAGCACGGTGGCGGCCGGGCCGTTGACGGCGGCGAGGGAGACGCGTTCGGTGTGGCCGGCGAGGAGTGCGGCCGCCTGTTCCTCGCTCGCCCGCAGCGCGACCATGGCGCCGCCGGCCGGCAGCCGCTGCATGACCCGGCCCCGGGCGACCGCCAGTTCGGCGGCGTCGGCCAGCGAGAGCACGCCGGCGGCGTGGACGGCGGCGATGGCTCCCACCGAGTGCCCGAGGACCGCGTCCGGCCGGACGCCCCAGGATTCGAACAGCCGGAAGAGCGCGACCTCGCAGGCGAACAGGGCGGGCTGGGTGTACTCGGTGCGGTGCAGCAGCGCGGCCTCGGCGGAGCCCTCCTGCGCGAACAGCACGTCGCGCAGGGGGCGCTCCAGCCTGGCGTCCAGTTCGGCGCACGCGGCGTCGAAGGCCTCGGCGTAGGCGGGGAACTCCGCGTACAACTCGCGCCCGGCCCCGATCCGTTGGGAGCCCTGCCCGGCGAAGAGGAACGCCGTGCGGCCGTCGGCGGCGGTGCCCCGGACGGCGGCCGGGTGGTCGGTGCCGCCGGCCAGCGCCCGCAGGGTGTCGCGCAGCTCCGCCTCGTCGCGGGGCAGCAGCACGGCGCGGTGCGCGAGGTGGGCGCGCGTGGTGGCCAGTGAGTGGCCGAGGTCGACCGGGCGCACCGGGCGCCCGCTCACCCGGTCGAGGAGCCGGGCGGCCTGGTCGCGCAGCGCGGCCTCGCCTGCCGCCGACAGCGGGACGGGGACCACGGGCAGCGGGGCGGCACCGTCCTCGTCGGCGGCGGCAGGGGCCGGTTCGACGTCCTGTTCCAGGATGACGTGGGCGTTGGTGCCGCTGATGCCGAAGGACGACACGGCGGCCCGGCGGGGGTGGTCGTGTTCCGGCCACGGGGTGGCCTCGGTCAGCAGTCTCAGCGCCCCGTCGGACCAGTCGACGTGCGGCGTGGGTTCGTCGGCGTGCAGGGTCCGGGGCAGTACGCCGTGCCGCATCGCCTGCACCATCTTGATGACGCCCCCGACACCGGCGGCGGCCTGGGTGTGGCCGATGTTGGACTTCAGCGAGCCGAGCAGGAGCGGGTGGCCGGCGGGGCGGCCGGCGCCGTAGACGGCCTGGAGGGCCTGTGCCTCGACGGGGTCGCCGAGGGAGGTGCCGGTGCCGTGCGCCTCGACGGCGTCGACCTCGCCGGCGGGCACGCCGGACGTGGCCAGGGCGTCGGCGATGACGCGTTCCTGGGCCCGGCCGCTGGGGGCCGTCAGGCCGTTGCTCTCGACGCTGTGGTTGACGGCGCTGCCCCGGACGACGGCGAGCACCCGGTGGCCGAGGCGGCGGGCGTCCTTGAGCCGTTCCAGGAGCAGCAGGCCGGCCCCCTCGGCCCAGCCGGTGCCGTCGGCGGACGCGGCGAACGACTTGCAGCGGCCGTCGGCGGCGAGTCCGCGCTGCCGGCTGAACTCCACGAACGGCATGGGGGTGGACATGACGGTGGCCCCGCCGGCCAGGGCGAGCGAGCACTCGCCCCGGCGCAGTGCGGCACTGGCCAGGTGCAGGGCCACCAGGGAGGAGGAGCAGGCGGTGTCCACGGTCATCGCGGGGCCGCGCAGGCCGAGGGTGTAGGCGACGCGTCCGGAGGCGACGCTGCCGGCGCTGCCGAGTCCGAGGTAGCCCTCGTACTCGGCCGGGGCGGGATCGAGGCGCGAGCCGTAGTCGCCGTACATGGTGCCGACGAAGACCCCGGTGCGGCTGCCGCGCAGGGCCGACGGGTCGAGTCCGGCCTCCTCCAGGGCCTCCCAGGCGGTCTCCAGCAGCAGCCGGTGCTGCGGGTCCATGGCGTGGGCCTCACGCGGGCTGATGCCGAAGAACTCCGCGTCGAACCGGGCGGCGTCGGCGAGGAATCCTCCCTCCTTCACGTACGAGGTGCCGGGGGCGTCGGGGTCCGGGTCGTAGAGGGAGGCCAGGTCCCAGCCGCGGTCGTCGGGGAAGGGCCCGACGGCGTCGACCTCGTCGGCGACCAGCCGCCACAGGTCCTCGGGGCCGGTGACGCCGCCGGGGTAGCGGCAGGCCATGCCGACGATGGCGATCGGGCCCGACGTCTGCCCGGTGTCGCGGGCGGCCGCCCTGAGGCGCTCGTTCTCCTTCAACGCCGCCCGCAGCGCGTCGACGACTTGCTCGTGGGATGTGGCCGTCATCGTGTCTCTCCGTAACTCGCTGCTAGAGCTGTTCGGGGCGGGCCTCGCCCAGGGCCAGGCGGACCAGTTCGTCCGTGCTCATCAGGTCCACGGCGCTGCCGTCGTCGCCGGTGGCGGACTCCCGCGGCTCGGTGCGCGGGGTGAGGTCTTCGCCCAGGCGCTCCGCCAGCGCGCCGGGGCTCGGGTGGTCGAAGACGAGAGTGGGGGGCAGCCGGACGCCGGTGACCGAGGTGAGCCGGTTGCGCAGTTCGAGGGCGGTCAGGGAGTCGAAGCCCATGTCCTGGAAGCGCCGGTCGGCCGGGATCCGGTCCTGGGTGACGTGTCCGAGGACGGCGGCGACCTCGGACCGTACGGCTTCGAGAATGATGTGGCGCCGTTCCGTGTGGGGTGCCGAGGCCAGCCGGTCCTGGAGTCCGTGGGCCGGGGCCGCGGCAGGAGCGGGTGCGGCGATGTCGGGCCGCAGGCCCCGCAGGACGGGCGGTGCGGTGCCGGGGTCGAGGTCGCGCAGGTCGAAGCGGCCGGGTGCGAGGACCGGCGCACCGTCGGCGAGGGCGGCGTCGAAGAGGGCGAGCCCTTCCTCGGCGGTGAGGGCGCCGACGCCGGACCTGGCCAGCCGGCGCAGGTCGGTCTCGTCCAGGCCCGCGGTCATGTCGCCTTCGCCGGCCCACAGCCCCCAGGCCAGCGACACGGTGGGCGCTCCGTCGGCGTGCCGGGCTCCGGCCAGGGCGTCGAGGTAGGCGTTGGCCGCCGCGTAGGCTCCCTGTCCGGCGGTGCCGAGGGTGGCCGCGAGGGACGAGAACAGGACGAGCGCGGTCAGGTCCAGATCGCGCGTCAGCGCGTGCAGATGGACGGCCGCGTCGGCCTTGGGGGCGAAGACCCGGTCGAGGCGGTCCGGCGTGAGGGTCTCGACGACCTGGTCCTCCAGGACTCCGGCCGCGTGCAGCACACCGGTCAGCGGCCGGTCCCGGGGGACGCCGTCGAGGACGGCGGCCAGGGCGGTCCGGTCGGCCGCGTCGCAGGCGGCGATCGTGACCTCGGCACCCAGAGCCTCCAGCAGGGCCGCGAACTCCTCGGCGCCGGGGGTGCGCGGGCCGCGGCGGCCGGTCAGCAGCAGCCTCCGTACGCCGTGGCGCTCCACGAGGTGGCGGGCGAGGAGCCGGCCGAGCGTGCCCAGGCCGCCGGTGATCAGGACGTGGCTGTGCTCGTCGAAGGGCGCCCGGCGCGAACCGGCCGGCGGGCTCGGGTGGCGGCGCAGCAGCGGCACCCGCGTGCGGCCGCGGCGCAGGGCGACCTGGGGTTCGGCCGAGGCGAGTGCGACGGCCAGGGCCCGGCGGGAGCCCGGGTGGTGGTCGGTGTCGAGCAGGGTGAACCGTCCGGGGTGCTCGGACTGCGCGGACCGGATCAGGCCCCAGACCGCGGCGCGGGCCGGGTCGGGGCGGTCGCCGCTCTCGGCGGGAACGGCACCGCTGGTGACGAGGACCAGCCGGGAGGCGGCCAGCCGCTCGTCGGAGAGCCAGCGGCCGAGCAGGTCCAGGGCGGTGTGCAGGGGTTGGGTGTCCGCCCCGGCGGGCCGCCCGGGTCGGGCGGTTCCGCCGGAGGCGAGGGAGCCACGGGATGCCGCAGTTCCGGAGTGTCCTTCCGCTCCGCCGGGTGCGGCGGAGGTGCCGGACGTGGTGGGACCGCCGTGTGGCTCGGTCGCACCGGGCAGGGGGGCGACGACGAGCGCCGGTGGCGGCGCTCCCTCGTCGAGTGAGCGGATCAGGTCGTCGAGTCCCGGATGGGCGGTGGTGCGGACGCCCGAGGCGCGGACGGCCGCGCGGATCTCCTCGGCGTCGGGCCCGAGGACCGCCCAGGGTCCCTCGGGCAGCGGTGCGTCCGGGTCCCGCTCCGTCCAGTCCACGGTGAACAGGGCCGCGCCGTCGGCGGGCCGGTCCTCGGCGCCGGTCAGCTCACGCAGGTCGAGCCGGACCACGTCGAGGACGGGGGTGCCGTCGCCGGCGGCGATCAGGAGGGAGTAGGTGTCGCCTTCCTCGCGGCGCAGACGCACGCGCAACGGGCCCTCGCCGGCCGGCCGGTGCAGGGTCAGACCGCCCCAGGCGAACGGCACCAGCAGGCGGGTGTCCGCACCGGCCGCGCCGAGCAGGGTGTGCAGCGCCGCGTCGAGGGCGGCGGGGTGCAGCGCGAAGCCCTCCGGGGCGGCGGGCGGCGTGACCTCCGCGTAGAGGTCGGTCGCGCCGCGCCACAGGGCGCGCAGGCCGCGGAAGGCGGGGCCGTAGGCGTAGCCGCGGTCGGCGAGGCGGTCGTAGAAGCCGCCCAGGGGCACGGGGGCGGCGTCCGCCGGCGGCCAGACGCCGAGCGGGGCGGCCTCGTCGCGGGCGGCGGACGCGTCCGTGCCGGTGGGGGCCAGGGTGCCGCCGGCGTGCCGGGTCCAGGGGGCCGTCGGCGTGCCGGCGGGCCGCGCGTACAGGACGAGGTCGCGGCTGCCGTCGGCGCCGGGGGCGCCGGCCATGAGCTGGAGATCCGCCGCCTCGGTCAGCGGCAGCGGCTGCTCCAGGATCAGTTCGGCCACCCGGTGGTCCCCGGTGGTCCGGCGGGCCGCGTGCAGCGCGAGGTCGGCGACGCCCGCTCCGGGCAGGCGCGGGGAGCCGGCGATCACGTGCTCGGTGAGCCAGGGCCGGGTCCGCGGATCGAGCCGCCCGGTGAACAGGGTGCCGGAGCCGTCGGCCAGTTCGACGCCGTCGTCGAGCAGGGGGTGGGTTCCGGTGAGCCGGTCCGGGGCCGGCCCGTCCGGTTCGCTCAGCCAGTACCGTTCCCACTGGTAGGCGTAGGTGGGCAGGGGCACCGTGCGGGCCCCGGGGTAGAAGCCGCGCCAGTCCACGGGGACGCCGTTGACGTGGGCGCGGGCGAGCGCGGTGGTCAGGGTGCGGGTCTCCTCGTGACCGCGGCGCAGCAGCGGGGCGGCCACCGGCACGCCGGTGTCGTCGTCCGCCAGGCTGCCGCGGACCATGGCCGTGAGCACCGGGTCGGGGCCCAGTTCGAGCCAGACGGAGGCCCCGGCGTCGACCAGGGTGCGTACGCCGTCGTGGAAGCGGACGGTGCCGCGCAGCTGACGCACCCAGTACTCCGGGTCGCCCAGCTCCTCCGCGGTCGCCACCCGGCCGGTCACGTTCGACACCAGCGCGATCCGCGGCGCACGGAACACCAGCCCCGCGACCACCTCACGGAACCGCTCCAGCACCCCGTCCATGTGCGCCGAATGAAACGCGTGCGACACCCGCAACCGCGACGCCCGACGCCCCCGCTCCTTCCACAACCCCGCCAACCGCAACGCCGCGTCCTCGTCCCCCGTCACCACCACCGCCGACGGACCGTTCACCGCAGCCACATCAAGACGCCCGCCCAACCCCGCAAGCGCCCCCCGGACCTCCTCCTCCGTCCCCTCGCACGCCACCATCGCCCCACCCGACGGCGCCTCCTGCATCAAACGACCCCGCCACGCCACCAACGCACACGCATCCGACAGATCCAGCACACCCGCCACATGCGCCGCCGCCACCTCACCCACCGAATGCCCCAGCAGATGATCCGGCACCACACCGAAGTGCTCCAGCAACCGGAACAACGCCACCTCCAGCACGAACAACACCGGCTGCGTGTACCGCGTCTCCTCCAGCAACGCCGCCCGCGCACTCCCCTCCCCCGCCAGCAGCAGATCCCGCACCGAACAACCCACCAGCGGATCGAGAACCGCACACACCTCCTCCACCGCCGCCGCGAACACCGGATACCGCTCGTACAACTCCCGGCCACACCCGGCCCGCTGACTGCCCTGCCCCGTGAACAGGAAGACCGTGTGGGAACGTCCCTCGTCCCGGCCGGTCACCACGCTGTCGGTGTCCCGGCCCCGGTGCAGGGCGTCCAGACCGGCGAGGAGTTCGTCGCGGTCGGCGGCGAGGATCACCGCGCGGTCGGTGAGGGCGGAGCGGGTGACGGCGAGGGAATAGCCGACGTCAAAGCGGCGGGGGCCGTCCTCGGCGAGTTCCGCGGCGAGCGGTGCGAGGCGGGCGGCCTGGGCGCGCAGGGCGTCCTCGCCGCGCGCCGAGACCACCCAGGGCAGCAGGCCGGGCACGTCGGACGCGCGGGGCCCGGGGTCCGCCGCGCCTTCGGGTGCCTGTTCCAGGATCACGTGGGCGTTGGTGCCGCTGACGCCGAAGGAGGAGACCCCCGTCCGGCGGGGCCGGCCCGTCTCCGGCCACGGCCGCGCCTCGGTCAGCAGCGACACCCCGCCCGCACTCCAGTCCACGTGCGAGGTCGGCTCACCCACGTGCAACGTCCGCGGAAGCACACCGTGCCGCATGGCCTGAACGGACTTGATGATCCCGCCCACACCCGCCGCCGCCTGCGCATGACCGATGTTCGACTTCAACGACCCCAGCAACAGAGGCCGTTCCGGCTCCCGGCCCTGGCCGTACGTCGCCAGCAGCGCCTGCGCCTCGATCGGATCACCCAACCGCGTACCCGTCCCGTGCGCCTCCACCGCGTCCACCTCCACCGAAGACAGACCGGCGCTGTCGAGCGCGTCACGGATCACGCGTTCCTGGGAGGGGCCGTTGGGCGCGGTGAGGCCGTTGCTGGCTCCGTCCTGGTTGATCGCGGAACCGCGCACCACCGCCAGCACCTCGTGCCCGTGGCGCCGGGCGTCGGACAGCCGCTCCAGCAGCAGCACCCCCACGCCCTCGCTCCAGGCGGTGCCGTCGGCCGTGTCGGAGAAGGCCTTGCAGCGGCCGTCGGGCGCCAGTCCCCGCTGCCGGCTGAACTCCACGAAGGTGCTGGGCGAGGCCATCACCGTGACGCCTCCGGCCAGCGCCAGTTCGCATTCGCCCGCCCGCAGCGCCTGGGCGGCCAGGTGCACGGCCACCAGGGAGGACGAGCAGGCGGTGTCCACCGTGATGGCGGGGCCCTTCAGGCCGAGCGTGTAGGAGACCCGGCCGGAGACGACGCTGGGCGAGGTGCCGACGAACCGGTAGGCCTCCACGCTGAGCGGGGTGGTGTGCAGCCGTGAGGTGTAGTCGCTGTACATGACGCCGCAGAAGACACCGGTGCGGCTGCCGTGCAGCGTCGTCGGGGCGATGCCGGCGCTCTCGACCGCCTCCCAGCTGGTCTCGAGCAGCAGCCGCTGCTGCGGGTCCATGCCGACGGCTTCCCGCGGGCTGATCCCGAAGAACTCCGCGTCGAACAGGTCGGCGTCGTACAGGAAACCGCCGTGCCGCGTGTACGACTTCCCGGGCCGCTCGGGGTCGGGGTCGTACAGGTCGTCGACGTGCCAGTCGCGGTTCTCGGGGAACGGGCCGATGGCGTCGACGCCGTCGGCGACCAGCCGCCACAGGTCCTCGGGGGTGTGGACGTCGCCCGGGTACCGGCAGGCCATGCCGACGATCACCACCGGGTCGTCCTGCTCGGAGCGGGCGGCGGGGACCGGTGCGGTGCGGGTCTCGGGCGCGGCGGGGGCCGACGCGATCCGCTCCATCAGGTGGTCGAGGAGGGCCTGCGGGGTGGGGTGGTCGAAGACCACGGTGGCCGGCAGGGTGACGCCGGTGGCCGTGCCGAGCCGTCCGCGCAGTTCGAGCGCCGACAGGGAGTCGACGCCGAGGTCGCGGAAGGCGGCGGTCAGGTCGACGCTGCGGGGGCCGGGCAGGGCGAGGACGGCGGCGACCGTGCTGCGGACCAGGTCGGTGACGGCCCGGCGCCGTTCGGCTTCCGGCAGGTTCGCGGTGCGCTGGGCCCAGGAGGCGGCGCTCTCCCCGGTCGCGGCGCGGCGGCGGGCGCGGGGGGCGAGGGCACGCAGCAGCGGGTGCGGGGCGGGGTCGGCGTCGCGCAGCGCGGTGACGTCGAGGGCGGCGGGGACCAGCAGGGGTTCGTCGGAGGAGAGCGCCGCGTCGAACAGGCGCAGGGCGTGCTCCTCGGTCAGCGGGCGTATGCCGCTGCGCTTCCAGCGGGCGGCGTCCGCGGTGTCCAGCCGGGCGGCCATGCCGCCGGCCGCGGTGTCCCACATGCCCCAGGCCAGTGAGGTCGCGGCCGTTCCCCGGGCGCGGCGGTGCTGGGCCAGGGAGTCGAGGTAGGCGTTGGCCGCGGCGTACGCGCCCTGGCCGGGGGTGCCGAGGAGTCCGGCGACGGAGGAGAAGAGGACGAACGCGGCCGGCGGCCGGTCGGCGGTGAGTTCGTGCAGATGGCGGGCGCCGTCCGCCTTGGCGGCGAGGACCCGGTCGGCGTCCTCGGGGCGCAGGTTGTCCAGGGTGGCGTCGGCGAGGATGCCCGCGGCGTGCACGACGGCCGTCAGCGGGTGGGAGGCGGGTATGTCCGCCAGGACCCCGGTGAGGCGGTCGCGGTCCGCGGTGTCGCAGGCGACGACGGTGACCTCGGCGCCCGAGTCGGCCAGTTCGGCGACGAGTTCGGCGGCGCCGGGGGCGTCCGGTCCCCGGCGGCTGGTCAGCAGCAGGTGCCGGATGCCGTGCCGGACGACCAGGTGCCGCGCGAGGCGGCGCCCGAGGCCCCCGGTGCCTCCGGTGATCAGGACGGTGCCGTCGGGGTCGAGGACGACCGGCCCGGCCGGTGCCGCTCGGCCGCGTGTCAGGCGGGGCGTCAGCATCCGGCCGTCGCGCAGGGCCAGTTCCAGGCCGTCGGCCACAGCGGTCGCCGCGGCGGTGCGCAGGTCGTCGGCGCCGGTGGTGCCGGCCTCGTGGTCGCGGCCGGTGCCGGCGTCGGTGGTGCCGGCGCCGGTGGTGCCGGCCTCGTGGTCGCGGCCGGTGCCGGCGTCGGTGTCCAGCAGTGCGAAGCGTCCGGGGTGTTCGCTCGCGGCGGTGCGCACCAGTCCGCGCACCGCGGCAGCGGGCAGGTCGTGGACGTCCTCGCCGGGGACGGCCGCGACGGCGCGGTGCGTCAGGAGCAGGTACCGGGTGGCCGCCAGCCGCTCGTCGCCGAGGCAGTGCCGGATCACGCCGAGCATGTCCCGGACGGCGGCGCGCGCCCCCGCGTCACGCTCCCGGTCCGTGCGGCAGGTGAGCACCAGCACCTCGGGAGCGGGTTCACCGGCGTCGAGGGCGGCGGTGAGGGCGTCCCGGTCCGGGTGGACGGTCTCGGTGAGACCGGGCACGGCGGCACCGAGGGCCGCCCACCGCCCGGGTGCGGTCCGGTCCGCGGGGGCAGGCAGCCACTGCCACTCCACCCGGTGCGGAACGTCGGCGGAGCCGCCCGTGTGCCCGGTGATGCGCTCGGCCGGCACCGGGCGCAGTGTCACGGAGTCGACGCTCAGCACCGGCTGTCCGGCGGGGTCGGTGGCCGTCAGGGTGAGGCCGTCACCGGTGTTCCGGGTGAGCCGGACCCTGAGCCGGGTGGCGCCCGAGGCGTGCAGGGTCACCCCGTCGTAGGCGAACGGCAGCCGGACCGTGCCCTCGTCGCCGGGTTCGGCGAGCAGCAGGGTGTGCAGGGCGGCGTCCAGGAGCGCCGGGTGCAGGCCGTACTCGGCGGCCTCGGAGTGCAGGTCCTCGGGCAGTTCCACCTCCCCGTACAGGTCGGTGCCCGACCGCCAGGCGGCGACGAGGCCCTGGAAGGCGGGGCCGTAGGCGTAGCCGCGGTCGGCGAGGCGGTCGTAGAGACCGTCGAGCGGCAGCGGGCGGGCGGCCGGGGGCGGCCAGGAGCCCTCCTCGGCGGGGGCCGTCCCGGCGCGCGGGGCGAGCACTCCCGAGGCGTGCCGGGTCCAGTCGCCCTCCTCGTGACTGGAGTGGAGTGCGACCGGCCGGCCGCCGTCACCGTCGACGGGTCCCACGGTGATCTGGAGACGGACGCCGTCGGCGGGCAGCGGCAGGGGGGCTTCGAGGACGAGTTCGCGCAGGGTGCCGCAGCCGGCGCGGTCACCTGCGGCGACGGCCAGTTCCACGAGTGCGGCGCCCGGCAGCAGTTCGGTGCCCGCGATGAGGTGCTGGGCGAGCCAGGGCCGGGTGCGCGGGGAGAGGCGGCCGGCGAACAGGAGTCCGTCGCCGTCGGCGAGGCCGGTCATCCCACCGAGCAGCGGATGCCCGGCGGGGGCGAGGCCCACGTCCGCGGCATCGCTCACGGCGGCGGCGTCGAGCCAGTACCGGCTGCGCTGGAAGGCGTAGGTGGGCAGTGCGGTCCGTCTGCCGCCGGGGAAGAGCCGCTCGGTGTCCGGCTGGACGCCGTGCAGGGCGAGCCGGGCGAGGGCGATGGTGAAGGTGCGGGTCTCCGGCCGGTCGCGGCGCAGGAGAGGGGCGAGCGCCGGGGCGTCCTCGCCGAGGCAGGCCCGGACCATGGCCGTGAGCACCGGGTCGGGGCCCAACTCCACGTACGCGGTGACGCGTCGGTCGACCAGGGTGCGTACGCCGTCGTGGAAGCGGACGGTGCCGCGCAGCTGACGCACCCAGTACTCCGGGTCGCCCAGCTCCTCCGCGGTCGCCACCCGGCCGGTCACGTTCGACACCAGCGCGATCCGCGGCGCATGGAACACCAGCCCCGCGACCACCTCGCGGAACCGCTCCAGCACCCCGTCCATGTGCGCCGAATGAAACGCGTGCGACACCCGCAACCGCGACGCCCGACGCCCCCGCTCCTTCCACAACCCCGCCAACCGCAACGCCGCGTCCTCGTCCCCCGTCACCACCACCGCCGACGGACCGTTCACCGCAGCCACGTCAAGACGCCCGCCCAACCCCGCAAGCGCCCCCCGGACCTCCTCCTCCGTCCCCTCGCACGCCACCATCGCCCCACCCGACGGCGCCTCCTGCATCAAACGACCCCGCCACGCCACCAACGCACACGCATCCGACAGATCCAGCACACCCGCCACATGCGCCGCCGCCACCTCACCCACCGAATGCCCCAGCAGATGATCCGGCACCACACCGAAGTGCTCCAGCAACCGGAACAACGCCACCTCCAGCACGAACAACACCGGCTGCGTGTACCGCGTCTCCTCCAGCAACGCCGCCCGCGCACCCCCCTCCTCCGCCAGCAGCAGATCCCGCACCGAACAACCCACCAGCGGATCGAGAACCGCACACACCTCCTCCACCGCCGCCGCGAACACCGGATACCGCTCGTACAACTCCCGGCCACACCCGGCCCGCTGACTGCCCTGCCCCGTGAACAGGAACGCGGTGCCGCCGTCGGGACACGGCGCCGGGCCCCGCAGGACGTCGGGTGACTGCTCCCCCGCGGCCAGCGCGGCAAGGCCCCGCAGGAAGCCCTCCCGGTCCTCGGCCACCACGGCGGCCGCCTCCGGGAAGCGGGTGGACGAGGTGGCGAGGGTCAGGCCGATGTCGGCCAGGGGCACGTCGGGGTGCTCGGCGACGTGGTCGCGCAGCCCGGCGGCCCGGGCGCGCAGCGCGTCCTCGCCGCGCGCGGACAGGAGCCAGGGGCCGGGCACCGCGGCGCCGGACGCGGCCGGTGTGCCGGGGGAGGGTTCCGGGGTCTCGGCGGGTTCGGGTGCCTGTTCCAGGATCACGTGGGCGTTGGTGCCGCTGATCCCGAAGGAGGAGACCCCCGTCCGGCGGGGCCGGCCCGTCTCGGGCCACGGCCGCGCCTCGGTCAGCAGCGACACCCCGCCCGCACTCCAGTCCACGTGCGAGGTCGGCTCACCCACGTGCAACGTCCGCGGAAGCACGCCGTGCCGCATGGCCTGGACGGACTTGATGATCCCGCCCACACCCGCCGCCGCCTGCGCATGACCGATGTTCGACTTCAACGACCCCAGCAGAAGCGGCCGTTCCGGCTCCCGGCCCTGCCCGTACGTCGCCAGCAGCGCCTGCGCCTCGATCGGATCACCCAACCGCGTCCCCGTCCCGTGCGCCTCCACCGCGTCCACCTCCACCGAAGACAGACCGGCGTCCGCGAGGGCCGAGCGGATGACCTGCTCCTGCGCCGGACCGCTGGGCGCGGCCAGGCCGTTGCTGGCCCCGTCCTGGTTGATCGCGGAACCGCGCACCACCGCCAGCACCTCGTGCCCGTGCCGCCGCGCGTCCGACAGCCGCTCCAGCAGCAGCACCCCCACGCCCTCGGCCCACCCGGTGCCGTCGGCCGTGTCGGAGAAGGCCTTGCAGCGGCCGTCGGGCGCCAGCCCCCGCTGCCGGCTGAACTCCACGAACAGTCCGGGGCTCGACATCACCGTCACCCCGCCGGCCAGCGCCAGGTCGCAGTCGCCCTGGCGCAGCGCCCTGGCCGCCAGGTGCACGGCCACCAGGGAGGACGAGCAGGCGGTGTCCACCGTGATGGCGGGGCCGGCCAGACCGTAGGTGTAGGCGACCCGGCCGGAGAGCACACTGGTGAAGTTGCCGGTGAGCAGGTAGCCGCCTGCCGTGTCGTCCGCCTCGTGCAGGCGGGGGCCGTAGTCCTGGCCGATGGCTCCCAGGTAGACGCCGGTGTTGCTGCCGTGCAGGTCCGCCGTGCTCACCCCGGCCCGTTCCAGGGTCTCCCAGACGGTCTCGAGGACGAGCCGCTGCTGCGGGTCCATGCCGACGGCTTCCCGCGGGCTGATCCCGAAGAACTCCGCGTCGAACAGGTCGGCGTCGTACAGGAAACCGCCCTGCCGGGTGTACGACTTCCCGGCCCGTCCGGGCTCGGGGTCGAAAAGGGTGTCCAGGTGCCAGCCGCGGTTGCCGGGGAAGTCGGAGACCACGTCCTTCTCGTCCACGACGAGCCGCCACAGGTCGTCGGGGCTGTTCGCTCCGCCGGGGAAGCGGCAGGCCATGGAGACGACGACCACCGGGTCGTCGGTGCCGGCGGAGCGGCGGGCGGCGGGCGCGGCGTGCGGGTCGGCACCGGTGAGCAGGCCGGCGAGGTGATCGGCGAGCCGCTGCGGGGTGGGGTGGTCGAACAGCACGGTCACCGGCAGGCGCAGGCCGGTGGCCGCGACCAGCCGGTTGCGCAGTTCGACCGCCATGACCGAGTCGAGGCCCAGGCCGCGGAAGGCGCCCGTGGCGTCCACGTCGGTGTCCGCGCCGAGGCCGAGTGCCAGGGCCGCCTCGGCGCGGATCAGTTCCAGCATCCGGTGGGCCGTCTCCTCCCGGTCCGCGCCGTCCGGCCGCCCGGCCGGGGCGGGGCCGGCGGGGGCCGGGTCCGGCACGTCGCGGGGCACGTCGGCGGGGACGGTGCCGGGCCCGTACGCGGGCCGCCAGTCCACGGGGACGCCCGCGGTGTGCAGGCGTCCCAGTGACGTCAGGAAGCGGGTGGCACCGTCCTGGTTGCGGCGCAGGGTCTCCGACACGACGGCGGGCGACGCGACGTCGTCCAGAGTCTGCTGGAGCGCCATGGTGAGGACCGGGTGGGGGCTCACCTCGACGAAGGCGTCGTGGTCGGCGAGTCCGCGGACGACCGGGGCGAGCTGGACGGTGCCGCGCAGGTTGGCGTACCAGTAGTCGGCGTTCAGGGCGGAGGTGTCCAGGACCGTGCGGGTCAGGGTGGAGTGGAAGGGCACGCTCGACGTACGCGGCCGCACCGGCGCCAGCCCGGCGAGGATCTCCTCGCGCATGAGCTCGACGAGCGGGGAGTGGGCGGCCACGTTGACCGGGATGCGCTTCGCGTCGATGCCGTCGGCGGCGAACTCCTCCAGCAGCAGGTCGACGGCCTCGGGATCCGCGGAGAGCACGACCGATGCCGGGCCGTTGACCGCGGCGACGGCGACCCGGTCGCCCCAGGCGGCCAGCCCGGGCTCCAGGTCGGTCACGGCCGCGGAGACGGACAGCATGCCGCCCCGCCCGGCCAGGCGCGCCTGGGCCTTGCTCCACAGCGAGACGACGCGTGCGCCGTCCGCCAGGCTCAGGGCGCCGGAGACCACCGCGGCGGCGATCTCGCCGTTGCTGTGCCCCACGACGGCCGAGGGGCGCACACCGAACGAGGCCCACAGGTCCGACAGGGCCACCATCGTGGCGAACAGCGCGGGCTGTACGACGTCGTCCCGGTCCAGGGAGGCGGCGCCGGGCGCGCCGCGCAGCACCTCGTGCAGGGACCAGTCGACGAAGGGTGCGAGGGCGTCGGCGCAGGCGTCGACGGAGGCCCGGAACACGTCCGAGGTCTCCAGGAGTCCGGCGGCCATGCCGGCCCACTGGGAGCCCTGGCCGGGGAAGACGAACACGGTCCGCTCGCGGCTTTCGGCGACCGCGTCGATCCGGGTGGTGCTGCGTCGTCCTTCGGCGAGCGTGCGCAGTTCGTCGTCGAGCCGCTCGTGTGTGTCGGCGAGGACGACGGAGCGGAACGGCCCGTCGGCGCCGGCGTCCGCCATGGCCAGTCCGAGGGCGGGCAGCGGCGGACGATGCGCGTCGGCGTGCGTGCGCAGCCGCGCCGCACGCTCCCCCACGGCGGCACGATCGGCGCCGGACAGCGGCACCGGCACCGTCGTGCCGCGGAAGGCGGGGGCGGCCACCGGCGCGGCGAGGAAGGCCGTCAGGTCCTCGGCGGTGCGCAGGGTGGCACGGGCGCGGTGGCCGAAGGCCTCGGCCCGGTCGGCCGGGCACAGCATCAGGGCGGTGGCGCCGGCGGGTCCGTGGGGGTCCGGAGCGAGCAGGACCAGGACGGTACGGACGGCGCCGGTGTCCAGGGTCGCGGCCGCGAGGTCCACGGCCTGCCGAACCCGACCACCGGGCACGGTGTGTACGGGGCCGCGCAGGGCGAGGGTGTCGGCGGTCTCCCGGGCGAGGGCCTGCCGGTCGTCTGCGCCGCCCGCCAGGACGAGCCCCACCGGCTCGTCGGCGGCCCGTCCGGCATCGGCGAGGGCCGCCCGGCCCAGACCGCTCAGGCGGTCCCGTGACGCGGCCGGCTCGTCGGCGGTCACGCGTTCGGCGGCCGGCTCCTCGGCAGCCGGGTGTTCCGTGTCCGCGGACGGAGGCGGGGCGGTGCGGGAGCGGCGGAGGGGCTCGGTGAAGGCCGTGCCGACGACGTCGAGCGGCGTCCAGGCGGACCCGGCCTCGGTGCGTGCGTGCTCTGCGGACACGTGTTTCTCGCTTCGGGTCTGGGCACGTGCCTGGGGGGCGGCACGTCCGGCTGGCGTGGGTGACGGCGGCGCTCGGCGGGGGTTACCAGTCGACGAGGAGGCGGGCCAGCCCGCGGGTCGCCAGCCCGTCCTTCCAGATCACGGGGGTGTCGACGGCCGCGAACCGCAGGGTGGGGAAGCGGTGCAGCAGCCGTTCGAGGACGGCGCGGACCTGGAGCCGGGCCAGCGGGGCCCCCAGGCAGCGGTGCACGCCGTGGCCGAAGGTCAGGTGGACCCCGTCCTGGCCGGCCAGGGCGAGGGACTCCGGTTCGGCGAAGACCTTGGCGTCGCGGTTGCCGTGCAGCAGCGCGACCATGACGGCCTCGCCGGCCTGGACCGTGACGGTGCCCAGCCGCACCGGCTGGAGGGCGACCCGGGGGAAGGCCAGGGGGGTGGCCGGGTTGACGCGCAGCAGTTCCTCCACGGCCGGCGCGATCGCTTCGGGCCGTGCGACGAGTTCGCGGTGCGTGACGGGGTCCGACAGCAGCGACAGGACCGACAGGCCGAGCTGTCCGACCGTGGTCTCGTAACCGGCCATCAGCAGCGTGAGGCCGAGGGTGAGCAGTTCGCTCATGGTGAGGTCACCGCGGTCGTGGGCTTCGATGAGGCTGGAGAGCAGGTCGTCCTGAGGCTGCCGCCGCTTGTGTCCGACCAGATCGGTGATGTACGCGGCGAGTTCGACGCGCCGGCGCGCCTTCTCCCGCGGCTCGCTCGCCGAGATGTCGAAGAGGACCTCGACCCAGTCCCGGAAGCGGGCGCTGTCCTCGGGCGGGATGCCGAGCACCGAGCACAGTACGGCCAGCGGAAGCGGCGCGGCGAGGTGCTCGACGAGGTCGGCGCCCGGTCCGTGCGCGGCGATCGCGTCGAGGTGCCGGTCGGCCAGTTCTCCCACGAAGGGGCCCATGGCGGCGATCCGGCCGGTGGAGAAGGCCCCGCTGACGATGCGGCGCAGCCGGGTGTGGCGGTCGCCGTCCATGCTCATCATCGAGTCGGGGGTCGGCTGGGCGTCGTTGAACTTCGGTGCCTCGGGTGCGAGGGCGCCGGCCCGGCTGAACCGCTTGTCGGTCAGCACCGCGCGCCCCAGCGCGTAGTCGCGCACCAGCCACATCTTGTCGCCCGCGGGCGTGACGATGCGGGTGACGTCCTCGGTTCCCTCCAGCAGGAAGTCCGGAAGCGGTCCCAGCTGACCAGCCGTGTACTGACTCATTCGTTCTCTCCCCCAGCTCGTCGGCGTCAGTCGCCCAGGACCCGGCGTCCGACCTCGTGGAGGAGGTCGGTCCGCCGGTTGAACGCGATGCGTACGTACTGCTCGCCGCGGGCGGGGTCGGCGAAGAAGGAAGCCCCGGGCACGATCAGCACCCCGGCCTCGTCGAGGAGTTCGAGGACGAACCGCCGGCCGTCGTGGCGGCCGCCGGTGAGGTTGCCGACGTCCGCGAAGAGGAAGCAGCCGCCTTCGGACGGGGCGAACTTCATGCCCTTGCGGGAGAAGATCTCCTGGGCCAGGTCCCGGCGCGCTTCCATCTCCCGGGACGCGGTGTCCGTGTCGACGCTGAACGCGGCCATGCCCACGGCGACCTGGAGCGGCGTGGCGGCACCGTTGGTGGTGACCTCGTGGACGCGCCGGAGCACCTCGGTGCGGGCTGCGTCGGCGCGCAGGAAGCCCAGGCGCCAGCCGCTGATGGCGTGGCTCTTGGAGAGGGAGCCGACCACGATGCTCCGCTCGGCGAGGCCGGGGACCTCCGTGACAGACAGGTGGGGCCTGCCGTCGAAGACGAAGGCGCTGTACACCTCGTCGCAGATCACCGTGGCGTCCCAACGCTCGCACAGCGCCGCGATCTCGTCCAGCTCGGTGCGGTCCAGTACCCGGCCGGTGGGATTGGCCGGTGAGTTGAGCAGGACGGCCCGGGTGCGGGGGCCGAAGGCGGCAGCCAGGTCGGCCGGGTCGTGGCGCCAGGAGGGCGGCTGGCACGGCACGAAACGGGGCACCGCGCCGGCCAGCGCGATCGCGGCGGTGAACTGCTCGTACCCCGGGTCGAGGAGGACGACCTCGTCGCCCGGGTCGACGGTGGCGAGCAGGGCGACGCACAGCGCCTCGGTGGCGCCGACGGTCACGGTCAGCTCGGTGGCCGGGTCGGTCGGTGTGGTGAGGGTCCGCGCGATCCGTTCGCGCAGCGGCAGGTCGCCGGAGGGGTGGTCGTACTGGTTGCGGCCGCTCCGTGTGGCCTCGGCCGCGGCGTCGATGATCTCGGGGGCCGGCTCGGGATAGCCCGGGGTACCGACCGCCAGGTCGATGGCGCCGCGTTCCCGCGCGAGCAGGAAGAGTTCTCCCAGGCTGTTGCCCCGCAGCAGCGCGGCCCTGGACGAGATACGGGGCCGGCGGGTGATGGAATGCGCCATTTTCCCTTCTCCTGCACGCTGGTTGTTCACGAGGTCGGAATACGCCCGGGACATTTCTGGAACCGGGCGGGAGGAGTGCGTTGAATGGTCCACGGAAGAGGTTCTGAAGCTCCTCCGAATGAACGGCCGGGGTGCGGGGCGGCACCTTTTGAAATTCAGGACCGCCGTGAATGTCGGCGTGCGCTCCCCGGTTCTGGTGAATCCTTCTCCGCCGGTCGTCGCCCGAGTGGATTCGGCCGCTTCCGAACATACCTCCCGACCGGCGGCCGGTGAACCGGGAAACAGCGTGTGCGGGGGCGGGGCGCTCGGCAGCCCGCCCCCGTCCCGCCGACAGGACGGCGGGGCTCCACGCCCGGGGTGTGTCAGTCGCGCAGTTCCAGGGTGCAGCACTTCACGCTGCCGCCGGCCTTGAGGAGTTCGCTCAGGTCGACGCCGACCGGCTCGTAGCCGCGCTCGCGCAGGCGGTCGGCGAGACGGGCGGCCTGACGCGGCATGAAGACACGCCGGCCGTCGGAGAGGGCGTTGAGCCCGAAGACCTCCGCGTCCTCGGGCTCGGCGAGGACGGCGTCCGGGAACCGCTCGGCGAGGACCGCGCGGCTGCTGGCGGAGAACGCCTCCGGGTAGTACATGACCTCGCCGTCCCCGAGCACCGAAAGCGCCGTGTCCAGGTGGTAGAAGCGCGGGTTGACCAGCATCAGCGACACGACCTCGCGGCCGAAGAACTCACGCGCCTCGTCGTGGGCCCGCACGTCGCTGCGGAAGCCGGAGCCCGCCAGGAGCACGTCCCCGGCGCACAGGAAGTCGCCCTCGCCCTCGTTGACGTACCGGGCCTGCTCGACCTCGCTCCAGCCGCGCGAGCGGAACCAGTCGAGGTACTCCTGGGCCTCGTCGGCCCGCTGCTCGTGCCGGAACCGGGCGACGAGCACCTTGCCGTCGACGACGGTCGCGCCGTTGGCGGCGAACACCATGTCGGGCAGGCCCGCCACGGGTTCGATGAGCTGCACGTCGTGCCCGAGCGTGACGAACGTGTCGTGCAGCTGCTTCCACTGCTCGACGCCCACCTGGGCCGAACTGGGCTTGCCGGGCTCCATCCACGGGTTGATGGAGTAGGTGACGTCGAAGTACGTCGGACGGCACATGAGATAGCGCCGCGTGGTGGCCGCCTTGCCGCCGGGCACCGCCGTCTTTCCTTCTGACACGATTACTCCTTCGGTTGGCCAGATTGTGTCTGGTCTCGGATGCCGACACCGGTTTCACGCGGGTATCGGGTCGTCGAGGAAGCGTGTCCCGTCGACGGGACACGGTGGGCCGGAACGGGGCCTCCGGGTCAAGGGTTGCCTGGCCGTTCGGACTCTGCCGTCCTGGCGCCGGAGCGACGATAGCCGGAATGGCGCACCGCATCGTAGTGTGCTCGACATCGCAATTCGCGAGTCCGCCGGTCGACGCGGTCCCGTGAAAGCGATGACACGTCCTCGCTTCTTTCGGGCCGCCGTCCGGGAATCGTCCGACACCGTCTACGGAATCACTTCGCACCCAGAAGGGAAAGCCGTGTCCCCTCCTCTTCCCGTGGAATTGCGTGCCGAGCGAGTGAGCAACGCCGTCGGCGGCCGCACCGCGTCGCGCCGGGAGGGCCCGCCGGTGCGGGTCGCGCCGCCGGACCCGCGGACGCCGTCGGACCGGCCTGGCGTGGCCGGTCCGTCCTGATGACCGACGCCGCCCGTCCGCCGGCCGGCAAGGACGGCCGCGCCGCACGCCGCCGGTGCCCCGGGCCGGCCCGGCGAGGGCGTCACCTCGTCCGGCTGCCCGTCCGTATCCGAACCACCCACCCACCGAAGGGCTCCCTGACATGACAGAGCAGAACGCGCCGGTCGAGGACCGGATCCCGTTCACCCGGCAGTGCCCGTTCTCGCCGCCCGAGGCCTACGACCGGCTGCGGCAGCAGGAACCGGTCGCCCGGGTCCAGCTGCCCAACAACGACGAGGTCTGGGCGCTGACCCGCTACGAGGACGTGCGGGCCATGCTCGGCGACCCGAGGTTCAGTTCGGACAACCGGCAGCCCGGCTACCCGCTGTTCAGCCTGGAGAAGCCGACCGAGCAGCCGATCCAGACGATGATCAACCTGGACCCGCCGGCGCACGGTGAGGTCCGCCGCAAGGTGATCACCGAGTACACCGCCAAGCGCATCAAGGAGCTGCGGCCCACCGTCCAGCGGATCGTGGACGAGCGGCTGGACGCCGTCCTGGCCGGCCCGCAGCCCGCCGACCTGGTGGCCGAACTGGCCGTGCAGGTGCCCGCGCTGGTGATGTGCGAGCAGCTCGGCGTGCCGCTCGGCGACCACCAGTTCTTCCTGTCCCAGAGCACGCGCCTGGTCAGCATCACCACGTCGGAGAGCGAGCGCGACGAAGCGTTCGGCGCGCTCGCCGGGTACCTGATGAACCTGATCGCGCAGAAGGAGGAGGAGCCCGGCGACGATCTGCTGAGCCGGCAGATAGCCAAGGGCCGGGAGAGCGGTGACTACGACCGCATGTCCCTGATGGGCCTGGCCTTCCTCCTGCTGGTGGCCGGCCACGAGACGTCCGCCAGCACCATCTCGCTCGGCATCGCGCTGCTGCTTCGTCACCCGGAGCAGATGGAGCGCGTCCGGGCGGACCCCTCGCTCACGCCGGGGTTGGTCGAGGAGGTGCTGCGGTACTTCACCGTGTCGGAACTCGCGATGGTCCGGGTCGCGGCCGAGGACATCGAGATCGGCGGCAAGACGATCGCCGCGGGCGAGGGCGTGGTGGGCTTCGGTCTCGCCGCCAACCACGACCCGTCGGTGTTCGAGGACCCCGGCACGTTCGACATCGACCGGACGGCCCGCAACCACCTCGCGTTCGGGCACGGCCCGCACCAGTGCCTCGGCCAGAGCCTGGCCCGGCTGGAGTTCCAGGTGGTCTTCGACTCGCTGCTCGCCCGGATGCCCGGCCTGAAGGCGGCCGTGCCGCTGGAGGAGCTGCGCTTCAAGGGCGACCAGGGCGTGTACGGACTGTCCGAACTGCCCGTGGTCTGGTGACGAACCGGTGAGGACGCCCCCGCAGGGGGCAGCGACGTGAACGGGGCGCGGCCGTGGCCGCGCCCCGTTCACGTGCCTCCGGGCCGGCCTCCGCCGTCCGGTCCGCGCACCCGCCGTCCGGTCCGCGCGGCGGCCGCGCGGTGGGCACCGCGCGTCCGCCGCGTCGCCGTCAGCCGCCGGCGAGCTTGCGGTTGATGATCCGTGCGATCTCGGCGGCCGGCCCCGGGTCGCACATCTGCGGGTGGCCGGTCTCGATGTCGTACGAGTCGACGGTGCCGCCGACGTGGGGCGCCCAGTGTCCGGCGTCCCCGGCGTACAGGTCGTGCGGGTTCTGCGTGGCGTGGAAGAACACCGCGTCCCCCGCGTAGTGCGGGGAGGTGAACTTCTGGAGGATCGCCACGTGGTTCATGAGGGCGAGGGCCGAGTTCTCGAGGACGCGCCGGTACTCGTCCGCGCCCATCATGTGCCCGATGTAGTCCTCCAGGATGTGTTCGACGTCCTGCTGCGGCAGCATCTCGGCGTCGTCGAAGTAGTCGGCGGGCGCGCAGTCGAGCAGACCGAGCAGGCCGACCTCGTGACCGCGGCGGGCGAGTTCGGTGGCGACGGCGTGGGCCGCGGTGCCGCCGAAGGACCAGCCGAGGACGTGGTACGGCCCTTCGGGCTGGATCTCCCGCATCCGCCGGATGCAGTCGTCGACCACGTCCTCGACCGTCTCGGGGGCGGCCTCGCCGCCGAACACCTGCGCCTGGAAGGCGTACACCGGGCGGTCGGTGATGTGCGGGGCGAAGCTGAGGTACGACCAGCTCAGACCGAAGCCGGGCTGGATGAACCACAAGGGCTCGCGGTCGCCGCCGGAGCGGATGGTCAGCACGCGGGCGTACGGGTCCTCGAAGGCCGGGGCGCCGTCCTCGCCGAGCCGGACGGCGAGTTCGGCCACCGTCGGGTACTGGAACAGCGTCCGTATGGGCAGCTCGGTGCCCAGGGCGTCACCGATCCGGCCGGTCAGCTGGGTGGCCAGCAGGGAGTGGCCGCCCAGGGCGAAGAAGTTGTCGTCGACGCCGACCCGGTCGAGGCCGAGCACCTCGGCGAACAGCCCGGCCAGCAGCTGCTCCTCGTCCGTCTCCGGTGCCCGGTACGCCTCACCGGTGTAGGCCGGTTCGGGGAGCGAGGAGCGGTCCAGTTTGCCGTTCGGCATCAGCGGCAGCCGGTCCAGCGGGACGACGGCGGCCGGGACCATGTACGACGGCAGGCGCTCGGCCGCGTACCGGCGCAGTTCACCCGCGTCCGGCGCGGGTCGGTCCGCCTCGGGGACGACGTAGGCGAGGAGCCGGTCGCCGCGCGGATGGACCACGGCCCGTCCGACGTCGGGGTGGCCGGCGAGGGCAGCCTCGATCTCACCGGGTTCGACACGGAAACCGCGGACCTTCACCTGCGCGTCGGCGCGTCCGGCGTACGCGAGCTGTCCGTCGGGCGTCCACCGGGCGAGGTCGCCGGTGCGGTACATGCGCTCGCCCGCGGGCCCGAACGGGTCGGCGACGAAACGCTCCGCGGTCAGGCCCGGCCGGCCGTGGTAGCCGCGTCCGACGAGCCCGCCGACGTACAGCTCGCCGACGGCGCCGGGCGGGACCGGGGTGAGCGCGGGACCGAGGACGTACGCCCGCATGTTGCCCAGCGGGGCGCCGATGGGGGCGCTGTCGGCGCCGTCCCAGTCGTCGTCGGCGGCGAGCGTCCAGAGGCTGGCGTAGAAGCTCTCGCTCTGTCCGTAGCCGTTGACGACGCGGGCTCCCGGCATGGTGCTGCGGATGCGCTCCACCAGGCTGCCGGGCAGTGCCTCGCCGGCGAGCACCACCGTGTCCGCGTGGACCTTCCCGGCGATCCGCTCCACGAGTTCGGCGAAGGCGGACGGCACGGCGCTGATCACCCCGCCGTTCCAGCCGCCCCGCTCGCCCAGTTCGAGCACGTCGCGGACGATCTCGACGGTGCCTCCGGAGCACAGCGTGGTGAAGATCTCGAAGACCGACACATCGAAGTTGACCGAGGTGCCCGCGAGTGTCCGGACGCCCGGCGGCACACCCAGCGCCGCCATGAGTCCGGCCAGGCCGTTGGTGACCCCGCGGTGGGTGATCCCCACTCCCTTGGGGACGCCGGAGGAGCCCGAGGTGTACATCACGTACGCCAGGTTGTCCGGGAGCGGCGCCCGCCGGGGGCGGGCCGGCGGGGCCGCGGACGCGTCGAGGGTGTCCAGGCGGAGCGTGGGGACCTGGCCCAGGGGCAGTTGCCCGGCGGTGTCGGTGTCGGTGAGGACGAGCAGCGGCCGGGCCTGCTCCAGCACCAGTTCCAGCCGGTGGCTGGGGTAGGCGGGGTCCATGGGCAGATAGGCCGCTCCGGCCCTGAGGATGCCGAGCAGTGCCGCGACCAGGTCCGGCGTCCGGGGCAGGGCGAGACCCACCACGGACTCGGGACCGGCGCCCCGCCGGACCAGCTCGTCCGCCACCTCGTCGGCGCGTCGGCCGAGTTCGCGATACGTCCATGACGTCCCGCCGCTCTCGACCGCGATCGCCTCCGGGGTCCGTGCCGCCTGCCGCTCGAACAGCTCGGGGACGGTGAGGTCCGGCACCTCGGTGCCGGTGGCCGTCAACTCCTCCAGCAGCCAACTGCGTTCGGAGTCGCCGAGAGTGTCGATCATGTCGACGGGGCGGTCGGGGTCTGCCACCAGGGCCCGCAGGACACGCAGCAGCCGGTCGCCGACGCGGGCCACCGTCTCGTGCCGGAACAGCTCCGTACGGTAGTCCAGGCCCAGCTGGAGATGGGGCGCGGTCACGGCCATCACGGTCAGCGGGTAGTGCGTGCCGGAGAAGGGCCGGACGCCGGTGCACACCAGGCCCGCGGCGTCGCCGGCCTCGGCGATGCCGACGCGGTCCATCGGATAGGACTCGAAGACGACGAGGGTGTCGAAGAGGGCCGGGAGCCCGGTGCGCTGCTGGATGTCGGTGAGCCCGTGGTGATGGTGGTCGAGCAGCGCGGTCTGCCGGTCCTGGAGCCGCCTCAGCAGGTCGTGGGCGGTCTCGCCGGTGGTGTGGTGCACGCGGACGGGCAGGGTGTTGATGAACATGCCGATCATGGCGTCGGCGCCGGGCACCTCGGGCGGCCGTCCGGAGACGGTGGCGCCGAACAGCACGTCCTGCCGTCCCGTCAGCTGGCCGAGCACCAGGGCCCAGGCGCCCTGCACCAGGGTGTTGACGGTGACGCCCAGTTCGGCGGCCCGGCGGGTCAGCTCCCGGGTCTCCTCGGCGCCGAGTGCGATCTCGACGTGCCCGAGCCCTGCGGTGGTGGTCTGCGGCACGTCGGGCAGGGCCGGTTCGAGGAGGGTCGGTTCCTCGACCCCGTCGAGTTCCGCGGCCCAGGCGTCGGCCGCGGCGGCCCGGTCCTGCCGGGTCAGCCAGGCCAGGAAGTCCCGGTATCCGGCGACGGCGGGCAGGGCCGACTGCTCGCCCGAGGACGCGTAGAGCCGCAGCAGGTCCTGCATCAGCAGGGGGCCCGACCAGCCGTCGAAGAGGACGTGGTGCGCGGTCAGCATGAGTTCGCTGCGCTCGTCGGTCAGGCGGACGAGCGCCAGCCGGAGCAGGGGCGGAGCGGCCGGGTCGAAGTGGACGGTGTGGTCGCGGGCGAGGAAGGACTCCAGCTCCGCCTCCCTGTCCGCCTCGGAGAACCGGCGCAGATCCACTTCCTGCCAGGGCAGCTCCACCTCGTCGAGCACCAGTTGGACCAGTCCCTCGCTGGCGGAGACGAACGCGGTGCGCAGGTTGGCGTGCCGGTCCAGCAGCGCCTGGCCCGCCTTGCGCATCCGCTCGCCGTCCACCCGCCCGGACAGGTGGAAGACCAACTGCATCTGGTAGGCGTCCATGCCGGAGTCGTCGCCGTCGACGAGGGTGTGGAAGAGCAGGCCGAACTGGAGCGGGGTGAGCGGCCAGGCGTCGGACAGGCCGGGGTAGCGCTCCTCCCACCGTTCGATCTCGCTCTGGCCGGCGGTCACCAGCGGCAGGTCGGAGGGGGTCAGCCCGCCCGCTCCTGGCCGCACGGCATGCGCGGCCAGCGCACCCAGCGCCTCCTGCCACAACTCGGTCAGCCCGGCCACGTCCGTCTCGTCGAACACACCCGGGGCGTAGGAGAACGTCGTCTCCAGCACCGGGCCGTCCGGGCCGTCGGTGACGTAGGCGCCGATCTCCAGCGGGGACAGGGCCGGCATGCCCGTGTCGAGTCCGGCTTCGATCTCGTCGAACTCACCGACCTGCGTCC